>NZ_CP038150.1:417500-1919856 GCF_004524855.1 Paraburkholderia pallida | reverse complement strand
GTCACCGGCTATTCGTTGCGGAGGGTCCGAAACTTGGGACGCTTCCGTTAAGGACGCCCCCATACGATTCGGGCACGTTACCCGGATCGTGGGGGCGCGGTCGGGAGAGCCATCGGCGGTTAATTGCCGAAGAACAGGTTGCAGTAACTTGCGGGGCCGACACACGACGATGACATGGGCTTCGACACTTGCATGACGCCACCGGAAGCAGAGGTGCCATTGGCCGTCGTGCCGCCAACGTCACTGTCGCCCGCCTTCTGGCTGTCCTGTGCAGTGATCTTCGCTTCAGCAGCTTGAATCTGCTCAGGATACGTCGTATGGTCGCCGTCGCCCGGGCGATAGCCGGCCTGCTCGAGGCGGATCAGTTCCGCACGCACCTGCTCACGGGTGACGGGCGCGGTGCTCTGAGCAAAGCTGACGACCGGGCTTGCAAGCGCACAGCTGGCAAGGACAAGGCATACAAAGGTTTTCATGATGGATCTCCTTGATTTACTGCTCACTTAATAATCAGGATGCCTGATAGCACACTGCAGCCAGTTCTGCGGACAAACTGGATGTTGTGGTTGATATGGGGTGTAGAGTCGTCTGAGACCCGGCTGGCCTGACTCGGGGGCGTAACGTGAGCCATGCTGCGGCGATTGCCGCCCTCCTTGTTTCGAATTATGTTGCATTATTACGCCGTGTAACCGTGTCAGTTGTAGCCACGTCGATAATTTGATGTTCGGCATTAAATGTTCCTTTGTGGGCGAATAAATGTTCGGTGTCGCCCTGCGATTATTCGTTAGCGAGGCCGCCGCCCCATATTCACCCTCGCTCGGCCGCTTTGATGGTCTTCCACCCAATACCCGGAATGGTGCTCAGCCACGGGCTACCTGTATGAGTCACGAACTTTTGTTCGGCAAAAAACAGAACACTTGTCCATCGACTTGCCGGCGGACCGCTAGCACAATGGGGTGTAGCTGCACCTGATGCCCGGAGGCCGGTTATGGCGTCCTGTACTCGAACACCACGTGATGCTGACGCGGGCGCAAAACCCGGGGCCAGAACATCACCGTGCGGGAGTGAAGCCGCTCGCGTAATCGAGCGCCTCAGATTCTCTGAATTGATGAATCTCTTTGCAGGGCCGATTGCAGTACTCAGTGCCGAGCAGAATCTCCTCGTCAAACGCGAGTTATTGCAATCGCTCTCCCGTCGATCGGTATATTGGATCGCGCTACTGTTGATCGGAAGCCCGTTCTGGTTCGTAATGGGATCGTGGATCCAAACGTCTGATGTTTATCCCTGGTTCCGTGTCGTCTGGATCCTGGGACTATGGGCGATAGCCGTTCCCTCGGCAGCCTGCTTGCTGAAAAAAACCATGACGCTCCCGGAGCACGCCGGCGTCCGCGCGGTCGAGCAGATGCATTGGGCGTGGGCTGGATTGGTCATGCTGACATCGTTCTGGTGGGCGGCGGCCAGCTTTGGACTAACCCCACCCACCTTCGTGGTTCTCCACGGTTATTACTTTAGATTCGCCAGGTACGGCTTCATGGAACTGACGATGATCAGCCACGCATTTACTTTGCTGCTGCTCGCACCCAGCTTTCGTGCGGCTTTAGGTGCACTCGTAATCGGCACAGTCCCATTCGGCTTCAACATGGCACCCCTGCTGTTTACTCACCGGCCAGGAATGTTTGACTGGTATACGGCTCAATTAATTGGCTATTGTGTCATCGTATGGTTCATTTGCAACGATCAGCTACGGACGTGTGTCAATGAGGTCGTTCTCGAGGAGGCGCGATCTCAGGCTGTCGCGGCAACGGCGGAGAAGAACCAGTTTATCGCGGCAATAAGCCATGACTTGCGCCAACCGCTCACCACGCTTGGCCTGAAGTTAGATTTCATTGAGCGGAGCATGAGATCGACCCATCTGGTTGAAGACGTCGCGCTTGCGCAAAGGCAAGTGGATGCGATGGAAGGGATGATTAACGGCGCACTCGATATCTGCCGCCTCGAGTCCGGCACCTGGAGCATTGAAGTTCAGGAGGTGGCGCTGCCTTCCCTTTTGCGCGGCATCGTCATGGATATGCAGCCGCTGGCTGAGGCGAAGAGGCTGAAGTTAAGACTCCATAGCCGCCCCTGGCTGGTCCGTACGGATCGCCAGGCGTTGGACAGGATCGTCCGGAATATGGTGACCAATGCGATCCGTTACACGCCTTCCGAAAAGCGAGGCAAGAAGGGGCATGTTCTGGTGAGTTGCCAGAGGCGTGACCGCCACATAAAGATAAGCGTCTGGGACAACGGGATCGGTATTCCCGAAGGCAGACAGGCAGATATCTTCAAAAGCTATGTCCAGGTCAATAATCCCGAGCGGAATCGCGAAAAAGGGTTCGGCCTGGGTCTGGCCATTGTCCAGGGCCTCGCGAACCTTCTTGGTCACACACTGGATGTGGACTCGACACCCGGGCGGGGATCGCGTTTCTCGGTTACGGTCCCGTTCATCGGACTCATACCGCCGGAGTTGCGCGAGGTTCAAACGGATGAAGACGCCGCCCCGGACCTGACCAACATGGTCGTGGCGATCATCGTGGACAATTGCGACTTGAGGATCGAAATATCGATGCGCCTGATCGAGCATGGCTGCTACGTCGTGGCCGGGGAATCCTCATCCGATGTCATCGAGCAGTTGGGCATCGAGGCGTTGGCAAGCGGTCCGCACTTCATCCTCTCCGACTACCGGCTGGAAAACGAGGACGGTATTGCTGCGATCGCGGCGGTCCGCGCTGCTACCGACGCTGCGATCCCTGCAATCCTGTGGTCGGGCGACAGCTCGTCGGCTGTGCTCAAAACAGGCGCCGTCAGCGGCATGAAGCTCTTGTCGGGACCGGATGCGGAACAGACCTTGCTGACCATACTTGCAGAACACAAGCCCAAAACCGTGACCGAAGGCCGGTGAAAGAGATGGCAGCGGAACACAAAGCGAGCACTACGGAGCGTAGCTGCATTTGATTCTCGGAGGCCTGCTATGGCGTCCCGTATTCAAACACGACGTTACGCTGACGCGGGCGCAAAACCCGGTGCCAGAACATCACCGTGCGCGGGTGAAACGGCTCACGAAATCGAGTTCCGCCGATTCGCTGAATTCGTGAATCCCTTTCCGGGAGCGGTTGCAGCACTCAGTACCGAGCAGCATCTCTTTGTCAAACGTGAGTTATTAAGATCGCTGTCCCGTCGAGCGGTATGTTGGACCGTGCTTGTGTCGGTCGGAGCCACGCTGTTGTCCATCTATGGATCGTGGATCAAAACGCCGGAGAGCTATCGCTGGTTTCGTTTCGCCTGGATTCTGGGGCTGTGGGGCGTGGCCACGCCCATGGCAGCCTGCTTGCTGAAACGGACCATGGCGCTCCCGAAGCATGCCAGCGCCGACGCGGTCGAGCAGATGCACTGGGTATGGGCTGCGGCCGTCACGTTGACATCGTTCTGGTGGGCGGTGGGTAGCTTTGGGCTAACCCCTCCCGATTTCTCGAGCCATGCTCCCTACGTCAAATTGGCCAGTCTTGGCTTCCTTGAGTACACGCTAATCAGCCATACATTTACCTTGCTGCTGCTCGCACCCAGTCTTCGGGCGAATTTAGGCTCATTCGTGCTCGGTGCTATCCCGTTCGGATTTAGCCTGGCCCCCCCTCTATTGATTTACCGGCCCGGAATCCTGGTTTTTTATACGTCTCAACTCATTGGCTATTGTTTCCTCGCGTGGTTTGTCTTTTACAGTCAGCAACGCTCGTATGTTAAACAGATTATTCTCGATGAGGCACGAGAGCGGGCTGAAGCGGCAAAGGCGGAGAAGAACCTGCTTATCGCTGCGATCAGCCATGACTTGCGCCAACCGCTCACCACGCTCGGCCTGAAGCTGAATTTCATCGTGCGGAGCATTAAATCGACTCATCTGGTCGAGGACGTCTCGCTTGCCCAAAGGCAAGTGGATGCGATGGAAGGGATGATTAACGGCGCACTCGATATCTGCCGCCTCGAGTCCGGCACCTGGAACGTAGAAGTTCAGGAAGTAGCGCTGCCTTCCCTTTTGCGCGGCATCGTCGTGGATATGCAGCCGCTGGCTGAGGCGAAGGGGCTGAAGTTAAGACTCCATAGCCGCCCCTGGCTGGTCCATACGGATCGACATGCGTTGGACAGGATCGTCCGGAATATGGTGATCAACGCGGTCCGTTACACGCCTTCCGAAGAGGGAGGCAAGAAGGGGCATGTTCTGGTGAGTTGCCAGAAGCGAGGCAGCCACATAAAGATAAACGTCTGGGACAACGGGATTGGCATTCCCGAAGGCAGACAGGCGGATATCTTCAAAAGCTATGTCCAGGTCAATAATCCCGAGCGGAATCGCGAAAAAGGGTTCGGCCTGGGTCTGTCCATCGTCCAGGGCCTCGCGAACCTTCTTGGTCATACACTGGACGTGGACTCGACACCCGGGCGCGGATCGCGTTTCTCGGTTACGGTCCCGTTCATCGGACTCATACCGCCGGAGTTGCGCGAGGTTCAAACGGTCGAAGACGCCGACCCGGACCTGACCAATATGGTCGTGGCGATCATCGAGGACAATCGCGACTTGAGGATCGAAATATCGATGCGCCTGAGCGAGCGTGGCTGCTACGTCGTGGCGGGAGAATCGTCATCCGATGTCATCGAGCAATTGGGCATCGAAGCGTTGGCAAGCGGTCCGCACTTCATCCTCTCCGACTACCGGCTGGAAAACGAGGACGGTATTGCCGCGATTACGGCGGTCCGCGCCGCCAGCGGCGCTGCGATCCCTGCGATCCTGTGGTCGGGCGACACCTCGTCGGCTGTGCTCAAAAAAGTCGCCGTGAGTGGCATGAAGCTTTTGTCGAAACCGGTTTCGGAACGGACCTTATTGACCACACTTGCAAAATACAAACCCAAAACGTCGACCGAAGGCGGCTAAAAGGGATGGCAAGGGCACATGAAACGCGGTGTAGCAGAACTCTTTACGACGGTCGCGTATCTGCCTCCCCCCTTCCAAGCGCCAGCTCGGCATTGACTCGAAGTGCCGCTTCAACGCGGTTTCTGACTTGAAGTTTGTCGTAAATGACACAAGAAACCTGCCGGACATGACCCTCGGAGACGCCAAGCTCTCTTGCGATCTGCTTCCCGGAGAGGCCACGCGCAATGCAGCGCGCCAGTTCCCACTCGCGCGGAGAAAGCCCAAGATGATGTTGACTCCGGCTGGCTGTGGGTGCTTGTGTCGAGCAGGCGAAGCGGAGCAAGACTTCTTCCGGAATCCAGAGCTCACCTCCCAAGATCCGGCTCAGTCCAACGAACATCTTTTTGTGCGCGCCGCCTTTCAGCAGGATGCCTCGAGCAGCGTAGTCACGCATGCACATTCGCAGGATTTCCACTTCATGATCGCTTCCAGGTGCCAGTCCTGTGCAGATGACCACGGGAACGCCGGATGGATTGCCGGCCTGGAAATGCTCGAGTGTGGCAGCGCCGCGGTTCTCACCATCCAGATTGAGATCCAGGAATACGAGGTCCGGCGGAGGTGTCTTGTTGACTTCTTCAAGCGCGCTGGCAAGCGTGAACACGGGCGTGATGTCGATTGGCGTTGCGCTCAGCTCCGACGCGTGTGTCTGGACATATTCGGAAAGCGCAACGCAAAGAATTTCGTGGTCATCGACCCATAGGATCTTCATGGGCGCTTCTCCTCTTCATACAGCCGAGAAAAGCAATCGATCGCACGCCATATTTGCGCGCAGCGCTCCTCAAAAGCTTAGCATATCGGGGAGGCCGCAGAACCTCGAGCACAGGGTATGCCATGTTCGCGCCGCGTGCCGCGCCCCGAGGCGGCACGCGGCGTTGCACGGTCGCATCGGGCCTGCGCGGCAGCCGCGGGCATGACTGCGAAGCGCAAAGTGGTGGTGGCGCGCCGACAGCCTCGCCGCGGGATGTCTGCGGCGTACCGACAGTTCGATGCCCCGCATTTGTGCGCAATGCGTCGACGTAGGCGCGCGGCACCCCACTTTCGTCGAGGCACTGCTTCACACCGAAGATCGTGAAGGCAGAACGAGTGTCACGAGTTAAAAATTCGTTCCATTAATCGATTGTGCTGTCACCCGTGCTGAAGAGTTGCTTGAAGAGACGTTCGGATTCGCGCAAGCCTTCGTCAGTGAGTACCACGGACTTCGTCTTGTTGACGGGATTGTCGATGAGGCCTCGCTCATAAAGACGATTGAGGGAATCCCAATCGAAGCCTTTCCAGGCACGGTAGTGATCATGCAAGGTCAAGTGCAGGAGCGCGAGAACGGCGTCGTCAATCGCAGCTTCATTGATGTTCATACTGTTCGTCCCAATACTGTTTATACCCGTGCGCAAAGCCATTCGAGGCTCGCGAGAATTTCATCGGCTGATCCCTACTACGACAAAGCCGCCTGGTCAGTTCGATCGTCCCGGAACTGCGTAGGCGATACGCCGGTCCAGCGCTTGAATGCGCGGGCGAAATTGCTGGTGCTCGTGAATCCAAGCAAGAAAGCGATTTCAGTTACGGAGCTGCTTCGCTGCCGGATGTAATTGCAAGCCAGTTCCCGGCGCGTGTCATCCATGATCTGCAGGAAATGCGTGCCGCGCTGCGCGAGGCGCACCTGCAACGTAGCCGGGCTCACGCATAACGCTTCCGCGACCTTCTCCCTGCTGCAGTCGCCCGAGGGCAGCAATTCGATTATTTTCTGCGTGACACCGGTCACCACGTCGCTCTTGTCCAGTCGGGCAAGATATTGATTGGCGATATTGTCGTTGACTTGCGCCAATTCCGGGCAGGCGCCGCCGAGCGGCTGCATCAACGCGTGCCTGTCGAAAGTCAGCGTCGTGGCCGGATTCGAAAAACTGACCGGCGCTCGCATCAAGGCGCGGTACGGCTCGTCACCCTCGCGCGGCATTGGGCGATGGAATGCCACGGACAGCGGGTTGAACCCCGGCTTGTACAACATGCGCATCGTCTGCACCAGGAAACCCACGAATGCGTCTTCAGTTTCGCCGCAGACCTCGATCCTGAAATCGGTGGCGTGCACGGCAATGGTGTCGCCTTCTTCAATGACACGAACGGTCGCCGATTGCGACACCAGCCGGAAATGCCGCGCCAGCCGGCGACAAAAGTCGAGCAACGTGCTGCTGGCGGCGAGCGCATAGCCGAGCGCATGCAAGTTGGAGATGTGGATGTGCCGGGCGACCGACAGGCCGAAATACGGATTGTTGGTGGCCTCCACGCAAGCACGGTATAGCCGGGTCAGGGTGGCGACAGGCAATCGGATCATCGGGCCGTTGACCGTCTGGGGTGGCACGCCGACCGAGCGAAAAATGCGCTCGCTGTCGATTCCGCTGGCTTGCAGCGTCTTGGCGATTGCCGTGCAGTACCCCGCTATGGTCGTCGCTTCCTGTGTGGCGACGTGGGAGGGGTGGCGGTCGGATTTCAAGGCGCGGCGATGTAAGCAAACGGTGGTGCTGCCGATTCTACACCGTCGCTGAACGGGTCATTGCGCGCTCACGGCAGCCGTCCTTCGTCCGTGCCGGGACGACCGCCCTCCTTCCACAGTCACGGCTCACTCGCGCGATCCACGACCATTCACCGCGGATCGCTCTGCGGAATGTACTTTTCGTTCCAAAGAGCCGCGCGGTCATTGCCCCCTGCCTATGATGACTTCCTGGCGCGGACAGGTCTTCGCCTCTCCGCCGCGACAACATACCCAGATAATCCGGAGACATCATGCCCGAAGAAGCCTTGCTGTTTGAAACAACGGGCGCGGTTGCGCGCTTGACGCTGAATCGCCCCAAGGCGATGAACGCGATGAATACCGCGCTGCTGGCCGAACTGGATCGCCGGCTGGCACAGATCGCCGCCGACGATGAGATTCGCGTCCTGGTCTTGACCGGCGCGGGCCCCGCTTTCTGCGCCGGCGCGGACTTGAAGGAGGTGCTGGCCAGTCAGAAGTCCGAGGCCGGCGAAGCCGATTTCCTCGACCGGGCCGACGCAACGCTTGCGCGCCTGCGCAATTTCCCCAAACCGGTGATCGCCGCGCTGAACGGCGTCACCATGGCCGGGGGCCTCGAGATGGCCATGTGCGCCGACATCGTCATCGCTGCGGAAAGCGCCGGCATCGGGGACGCGCATGCCAACTTCGGCGTCTATCCCGGCGCCGGCGGCGCAGCGGTTTTGCCGCGCCTCATTCCCCAGAACATCGCGATGTATCTGCTGTTCACCGGCAAGACGCTTTCGGCGGCTGAGATGAAGGCATACGGTTTCGTCTCCGAAGTGCATCCCGACGGCGACCTGGCCGATGCGGCGATGAAGCTGGCCGGCCAGATTGCCGGCAAGAGCCCTGTCGTGTTGCGGCGCATGAAGGAAGTCGCGCGCGTCTCCGCCGACAAGAGCCGGGACGACGCCTTGCTGCATGAGCAGGTCATGCTGCGTCGCCATCTGCGCAGCTTTGACCTGCAGGAAGGCTTGCAGGCATTCGCCGAAAAGCGCGCGCCGCAATTCCAGGGCCGTTGAGCCGACCCACGTCTTCATCCTGCATCTCTCATCCCTTTTTCGGGAATTACATGAACGATATCTATGTGGCCGGCGTCGGCATGACGCCGTTCGGGCGCCTGCTTGAGCGCAGCGTATACGACATGGTCGGCGAAGCCGTCACCCTGGCCTTGAAAGACGCCGGCGCAGAGGCTGCCGACATCGGCTCGGCATTCTATGCGACGCTGACCAATGGCCAGTTCCAGGGGCAGACCGCGATTCCCGGGCCCATCGCCATGCGCCGCATCGGCATCGAGGGCATTCCGGTGTTCACCGTCGAAAACGCCTGCGCCGCCGGCTCCTCGGCATTCAACCTGGCGGTGCAGGCACTGCGCGCCGGAACCTGCGACGTGGCGCTGGCCGTCGGCGCGGAAAAGATGAACATCGCCGACAAGGCGAGGATGTTTGCCGCATTCGATGGCGGCTGGGACGTCTCCACGGTCGAGGCAAACAAGAAGACGCTGCTGGCATTGGGCGAAGGCGTCGAGCCCCCGCCCGGCACGATGTCCGAGCGCCCGTACAGCGTGTTCATGGATGTCTACGCCGCCATCTGCCGCAACCATATGAAGCGATACGGCACCACGCAGCACCAGATTGCCGCGGTCGCGGCCAAGAACCACCAGCACTCCGTGCATAACCCGCTGGCGCAATTCCAGCAGCCCATGACGATCGAGGCGGTGTTGGCTTCGCCGCCGATCACCTACCCGCTGACGACGGCCATGTGCTCGCCGATCAGCGACGGCGCCGCCGCCGCCGTGCTGTGCACCGCCGACGGCCTGAAGCGCCTGTGGGGCACCCCCGGCCGCGCCGTGCGCGTGCTGGCCAGCGTCATTCAGACCGGCACGACGCGCAGTCTGGACGAGCCGCAAAAAATCATCGCTCACCTCGCAGCGAAGAAAGCCTACGAACAAGCCGGCGTCGCCCCTGCGGACGTTGACGTTGCCGAAGTGCACGACGCCTCGGCGATCGGCGAAATCCTCAACGCCGAATCGCTGATGCTGGTGCCGTTCGGCGAAGGCGGCCCCGCGGCCGGGCGCGGCGACTTCACGGTCGGCGGACGCATCCCGATCAACCCGTCCGGCGGCCTCGAATCGAAGGGGCATCCGATCGGCGCTACCGGTCTTGGCCAGATTCACGAACTGGTGACGCAATTGCGCGGCGAAGCGGGACAGCGTCAGGTTCGAGACGCACGCATCGCCATTCAGGAAAACGGCGGCGGCCTGTACGGCATCGAAGAAGCCGTGGTCGGCGTCAATATCCTGGCAAAACAATAAGGACTCCACAATGGGACGCGTATTCCGCACTGAAGAGCAGCAGGCTGCAGTCGATGGACTGAAACGCTTCCTCGACGCCGAGATCGATCCGATCTTCAGCAAGCAATACCGCGACAAGTTCGTGCCGCGCGACAAGATGGCCGCCATCATGCGCCAGCTAACGGAGTTCGGGCTGGTGTCGGGCATCGCGAGCGAAGCCAACGGCGGCATGGGGCTGGATTGGCTGACTTCGCTGATGCTGTTCGAGGAAGTGGCCACCACTTCGGCCGACCTGTCGGTGCCGGTGCTGATCAACTCGTTTGGCGTCGTGCTGCTCGAGAAGGTTGCACCCCCACATTTGCGTGAACGCTACCTGCCCGGCCTGTTGAGCGGCGACAGTTTCGTCTCGATGGGCATTTCCGAGCCCGACGTCGGCTCCAACGTCCTGGAGATCAGAACGCGTGCGCGCCGCGATGGCGACCATTTCATCATCAACGGCGAAAAGACTTGGATCAGCAATGGCGAGTACTCGGACTTCCTGATCTGCACCTGCCGAACCAGCGACGACCCGCGCAAGGGGCTGACCCATTTCCTGCTCGACCGCAAGGAGCATCCGTACGAAGTCCGCGGCATCCACAAGATCGGCTTCAACAGCCAGTCCACTGCACAGATCTTCCTGACCGATGTGCGCGTGCCCGCCTCCAACATGATCGGCAACGAAGGCGAGGGATTGCGCAATACGCTCTCGCTGTTCGAGCGGTCGCGCGTATTCGTCGCCGCCCAGGGACTGGGCATCGGCCGCCGCGCGCTCGAAGAAGCGGTTCGTTATGCGAAGGAACGCCGCCAGCACGGCAAGGTCATCGCGGGCCATCAGTTGATCGCGGCGATGCTGGCCGAAATGGCCACCAACGTGGACGCAGCGCGCCTGTTGACCTACCGCGCCGCGTCGATGATCGAAGCCGGCGTGCCGGCCGAGATGGAAGCGGCAATGGCCAAGTATTTCGCCTGCGAAGCCGCCGTGAAGATCGCCCGCCAGGCCGTGCAGATCCACGGGGGCAATGGCGTCACGACCGAATTCCTCGTCGAGAAACTCGCTCGCGAGGCGATCATCGCGCCGATTCCGGAAGGCACGACCCAGATCCAGCAACTCATTATCGGCCGCGCCTTGACCGGCGTGCCGGCGTTCTAGGGCGCCGAGGCGAAGCATTTAATATCTACAGGAAACATCATGCGTATTGAAGGAAAAGTCATCGTCATTACCGGCGGCGCGTCGGGCCTCGGCCTCGCCACAGCGCGCTATCTGGTACAGGAGAAAGGCGCGCGCGTCGCTATCTTCGATCTGAACGCCGAGGCCGGCGCCAAGGCGGTCGAGGACGTCGGCGCCGAACACGCGATGTTCGTGCAAACCGACGTCGCCAACGAGGAATCGGTGCAGAGCGCACTAGCCGCTGTGACTGAGCGCTTCGGCACGGTTCACGTCTGCATCAATTGCGCGGCGCTGCCCACGCCGTGCAAGGTGCTGGGCAAGGAAGGCAAGGCCACGCCGCTCGCGAAATTCGCCCAGGTGACGGCGGTCAACGTCAATGGCGTGTTCAACGTCATGTCGAAATGCGCCGAGCAGATGGTCAAGAACGAGCCGGAGGCCGGCGAAGAGCGTGGCGTGATCATCAACATCTCGTCGGGTGCCGCTTACGAGGCGCAGATCGGTCAAGTCGCCTATGCGGCCTCCAAGGCGGCGCTGCTCGGCATGAACATGCCGGCGGCGCGCGAGCTTGGTGACGTCGGCATCCGTGTCAACGCCATTGCGCCTGGCCTGTTCATGACGCCGATGGTGCGGACGCTCGACGAAAAGATTGTCGCCGCGTTGACGACGCAAATCGAAGCCCCCCGGCGCCTCGGCGACATGCGCGAGTTCGCGCACTGCTGCGCGTTCATCATCGAAAACGCCTACCTCAACGCGCACACGATCCGCCTCGACGCCGCGTCACGCCTGCGCGCGCGTTAAGCGCGCCGCACCGGCGACAGGGCTGTCCTTCCGCTCAAAAAGCGGGAGGGCGAAAGAACAAAGGAGACACATCCATGAAGATGAACTTTTGCCGCATCATGCGCCTGATGACGCTGCGCTTCGGCGACCGGCAAGCGATCGTCAATGTGGAGCGCGGCCGCGGTTACAGCTACCGCGAATACCACCTGCTGACCAACCGCATCGCCGACGCGCTGCGCAATGCGCTCGGGGTCGGCAACGGCGACAAGTTCCTGCTCATCCTCGAAAACGACAACCTGAGCCTGATGATGCTGCCGACCGTCCTCAAGCAGGCAGGCACGGTAGTCATGACCAACCTGCGCGACGCGCCGCAAGAGCACGCGCGTCAGATCGAACTGGTCAAGCCGAAGGTCGTATTCATTGAAACGCGCCTGCTCGATGACTACTACGCCATGTTGCGCGCGGCCGGCTGCGAGATCGTCGTCATGGACGATCCGACGCCGGAACAGGCCGTGCGCCCCGGCGTGCGCGCGTTCTGGAGCCTCGTCGACACGGCCTCCGAGCTCGACGCCAACGTCGAGCTGGACGACGACGAGCACATCTTCATGTTGCGCTTCACCGGCGGCACGACGGGCCAGGGCAAATGCGCGATGTACTCGATCGGCAATCTGATGGCTTGCCGCGACGGCGGCTTCAGCAACCCGGATTTCGGCTTCAACGACCGCACGCGCATGTTGCACGTGGCGCCGCTCTCGCATGGCACGATGGTCGCCTTCGTGCCGACTTTCTATGCCGGCGGCGCCAACCTGACGCTCAATCAGCTCGATCTCGAGCAATGGCGGGAAACGGCCGAGCAGCAGCGCGTGACGCATTCGTTCCTGGTGCCGACCGTGCTGTACCGCCTGCTCGAATTGCAGCACGCCAGCCCACGCGATCTCTCTTCGCTGAACACCCTGATCTACGGCGCCGCGCCGATGAGTCCCGCGAAGCTCGAAGAGCTGATTGCGTGCTTCGGTCCCATCTTCGCGCAGGTCTACGCCGCGACTGAGGTCCCGATGTTCGTGTCGACGCTCGACAAGGCCGAGCACGAGACCGGACAGAAGACCGCGGGCGGCATCGCACGTCTATCCTCGGCGGGCCGGCCGACGCCGGGCGTCGAGGTTTACGTGACCGATGAGCATGGCAACCCGCTGCCAACCGGCCAACCCGGCGAAATCCACATCCGCAGCCGGGCCGTCATCAAGGGCTATTACAACAATTCGGAAACGACGGCCGCCGAGTTCGCCGACGGGGCCTGGAAGTCGGGCGACCTCGGCTATATCGACGAGGACGGCTACCTGTACATCGTCGACCGTTTGAAGGACATGATCATCAGCGGCGGCTTCAACGTCTATGCGATCGAAGTCGAGGCGGCGCTGGCCTCGCACCCGGCCGTCATGATGGCCGCCGTGGTCGGCGTTCCCCATTCCGAGTGGGGCGAGGCTGTGCATGCGGAAGTGCTGCTGCGTCCCGGCGCCTCGGTCGAGGCCGCCGAGCTGATCGCGCATGCCAGGGAAAAGCTCGGCGGCTACAAGGCGCCGAAGTCGTTGGTGTTCGTCGAGCAATTGCCGACCTCGGTGGTCGGCAAAGTCCTGCGGCGCACGGTCAAGGAAAAGTACTGGCAAAACATGCAGCGCAAGGTCAGCTAGACCGCTTTCGGCTCCCCCCTTCTGATTCCTTCCTTCATCACAACAGGAGTATTCGATGAACCGTATTCAGGCACGCGCGTTGGCGATTGCCACATTGATTCTGGCCGCGTCCAGCAACGCCTGGTCGCAGCCGGGCCAGACGGCCAGTGCGCCTGCCGGTGTGCCGGCTGCATCCGCCGCGCAAAGCGCTGCGGCCCCCATCAACGCAAGGCAAGCCGATCGCGCGCTGCGCCGGCAGGTGTATGCCGCCATCGGCAAGCGCAAGAAGATCAGCGCAGGCGATATCAGCGTTGTCGCAAGAGGCGGCGCGGTGACGCTGAACGGCACGGTCACGGACGCTTCGCAGATCAATGAGGTTGCTGAGATCGCGAAGAGTGTTCCGGGGGTGACTTCCGTGACCAACAAGCTGACCGTGCAAAAGCCGTTTGGCGGTGCGTAAAGCGCTCGCTCATCGGGAGAAATAAGCGCGCGGAGACAATAGAAGAACGGCTTTGATTCATGTAGCACACCGAATCAGTAGCGAGGCACGACCAGGAAGCCTTCGACGAGCGCAGTTGGCATTGAAGCGAAGCATCCGACGTGTTCAGTACATACGGCGGTCGCAACAGGCCGCTTAAACGCAAAAAGAAACCGGAGACGCAATGAAATTGAAATGGATAGCTGCGGCCGCTCTAGCGGCAACAGGGAGCGCAGTACACGCGCAGTCGTCAGTGACGCTGTATGGGGTCGTCGATGCCGGGATGTTGTATCAAAGCACGTCGGCAGCCACGTTGAGCCCGACGGCGCCGAACCTCGGCAAGGTCTATCGCTACAAGGATGGCGGCATCTACGCGAGCTACTGGGGACTCAGGGGAACCGAGGACATCGGCGGCGGTTATCACGTCAATTTCAGACTGCAAGGCGAGTTCGACAGCGGCACCGGCCAGTTCAACCTGGGCGATACGCCGGGCGTGGCCGCACAGTTCAACCAGATCGCAACGGTAGGTGTGTCGGGACCGTTCGGCACGGTCAACTTCGGTCGCCAGATCGTGCCGATTGCCTATGCAATGGCCGAGACCGACGTCCAGGCAGCACACTATTTCGGCAGCATCCTGACTGCGTGGCTGGGCATGAACCAGGCTGCCGGCTGGCAGGGCGCGAGCACCAACGGGCCTATCGGCGCGTTGTACGACAGCAATGCGATTGTCTACGAATCGCCCAAGTTCGCTGGGCTGTCCGCGGCACTCGAGTATGCCCCCGGCGGTGTGCCGGGCAGCTTCCAGGGAGGCACGCGCGAGTCCGCCGTACTGAAATACTCGAACTACGGCCTGCGTTTTGCGGCGGGATACTACCTTGGCCACGATACGAATCCCGGCCCGACGACGGTGCCCACCGGACTGGCCAATAACCGCTTTCTCTACGTGGGCGCGCTATACACGTACCACGCCTTCTCGGTTTCCGCGTCGTATGCAAACGGCAGGAATCCGAATAATTTTGACCAGGTCAACCTCGACCTGTATTCGGCTGGCCTCGGCTACCAGTTCTCGCCTGCCTTCAAGGTCACCAGTGGCGTGTACTACCTGAAGGACCGCAACAACTCGGCCAACAAGTCGATCGAAGTTGCAGCCGGCGCGGAGTACAGCCTGTCGAAAGCGACGCTCGTCTACGGCCAGGTGGGGCACGTGAACAACCGGGGAACGATGAACCAGCCCATCACGTATGGCCAGCCCGTGGCGCCGGGCATGGCCACGACAGCGGTCATGCTGGGCATCCGTCACGCGTTCTAGCGACCTCCGCATCGCCTTATCGGTTTCGGCGTGATCCTCGGTGCAACCGATGCTCCCTCCGCTTTCGCGGCGGGAGCATCGCCTGAACCCGCAATGGTGCGTATCCCTGGTTGAAGCGAAACTCGAGAATGAGGCGCGGCGTCGGGACTACAATGAGACCCGGCTTCCCATGGCGCTCACGGATTTTCGCTGGTGCCCAAAGAGGCTTGACCACTACGACCGCTGCAAAACCCTACTCCGGGGGCGCCGCGAGGCACGGGACCGATGCGCCGTCACCCATCGCAGTCGCCGGGACGATCACAGTGAAAATGCCACGCGTTTATCGGGAGCTCACGAGGCAATGAGTACCATTCCCTTCGTTCGCCTTTCAGGAGCAAAAGCGGATCGCGACGCGTTCATTGGCGAGGCGCCGGCGTTTCGTCAACTGGTCAGAATGATCGATCGCGTCGCGCCCACCGATCACGCGTTGCTCATCGTCGGGCCAACCGGATCGGGCAAGGAACTGGTCGCGCGCCGCGTGCACACGCGCAGCCTGCGCCACGATCAACCGTTCGTCGATGTGAATTGCGGCGCGATTCCCGAGCATCTCGTCGAAGCGGAGCTGTTCGGGCACGTCAAAGGCGCCTTCACCGGCGCTGGCGAGAGTCGTCCGGGGCTCTTGCTGCAGGTCGGCAAAGGCACGCTGCTGCTCGACGAGATCGGCGAGTTGCCGCTCGCACTGCAGCCCAAGCTGCTGCGCGCACTCGAAACGCGGACGTTCCGCCCGGTGGGCGGCTCGTCGAGCCTGCGTTTCGAGGGGCGCGTGGTCGCCTCGACGCACCGCGATCTGCGCGAGCTGGCGCATCAGGGGCTATTCCGCGAGGACCTGTTTTACCGGCTCGCGGTGTTCGTGCTGGCCGTGCCCGGGCTCGACCAGCGCGTCGAGGACATTCCTGCGCTCGTCGCGCATTTCGCCTCGCAACAAGGCCGAGGCATCGAGTTTTCGCCGGCCGCCCTCCGGCGGCTCGGACGGCATAGCTGGCCGGGCCATATCCGGCAATTGCGCAACCTGGTCAGCCAGTTGAGCGTGCTGGCCGAAAAGCCGCTGATCGAAGAAGACACGCTAGAGCCGTTTCTCCTCAGCGAAACGGCCGGATCGGTTTCGCGCGCAGCGCTCGCGGACATGCTGCTGCAACTCGAGGGACGCGACAAGCTCGCCGCCGCCGAAGACCTCCTCATCGATCGCGCGCTGGAACGCACCGCAGGGAACAAGAGTGCCGCCGCCAGCTTGCTCGGCGTCGGGCGCAAGACGGTCGAACGCCGCCTGAAGTCGCGCGAGGAACACCATCGCGAAGCGCACAAGAGTCTGGAACACGCGAGCGCGCTGATCGAAGCCTCGCGCTTCGCCGAGGCCATTCCGCATTTGCGGCGCTGCCTCGACGTGCTGCAGACAAGCCGCGACGAAGCCGCCGCGCGACGCGCCCAGTTCGACGCCTACCGGCTGCTCGGCATAAGCCTGCGCAGCGTGCACGGCTGGCTGTACGCGGAAGCGACAGCCTGTTACGCCGCGGCGCTCGAGATCGGCGAAGGGATCTGCGAGCCTGGCGAAATCTCGGCGATCCAGTTCGGCGTCTGGACCACCCAGTTGACGACCCTCCAGCTCAAGCAGGCGCGCGCGAGCGCACAGGAGATGCTGCAGCGCGCCCAGCACAGCGGCGATCGCGTGTCACGCGACGAAGCGCACGTCGCGATGACCAACACGCTCTACTGGCTTGGCGACAGCGAAGAAGCGCTCGCTTGCCTCGCGCGAGGCAATCTGCTCGGCGTGACGCGGGACGATGTGCGCACGGGCTCACAGGGCATCGACCTGGCGAGCCTCGCGTTGACATTCGAGGGGCTGGCCGCCTACCAGATCGGCGAGTTCGGGCAAGCCCGGCGCGCGATGGAAATGCTGATCCTGCGCGCGAGCGAGCCCGGTACGCACGCGTTGGCGCACGCCGTCAATCTGCAGGGCGCCGCGTGGCTGGCGTGCCTTTTCGACGATCAGGCGCGGCGCGGGCCGCTCGCCAGCGAACTCGAATCGGTGTCGATCGCCAACGGCTTCCCGTTCTATCGCGGCATGGGCCAGATCTTGCGCGGCTGCCATCTCAGCGAGCTGGGCCTGAACGCAGAAGCCGAAGCCGTGATGCTCGACGGTTACGACAACCACATGGTCTGCAACGGCGGCGCGCTGTTCTATTCCTTCAAAATGTGGCAGCACGGCGAGCTGCTGCTGCGATCCGGCCGCGCGGAACAATGCGCAGCGATGCTGGCCACCGCGGTTGACGACACGCTCGCGCGCCAGGAACGCGCCCATCTTGGCGAACTGCTGGTCACGCGCGCGCGGGCGCAGTGGGCGCTCGGCGATCTGACGTCCGCCGAGCAGGGATTGCGCACCGCCCTTTCGACGGCGCTCGCGTTCGGTTCGGTGCCCGCGCGCGTGGATGCCGCGCGCTACCTCGCGGACCTCTTGCGCTCCACCGGCCGCCAAACCGAAGCGATCGACACGCTCGCTCGCGGGTTGCGGGAGCAATCGGCCGATTCGACCCGCCGCATTGCCGACGCGATAGCGTTGCTAGCTCAATTGCGCCACGAAGCGTCTATCGGACCGAACGTCCAGGGACTCGCCCCAGCCCGTTGAGGCACACCGGGCAATCAGGCCGAAGTGGTCGAAATCGTCCACTCTGCGCCATTTCCGCGGTCGGAATCGTCCAGCGCCGCCCTCTCACGCGCCGCCTTATCCCGCTGCCACGTGGCCGTGGAAGGCTGGCACGCCCCTTGCTGGATACCTTGCCGACACGGTTGCACCGAAATACGACGGGGTTGCGATCCAATACGCAATTCGTATGCACGGTGCAGTTATTGAAACGTAAGGCAAAATAATGATAACCACAATTGAACAAGAAACATTTCCGCCCCCGAAGCGCGCCAATCAAAATGCGAAGCGTGCAATAACACGGCAACGCGCTCAAACCGGGGCGCAGGAAGAAAGCCCCTATACGGCGAAGAGTCTCGATGGCGCCATTACACACCTCGAGATCGCCGTTGCCGTCGATGACAACATCGCCGTGTTCGGTCGACGCTATTGGCTCGATCGCGTAGAGCGAATGGCGTCCACTCCGCAAATCGTGCCTGCCCAGGCCCGACGACTTCGGTATTTGCTGGATCAACTCAAGAACGCTTGAGCGCGGGTTTCCCCCACTTCTGGGTGCGGATCGCAGTGGGACAATCGAACCGTAACGCAGGTTTGAAGCGTCGTAACAATGTAGGGGTCCCAAGCAACCGAAGGGGAAAGATATGCATCGCTTATCCGCCCTTGCCTCCGTCTCGATCGCATTTGCTTGCGGCTACCTTGCGGCCCGCATGGGGCTGCCGCCGGCCTACGCGCAGACCCCGACAGCCGCGCTGGCGCCGCAGATCATCAACCTGGCGGCCATGACGAATGAAGAAATCGGGCCGCAGGTCCCCAACATGGGCACACTGCGTACGAAAATACTGGTGGCAACGCCATACGGGACGGTTGCGGTGCAGTCGGGCAACGTTCCCAGGCACTACCATACCAGCGCCAACGAGATCCAGTACATCATTGCGGGCCGCGGCACATTCTGGCTGGGCAGCGAACAGCGCGAGGTCGGCCCAGGTGACCTGATCGTCGTCCCGGAGGGCGTCGCGCACGCAGGCTCGATCGCAACCAGCGGCGAATTCAAGGCGCTGACGATCAAGTTGCCGCCGCAGGCCGCCGGGGATACGCATATGCTGCCCTGAACAAGCGGGCGACCAGCCACGGGCTTATTCCGGCGACGCCCGGACAGGAGCGCGTGCGCAACGGGCTGAATGCCCGGTCCAACGGCACACATTGGCCGGCCGGGCGCAGTGTGGCAGAGCGCGCGGGTGTGCAAAGCCCTGCATAATATGCCGATGCAAGCTCAAGACCTTGAACGCCTTGTCAGCGTCACCATGCCCTTCGGCAAATACAAAGGCCGACTCATCGCCGACCTGCCCGGCAATTACCTCAACTGGTTTGCGCGCGAGGGGTTTCCGCGGGGCGAACTCGGCCGCCTGCTCGCGCTGATGCACGAGATGGACCATAACGGCCTGAAGGGCTTGCTCGAACCGCTGCGCGAACGCGGGTAACGCCCGTCACGCGCCGTCGGCACGGCGCCCGATGCGCGAGGTGCCATAATGCCCACGCGCGTCCTGCAACGATGCGACCCCACATTGACCTTACAAGGACGTTCCATCCCCACTTTGTGCCCGGCCGCGAGCCGTGAATCGAAAGCGGTTATGCTTGAATGCAGAGTGCCGAATCCCATTTACCTGTCGTGAACCCGCGTATCCCTCCCCCCTTGCCGCCTCCATGGCCGTTCCCGCCGAGCCGCGATGTCGCCGGCCGCAGGTTCGGCGATCTCGTCGCGCTTCAGTACTGCGGCGCCGAGGTGTGGCTCTGGAGGTGCAAATGCGGCGGCTATGTGAGCGCCAGGCTGGATGCGGTCGAGCGCGGCCAGACGCGCGATTGCGGCTGCCTCGAGCAGCGTCGGGTATGGCGCTCGCGACCGGGCTCGACTGCGCTGCGCGGCGGCGAGGTGTTCGGCCAGTTGACGACGGAGCGGTACGCCGGCAACGGCTTGTGGGTTTGCCGATGCGAATGCGGCGCAGAGGCGACCGTCAGTGCCGGGCGCCTGCGACTGGGCCAGGCGCGTTCGTGCGGCCGCTGCTTTGGCGCTTCGAACGACTGAGCGGCACAGCCCGTCCGGCTCGGTCATGGCGTGAGCGGCCCGCTTCCGGCCCCGCCCGTCGCCATTTCTCACTCACGCACGGCCGCCTGACTTGCGCCGCTGTAGCGCAACCATCTGTTCGATGATCTCCTTCGGCAGCTTGCGTTCCCGAGCGATCGCCACACTGTCGCGACCTGTTGCATCGGGAATCGACGGATCTGCTCCGGCGTCGATCAACAGGGCCAGCGTGGCGAGCCGCTTGAGCCTCGCTGCGTAAAAAATCGGCGTCTCGCCATGGGCCTTGAGATTCAGCTCGGGTCCGGATTTCAACAGTGCTCGGCATACGCGCTCGTCGTCACGCCATACGGCCGCCCAAAGCGAATAGCTGGCGTTGGCGCCACGCTTCAGAAGGCACTCGATAAGGGGAAAATTCTCGCCACGGGCAACCGCATACCATAGCGGCGTGGCGCGAAAATCGCCTTCGTCCTCATCCATCGGCACGGCCTGTTCGAGATCCGCACCGGCGTCGAGCAAGACTTTGACGGTCTTGATGCCATTCGGCTCGACCAGTTGAGGGCTGCTGCCAGGCTTCACCGAGCACGCCCAATGCAGGGCCGTTTTTCCATTTGGGTCGCTTGCCGCGACGAGTTCCGGCGCCGCATCCAATAATGCGGCGACAGTTGCCGAGTCCCAGATACGGACTGCGGAGAATAACGCTGTTCTGGAAGGCTTGCCCATTCTCGCTCCTGCACTCGACCGATCCCGCGCTGATGCAATCAGGTGCCAACTGATTTGTCAACACAGCACGGGGCCAGGCGGGTAGGATGCGGGTTGTTGTACTGCTTGCCAGTTCACGATCCCTCTCCAGTTTTCTGAAGACGGACGACCTTTACGGTTTTGTGACTTCCAGACAGGGCTACAGAGCACACCATGGACACAATGGACACGATGTACTCGATTCCTGGCAGCTCCCGATTCTCTCTCGTCCTCATCAAACCAACCCATTACGACGACGACGGCTATCCGATCCAGTGGCTCCGCTCGGTCATGCCTTCCAATACGCTCGCATGTATGTATGCGCTCGCTGAAGACGCGCGAAAGCGAAAGCTGCTGGGCCCTGGCGTCCAGTTCGAGATCGACACATGCGACGAAACCAACCAGCGGGTGTGGCCGGAGCGCATCATTCGTGACCTGAAGGCCAAGGGCGGGAGAGCGATGATTGGTCTGGTCGGCGTCCAGTCGAACCAGTACCCGCGCGCACTCGACCTCGCCCGCCAGTTCCGCGCCGCAGGCTTGCCGGTTGCGATCGGTGGCTTCCACGTTTCTGGCTGCATCTCCATGCTGCCCGAGCTGCCCGCCGAGCTTAAGGAAGCGCAAGCAATGGGGGTGGCGCTCTTCGCTGGGGAGGCCGAGGAACGGCGTTTCGATGAAGTCCTTCTCGACGCGTGGAATGGTGCAATGAAGCCCCTGTATAACTTCATGGACGCGTTGCCCTCGCTCGAAGGCGCTCCCCAGCCCTTCTTGCCGCGCAAGCATATCGAACGCACGGCAGGTACCTATACCTCGGTCGACCTCGGCCGTGGTTGCCCGTATCAGTGCTCGTTTTGTACCATCATCAATGTGCAGGGGCACAAGAGTCGCTTTCGCACTCCTGACGATCTCGAGAAAATCATCCGCGAGAACGCCACGCAGGGCATCGACCGGTTCTTCGTCACGGACGACAATTTCGCCCGCAACCACGACTGGGAGATCCTTCTTGACCGCGTCATCGAGCTTCGGGAAAAGCACAACATTCACTGCGGCTTCACGATTCAGGTCGACACGCTCTGTCACAAGATTCCAGGCTTCATTGAGAAGGCCACGCGCGCCGGTGTGCGCCGCGTGTTCATCGGGCTCGAGAATATCAATCCCGAGAATCTGATCGCGGCGAAGAAGCGCCAGAACAAGATCACCGAATACCGCGCCATGCTGCAGATGTGGCGCGCTCACGGCGCGATTACCTACGCGGGCTATATCATCGGATTCCCGGCGGACACGAAAGAATCGATCCTGCGCGACATCGAGATCATCAAGCGTGAATTGCCCATCGACATTCTCGAGTTCTTCATGCTCACCCCGCTTCCGGGCTCCGAGGACCATCAGACGATGGTAAGGAACGCTGAATGGATGGACCCGGACATCAACAAATACGACACCAACCATCGCGTCACGCACCACCCGAAAATGTCGGACGCTGAATGGGAAGAAGCGTATCGGTGCGCCTGGAGCGCGTTCTACTCGTACGAGCACATCCGCACGATCGTCAAGCGGGCAGCGCAGATCCCGAACGGCCGACCGAAGACGATCATGCGCACGATCGCCTGGTTCAGACTGATGATCGAGCACGAGGGTGTGCATCCGCTCGAAGGGGGCGCCCTGCGGATGAAACACCGCCGTGACCGCCGTTGGGGGCTACCGGTCGAATCGCCGCTTCGCTTCTATCCGCGCTACTGGGGTGAGACCGCGCTCAAGATGACGAGATACCTGCGCTTCTACCTCAGGACAGAGGCGACGCTCAGGAAAGTCATGAAGGCACCGGATCGTTACGCTTACTCGGATCTCGCCATCACGCCGCTGCAGGAAGCGGAGTTCGAGCAGCTTGGACTCTTTCACGCCACGAGCGGCGGCGAGGCAGCGCTGGCTGTCCATCACCGGCGTATTGCCATCCGGTCGGCGGGCCCGTCTGCAGCGTGAATATGGCTTAAGGACGCTCGGCGTCGCGCGGGATCTCAACCATGCAAGGCGACTTCCGATGCAGTCGGGACATCCAACTGGCGAGATTTCGCATTGCCGATGATGACTGATCCCCGCCCTCAGTAGCCTGATCCGCGTTGAGAATGATTGGCTTTGTCGCCATCGTGGGCGGGGCCTACATGCCATCGCGAAGGCCTGGATGATGAGTGCGTCCCCACAGGGGCGACTCGCGAACACGTCGCCCGAATCACCGGATCATGCACTGGCCGAGGCTCGCGCGCAGGACGCTGACTGGCAACGCTGTGCTTTTGAACGCGCGCGTCGTTTTTCGAGGCCAATCAGCTCAGGCATTGATTCGCACAGGCGGCGATCCAGCGACTCAACCGCATCTGCTCAACGCCGTGGGCGTGCCGCCTGCCAGTTTGATTGCCGCGCGGAGTCGACGAACGAAGCCAGATAGTCGATCGCACCATCAGCCTCGCGCGTGCCGAGAAAAATCTGCTTGGCGATGCCTTCCTTGCCGAGCTTCACGCTGACGAGCGGCATGCGGTCGGCGTATTCCTCGGCCAGCCACTTCGGCAGCGCAGCCACTCCGCGGTTGCTGGCGACCATCTGCATCATGATGTCGGTCGTTTCGATGGTCTTGTGTTGGCGCGGCACCACGTTCGCCGGGCGTAGAAACTGGTTGTAGATATCGAGCCGGTCGGTGTCCACCGGATACGTAATGAGCGTTTCCTCGACAAGCTGCTCCGGCTTCACGTAACGCACTTTGGCAAGCCGGTGCGCTTCGGCGACCACCAGCACCTGCTCGTAGTCGAACACCGGCTCGAAGCGCAGGCCCGGACGATTGAGGGGATCGGGCGTGACCAGCACGTCGATATCGTAGCCAATCAGCGCGCCAATGCCGCCGAACTGGAAGCGCTGCTTCACGTCGACATCGACGTCCGGCCAACGCGTGAGATACGGCGACACGACCTTGAGCAGCCATTGATAACACGGCGCACACTCCATGCCGATGCGCAGCGTGCCGCGCTCGCCCGCCGCGTATTGCTTCATGCGCTCTTCGGCCAGCTCGAACTGGGGCAAAAGGCGCTCCGCGAGGGATAGCAGATACTGGCCCGCCTGAGTGAGACGCAGGCTGCGGCCCTCGCGATCCCATATCGGCGTGCCGAGTTGCTGCTCGATCTTCTTGACCGTGTGACTGAGCGCTGACTGCGTCAGAAAAAGCGACGCCGCGGCCGCGGTGAGCGAGCCCTGGCGGGCGACTTCACGCACGATGACTAAATGAACGCGTTCGAGCATGACGCAGGGTTCCCCGTAATTCGATGAGAAAATCTAATGAACAGATGAAATAATGCCATTTTTCTTCATCGAAGAATAGCTCTATGATCGCTTCCGCTCTGGATGGATTTCAGCAATGCACATAGGGATGGCAGCGGATAGGGTCACCACGCACAACCTCGGCTTGCCGCGCATCGGCGCTAAACGCGAACTGAAGTTCGGTCTTGAGCGCTACTGGAAAGGCGAGTCGTCGCGCGATGAACTCAAGGCGCTGGGCGCCGAAGACCACGCTGGTGTATGGCTGACCATCGTTAACATCGGCCGGGCTGTTTTCATGCGTATGTGCTCGTAAAGACAGCCCACGTGCCTCAACGGTGTATTTGCAATGGCTTCTCCAAAGAGCAGTGAAATGACGACAGGCGACAGGGACGAACTCGACCGGCTCATGAGTGTGCTCGAGTCGGATGACGAAGAATGCTGGCCGCTTTACGAAGAGGTCGGGCGCATCGTCGTCTCACACCTCCTCGCGCGTGACCCGAAGACGATGTCTGGCATCGTCGATGCGTGGGCCGCAAGTTTGCGGACACATGGCGAGCTTGCGGATACATGGCCCGATTCGCCGCAATACGGCCAGGTCCAGTCCGCGGCGGCAGATGCGGACGCGGCGCTCTTCTCGCTCATCCGCGAAGCGGTGCTTCCACGGGCGCAGTAACGAACGAAGCATTACGCTGCTGTAACGCGCGGGCAGATGTACGACTACCTCGACTGACACCGATACCGGACCGTCATCGGACGATGTTGCGCAAGCGGTGCTGGCCATGCATCGATCGCTGCTCAGCGATTTTGTGAGTCGAGTGTGGGTGACTTCAAACGGACTTCGGCGCCAGTTCTGACGCAACGCCCAGCATTTCAGCGGCGAGCGCGGACGTGCGCAAGCCCAGTGGCACGCTCCGACCGGAAACGACATACCCGCGCTTAAGCAGATTTCGCCCGTTGGTTTGCCGCGCTAGCGCAGCAGCGCCGGCTATGTGAGACAGGCGCTCCCGCACCATGAAACATTCTAATGGTTCCATGAAATCAATTCAC
The DNA here is from genome assembly GCF_004524855.1 of Paraburkholderia pallida. Lineage (NCBI taxonomy): Bacteria > Pseudomonadati > Pseudomonadota > Betaproteobacteria > Burkholderiales > Burkholderiaceae > Paraburkholderia > Paraburkholderia pallida. Next base: position 1,894,766 of record NZ_CP038150.1, on the reverse strand, counting down.
TTTTTTTCATCGATGGATCCGCATAAAATTCGTTGCAAATATCGACACTATGAAGACTGCTGAGTAGCAAATCAGAAAAATTGTGAAAAGCAGGAAATAGGTGCAGATTCATCTCTGAAATTAGGGCGGTAGATCAAAATGAGTAAAAATTTTTCATTTGCTATCAAAAGCATTTGTTTCGATGAAGACTATCACCCTTCAGATAATACGCGCATAACAACCAATTTTGCTAACCTGGCGAGAGGAACGAGCCGCCAGGAGAACTTGCGCAACACCTTCAGGATGATCGACAATCGTTTCAATGCCCTGGCGCATTGGGATAACCCTAAAGGCGATCGTTATACCGTCAAGCATGAAATCATTTCCGTTGAAATGAATGTTGATGGTGAAAGCAGTGCCAATGCTCTGCCTTTGATTGAAATATTGAAAACGAATATTGTTGATCGAAAAACGGGTGAACGCATTGAGGGTATTGTCGGAAATAATTTCTCCTCGTACGTGCGGGATTATGACTTCAGTGTTCTATTGCTGGAGCACAACAAGAATCAGCCCGGGTTCAGCACGCCAGATGATTTTGGATCTTTGCATGGGAAGCTGTTCAAGTGTTTTGTGAATTCAAGCGCTTACCGATCTAACTTCAAAAAGCAGCCTGTTATCTGTCTGAGTGTCTCGAGTAGCAAGACCTATCATCGGACGGCGAATCAGCATCCTGTATTGGGCGTTGAATACCTGCAAGACGAATATTCTCTAACTGACGAATATTTCAAAAAAATGGGTTTGAAGGTTCGCTATTTCATGCCCCCGAATAGTGTCGCCCCTTTGGCTTTTTATTTTGCTGGCGATTTGATCGCTGATTACAGCAATCTTGAGCTTATCGGCACGATCAGCACGATGGATACATTCCAGAAGATCTACCGGCCAGAGATTTACAATGCGAATTCTGCGGCAGGGGAATCTTATCAACCCAGTTTGAAGCACCAGGATTTTTCGTTAACTCGAATTGTTTATGATCGAGAGGAACGTAGCCGCCTGGCTATTGAGCAGGGAAAATTTGCTGAAGAGCACTTTATCAAACCCTACCACGCTGTTCTTGAGCAGTGGTCGGCTAACTACGCTCTCTGATTTATCAAAAACGCAAGGTCATATACTGTGAAAAAATTGTTGCCCACGTCAACTGCTGGTAGCTTGCCTAAACCCTCCTGGCTTGCACAACCCGAGACACTTTGGTCCCCCTGGAGGTTGCAAGATGAGGAGTTGGTCGAGGGCAAACAGGATGCTTTGCGTTTGTCGCTGCAACAACAACAACACGCGGGTATCGACATCGTCAGTGATGGCGAACAAACGCGCCAGCATTTTGTGACCACGTTTATCGAGCACCTGGACGGCGTCGATTTCGAGACCCGCAAGACCGTCAGAATTCGTGATCGCTACGATGCAAGCGTACCGACGGTGGTGGGTGCCGTTGCTCGCCAAAAGCCGGTCTTTGTCGAAGACGCCAAGTTCTTGCGTCAGCAAACGAAGCAACCCATCAAATGGGCGCTGCCCGGCCCGATGACGATGATCGATACGCTCTATGACGATCACTATAAAAGCCGCGAAAAACTGGCCTGGGAATTCGCCAAAATCCTGAATCAGGAAGCCAGGGAGCTGGAAGCTGCCGGGGTCGACATTATTCAGTTCGATGAACCCGCATTCAATGTATTCTTTGATGAGGTGAATGAGTGGGGCGTTGCCACGCTGGAACGGGCCATCGAAGGGCTTAAGTGCGAAACGGCTGTCCATATTTGCTATGGCTATGGCATCAAGGCCAATACGGACTGGAAGAAGACGCTGGGGTCGGAGTGGCGGCAGTATGAAGAGGCTTTCCCCAAGCTGCAAAAGTCCAGTATTGGCATGGTCTCGCTGGAATGCCACAACTCTCACGTTCCGATGGATCTCATCGAGCTCATTCGCGGCAAGAAAGTGATGGTGGGCGCCATTGATGTGGCCAGCAACACCATTGAAACGCCCGAGGAAGTCGCCAATACCCTGCGAAAAGCACTCCAGTTTGTCGATGCCGACAAGCTCTATCCTTGCACCAACTGCGGCATGGCTCCGTTGTCTCGTGCAATAGCGAAAGGCAAGCTGGAAGCCTTGAGTGCGGGCGCGGAAATCGTCCGCGGAGAGCTCTCGAACTCACGCTGAGCCAGAGACGGAGGTGGTGCTCGGGCGGATTGAAGGCGGTGTGGATTTCAGGGATTTTCCTGGACAAACTCCGCGAATCCAACGGCATACGCCGCCCAGGTTGCCCGGGCATCAAGATGAAGCAAAGACCTGTTTTCGACTCTGATCAAGCCGGCAAACGCAAGCAGGCTGGGCTGAGGTCAGCCAGAATGACCTGACTACTTCCGGCCTTCCTTAACACTTTCGAGCTGCACCCAGTATCCAGTACCGACTATGTCACTTTCCAGTAATGCTATCGAGCCATTGAGCTTTCGTGAAGCGCTCGGGCACTACGCATCCGGTATTACGGTGATCACATCACACGTTGATGGCGAACCGGTTGGCTTCACTTGCCAGTCGTTTTATAGCGTGTCGATGAGCCCGCCGCTGGTGTCATTCAGCGTAATGTCCAGTTCGGGCAGTTACCCCAAGATTCGCCGGGCAGGTCGTTTCGCAGTCAATATCCTGTCGGACGAGCAAGTCCGGATTTCCAACCAGTTCGCTCGGCGAGGCACGGACAAGTGGCACGGCGTCGAATGGCAGGAATCGCCGCTGGGCAATCCGGTCATTGCCGGCAGCCTTCACTGGCTTGATTGCGAAATTTACGCCGAACACGCGGCAGGTGATCACCTGATCGTGATTGGTGAAGTGAAAGCGTTAAACCTGCAAGAAGCTGCTGCTACGCAGCCATTGCTGTATTTCAAAGGACAATATTGCAACATCGCCGCGCATTGCGCGGTTTGAGCGTTGACCTCCGCTGTGCGCCCGCGCAACGGTCCTTCTTCTATGCGGCCCCGCGTGCTGCTGGCTATTATCGCAGTCGTTGCTCTGCACTATCACCAGGAGGCTGCGGCAACGACGCCCCTCTGATTGACACGGTATCGAGCTGTCTTGACTTCATTGAAACGGGCGCTGAACGAAGGACGCTTCGTCTGCGTGCTTGAGGTCGTGCCTCAACAGTCCCCTTCGCGCCTGGCCGCGCTTGAGCAAATCGTGCGACGCGGACACCTGGCAGGCTGGCCGTTACTGCCAGCCTTCGCTGATCGTGTCGGCCTGCACTCGGACTTGAGCCCCCTGGAAGGCGCCGGAGCATTGGGAAATCCGGCCTCATCCTTGCTGCACTTTTCCGGCAAGGATCGCGACCGACAACACACGCACCACTTAGGCATCCTCTCAATCTACAATCGAACGAATGACCCTCGCGGGATTTCCCGCCACAAGCGTATTCGCCGGAACGTCCCTGGTGACGACGGACCCGGCCGCGACAACCGAGTTCGCGCCTACCGTTACACCGCCGATAATGATCGCGCCCGCTGCGATCCAGACGTTTTTCCCGATCACGATGGGCTTGGCGATTACGCCATTGCGCCGCTGGGAAGGCGCAATGGGATGCCCGGACGTGATGAGGCTCACGTTCGGGCCGATCATCACGTCGTCGGCAATGTCGATCCCGCCAAGGTCATAGAACGTGCAATTCTGATTGATGAAGACATTGCGCCCAACCCGGATATCGACGCCGCCAGTGGTGTAAAACGGCGGGATCAATGAAAAGCTGTCGTCCACCTTCTTGCCGATGAGATCGCTGAACACGGTCCGGACCTCTTCCGCATCGTTGAATGTCAACCGGTTGAGCGTGGCGGTGATCGTCATCGCCCGGCTGACATTTGCCTGCATGGCCGCCGATTCCGGCGTTTTCCTGGCAATGATCGTGGTGCGCGCCTCATTTGACATGCTTTATTTCCCTCCAGTTGCTATCCGGTGTTCCCGCTGGTTGAAGGCTAACTAATGGCTGCTATAGCCAGTCGGTCGGCCTGATTGTCGACGAACCAGCCCTGTCTGTCGATTGACCGACGCCGGCCAGCCCCCTGGCGCGCATCGCCCAACCAGCCCGCAATTGTTCGGTTTCTTGCAGTCCTCAAGTCCGCCCGGCGGTAACTTCTTCGACTTGCACACCCAATGCATGAGTGTGCCGCCATTGGCAAATCGATCAGACCCCAGGCTCGACATGAAAAAGCTGTTCTCCGTGGACCCCACCCGAATTGGCCGCCCCGAAGGCGCGGCCACCAGCGACGCCGTACCCGAAGCGCTGCTCAACGGGACGCCCGCCGCGTTGAAAACCGCGCTGGAAAACCTGCTGGGACCCGGGCGCGTGCTGCACCGGGTGGTCGATCTCGTGCGCTATGCGTCGGACGCGAGCCCGTACCGGCTCATCCCTCAGGTAATCGTCGAAGCGCACGACGCCGGAGACATCGCGAAGCTGCTCAAATTCTGCGGCGAGACGGGGCGCCACGCCACCTTCCGTGCGGGCGGCACGAGCCTGAACGGGCAGGCGCAGTCCGATGAGATCCTGATCGACGTGCGCAAGCACTTCGCCGGCATCGTCTCGATCGACAAGGGCGGCATGAGGCTCAAGGCGCGCGCGGGCACCCTGCTCGCGCATGCGAATGTGCATCTCTCGTGCTTCGGCCGCAAGCTGGGCCCCGATCCCGCCAGCGCCAACGTCTGCACGCTGGGTGGCGTCGTGAGCAACAATTCGGGCGGCATGCGCTGCCGCGTGAGCCAGGACGCCTATCACACAGTGAGCGCGATGCGCTTCGTGCTGCCCTCCGGCACGCAAATCGACACGGCCAGCGCCGACGCGGAACGCCAATTCGCCCAGTGCGAGCCCGAGCTCGCCGCCGGACTGATGCAGTTGAAAGCGGAAATCACGGCCGATCAGGCGTTCGTCGAACGCATCCGCAAAAAGTATTCGATTCGGAATACTCATGGACTCAGGCTCGACGCCTTTCTTGACGGCGACACGCCGCTCGAAATCTTCAGACGCCTGCTGATCGGATCGGAAGGCACGCTGGGATTCATCGCCGACGTCACGTTCGAAACGGTTCCCAGCACGCCCATCACGAGTGTCGCGTGGCTCGCGTTTCCTTCGATCGACGCCGCCATCGAGCAAGTCCCGGCGCTCGTGGCGCTGGGCGCGCAGGCCGTGGAGTTGATGGTCGCGCCCGCCTTGCGCGCGGCCGCCGAGGCGTTTCCCGGCACGCCCGAGTACTGGCGCACGCTCGCCCCCGAAGCGGCCGCCCTGCTGGTGGAGCTGGGCACGCAGGACGCCGCCACGCTCGAGCGCATGGAAGCGCAAGTCGTGGAACTGTGCGCGACGGCCAGCGTCATCACGCCGCCGTCATTCACGAGCCGCGAGGAAGCGATCGAACTCGCGTGGTTCGTGCGCGAAGGACTCCTGGGCCTCGTGGGCAAGCAACGGCCCCCAGGCTCGATGCTGATCGTCGAGGACGTCTGCTTTCCGCCCAGCCAGCTCGCGAGCGCCGCGCGCGATTTGCAGGCGCTGCTGCGCAAGCATGGCTTCATCCCGGGCGTGGCGGGTCACGCCGCGCACGGCAATCTGCATTTCACCTTGACCGCGCGGCTCGATGAAGAAGCCGGTCGCGCGCAGTACGCGCAGTTCATGGACGAACTCGTCGATCTCGTCGTCAACCGTTACGACGGGTCGCTCAAGGCCGAGCACGGCACCGGCTTGAACATGGCGCCCTTCCTCGAGCAGGAATGGGGCGAGCGCGCGACCCGGCTGATGTGGCGAGTCAAGCAACTGGCCGACCCGCGCGGCGTGCTCGCGCCGAACGTGATCCTCACCCGCGACAAGCAGATTCATCTCAAGGGACTCAAGACCCAGCCCGGCATCGAGAGCACGGCCAATGCGAGCCTGTGCATCGAGTGCGGTTTCTGCGAGTCGGTGTGCCCGAGCCGCAATGTCACGATGACGCCGCGCCAGCGCATCGTCGTGAGGCGCGAGATGGCCCGCCAGCCGGAAGGCTCGGCCCTGCTCCGGCAGCTTCAGGAGCAGTACCAGTACGACGCCATTCAGACCTGTGCCGGCGACGGCACCTGCGCGCTGCCCTGCCCCATCGAGATCAATACGGGCGAGCTGATGCGCGAGTTCCGTCACGCCTCGCAAACGGCGGCATCGGAAAGCGCGGCGCTTTTTGTCGCGCAGCGCTGGGAGGGTGTCGAACGCGCGAGCAAGCTCGCGCTGCGCGGCGCGCGCTACATGGGCAAGGCGCTGGGCTGGAACGCAGTGCGCGGCGTGGCCGGCACGGCCCGCCTGATCGCCAGCAGCGACGTGGTGCCCACCGTGCCCGGGCCCATGCCCAAGCCCGCGCGTGCGCTACCGGAAACCCGCCGCGAGCAGGCCGACGCCGTCTACTTCACGGCGTGCGTGAACCGCATGTTCGGCCGCGACCCCGACGCGTCCGACGACGCGCTGTCGATCCAGGAAGCGCTCATCGCCGTATCGAAGCGCGCGGGCAAGCACCTGTGGATCCCCGAAGACATTGCCGGCACCTGCTGTGCCTCGCCGTTCGGCTCGAAGGGGTTCGCATCGGCGCGGCAAGTCATGGTCGAAACGGTGTTCGAGCGTCTCTGGAAGTGGAGCGACGCCGGGCACCTGCCGATCGTGGTCGACGCCGCGTCGTGCACGCACGGCCTGCTCAGCGGCCTGCACGAAGTGCTGTCGCCCGACATGCGGGCGCAATACGAACAGCTTGCGATCATCGATTCCATCGAATGGTGCGCGGGTCTTTTGCCTGAACTAGAAGTCCACGCACCGCTCGGGAAGATCGTCATCCACCCGACCTGCGCGATGTCGCATCTGAAGCTCACCAGGACGCTCAGGCGCGTGGCGGGCCACATGGCGCGCGAAGTCGACATCCCCGTTGGCGCGACCTGTTGCGGCACGGCCGGCGACCGCGGGCTGCTGCATCCGGAACTGGTCGTCTCGGCCACGCGCGACCAGAAGGCGTATCTTGATGGGGTTCAGGCCGACGCCTACGTCTGCGCGAACCGGACCTGCGAGATGGGATTGCGGCACGCCATCGGCCGGCCGTACGAGTCGTTCGTTTTCAGTCTTGAAGCGGCCACCCGAGAACCGGGTTGAGGAGATCGCCATGAGCACGGGATATCAACCTTCCGCTCGCCTGCTCGACCTCGATGCCGTGCAGGCCTTCGTGCTCGTCGCCGATCTCAGCAGCTTCACGCGCGCCGCCGAGGTGCAGGACACGACGCAATCGGCCATCAGCCTGAAAATCAAGCGGCTCGAGGAGCGGCTCGGCAAGCGCCTGCTGGAGCGCACGCCCCGGCACATTCAGCTGCTGCCCGAAGGCGTGGCCTTTCTCTCGGCCGCGCGCGAGCTGCTGAGCGCCCACGACCGCGCGCTGGCCATCGACGTGCGCGAGCAGCGCAGCCTGCGTCTTGGCATCATCGATCACACCGCCGCCGACGAGCTGATTCCGCTGCTCGCGCGCGTCTCGAGCCACGACCCCACGTTGCGCGTCGAGGTCAAGATCGGCGCGTCGAGCCAGATGCTCGAGGCCTACGACGCGGGCGAACTCGACGCCGCCTTCGCCCGGCGCGACCCGGCGCGGCGCGACGCCCAGCGCCTCTTCATCGAGCATTGCGGCTGGTTTGCCGCGCCCCAGTGGCAGCACAATCCCAATGAACCGCTGCGCATCGCTTCGCTTTCTGCACCATGCGGAGTCCGAACCAATGCGCTGAAGGCGCTCGACGAAGCCGGCATCAAATGGACCGAGGTCTTCGTGGGCGGCGGCATCGGCACCGTTGGTGCCGCGGTCATGGCGGGACTCGCGGTCGCGCCGATGACGCGGCGCGGGCGTCCGCCGCGCGCGGTGGACGTGGGCAACCGCTTCGGACTGCCGCCGCTCGCGCCAATCGAGATCGCCGTTTATACGCGCGTGCGAGACCCCGCCACGCAGGAAGCGATCCGCATCTTCGGCGCCGCGCTGCGCAACGCGAACGCCGCGCCCTGACGCCCACGCTAGAACACGCCGCTGCGCGTGTCGCCGCCGCTGCGGTAGTCGCGGTTGCTTTGGTCGGGATTCCGGTTCACCAACGGCCGCGCATAGAGCGGATGGCGCAGGCTGCGCACCTCGTGTTCGAGCGTGAAGCAGTGCGCTCCGCTCACGGGATCGACGAGGTTTGCAAAGCGATATTGATGGGCTTCCTCGCCATACGTGAGCCCGCGCTGAGCCAGCCGCGCATAGGGTCCGGAAAAATTGGCGACGTAGATCTGGATATGGTGGCCGTCGTAGTCGGGAATCGCCGCGCGCGTTTCCGCGAAGACCAGTTGCTGATGCGTTCCGATGGCGATTACCGCCTGCTGCAAGCCATCGCCCTCGCGAACGTCGGCTGGCACACCGAACACCTCACGGTAAAAGGCGGCAATCGATCCCGCGCAGCCGGCCGGGACATCGAGATGCACATAAGCGATGCCGAGATCGAGGCCCGACCACGGTGCTGTCCCTCGCGAACCATCGGCATCGAGGCAGTCGTAGCGGTTCCCCCATGGACACGTCACCTCTACCCTGTCGGCACGTTCCACCCATCCGAATGCGGTCCCATCGAGCAGCGGCTGAACTGCGCACAGCCGTTCTAGCAGCGGCTCGCGCTCTCCCACGACCAGCCCGACGTGTCCACGCAGGCGCTGCGCATTGCCTTGCGGAAGGTGAATCTGTGAGCGGCCCACATTGATCCACATATTGGTCACGCCGGTCATCAAATAGGGATCGCGCGTGAGTCCCAGCCCACTGACGTAGAACGCCGTCGCAAGACGCTGATCCGGTATCGTGAGGTTGACGTGCTCGAGCAGCACGAGGTTGCCCGTGTCCTCAAGAGCGTACTCGGAACGTTCCATTATTTGGCCTTCGGGGGATGTCGCGCGTTGCGTCACACACACGCAACGAAAACGCGTGGCATGGCTATTATGATGCTGCCTTGGGCCACACGTATTAGCGTCGCGAGAATATTAGCAAATGTCCCGCCTTACCGGCCGGTCGGGCCACGCTACCGCCGGACGACGCCTAGCCGCTTTCCATGGAGGACACATGTCGATACGCATCTTGCTGGTGGCACTGCTGCTGACGATAGGCCTGGCCGGACGTTGTGCGGCCGCGCAGCCCACGATGGAACTCACGATTGCCGGCAAGACCCAGTCGTTTAGCCAAAGCGCATTGCTGGGGCGTGCCGATGCTACCGAGATTCACGTCCCGCGCGATGTCGCCTACGGCACGGCGACGACCTACCGCGCCGTGCCGCTGGCCGACCTGCTCGACGGCGCGACGATACCCGCGGACAACGTCCTCGAAGCGCGCGCGACCGACGGCTTCGCCGCTCAACTGCCGATGGACCTCGTGCGCAACCGCGATCCCGCAACGGCCGTGGCATGGCTCGCCGTGGAGGATCCGGCGCAGCCATGGCCGGCGCTGCCGGGCAAGAAGGTCAGCGCGGGACCGTTCTACCTGGTCTGGATCGGCAAGCAAGCGGCATCGGTGCGCAGCGAGCAGTGGCCTTACCAGATCGCGCGGCTCGCCACGCAGCCGTCGCCTTCCGCGCGCTGGCCGGCGCTCGCCGTCGATGCGTCGCTGCCGGCAACCGACCCCATCCGCGCGGGCCAAAGCCTGTTCATCACCCAGTGTCTCGCCTGCCACCGGCTCAACCACGCGGGCAGCGCGAATACCGGCCCCGATCTCAACGTGCCGATGAATCCCGTCGAATACTTCCAGCCCGCCGCATTGCGCCGCTACATCCGCAATCCGGCATCGGTGCGAGACTGGCCCGGCCGGACCATGCCCGCCTTCCCGCCCGACCAGCTCAGCGATCGCGAGATCACGTTGATCATCGATTATCTGGCGTACATGGCGCACCGCAAGACCGGGCTGTGAGTGCTCAGCCGCCATTGCGCGATCTGGCGCGCTTCGCGGCAACGCCCGCCTGAACCTTGCCATCGCCCGCGGTGCGGCTCTTCACATGATCGATGAACGCCCGCAGCTTCGGCATGATCTGCCGGCGGCCCGGATAGCAGAGAAACACGCCGGGCATCATCGGCGCGTACGCCTGAAGCACGGGCATCAGCTTGCCCGCTTTCAGCGCGCTCGCAGCCAGCGGCTCAGGGAGCTGCGCAAGGCCCAGGCCTTCTACTGCCGCGCCAAGCATGGTGGGAAAGTCACTGGCGATGAGCGGACCGGATACGGCGATCTCGATCTCGATCGCGTTGCCGTCGCTGTCCTTATCCTTATCGTTGAACGACCATAGCGCGAGCGCGCCGTTGGAGCGCCGCCAGCGCAGGCAGGCGTGCTCGCGCAAATCGTCCGGATGCGTGGGCCTCCCGCGCTCCGCCAGATAGGCAGGACTCCCAACCACGACGAGATGAAACGGCGGTGTCATCGGCACCGCCACCATGTCGGCTTCCACGAACTGGCCCAACCGGATGCCGGCATCGAACCCTTCCGCCGCGAGATCGACCAGCTCCTTACTGGCGGCGATCTCCACCTCGACCTCGGGATAAGCCTTGCAAAACGACGCGATCAGCGGCTCCAGCAGGATCGGCACGATCGCGCGCGGCACCGAGAGGCGCAACAACCCAGCGGGCCGCTGACCAAGTCCGCGCGCCACCTCGCTGGCGGCAACGAGCTCCTCGAAAGCGGGCTTCGCGCGAGAAAAAAACCGCTCGCCGGCTTCGGTCAGGCCGACGCTGCGCGTGGTGCGTGTGAAGAGCGCCGCGCCAATGCGCTCTTCGAGCACCCGCACGGCCTGGCTGATGGCCGACGGCGTCACCCCGAGCTCCGCCGCGGCCTTGCGAAAGCTGCGATGCCTCGCAACGCTCAGGAATGCCTCCACGCCATCGAGTGCGCCCTGCCTGACTGTGAAGTTCTGCTTCATAGCCCGTCAACATTGTGATGAATAGTCGCTCACGCAGATCGATGGTACACCTGGCACCAGCATTCATGAGGAGCACCGCTGATGAACGCCTCCCCCGTTTTCGCCGGCACGGTCGCGCCGCGCCCCGCCTGGCGCGTCCTGCTGTGGCTCGCGCCGTTGACGCTGCTGTGGATTGCATTGATCTACTGGCAGCCCATCATTCCGGCCAGCGGCTTTCAAACCACGGCGCACCAGTTGATCGCCCAGGTATTCATCGCACTCGGCTTGTGGCTCGGCCTCGCAAGCACCGACCTCACGCCGCGCCAACGCCTCACGACCTGGGTTGCGGTTCTCATCCCGCACACGCTTTGGTTCGCAATCGTCTGGAGCGCGGCGATCCACGGCGCGTTTCGCCTGAGCGCCGTCCCTCCCCTGCTGCCGTTGCTACCGATGGCGATCTTCCTGCCGGTCATCGTCGGCGTGCCGCTGTTGCTGTTCTCGAAGCGGGTGGGCAAGGTGCTCGACGCGATGCCCGCGGCCTGGCTCGTCGGGCTGCAGTTTTACCGGGTGTTCGGCAGCTGGGCGCTCGCGGCCTGGCTGCATGGCGAGCTGCCCGGCGTGTTCGCATTGCCCGCTGGAACGGGCGACCTGCTGACGGGCCTGTTCGCCGCGCCCGTGGCCATCGCGCTCGCAAGCGGCACGGCGCAAGGCCGCAGGGCGGCGCTCGCCTGGAACATTCTGGGCCTCGCCGACTTTGCCGTCGCGATTACGTTGGGGCTGATCACCGCGCCGGGCCGGTTCCAGCTGATCGTTCCGGCTATGCCGGGCATTAACGCCGGTGCTTATCCGTATGTGCTGACCCCGGCCTTTGTGGTGCCAGGCTCGATCCTGCTGCACGCGCTGTCGCTGCGCCAGTTGATCCGCCGGCGCGCGCGCTGATCCCTTTTCCTTTTTTCGTTCATACGCCTGGCCACGCCAGACAGGAGGTGACATGACTACGCAGTTTCTCTTCCAGTTGCATCTCGTTCTGGGCTACGTTGCCTGGCTGCTGTGCTTTGGCGCTTACATCTGGCCAAAGCTCAAGTCGATGGACCCGTTCGACGCGCAACGCGCAATCGCCACCTTGCACAGCTTCCGGTTCTTCGGGCTGGTCTTCATCCTGCCCGGCGTCGTCAGTCCCGAGCTGCCCGCCAGCTTCGCCGCGTTCGCCGCCTGGGGCGACTTCGCAACGGGCGTGCTGGCGATACTGGCGCTGCTCACGGCACGCGTACGGGCGGTCTTCTGGCTGTTCGTCGTAGCCTTCAATGTTGCGGGCACGACCGATCTCCTGCTCGACTACTACCACGCGGTCCAGGTCGGCCTTCCCGCGCATGCGGGAGAGCTGGGCGCCACGTACGCGATTCCGGTCATCTACGTGCCGCTGCTGATGATTACGCACGTTACGGCCTTTTATCTGCTGCTGCGCCCGCAGCCCAGCAGGGTGCCGAGCTATTGAGGCGCGCGCAGCAGATTGGCGCGCCCCGACATCAGAAGGTATGGCGAAGCGCAGCGCGCACGGCCAGTTGCCGCGACGTCGACGAAAGGTCCTGCGCGCCGGGCACATAGGCGCGATCGAGTGACGAGCCCGTTGCGTCGCCGGTCACGAGCTGATAGACCCCTTGCAAGTAGACGTCCGTGCGCTTCGACAAGTTGTAGTCGGCCATCAGACCGAACATGTGAATGCCCGGCTTCACCGTGCCCGTTGTCGCCTCGTAACGTTCGAGCGTATAGGTGTACGCCGCGCCGACGAAGAAGGCAGGCGTGAACTGGTATTTGCCGTTGAGCTCGAAGTTCTGATACTTCAGCGCGTTGAGCGTGCCGCCCGCCAGCGCACCGGCGACCGGCTGGATCGTTTCCGTGCCGCTCAGATAGCCGACATTCGCCGTGGGGTGATCGATCTGCGTGTTCGTGTAGGCGAAGCCGATAGTCGCCGGGCCCACCGTGTAGTTGACGCCCGCCCCGAAGATCTGCAGCGTGGACGAAACGAAATTGCCGTCGGGGCCGAGCGACCCGCCTGCGCCTGCAATGGCACCGCCCGAGTTCGTGGTCGGATTGTCGGCTCTGAGGTAAGCGGCGGCAAGGAGCCAGCCGCCAGCCGCGTATTGCGCGCCAGCGCTCATCGCACGGTTGTTCGCGAACCCCGTGTCGTTGCTGAAGCTATACGTGCCGCCAAACGAGAAGCCTCCGAGCGTCGGGCTCGCGTATTTGACCGTGTTGTTCAAGCGGAACGTGTTGTCCGTATTGTCGTTGTCATAAGGGTGCGAGAACAGGTAGCCGCCCCAGTTCCCGTTCGCCGTGGTCTGTGCAAGATAGTCGACCACGGAATCGTACTGGCGGCCCAACGTGAGCGTGCCGTAGCGCTCGCTGGCAAGACCCACGAACGCCTGACGGCCGAACATGCGCCCTCCCTGCGCAAGCGCGCCATTGCCGGCGTTGAAGCCGTTTTCGAGCTGAAAGACGGTGCTCAGGCCGCCCCCCAGGTCTTCGGTGCCCTTCAAGCCCCAACGGCTCCCTTGCGCGTAGCCGCTCGTCATTTCATAGACCTGGTGGCCGCCCGCGTTGTTGGTGAAATCGATCCCCTCGTCGATCACGCCATAGAGCGTCACCGAGTTCTGCGCGAATGCAGGCATGGCCGCGCCGCACAGCAAGGCCGCCGATACAATTTTTCTCATCTGGTTTCCATTATTCAGGGTTACTAACTACACCGCAGGCCATTCGTCGAACTGGACTCACCGCCTGCGGGCCGGTCTCTCGCGCGAGCGCGCTTCGCTCCGTTACTTCGTGCCGTAAATGTCGAAGTCGAAATACTTCTTGTTGATGCGCGCGTAGGTGCCGTTGGCGAGAATCTCGGCGAGCGCCTGATTGAATGCGTCGCGCAACTCCACGTCCTGCTTGCGCAGACCGAGCCCGTCGCCCTGGCCGAAATACTTCGGGTCGTCCATGGCCGGCCCCGCGAACTCGAAGTCCTTGCCTTCAGGCTTCTTCAGAAAGCCGTCACTGGCTTCAATGGAGGCCTGGAACGCGGCATCGATCCGTCCGGAAACCAGATCGGCGTAGACCTGGTCCTGGTTCTGGTAGGCGACAATCTCCACGCCAACCGGTTGCCACCTGGCGCGTGCGTAGTCTTCCTGACTCGTGCCCTGCTCGACGCCCACGCGCTTGCCCTTGAGCGATGCGGGGTCAGGCAGCAGCGAGGAGCCGCGGCGCACCACGAGGCGGGCGGGCGCATTCGAAATCTTGTTCGAGAACGCAATCTGCTCCATGCGCTTGGGCGTGATCGTCATGGACGACGAGATCACGTCGAACTTGCGTGCGAGCAGGCCCGGGATCATGCCGTCGAAACTGGTCTCCACCCAGACGCACTTCGCATGCATCTGCGCACACAGTGCGTTCGCGATGTCGACGCCAAATCCCGTCAGCTTGCCGTCGGGCGTCTTGTACTCGAGCGGCGGATAGGTCGGGTCGACCGCGAGCCGGATTTCCTTGCCGCTGAAGTCCGCCGAGTGTGCGGAGGCCGCCATGGCCACGCAAGCCAGCGACCATGCCATTGTCCACTTCTTCATTGATGTCTCTCCTGTTGTCGATGTAATGCCGTGGTCAAACCTTGTATGACGTTCATTGCAGGGCGCGCTGCGCAAGCCTGACCCAAAAGCTCGCGCCGATCGCAAGAATGTCGTCGTTGAAATCGTATTCGGGGTGATGCAGCCCACAGCCGCCCTGAGTGTCGCCGTTGCCGATCGACAGATAGCTCCCCGGGCAACGTTCCAGCATGCAGGCGAAATCCTCGCTGGCCATGAGCGGGTGCAGGTTCTCGATCAGCGCCTGCGCGCCGCCGTAGTCCATCGCCACCTGCCGCGCGAATTCGGTCTCATCAGCGTGGTTCACGAGCACGGGGTAAGTGCGCTGGTAGTCAATCTCCACTTGAGCACCGTAGCTGGCCGCCTGCCCTCGCGCGATCTCACAGATGCGTTTCTCCAGCAACGCGCGGACTTCTGGTGAGAGCGCACGCACGCTCAACAGCAGGTCTGCGTGGGGCGCAATCACGTTGGACGCGGTGCCCGCGTGAATCGCGCCGACGGTGACGACCGCCTGCTCCCGGGGATCGACGTTGCGCGCGACGATGCTCTGCAACGCCATGACGATCGACGCGCAGACGACAACCGGGTCGATCGTCTGCTGCGGCGACGCCCCATGGCCGCCCCGTCCCACCACACGGATCGTCACCTCGTCGGCCGACGCCATGAAAGGCCCGCTCCGGAACCCGAGGCGCCCGGCGGGAAACCCGGGCACGTTGTGCATGGCAAACACGGCATCGCATGGGAAGCGCTCGAAGAGGCCGTCCTCGATCATTTTGCGCGCGCCGCCCAAGCCCTCTTCGGCGGGCTGGAAAATCAGGTTCAAGGTCCCTCGCCAGTCCGTGCGTTGCGCGAGGCAGCGCGCCGCCGCGAGCAACATCGCCGTATGGCCGTCGTGCCCGCACGCGTGCATGACTCCGTCGGTTCGGCTGACGTAAGGCAAATGTGTGCGTTCCTGGATGGGCAGCGCGTCCATGTCGGCACGCAAGCCCAGGCGCCGGCCGTGACCGCGCTCGAGCACCCCGACCACCCCCGTCCCCCCAACGCCGCGCGTCACGTCGTAGCCCCATCCGGCGAGCAGGCTCGCGACCAGTTCACTGGTCGCATGCTCCTGAAAACCGAGCTCAGGATGCGCGTGCAGCCGACGGCGAATCTCGATCACCTCGTCCTCGATCGCCGCGATTTCCGGTAGTACCCCTATTTGCTCCACTGTCCCCCCATGCGTTCAGACATATCGGCGCCGTGCCCGTCTTGCACGGGTCACGGCCACAACCCACCATGAAGCGGATCGTATGCAGCGAAAAAGCCGGGGAACAGCCGCGCGTTTGTTATGATGACAACCATTCGTTGTCACCTACTGGCGTCGGGCTATGAAGCTCCATCAACTCGAAGCGCTCGTGGCGAGCGCAGACGCAGGCAGCATCCGCGGCGCGGCGCGTGCACTCGGCCTCTCGCAGGCGGCCGTCACGCGGGCACTGCGCGAACTGGAAGAAACCGAAAAGCTGCCGCTCCTCGTGCGTGCCCCCGAGGGCATCGGTTTTACAGAGCACGGCAAGGTCTTGCTCACCCATGCACGGCTCGTGCTCAACCAGCTCGAGCACGCGCACAGCGACCTCGAGCGCTTGCGCGGGCGTGTGGAAGGACGGCTCATGGTTGGCGTGACGCCATGGGTGACGCTCACGTTCCTTGCCGAGACCGTGCTGCTGTTTCGCAAGCTGATGCCAGGGATCCGGCTGGAGCTGCTCGAGGGGCTGATGTCGGTGGCCCAGCCGCATCTGCGCGACGGGAGCATGGATTTCGCGATCGGACAATGGCAGGCGGCAGCCGGCGTGCAAGAGTTCGTCTGCGAGCCGGTGCTGACCTATGAGTCGTCGGTGATGGTGCGCGCCGGCCACCCGCTCGCACACGCGCGCTCGCTACATGAGCTGCTCGATCACGACTGGGTGCTCAACTTCGCGCCCGACGGTCAGGCCGGCTTGATCGACTATCTCTTCACGCGAAACGGCGCACGGATCGACGAGCGCCGGATCGTACGCGCGCAATCAGTCGCGATGCTGCAGATGATGGTCGAGCACGCCGACATGTGCACGTGGAGCCCAACGGTCCTGTGCCGGGTCCCGCCGTTGCGCGGCAGGCTCCTTCCGCTCGCGCTGCGCGAGCAGTTCGAGCCCCGACAACTGAGTGTCGTCACCCGGCGCAACAGCACCCTGAGCAATGCCGCCGTCTGTTTCGTCGAGTGCCTGGTGAAGGTGATCCGGCGGCACGCGCGCTCAGCGAAGAAAGATGATCTCGCGTTGTTCGAGACATTGAAGATGCTGATTTGATCCCTGAGCGCGTGTCGAGCGAGAGCGCAGCGCCAGCCGCAAAGCGTCGCTCACTCTCTAGCGACGGCGAGGACGATTCGCTCCCAGCGTGAACTTCAGCGCCAGATCCGCCACCTTGCCGAACGGTGCCCGCAGCAGGCTGGGAAGGTTCCAGCGCCCCTGAACGAAGACCCCCTTCGCGTGGCTCATCGCGCGAAAGCCCTCGATGCCGTGGTAAGCCCCCATGCCGCTCGGCCCGACGCCGCCGAACGGCAGGTCGTCCTGGGCCACGTGCAAGAGCGTGTTGTTGATGCCGGTATTGCCCGAGGTCGTGCGCTTGAGCAGCGTCTCGCACGCATCGTCCTCGTTGCCGAAATAGTAGAGCGCGAGTGGACGCGGACGCGCGTTCACATAGTCGATCACCTCGTCCATGGTGCGATACGTGCGTACCGGCAGGATCGGGCCGAAGATCTCTTCCTGCATGACGGCGCATTCGTCGCTGGCCCCAACGACGAGCGTGGGCGCGAGCGTGCGCACGCGGTTAGCGGCGCTGCCCGGTCTCACACCCGCCTCGATCACGCGCGCGCCGCGGCGCCGGGCCTCGTCGACGAGACCGACGAGCCGCGCGTAATGCCTGTCGCTGACGATCGACGTGTAGTCCTTGCTGGTCGGCCCCTCGGGATAAGTGCGCGCCACCATCGCATCGAACTGCGCGACAAAGGCCTGGAGATCGTCCTCGTGGACGAGCGCGTAGTCAGGCGCCACGCAAGTCTGCCCGGCATTGGCCAGCTTGCCGAAGACGATGCTGCCCATGGTCCGTTCGTCGACGTGGCCGCGCGCGACGATGGCGGGGCTCTTGCCGCCAAGCTCGAGCGTCACCGGCACCAGGTTCTCGCTGGCCGCCTTCATGACCTTGCGGCCGACCTGCGTGCTGCCCGTGAACAGCAGATGATCGAACGGCAAGTTGCTGAAGGCCGCGCCGACTTCCGGCCCGCCGAGCACGACAGCCACTTCGTCGGCCGGGAAGGTATCCGCGAGCATGCGCTGGATGACCTCGCTGGTGCGCGGCGTCAATTCCGAGGGCTTGAGCATCACGCGGTTGCCGGCCGCGAGCGCGGTCGCGAGCGGAATGAACGTCAGCGAGAACGGGTAGTTCCACGGCGCCATCACCCCGACGACACCCTTCGGCTGGTATTCCACCCGGGCGTGGCCTGAGCGATAGACGAACCCGACGTGCCGGTGCTCGGCCTTCATGAAGCGGCTCAGGTTGCGCGTCAGGTAGTCGATCGACTGGACCACGCCGGCCGTTTCCATGATGTCCGTCTCGTGGCGCGAGCGATGGCCGAAATCGGCGCTGATCGCCTCTTTCACTTCGTTGCGCCACGCGAGCACCGTGGCACGCAGCCGGGCAAGCCGCGCCTTGCGCTCGGCGAGGCTTGGCGGTGCTTCCTTGAGGAACGCGCTGCGCTGACGGGCCAGCAAATCTGCCGCGTCGAGGCCGTGAATGGATTCTGCGGGAATGGTCATCGTGCACCTCACGAGATTACCGGAATGTAGACAGCGTCTACTTGATGATTCGGGATGGTAGGAGCAGAATGTGTCTCTTGTCAACATTCGCATAATCCCTATGACGTCAGATGCGCCCATGGAGCAGAAGCCCTATCACCACGGCGATTTGCGGCGCGCGATCATCGACACGGCCCTCGACATGCTCCAGGAGCAAAAGGGCTGGCAGTTCACGCTGCGCGAGATCGCCCGGCGTGCCGATGTCAGCCACTCCGCGCCCTATCGGCACTTCCCGGACAAGACGGCGTTGCTCCATGAGCTGGCCCTGATCGGCTTCGACCGTCTGCGCGAGGCGCTCGTTGCTGCGCTCGATCCGGCTGCGGATGCGCCCGCGTGCTTGCAGGCGCTGGGCTATGCGCATCTGGGCTTCGGCGCCGAGAACCCGGATCTTTATCGTCTGATGTTCAATGCGGATGCCGGCGAGCCTTCCGATATCCATCTCGATGCGCGTACGCAGGCGCCCTTCCGGCTGGTCATCGAAGTCCTCGAGCGCGGCCAGCGCGAGGGCACGATTCGTTCGCGCTCCGCGCTCGGCCAGGCCACGGCATGCTGGGCGCACCTGCATGGCCTGACGATGCTCGCGATCGACGGCCGGCTGGTGCCCGAGAAGGTGGGCGATCACGCCATCGAAGATGCCCTCACGACGCTGCTGGACGGCCTGCTGTCCGGCGCGTCCGCCGCAAGCGGCCGAAGCCCCGAAAGACCTTGACCTTCAGCTTGACTTCAACGTTATGGTTGTGAATGCGGGTCCCAGTGGCCGATCGAAAGGAAGCTCCAACATGACCAAGCGCGTACTTCATGTCGTCAGCAACGTCGCCAACTATGCCGATCAGGCCGAGCCGACCGGCCTCTGGCTATCCGAGCTGACGCATGCCTGGCACATCTTCGCCGAGCAGGGGTTTGAGCAGCGTCTCGTGAGCCCGAAGGGCGGCGTCTCGCCGCTCGAGCCGCGCTCGCTCAAATGGCCGCTGGCCGATGCCTCCGTGAAGCAATGGCTGACCGACAAGGACCGCCAGGCGCTGCTGGCCACGACCGCGCGCCCCGATCAGATCGATTCGGCCGAGTTCGACGCGATCTATTACACGGGCGGCCACGCCGTCATGTGGGACTTCCCCGACGATGCCGGCTTGCAGCGGATCACACGGGAGATCTACGAGCGCGGCGGCGTGGTCTCGTCGGTCTGCCATGGTTACTGCGGCCTGCTCAACACGACGCTCTCGGACGGCACGCTGTTGGTGGCCGGTCGCCGTGTGACCGGCTACTCGTGGGTGGAGGAAGTGCTCGCCGGTGTCGCCAGCAAAGTGCCCTACAACGCCGAGGAGGAGATGAAGCGGCGCGGCGCGCTCTACGAGAAAGCGCTGCTGCCGTTCGTCTCGAAGGTCGTCACCGATGGCCGGCTCGTGACGGGGCAGAATCCGCAATCCGCCAAGGCGACGGCCGAACAGGTTGCCGCACTCCTTTGACGGTTGGCGCGCATGCAGCATATCGCCCGGAGGACGAAGGCGGCGCGTGACACCTCATATCCGCTCGAAGCGCAATCCGGCGTGGCGCGTCAGACGCTCGATGAAGCGCGCGTCGAACAGGGTCGCCGGTGTCCAGAAGCCGCCGGCACGCCCCACCTTGACGCCGTCCTCAACGAGATCCCGCGCGAGACTGATCGCCGCCTGGCCCAGCATCTTGCCGGTCGAGCCGTAGCCGGGATCGCGATCCCCGGTCACTTTCACGCGCAACGTCTGGCCGTCGTCGGTTTGGCCGAAAAACCGCAAATCGTAGCGGCCTGCCAATTGCACCTCGGGGCTTGGGCCTTCGCCGGGCTTGGGCAACAGGAAGCGTTGCATCAGGCCGCGAACCGGGCCGATCAAGATGCCCGCCATGAACGCCCCCAGCCCTGCCACCGTGGCCAGAGCTTTCAGTCGCCCCTTCAGGCCTCGGCCGGTCAATATCGCTTCGTCATAGGTGAAGTGGCTGCCATAGGCATTGCCAGAGAGCGCATTGGACCGATGAACCACCCGCTCGTTGATGGCCGCCATCACGAACGGGGCGATCCATGCGTCGAACGCGCCATCGAACTCCGCGGACTTGACGTAGTGCTGGCGCGCCTGGAAGCCGTGACCTTTGGGGCAGAGCGCATAGGGATTGACGAGTTCCTTGCGCAAGGACGGATCGGCGGCCGCCTCCTTGACCACGTTGATCACGCTGGCGCCCGTGCCGCCCGACGCGCCGCCCTTGAGGGTCTTGAGGCGCATCTTGACGTGGGTCGCCGGCACGCCCCATTGCCGCCTCGCCTGTTGCTGCAAGAACCACACGCCCATGTCCGAGGGGACCGAGTCGAAGCCGCAGCAATGCACGATGCGCGCCCCGGTTTTCCGGGCCGCTGGCTCATACTTCTCGATCATTCTTTTGATCCACTGGGTCTCGCCAGTGAGATCGCAGTAATCGGTGCCGCTCTCTACGCAAACCTTGACGAGCGGCTCGCCATAGAGCGCATAGGGGCCCACCGTGGAGACGACCACGCGCGCCTGCGCACACAGCGCGCGCAACTGTGTTTCGTTGCCCGCGTCCGCGACGATGATGGGCAGGGATCGCCCCGCTGCGCCCAGCGAGCGCTTGAGGTCGTTGAGCTTCGCTTCGGAGCGGCCCGCGATGGCCCAGCGCAAAGATTCGGCCTGGCCGGCGAGGTGCTCGGCCAGGTAACGCGTCAGGATCTGGCCAACGAAGCTGGTGGCACCAAACACGACGATGTCATAGCTCGGGGCGGTCATGAACGTTTCCTTACGTGGGCTGCGGGTGGAAAGAGTGGGCATTCACACCGCCCCGCTCACGCTCCGGCACGATCGAAAGCCCTCAATGGCGTTGGCAGATTCAGCACGATCTGTGCGTCCTTGACCACATCGAGACGCACGATGGTCGAGGCGCCCAGCCCGTCGAGCAACTTGCTCAGCGGGCCGCCATTGCGCGACACGGTCACGTTGCGCGGGAACAGGCGTTGAGCGAACGATAGTGTATTGGTCTGCACGGTGGCCTGATGCCATTGCCCATCGACTTTATTGACCATCGTCGTCGTGCCCATATGCGATTGAGGCACGACATTGCGCAAGGCCGGCAGCGGCGCGCTCAAGCTCAGGTCCGGTGCGCCGCCCGGGCCGGCAATCCGGGCCCTCACGTCGGCGCCGATGCTCACATCGATCTCGGCGCGCCACTTGGGCAGCTGATAGCCGTACACGCCGCGCACGCGCGCGATTTCCGTGCTGACGGGCAGCGCCAGCACATGAGCGTGGAAACTTCGACGCCGCATGGAATCGCGCAGCTCCAGCGCATGGGACCCACGCGCGCCGGGCCGGCGGATCACGACCGCGATGGAGACTTCGTCATACGGATCGTTATCGCAAACCGCATACGAAAAGAAGTTCAGCGCCACCAGCCCGAAGCCCGGGAACGCGCGCAGCGGCTCGAGCGGCGTCGGCAGCATCGCCCGCAGCCGCGACAAGGGCGCGAGAAACAGCAGCTGGATATTGCTGGTGCGATAGTAGAAGTTGGGCGCCCACGTGGGACCGACGCGCGAGTCGAGCAGTTGCTTCGGAATCCTTCTGAAATAGTCGATGTTCCCCGCGCGAGGGTCCCGCGCCACTTCATCCAGGTTTGGATTCATCCGGAAGCGGTCGTAGTAGCCCCCTTCCGGCACTTCAACCGTGTGCGGTCCAAATTCGACGCGTGTATACCGCCTGTCCATATTCGCTGACCCTTCTCCAAGTTTGACCCGGCACGCCAACATACAGCGTTTCAGCCAGCACTTTAAGATTCAACTCAGCTTGAAGGTCAAGCGTCCGGATGCGGATAGATATCGCGCCCGAAAAGTTATTGACATTAAGGTTAGCTTTAATCTTAGAGTGTTTGCTGGCTCGACGACGCCGACCGGTCAACCGGTTAGACGAATGAATGTCCGCAGGGATGTTTGCAAATTCTGTGCCGCGTCGTCAGGGCCGTGCCGTAGCTGTAACCGTCTGGAAGCACATCGCTGATTGAATGCCTACGCATTAACCAGGAGAAACGAACATGGGTTACGTGACGACGAAGGATGGCGTTGAGATCTTCTACAAGGACTGGGGTCCGCGCGACGCGCAGGTGATCTTCTTCCATCACGGCTGGCCGCTCAGCGCCGACGATTGGGATGCGCAGATGCTGTTTTTTCTGGCGCAAGGCTACCGGGTGGTCGCGCATGACCGTCGCGGCCATGGGCGCTCCAGCCAGGTGTGGGACGGCCACGACATGGACCATTACGCCGATGACGTGGCGGCTGTCGTGAACCACCTTGGCGTGCAGAAAGCGGTCCATGTCGGCCATTCCACGGGCGGCGGCGAGGTCATCCACTACGTGGCCCGCCATGGCGAAGACCGCGTCTCCAAGGCGGTGCTGATCAGCGCCGTGCCGCCGCTGATGGTGAAGACCGAGGGCAATCCGGGCGGCCTCCCCAAGCAGGTCTTCGACGACCTCCAGGCCCAGCTCGCGGCCAACCGCGCGCAGTTCTATTACGACGTTCCGGCCGGCCCCTTCTACGGCTACAACCGCGCCGGCGCGACGCCTTCGCAAGGCGTGATCTGGAACTGGTGGCGCCAGGGCATGATGGGCAGCGCCAAGGCGCACTATGACGGCATCGTCGCCTTCTCGCAGACCGACTTCACCGAAGACCTGAAGAGCACCACGATCCCGGTTTTGGTGATGCATGGCGACGACGACCAGATCGTCCCCTATGAGGACTCGGGTGTCCTGTCCGCGAAGCTGGCGAAGAACAGCACCCTGAAGATCTATCCGGGCTTCCCGCACGGCATGCCCACCAGCAACGCCGAGACGATCAACGCCGATCTGCTCGCGTTCATTCGCGGCTAAGGCCAAGGGTGTCGGAGGGCGCGCCTTCCGACACCCGGCGCCAGCGCCAGAGCCCCGCGCGCCGCGTCAGTGGCGAATCTGCGAGAGAAACGCCTTGGCCCGCGCACTGCGCGGCGCGTCGAAGAACTGCGCCGATGGGCTGTCTTCGACGATCTTGCCGCCTTCGAGAAACAGCACACGCTCGGCGACCTTGCGCGCGAATCCCATCTCGTGCGTCACGCACAGCATCGTCATGCCGGTTTTCGCGAGCTCGACCATCGCGTCGAGCACTTCGCCCACCATCTCCGGGTCGAGCGCCGAAGTCGGCTCGT
This sequence comes from Paraburkholderia pallida, assembly GCF_004524855.1. Taxonomy (NCBI): domain Bacteria; kingdom Pseudomonadati; phylum Pseudomonadota; class Betaproteobacteria; order Burkholderiales; family Burkholderiaceae; genus Paraburkholderia; species Paraburkholderia pallida. The sequence goes on along the minus strand of NZ_CP038150.1, from coordinate 1,871,165 downwards.
CGAACAGCATGATCTTCGGCTCCATGCAGAGCGCGCGCGCAATCGCCACGCGCTGCTGCTGGCCCCCCGAAAGCTGCGAGGGATACTTGTGCGCGTGAGCGGCAATGCCCACTCGCTGCAGCAGCACGTGGGCCCGCTCGGTGGCCTGCGCACGAGAGAGGCCGCGCACCGACATCGGCGCGAGCACGCAATTTTCCAGCACCGTCATGTGCGGAAACAGGTTGAAGTGCTGGAACACCATGCCGACGTCGCGCAGCGCCTCGCGCGTGCGCGCCCCCTCCTTCTGCAACTCGCAGCCACGCAAGCGGATCGTGCCGCCGCTGCCGTGCTCGAGCTGGTTGATGCAGCGGATCAGCGTTGACTTGCCCGAGCCGGACGGTCCGCAAATCACCACGCGCTCACCCGCACGGACATCGAGGCTGATGCCGTCGAGCACCTTGTGCGTGCCGTAGTATTTCTCGAGGCCATGGATCTGCACGGCCAGTTCGCGGGGCGCAGCGTTATTCGTCGCGCGGACTGCTTCTGCTTCGGTGGATAGCATGAAAGTGCCCTCTTCGGATTCAATCGCCGATCGAGCGGCGCCGTGCGCCGCGCGTCGGTTCGCGGTTTAGCCGTGGTTTAACCGCGGTTTAGCTAAAACGGGCCACGCTGTAGGGCGCGGGATCGGTAAAGGGCTTCGCGCCGGTCACGAGATCGGCGATCAGGCGTCCCGTCACCGGGCCCAGCGTCAAGCCGTGATGCGCGTGGCCAAAGTCGAACCACAGCCCGGGATGATGCGGCGCGGGACCGATCACCGGACACATGTCCGGCAAACAGGGCCGGCGGCCCAGCCACGGCTCGGCTTCAATCGGCTCGCCGAGATCGAAGAGCGTTCGCGCGATGGCCTCCGCGCGCTGCAATTGCACCCGGTTCGCGGGCGCGGCCGGTGCCGCGAATTCGATGCCGGTCGTCAGGCGGATGCCCGCGTTCATCGGCGCCAGCACGTAGCCGCCCGCCACGTCGCACAGCGGACGCTGCGGCATCACGCCTTCCGGCGCGCGGTAATGCAGGTGATAGCCACGCTTGACGGCGAGCGGGACCCGATAGCCAAGCGGCTCGTAGACTTCGGCCGAATCGGCGCCAAGCGCGAGCACCACGTCTTTCGCGCACACGGTTCCCTCGCGCGTTTGCACGAACCAGGTGCTGCCGTCGCGCGTGAGCGTGCGCGCGTCCCCGCGCACGATGCGCCCGCCGCCGCGCTCGAACAGCGCCGCATAGCCCCTCACCAGCGCGCCGGGGTCGCGCACGGTCTTCGGATCGTTCCAGTGCACCCCGCCCGCAACGGTGTCCTTCAGTCCCGGTTCCAGCGCGCGTAGCGCCCTGGCATCGAGCAGGTCGAAGTCGAGGCCATAGCCGTCGAGCGCGCGCGCCTCGCGCTGCCCCGCGGCCAGCGCGTCGCGGTCGCGATAGAGCTCGATCCAGCCACGCGAGGACACCAGCGCTTCGAGCTGCGCGCGCGCCACCAGCGCATCGTGCTCCTCGACGCAGCGCTCCACGAGCGGCAGCATCGCCGCCGTGGCCTTGCGCAGGTTCTGCGCGTTCGAGTTGCGCCAGTAGCGAAACAGCCACCCGGCAATGCGCGGCAAAAACGCCGGCTCATAGCGCACGTCCGGCTCGCCGTTCATCGCGTAACGCAGCAGACGGCCAAAGCCGCGCGGGAAGGCATACGGGATGACGCTGGAGCGCTCGATCAGGCCCGCGTTGCCGAAGCTCGTTCCGCTGCCCGGCTCGTCGCGGTCGACGATGCACACGCCGAGGTCGCGCGCCTGGAGCTGCAGCGCGGCGGACACGCCGACGATGCCCGCGCCCAGCACAAGAGTGTCGAATTCCAAAAGCGGTTCCTCCTGCCGGCGATGCGGCTCACAGTGGGTTCAGATGCCTGCCGAGCCGCCGGTCGATGCGCTTGAGCACGCGGCGCAGGACTTCGACGAGCACGAGATACAGCGCCGCAGCCCACAGATAAAACTGGAAACTGAAGGTGCGCGAAAAGCCCAGCTTCGCCACGGCCATCAGGTCGTAGACCGTCACGAGCGACGCGATCGCGCTCGCCTTCACGAGCAGAATCAGCTCATTGCCGAGCGGCCCGAGCGCGATCAGCAACGATTGCGGCCAGACCACGCGCCAGAAGCACGTGCGCTGACTCAGGCCCAGTGCCTTCGCCGCTTCGTACTGCCCCGCCGATACCGCCGCGAAGCTGCCGCGAAAGATTTCGGCCTGATACGCGGCCGTGTTCAGCGTGAAGGCGAGCAACGCGCAATACCACGAATCGCGGAAGAGCCACCACAGGCCGAGCGACTCCCACAAGTCGCGCAACGACCCAAACCCGTAATAGAGCAGGAACAGCTGCGCGAGCAACGGCGAGCCGCGAAAGACATAGATGAACGCCGCGCTCGCATTGCGCAGCATGCGCAAGTGCGAGGTGCGCGCAAACGCGAGCAGCAGCCCGAGCACCGCGCCGAGCGAGAACGAGATGGCGACCAGTTTGGCCGTCACCCAAACGCCCGAGAGCATCTGCGAACCGTAGCGGTCCAGCAGATCGGAATCGATCAGATTCTGCAGAAACGGAAAGAGGCTCATACGCGTGCTCGATGATGGCCGCGGCCAAAGTGGTGTTCAGCGAACGCAAACAGCCTTCCCGACAGCGCGGAGAAGAACAGATAGATCGCACAGGCGGCCCCGTAGAACAGGATCGGCTCCTTGGTCTCGCTGACTGCGAGATTGGTCTGGCGCATCACGTCGACCAGCGAGATTGTCGAGACGAGCGCCGTGTCCTTGAGCAGCGTCAGCCAGTTGTTCGAGAGACCCGGCAAGGCGATGCGCAGCAATTGCGGCAGCACGATCGAGAAGAAAGTCTTCGCCTTCGAAAGGCCCAGCGCATGAGCCGCTTCGTATTGCCCCTTGGGGATGGACTTGAACGCGCCGAGCCAGACCTCGCTCGAAAACGCCGCCAGCACGACGCTGAGCGCGACGAAGGCAGCGAAAAACGGATTGATCGACACGTCGGCGTCGATGTGCGCCGCAGCGAAGATCTGCTCGACGGCGATCTCGAAACCGTAGTAGACGAGGAACAGCGTCAGCAACTCAGGCAGGCCGCGAAACACCGTCGAAAACCCGTAGGCCGTGCCGCGCGCCAGCGTGCTGCGCGAGCGGCTGCCCATCGCCACGAGCAAGCCGAGCGCAAGCCCGAACGGCAGACAGCACAGTGCGAGCGCAATCGTCACGAACGCGCCCTGCAGGAGCGCCAGCCCCCAGCTGCCCTGTCCAAATCCCAGCAGCGCAATCGATTCAAACATCCTTGGCACTCCTTTCCAGTACGTGAGCGATGCAGTCGTGCGCGCCGCTCACGGCTGGGTCAACTGGGTTTCAGTAGATGCTCGACTTGAAGTATTGGCTCGTGATGCGCTGGTACGTGCCGTCCGCGATGATGTCGGCAATCGCCTTGTTCAGGCGCTCGCGCAAGCCGTTGTCGTTCTTGCGCACCGCGATGGCCACGTCGTCGTCCTTGCCGGTCACCTCGCCCAGCAGCTTGCAGCAACCCTTGCCGCCCTTGGCGAGCCAGTCGAGGTTCGGGAACTTGTCGTTGACGACCGCGTCGAGGCGTCCGGCCGCGAGATCGAGATTGGCGTCGTCCTGGGCCGGATACAGCTTGACCGTCGCCCCCGCCGCGGCCAGCACGTCCTGTGCATAGTTGCCCTGGGTCGTGGAGGACTGCGCGCCCACCACAAGCCCCTTGAACGACTGCGGATTCGTGTTGGTGAGCTTCGAGTTCTGCGGAACGCTGATGGCGAGGCGCGTGCGGTAGTAGCGGTTCGTGAACGATATTTTCTCCTCGCGCTCCTTCGTCACCACCATCGAGGACACGATGGCGTCGTACTTCTTCGCCATCAGGCCCGGGATCATCCCGTCCCAGTCCTGCGCCACGAGCTTGCAGTCGGACTTCATCTTGCTGCACAGCGCGTTCGCGATGTCCACGTCGAAACCATGCAACTGATTGCTGGAGTCGACATAGTTGAACGGAGGGTAAGCCCCTTCCACCGCAATCCGGACCGTGTCGGCATGGGCACCCGCACAGGCGCCAATAACTGTGAGGACTGCCAATGTAGAGCGAACAAAGCGTTTCATTCGGTGTCTCCTTGTGGTTGTGGCTAGCTGGAAAGTGGCGTGGAAGACGTATATCCAACGAATTCGTTATGCAGCGCGCCGATGGCCTGGAGCCTGCGCTCGACATCGGCGCCCAGGTGCTTGAAGACGTCGTTGATCAGCAGGTGGACCAGCGAGAGCATCGAGGCCGTCGACTCCCAGAACAGATCGACCTCGGTCTGCACGCGAAATACTTCGTCGGCGGCCTGGTCGGCCCAGTCGCAGAAGTTGTCGGTGACGAGGCTCACCGCGATGCCCGCCTCCTTCGCACGCTCGCAGAGCATGCGCGCGTGCCGCGAATAGCGGCGTGCCTCGAAGACGATCAGCGCGGTGTCTTTGGGCGGGCTCAGCAAGACGTCGCTGAAGTTGCCGCCGCTGCCGTCGACCAGATGGACACCATCGCGCAAGTATTGCAGCAGGTGCACGAACGTCATCGCGATGCCACGCTCGGTCTGAAAGCCCGCCGCATACACGCGCGGCGCCTTCGCGAGGCGCTCGGCGAGGCGCCGCCAGGCGGGCCGCAGCGCATGCTCATGCACCTGCACGAGCGCGGCGATCTCCTTTTGCAGGCCGCGTGACGGCCCCTGGCCCTCGTCGGGCGCACGGCCGAGGAAGTCTTTGAGGCGGTCGCCCATGAGCCACGGGCCGTCGCCGAGATCGTCCTGCAAGTCGTTCTTGAGCGCCTTGAAATGCGCATAGCCGATGGAGCGGCAAAAGCGGCCGATCGTGGACTCGCTCAGCTCGAGCTTCTCCGCAATCACCGCCGAAGTCTCGAACGGCAGATTCTGCAGGTTCGCGAGCATGTACGCGGCGATCGTTCGCGACGAGGCCGTCGAGGACGCGAGGCTCTCCTGCAATCGCTGCTTGACGGTCTGTTTCATGTTGGTCTCCATGGGAAACGAGATTAGGATATTTCTGTCATTCACACAATACGTGCCAAAAAACTTTCATCACTGTGAGGCTCGCTTGCGTCGCGGCTGGCAGTCTGGGCAAGAATGCCCGGAAAATCAGTAGAAACCCGTATTTCCGCACTTTAAGCTGACGAATGGCTGTCAACGCGTCGAACGGTTTTTCGCGTAGCTTTTATTTCGGCATCCGAATCATATGTCGCAAATTAGCGCCGCAAGTTGCTCGACGACGTGCCGATCAAGAGGCTCAGGCACGAGACGCGCGATGATTACATGCCATGTAATTGGCGCATGCATCGCGCGCCTCTACGCTTCGGCTGTCGTGCGGCCATTCCGGCAGCGCTCAGCGCCACGGAGTTACCATGTCTACCTATCCTGTCTACGCGATCGAGCCTGCTCCCGCGCAATCGCGCCGGATGCTGATCAACGGTTTCATCGGCCTGTTCGAGCGCGTGCACTCGAACAGGCTGACCGAGCCGCGGATCCAGACGCTGCCGCTGCCGCATCGACGATCACGAACTTCACCCGCAGCGTGACCCGGCCGCCACTCGAAGCGCAGTTCGAGGCGTTCGCGTGGCACGCGAACGCGCCCTGAAGCCTCTCCATTCGTCCACCCAAGTTAGGGGAATCCGATGAACGCCAGCCGTCCCGATCCGAAAGCGCCCGGCGAACTGGGCGAGTTGCTGCGCTATTGGCGCGACGTGCGTGGCGTGAGCCAGCTCGATCTGTCGCTCGATGCCGGCGTCTCGCAGCGACAGATCAGTTTCATCGAAAGCGGCCGCAGCGTGCCTGGCAGGGACACGCTGCTGACGCTTGCACAGACACTCGATGTGCCGCTACGCGAGCGCAATGCCCTGCTGCTCGCCTCCGGCTACGCACCGATGTATTCGGAAGCGCCATGGGACGCCCAGGAGATGCACAGCGTGATCCGCGCGCTCGAGCGGGTCGTGCGCCAGCACGAGCCGTTTCCGGCGATCGTGATGGATCGCCACTGGAACGTCTTGATGACCAACGACGCGGCGCCGCGCTTCTTCAATTGCTTCATCGACATGGCCGCTCGCAAAAGCCCGCGCAACATGCTGCATATGATCTTCGATCCGCAAGGGATGCGTCCGTTCGTGGCCGACTGGGACACGATCTCGCGCAGCCTGCTGCAACGCGTGTATCGGGAATCGGTCGGTCATGCGGTCGACGCCGGCACGCGGCAGCTGCTCGACGAACTGCTAGCCTGGCCAGACGTGCCGCGTGACTGGAAAGCGCATCATGGGCCCGCCTCCGCGTCCACGATGCCGGTCATTCCGATCGGCTTCATCCACGAAGGCGTCGTGCTTCGATACTTCTCGATGGTGACGACCGTAGGCGCGCCGCAGAACGTTTCAGCACAGGAAATGCGCCTCGAATGCATGTTCCCCGCCGATGACGAAACCGAAGCACGCCACCTGCAGTTGCTCGCCGAACACGCAAAATCCCGCAAGGTGACGGCGTCGTAAGCAGCGCCTAGTCCACTCGGAGGAAGTCAGGGCGTAGCCGGCCGGTCTATGTTCACGCTATTGCCTGAAAGCCGGAGGACGCGGACGTGAGTGATAGCGCGGTGCAAATTGCCAACCTGCTTTACCGATATGCGGAATGTATGGACAGCGGCGACTGGGACGGCGTGGGCACGTTGTTTCAGCACGCGCGCTTGAAGACGCGGGACAGCCATGCCGGACTCAGCGCGCCGGAATTCCTGCAGCTGTTGTATGGCCACGTGAAGCGCTATCCCTGTGGCACGCCACGCACCCGGCATGTCGTCACCAATCCGATCATCGAAATCGACGAGCCGGCCCACCGTGCAACGGCGCGCTCGTATTACACGGTCTTGCAGGCGACGGAAGGGTTTCCTCTGCAGCCCATTGCGGCCGGGCGCTATCACGACGCGTTCGAGCGCGTCGACGACGTGTGGCGCTTTTCGTTTCGCGACTACTCGCTGCTGGATATGGCGGGCGACTTGCACTACCACCTGAACGGCATGCCCGCGCAGTAAGCGGCGCAGCCGCGAACGCCCCGCGTTCCAGAGGGCGCCCGACTGCGGTCAGGCGCCCTCTATCAATCCATTACTGGCCGATGCCGATCAGTTCGACTTCGAACGTGAGGTCGCTGTTCGGCGGGATCGGGCCAACTGCGCGATCACCATACGCGGTAGCCGCCGGGCAGGTCAGCTTCGCCTTGCCGCCCACCTTCATCTTCTGCAGCCCTTGCGTCCAGCACGGAATCACCCGGCCGAGCGGGAAGGCAGCCGGGCCGCCATGCTTGTCGGAGCTGTCGAATTCGGTGCCGTCCGCGAGCGTGCCGCGATAGTTGACACGCACGACGTCGTTCACGGTCGGTTGCGGACCGGTGCCTTGCTTGATGTGCTCGACCACGACGCCCGATGGCAACTTCTCGATGGTGTTGCCGGCGAAGGCGGTCGACGCAATGGTGGCAGTGGCGAGTAACGCAATCAGTGATTTCATACTATGTCCTCGTTGAATGGCTCGCCAATTATATCGGGTGCTTCGCGTGGCCCCGGATCGGCACGCCATGCATCGCGAGGCAGGCACCCGAGCCGATCCTGGCCGGGCCGGTCGTGGCCAGGCGTGGCCTGGGCGAATCCGGCATTCAGGGGAGCACATAGTGCGGATGTTCGCCCCGTTATGAGCCCCGTGCAGCAAGGGCGTCCGGGCATGGGCAGCAATTTCCCTGAATTGACACCCCGTTATATCGCACCGTATACAGCAATGAACGATGTCAAATTACGGCGGTTCGCATGTCCAGGGAAGTCATCGACTCCTATTTGCTGAAGGTTCTCCATACGCTCATCACCGAAGCCAGCGTCTCGCGCACAGCCGTGCTGCTAGGCCAGTCGCAGCCGACCATCAGCGTCGCGTTGCGCAAGCTGCGCGCCATGACGGGCGATCCGCTGCTCGTGCGCAGCGGCAGCCGCATGGTGCCCACGAGCCACGCGCTCACGCTGATCGAGCCGGCGGCGCAGGCGCTCGCGGGCATCGCCGCGGTGCTCCATCCGACCCGCGCTTTCGATCCGGCCACCACGCGCCGCACCTTTCTCATTGGCTCTCCTGACTATCTGGATGCGTTCTTCCTGCCCGCCGTGGTCGATGCGTTCCGCACCGAGGCGCCGCGCGCACGTATCGAATTCCAGCACCTGATGATGGTGGACGGCGGCTACGAACATGGTCTCGAGAGCGGCACGCTCGACCTCGTGATCGGCAACTGGCGCACGCCGCCCGAGCATCTGCATCTGCAGCCGCTGTGCAAGGACGATCTCGTGTGCCTGCTGCGCGCGCAGCACCCGATCAAGCCGGGCAAGCTGAGCCGGGCCATCTATCAGGAAGCGGAGCATCTTGCCGTCACCACACACAACGCCACGGGGCTGGGCACGATCGATGTCGAGCTCGCGCGTAGCGGTCTGTCGCGCAACGTGACGACAACCTTGCCCTACTTCGGCATGGCGCCCTATGTGCTGATGCGCTCGAATCTGCTCTTCACGACCACGCGCGCGCTTGCCACTCACTACAGCAAATTGCTTCCGCTGCGCATGGAGCCCCTGCCCGGCGATCCCCAGGCGCTCACCTATTACCAGCTCTGGCACGACCGCACCCATCGCAGCGCGGCCGCTATCTGGCTGCGCCATCTCGTGTCCGGCGTCGCGAAGGAACTCGCGCGCTGAGGCGGGTGACGCGAAAGCGCGGCTCTCGCGTAGCGTTCGATCGGCACCGGGGCCGGATCGCAATATGCGAGGCGCTTCACGCCGGGCTGCGGCTTCCCCTTACCGCGACGGTCAACATCTCGTTATATACTATCGGATATATCGATTTCGTAGGGTGCCGTGGTCATGCCCCCCCGTGGCTCGCCGCCAGGCACCCTGTGCAATGAACCCCGAGACAACCGGAGTGATATCAGGTGAGCACTGTTGACAAGCAGGCGGTCGGCGAAAAATTCTCTCCCGACGCCATGGAGCACGCCCGCGTGATGACCTGGAAGGCGGTCCAGCAGATCGCGGACGCCATCCGGCCCGGCATGCGCGAATCGGAAGCCAACGCGCGCGCGAAGGCGATCCTTCAGGTGTTGGGCATGGAACGGATCTGGCACCCGGTCATCGTCCGGATCGGCGAAAACACGCTGCGCACCTTCAGGGAGCGCTCCGCGGATGACCCGGTGCTCGGTTCGAACGATATTTTCTTCGTCGATCTGGGCGTGGTGTGGAGCCAGCACGAGGGCGACGCCGGCGCGACCTTCGTCACAGGCGACGATCCCGAGATGATTCGTTGTGCAGAGGACGTTGAAACGATCCACGATGAAGTGGCCGAACACTGGCGCAGCACAGGCTGCAGCGGCATCGCGCTCTACGACTATGCCGCCGCACGGGCCGAGACGTATGGCTGGCGTCTGAATGTCGACATCAAGGGCCATCGCGTCAGCGACTTTCCGCATGCCATCTACAAGGCGGGCGACCTCGGCGAGTTCGCTGCCGCGCCCGCAGCGGGCCTATGGGTGCTGGAGATCCAGATCGCCCACCCGACGCGCCCCTTTGGTGCGTTCTACGAGGATCTGCTCGCCTAGCCTGGCCTCGCTACGTTTCGCCGCGCAAACACGCCACGCATGTTCATCCGTCAGCTCCACTATCTGGTGACGCTCGCGCGGGAGCAGCATTTCGCGCGCGCGGCCGAGGTCTGCAATGTCTCGCAGCCCGCGCTTTCCTCCGCGATCCGCAGCCTCGAAGACGAGCTCGGACTCGTGCTCGTGAGACGCGGACGACGTTTTCTCGGCTTTACCGAGGATGGCGAGCGGGTGTTGGGCTGGGCGCGGCAGACCCTCGCCACGCTCGAGCACATGCGCCAGGACGCATCGGTTGCGCGTGTGCGGCTGAGCGGCACGCTGCGCATCGGCGTGATTCCCACCACGCTGCCTATCGTCAGCCTCCTGCTGTCGAGCTGCCGCGCCGAGCATGCGGGCATACGCTACTCGCTGCGCTCGTTGAGCTCGGACACCATCCTGCGCCAGCTCGACGAATTCGAACTGGATATCGGCTTCACCTATCTCGACAGCAAGGTGCAGGCCGGCTTCGCCATCGCGTCGCTGTATTGCGAGCGCTATGTGCTGGTCTCCCCCACCGGCTGTGGCGAGGGGGCCTGCAATGGCCTCGAGCGCTGGGAAGCACTGGAAGGCCTCGATTTGTGTCTGCTCGATTCCTCGATGCAAAACCGCCAGGTCATCAACGCGGCGTTCCGCCGAGCGGGTGTGCAACCCACGGTGATTGCCGAGTCCGATTCGCTGCTTACGCTCTTTTCCGCCGTGGAGCATGTGCGGCTACACAGCATCCTGCCGCATAGCCTGCTGGGCAGCGCGCACGCAAGCGGTCTTTACACCGCCACGCTGCTCAAGCCGGAGCTGACGCGGGAAATCGGCCTCATCACGCGCAATGCCGCCGTGATGCCCCCACTCGTTGCGGCGATGTGGGAGTGCGCCCAGCGTCTGGACCTGCAAAGCCACTTCGACGCCCTGCTTCAGGGCGCGTGAGCGCCACCGCCAACGCACCGGCGCCCGCCTGCCCGGGCCGGCGAGCCGTCGTTCGCAGGCCTTGATAAGCCGCGCTTATCAGACCATCTTTCCAAACAATTGGACCCATCCAGCGTCCTCGACAACACTCTGGCCATCGATCCTTCGCGAGCCGAACGATCGTAACGAAGGCAGCAGCGGCCCTGCCACGCCGCTCCTGCCTCACCCAATCCCGCTTTCCATCATGGAGTGAGACACATGGCCAAGGTACTTTGCGTCCTGTACGACGATCCCGTCAACGGCATGCCCAGGCGCTACGCGCGCGACACGGTCCCCACCATTGCCCGCTATCCCGATGGGCAAACCGCCCCCACGCCGAATGCCATCGACTTCACGCCCGGCGAGATGCTCGGCAGCGTTTCCGGTGAACTGGGTCTGCGTCGCTACCTCGAGTCCCTCGGCCATACGCTCGTCGTCACCTCCGACAAGGACGGCCCCAACTCGCGCTTCGAACAGGAGCTCCACGACGCCGAGGTCGTGATCTCTCAGCCGTTCTGGCCCGCCTATCTCACGGCCGAGCGCATCGCGAAGGCCCCAAAGCTCAAGCTCGCGCTCACGGCCGGTATCGGCTCCGACCACGTCGACCTGCAGGCCGCCAGCGAACGCGGCATTACGGTGGCCGAAGTCACGTACTCCAACAGCATCAGCGTGGCCGAGCACGTCGTGATGATGATTCTCTCGCTGGTACGCAACTATCTGCCCTCTCATGAATGGGTGAAAAAAGGCGGCTGGAATATCGCGGACTGCGTCTCGCGCGCGTACGACCTCGAAGGCATGCATGTCGGCACGGTGGCCGCCGGGCGCATCGGCACCGCCGTGCTGCGCCGTCTCAAGCCGTTCGACGTCAAGCTCCACTACACCGACCGTCACCGCCTGCCCGAACAGGTTGAACGCGAACTGAACCTCACCTGGCATCCGAACGTGGAATCGATGGTGGCGGTCTGCGACGTGGTCACGATCAACTGCCCGCTGCACCCCGAAACGGAACATCTGTTCGACGCGAAAATGCTGGCGAAGATGAAGCGCGGTGCGTACATCATCAACACCGCGCGCGGCAAGATCTGCGACCGCGACGCGATCGTCAACGCCCTCGAGAGCGGGCAGCTCGCCGGCTACGCAGGCGACGTCTGGTTCCCGCAACCCGCGCCGCGTGATCATCCGTGGCGCAGCATGCCGCATCAGGGCATGACGCCGCATACGTCGGGCACCACACTCTCCGCGCAGGCCCGCTACGCGGCAGGCACGCGCGAAATTCTCGAGTGCTGGTTCTCGGGCAAGCCGATCCGTGAGGAATACCTGGTTGTCGATGGCGGCAAGCTCGCGGGCGTGGGCGCCCACTCCTATAGCGCCGGCAATGCAACCGAAGGCTCCGACGAGGCGAGCCGCTATCAGACGGCATAACCACGCGTAAATGGCGGCGGAAACGCCCGGGCTGCGCGCGCCATCCGCGGTGCGCGCAGCGCCCTTCACACGGATCTCCCTCATCCCCAATGAACGAACTCGACAAGACCCGACTTGCCGCAACGCGCACGCCGTTGCCCTCGCTCGCGCCCCGGGTGGTGCGCGGCTTCCTGGGTGGGACCGCCGCAATCGCCGTCGTAGGGCTGCTGGCGCAACTCACCGGATTGCCGTTCGTGATCGCGCCGTTCGGCGCGTCGAGCGTGCTGCTGTTTGGTGCGCCCGAAAGCACCTTCGCCCAGCCGAGAAACCTCGTCTTGGGCCACCTGATCGCATCGGCCGTGGGGCTAGCCGTGTTCCGGCTCGCCGGCAACGATGTCTGGGCCATGGCGCTCGCCACGGGCCTCGCGATCGCGGCCATGCAGATCACGCGCACCGTGCATCCGCCGGCAGGCGCGGACCCGCTCGTCATCATGCTGAGCGGCAATGGATCGGCAAGCTTCCTCGTCTTTCCGGTGCTGGCCGGCGTCGTCTGCCTGCTCGCCATCGCACAGGTGGTCGAATGGGTGGCCCGGATGGCTGCGCGCGCAACGGATTCCTGATGCGCGCCAACCGAGCCTCCGGACCCGCCGCGCAGCCGCAATCTGGCCGCGCCATCTCGTGTCTGGCGTCGCGAAGGGACACGTGCGCTGAAGCCTGTGACACAAATCGCCCACGAAAAAAAGCCGCGAGCATGGCTCGCGGCGTGAAAACACCAGGCGTCTCAGTCCGGGAGACAGGATCCGGACATGAGCGCCAGTGCGCAACAGGGGTCGGTCAGCGAAAGCTGCCTGTCGTCGGACGCGGCGGGGCCGCGCCCGGTTGTCGATGATGCTGCGCTTCGCCTATCCGGCCGTGCCCGCGGCCATCTGCTTCAACAAAGCGGCCTTGTCCGCGGTGGCGGCACCCACCAGGGCAAAGCCCGTCATGCACTTCGTCGCGGCATCTTCGCAGACCGCGCGTACCGCGTGCGGCGCGTCCTGTGCGGCGGTCTCTAGCGTCCAGCGTCCGCCCGACGCCGCTGGCGTCACCACGACGGCCGGTACGGCCGGTGTCTTGACCACCACCGGCATCACCGGGAAATCGACGCGCGTGAGCGTGCCGGACAGGGTACGGGCGAGCGCACGCGCCGCATGCATGATGGGCAGCACGTAGGGCTGCACGCGGCCTTCGATAGCCGCGCAGTCGCCGAGCGCGTAGACGTCTGGCGCGTCGGTGCGGCACCAGGCATCCGTGCTGATGCCGCCTTCGATCCGCAACCCGGCCGCGCTCGCGAGCGCCGTGCGCGGCACGAGGCCGATCGCCGAAACGACGATATCGACATCGACGGCATTGCCGTCGCTCAGCGTCAGGCGGTAGCCCGGACCGCGCCGCACCACCGAGGCGACTCCGCAGCCGAGCCGCAGATCGACACCCGCGCCCGACAAGGCGCGCGAATAGACCGCCCCGGCCTCGGCTGGCAGCAGCCGCGAGAGCGGCGCGCTGGCCGGGTCGATCAGGCACACGCGGTGTCCCGCGGCCACCAGATCGTTGGCGAACTCGCATCCAATCAAGCCCGCGCCGAGCATGGCCACCGTATCGCCCGGCGTGAGCACCTCGCGAAACCGAGCATAGTCGCCGAGGTCGTTGATCGACAGCACGTCGCCGGCGCCGTCACCTTCGACCGGCACGCGCCGCGGGTCGGCCCCGGTTGCGAGCACCAGCGCGCGATAACGGAGCCGCTGGCCGTCCACCACAATCGCATGCTCGCCCGGCAAGATGCGCTCGACCTGGCGATGGCTCCAGACGCGCGCATCGAGTTGCGTCGCCATCGCCTGCGCCGTGAAGTTCGCGATCTCGTGAGGCGCCTTCTTCATCGCCAGCGCATTCGAAAGCGTGGGCTTCGAATAGAAGCTGCCGTCATCGCGGCTCACGATCACCATCGGCATTTTGGCGTCGAGCTTGCGCAGCTCGCGCGCCACCGTGTAGCCGGCGAGCCCCGAGCCGACGATCACGACAGGATCGCCCTGAGCCTCAGTGTATTCGGAAGGCCTCATGCCACCACCTGCATCTCGAAGTCGTGCTTGCCGGTCGCGCAGTCCGGACACATCCAGTCCTCAGGCACGTCCTCCCAGCGCGTACCCGGCGCAATGCCCGCCTCGGGCAGTCCTTCGGTCTCGTCGTAGCGAAACCCGCAGATCACGCATTCCCAGATCTTCATGAATTCTCCTCGCGTGCCTGCATCAACGGACATAGGCCTGTCCGAGCCCGATCTCCGCGAGCGCGCGCCGGTATGCACCGGAGGAACGATCGGCGAAAATCGGCGCTTCGAGGGAACGGTCGATCGGCAGATCCTCCGGGCACTGCAGCTCTACGATCGCGCGGTCCTCTTCGAATACCTGGCGGTTGAACTCGTAGACATCGTCGAGCGGCAAATCCTGGTCGAAATTGCGCGCGATGGGGACGAAGAGGCGCGTGTGGCGCGCCGACACCGGGCTCGCAGCATTGAGGATTGCCAGGCGTGCGTTCTCGGGAAAGTGCACCGTGAGCCGGGCAAAGAACGGCACGTCGACCTCGAACACGCGACGCCACAAAAAGCCCTCGGGCGCACGATGCTGCATCGACTTCGGGAAGTTGCTCACAGTGCTCACATATTCCGCGCGCAGGCCGTTCGGACGCCGCTCGACGGAATACTGCGGAACCACGGGATTGGCGCGGACCGCGAAGCTGTCGTGATGGATCCACGCGAAATGCGCGACGTCGATGAAGCCTTCGGTCTGCCGCCCGGCCGAGGCGCGGATGTCGATCGACGGCGGCAGGATCTGCTGATACCCGTCCGTATTCCAGGCCGGGAAATCGGGTAACGGCAGCTCACCGCCGCCGAGCGACACCCACACGAGCCCATACGCTTCCTGCGCGGCGTACGTCGTCAGGCACAGGCGGTCGGGAATCGCGCCCTCCGGTTGCGAGGGAATGTGGTTGCACTTGCCGTTCGCCCCATATTCGAGGCCGTGGTAGGGGCAAACGAGATTGTCGCCGTTGACCCATCCGCGGCTAAGCGGTGCGCCGCGATGCGGGCACACATCGCGCGCCGCAACGACCCGCCCTGCCGAGCGGAACAGCACGAGCGATTCGTCGAGCAGCGTGACGCCGAGCGGCTTGTCGCTCACCTCATGCGCGAACGCGACGGGATGCCAGTAGCGGCTCAGAATCTCCCAGTCATGGGCATCAAAGGTACAGTTGCGGGGCATGGCGGGGGCCCCGGCGCGGGTCAGCGTCACCACCTGGGGTTGAGTCATTCGCGTCTCCTGAATCGTGTGTGTGGGTCACGGCGGTAGGGAACGCCCGTTCCGGCCCGCCATGTGCACAACGATATTCAGAAGCGAACGCGCCTCCCATCCCTCAACCGCCATGTAGTCCATGTACCGATCGACATGGCGCGGCCCCGCGATGACCGCAGCGGATGACCGACGATCAGCTCGCGCTGACCGCCGCCCCACGCGCGGATGCCCGCCCGGCGCGCGCGTCCAGGCTGAATGCGCCAGCGCCGAAGTACGCGATCTGCAGCAGGCCGCCCGCCATCATCACGTTCTTCAGGAAGTGAATCATCTGGTTCTGATCCGCGAAATTGTGATGGAAGAACATCGCGGTGACCACACAAAACACGGCCATGGCCGCTGCCACTGGGCGGGCCCGATAGCCCGAGATCAGCAGCAGGCCGCCGCCCGCCTCGATGAGCACCGAGACGATAAACGCGAGCGGCGGCACCGGCAGACCGACGGCGGCGATATAGCCGACTGTCGCGCCATAAGCGGCCAGCTTGCCGAGCCCGCTCATCAGAAACGGTGCGCCGATCAGAATGCGACCCAGCAGCGGAAGAAACTTGTAGCGATCCATAAAAACCTCCGAAATATCGTTATTGAGTGGATTGTGAAATAAGGAGCTCAGCCGATGTCCACCATCACCAGCTCAGAATCTTCGAGGGCGGATATCTCGGCGGCCGTCACTTGCGTGATGGTCACGCCATCCAGCGGCCCCACACGTTCGCCATTCACTTCGATGGATCCCGAGGCCACGACGAGATAGGCACACCGCGACTCGCTCAGCGCCTGTCGAATGCGCTCGCCCGTCTTCAGCGTTGCGCCGAGCACGCGCGCGGCCGCTCGTATGGGCAACGCGTCGGCATCCTCTTCGAAGCCGCTGGCAAGGACAACGAAGCGTCCGGACCGGTCGCCTTTGGGAAACGGCTTCGTGTCCCAGCGCGGCGCGCCGCCGCCTTTACGAGGGCGCAGCCAGATCTGATAGACCTTGAGCGGCACGTCGCCACCATTGAATTCGGAGTGACGGATGCCCGTGCCGGCGCTCATCACCTGTACGTCGCCCGCCTGAATCCGGCCCTCGGAACCCAGCGTGTCGCGATGCTCGATCACGCCCTGGCGGACGTAGGTGATGATTTCCATGTCGCGGTGCCCGTGCATCGGGAAGCCGGCACCGACATCAATCTCGTCGTCGTTCCAGACGATCAACGGTCCCAATGCGGAATGATCGTGGTTGCCGTCCGCGCTGACCACGAAGTGATATTTCGCGCGGAGCCAGCCTGCGTCCGCTGCGTCCAGTGAGTCCCAACGCCGGTGGGTAAGCATGTGTGCGTCCCTCTTCTTGCACCCGAATGACGGGTAAGGGCGAAATCGGCAGCGCGCCGAAATCACGGTTGATGGTTCGATTGAGGGGCATGCTATATCCGCATGCAGCGTGTGCCTACTCGCCAGTGAGCAACGCAACATTGCTCCCCGTAGAACGATGTGAATCGGCCGCGAGTGCGGGGCTAGAGCCGGCGTCAGAGAGGAATCAAAAATATTGATAGCCCCTATCATTCGCCCGCCTATCGACCGGCGAGAACTCAGGGCCTATAACGGATGCATCCCAGGAGACGTTGGGCCCCCGTCAAGACACAAGGTTCGCCTCCCTGCGGTAGTTCGGCTTCGCCACGCTCCAACGTGCGGCGATACGGCAAATTTGAAAATCACTCTGGGCTAGGCATGAACACATCCACTGAACATCTCATTGGGTCCTCTCAATCCGAAAAAATCTTCAGCACGGACTGGCGGTCGGCACACGGCGGCACGATCGCAGTCGTAGAGAAAGCGACCGGAGATTGGCTGTTCCAGGCTGGCGTCGCAAACGCCCGGGACGTCGCCGAAGCCGCGGTGGCCGCCCGGGATGCCCAGGTGGAGTGGGCGGCCGTCCCCGGTCCACTCCGGGCGGACGTCCTTCGGAAATTCAGCGCACTCCTTGAAGCCCACGCCGATGAAGTGGCGACATGGATCGTTCAGGAAACCGGATCGATTCAGCCGAAGGCACGCTTCGAGATTGCGGCAACCGCGCGCGAGGCACTGGAGGCGGCGGCGCTCGGCAGCAGGCCGGTCGGGGAGATGCTGGCGACTACGGGTGGCCGGCCCAGCTACGCCGAACGCGTTCCAGTGGGCGTGGTTGGCCTGATCACGCCGTGGAATTCCCCCCTCATCCTCGCGGCGCGCGCGCTATTTCCCGCACTTGTGCTGGGCAACGCTGTCGTCCTCAAGCCTGACATTCAAACCCCTGTCTCCGGTGGGTTGCTGATCGCACGACTCTTTGAAGAGGCCGGGTTGCCGCCCGGGGTATTGCACGTGGTCCCCGGTGGCCCGGAAGCGGGTGAAGCGCTGGTGGCCGAGCCGCATGTGAGCATGATCTCGTTCACCGGCTCCACGAACGTCGGCCGGCGCATTGGCGAGGTGGCTGGGCGCTTGCTGAAGCGAACCGCGCTGGAGCTCGGCGGCAATAACGCGCTGATCATTCTGGACGACGCCGACCTCGAGCGGGCCAGCTCCGCAGGCGCGTTCTCGTCGTTCTTTCACCAGGGGCAAATTTGCTTCTCGGCCGGGCGGCATCTCGTTCACGAGTCGGTGCTTCACCACTATACGGAATTGCTGGCGCGTCGGGCTTCCGCATTGCAAGTGGGCGATCCGCACCGTCAACACGTGCATATCGGCCCGATGATCAATCTGAAGCAAGCCGAGCGCGCCCGCCAGATCGTGGCCGACAGTGTCGCCCGTGGCGCGAAGATAGAAGCCGGCGGCAAGGTGAACGGTCTCTACTTCGAGCCCACCGTGCTGAGCGGCGTCACTGCGCAGATGCCGGTATTCAGCGAAGAGATTTTCGCTCCGGTGGCGCCCATCACCTCGTTCAGCACCGACGAGCAAGCCATTGCACTCGCCAACGACACGGAATATGGACTCGCGGCTTCGGTCTTCAGCGCCAACGAGGCGCGCGCGGTTCGTATCGCGAAGCGCCTGAAGACAGGCATTGCACACGTGAACGACCAGACGGTGGTTCACGAGATTTTCGGCCCGATCGGCGGAACAGGGGCATCCGGCAACAGCGCCCGTTCAGGAAACGTGACTTCGCTCGATGAATACACGTACTGGCGATGGCTGACCGTCGCCGAAACGGTCCCCGACTATCCGTTCTAGCAATCGACTGGCAGGACCGGTTCACCCATTAGAAGATGAGACAGGAGAGCAACATGGTATGGAATTGCACGTGCGCGGTGGCCACTGAGAAGGCGAAGCCCTTCCAGATCAGACATCTGCTGCTCGATGAGCCGCAGGAAGGCGAAATCATTGTCGAGATTGCGGGCGTGGGGGTCTGTCACACGGACTTGACCGTGCGGGACCAGCATTACCCCGTGCCGCTGCCCGCGGTATTGGGTCATGAGGGAGCCGGCATTGTCGTGAAGGTCGGCGCGTCGGTCACGAAAGTGGCGGTGGGCGACCACGTGGTACTCGCCTACGGTTCCTGCGGCAAATGCGAAAACTGCCAAAGCGGCAAGGCCGGGTATTGCATTGAAGGTTTCCCCCGTAATTTCGGCGCGCGTCGCGGCGACGGCAGCAGCACTTACCGCTCTGAAGAAGGCGAGTCCGTTGGAGGCTATTTCTTCTCGCAATCGTCGTTTGGAACCTATTCGCTTGCCACCGAGCGCAATGTCGTCAAGATCGACCCGTCCGTGCCGCTCGACCTGATGGGCCCGTTGGGCTGCGGCATTTCCACCGGCGCCGGCACCGTCCTGAACGCGCTGCGCCCGGCCGCGGGATCGAGCATCGTCGTCTTCGGCGCGGGCTCCGTTGGCCTTTCCGCCGTCATGGCCGCGAAACTGGCGGGCTGCGCCACGATTGTCGTGGTCGACATCGTGGAGAGCCGTCTGCAACTGGCGAGAGAATTGGGCGCCACTGCAGCGATCAATGCGCGTCATCCCGATGGCGTCGATGTCGTCAAGGCAGTGGCCGCGCTCACCAACGGACTCGGCGCCGAATATTCAATCGAATCCACCGCGAATCCCAAGGTGCTGCGCCAAGCATTGGAGTGCCTGCGGCCCACCGGAGTTTGCGCACTCGTGGGCGGTGCACCATTCGGCACCGAAGCCACATTCGACATGAATACCATCCTGTTCGGCCGCACCCTGCGAGGGGTCATTCAGGGGGACAGCGTTCCCGATGTCTTTATTCCACGCCTGATCGAGCTCTGGAAGCAAGGTCGATTCCCATTCGACAAGCTCGTCAAATTCTATGCGCTGGATGAGATCAATGAGGCTTGTGCCGACTCGGAAAGCGGGCGCGTTCTGAAGCCGATTCTGAGGCCCAACTCCCATCTGATCTCGGCCTGAGAACGCAGTCGCGGTGCGCGGGCATTCATCGGCCCGCAGCGCCGCACCGGAGTACTTTTGACGGGTGCGGTAGAAGGCCGTGGACTCCTCAAGCCCGATCCCTCGGGCGATACGCTTTTGGCGCATGCCCGGCGAGCGTGCACGCGCAAGGAGGCTTCCTGGTAGCAATGCCACTGCCCCGCTATTACCACGATCGCAGCGGACTCGAGCTCGCTTCCCCGGCCCGGCCAGCTTGCGACGTCCCGCCGGCGCTGGTGCCGTAGCC
Source organism: Paraburkholderia pallida (assembly GCF_004524855.1). Classification (NCBI taxonomy): domain Bacteria; kingdom Pseudomonadati; phylum Pseudomonadota; class Betaproteobacteria; order Burkholderiales; family Burkholderiaceae; genus Paraburkholderia; species Paraburkholderia pallida. Next base: position 1,851,103 of record NZ_CP038150.1, on the reverse strand, counting down.
GGAATTGTCGGTTCTGGCGATGCTGGCTTGAACCACTACGCGCGCCTCGGCGGCCTGCAGTTTTGACGGGTAGTCGTAGTCGCTAGCCGTAGTCGGACTGTAACCGGCGCGCTCGATTGCAGACAGTTCGGACCGAACCTGTGCCCGGCTTACCGGCTGGCTGGTTTGTGCAAACGCAACCACCGGGAAGATACATGCGAGTGCCAACGCTGCCTTGCTGATGAGTGAAATCATGATTCACACCTCTCTTGCTAGTTCGATGGATGGCGCAAACATCAATTGGTTTGCAGTTCTTATGAACAAAATACTGAAAAAATAATTCAGGAGAAACCCCTAACGCCGTGATTCTCCGTTGTCGAAAACGCGGCAATGGGCGCGCAAGCAGCCGCCATAGGCATAACACCTCGCGTGTTTGAATTCGCGATACGTTCTATCAATTTCATTGAAACACATCGGCGTCGGAGCGCGCACCCCGCCCAGAACCGCTCAGCACGAAATTTTCCGGCGACCGATGCATTGACTGCGACGAAAAAGGGTTTTCCATAACTTGCTCGTGATTTTCGTGTCAATAAACTCATTCGCATAACGAATCACTATATTCAGCCAGCGTTATTACGAAACTCCCTCAACAATATCGACTTCAAGAGACAACGAATGGGTGCCGCACTGATGCAACGCGAAATTTCATCAACGACGACGCGTGGTCGAGTTATTAGCCGAAGCGTTATTGCTCTGGCCGTCTGCGCTGTGACGATGGGAGCCGCCAGTTCTGCCCGCGCACAAAGCTCCGTCACGCTCTATGGCGTTCTCGACACCGGACTGCTCTACACGAGCCGCACGGGCTCCGGTTCTACAGGGCAAAACGGAGCCCACCAATTCGCCTTGACGGACGGAGGCACTGAGGGGTCACGTTTTGGGTTTACAGGCACGGAAGACCTGGGCGCCGGCCTGAAGGCCGAATTCGTACTCGAAAGCGGCATCAGCACCGTGAATGGAGGACTCAACAACTCCAACGGAAGTTTCTTCGGCCGCCAGTCCTACGTCGGTCTGTCCGGCGATTTTGGCGAGGTAAAGGCGGGCACGCAGTATTCGCCATTCGTGCTCGCCATCATCATGACCGATCCGCGGACTGGATCGTACTTCGGCAGCGGCGCCGCGATCTATATCGGCCGGCTCTTTTCAACCGGGCTCTTCAATCCCAACGCCATTACCTACACGAGTCCGACTATCGCGGGGTTGCAGGCTAGCGCGATGATCGCTTTAGGCGGGCAAGCCGGGGACTTCCAGGCCGGACGCCAGTACGCCGCACGCCTCACCTACACGCACGGAGGCTTGCGGATCGAGTCTGCGCTCTACAGCGGCAACGCGGGCCCCAGCCCGACTCCATTGCCCACGACGGTGCCTTTCACAGGGCGTATGCTTGGCGCCGCTTACGCATGGGGTGCCGCCACACTCAAGGCGGCTTACATCAACTATAAGGTTGCGGGCTCCTTTAACGAACGCGTCTATACGGCGGGCGGCGCCTGGCAATTCACACCGGCGTTCTCTACAGACGCGGGCGTCTGGGTTGTCAGAGATGCAAACAACTCCACCAACCACGGGCTGTTGGCGGCGCTCGGGCTGAAATACGCGCTGTCGAAGCGCACATACGTCTACGGTGATCTCGCCATGGTCAACAATCACGGCCTGATGGATGTCGGCCTTTCGGCAAACGGCGCGCTGTACGGCCCAACAGGGACGACCATGGGTGCGATCGTCGGCATTCGCCACGGGTTCTAGCAATCGAATACTCGCTCAGACGCCGGTTCACCTTTCGTCAACGCGGCAAGCGCGAATTCCACGGCACGCAGGACTGCTCCCGCGAGCGAAAGAAACCGGCGCGATGCGAGTGTCGAGATTGCATCGCCCCCGCCCCACAAAAACGGTGTAGTCTTGAGATCGGCTTCGGGCGCAGGGGCTTGATGACTGGGCATAGCCCGATCGATATCGAGAGCACCTGCATTCGGACACTGAACGATCGGGTCAGATACGGCGATGAGCGACTCTCAACTTAGCATTGACAACATCGATCTGAAAACGCTTCAGATGCTGGATGAGCTGAACAAGACCCACAGCGTCTCGCAGACGGCGAGGAATCTGCAATTGACGCAATCTTCCATCAGCATGGGTCTCGCGAAGCTGCGCCGGCATTTCTCCGACCCGCTATTCGTGCGCACGACCACGGGGATGGCGCCGACGCCCTTAGCGCAAGAGCTGCTGCGTCTGACCAGCGACGCAATGGTGCTGCTGCAGACCGCGCTCAATCACAACATGGCGTTCGATCCCGCCAGCTCGGACAGGATATTCAGGTTGGCCCTTTCGGATGCGGGGCAGATGTTGTTTTTGCCCGTCCTGCTGCGCTGGCTAAAGGAAGCCGCGCCCCACGTTGGACTGGAGATCAGTGCGCTCTCGGAGGACACGCCCGTCATGCTCGAACGCGGCGAGATCGATCTCGCGGCGGGCTTCCTGCCGACGCTCGACGCGGGATTTTTTGGCCAGCGGCTGTTTTCCGAGCAGTTCGTTTGCATTGCACGAGCGGATCACCCGCGCGTGGGCGCGACTCTGAGCCTGGCGTCGTTCGTTGCGGAGTCACACGTTACCGTTCATTCATCCGCGACAGGCCATTCGCTGCTCGAGCGGGCGTTGCGCGAACAGAAAATTCAACGCGTCTCTGCGGTCAGCATGCCTAATTTTTTCGGTGTCGAATCGATTGTGGCGGAAAGCGACCATCTTGCAACGGTCCCGCAGCGCTTGGCCGTGCAATGGGCGCTGGGAGGCAGGGTAAAAATGCATCCGCTGCCCTTCCCCGTGCCCGAGTATCTGGTCATGCAGCACTGGCACGAGCGCTATATGCGCGATCCCGGCCTCAAATGGCTGAGAACCTCATTCGCCAATCTGTTCGACGCACTGCCCTAGCCATCCCTTGCAGGACGCGTCGCGGCAGTGCGCCATCGGTTCAGGACGAAATGGCCTCGTCACGCCAAAGGCCGAGCGCCTGCTGCGAGGGCCGGTCTGAAAAGCTGAAGAGCACCGCGTCATCATCGGCGTGATGCTCGACATTCACCCACGAAGGCACCACGAAAATGTCCTTCGGCTTCCAGGCGAACTTCTTTCCGCCTATCACGCTGTATCCGCTTCCTTCCACCACGCTAAACACCGTGCCGTCCGTCGAGCGATAAGCGGCCGTGTCGAATCCGGCTGGCAGAAGCTGCAACCAGGTTCCAATGGTCGGCATTGCGGCGCCGCCCGTTGCCGGGTTCACGTACTGGAGCTTCACGCCGTGCGAAGGATGAAGCGGGCCACTACGCACGAGGCGCGCAAGCGCTTCACGGCTACGCTCGTAGGGGTAGGAGAATACCGGGCTGGTCGAGCCGTAACGCGTGTACTCGACCGGAAGCATGTTGGTTCCGTAGCGGGCGAGCGCGTCGCCTTCAGCCCGCGTGACGGGCTGCGTGCTGCCCGCATACTTCTGCGCGAAGCCCGTATCGAACAGATTGACGATCGGGATGTCCAGTCCGTCCATCCATACGACTGGCTCTTCGCCAATGTTGCCGTGGTCATGAAATGTCCACGACGGCGTGATGATGAAGTCGCCAGGACGCATGGAAACACGCTCCCCATCAACTGCCGTATAGGCACCCTGCCCTTCGACGATGAATCGCAATGCGGACGCCACGTGTCGATGGCTGGTCGCAATCTCGCCGGGCAAAATGAGTTGCAATCCCGCGTACAGACTGCCGGTGATCTGGGAACGGCCGCGCAAGCCCGGATTCTCCAGAACGAGCACCCGGCGCTCGGCCTCCTCCGCCGAAATCAGCGAGCCGGATTTCATCAGGAGAGGACGCAGATCGTCGTAATTCCAGTGCGCCGGCACGGATGCGGGCCGTGGCTCCAGCGAACCCAACTTCCCGAGCACCTCCCATAATGCGCCGAGGTCGTGTCGATCAAGCTCGGCGTAAAACGCCAGCCGTTCCGGCGTTTGGGTCGGTTGCTCGTGGAATGTGCTCGAATTCATGAAACGCTCCAGTTCTCGACGTCGACACAGGCCCCTGGTCCCGCGTCTCGCAACGATTCGGGTTCTCAGGCGGATGCCGTGCTCACGTTGACCACCATGCGGCCAACTCCCTCGATCGACGCGTCCATCACGTCGCCGGGCCGAACCGGTCCAACGCCATCCGGTGTGCCAGTCAAGATCACATCGCCCGGCATCAGCGTATAGAACGACGAAGTGAATTCGATCAGCGCCGGCACGTCCATGATCAGGTCGCGCGTATTCGCGCTCTGCCGGGTTTGCCCGTTGACGCTGATAGCGAGGTCCAGCGCCCCCGGTTCCGGCAACTCGTCGGCGGTCACGAGCCAGGGCCCGAGCACCGTATAGGTATCCAGCGATTTGCGCAGACTGCGCTCCTCGCCGCCGCGAACGGTCATGTCGAGGCCGATGCAATAGCCGGCGACATAGTCGAGCGCGTCTTCCCGGCTCACATTGCTGGCTGGCTTGCCGATCACGACGGCAAGCTCCACTTCGTGGTCGTTGCGGCGCTCGAGCTTCCTGAGCTGAACGCCTTCGGCGGCACCCACGACCGAGCTGCTCGCTTTCAGGAACAGACCGACCTTTTCGATCTGCTCGACGAGATTGCCGTGGTTCAGCCCCCGGTCGGCCATCACTTCGAGCAGATGCTTGGTGTAATTGACCGGCGCGGCCACGATCTTGCCCGGATTCGCAACCGGGCTGAGCAGCGAGACCTCAGTCAATGGCGTCGCCACGGCATCGGCGAGCAAGGCTTCAATTCGTTCGCGAACGTGCGGCAGGTTGGCGACCAGAACATCGAATGCCGGGAACGGATACCGGGAGGAAGGCAGCACGTCGAGAGCCGACGTGACGTCATACACGCGTTCGCCTTCGACAACACCGAGGCGACCGCTGCCAAAGCGGCAAATCTTCATAACACTAAGCTCCTCACTTTGATGCGATTGGGCCGGCTGCTCTCGCGCAGCACAACGGCACCGACAAACAGGGGTTCACCGGGCTCGCCAGGGTGGCGAACCGGGCCGACGACGGCCCCGGATGCGGCTTTAGATGAAGGGTAATCGCTGCTTCGCGGCCGGTCGATCCCGGGAGCGAGATAGACCCTATCAATTATTTTGAAAGGCCCTGGCGAAGCGGAATCGCGCCGGCTTTGATGGCGTTTCAGCAGCAAAGCGCGCACGCCGGTCAGGCATGCGCGCAGGCTCTTCATTAGAAGTTGGTGAGTATCGTCGCGGCCGCGAGCGCCGAATCCGCACCGAGTTGCCCGCCGGAGCATTCGGCGAGCGCCGCCCGCGCGCCTTCCCGTTGACGCGCGCCGGCCGTGCCACGCAGGTGAGTCGTGAGCTCGATCAGCTGCGCAATGCCGGTGGCCCCAACGGGATGGCCGCGGCTCAACAGCCCTCCGCCCGGGTTCACCGGAAGCCGCCCGCCAACCGACGTGACGCCGTCGCGAAGCAGCGCGACGCCCTCGCCGGCCGCGGCGAATCCCAGGCGCTCGTAGAGCATGATCTCCGCCGGCGCGGAAGCGTCGTGAACTTCCGCCACGTGAATATCTTCGGGACCCAATCCTGCCGCCTCATAGGCGGCATTCGCGGCCCTTTCGGCAGCGGTCTTGCCAAGGCCGTCCTGGTTCGCCGACACGATGGCCGATGCCTTGACGTAGACGCGCGGCTTCGCGAGGCGTTGCGCGAAGGCTTCGCTGACCACAATGGCCGCCGCTGCACCGTCGGCGATCGGCGAGCACATGTTCAGCGTCAGCGGCGTGCTGATCATGCGGCTGCCGAGCACCTCCTCGGCCGTCACCGGTGCGCGGAACTGCGCCCACTCGTTGGTCGACGCGGCCTGCCGGCTCTTGATGCAGACAAGCGCGAAGTCCTCCGGCGTGGCGCCACTGAACGCCATGTAACGACGCGCTCGCTCCGCGTAGATGTCCATGAACACCGAGTGCCCCTGAGGCGCGTCCATCTGGAGCCGCGCGCGCTCCTCCACGTCCACGCCGGAGGCGAACGCGCCGAAGGTCACGGCTTTATCTTCATGCGTCAGCTTCTCCGCCCCGATGGCCAGCGCCACGTCCGTCTGACCCGACGCCACCGCCAGCCATGCGAGGTGAAATGCCGTCGAACCCGATGCGCACGCGTTATCCACGTTGATGATGGGGCGGCCCATCACGCCGGTATTGCGCAGGGCGACCTGACCTCGAATCGTCTCCTGGCCCGTCACCAGGCCTGATAGTGCATTCGCGAAGTACGTCACGCCGATCTGCTCGGCTTCGATACCTGAATCGGCCAGGGCGGCGGACAGCGCCTCCTCAGCCAGCGATCGCACCGTGCGGTGCAAAAATTTACCGAATACGGTTTGCCCAATGCCTGCTACAACCACCCGTCTCATCTCGCCTCCCAAAATGCGTGTATCTGCGTTTGCCTGTTACTTGCCCGTGAATACCGGCTTGCGCTTCTCCTGAAACGCGCGACGCCCTTCCAGCCGATCCTCAGTATCGCGAAGCAAACCGAGCGCGAACTGTTCCGACTGAATAGCAGTCAACAATGGCAAGTCGAGTCCATCGCGCACGAGCCGCTTCACGGCCCGCACCGCCAGCGGCGCATTGTCGGCAATCCGCCGGGCAATCTTCATGGCCTCGTCCCTCAGGTTTTCCAGCGGCACGACGCGACTCACGAGGCCGATCCGCAAGGCGGTTTCCGCGTCGATGCGATCGCCCGTCAACATCATCAGCATGGCATCGGACATGCCGACCATGCGCGGCAGCCGCTGCGTTCCGCCCGCAGCCGGAATGCTGCCGACACACACTTCCGACTGCCCGAACTGGGCATTGCTCGACGCGATCCGGATATCGCACGCCAGTGCGAGCTCCATCCCGCCCGCGAGCGCAAAGCCGTTCACGGCGCAGATCATCGGCTTGTCGATCTCCAGCCCCGCGAAGGGATAGAGCCACTTTTCCCGTCCAAACGTCAGCTCTGCGAAGCTCTCTTTGGGCGGCATGGTCTTTTTCAGATCGGACCCGGTGCAGAACGCCTTTTCGCCAGCGCCCGTGAGCACGACCACGCGAACCCGGTCGTCCCTGTTGGCGATTTCAAACGTGCGATTCAGCTCCGCAAGCGTCTCCGGATCGAGCGAATTCAGCGCTTCTGGCCGGTTAAGAACGATGGTTGCGACGGAATCCGTCACCTCATATTGAATGCTCATCCCTTACCTCATGCAGTTATGTGTTGTTGCGCTCGATCGCGTTCAGGACATCGCGTACGCTGGCCGTCCCGATCATTTTCGCGCCGCGATAGAGCGCTCTCGCGTCGATCGGGCTGTTCGCCCATGCGAGGCAGTCCGCAAGCTTGGCGAGCAAGTCTTCATCGGCAAGCGGATTGGAGGCGTCGCCGCGCAACGTGTCGACTCGCCGCGAAACGCTGCGGCCGTCCCTTAATGTCACGGAAATCTCCGCCCAGCGCGGCGTGATCTCGCCAGGCGCTTCGTGGGCTTTTACACAAGCCATTACCTTGCGAAGCTGAGGTCGACGCACCGCCTCATCGGTAAACGTCGAGAGGCGAATCGCGTCGTCTTCCAGCGCCGCCGCGAGCGCATATTCCATGCTGAACTTCCCCTCGATGCCGTTTTCGGGCAATCGTCGCAATAGCGGGGATAACGTTCCGTAGCTCGTCCTGATGTCGATGATCTCGACGTCGTCCAGTCCGAAACCGAACTCACGCTTCAGATCGAATAGGCCGTCCAGCGGCCTATGAACCGCGTAGCAGGCCGGATACTTCTTGATCTCCACGCCCACGCGGTCGATTTCTAGCGGCGCTGTATTCAGTGAAACAAGCGCCATCGAGATATTTTCGGACTCCGAATACAGTCTCGTATAACCGGCCTGACCATCCATTGCGAGCGGAGACGCGGTAAAGCCCTGCTCGGCGAGCAACGTGGCGCGCAGGGCCGCCGCACCGCACTGGCCGGCCTGAAACGACTTGGCGTCGAATCCGAAGCTTTGGCGCGTTCCGGCGGTTTGCGAGACCGCAAGGCCAATGGCCGAGACCGTCTGGTCGAAATCCAGGGCCAGCAGATGTGCGCAAGCGGCAGCGGCAGCGACAGTCCCGACCGACGAGGTCATATGCCATCCGCGATCGTAGTGGGTCTTGCTGAGAGCGCTGCCCAGTTTGCTCGCGATTTCATATCCCACCACGTAGCTGCTGGCCAACCGCAATCCGCTGATATCGCGCGACTCAGCCAACGCAATCAGCGCCGGCAGTAACGCCACGCTCGGATGGCCGCCCATCGACGATGATGCGTCGTCGAAGTCCAGCACATGAGCGGCAACGCCGTTGTATAGCGCGGCCTCCTCTACCGTCGTTGCGACGCCCAATCCCCACAGGCGTGCCTTCTGCGCGCCGCTGAAGTCGCCAGAAAGGCCGTGAAGGTAGTTCTTCACGCGGGTCGCGGCTGGCTCCTTGCTCCCTGCTACGCAGACCGCAAAGGTATCCGCGATCGCTCTGGCGCACACGCTCAGGTGTCCTTCGCTAACCCTCGAGGGATCAAACGAGCAGGCGAATTGCGCGAGTATTTCACTCGTCGAAGGCTGCGCCGTTCTCATGTCAACACCCCCTTCAGGCGCAAGCTCGCGACCCCGGCTTCATCCATGCCGAAGACGTCCCGGCAAACCTCGTCGGTATGCTGTCCCAACAGCGGCGCCGGCCAGCGCACGGTCTCCGTGTGTCCACCGATACGAAATGGCGGTGCGTTATAGATCGCATCGCCCATCTCCGGGTGTTGCAGCCGGACCCAGTGCTGCCGATGCTGCAACTGCAGGTCGCGCTCCACGATATCCTCCGCGCTGCGCACGACCCCAGCCGGCACGCCATGACGCTGCAGTTTCGCCATCAGCGCATCCGCTTCATAGCGGCTGGTCGCCTGCGCCAGCGCCGCGTCGAGTTCATCCGCGTTTGCCATGCGATCTTGTGCGGTCGAGAACTGCGCCGCGCGCAGCCCATCCGCTTCGGGAAGCGCCGCAACAAGGCCGCTCCATGCCGCTTCGGTCCCCGCCGAGATGGCGATCCACCGGTCCACGCCCTCACACGGATAGACGCCATGCGGCGCAGCCGCGGGATGCCGATTGCCCGTACGGCCGCCCACCTTGCCGTTTGCCGCGCAATCCATCATCGTCGGGCCGAGCAGTGCAACGGTAGGCTCGGTCTGCGCCACGTCGATGTACTGCCCCTGCCCGGTGCGCCGGCGGTGGCGCAAGGCCGCCAGCACGGCAAAGGCGGCATGGCACGGATTGGGAATATGGTCGGGGAAGTTGGTGCCCGTGCCGGCCGGCTCCTTGTCCGGCAACCCGGAGAGAAACTGAAGCCCGGTCAGCGCGCCGATCGTCAGGCCGAACCCAAGGTACTTGTGCTCCGGGCCGGACGAACCTTGCATCGACATCGCCAGATAGATCACATCAGGGCGAATCTTCTTCACCGCCTCATAGCCGAGACCGAACTTCTCCATCGTGCCCGGAGTGAAGTTATTGGCGACGATGTCGCTCGTTGCTATCAGTTGCCGGGCCAATTCCTGACCCTCTGCGGTCTTGAGGTTGAGCGTGATGCTCTTCTTGTTGCTGTTGCGGTCGGCGAAGTAGCCGCTGCGATTGACGCCTGGCACACCCTGGGCGTAGGGACGGCTGCCTCGCAGCGCATCGAGGCGGTCCGCGCTCTCGACTTTGATGACGTCCGCACCGTGATCGGCGAAGAGCTTGGTCGTGAACGAGCCCGCGCCGATCCATGTGAAGTCGGCAATCCGAATGCCTTCAAGAGGAAGCTTGTTCAATTCGAAACTCCTGCCTGTTGTAGCGCCGAGCGCTCTGCCTTGCCGTAGCCGATCCCGGCCAGAATCTCTTCCGTGTGTTGACCCATGAGCGGGGCGGGCGACGGTGCGCGCCATGGCGTCTCCGAGAATCGATAAGGCGCGCCCGGAGCGACGATGTCCTGCCCGGAAGGCAGATGCTTGATCGAGCCGAAAAACTCCCGATAAGCGAGCTGTCGGTTCTCGATGATGTCCTTCGGCATGCTAATTGGGCAGACCGGGATGCGGCGCTCCTGGCCGGTTTGATACAGCCAGACCTTGGTGTGCTTCTTGGCGAACGGCACGAACAGCTCGGAGAAGCGATGCTTGGCTTCATCGGTGACGAGATAGTCGTGATCCTTCCACGCGTCTTCGAGTAGCTGGGCCGCTTCGGACACGCCGTCGTCGATCATCCATTGCACCGTCGACTCCCAGAATCGCGCCGACGCGATTCCCCCGGCCATCAGATAGATTTGTCCGTCCGCGCAGTCGAAGACTCCGGTTCCGGCCATTTTCAGCTGGCCGGACTCCCGCTTGCGAACGACGCGTTCGAGGTCATAGAACTGGATGGCATTTTCCATCCCCATGACCACGCACTCCTGGATCGAGACATCGATATGCGAGCCGCCTTGACGCCCCGGCTCGCCGGTTTGACCCAGCAGCGCGATCATGGAAGCGACAGAGGCGAATTGCGCAGCGGCCAGATAGGCCAGATTGCCGTGTGCCGCGATCGGCGGACTATCTGGGTAGCCGCCGAGGTAAAGCATGCCGCCCAGCGCGAGCGCGACGATATCCTCGGACTCGTAATTCGAATACGGACCGTCTTGACCGAACGGCGTGATGCTGGTCATGACGAGATCCGGCGCCACCGCGGCCAGTGATGCGTAATCCAGGCCCCGCTTCGCCATCACGCCCGGCTTCTCGGATTCGATCAGCAAATCCGCTCGCTTGACGAGCTCGATAAAAGCGCGCTGCCCTTCGGGCCGGTCGAGATCGAGGCAGACGCTCTTCTTGCCGGCATTGAAATACGTGAAAGGGAGGCTGTATTCCGGATCGACGTGGTTGTCGAGGAATGGCCCTTCCCGACGCACGCTCGACCCGTTCAGCGGCTCCACGAGGATCACCTCCGCGCCGAGATCCGAAAACTGCTTGCCGCAATATTGTCCGGCCAGGCCAGACATGTCCACGACCCTGAGCCCTTCGAGCGCCGAAGGTCTCTTCAACGCTTCGTGAGCGTCGGCCACGCCACTATTCACTGTGTTGTTCATGTAGATGCCTTCTCTCTCTCCACCATGCTGGCGCATGCCAGCGCTTTCGGAGTGAAAGTTATGCCCACGCAGGCAACGGAACAAGAACGGAAACCTTCTTTCTGTTATGCATGCGCGGCATAGAAAGGCGCGCGTCGCTCGCGCGAGAACAGAAAGCAGCAAGAAACGGCATATCAGAAAGAAACATTCCGTTCTTGTTGGTGCGGGCCGCCTTCCCTAGCATGGACTCACCCGCTCAAGCTGGAAGCGGATCAACCAACACTGCTCACTTCGGCATATGGACCATACTTCATACGAAACGGTGGACCTTCTGGGTTTCACCGAGGAAAATCGTTATAAATTCCTCACGGGCTCCGTCGTTCCGCGCCCCATCGCGCTGGTGACGTCCCAGAACGACGAAGGCGTCCTCAACGCCGCGCCGTTCAGCCAGTTCGTGATTCTGTGCGTGACCCCGCCGTTGCTCGGCATCGTCGCCCAGACTCGCACCACCGGGTACAAGGACACCGTGCGCAACATCTTGCGTAGCGGCCAGTTCGTCATCAACGTGGTGTCGGAAAACATGGCGGAGCAGGTGCAGCAATGCGCGGTCGAATATCCGTCGACGGTCAGCGAGGTCGAAGAGGTCGGATTCAGCACGCTGCCTTCCGTTACGGTGCTGCCGAAAAGAATCAAGGAATCGCCGCTTCAATTCGAATGCCGCCTTCATGAGCACCACGAATTCGGCACGGAGGGCTCGCCCACGACAATGCTCGTCGGCGAAGTCGTGCTGGTTCACTGCGCGGAAGGAGTACGCGAAGGGCACCGGGTCAATCACGACGCGCTGCGCCCGTTGGGCCGGATTGCAGGCCGCAGCTATTGCCGCACGCAGGATACCTTGAGCGTTTGAGGCCGCCGGGTACACACACCTGCAACAGGATACGGACTTGAAGTCAAAGATATGGTCCGATCCGCTCCCCTTTGCCATCCTTCTGGAGACACCTATGGCAGACAGTGCTGCGCCGGCCGTCGCGCAGGCGCCATCACGCGATGAAACGCAGCTCTATTCGCGCATTGGCTGGCGAATTTTTCCACTGGTGCTGCTGGGCTATATCTTCGCCTACCTCGATCGCATCAACATCGGATTCGCCGCGCTGCACATGAAGGCAGACCTCGGATTCACCGACGCCGTCTACGGACTGGGCGCGGGGATTTTCTTTGCGAGCTATCTGGCCTTTGAAGTGCCGAGCAATCTGCTCTTGCAGAAAATTGGCGCCCGCCTGACCCTGGCCCGCATCATGATTTGCTGGGGCATCACCTCGAGCTGCATGATGTTCGTGCGCACGCCCGCGATGTTCTACACGCTGCGTGTCCTGCTCGGAATGTTCGAAGCGGGATTCACGCCCGGCGTGGTGTTCTACCTGACGCTCTGGTATCCCAAGGCCAGGCTCGCGAGGGTCACGGCGCTGTTCCTGAGCGGCGGCGTGCTTGCCGGCCTGGTGGGCTCGCCGCTCTCCGGCTTGATCGTCGATTCGATGGCGGGATTGCACGGCCTGCGCGGCTGGCAATGGCTTTTCCTGCTCGAAGGCGTGCCGTCCGTGCTGCTTGGCCTGGCCTGCCTGCTGTGGTTGCCGAACGGCCCGCATGAGGCACGATGGCTTTCGGACGATGAACGGCAGTCCGTCCTGGAAGGGGCGTCGCAAGAAAGTCACGGGAAACACGCTGGCTTTGCCGGCGCGCTGCGCGATTTCAACGTCTACGCGATCGCGCTCGCCTGGTTCACCGTCATTTGCGGAACCTATGTGATTTCGTTCTGGCTGCCGCTGATGCTGCGCCATGCGGGGCTGCACACGGCTTCGCAAATCGGCCTGTGGTCCACCATTCCCTATGGTCTCGGCGCAATCGGGATGCTAGTGCTGTCCCTTCATTCGGATCGCACACTGGAGCGCCGCTGGCATGCCGCGGGCTGCGCATTGGCGGGCGCCGCCGCGCTCGGATCGCTGCCGTTCGTCTGGTCCAGTTTTCCGCTCGCGCTCGCTTCATTGAGCGTGGCTACGATCTCGGTCTTTGGCGCCATGCCGATTCTGTTCTCGGTGCCCATGACCCTGCTGCCGCGCTCTTCGGCTCCCGGCGGCATCGCGTTGATCAATTCGATTGGCCAGACGGGTGGTTTCCTGAGCCCGTTTGTCGTGGGCTGGGTCAAAACGTATACCGGGAGCTTCGATTTCGGCCTGTACTTCATGGCGCTCCTGCTCGCACTCGGCGCATGCGTGATTCTCTTTGTAGTCAGGACTACCGCTCAAATTCCCAACGAATCTGCCGATGAATCGGGCCCGGCAAGGCTTGCGTCCCGGCCCGGCGCCGAAAGCGAGAAATCCGCGTAGGGCCCGCGTGGATCACGCTAGAATGGTCACGACGACAGGCATGGGGCCCTACTAGAGCGGTCTTTTCCAACCATGGACATCAAGCAGCTTCGCTATTTCGTCCGCATCGCTGAATTGGGCAGCGTCGGCAAGGCATCCGATGTCTTGTCGATCGCCCAGCCCACTTTGAGCAGGCAGGTTCGCGCGCTCGAGGTCGAGCTCAAGACGTCGCTTTTCTCGCGCAACGGGCGCGGCGTCATCTTGACGCCGGCGGGCCGCCGGTTTCTCGAACATGCACGCGGTGTGCTTCACGCCGCCGACTCGGCGCTGATTGCGTTGAAGGACGGCACAGCGGTCTACGAAGGGCGCGTGGTGGCGGGCCTCACGCCAAGTGTCGGCCGAACCTTGATCCCGACATTCGTCGAACGCTTCGTCGAGCGTTTTCCGAAGGCCTCGCTCAGTCTGGTCGAAGGCTATTCGCTTCCGCTCCACGAGCAGATGCTGCTCGGGCAACTGGATTTTGCCATCGTTCTAAACCCTGCCACGTCGCCTAGCCTCGTCATCGAACCCATTGCAACGCAGGGGCTCTATCTGATCGGCTTGCATCCGATCGGTCCTTCGGCCGAAGAAGTCGCGTTGAGCGAGCTCGCCCGAATCCCGTTGATCATGCCCCACGCTTCGCATGCGATCAAGCCGCTGCTCCAGTTCGAGGCAGCGCGTCTTGGCATCATGTTGAACATGGAACTCGAGATCGACGCGGTGCGCTCCATCATCGAGCTGGTCGAGCGCGGCATAGGCTACACCGTCATGCCGATCAACTCGATACGGGCCAGCAACCATCCCACCTTGCACTGGCAACGGATCGTCGCGCCCGAGATCGAGGTGACGCTTTCGATGATCACGCCCGTCAAGCGACCCCACACCGCACTGCCGGTGGAAGCGGCGCGCCTCGCGATGGAAACCCTCGTTTCCCTGTTGAATCGCTAGCGCTATTGCGCCGCTTTTGGCAGGGCCAAGCGCGCGTGTCCTGTGCGCGCCTGGCGCAGCGTCGCCGCGGCGCTCGCCGCTACATACGTAGATGCGTTTGTTCACGAGCAGACACAGCGCTGCTCGAATCGGGGGCGTCATTCGCGAACGCCGCATGGCCGCGCTCCGCGCGGTCGTCGCGCAAAACCCGCCGCCCCGTGCGCGTCAGCAAGACCAGCGTGATGGCGAGCAGACTCGTGCCAAACAGATAGCCTGGCGGAATGAACCGGGCGTCCGTGAACCGGGCCACGACCGAGATATAGAAAGGCGCCAGCCCGCCGAACAGCATCACCGCCGTGTTATAGGCGATTGCAACACCGGTCGAGCGCCCTTGCACGGTGAAGATCTTCACGAGCATCCCTGGGTGAGCAGCGCCTTGCAGCGTCAGGAACAACATCCCGACCATCTGCACGAAGATCAGCCTGTGCTCGGTCGGCTCGCCGAGCAGGTACCAGAACAGTGGAAAGACGCACGTCATCCATCCCACGATGAAGAAGCAGAACAAGCGATACGCGCCAATGCGGTCCGCAAGCTTGCCGAAAACGGGCGAGAGCACCGCAGTCACGAGACTCGTGACGAACACGCCGCGCAGTGTCGAGCCCAGCGAAAGGTGCAGCTGGTACTGCGCGTAGTTCGGCAGATACGCGTTCCATACGTAATTGAGCGATGTCCCGGCAATCATGACGCCCATTGCGCACACGAGCGCGTCGCCGTTCTCGCGCAAGAACTGGCGCGCACGCGCGAGCGCCGGCGCCTGCGCGGCCGGACGCGCCTGCATGCGCTGATAATCGTCCGACTCGCCAATTTGATGCCGGATATAAAAGCCGATCGGTCCGACCAGCGCGCCGATCAGAAACGGCACGCGCCATCCCCAGGCGGCCAGCGCCGCATGCGAGAGATGGCTCGTCAGCAGGTAGCTGCAGCCCGAGGACATCATGGCCGCCACGCCGAGCGACACCATGTTGAAGCTGCCGTAGTACATCTTCTTGCCGGGCGGCGCCACTTCGTAGATCGTGACCGACGAGAGCGCAAACTGCGCGCCCACCGCAAAGCCCTGCACGAGGCGGCCGATGACCACGAGGATGGGCGCCGCCAGCCCCAGCGTGGCGTAGCCCGGCGTCAACGCGAGCAGCAGCGAGGCCACCGACATCGCCACCATGATCCAGGACAGCGCCTTCACGCGCCCTGCCCGGTCCGCGTACATGCCCATTACGACGCCGCCGATCGGCCGCACGAGAAACCCGACCGCGAACGTCGCAAAGGTCAGCAGCAAGGACTCGCCGCGATTCACGCCGGCAAAGAACGTGCGCGCAATCAAGCCCGAGAAATAGGCGTACACCGCGAAGTCGAACCATTCGAACGTGCCGCCTGCCACGGTCGTGATGATGACTTTGCGGATCCTGCGGGCTTCGTTCGTGGTGTCCATGGGCTCAGTCTCCCGTGCGCAGCGTGCGCAGGCTGTCTGCGAAGAAGTCCTGGACCACCTCGACCACCTGCAGGCCGTTGTGGGCGATATTGTCGAGCTCGTCAAATCGTACGCCAATACCGGCCGCTTCGAACGAGGCCTTGAGCGCCCTCAGCCGCTCCGGGCGAGTTCTGCCGGCGTCGTTGATGCCCGGCAGGTACATCGGGCTGTCCTCGCGCACCGTGATCTCCCAGGTTTCGAGATCCGCCCGGCCCACCACCATCTGCACCGGTACGCGGCGCAATGCGGGGAGATCGAAGGGCTTGCCGAAATGGCGCTCGAAGCCCCCCACGCCCAGCCACCACGCTTTCGACTCGTCGAGCAGGGTCACGTTGCCCGGCGCGCCGATGGAGGCAGCCCACAGGCGCTCCGGGTGCGCATAGGCGAAGCGGTTGACGAACTGGCCGCCACCCGAGTAGCCGAACAGCGCGAAGGTGTCGAAGCGCTTGCCATAGCGCTCGCCAACTTCGCGCACCATCTCGAGCAGGACCTTGTCATAACGGATATCGCCTTCGGCGAGCCGCTTGAAGCCGTTGCGATCGCCGTCGCCGCGCACGCCCACCGGAAAGAGCGGGCACAGCACGATGCAGCGATGCCAGCGGCCGAACCCGGCGAATGCATCGCGGTACTGAATGAATTGCCGGCCGGTGCCGTGCATCACGACGACCAGCTCGACGTCGTTGCTGGGCACGGTCACTTCCGGCGGCACGTAGAGCGTGTAGGGAAAGCGCGCATCGTAGCGGCTCGCATACACGGTCGTCGCGCCCAGATCATAAAGCGCTTCGGCTTTCGCATGGCCCGTTGCGGGCGGCTTTTCGGCAACCTCGGACATCGGTGTCTCCTCCATCATGGCTTTTGTTATGGCGTGCAGCGAGGCTCAAACCGCCTCGGCAACCGGATCGTGCTGCAGGCTGTAGCGCGTGAAGACGCGGTTCAGCGCCGGCATCGGCGCGACGTCCATCTCGCCGCTGGCTGGCTGCATGACGATCATCGCAACCGTTGCCGACATCGTGTGACGCGTGCCCGGACGCGGCGGCCGGCACACCGAATACGGCGTGCCGAACGCGTCGAATAGCGCGGCCTTCACCGCGTTGCGGTCCAGCTTCGGCGCCGCGTTGAGCAACTGGCGCACGCGCCAGTCGCGGTAGTAGCTGTCGGGCGAGCTCTCGCAGCCGGTGTCGCGCAGCTTCGTGCGCGCCACCGGATTGACCCAATGGTTCGCGTGCACGATCAACTGATCGTCGCCGGGCCAGATCGGAAACGCCTCGTCCGGTGCGCATTCGAAATCGATGCCAAAGCCCTCGGCCATGCCCAGCATGAGGTTGTTCGAGCACGACTTCGGCGTCGTGGCGATCACGCGCAGCGCATTGGCGAACACCGGCTCCTCGAGCACGCGGCGGCGCAGCAGCGAGAGCGGCACGCCGAGTTGCGTGAAGTCGCGGTCGGATTCGAGGTAATTCGCGGTGATCGACACGCCCGCCGCGTTCAGGCCGCTGCGCGCGAGGCCGCCCGCCTCGACGAAGGTCAGATAGTCGGGCCCCTCGTCGTTGCGCACGCGCAGGACGATGCCGGTGTCCACGCAATCGGCTTTCCAGTCCCAGTTCTGCGCGTGGATCAACTGCCCCGTCGACGAACGCGACGGCAGCACCAGCACGCCGGTGCAACCGTCCTCGTCTTCCGCGTCGGCGGGCAGGGTCTTTTCGGCGCGCGCCTTCGCCAGCACTTCGGTACGGGCATTGATCATGACGATGTCGTCGAACGGCACCTCCGCCCCCGCCGCGATGCCACGCATTTCCTCGAGATACGCCGGCTGGAACTCGCCGATCGCCTGTTCGAGCGCCCGGATCAGCGCTTTTTGCGAAGCCTCGCTATAGCCGGCGTTGCGTAGCGTCTGGCCATAGCGCGACGCACTCAGGCGAACACGGTCGCCTACCGCGCGGCCATATTGCACCCCGCGCTCGTAAGCATTGCCGGAAACGGAAACAAAAGGAAACGGCTGAATCTGCGGCATCGTGCGACTCCCAAGCTGAAACGGATGTGCTTGTGACGCAGTGATTTTCAGTCGATGAAAACAAAATAAAAAGCGTTATTTTCTTTATTGAAAGGAAAGATTTTTTTTCGTTTCGTGCGATCATGCGGGCACGGAAACACCGCGCGCCAGCGCCGCGAGCGGGAGGTTCAGACGAATAGCCGAGGAGACAGAACATGAGCGAAATCCGGATGCTGCGGACCTTTCTGGCGATCGAGCAGCACGGCACGATGGCCGCCGCCGCCGATCGCATGGCGCTGACCCACGCGGCGGTCGGGGCACAGATGCGCACGCTGGAGCGCGTATGCCAGCGCCAGCTATTCGACCGCAGCGGCCGCAGCATCCAGCTCAACGATGCCGGGCGCTCGATCCTCGAGCAGGCGCGCACGGTGGTGGCGGCCTATGACTCGCTGCTTCGCGGCGTTGCCGATACGCACGGCGTCGAGGGCACCGTCACGATTGGTGCAACCGTATCGTCGATGGGTTTTCTCGCCGCCAACGTCATCAAGCTGAAGGTGCCGTATCCCGCCTTGAACGTGCGCCTCACGCATGGCAGCAGCCCCGAGCTCGAGCGTCAGGTGCGCTCCGGCGAGATCGACGCCGCGGTCATCATCAGCGAGCCTCGCACGACGACGCTGCCCGAATCGTGGGAGCGTCTTTACGAGGAGCCGCTCGTGCTGCTGGCCAATCCCGCCATGGCCCCCGACGAGGCCTCGGTGACCTCGCTGCTCAAGCGCTTTCCGTTTATCGGCTTCGAAGCGGCCTCGCTCACCGGCAGGCATGTCACGAGCCTGTTGCGCCGGCTGCACGTCGAAGTCACCCCGGTGCTGGAAATGAATTCGATCGCCGCCATTGCCGATCTGGTGCGGCAGAACGTGGGACTCTCGATCGTGCCGCGCCTGCGGCACGCTGCATGGACCAAC
The DNA here is from genome assembly GCF_004524855.1 of Paraburkholderia pallida. Lineage (NCBI taxonomy): Bacteria > Pseudomonadati > Pseudomonadota > Betaproteobacteria > Burkholderiales > Burkholderiaceae > Paraburkholderia > Paraburkholderia pallida. The sequence goes on along the minus strand of NZ_CP038150.1, from coordinate 1,832,158 downwards.
GATCCACGGCTGATCGCCAGGTCCATTCCCGGCACGACCTGGCGCCGGCCGGTCGTGTGGTACGAGTTTGGCCGCCAGCCCCGCGCCACGGCAATCGTCAAGAACCAGTTGCTCGCGGCGCTGGCTGAGTAATGCTGTTCGCCATCGTCGTGCCGGATTGAAACACGGCTCAAAACAGATGCCGAATGCCTATTTGCACGCCCGTTTCGTTCTGTCCCGCGTCCGGCGTGAGAAATGAGCCCGTCGTGATGCTGGCCCCCGCCATCTTGAACTGGGCGCCCTTGTAGTTGTTCAGGCGCGAGACCACGCCATACAGGCGCGTGCGTTTCGACAGGTCGTAGTTGACGATTGCGCTCATCTGGCTGGCGTCGTTGCCCAACGACGAACTGTCCTTGATATAGGCATAGCCAGCGCCCACGGAAAGGAACGGGTTGAAGCGGTAGTCGGCCGAAATGGAATAGGTGCTGTGCCAGTTGCCGGGCGTGTTGCCTACCGGCCCCACGGACGGGTCGTATTTGCCGGCGGGATTGCTCAAGGCATTGCCGGTTGTGGCAGAGATCACGTCGTTCGCCCTGAAATAGCCGAAGTAGATCTTGCCCCAGCCATAGTCGTAGTTGCCGCCGGCCATGATTTCCTGAACGCGATTGCTTGTCGTGCTGTTCGCCGCATTCAGGTAGGCCACCGCGACATAGACCGGCCCGAGCGTCGTCTGCACACCGGCCTGATAAACCGCATTGCCCGCGAGCGTTCCCGGCTGCCCGCCGACCGAATAGTGGAGTTCGACCTGGGTCGTCCCCAGCTTCGGCGAAAGATAGCTGATGTCGTTATCGACACGCGCGAGCCAGTTGGCGAAATCGTTGAAGCCGGAGCCGTACGTCGCCGCGCCGAACGCGTCCATGTTGCCGCTCCACGCGAACATCGGCGTATTCTGGCGGCCAAACCTGATTTCGCCATAAGGCGCAGCCACGCCAACCCATGCTTGCCGGTCAAAGAATCGATACGCGTTCTGCTGCTTGCCGGTTCCGGGATCGAAACCGTTCTCCAGATCGAAGGTGGTGCGGTATCCGCCGCCGAGATCCTCCGAGCCGCGTATCCCCCAGCGGCTCGTGAGCTCGCCGTTGTTGCCCAGGGTGGTCAAAGACGTGTTCTTGCCGCCGCTTTTCGCCGATTGGTAGCCGACGAACTCGTCGAGAATGCCGTACAACGTAATCGATGATTGCGCATAAGCCTGCGTTGCGCAGAAGCTTGCAATCAACGTGCCGAATACTACCGCCGTGGTCTTGTTATGCATTTTGTCTCCAGGTCTCTCCATGAACCGCACCGAAATTCGTGTTGTCAGCTTTGAGCGCCCTGATGCGGTGCGAGCATGCGCTTGACGACCAGCGCGAGCGGCACGGTAAAGACAAAATGCGACATGAACCCGCCAATGACCACGTTCGGGTCGAAGTAATTCGGGTGATTGGCGGAAGCGATCATGATGAGGGTGTGCATCACGATCCACGCGAACATCGCGTAGAACAGCGCAATAAAAGTTGCTTCGTAACCGCGGCGGCGAAAGTATGGCCAGATCGCGGCGAACAGGACACCCCACGAAAGCGCGAAAACGAAGTGAATCGCCGTGCCGAGCAAATGCGCCCAGATGCCGAGCTCGTCCTGCACGGCCTTGCCGAATACGAGGCCTGTCGCGTTGCGGGGAATCCCGGCAAGCGGCATCAGGTGCTGCACGCCCACCCAGACCAGCGCCTCGTAGACCCAGATCAGCGCGGCCCCGGTCAGTCCGCCGGCCAGACCTGCGCGAAGGGTCAGCCTCACGCCGGGCTGGTCCGGCACGACGCTGTTGCGCTCACCACCTACATCGCCGTTGCTCATGCTGTAATGTCCACTCACGTTCGCTCTCCTTATCATGTTGGCTCGATGGCCCCGTTTCTGGATGACGTGGCTTGTGCGCTGCCGCAGTACGTGCTGCCTTCCGCTAGCAGAGCGCGCCCCGCATGGACGCAACGATACGAAGTGGGTGGTGTCCATCGACAGCGAGGGTAAACGTGAACGGGCAAGCGATCGCGTCTTTGGAATGCGCCGCCTGGTCCCTGCCGTGCCGGGCATGGCGCGCTGAAAGCCCCGTGCAGCAAGGGTCCGGAAGCTTCCCGCGGTTCCCTCGCGCGTTTGTGCGGCGCCCCCTTGTGCAGGACCTCCGATAAAGAAAAACGATGGCGCGAGAACGAACTCGCAAGTCGGTGCGCGAGCGTGCCTGTCCAGTGCGCTTGCGGCTATACTTCCTGCCAGCCAAGACCGGCGCGATGAGCGTGGCAACCCGGATTTATGAACGATAGCGACCTGCTGAACCTCGCCCATCTCTACGCGGTGCGCCTCATTGCTGAAATGGGCAGCGTGAGCCGGGCCGCCGTTGCGCTGTATCGCGCGCAATCCGCCGTCACGCGAGCGGTTCAGGAGACCGAGTCCGCACTCGGAGAGCGGCTGTTCGACCGCAAGCCCTCAGGCATGTTGCCGACGCCCGTCTGTCGCACGGTGCTCAAGCGCGCGGAGCGTGTTTTCGGAGAACTCGAGGAACTGGCGCGATGGAGCCGGGCCCGGCAGTCGCCAAGGCAGGCGCTCGTGCCAGGCAACTTGCCGCCGTACCTGCTCAACACGCGCCGGCTTCAATTGCTGGTCGCGCTCGCGCGGCACAAGCACATGCCCGGCGCGGCGCGAGCATTCGGAATCACGCAGCCTGCCGTGAGCAGTGCCATTCGCATTCTCGAAAGCGGCGCCGGCATGCCGCTCTTTACGCGAAACCCGCGCGGACTCCTGCTGACGAGCGACGGCGAGACCTTTCTGCTCCATGTGCGCCGCGCGCTGAACGAGTTGCGCCACATTTCGGACGACGTCGCGGCCTTGAAAGGCAGCATTCAGGGCATCGTGACAGTGGGTGCGCTGCCGCTCGGGCGCACGCTGATCTTGCCCGAGGCCATCGCGCGCGTGGTCGGGCAGTATCCGGGCGTACGGGTGGTAACGGACGAAAGCGCATACGAAATGCTGGTGGGCGGCCTGCGGGCGGGGGATGTCGACTTCATCCTTGGTGCGCTGCGCGCAAACGATGCGGCGAGCGGCCTCGAGAACGAGAAATTGATGACGGAGGATCTCGTCGTGCTGGCCCGTCACGACCATCCGCTGGCCCGCGAGCGCAACTTGTCGATCCGGCAGCTAGCGGCGGCGCAATGGATCCTCTCGCGTCGTCAGTCGCCAACGCGCGGCCTGTTCGAAGCGATGTTCAAGCGCGTGAAAGTCAAGCCACCGATGCCGTCCGTCGAATCCGCCGATCTCGCGGTGATACGCGGCTTGCTGCTGCGCACGGACATGCTCGCGGTGCTGTCGGCCCAGCAGTTGCACTACGAATGCCAGTCCGGCCAGCTCGTGGTGCTCGATGCGCCGACACGCGACACGAGCCGCGACATCGGCTTGACGCTGCGCGCCGGCGGGACGCCATCGCCCGCGGCACGCGCGTTGATCGACGCCATTCGGGTCGTGGTGGGCGAGGTCGCCCGGACGACACGCGTCATTCGTCGTTAGGGGTGCCGAAGTTTGTGGGCGCGTGTGCGGCTTCGGTCGCGCGAGGCGAGCGCCTCATGCGGCTCATACGGCTCAAGCCGGTTCCATGCCGTGGAGAAGTTTTGCTGGGCCGGCTTCCGGCGAGGCGAGAAACGCGAGCAACGCCCTGGTGGCCTCATGCCGCCGGCACGGCGCGCACAGTGCAGCCGAAAAAAGCGTCGTGGCCTCGATTTCGGGCGGGAGAGCATCGGTGACATCGATACCCGGCAAATCGATCAATTCGCTTAGCTGCTGAACACCCAGCGCGACCTCCCCGCGCGCCACGAGCGTCCCAACCGGAACCCCGGGCGGCGCCTGCACGATACGCGGCGCGACGCGTTCGGCAACGCCCCACCGCTCGAACAACCGTAGCAGATGCGACCCGCTCGGCCCCGTCGAATAGCCGATGCTACGCGCGGACAGCAAGGCCTCGCGCAGCGCCGTCTCGGTTCCGGTTTCGGGAAGCGGCTCGCCGGCCTTCACCGCGATCGCCATCCGCGAACGGGCGATGCCGATCTGGCTGCCGGGATCGATGCGGCCGGCGGCAGCAAGCCCCTCAAGCGCTTGCGACGCCAGCACGACGAAATCGAACGGCTCGCCCGCAAGGACGCGCCGCGCCGCATCGACGCCGCCGGTGGACTCAATGCGCACCCGCTGCCCCGACTGCCGCTCGTACGCGCCGGCGAGCGCGGTCAGCACGTGGCGCGTCGCCATCGACGAGATGCCGGTGATCGCGTCACCCTCAATGTGTTGCACGTCCATTGCCCGCCCTGCTTCAATCGATGTACCGCAGTCCAGCCTGCTTCAAGGGCTCGCGCATGTCGTACATGTCGAGGCCCAGCACGCCGGAGGCCAGTTTCGCACGCTTGGCCGTCTCATTGGCTTCGCGCGCTTGCGCCTTTTCCAGCACCTCGGCGGCGCGAGCCGCGGGAACGACGGCCACGCCATCGTCATCCGCGACGATCACGTCGCCGGGATTGACGAGCGCGCCCGCGCAGACGACCGGGATGTTGACGGAGCCGAGTGTCGCCTTGATCGTGCCTTTGGCCGATATCGCCTTGCTCCAGACCGGAAACCTCATGTCTTCCAGCACGCGGACGTCGCGCACGCCCGCGTCGATGATGAGGGCCCGCGCGCCGCGCGCCTGGAAGCTCGTGGCGAGCAGGTCGCCGAAGTAGCCGTCGGTGCAATCGGCCGTGACCGCCGCGACCACGATATCGCCCGGATGAATCTGTTCCGCGGCGACATGCATCATCCAGTTGTCACCCGGCTGCAGCAGCACGGTGACGGCCGTTCCGCAAGCCTGTGCGTGATGATAGATCGGGCGCATATACGGCTTGAGCAAACCCGTGCGTCCCATGGCTTCGTGCACCGTGGCCGCGCCGAATGCGCCGAGCCTCCCGGCCACCTCCTTATCCGCGCGCCGGATGTTGCGGTAGACGACTCCCAGCTCATACATGATCAGTGCTCCTTGCTTTCTAGCATGGCATCGAGACGCGGAAACACCCGTCGCGCATTGCCCTCGTAAATCTTGTACCGCTCGCCCGCGTCGAGCGCTGCATCTTCGATATAGCGCTTCGTGTCGTCGAAATAGTGGCCCGTCTCGGGATCGATGCCGCGCACCGCGCCTATCATTTCGCTGGCGAACAGGATGTTGTCCACGGGAATCACGCGCGTTAGCAGGTCGATGCCCGGCTGATGGTAGACACACGTATCGAAGAAAATATTGTTGAGCAGATGGTCTTTGAGCGGTGGCCGCTTGAGCTCCTGCGCGAGTCCGCGAAACCGGCCCCAGTGGTACGGCACCGCGCCGCCGCCATGCGGAATGACGAAGCGCAGTGTCGGGAAATCGCGAAACAAATCGGACGTGAGGCACTGCATGAACGCGGTCGTATCCGCGTTCAGGTAGTGCGCGCCCGTCGTATGGAAGCAGGCATTGCAGCTCGTGCTCACATGGATCATGGCCGGGATGTCGTACTCGACCATCTTCTCGTAGATCGGGTACCAGCTGCGGTCCGACAAGGGTGGCCCGCTCCAGTGGCCGCCCGAGGGATCGGGATTGAGATTGATCGCCACGTTGCCGTACTGCTCCACGCACTTGACGAGCTCGGGGATGCACGTGGCGATATCGACGCCAGGACTCTGCGGCAACATCGCGGCCGGAACGAAATGATCGGGGAACAGCTGGCTCACGCGGAAGCACAACTCGTTGCAGATTGCCGCCCAGGTGCTCGACACCTCGAAGTCGCCGATGTGATGCGCCATGAAGCTCGCGCGCGGGCTGAACACCGTGAGATCGATGCCGCGCTCGCGCATCAGCCTGAGCTGATTGGATTCGATCGATTCGCGCAGCTCGTCGTCGCTGATCCGCAGCTCGGACGCTGCGGGCATCTCCGACGGATTCGCCATGCCGGCAATCTGGCGATTGCGCCACGTTTCCAGCGCCTTCGGCGCCGTGGTGTAATGGCCATGAACATCAATGATCATCTTTGCTCCCAAAAACCGAATTCATTGCACGCGTTTTCAATGGGCGGTATTCGCCTGCACGGTCGGCTCGACGGCACGCGCGCGCTGTGTCAACACGATGGCGATCGCGGCGAGGGTCGCCGGCACGGCGAGCATCGCGAGAATGGCGCCGAACTCCCAGCCGATCCCGAGCAGCGCGCCGCCGACCGCTGATCCAAAAATGCTGCCGAAGCGCCCCATCCCCAGCATCCAGCTCACACCCGTTGCGCGCGCAACCGTTGGATAGCGCCCCGGTGCGTAGGCGTTCAGGCCCGTCTGCGCGCCGCTCATGCAAAAGCCCGCGGCGAAGACCAGTAACGCGAGCGACGAGGACAATGCCCCGATCCACGCGAGGCCGAGCACGCACACGGCGCCCCCCAGGTAAGCGGCGCCGATGACGGGCGCCGGCCGCACCTTGTCCATGAGCCAGCCCACCGCAATGGCGCCGATCGTTCCGCCGATCTGGAACATCGCCGTCACGTTCGCAGCCGTGGTGACGGAGAGGCCTGCGTCCTTGATCAGCGTGGGGAGCCAACCGGTCAGCAGATAGATGACGAGCAGGCCCATGAAATAGGTCACCCAGAGCATGACGGTCATGAAGCCGTAGCCCTGCGAAAAGAGCACGCCGATCGGCTTGCGCGTCGGCAACGGCGGTTCGTTCGAGACGAACACCTCATTGCCCGAAAATCGCATGCCACACACGCGGCCGAGCACCTGACCAATGCGGGCCGGTTGCGCGCCGCGCACCGCCAGCAAGCGTGCTGATTCGGGCAGCAGCCACACCTGTAGCGGGATCAATACGAGCGGCAAGGCGCCGCCGAACACCAGCACCGCCCGCCAACCGTGGACCGGAATGAGCCAGCCGGCCACGAAGCCGATCAGCGCCGAGCCAAGGTTGAAGCCCGTGAACATGAGGGTGATCATCAGGGCGCGTTTGCGCTGGGGGGCGTACTCGGCCAGCAGCGTCGTGGTATTGGGCATCGCCGCGCCAAGACCGATACCCGTCAACAGACGCAGCACGGCCATTTGCACCGGCGAGGCGGCATGGGCGGTCGCAATGGTGAGGATGCCGAAGAAGAAAACGGACAGGATCAGAACCGGCTTCCGTCCGAACCGGTCGGCACTCGGGCCCGCCGCCAATGCGCCGATCACGAGGCCGATGGGGGCGGCGCTCATCACGAGGCCGAACGCGGGCCGCGAAATGGCCCAATCATGAATGATCGAAGGGGCGACAAAGCCCATGATGGCCACGTCCATGCCATCGGCGACGACCACGAGGCAACACAGTGCCACCAGCAACCACTGGTAGGCCGAGATCGGCCTCTCATCAATGAAGGACTTGATATCGATTGTTTTTCCGCTTGTCATCACCTGTCTCCTTGGTCTATGGCGACGCACCGGCTGACCGCCCGGGCTGTCTTTGCGATCCGATCCGGTCACTCGCGAGCACGTAGCGCGGACGCTCGGGGGGCCTAGGCGTCCTTGCGCCTTTCAACGCTTTTGAGCGCTTTCTTGGTGCTTGTCCCGCGCGGTTGCCTGATCCCAGCTCAGATTTCCGGCGGCGTTGCCTGCCACGGAATACAGGGCGCCAGGGGCGTTGCGGGTGCGCTGGAACACTTCCAGCGTTTCCCCGCGCATCGCGGCGTAAATGTGGAGGTTCGACACGCCCGTCACCGCACCGAGCTTCTCGAGCATGAAGAAGATGACCCCGTAATGGAGCAAACCGCGCCAGTCGCGCCGGCGGATCATGTCGCGCTCTACTTCGGTGAGACGTGCGGCTTCGAAGCTCGCCTCCGGGTCGCTGAGGAATTGCTTGCGATGGGCCGGCTCGATCATGCGATGCAGGTAGTCGTTGATCCGGAACGCCCTCACCGCGACCTCCAGCGTGAAAGGCCAGGTGCCCTGCAACTTTTCGATGCCGGCCAATTGACTCGCCATGCGATTGCGGTGCCGCTCGAGGTTGGCGGGCGCTGCGTCGTCCTCCAGGCCCTCGTAGATGGCCGTCGCTATGCCGGTCATGGATGGCAGGTAGTAGCTGCGATGCTTGCAAACGACACCGGCCGGCAGCGCGCCGCGCATGGCGAGCCACATGACGACCTCGGCGCCCTCGAAGCCGCCGCGCTCGGCGTATTCGGCAAGGGTGATATCGGCCAGTTGCTCGGGGTCGCGCTCGAAAAGATCGAGGAAACGCTGGTCCCATTCGGGATTGTTGAAGCCCGCGCGCTCGCCGTGGACCTGGTGGGACAGACCGCCTGTCGCGACGATCGCCACGCGCAGATCTTCCGGATAGCTTTCAATCGCGCGCCGCAGCGCCTGGCCCAGCTTATAAAACCGCCGCGCGCTGGGAATGGGCATCTGCAGCACCCCCATCTGAAGCGGAATCAGCTTGACCGGCCATTCAGGCTCGTGCGGGCAGAGCATCGAGAGCGGAGAAAAGCAGCCGTGATCGAGCGGCCGGTTCTGGAAGAAGGCCATGTCGAATTCATCGGTCATCAGCGAGTGGCCGATATGCGCGGCCAGCGCCGGATGTCCCTTGATCGGCGGCAGATCGCGCGCGCCGCCGCCCTCGTCGGCGACCTTCCACTCCTCGCCGACGCCCAGCGTGAATGCCGAATAGTGGTCGAAGAAAAACGAGGTGACGTGATCGTTGTAAATGAGCAGCAAGACGTCGGGCCCCTTTTCGGCCAGCCAGGACGCTACGGGGGCAAAGTTTTCGAAGATCGGCGCCCAGACCGGGTCGTCCTGCTTGTTCTTGTCGAGCGCAAATCCAATGGTGGGCGTATGCGAGGCCGCGATGCCTCCGATAATCTTCGCCATGTCAGTCGTACTCCGTGTGCGGATCGTTGCACGGAGGTTATGTGGGCGGCCCTTGCGTTGGAAGTAGGGGTTAGCGAGATTCGATCGGGAAAAAGTGCCGATTCTGGCCTGTTCTGGCGGGTCACCGGCCGGGTAGAAGCGCCGAAACCCCTTGCCAGGCCCGGAAAAGGCAAGATCCGGTGGACCTCAAGCCGAGGCGCACCGGAAAAAGACAGGGATAAAGGAATTCGATAGCGGAACAATGAAGTCGCAAGACGCGACGGAAGATTGCGTCCGCATTGCGGGACTGGCCGGTGCCGGCACGGCATTCGGTGGCGTGACGGGCGCGCTGCCGGCTTTGAGCGAAGCGCGTTCGCGCCTTCGAGCGCGAGCTTGGTGCCCCTGTTATTACCAGGAGCGGTTCTTTCCCCAGAGGAACCGGTCAGCGTCGTGCCCTGCGTAATCCGGGTCGAGATAGATGTGCAGACGCTGGATGAGTCCGTCGTTGCCGAATTCAAAGACATTGCAGAAGCGGCCGCCGGGCGTCTCGCCACCCTGCCACGCGGTGCCATCGCTGTGCACGCCCCTGGTGAGGCCCTCGGCCACGACAAAGTTGGGGCCCTCGAAGAAGTTCATTGCGTTGTGGTCGTGTGAGACCGAGTTGACTGTGGCCCCTAGCCCGCCCGCGAGCTCCGCAAGCTCGGCCTTGCCTTTGCCCACACCGAATTTTGGAAAATAGAACTGGAAATCGTCCGCGAACAGATCGAGCATGTCTGCCTGTCCTGCGTCCAGGCGAACGAAATATTCCTTTACGGTGGCGAGATTTCTCGAATCGCCGTTCTGGGGTGCCATGTCGAACCTTTTCATCAGACTATGCGGTTGCTGGGGGCGCGAGACGTGCGCCGGGTGATCGGCAGCAAGACGCCCGCTATGGCCGCTGCGATCGGCGCTTGATGCTCGGTGGATTTCCGCTTAACTATACACTCGTAAAATTTTAATGGCAATGGGGCAAGGTTCATTTGTTGTGGGTAATACGGCCGGTGGCCTTAACCTGTTTTCGCGGCGGGCCGCAGGCGTTGCCCCTGTGCGGGGCGGCACCTACTTTTCTTTGCAGCCGCAAAGAAAAGTAGGCAAAAGAAAGCGGCTCACACCGCTAGTGTGACGCAGTCCACCACTGCCCTTCTTATCGGAGCGGCTCCGGGGCATCCGTCACCTCGCACACTTCACGTTAGTGACAAAGGGCTCATCCTTCCCGCCGCGCGCTACGCGCGGGCGGAAGGGTCTGCAAGAAAACCGGGCGGGCTGCCGATTGCGTTAGGGATGCCACCAGGTAATTACGTGGCGGTGCTGACCGGTAAATGCGCTGCAGAGCTAACCGTTGAATGCACTGGAGTGCCAATCAGTGAATGCGTTGGGATGCTAATCGGTTAACGCACGGGCGTGCTGGCTGGCTGGCGAATGCGTGGGCAAGGCGCCGAGCGAATATATTTTAGAGCGACGAACGCGTGTGCATCCCACTGGTTTTGGACATGCCTCACGGCGCGCGCAGCGCCGCCGGATGAATGAGTCCTTAGTCACTCCGGCGAGTAGCAAGTGATGACAGACGCCCCGGAGCCGCTCCGATATACAGGGCAGTGGTGAACTGCGTCACACTGGCGGTGTGAGCGGCTTTCTTTTGCCTACTTTTCTTTGCCGCGGCAAAGAAAAGTAGGTGCCGCCCCGCACAGGGGCAACGCTTGCGGCCCGCCGCGAATACAAGTTAAGGCCAACACAGGACCCACCAGCATGGTCCAATGCGCCCACACCGCATTCAAAACAGGTGCCGCATCCCCACCATAGCACCGGTCTGCCCAACACCCGGCAACGGCGTGGAAGCAGGCGGCACTGTGCCGCCATCAATCGTAAACGCACCGTTACGCTGGTTAAACACATGCCCGGCCGTGACATACACCGAGGTACTCTTGGAGAAGAAGTACATAGCCCGCGCCGCAATGACGGAGCCCCCTGCGTCCTTATTGCTCACGGTAATCTGCCCAAACTGCGCATCGAGCGAAAAATCGGGTCGCACGAGATAGTTTCCGCCAATCCACCAGTAGTTACTGGTCGCATCGAAAATGGTAGGCGTCTGCTCTCCATGATTAATCCGATGAAGGAAACCCGCGCCAATAGTCGCGTTACCAAACTTCGCAAAACCGTCGATAACGGCACGCGTATCGGTCTGCGAGCTAAGGGGCAACGGCGAGCCCGCGCCACCGCCACCATAGTTGCGATCGAAGGCCGCCGCGACGCCCCATTTCCCCGCGTCGTACTTCACCATGGCGGACATCGACTTGCACGCCCGCCAGTCGGTGGGCGACTCCCCAGCGCAACCACCCGCCGCCGCGCTGTCCACGGCGTCACGCCCGAACGAATACGTCGCGGCCACGGTCAATCCCGATGACGTGAAGTTGTAGGTGATCGCATTGTCGACGCGCGGCTGGGTCAGGTAAGGGTCCAGGTCGGCCGCGGCGTAGATGTTCGGCGCCAGCGTGTCGCCCGTCAACACCGTCCAGAAGATCTGCGAATATTGCCGGCCGAGCGTCACCGTCCCCCACGGTCCAGAAAGACCGGCATAGGCCTGCCGGCCAAACAGACGCCCGCCCTGATTCAGCGAGCCCTGCGAAGGCGCGAATCCCGATTCCAGCACGAAGACGGCGCTGAGCCCCCCGCCCAAATCCTCCTTGCCGCGAAGGCCCCACAGCGAGGGCAGCGAAGCCGTCAGCGTCGGCACGCGCACCACGCTGGACTTTTTGGGCCCGACATTCGTCACGTATTCGACACCCGTATCGATCACCCCGTACAAGGTCACGGAGCTTTGCGCGTGAGCCGCGCTCGCGAGGCCTGCCACCAGCATCGCGAGTCCGCACCGTGCCACGCGCCGACGCGCGCGGCCCGCCCTGATTCGATTCGACATGTAACCCATCATCAGCCTCCAATCCATTGCCTTTTAATATTTACAGCGTGGACTTGTTATTTATTCGCACTACGATTTAACTGGCTCGCGCTCCTTTATATAAATACAATTGATATGCGATACTAATTAATATGAAGATACTTACAGACTGGCTGCAGTCCGTATGCGTCAGGTAAGACGCTCCTTGACCTTTGACGGCACCAAAGGAAGTTCGCGGAACCGGGCGCCGCACGCATTCGCCACGGCATTCGTCAACGCAGCGCCCGTCGGACCGAGCGAGCATTCCCCTGCCCCAAGCGACGCTTCATCGTTGCCCTCGAGCAGCACGATATCGACAGGCGGCACTTCCTCGAAAGACAGGATCGGATAGTCCTGCCAATGGCGCGTCGTGATCTCGGTGCGGCTGAACATGACGCGCTCCTTGAGCGCCCAACTCAGTGCCTGAACAATGCCGCCTTCGATCTGGTTCTTCACGCCGTCTGGATTGATCACGCGGCCGACGTCAACGGCCGCGGTGACATTCGTCACGCTGACCGCCCCCGTCGCTCGATCGACAAGGACATCGACGACGGCCGCCACGTAGGCCCCGATGTTCTTGTAGCGCGACCAGGCAAAGCCACGTCCACGCTGGCCGTCGCCCTTCAAGCCGGGCTGCCACCTTGCCTCGCGAGCGGCAGCCTGCACCACGGCAATCGCGCGCGGGTCGCTCAGGTGCTTCAGGCGAAACTCGACCGGATCCGCCTGAGCCGCGAGCGCCAGTTCATCCATGAACGATTCGATCGCGAACACGTTTCCATAAGCGCCCAGCGTGCGCAGCGAACTATTGCGGATGGGCGCGTCCAGAAGCATATGGTTCGTCACCTTCTTGCGCGGAAGGTCGTAGAGCGGCACCGCGTTGCGGTCGCCATTGCCGTACGGCTGCGGAATCCATGCAGGTGGCGCAGGCTGAAATGGCGTCTCGAGAGACCACGCGGCCAGCAGGTTCACGCCACCGGGCTCGCCTGGCCGCATCGCATGCGAATTGCTCCAGACGTCGTAATTCCAGTCAGCAATGCGCCCGTCTTTGGACAACGCCGCTTTCACGCGCATGACCATTGCCGGGCTGATGGGCGACCAGGCGAACTCGTCCTCGCGCATCCATTGCACCTTGACCGGCCGGCCCGCCACCTCGCGAGCCAGCAGCGCCGCGTCGAGCGCCACATCGTCGGCGCCGTTGTGGCCGTAGCACCCCGAACCCGGCGTGTGCACGACATCGACGGCGTTGGCCGGCATGTCGAGCACCTTCGCAAGATCGCCGCGCAAAGGAAACGCGCCTTGCGTGTGCGACCAGACCGTCATATGCCCGTCCTTGAGCAACGCCACTGAGCAGGAAGGGCCAATCGAGGCGTGCGAGAGATAGGGGCGAACGTAGCTCGCCTCCAGTTGCGTCGTGCCATTGACGGCGGGCACGTCCTGGCCCGACACACCGATGACCTTGTCTTCGCTGCGCCACTGCGGCAGCGCCGTCTGGAGGTGGTCCACGTCGGGCAGCGCGACGAAATCCGCACTCCACTGCGCCGCCTCGATCAACGCGCTGCGCGCCGCTATCGCCTGCTCTTCCCGCTTGGCGATCACACCGAGAAAGCTGCCATTGCGAACGACCGAGACCACGCCCGGGAGCTGCTTGACGGCAGCGACATCGACCGAGAGGAGCTTCGCGCCAGACCGCGGGGGCCGCACGATGCGGCCAAACAACATATCGGGCAGACGCATATCCTGAATGAACGCCGCCCCACCCGTGAACTTCGCGGGAAAGTCGATGCGCGGCACCGGCTTGCCCACCAGCTTGTATTCTTCGGGACGCTTTGGCGTGGCTGCGGCCACCTCGCGCGCAAGCAGCGCCTTGTCGTCCCTCACGATGTCTGCGTAGCGCAGGCGCCGGCCGTCGGTGGTCAGAACGACACCTCCATCCACGAGCAGTTCGGATTCCGGAACATTGAGCCGACTTCCCGCGGCCCCTAGTAAAACCGCCCGCGCCTGCGCGGCGGCCACACGCAACGCCGCGCCGGCCTGCTCGATCGACTGGCTGCCGAACGTATAGCCCTCGTTCGGGCTGCGGGCCGTATCCGCGGAGACGATGTGCACATGGGACAGATCCACGTCGAGTTCGTCGGCGGCGATTTGTGCAAGGGCCGTGAGTATCCCCTGCCCCAGCTCGGCTTTACCCGTGAAGACCGTGACCGTGCCCGCCTCGTCGACGCGAATCCAGCCGTCGAGCCGCGGATTCGCATGAAGATCGCGCGGCAGGTCGGGCTCGGCGAACGCAAACTCCGCAAAGGGTGCGAGCGTGAACGTCGCGAGAACCGCGCCGGCCAGTTTGCCGAACGCGCGCCGCGAAAGCCGGACGTTATTCATGCGCGCAACTCCTGCGCGGCGCGCTCGATCGCGCGCACGATCCGGTTGTGCGCGCCGCACCGGCATTTCTGGCCCGCCAGTTCGCGCCGTATGGTTGCCGGGTCCGGATTGGGGTTGCGCGCCAGCAGCGCTTTGGCGGCCATCAGCATGCCGCTCGAACAATAGCCGCACTGCGCGGCCTGTTCGGCGAGAAAAGCCTTTTGCAAGGCGTGCAGCCGTTCGCCCTCGCCCAGGCCCAGGCCCTCGACGGTGCTCACATGGGCCTGGCCCACCGCGCCAACCGGAAATACACAGGAGTACGTTGCATTGCCGCCAACCAGGACCGTGCACGCACCACACTGCGCCTCGCCACAGCCAAACTTCGGACCGTTCAACTGCAGATCGTTACGAAGCACGTAAAGCAGCGGCGTATCCGCAGCGACATCCAGACGGTGGTGCTTGCCATTTACCGTGATAGAAACGGGCATCTCGCCTCTCCTGACTTCCCATTGCTGGGCCACGGCCTGTCGTGACCCACTAGCGTGCGGCTCAGCCGACCTGATTTCTCGCCGCAACGCGGCTGAGCAAAACGAGCATCAGACACGACGCCAGCGCGGGCACCGCTGCCGCAAAAAACAACGCCGTATTCGACCACTGCAGTTTGATCAACTGCCCCGCCACGACCGGGCCGATGATCGAGCCCGCGCGACCGATGCCCAGACTCCAGCCCACACCCGTGGCGCGCAGCGGCGTGGGATAGAGCGTTGCCGTCAGCGCGTTGACCGCCGGCTGCCCGCCCACGATGCAGATTCCGCTGATCAGCACGACGGCGTAGCGCAATCCCGTCGACAGATCGGGGAGTCCCACCGCTGCGACCGAGCATGTCGCCACCAGAAAACTGCAGGCGAGTACGCGATAGAAGCCGAAGCGGTCCATCAACGGTCCCATGAGGAGCGCGCCCGCCGTGCCGCCGATCTGCAACGAGGTGCCTATGAGCACGGCCGTCGAGACGCCGTGGCCGACCCGCAAGGACAGCATCGGCAGCCAGTTCGACAGAAAGAAGAGATCGAGCAGGTTGGCGAAGTTGATGCCCCAGAGCAGCACCGTGGTCGCGCCGCGGCCATGGCGAAAGAGCTCGGCCACCGTGGCTTTCGCTCGCGCCTGCCCGTGCACAGCGAAGCGGGTCTGCGCGCCGATTTGCACGCCCGGCGCGATCTTGCCGAGCCACCGGGCAATCGTTTCCGGGCTGCGCTGCTTGAGCACCAGCAGTTGGAGCGATTCCGGCAGGTACCTCAGCATCGCCGCGGCAATGAAGAGAGGCAGGATGCCGCCGACGAAGAACACCGAGCGCCAGCCCATCTGCGGCAACAGCGCCGCGCAGAGCAGGCCGCCCGCGATGGCTCCGCCCGTGAAGCCGCATGACACCCACGTCATCAGCGACGCGCGGTGCTTCTGCGGGCTGTATTCGCTCACCAGCGCGATGGCGTTGCCCATCACCCCGCCGATGCCGAAGCCGGTCATCAAGCGCATGGCCAGGAACTCCGGCACCGAGTGGACCAGGGTCGTGCCGAGCATGCACAACCCGTAGAACACGGTCGCGCCCACCAGAACGGGCCGGCGCCCCACCTTGTCGGCCATGCCGCCGAGCACGATCGACCCCGCGAGCATCCCCAGCAAACCCGCGCCGAACACCGGCCCAAGCTGCGCAGGGCTGATGTGCCACGCCTGCACGATCGCGGGCGCCACGAAGCCCATCGTCTGCACGTCGAAGCCGTCCATCACCACCGAGCAGCCGATCATGACCATGATCCAGATCTGGAACCTGCTCAGTGGCTGGCTATCGATCAACGCACTAATGTCGACGATCGACGATTGCGCCTCTTGCACTCGCTGCGCGGTTTCGGAAGTCACCATGCACCTCGCGTGGGTTTGTCTAGAACGGATAGGCAGGGACGTCGTCACGGCTCGTCATCCACTGCCATTCCGTGAACTGGTCCGCATTGGTCAGCGTGCTGTAGTTATGCCCGTTGCCGGACAAACCGAGACCGCCCATCGGCCCGAATACTTCGTGCACGACCGTCTGGTCGTTGATATGGACGATGCCGGCGTGCAGCCGGTCGGCGACACGCTGTGCGCGGCGCAGATCGGCGGACACCACGGCCGCCACCAGGCCATAGCCGGTCTGATTGGCGAGCGAGACTGCTTCGTCGTCGCTCTTGACCACCGTGACCGCGGCGACCGGGCCGAAGATCTCTTCCTCGAATACCGGCATGCCAGGCGCTACGTCGACCATGACCGTCGGCGCGAAGAAGAGCCCGTCGCGCGAGCCACCGGCGAGAATCTTCGCCCCCTTGCTCACGGAATCCGCGACGATGCGCTCGACGTTTGCGGCTTGCCGTTCATTGACGATGGGGCCGATGTGAAAATCGCCCTTGAAGGGATCGCCCACTTTTAGCGCCTTCGCTCGCCGCACAAGGCTCGCGATGTAGGCCTCGGCAATCCGTTCGTGAACGAGGTGCCGGCCCGCGGACATGCAGATTTGCCCCTGATGCAGAAACGAGCCCCACGCTCCGGCGCTCGCGGCGGCTTCGACATCCGCATCGTCCAGCACGATATAGGGGTTCTTTCCGCCCAGCTCGAGGTTCACGCGCTTGAGCAGGCCGCCCGCCACCGCGCCGATCTGCTTGCCGACCTGCGTGGACCCCGTGAAGCTGATCATGTTGACAAGCGGATCGCGGACCAGCGCGTCACCCGTTTGCACGCCGCCGGGCAGCACATGGAACAGCCCCTCGGGCAGCCCCGCGGCCGCGAACAGTTGCGCATAGATCGCACCGCCACAGACCGGCGATTGCGGATCGGGCTTGAGCAGCACCGCATTGCCCGTGGCCAGCGCTGGGGCGATCGCCCGCGCCGCCAGCAGGAACGGCGAATTCCACGGCGTGATGACGCCCACCACGCCCAGCGGAATCCTGCGCGCCACGCTGTGCCGCCCCTTCACGTCGCTGGTGGTGATCATGCCGGTGGGCTGGCTGGCCAGCGCCGCGGCCTCGAGAATCTCGCGGATCGCCAGCTCCACTTCGGCATGCCCCTTGGGCCGAATCGATCCGGTCTCCCGAACAATCTGCAGCGCGATCTCTTCACGGTGCTCGCGAATCAGCCGGGCGACCTCGCGCAAGACATCGCCGCGCTGCGGCCCCGGCGTGGCCGACCACGCCCGCTGAGCGTCCCTGGCCATGGCGGCGGCCAACGACACGTCCGCGGGCGAGGCACAACCGATTGCGCCCATTCGCTCGCCCGTGGCCTTCTCCGTCACCTCGAGCACGCCCGCCTCTGCGGTTTTCCATCCACCGCTGTAGATCTTTTCGCGCCACACCTGCACAGGCGCCAACCCGTTAGCTTGCATCAGATCTCTCCCGTTGCCCGCGTGCATCATTGAAGACCGAACAGACGGCGTGCGTTGTCCCGCCCGATCTTCACGCGGTCCGTTTCGCTGATCGAGCAGTGATCGAACCACTGCGACGCTTCATCATGCGTCTCGAACGGATAGTCGACCGAGTACATGATCCGGTCGCTGCCCATTTCGAGCATCGTCGCCAGCAGCGTCTGCGTCCGGAAATTGCCGCTCGTGGTCACGTAGACGTTCTCCCGCAGATATTCGCCCACGCTGCGCTGGCACGGCAGCCCTCGCGGCGCCTTCTGCAGAATGTGGTCGACGCGCCAGACATTGAACGGAATGCCCTCGCCCAGATGGCCGAGGATCATCTGCAACGACGGATTGCGATCGAAGAGACCCGAAGTCATCAGCCGCAACGCATGAATGCTCGTCTCGACCGCGAACGCCCAGGTCGCGGCGGTCAGCCACGGAAAGCCGTCGTAGATCGGTTCACGCGAGGGCAGCGGATCGCGCGGATGCATATAGAAAGGCTTGCCCAGCGCAGCCGCGTTCGCCCAAAAGTCCGTGTATTGCGGCGCGTCGTAATAGACGACGTGCTCCGCATTGCCGACCTGGGAAAAGCCATTCACCATGAAACCGTGGAACCCCAGTTCCTTCACGCAGCGCTCGAGTTCGCGGGCGGCCGCTTCCGGGTCCTGCATCGGCAACGCCGCAAAGCCGCCCAAACGTGAGGGATGACGGGCCACGTGCTCGGCCAGGACATCGTTGGCGCGCTTGGCGACATCGATCGATTCGGCGATGTCTGGAATCCCCTGGATGCCGGGGGAATTGAGCGACAGGATGGAAAACGCGGTTCCACCCTGCTCCATCCGCTCGAGCCGCTGCTGCTCGATGTCCAGCAAATTCGACTTCAACATCTCCCAGACATGGGGGGGTGCATAGCCTTTCGATTGGTCAATCGTCAGATCAATCGCAAAGTGCTCTTCAAGTGCAATCTTGTCTTTCATGAATGTGCTCCAGTTCAGCGGGTTCCGCCTTGCTCGTCTCGTGGAAGACGCAGTACCGGCCAGGGCACCCGTCTTTTACTTGATTATTCAAGTATCTGGGAATGGAGTATAGTTGATTTATCAAATATGAATGCCCCACGTAAACCCTCAGTCCACCGACGACCATGAAGACACCGAAGCGACCGCAGGAACTCGAACTGGCCATCCCCTTCTTGCTCACCCGGGCAGGCGGGAGGATGGGCAACGCCTTTGCGAAGGCGCTCAAGCCCTTTGGCCTGGGTCTCAGCGAGTGGCGCGTCTGCGCTTCGCTGCTCTACGTGCCGCGGCAGACCCTGTCCGAACTGTCCGTGCATGCGACTTCGGACATCTCCGCGCTTTCGCGGATCATCGACCGTCTGGAGGATCAGGATTTGGTCAAGCGGGAGAGAAGCGCGACCGATGGGCGGTCGATCAGGATTGCCCTGACTGAAAAGGGGGAAGAACTGGCCCAGAGCATCGTGCCCATCGCGAAGCGGCATGAAGCGGTCGTGCTGCGCGACTTCGATGCAACCGACGTGCAGGCGCTGCGGGCGATGCTGCTCAAAGTTTACGAGAACGCGGAGGCGCTAGACGATCTGCTGTAGTGTCGTTGTACTGATTATCTACGGCTGCGCCGTCTCAGGATCCGCTAGCAACGTGTCGAACGATGAGACCAGCATGGCCGTCAGGGCAACTCGAGCGTGCGACTTGCGCTCGACGAGCGACACCGGTCGATCGAAATTCGGCAGTCTCACGACATTGAGGTTGGCGCTCTTGTGCCAGCTCGCCCCCTGGATCAGGGGGACAATGGAGACGCCCAATCCCTGGCTCACGAGCGCGGCAATTGCGTCGAGCGAATTGAGCTCCATGGAGGGACGCGTCATGACTGCGCGCTTCATTCTGAACTCGTCGATGAGCCGCCCCGCCCAAGTACTGCGATCGAAGGCAATATAAGGAATTGGCGACGCCAGCGCCTCGCCCACGTCATCGTATGGCGTCTCCGCCGGGGTAATCAGGACGAACGGCTCGCTATAGAGATGGTGGTTGCTCAGATTGATCGGAAACTGTTCAGGCGGTTGCGTCACAATGGCGGCGTCAAGCGATCCCGCATCCACCATGCCCACCAGATCGCTCGAAATGCCCGCGATGATCTTGATCTCGAGATTGGGATTCTCGCGCATCATCTTTCTGAGCAAACGCGGCAGCACCCCCGTAAGCGCACTATTGATCACGCCAAGTGTCAGCACGCCGCCCAAGGCGCCACCATGCTGTAGCGCCTTCATTTCCTCGTAAATGGAGACCATTTGCTCGGCAAGCCGGACCAGCCGATGGCCTGCCGGAGTGAATTCGAGTGAACGCTTGGTCCGGGTGAAAAGACTCAGCCCGAGCTCTTCCTCGATATTCTTGAGCTGAACGCTGACGGCGGCCTGCGATAGATGGACCTTCTCCGCTGCTGCAACGATCGTACCGTAACGGTGCAGCGCCAGAAACGAGTGTAGAGCGCGTATGAGCATTGTCTATCTAAGGCCATCGATCGCTCAATCTTACGCCAGATCGCGCGAAGCGTCTGCACGGCGAGGCCCTGTTTTGCGGCCTATTCGTGCTGGACGCGTCTTCGGATTGAATCCAATTGTGCCGGGGTCCCCCTCGCGGGCAATCTCTTTGATATTGCCGCTGCCATCAGCAGCAGCACGGTTGTCCCGCCGAATGCCGGCCAGTGACTGCCAAAGGTCTCGTATGCCCAGCCGCCGAACCACGCGCTCAACATCGCGCCCACTTGATGGCCCAGATAGGCCCACCCATACAGATATCCTACGAGGCGCACGCCATATTGATCGGCGAGAATCGCCGAGGACATCGCCACACTCCCCGACCACGCCAGCCCGCCGATTGCCGCGGCAGCATACAATTCCCCCGGCGTATGCACGGCAACCAGCGCGATGAAGCCAAGCCCACGCACGAGATAGATCACCGCAAGGATGTCACGGCGCTCGAGCCGATCAGAAAGCTGCCCCAGCAGTAGCGTGCTAAAGATCGCCACGAGGCCAATCAAACCAACACCCAATGAGCTAACCGTTGCGCCGAATCCATGGTCCATGAGCATGGGAACGGCATGCGTTCCAAGCAGATTCATGCTGATGCCGCAAACAAACAGCCCAATCGCGATTTGCCAGAACGGGGCGGTGCCGAGCACCTCCCGTATCGACATCGGTGACGTGCTCGCGGCTGCGGTCGCCCGATTCTCTTCGCGCTGGCCCGCAAGTTGATCCGTCTGCGGTGGCGGATCGTCCTTCATGATGAAAACCGCGACGGGCACGTTGACCACGGCGAAAAAGAACGCGTAGCAAAGTATCGTATGCCGCCACCCGATGTGCTCGATTAGCATCATGAATAACGGCGTCATGACCGCGATGCCCGCCATCGACCCAGTCGCAAGGAAAAATAACGCCATGCCGCGTCTGCGCGTGAACCACTTGCTGATAATGGGCGTCAAGGCTACGGGACTGCACAGGCCGAGCCCCAGGGACATCGCGATTCCATAAGAAAATCCGAAGCTCCCTGGATCGTGCGAGAACACTGTCCCTATCGCCGATAAAACGACAATGGCCGTTCCCGCCAGCAGCACCGTCCGGGTCTGCAGTTTGGCAACCAGATAGCCCGCAAGGGGCATGGCGATGCCGTAGCTCAACATGCCAACAGCGACGATTGCCGATAGCAGACTTCGACCGAAACCCAGATCTTTTGTCATCGGCAAAACGAACGGGCCAATGCCCATTCGCATGCCAACCGTCAACAGTGTCACGACTGCAGACGCAACCACGATGTTCCACCCGAAATACCACGCCGTGGCGCGCGTAGAGCGAGCGCTACGTTCCTTATGCATTGAACCCGCCTTCCTGAAACCAGGTCCGGCAACCATCGCCTGGCAATCCGCCTGCGCGGCTCACGCGTGGATGATCTCTTTACACCGTTCGCCGCAGCTACTTGGCAATATACCCATTGCGAGTCTGCGGTAGCTTCATGCCCAAAATACTGCTGGCAACCTGGGTCCGAAGAATCTGTGCGGTGCCCCCTGCGATCGTAAACATGCGGGCGTCGCGCACGTGCCGCTCCATCGCGTTGTGCCGTCCATAGCCCGACGAACCATAGATCTGCAGCGAATCGTTCGTCACTTTGTTCGCCGTTTCGGCTGCGAAGATCTTCGCCCTTGCCGCCATGGCGATATCGGGGAAGGATTCTCCGCTGCACGCCGCCGCATGCAGCATCAAGCGCGCGGCCTCGAGCTGGATGGACATGTCGCTCATCATCCATTGCAGGCCCTGAAACTCGGCGATCGGCCGTCCGAACTGCTCGCGGTCTTTTGCGTAAGCGACCGCTTCCTCAAACGCGCCCTGCGCGATACCGAGCGCCACCGTGCCCGCCCCCACGCGTTGTGCGTTGTAGGCGTTCATGAGGGAAGCAAAGCCCCGCTTCAGTCCGCCGGGGGGCACGACCAGCATGGATTTGTGCAGTTGGAGGTCGCGGAACTCGATATGGGTCTCGGGAATCCCGCGGACGCCCATCGCGTACAATCGGCGGCCGACTACCAGGCCCTCCGGCGCGCTCCCTTCGCGTAGACATATGAAAGCGCCAATACCCTGATCGACGCCATCGTCAAAAACGCGGGCGAAAATGAGGTGCAGCTTCGAGACGCCGCCGCCGGTGATCCAGTACTTCTCCCCGTTGAGGATATAGTGATCGCCCTTGCGGTCCGCGCGGGTGGTCATCTCGCTTGCGGCACTCCCCGCATTCGGTTCCGAAATGCAGATCGCGGGCTTGTCTCCGCCAAGCACGGCCGCGGCGGCAATTTTCTTCTGCTCGTCGGTGCCATAGCTCATGATCGCGCCGATCGCGCCCATGTTGGCCTCGACCGTGATGCGCCCCATGGTGGCGCATGCCTTCGCCATTTCCTCGATCACAATCACGGTGTCGTGATAGCTGCGCCCCTGGCCGCCATATGCCCTGGGAATGGTCATGCCCATGAACCCTTCCGAGAGCAGGCGGTCCACGTTGGCCCACGGGTAAGCTTCCGTAACGTCGGTATTGGAGGCGGAGGGCGCGAATGCGCGTTTCGCCAGGTCCCTGGCTTTCAGTTGCAGATCCTGCTGTTCGGCAGTCAGCTTGTACATGACGCTTCCTCACACTCTTGATGAATTCGACAAACCGTTCTTGAGCATTGCGCGACAGAACCGGCGTACATTTAATTAGGTATACGAACTCTATACATTCGTATAGCCAGACACGAAATCCTTCATCGCGCCGTTTTCCGGGTCGTACACATGGCGACGGATCTTGCCGATGTTGCCGCCATACGCATGGATGCTGATCGAGACCTTGTCCTCGTAGCCGTTGGAGACCCGGTGTATGTCGCCGAGCGTCGGCGAGACACAATCGACCTGGCCAGGATGCAGTTCTTCATGGTCAAGCAGCTTCATCGGCTTGCCTTCGCCCTGCGGCAAGAACCGTTCGGAGCGCTCCATTCCCCTCAGCATGCCAATCAACGCCCATACCGTGTGGTCGTGAACAGGCGTTTTCTGGCCCGGGCCCCAAACGAAGCTGACGACCGAGAACCTGTCGTCCGGGTCGGCGTACAGCAAATACTGCCCGTAGTACTGCGGATGGGGTTGGGCGAATTCGTCCGGCAACCAGTCGTCCCGTGCGACGAGGTCGCGAAGCAGCTTTCCACCCGCTTCAAGAATACGAGGCTCGTCCTGCGTTCCCGCGTCAAGGATGCGGGTCATGCCTTCGACAAATTGCGTGAACACTGCGGGCAAAGCCATCTCACGTCTCCTTTAGATCTGCTTGAATTTTGCTGGCGATGCCGCCTGCGGTGCGGGTCGGCTCTCGCATGAGGACAAATTCTTCGGCGGATGTCGGGTGCAACGCCATCGTCCGGTCGAAATCCGCTTTCTTGATGCCGGCCGTCACGGCAACGGCCAACGCCTGGATAATCTCTGGCGCGTCGGTGCCGACCATATGGACACCCAATACGCGGCCGGTACGGCTATCGACCACCATCTTCATGCAGGTGCGTTCCTGGCTTCCGATGAAAGCGGTACGCATTGGCCGAAAACGCGCCTCGTAGATGTCGACGGGGCCCATTGCGCCGGCTTGCGTTTCGGTCAGTCCCACGCACGCGGCAGGTGGATCGCAAAAGACCGCACTCGCGATGATGCGGTGGTCCACTTCAGTCGGATGGCCGCCAAATTCCGTGTCCGCAAAGGCCCGGCCTTCGGCGATTGCAACAGGCGTCAAATTTGCGCGGTTAGTGACGTCGCCGATTGCCCATATTCCATTGGCCGTCGTGCGGCTCTGGTTGTCGACGACAATGGCGCCCTTCTCGTCAAGCTGAACGCCTGCCGTGGCCAGACCAAGCGACTCGACGCAAGGTTTGCGGCCCGTGGCATTAAGAGCGGCTTGCGCGTGCAACGGCTCACCATTCGCCCGGTGCAGCACAAAACCGCTCTCGGTTCGCTTGATCGACTGCATTTGCGACCTGGCGGCCACATTGACGCCGCGCGCTTTCAGCCCTTCAGCAACGCTGCTTCGAAGGTCGTCGTCGAAGCCGCGCAGCGGAAGGTCGGCGCGAAACGCAAGGGTCACCGGAACACCGAGGCCGGCCAATATGCTTGCAAACTCGACCGCGATATATCCGCCGCCCACCACGAGAAGCGAAGATGGGAGGCTGCGCAAATCCAGCACGTCGTCCGAGGTCCACGCATGCGCGAACCCCGGCAGCGCCATGCGGTCCGGCGCGCTGCCGGTCGCGATCAGGATTCGCTCCGCACTCAGCGTGCGCCCCGCCACGGCAACGGAATGCGCCCCCGCAATCTGCGCACGGCCGATTTGCACTTCGACGCCCGAATCGGCAAGCATCTTCTGGTAAATCTGTTCCAGGCGGTCCAGCTCGCGCACCTTCGCCTCGGCCCAGTCTTCCATCTGGAAGCGCCCGGAGACACCGGACCACCCATAGCCACTCGCCTCGGCTATGGCACGAGAAAAGGACGCCGCGTACATCATCAACTTCTTCGGGACGCAACCACGCAGCACGCAGGTGCCGCCAATTCGGGAGGCTTCCAGCAGCAACACGCGAGCGCCGTAAGAGGCTGCGCGCCTTGCGGCGGCGATGCCGCCGGAACCCCCGCCTATCACGATGAGATCAAAATCCGCAGACATGAGCCTCCCTGTTTCGATAACGACGTCAGGCCGAGAAAACGGCCATCCCCTTTTTTACAGCCGGGCGCTGGCCGACTAGCTCCAGCCAGTGGTACAAGTTCGGGTAATCGCTCCAGTTGATGCCATGCTTTTCGGACGACACCAGCCAGGGATAGACCGCGATGTCCGCGATCGAATATTCATCAGACGCAAGATAGGCGCGCGAGGCCAGTGCCCGGTCCAACACCCCATGGATACGCCGCACTTCGTTGCCGTAGCGCTCGATTGCATAGGGAATGGATTCAGCGCATGCATACCTGAAGTGATTCGACTGCCCAAACATCGGCCCGACTGCGCTCATCTGGAACATGAGCCACTGAACGGCTTCATGGCGATCACGCGCACTCGCGGGAAGCAGGCGGCCGGCTTTTTCGCTGAGATAGAGCAGGATGGCGCCAGATTCGAACATGCGGATGGGCTGCCCTTGCGGGCCGCAATGATCGACGAGCACCGGTATTTTCTGATTCGGCGTGAGCGCGGAAAACTCAGGCCGGAACTGGTCGCCTTCGCGAATGTTGACCGGATGCAGACGATACGGAAGCTCGCATTCCTCGAGCATGATGTGCACTTTGTGCCCATTCGGCGTCGGCCACGAATAGAGCTCCATCATCTCGATGCCGGGTGTCTGAGTGATCTCCATGTCATCTTATGTTTTCGTAATCGTGAACTAAAGCGCAAATTTGTGGGGCTCAGCATCCGAAGAAATGAATGGTGGGATTCACCCTTCGATAACGAGAAGCGCGAAGCGCTGAGCCCCGTTCGCCGTCTAGATAGCGGCCACCGCCGTGATCTCGAACAGAATACGGGGGTTGGCCATTTCGACCTGGCCGCAACATCTTGCGGGCGGCTCGTCCGTGTCGATCCAGGCGTCCCAGACCGCGTTCATGGCCGCAAAGTCGTCCATCGACTTGAGCCACAGCGTGACGGACAGCACCTTCTTGCGCTCGCTGCCCGAGGCCGCCAGCAGCCGGTCGACTTGCTCGAGCGCCTGGCGGGTCTGCGTGGTGATATCGCCATCGAGATCGGTGCCGATCTGGCCGCCGATATAGAGGGTGTTGCCGTGGACCACGGCGCGGCTGCGGCGGTGGTTGCGATCGTGTCGGGTAATCTGCGACATGGGTTTGCCTCGTGTAATTTGGCTGAACAATGCTAAAGACTACTTATTTATTGACTCACACTCGGTGAGCAGGAACGGCATCAAGATCGCGCACGTGTCTCGTACGCGATTTCACTTCTGAATGCTTGCGGGCCCCGCCCTTTGCTCACGCACCTGGGCTACGCGGCAGCACCGACGCATAGTGCTCTGGGTCCAACCCCTGCTCGCGCAAGACCTCGTCGGTGTGCTGAGCGAATGCCGGCGGCCGCCGCTTATAAACGGCTGGCGTGCGCGAGAGCCTGACCGGGCTCCCCGTGCCGCGGTAATCGCCCATATCCACGATCATTCCACGGTGATGCGTGTGCGGATCGTCCACGACCTCATCCAGCGTGCGCACGGGCCCGCAAGGCACGCCGGCGCCAATCAGCTCACGCGCGATCGCGGCGCAATCATGTTGCCGCAACAGATCCTCGAGTTCCGCACGGAGTTCTTTCTTGTGCTCGTTGCGCAAGGCGTTGGTGGCGAAGCGGGCCTCGGCAGCCAGTTCAGGACGCCCCAGCACGCGGCAAAGCGTTGAGAACTGCCGGTTGTTCCCCACAGCAAGGAACAGCTGCGTCGTCCGCGTTTGAAACGCATCGTAGGGCGTGATATTGGGATGCTTGTTGCCTGAGCGGGCCGGAACCTTGCCATTCAGGTAAAAATTGGGCAATTGCGGATGCAGGAGCGAAACGCCCGCATCATAGAGCGTCGACTCGACAAATTGCCCGCGGCCACTCTCGTTGCGCTCGTTGACGGCCAGCAGAATGCCGATCACGGCGTTCAGGCCCGTCACGAGGTCGATGACGGGCACGCCCACGCGCAGCGGATCGCCCCCTTCCTCGCCATTCACGCTCATGATGCCGGTCATGGCCTGCACGGCGGCGTCGTAGCCGGGCAGCCCGCCGTACGGACCGTCAGCACCGAAACCCGAAATTCGACAGTGCACGAGACGCGGATAACGTGCCTGCAGCGTTTCGCTGCCCAGGCCCCAGCGCTCGAGGGTCCCGATCTTGAAGTTCTCGATCAGGACGTCTGCGGTTTCGAGCAGCCGCATCAGCAGTTCCTGGCCGGCCGGCTGGCTCATGTCGATCGACACCCCGCGCTTGTTGCGGTTGACACCGATAAAATAGCTCGCCGCATCGCCGGCAAACGGAGGCCCCCATGTGCGGGTCTCGTCCCCTGCGGGGGGCTCGACTTTGATCACGTCCGCACCATGGTCCGCCAAAATCTGGCCGCAAAACGGCCCGCCCAGAACGCGGCTCGCGTCAATCACCCTAAGCCCGGCAAGCGCGCCTTTCGAGTCTGTAGACTCATTCCACATGAGTAGCCCTTTCTGTCAAAGTTGGGATACGAATTCCGGATACGTTTCGCTCAGTTCGTCGCGAATACGCCCCCGCAGCAACGCAAGCGTGGCCGGGTCCGGATCCGGGGTCGTGCGCAGGCCGCTATCGACATCGAACTCGAACCCGGTCGCTTCGCGGACTTCGCCAAGCGTGCGCCCCGGATGCAGACTGACGAGTCGAAAGCGCCCCTTATCCTTGTCGAACATGAACAGCGCCATGCCGGTCAGCAGCGCGTGCGGGCCGCCCGTGCGATACACCTCTGGCGCGCTCACGCCTGGCGCGCTGATGAAGTCGACTTTGTCGACCAGCACGCGCGGGGTGTGTTCCTCGCGAAACAGAATGACCCTCGGCACTACGAAATATAGATAGGCGGAGCCGAACGAACCGGGCCATCGTACTTTGGTGGCCGGGTAGTCGCCAACCCCGACGAGGTTGATATTCCCGTGGCCGTCAATCTGACCGCCGCCAAGGAAGAACGCGTCGATACGACCTTGGCCGGCGCAATCGAACAGCTCCCCGGAGCCATTGGTGAAGAAGTTGTGCTTCACCGATCCAAGGATCGATAGCCTGACCGGCGGCTCGCCGGCCATCTCCTTCTGCGCGCGCAACAACATCGCAGCTGCAGCGGGAATGGGCGATGAAGAGCCGACCGCAACGTGACGCACGCCATCCAGTAGCTGCGCAATCGTGGCAATGAGTAGCTCGCGCGGCGTCGCATCGCTCATGCTGCGTCTCCTTCGTTCAACCAGGTCTGAAAACCTTCTTCGGTACGAGCCATTTGCGCATAGCGCAGCAATTCAGCGGTATCGGGCTGATACTCGCCCCACAGGCCATACGGCCACGCGCCCCGCGGCGCGAGCGCAATTCCGTCCACGTAAAGTCCCGGCAACACGCCCGCGGCCATCGTTTCGTTTTCGAACAGGCTGCGCTCGCTGATCCGCTCCACGGTCACAAAAGTGCGGCGGCTGGCATAGGCCATCGTGGCGAGCTCGCGACGCCGCCCCAGCCAGACGTTGCCCTCGCGGTCGGCCATCGGTGCGTGGAAGATCGCAACGTCGGGGGTCAACGGCGGGATCGCAACCACAGGGTCGTCATGGTCGGAAAAAGGATTCTGGATGACCCGCCAATCCTTGCGATTCGCCAGCACGTCACTGCCAATCAGTCCCCGCAGCGTCAAGAACGGCGCGCCCTTTTGCGCGGCGATCAGCCCAGCGTGGATGGCAGGGCAGGTACTGTCGAACAGCCGGATCTCGCCTCGCGCCACGGCTCGCATGAAACAGGGTGCGCCACCGGCTTCGCCGAGGCTGACGGCACTGGTTTCCACGCTTTCAACGAGCCCTGCCCCAATGAGCATGTCGAACTGCAACCCGGCCGTCGGCACGCCCACGAGCGCGAGGCGCTTCGGCGCGCGCTTGATCAGCGGGCGCGTAACAGCCATGGCGACCCCTGCATAGTCGACGGGCAAGGCAAGCCGGCATCCATCCGTAACCTGCGCTGCGATCTCGTCGACGTTCATTAGTCTGTTCATGAAACCCACTACTCCTTTCTGGCATGGCTTGCATCGCTCGCGCTTGCCGCGGCTGCCATCGAAGTGGCATCCACTCATGCTATAGATTACGAAATCCGATGAAAAGCGCAAAAAAGCATCGCTGAGCATCGGATTTTTTAAATCATCGCCATTCAAATGCGGGCATGAATCGCCTCCCAGGCGTCGGCGAGACGCCCGACGCCCGCATGGATATTCGCGACCGACGGGGCGGCAAACGAAAGCCGGAGCGTCGACAGAACCGGATCGTCGACGTGGAATCCCGCTCCGGGAACAAACATGACCTTGCGGTCGATGGACGCCTTCAACAGCTCGGCAGCCGGCACCTCGCCGTTGAGCCTGGCCCACACGAACATGCCGCCATTGGGTTCATGGAATGTGAGTGCGTCGCCCATCAGTTCGCGTAGCGCGGCGCATAGCGCACGGCACTTCTCTCCATAACCGCGACGGATCCTTTCTATATGCGGCTCCAGCGCGCCGCTGGAGAGATATTCAGCCGCAATACCCTGCGTCCACGGCGAGCTGCCAACGTCCGCGCTTTGTTTGGCGATATAGCAGCGATACGCGATCGGCGCCGGTGAAATGCTCCAGCCGACGCGCAAGCCCGGCGCGACGATCTTCGAGAGGCTGCCCATGTGCACGACCCAGTCGTCGCTGCCCGGGAGCTCGCCCGTGAGCGCTTTCAACGAGGGGATGCGCTCGCCGGAGAATCGAAGGTCGCCATAGGGATCGTCCTCGACGATCACGAGGCGATGCTTGACGGCCAGTTCCAGCAGGCGCAGGCGGCGTTGCAGTGAGAGCGTTGCACCCGTGGGATTGCCGAACGTCGGCACGGTATAAAGCAGCTTCGGGCGGTCTGCCTCGGAACGGATACCGTCGAGCAGCCGCTCGAGGGCGGCCACGTCGAGCCCATCGGCGTCGGTTTGCACCGGGACGACCCGCGCGCCGTGTACGCGGGCGGCCTGGATATTCGACGAATAGGTCGGGCTCTCCACGAGCACGACATCGCCCGGGTTCACGAGGACCCGCAGCAGGAGGTCGAAAGCTTGCTGCGAGCCGGTCGTGACGACGATGTTTTCCGAGCTCGTCTTCACCCCACGCTGTTCCATGAGGCGGATGATCTCGGTCTTCAGCCTGGCAATGCCTTCGGTGTTGCCGTACTGAAGACAGGAGAGGCTGTCTTTGTACGCTCGCCGGGAAGCCTCTTCCAGGCCCTCCACGTCGAACAGCCGGGGATCCGGATAGCCGCCTGCGAAGGAAATCATCTCGGGATCGCTGAGATATTTGAAAAGATCCCGTATGGGCGAGCTCGCGGGGTGGATAAACGCGCGGGAAAATGGGTACATGATCGTCGCTGATAGCCTGTTGAAACCTCGAACGCCTTCGGACCTCGATAGTTCTAGCCTTGGCGCGGATGCTTTGCGGCGTGCGGCCCCGCCCAGCCCGATACCGCCTTTGGCTCGAGGAATTCTTCGATCCCCCAAACCCCTCCCTCACGGGCACGGCCTGAGGCCTTGACGCCGCCGAACGGCGAGCCTGCGCCGCGTGCGCGGCCGTTCATCTCGACCATGCCCGATCGCAGGCGCGCAGCGACACGATTGCGCTTCTCGCCGTCTGTCGATTGGACATAGTTCGAAAGTCCATAGGGTGTGTCGTTCGCTATGGCAATCGCTTCGTCTTCCTCATCAAACGGGATAATCGACACAACGGGCCCGAAGATCTCCTCCCGCGCGATGGCCATCTGGTTGTTCACGTCCGCAAATACCGTCGGGCGAACGAAATAGCCCTGCGCAAGCCCTTCGGGCCGTCCGAGTCCGCCCGCAACAAGCCGGGCGCCCTCGTCGATGCCCTTTTGAATCATTTCCTGCACCTTCGCAAACTGCGCGTCCGACGACAGCGGCCCGATGTGCTTGCCGGTCTTGTGCGCCGAATCCACAGGCAGAGACTCGGCCACCGCTTTGGCTTCGGCCACCGCGCGTGCGTAGATCGATCGCTCCACGAGCATGCGCGTGGGCGCATTGCAGCTCTGCCCAGTGTTCTTGAAGCAATGCAGCGCCCCGCGCTTCACGGCTTCGGGATCGGCATCCGCAAAAATCAGATTGGCGCCCTTGCCACCGAGTTCGAGCACGACGCGCTTCAGACTCGCCGCGGCCGCCGTCGAGATGGCAATGCCGGCGCGTGTCGAGCCCGTGAAGCTGATCATCTCGATGTCGGGATGCGACGAGAGCCGTGTGCCAACACCCGCGCCATCGCCGTTGACGAGATTGAACACCCCGCTCGGGAACCCCGCTTCCGCGACATACTCCGCGAACAGCATGGCCGAGAGCGGCGCGATCTCCGAGGGCTTCAGCACCATGGTGCAGCCCGCGAGCAGCGCGGGAACGACCTTGAGGGTCACCTGGTTCATCGGCCAGTTCCAGGGCGTGATCAGGCCGACGACACCGATCGGATCCATCAGGATGCGATCGTCGGGCGCATGCGCGCCAAGCGGCCGCTCGAACTTGAAGTCCTTGAACGCGGCAATGAAATTGCTGATGTGCCACGTCCCGGCCCCGACCTGATCCGCAAGCGCCATGTCGATGGGCGCGCCCATCTCGAGGCTGATGGCCTGAGCCATTTCCGGCGCACGGCGCTTGTAGACCTCGAGCAGTCGCTCCACGAGCTCGAGCCTTTGCGCCGGACGGGTCTTCGACCAGCTCTCAAACGCACGGCTGGCCGCGGCCACCGCGCGGTCGGCGTCCTGCTCGCCACCGATGGAGATGACCGCACACGGTTGTTCGGTTGACGGATCGATGACGGACAACTCGCGCGCTACATAGGGCGATACCCAATCGCCGTCGATAAAAAACTGGGTCTTGTTGAGCATAAGCGTCTCCTGTATCGGCTTTTTGGCGGCTTCTGATCGGGCGTCAAATGATGAGGTCGATGAGGAACGGGCCCGGTTGGCGGAAACTCTGCCTCATGAGGTCCGCGCATTCATCGAGCGTGGTCGCGCGCGCCGCCTCCACGCCCATGCCGTTTGCGAGGCGGACCCAGTCGAGGTCCGGATTCGAAAGGTCGAGCATGCCCATCGCCGTCGGGCCGGGCACCGCGCCAACGTTCTTGTACTCGCCTATCAGGATGTTGTACTTGCGGTTGTTCAACAGGATCGTCGTGCACGGGAGCTTCTCCCGTGCCTGTGTCCAGAGCGCCTGCAACGAATACATGGCCGACCCGTCGGCCTGGAGGCTGACCACGCGGCGATCGCCGCCGCCGGCCACGGCTGCACCGGTCGAAACCGGCAACCCGTCGCCGATGGCCCCGCCGCCGAGATTGAGCCAGTCGTGCGCCGGCGCCGCATGCGTGAGCTTGTACGTGTCGCGGCCAAACGAGATGCTCTCGTTCGACACGATCGCGTGCTCGGGCATCGACGCCGCGAGCGTCAGTGCGAGACCTTCCTGGGTAATCGCCCCGCCCGGCGCTTCCGGACGCGGACCCGGATCCGGGATCGCGGCTTCGGGTGCGCCGAGCTCATCGACAAGGGCCTGCAGTGCAGTATCGGAGTCCTGATCATGCCGCGACAGAACATGGATCTGCGCATTCGACGGATAGTGCGTGGAAGGCTTCCCCGGGTAGGCAAAGAAGCCGACAGGCGGATTCGCGTTGACGAGGATGATGTGCTCGTAGCGGCTCAGCGCCTGGATGGCGGCGTCCGTGCCGTACGGGACCCGCTCGAGCTGCAGCCGCCCGCGCCCGCGCGCCATGTGCGCATTCGTATAACTGGCCAGCAGATCTGCGCCGGTTGCCCTGGCGACGCGCCACG
This sequence comes from Paraburkholderia pallida, assembly GCF_004524855.1. Lineage (NCBI taxonomy): Bacteria > Pseudomonadati > Pseudomonadota > Betaproteobacteria > Burkholderiales > Burkholderiaceae > Paraburkholderia > Paraburkholderia pallida. The sequence goes on along the minus strand of NZ_CP038150.1, from coordinate 1,799,446 downwards.
CGAGCCGTTGCGAGGGGCCAAGCGTCGCCTGATCGGCGAGCAGCATCAGCACGTTCTTGTTCGAACGCAGGATGCGCGCGGCGTTCACGACCGCATGCGGATCGATCGGCGGCGCAGCCGGCACCGCCAGCGGTTCGGCAACCATGCCGCCCTGACTCCACGACGCGTCGGCGGGCAGCACGAGCGTCGCGATCTGCCCCGAGATCGCCCGCGCCGCCTGGACCGCCGCGGCGGCGTCGCGGCCGACCTGTGAAGCGTGCATGCTGGTGCGCACCCAGTGCGAGACGGTGCGGGCCATGCCTTCCGTATCGGCAGTGAGCGGCGCGTCGTACGGACGATGATAGGTGGCCTGATCGCCCACGATGTTGACGATGCCGGCACGCGCGCGACGTGCATTGTGCAGGTTGGCCATGCCATTGGCGAGGCCCGGGCCGCAATGCAGCAGCGTGCTCGCGGGCTTGCGCGCGATCCGATAGTAGCCGTCCGCCATGCCGGTCACCACGTTCTCCTGCAGACCGAGGACACACTTCATGCCGGGAATGCGGTCGAGCGCGCCGACAAAGTGCATTTCGCTCGTGCCAGGGTTGGCGAAGCACGTGTCGACACCCGACTTCAACAGCGTATGCACGAGACTTTCAGCGCCATTCATTTCATTGGGAGATGCCGGGAACGTCATCTTTAGCTTCCTTAAAAATTCCAGATCTCATGGAACTGGATGAATGTGTCATCGAAGATGCTCTGTACTTCATTCTCTTTCCCGCTGCGTCGCGATATTTTTTGTTTTCGGGCGCATACGCTTGCGATTTTTCCAATGCAATGCGGGTCTACACAATAAATTCACGCCCCCTCGCTGACCCACGCCGGCGCGCGATCGGGCGCGCACTTCACGACCTTGGTCACGATATAGGTAAAGTAGCGCTCGATGCCCAGATCCTCCATGAGCAAGCGGTCGATGAAGCGCTGATAGTGATCGATGTCGCGCGTCATCACGTGCAGCATGTAGTCCACGCCGCCACCTGTGGCGTAGCACAGCGTCACTTCGTCGGCGGCGCTCACGCGCTCTTCGAAGCGCCGCATGTCGTACGCGGTGTGCCGCGAGAGCGTCACCTCGACCACGATGCGGCTGCCCTTGACGGCGCCGATCCAGTCGATGTCGGCGCGATAGCCGCGGATCACGCCGCTCTCCTCGAGCTTGCGCACGCGCTCCCACGCGGGCGAGATCGAAAGACTGACCTCTTCGGCGAGCTTCGATTTGGTGATGCGGCCGTCGCGCTCGAGAATGCGCAGGATCGCGAGGTCGTAACGGTCGAGTTTGATCACGGTGCCGGCTCACTCATCGCATTCATGCGGCGACCGGCAGGTTGCGCTCGACCACGTCGGCGACCACGGCCACCGTGTCGCCGACCTGCACGAGCCCCGGAAAGTGGCGGGCCGCGAGCAAGCCGCCGCGTCGCGCGACATATTCCACAGGGGGCGCGCCGGTGCGCTCGATGTCGTACACCCGCGCGAGCACTTCGCCGGCCTCCACCATCTCGCCGAGATTGCGGCACATCTCCAGCAAGCCGCGATGCTCGCTCGTCGTGTAGCAAGCGCCATCGGGCATGTCGAGCAGCGTCGTGGTGCGTGAGGGCGCATGCCGCTCGCCGTGCTCACCCTGAATCACGCCGGCGTGCGCAAGAAAACCGCGTACGCCACGATCCGCAATCGCCATGCTCGCCGCCGTCGAGGTGCCGCCACCGCCCAGCTCGGTGGAGACGAACACCTTCCCAGCTTCTTCCACGGCGCTGTCGAACATGCCCACGCTGTCCAGCTCCAGCAAGCGCATCGAGTACGGCGCACCGAACGCGCGCATCGCGCGCTCGCAACGCGCCTGCTGCTCGCCGTCTGGAAGCACGTGAATGGCCGCGAACGGCACGAAGTCGAGCGTGCGCCCACCCGCGTGGATGTCGAGCACATAGTCGGCGCGCGCGAGCAGGTGGCGCTGAAAATAGTCGGCGATCTTTTCGGTCACGCTGCCATCGGGCCGCCCCGGAAAGCTGCGGTTCAGGTTGCCCGCGTCGATCGGCGAGGTGCGCTTGCCGGCGCGAAACGCGGGATAGTTCATATACGGCACGATAATCACGCGTCCGCACACGTCCGCCGCCTGCAACGACGCCGCGAGCTTCGCGAGTGCGATCGGACCTTCGTATTCGTCGCCATGATTGCCGCCCGTGAGCAGCGCGGTTGGCCCCTCGCCGCGCTTCACCACGGTCAGCGGAATCATGATCGCGCCCCACGCGGAGTCGTCGCGCGAATAAGGCAGCCGCAGAAATCCGTGTTGCACGCCATCGGCGTCGTAATCGACGGTCGGCGTGATCGGAGACGCTCGCATTGCTCCTACTCCTTCACAAACAGTTTGCGCGGCGTGCGGCAGAACGTTTCGACGCCGGTTTCGGTAATCAGAATGCTCTCGGTAATTTCGAGGCCCCAGTCGTCGAGCCACAGTCCCGGCATGAAGTGGAACGTCATGCCGGGCTCGAGCACCGTGCGGTCTCCGGGGCGCAGGCTCATGGTGCGCTCGCCCCAGTCGGGGGGATAGCTCGCGCCGATCGGGTAGCCGCAACGGTGACTCTTCTCGATACCCGATTTGCGCAGCACGGCGTAGAGCGCGTTCGCGATGTCCTCGCACACGTTGCCCGGCTTCGCCGCCGCAAGGCCTGCTTCGATGCCTTCGAGCACTGCGCTTTCGGCATCGAGAAAATGCCGGGGCGGCTTGCCGAGATAGACCGTGCGCGATTGCGGACAGTGATAGCGGCGATAGCAGCCTGCGATCTCGAAGAACGTGCCGGCGTTCGACGTGAACACCGAATCGTCCCATGTGAGGTGCGGAGCGGCGGCGTCGGGGCCGCTCGGCAGCAGCGGCACGATGGCGGGATAGTCGCCACTGTGCTCGTCCACCCCGGCAATCCCCGTAGCGTAGATGCGCGCGACGAGGTCGGCCTTCTTCATGCCAGGCTCGACGGTCTCGAGAATGTGCGCGTGCATCTTCTCGACGATTCCCGCCGCGACTCGCATATATTCGATCTCGCGCGGCGACTTCACGGCGCGCTGCCAATTGACGAGCGCAGTGGCGTCGACCCAACGCGCGCCGGGCAGATGGCGCTGAAGCGCGGCGTAAGCAGCGGCGCTGAAGTAATAGTTGTCGAGCTCGACGCCGATACGCAGCGCATCCCAGCCGCGCGCCGACACCACTTCGCATGCGAGATAGTCCATCGGATGACGCTCGGTGGACTGCACGTAATCATCAGGATAGCCAATGATATGGTCGTGCGCGAGGAAGGTCGTGCGCTTCGCGCCATTCGCATCCATCCCGCGCCCGAACCACACGGGGTCGCCTTCCTGTGCGAGCAGCACGCACTGATGCACATAGAACGACCAGCCGTCGTAGCCGGTGAGCCAGTACATGTTGCTCGGGTCCGTGACAATCAACAGACCGATGCCCGCCTGTTGCATCGCCTTGCGCGTCTTCGCGATTCGCACATCATATTCGCTGCGCGCGAACGGAAGCCGCGACGGCGAGACACCTTGTCCGATACGCGTTTCATTCGCGGTCAATCGCACCTCCTGATCCAATTTGCGCAATCCTGCTGGTGACAGCACCCGCGACTACGGAAACTCAGGCCGCGTGCGTGATGTAGAGAGACGCAGTGTAATGTTCGAAAAAATGCTTCAGGTTGTACTAGGACAATTTTCGCAATGCCGCTCAAGTGAAATCGTGCACATGCGGGTACTGCTCGAATACCCCTGCAATGGTCTCCAGCGCACTCTTGCACGCGGCGTCCGAAGCCTCGGCGCCCACGCAGATCCGCACCGCGTTGGGTCGCGGCGTATTGCCCACGAGAAACGGCTCGGGAGACGTCACGGCGATCTGGCGGTTGCGCAACTCGCGCACCACGCGCTCGGCCTGCCAGTAGTCCGGTACGCGCAGCCATGCCGATAACGCGTTCGGGTGCGCGCCCAGCACGTATTCGCCCAGCACCTCGCGCACCATGGCCTGGCGGGCCGCGAGACGCTGGCGCTGCAACTCCACCAGCCTGCGCGCGGTCCCATCGGCGATCCAGCGCGTGGCGATCTCCGCGATCGGCGAAGTCGCCATCCAGCTGCTCACGCGCAGCACACTCTCCACGCGCAGCGCGAGCCGGCGCGGCATGGCCAGATAGCCCGTGCGCAGCCCGGTCAGCACCGACTTCGTCATGCTCGTGCAGTAAAACGCCAGCTCCGGAATCAGGCTCGCAATGGGCGTACACGTCTTAGCGGGCAGCGCGCCATAAACGTCGTCCTCGATCACGTAGACACCATAGCGCTCCGCAATCCGCGCAATCGCGCGACGACGCGAATCGGGTATCACGGACACCGTGGGGTTGTTGAACGTTGGGGTGCAGACGAGCGCGCTCACCCGTTCGCTGTCGCACATCTCTTCGAAATGCTCGGGGTGAATACCGTATTCGTCGATCTCTAGACCTTTGAGCGTGAAGCCCAGCACGTTTGCCGCGCCGATGACGCCATGCTCCGTGAGGCTCTCGCACAGCACCGTATCGCCGGGGCCAACGGTGGACGCCAGCGCGAGGAAAATGCCGTGGGCCGCGCCGTTGGTGACGAGCAGCAACTCCGGTTTGACCGGCATGTTCAGTGAGGCGAGCCACGCCGCGCCGGCCTGACGGTGATGCTCAAAACCCGCGATCGGTCGAAACGAATGAATCCAGGGCTGCGAATCGAGAGTCGCGAATGTCGCGCAAATCTCCCGCCACGCGTTATCGTGATCGGGCGTGTGCACGATGCGTGCGGTCGAGAAGTCGACAATCTCGCGCTCCGCGGAATCGAGAATGTAATTCGACATCGTTTCCGTCACACGCGCAGAAACAAAGCTGCCGCGCCCAACCTCACAGCGGACCAGGCCCTGCCGCTCGAGCTCCTTGTAGGCGTTGGTCACCGTCTGCACGCTGATGCCAAGCGCCGCCGCCACCTCTCGCTGCGTCGCGAGCCGCACACCCGAAGCGAGCGCGCCGCTCTCGATGTCCAGCGCAATCGCCTTGACCAGCCGCTTGTGTTTGGATTCCGTACCGTGCGCGGCCTCCACCGCGTCGTGCCACTTGCTTAAAACCCTCACCGGTGCCATCTCGTTCCGCCCCTGACGTAAGCGCCCATGGTCGCTCGAAAGCGATCCGGAAAATTATTGCACTAGTACAATCCGCAACAAAATAATGGCTGCGTATGCTCCGTCCATCGAAGTTTCGCAGCACTGCGTGGCTACTGTTACAGGAATATGGCCGCGCTGACAATCGGTCCAGCACCGAAGGAGCCATCTCGTGGAGCCCATCTGCGTACCCACCCAAACGCCCCGCCGCGCCGGCGAACCCAGGCTGCACGGGAGCGTGCGGGAAGTGCCCGCGCGGTGGCCTGCGCTTGCAGCCGGCACGCGCGCCATAGCAATGGCTTATAGCCCATTTCCAAAACTAATTAGGCGGACAACTATGACCATGCGATTCTGCCCAGGACATGTTTACGATATGAACCAGGACGCTGCAATGCCTCTGAAGCTACCCACGCCGCCAGGCGAAACGTGCCGGCCGGCGACTACATGCCGGCTCGCACAAGATGATTCACGCCGGAAGCAGGCCCTCCCGCAACGCTAAATTGACAGGTTCAGCCGGAAGGCGCTGCGCGAGACGCAAGTGCTTCGGATGTTGCGTCCCAACGGGGTATGGCCGGGACGCCTGGTAAGCCTGCCAGGAGACAAAGTAACGGGCGACACCAGGCTCCCGCAAGGGAAAGCCACGAGGGAGGAGGCGCGCAACGCTTCGCAGGCACGGACGGAAATTTTCCCAGTTGCATCGAATGAAATTCGACATCCTTATTAAATTCGAATTTCTTTGCCATAAAACAGCTAACAGAAAAGCACAAGAGGTCCTATGCATTGGAGTCACGTAGCCGAGTATATGCCCCTTCTACTCGAAGGCGCGAAGATGACTGTGGTCATCACGGTTCTCTCACTGTTGATCAGCACCCCGCTAGGACTCATGTGGGCGTTCTGCACGATATCGAAGATTTCGTGGCTGACTGTGCCTGTGACCGCGATGGTCAACGCCGTCCGCGCGCTGCCGATGCTCGTGCTGCTTTTCTACATTTACTTTGTTTTCCCCGATATCGGCATCAAGCTCACGTCACTGCAAGCCAGCACCATTGGCCTCGGGTTCGCCTATTCGACTTACATCTCCGAGATATTCAGATCGGGGATTGAATCGATCGACCAGGGTCAGCTGGAAGCGGCGCGCTCGATCGGCATGGGGAAGGTCAAGGCCATGTACCGGGTGATTCTGCCTCAGGCGTTCAGAGTCGCACTTCCCCCGTACAGCAACACCTTGCTCATGCTGCTGAAGGACTCGTCGATTGCGTCAACCATCGCTGTGGCCGAAGTCACACGGCAAGGTCAGCTGATTGCGTACTCGACTTTCGACAACACGACCGTCTATACGATGGTCGCGGGCTTCTACCTGGTGATGGGGATGCCTCTGATCAGACTGACGAAAGTTCTTGAATTCCGGTTCGGACGGCATAAACGAGGGAGCAGGTGATGATTGAAATCCGCGATATTCATAAGTCCTTCAAGGACAACGAGGTACTCAAAGGTGTGACGACAAGCGTCGCCGAGGGTCAGGTCGTCTGCTTCATCGGGCCGTCCGGCTCAGGTAAGTCGACGCTGCTCCGCTGCATCAATGGGTTCGAATCGTATGAAAAGGGCTCGATTATTGCCCTGGGAAAGAAAGTGGACGCTCAGGCCAAGGACATCAACGAGCTTCGGCGCAGCATTGGCATGGTGTTCCAGCACTTCAATCTGTTCCCCCATCGGACTGCATTGGAGAACGTCATGGAGGGGCCCATTTACGTCAATCGGGAGCCGCGCGCGAGTGCGCGAAAAAAGGCCGTCGACCTGCTCAATCGCGTAGGCCTTGGGAGCAAATGCGACGCGTATCCGGCGCAACTTTCGGGTGGACAGCAACAACGCGTGGCAATCGCACGATCGCTCGCCATGTCGCCCAAGGCGATGCTGTTCGACGAGCCCACTTCCGCGCTGGATCCCGAACTGGTGGGCGAGGTGCTGAGTGTGATGCGAGCGCTGGCTGCCGATGGCATGACGATGATCGTGGTGACCCACGAGATGAGCTTCGCGCGAGACGTTGCGGATCGCGTCTGCTTTCTTCACTCCGGAAGGATTGTTGAAGAGGGTCCGGCCGCGCAGGTACTGAGCTCGCCCACCGAATCGAAGACTCAGGACTTCCTGCGGCGGGTGCTTGGCGGTCCGTCGAAATCGTCGCCGAGCCAGGCGATGCAAAGTTGTGGATAGCCAGGCCTTGCGGTCCACTGATTTGAGATCGGTTTCTCCGGCCCACTACCCGGCGAGCCGAACCGCTTATTTAGACTCGTATTTATCCGCGTGATGCACGCATTGTTTTTATATCAATCGAAGGAGACTCAGCAATGAATCGCGCTCATGTATCTCGAATGATCAAAGATATTTCAACCAGGACCCGAGTGGCGCTCTTGTCGGCGGTCGTGGTCGGACTGGTTTCAGTCGGGACCTCGCAGATCGCCCATGCAACGGTTATCAACGTCGGGTCGACGCCGTCCAGCGCGCCGACCGGATTCCTCGACACCAAGACGGGGGACTATATCGGCCTGATGCCGGACATCGCTCAGGAGATCGCCAAAAGAAGCCATTTCGATTTGAAGTACCAGGCCATCCCGAATGGCGCGCTCACGCAGTCGCTGATCGCCGGGAAAATCGACTTGATCGCGGCTGGGCTCTCCCCCACGCCTGTGCGGGAGAAAGTCATCGACTTCTCGCAGCCCGTAACGACGATCCCGGATGGGATCATCGTCAAGGACAGCAACACGCGAACCTATAAAAGCGCGAGCGATTTTGTGAACCAGAAAATCGGCGTCCTGGCTGGCACCGACTATGTCGACATGCTCAAGGCGCAGAACAATTACAACGCGCAAGAGGTCAAGCTTTACGACACGACGGGTGACATCGTGCGAGACGTGGAGCTTGGCCGTATCGACGTCGGCATCGACGACTATCCCAAGCTGAAATACCAGGAAGCCAAGGGCGGGTTCAAGGGCATGCACGTCGTGGACAGCTACTCGCCGATGGCAAAGAACGACATCATCGCATTTGCCGTACAAAAGGGTAACGCTACTTTGCTCAAGGAGATCAATGCGGCACTCGACTCCATGAAGGCCGACGGCACACTCGACGCGCTGCTCAAGAAGTGGCACTGGCGCGGCAACTGAGAGCACAAGATGGCGCGGGCGCGTGGCAGGATGCGCGCCTGCGCCCCGGCGCTGGCTTGAAAGGCGCCGGGGCAGGACATGAAGGTATGACGAATCGGGTCTTGCGGCACGATTTAAGACTCGGGAAGTGTAAAATGTACCTTTCATGCATCGATCTCTTGAGCCATGGCGCGCCCGTTGAATTTTCGACATGTCGAAACCATTTACGCGGTACTTCTCACCGGCTCGGTGACCGGCGGCGCCGCGCGGCTGCATGTGACGCAACCGGCGGTGAGCAATCTGCTAAAAGAAGCGGAGGAGCGGCTGGGCTTTCCGCTTTTCGAGCGCCATGCGGGCCGGCTCGTTCCCACGCAAAAAGCGGAGCTGATCTTCGAAGAGATCGAGCGCTCGTTTACCGGGCTCGATGCGGTGAATTCGTTCTGTGCTCGCCTTGCGAAACAGGAAACGCGCAAGGTCGTGATTGGCGCGACTCCGGCGTTTGCCACTGCCGTGTTGCCAATCGCGATCCGTGCTTATCGCGAGACGGTTGACGACGTGCACTTCTCCGTCGTCTCGCGGCGCTCCGACCATGTTCAGGCGCTGGTCGCATCGCAGAAGGTCGACATCGGCTTTGGGCTCGAAGAGCCGGCCATTCCCGGCGTAAGCTCCACCCTGTTGACGTCCGAGCGCATGGTCTGCGTGCTCCCCGCAGGACATCCCCTCGCGAGCAAAAGCGTGATCTCGGCCGGCGACCTCTGCGGCGAACCAATGATCAGCCTTTCACACGTGGAGCGCATCGACGACATCGTGGAGGCCGCCTTCGCGGATGTCGGCGGATCGCCGCCCGCAGTCGCGGAGTGCCCGGCGGCATTGACCGCGCTGGCGATGGTTGAGGCGGGTATCGGATTTGCCATTGTCGGCCCCTTCTCAGCCTGGCTTTTTAGGCATGGCACCGTCGCCTGTCGTCCGTTCGAGCCGGTAACGAAGCTGAACTTCAGCACATTTACCGTGCCAGGCAGAAAGGAGAATATCGATCAGGCTGCATTCCTGAAGCTGGTCGACGATGCCGTGAAGCAGGTTCATGCAACCATGACGTTGAGCCAGTAGCCCGCGAAACTCCGGAATTCGAGTCTTTCAGTCATTCTTTTTTCGCCAAAATTATTTCGGCATCCAAAATTTTATAAAGTATCGCGAACTTGATAGGGAGTCCGCGCTTATTTTGGCCACCCCGCTTATGGTCTATATCGAAAGCTGATTTTTATTTCACTGGTCGAATTGAGAAACTATTCACTTCGTTGTGCGCGACCGCCTGCGCCTTAGTCGAGGAACTGAATTGGAAACAAACAGAGATGCGGTAATTGTCATTGGTGCGGGGGTTGTCGGCATGGCTACCGCGCTTTTTCTCCAGCGTGCCGGCAAAACAGTCACGGTGATCGACCCGTTCCCTCCCGCAGGAGGCTGTTCGTTCGGCAATGCCGGCATGATCAGCGCGAACAACGCGACCCCGATTGCCATGCCCGGCATGCTGAGCCGGGTTCCGGGCTGGCTCCTCGATCCCGATGGCCCGCTGGTCCTCCGCAAGCGCTATTTCCTGAAGGTCGCGCCGTGGCTGCTCAAATGGATCAGCGCCGGGCGCATTGACCGGGTCATGGAAATCTCGGACGCGATGCGCGCGCTCGCGAAGGACACGCACGAATACTGGAAGGACCTGGTTGGACCTCAACGCTACGTGGAGCTGATTCGACGCAATGGTCAGGTGCACCTGGCAGCAACGAATGATATGCCGCCACGAAACGCAAGGGCCGAGCAAGCGATCCGGGAGCGCCACGGCACGCAGGTGGAAATCCTCGACGCCGACCAGATTCGGGAAATGTTCCCGGGCATCGCCAGAGACATCACGCGCGGCGTCATCGTGCCCGGCAATGGCTACACCACCAACCCGGCACGCCTCGTGGGATCGATTGGCGAAGCTTTTCTCAACGAAGGTGGGAAGCTGGTTTCGGAGAAGGCCCTCAAGCTCATTCCCAAAGAGAAGGGCATCATGGTCATGACGAACATCGCCAATCGGCATGCAGCTGATGTCGTCATTGCGGCCGGTGTTTTCTCCCACGAGTTGCTTAAACCATTCGGCATCAGCGTGCCGCTAGAAGGGGAGCGCGGCTATCACGCCACGCTGCCCGGCACCAACCTGAAATTGCAGCACACGCTGACCGTGCGTTCGCGTGGACTTGGTATTACGCCGATGGAAATGGGCATTCGCATTACTGGCGCGGTGGAGCTGTGTGATCGCTACGATCCGCCCGAGGAAAGCATCGCAATGCGCTACGTTTCGCAAGCCAAGGCGCTATTCCCGAACCTGACTCACGATGAGCCTACTGTCTGGATGGGGATGCGCCCCTCGTTGCCGGATAGCCTTCCGGTGATTGGACCCGTAAGTGCCGTTCCGGGCTTGCACCTCGCATTCGGCAATTCTCACTTCGGCATGACGAATGGCCCGGCGACCGCTCGAATCGCGGCGGATCTGGTCCTTGGAGAGCAGAGCCGAATCGATGCGACGCCTTATCGTTTGGCCAGATTTGGCTAGGCGCCGTAGCCGCATCTCCACGGCTTCTCCGGAGATGCGGCTCGAGGCATGGCTAGCCCATTGCCTGATTGATGATGCCGTAGGCGCGATACGGCAAGTCACGTGTTGCGTCGACCGCGCCTGCCGGTGCATTTCGAACCATTCTTGTCACCTTGTCGACGTGGGCAATGCCCTGGCCGCCGAGCCAGTCGGTCAACGCCCCTCCCGCAGGGACATCGATGCGCACGGGGACGCCGATGTGCGCCGCGAGCCAATAGGCGATCAATGCCCTGGCGCGCGCGTTATCCGCGGATTCGAGTGCCGCCACGGGGCCGATCACATGCCCCCGCCCAAACTTCCGGAACAGTGAAAAGCCGATAACCTTGCCTTCGCGCTCGAGCACGACCCCGTCTGCGATCTGAAGCAAGGCCGGCATGATCGCGCTGCGGTCAAGACCGCTCGTCAAGGAAGCGAGCTCGATGAGTCTCGGCAGATCCGCTTCGCGAACTTTGCGCAAGCGCTCGCCTGGTGCAAGCGTGACGACCGCTGGCCCCGAGGCCGCCCCCTGATGCTGATCGAGTGATCCGCATGCGCGAAATCCCAGCTTTTCGTAGAGGGGCTGACCTGCGGGGGTCGCATACAAGAATGTGGTTCGCTCGCCGAGTTCGTCGAGCAGCAGGTCCATCAGTTTGCGGCCAATGCCGCGGCCTTGCTGCTCGGGCGCCACAATCACCATCCCGATCGTGGCCCGATCCGCACCGAATTTCCAGCCGAGCGCGGTGCCAATCAGGCTGCCGCTCTCCTCGGCGACAAAACCCAGACCGGCGTCGGCGGCGAACTGCCAGTCTTCCTGACGGTGCGGCCAGCGTATCGACGTCGACAATGCGTAAGCGGCACGAACGTCGGTGGAGGTAAAAGGACGGTAGGCAGGCTGCGCCGGATGGTTATTCTGCTTGATGATGAGTGATTCGGACACTCCATGCTCCTGTTGGCCTGGGTCGCGGTTCAGTGTTGCATCCTCGTGGCCCTGCGCATAGGACTTTACTTCATTATGTGCAACCGGCGGCGACCCGGCATGCATCCAGTCGATCGCCCGCCGTGCTGCTTGCCTGAGCGCGAAGCAGGATGCGATGCATCTTGCGCAGAACCGCGAGAACGAGAAAAGCCGCCGTAGAGGTCTACGGCGGCTGACTGCAGTTCATCTCAAGGGTGCATGCGCGTTCAGCCCGCGGCGGCCAGATTCCGCTCTGCCACCTCGTCGACGGCCTCGCGCACGATGGCGACGATTTCGTCGGCCTCTGCACGCGTCATCACGAGCGGCGGCGCGAAGCCCAGGATGTCGCCGTGCGGCATCGCGCGCGCGATCACGCCACGTTGCAGCGCCGCTGCCGATACCTGCGCGCCGATTTTCAGCGCGGCGTCGAATGGCTTGCGCGCCGCCTTGTCCGCCATGAATTCGAGCGCGGCGAGCATGCCCACGCTGCGCACCTCGCCAACCAGCGGATGAGCGTCGAATGCCTCGCACAGCTTCGCGCCAAAATACGCACCAACCTGCGCGGCGTTATCGACGAGATGCTCGCGCTCGAGAATGTCGAGATTGGCGAGCGCCGCCGCCGCGCACACCGGGTGGCCCGAGTACGTCCAGCCGTGCCCCATCGGCCCGTGCTCCTGCGAGCCGCGCGCAATCACGTCCCAGACCTTCTCGCCCACGATCACGCCCGAGAGCGGCGCATACGCGCTCGTGAGGCCCTTCGCGACCGTGATGAGATCAGGCTCGATGCCGAAATGCTGCGCCCCCATCTTCGAACCGAGGCGGCCGAAGCCGCAGACCACTTCGTCGGAGATCAGCAGGATGTCGTGCTTTTTCAGCACGGCCTGGATCGCGGGCCAGTAGCCAGTGGGCGGCTCGATGATGCCGCCCGTGCCCATCACCGGCTCCGCGATGAACGCCGCGATCGTGTCTGCGCCTTCGCGTGCGATGAGCTTTTCGAGTTCTTCTACGCAGTACGCCACGAACTGGGCCTCGTTCATGCCGGCAGGCGCCTTGCGATACCAGTGCGGACAAACCGTATGCTTCACGCGATCGATTGGCAAATCGAAATGTTGATGGAAGCTCGGCAGGCCCGTGAGGCTGCCGGTCACGATGCCCGAACCGTGATAGCCGCGCTCGCGCGAAATGATCTTCTTCTTGTTCGGGCGGCCCAGCACATTGTTGTAGTACCAGACGATCTTGACCTGCGTTTCGTTGGCGTCCGACCCAGACATGCCGTAGTACACCTTCTTCATGCCGGCGGGCGCCCAGTCGATGATGCGCGACGACAACTCGATGATCGCATCCGAGGAGTGGCCGACATAGGTGTGGTAATACGCAAGCTGCCTGGCCTGTGCATGCATGGCGTCGGCGACTTCGGTGCGGCCATAGCCGATGTTCACGCAATAGAGACCCGCAAAGGCATCGATATACTGCTTGCCTTGATGGTCTTCAATCCGGATGCCGCGCGCGCCGCGCATGATCTTGCCGGGCAGCGCGCCACTTTCGTGATCGTAGGCGTGCGTGGAAGGATGCATGAAATGCGCGCGGTCCTGCTGGAACAATACGTCGAGTTGTTGCGTCATGAGGGGCTCCCGAAACGATATTCAGGCCATGGCCGCGAGCGGCAGGCCGAGATTGCCAAGACAAAAGTATTTGGTTTCCACGAACGGCTCGAAACCTTCAGCGCCGCCTTCGCGGCCAAGGCCCGAGGCCTTCATGCCGCCGAACGGAATCGGCGCCCCGGTGAACTTCACGCCGTTCACCGAAACCATTGCGAAGTCGAGCCGGCGCACCAACTGGAAGATGGTATTGACGTTCGTGGCGCACACATAAGCGGCGAGGCCGTACTCGGTGTCGTTCGCCTTCGCGACCACTTCGTCGAGCGTGTCAAATGCGCAGACGGCGGAAATGGGCGCGAAGTTTTCCTCGTCGTAGACGCGCATGCCGGGCGCGGCGTCCGCGATCACGGTGGGTTCGAAGAACCAGCCGCCGAGCGCGTGCGCCTCGCCGCCTGCCACGATGCGTGCGCCCTTCTCCCGCGCATCGGCCACGCGCGCCACGGTGCTGTCGAATGCGGCTTGATGCATGAGCGGCCCGACGTCCACGCCTGCCTCGAATGCGGGGCCGGTCTTGAGCGCGCGCACCGCCGCCGCGTAGCGCTCCACGAACGCCTCGTAGAGCGCGCGCGCCACGAAAATGCGGTTAGCCGCGCAGCAGTCCTGGCCCGAAGTCTGGAACTTCGCGCCCACGGCGACTTTCACGGCCTGCTCGAGATCCGCATCCTCGGTCACGATGAACGGCGCGTTGCCGCCGAGTTCGAGCGCGACTTTCTTGATACCCGCGCGCGCCGCCGCCTGGGTGACGAGCGCGCCCACGCGCGTCGATCCGGTGAAGCTCACAGTACGCACGCGGGGATCGCTCACGAGCGTTTCCATGGCCATCTGCGGCTCGCCGATCACCACGTTGAAGACGCCCGCCGGAAAGCCGGCCTCCTCTGCGAGCTGCGCGAGGGCGAGCGCCGAATATGGCGTTTCGTGGGCGGCCTTCACGACGGCCGCGCAGCCCGCCGCGATCGCGGCGGCGGCCTTGCGCGTGATCATCGCGACCGGGAAATTCCACGGCGTGATGAGCGCGGCCACGCCCACGGGCTCCATCACCGTGCCAAGATGCGCGCCGTCGATATGGGTGGGAATCGTGCGGCCGGCGAGACGCTTCGCTTCGTGCGCAAACCATTCGACGAAGCTTGCCGCGTAGCGGACTTCGCCCTGGGATTCCGCGAGCGGCTTGCCTTGCTCGAGTGAAAGCAGTGCTGCGAGGTCATCTTGGTGGCGCAAGATCAGTTCGTGCCAGCGCAGCAATGCGGCGCTGCGCTGCTGTTGCGGTACCCAGCGCCACGACTCGAAGGCATGCTGCGCGGCGGCGATGGCGGCCACGATCTGCGTGCGCTCGAGCATCGGTACATGGCCGATGACCGACTGGTCCGCTGGATTGTGCACCGCCATCGTATTGGCGCTGTCGCTGTGGATCCAGCGGCCGTTTACGTAGCACAGCGATTTGAACAGGACAGGATGTCCGGGCAGCATGACGTTGGCTCCTCCTTGAGGGATATGGAGCCTATTCTGGGCCGGCGGCCTGTGCGGATTTTTTGGTTTTCAGTACCCGATCTTTAGGTTCTTTTTGAACTGGTGTGGGTTGGCGTGAATAACTTGAACGCCGTCAAGGTGATAGGGGCAGCCACGGTGTGGCGGGCAGGCTGCGCCACTCTTTGGCGGTGGCCTTAACTTGTTTTCGCGGCGGGCTGGCTGCGCCGCTCTATGGCGTTGGCCTTAACTTGTTTTCGCGGCGGGCCGCAGGCGTTGCCCCTGTGCGGGGCGGCACCTACTTTTCTTTGCAGCCGCAAAGAAAAGTAGGCAAAAGAAAGCGGCTCACACCTCCAGTGTGACGCAGTCCCCCACTGCCCTGTATATCGGAGCGGCTCCGGAGCATCCGTCTCCCCGCACACTCCGCGTAAGTGACAAGGGGCTCATCCTTCCCGCCACACGCTACGCGCGGGCGGAAGGGTCTGCAAGGAAAACCGGCCGGGCTGCCAGGCGAATGCGTCGGGGTGCTGCGGCCTAATATATTGTAATCCTACGGATACGCGAGAGTGCTTCCATATGAATACGTTGGAGTTCCACGAATACGTGTATATCCCAATGGTTTTTGTTATGCCCCACGGCGCGCTCAGCGCCGCCGGATGGATGAGCCCTTAGTCACTCTGCTATACGCCCAGTGATGACAGACGCCCCGGAGCCGCTCCGATCGACAGGGCAGTGGTGAACTGCGTCACACTGGCGGTTTGAGCGGCTTTCTTTTGCCTACTTTTCTTTGCCGCGGCAAAGAAAAGTAGGTGCCGCCCCGCACAGGGGCAACGCTTGCGGCCCGCCGCGAATACAAGTTAAGGCCAACGCAATGGCCCCCAAACCAAATCAACTCTCACCCACACTCTAAAAGTGAAATGCGCAAACCGGACGCATCAAGCCCGGCGCAGCACACCGGGCTACGCACATTAATGCGCCGCGAGATACGCCTTCACGGCCTGCAGGCCATCTCTACCGTCAATCGTCTGCACGCCAGCCAACCACCCCTGAAGCGGCTGAGGATTAGCCTTGAGCCACTCAAGCGCTGCCCTATTGGCATCCTCCTTATTCATGATCGGCACCATCACATGGTTCTCGATCTCCGTAGTGAAGCGAAGATTCGACACCAACCTGGCGGCATTCGGGCAACGCGCCGCATAATCGGGCGGCGTAGCCGTAAACACCTTCGCCTCGCCATAGTTAGGCCCAAACACATCATCCCCGCCCGCGAGATAGTCGATCTTCATCTGCACGTTCATCGGATGCGGCTCCCAGCCAAGGAACACAATCCACTTCTTCTCGCGAATGGCCCTGTTCACCTCCACGAGCATGCCCGCCTCGCTCGACTCAACCAGCTTGAACTTGCCAACGCCGAACTGGTTCCCGTCAATCATTTTCTTGATCAGCGCATTGCCGTCGTTGCCCGGCTCGATGCCGTAGATCTTGCCATCGAGCTTGTCGGCATACTTCTGGATATCGGCAAAAGACTTGAGGCCCCCGTTATAAACATAGTCCGGCACGGCAAGCGTGTATTTCGCGCCGGTCAGGTTCGGCGTGGGCAGCACCTCGATGGTGCCCGCCTTCACGAACGGTTCCATCATCGGGTCCATGGTCGGCGACCAGTAGCCGAGATAGACGTCGATCTGTTTGCTCTTGATGCCCGCCAGCGTAATCGGTATTGAAGCGATGGTCGTGGTCGGGCTGTAGCCCAAGCCCTTGAACAGCGTGGAGGCGAGACCGGTGGTGGCGGCAATATCGGTCCAGCCCACATCGGCGAAGCGCACGTCGCGGCACATGGCGGGATCGGCCGCGTGGGCGGCACAAGCGGTAACTGCGAGCATGCCGGCGGCTATTTTCAACAGATTGCGTTTCATGAGAGACTCTCCTCGATTTGTAATCCTAATGAAATACGATGACCGCGTCGTACAGACTTGACTTCAGGAACGAACTTCAGGCAGGAACAGCAATCCAGATCACACGCGGTGTATGGGCAATGCGCAGCGCACGCACGCCCCTACGCCGAAATCCACTGCCGCATGACCGGCGCCTCCCACGATTGCAATCTGTCCCGGCTCGGTTGGCATCCAAATTTCGCCTTGTAGGTACGCGAAAAATGTTCCAGCGAGTCAAAGCCGGTGGCCGCCGCAACCTGGGAAACGCTCAACTCCGTTTGCTGCAGGAGCTTGTGCGCCGTCGCCACGCGCAGATTCAGGTAATACTGCAGCGGCGCGATTGAGATGTACCGCTTGAAATGCCGCTCGAGTTGCCGTTTCGAGAGGCCCACGGCGGCGGCGATATGCTCGCACGACACCGGCGTGGCGACCGATTCCTCCATCAAGCGGATAGCCTCGCTGACTTGTACGCTTATTGGCGCCGCGCCCGCCTCCGTCCTGCCGGGTTGAACGTCGCCGCGTGAGTGGAGCAGATGCTGTGCTATCTCCGCGGCGAGCTCCGCGCCAACGTGCTGGGCAATCCAGTCAAGCATCATGTCGACAATCGCCATGCCTCCCGGGCAGGTGATCAAGCGCGGCTCGATGGTGTAGCGCTGCGCCGTGACCTTGACCTTCGGGTAAGCCTCCTCGAACCCTTCGAGATTGTCCCAATGCACGGCGGCCAGGTGTCCATCGAGCAGCGATGCGGCCGCCAGCATTTCCGTGCCGGTCTCCACGCCGCCCACCTGCGCGCCGAATACGCTTTCGCGTTGCAACCAGGCCTTGATCTTGCGATTCTTCGCGTGCTTTTTCGCCTCGAAGCTGGCGATCACAAAGACGGTCGAAAATCGCCCCGCTTCATCGGGAAGCGGCTGCGCTGGCGTGAGCATGCCGTTCGTGGCGCGCACCGGTTGTCCGTCGATGGAAAGCACCGTCCACTCGAACACCGTACGCTGGGCCAGCCAGTTGGCGATCGCCAGCGGCTCGATCAACAGGCCGAGCCCGAGATTGGAGAATTGGGGCATGGCAAGGATGCCCACGTGCCGTGGCTGGTTACTAGTTTTGGCGCTCATCGGTCTGGCCTGGTCCATCGCAGCTAAAGGTCGAGCACGAGCCTGGCAGATCTCGCGCGCGATATACATACGTAGATGACCTTGTTTTCGGCTTTCTCTTCTTCGGTCTGGATCGCGTCCAGGTGCTCCGCCTCGCCCGCCAGCAGGGGCACGGCACAGGTTCCGCAGAGACCTTGAGCGCATACCGTGTCGATCTCGATCCGCTCGCTCCTCAACACCTCCAGGATCGATTGCGCGGCAGGCACCGTGAGCACCCGCTGCGACCTTGCAAGCTCGACCTCGAATGAATCGCGGCCGCACTGGCCGCCCTGGTTGACCGGCGCAGCCGCAAATCGCTCAAAGTGGATCGCTTGGGCCGGCCAGTCGCAAGCTGCTTGAACCACACTGTCGATCAATCTCCCGGGGCCGCACACATAGATGTGTGTGCGAGCGCGCGGCGCGCCAATCAGGGTGCGAAGGTCGACTTCGCCTTGCACGTCACTGAAGTGGAACTGGACGCTGTCGCGCAGCGCGCTCGACTCGATCACGTCGAGCAATGCCTGCTCACGCGTCCGCGCAAGATAGTGAAACGTGAACTTCTTTCCCGTTGACGCGAGCTGCATCGCCATCGGAAGAATCGGTGTCACGCCTATTCCGCCCGCAATCAGAATGTATTCATCTCCATGCGCGTCCAGTGCAAAGTGATTTCTGGGCCCTGAAAGCTCGATGGTTTGGCCCTTGCTCAAGTGGTCGACGATATAGGACGAGCCGCCGCGCGAATGCGGGTCGCGCAATACCGCAATTTTGTAGGCGGCCCCGTCGCCCCGGCATTCCATCACGGAGTACTGGCGGACGTGGCCACCCGGCAACCAGAGATCGATATGCGCGCCTGGCGCCGCATTCGGCAATGCGGCCCCGTCCGCCGCCGCCAGTTCGATGCCCTTGATGTTGCCCGTGAGCATGGCCGCCTCGGTGACGACAGCGGCAATCCTTTGACGCGCTTGTTCATGCATGGCTCTCCTCCCCGCATCGTTGCTGCTTGTACAGGTTCGCCGGGCTCCAGACCGCCGCGCTGGAGGGAGGCAAAGGCGAGCGTCCAAGCACAAGATCGCTGCCTTTCTCCGCGATCATGACGGTCGGCGCGTTGGTGTTGCCGCTCACGATCGTCGGCATGATCGAAGCGTCGATCACGCGCAGTCTTTCCAGACCGTGAACGCGCAGTTGCGGGTCCACCACCGCTTCCGGATCGCCCGCGGGCGCCATCTTGCAGGTGCCCGCCGCGTGGTAGCCCGTCTCGGTGACCTGGCGCACCCACGCATCGAGCGCCGCGTCATCGGTCGCCGCGGCACCGGGCATCAGCTCGCGGCCGAGGAGATCGCGAAAAGCGTTCTGCGCCAGGATTTCGCGCACGAGCCTGACACCGGTACGCATATCGGTGCGATCGCGCTCGGTCTTCATGTAGTTGAAGAGGATCCTGGGCGCGACGCGCGGATCGCTCGACTTCAGCGTCACGGAGCCGAGACTCGTGGGACGCATCAGATCGATGTGCACCTGGAATGCATGCTCTCGCACGCTGTCGACCGTTCCCGGTTGAACGGCAAGCGGCATGAACGTCAGTTGCAGGTCGGGATGCTCGACTTCGGCGCGCGAACGGATAAACGCACCAGCTTCGAAATGATTGCTGCCAGCGAGACCCGAGCGGCTCATGAACCATTTCGCACCGGTCCACCACTTGCGTGGCGCCACCGTCGATGGATAGATCGACACGGGCTTGCGGCACAGGTACTGAACCACCGTATCCGGGTGATCCGAGAGGCGCTGCCCCACACCGGGAAGATCATGCAGCGGGCGGATCCCGAGCGCCCTCAGCTTGTCAGCTGCACCCACGCCCGACAACTGCAGAAGTTGCGGCGTATTGATCGCACCGCCGCACAAGATCACCTCCACCTCCGCGCGGGCAATCGCAGTCTGTCCGTCGCAGGCATATTCGACGCCGATCGCACGCGTCCCGCTAAAGAGCACGCGCAACGCGAGCGCGCCGGTCACGACCGTCACATTGCCGCGCGCGAGGGCCTCGGCAAGGTAGCCGTGCGCCGTGCTCCAGCGTCCGCCTTGCCACGTCGTGCGGTCCACGCGACCGAACCCTTCCTGGCGATATCCGTTCGGGTCCTCCGTGTAGCCATAGCCGGCCTCGACGCCCGCCTCGACGAATGCGCGGGGCAGCGGCGTGCCCGTATTGCCGGCCGTGACGCGAAGATGTCCGTTGGCGCCGTGATACGCATTGGCACCCAGCTCATGCTTTTCGGCGCGGATGAAATACGGCAGCACCTCCCGGTAGCTCCATCCCGTGCAGCCCTGCCCCGACCACGCATCGTAGTCAAGCGCATGCCCGCGGATATAGACCATGCCGTTGATCGACGACGACCCACCCAGCACGCGCCCGCGAGGCGTCGCGATACGGCGGTTATTCAGGAAGGGTTCAGGCTCCGACTGGTATTGCCAGTTGTACCGGCTGCCACCCACCACGATACCCATTGCCGATGGCATGTCGATCGACCAGTGCCGGTTCGACGGGCCGGCCTCGAGCAACAGGATTTTCCGCTTCGGATCGGCGCTGAGGCGGTTGGCCAGCACGCAGCCTGCCGAACCCGCTCCCACGATCACATAGTCGTAGCCACGCCCCGCATGGGTACTCGAAACCGACTGTTCTTTGCTCATGGGCTTCCCCTAAATGGCCATGACAGGCGCGATCATTCGCTGTGAATGCCGCTGTGAACCAGCTTGTGAAAGTGATGCACCAGATGCTCGCTTTCATTGCTGCGCGTCGCGTCGATCACATATCGGCCCTGGTTGTATCCGACCGAATGCAGGCCCTTCTGCACGGAAATATTCAGCTCGATATCTTCGGGGCCGAGGTCCGTATTCATCCAGTCCATGCAGGCCTTCGTCACGGCCGGGATCTCGTCGTGCGTGGAGTAATAGCCAAAACGCAGCAGGGTCTTTTCCGCCTCGAGCGGGATGATCAGGAACGTGGCGAGGAAGTCCGAATAGGGAAACGTATAGAACGTATTGTGTGGCCAGATGCCGATATTGAAGAAACACTCATCCGGGTTGCGCTCATCGCCGAGCGGCACGCCGTAAGCATGGGTGGCGTCCTTGTTTGCGGGCGCAATATAGGTCCACCACTTGTCGCGCTGCGTGAGCTTGTAGTCCTTGAAGTTGATCAGTGCGGCGAGATCCACGTGGCAAGGGCCGGACAACGAGAAGTGATAGCCCTCGATCGAGTTGTCCATGATGACCTTCCAGTTCGCCGGCACGATCACGTCCTTTTCGTCCAGCAGACGATAGTCGTCCAACTTGGGGAATACACGCTTCATCTCGGCATCGGCGCCGTTGAACAATTCGCTCATCGAAGGCGCATTGGGATCGAGATTGAAGTAATAAAAGCCGCCGAGCTCTTCCACCCGCACCGATGGAATGTTGTAGCTTTGCTTGTCGAAATTCACGAGGCGCTCGCCGCGCGGCGCGTTGCGCAGGCCGCCATCGAGCCCGTAGCACCATGAGTGATACGCGCAGCGGAATACCCCCTTCTGCATCCCGCGCCGCTCCTCGACGAGGCGGTTGCCGCGGTGCTGACAAACGTTGTGGAACGCGTGGACCTTGCCGTCCTTGCCACACGTCGCAATGACACTCTGATCGAATATGTCGGTCATGACGAACTGGCCCGGCGTGCTCAGTTCGCTCTTGTGGCCGATCACATGCCACGCCGACATGAAAATCTTCTCGCGCTCCGCCGTAAAGATCGACTGGTCGTAGAAGTAGCGCGACGGCAGCGTCAGCGCCTCCTCGGGCTGCTGGTCCATCCACGCATCGGGCGCAACGACATCTTCTTTCTTCATAACACGAATGCTTTGCATCGGAATTCCCTCCCAGTTGGTCCATGTCGATTACGCCGGCAGTCCGCTCGATCGCGCTTGCCATGGCTGAACTGTAGGGGCCCAAATTCGCTTGTACTTGATGAAATGCGACATCCGGATGTCGCGATGCGTTTTCCCGATACGGGCCTCGTCCGGCGCTCACCTGATGTGGCGAGACGTGCATCGCCAATCCCAACGCCTGCACAAACGCGTCGTCGCGATGACGCATTCGATCATGTCGGCGGGACGTGCCGCGCTTATAGTCCGCAACGGATCCCGCGTTCCACGCGCTCCAAAGCACCGCGTCACTTCACCAGGGAAACGTCATGAAGCAGAAGCTCCTGTACATCGATGGCGAGTGGAATCAGGCGGCGACAGGCGCCCATTCCAATATCGTCGATCCCGGCACGGGCGAATCGATCGCCTCTGTGGCACGGGGATCGCCCGACGACGCATCGCGCGCCATCCAGGCGGCCCGTCAGGCCTTCGATCACGGCCCTTGGCCGCACCTCACGGCCATTGAACGCTCGCAACGGCTCAATGCGCTGGCCCGTGCGCTCAGTGACGAGGCAGAGGAGATTGCCAGACTCGAAGCGCTCAATGTGGGCAAGACCCTCGCAGAGGGCCGCGCCGATGTGCAGGACGCCATCGCGGCGTTCGACTACTTCGCGCGCGTGATCGCCACGGAATCGGGCACGATGAACGATGCCGCCGCCCACGTCATCAGCATGACGCTGCGCGAACCCGTGGGTGTTTGCGGGTTGATTACCCCATGGAACTACCCGATTCTGCAGGCCGCGTGGAAGCTGGCTCCGGCGCTCGCGGCGGGAAACACGGTCGTGATGAAACCCGCGAGCCTCACGCCGCTCTCGACTCATCGCCTCGCTGAGCTTGTCGATCAGGTTGGCTTCCCGCGAGGCGTGTTCAATCTCGTCACGGGCGGCACGGACGTCGGTCAGACCTTGGCCGCAAGTGCGGAAGTCGACCTGATTTCGCTAACGGGCAGCAATGCGGCCGGTGCCGCGGTCATGCAGGCCGCCACGTCGAACTTCAAGCGGATTTCCCTCGAACTCGGTGGCAAGAATCCGCACGTCGTCTTTGCCGACGCTGACCTCGATTGCGCGCTGGACTACGCGCTGAATGCGGCGTTCTTCAACGCCGGGCAGATGTGCTCCGCGGGTTCGCGCCTCCTGCTGGAACGATCGATTCACGATTCATTCGTTGCCGCGCTGACCGAGCGCATCGCACGCATCCGGGTCGGGCACGGCTTGTCGGAAGGCACGCAGATGGGACCGGTCATTTCCGCGCAACAACGCGATCGGGTACTCGGGCTTGTCGCGGGCGCGGTGGAAGAAGGCGCACAACTGCTTTGCGGCGGCCGCTCGCCCAAGGGCACGCCATTTGAAACGGGTTTCTGGGTCGAACCGACGCTGCTCGCGGGCGTACAGGGAAGCATGCGCGTCGTTCGGGAGGAGATCTTTGGGCCCGTCATTACCGTCGAGTGTTTCGACGGCGAGGATGAAGCGGTTGCGTTTGCCAACGACACACCGTTCGGACTCGCAAGCGGCTTGTGGACCCGCGACATTGCGAGAGCGAACCGCGTGCTGCGCCGCCTTCGGACAGCAACCGTGTGGGTGAACGATTACAACGTTGCGCTGCCGCATGCGCCGTGGGGTGGCTATAAGGCGAGCGGCATCGGCCGTGAGCTATCGCGAGCCGGGCTCGACGAATATACCGAACTCAAGCACGCCTATATCAACTTCGAACCGAAACCGATGGGCTGGTTTTGACAGTCCGTGCAAGGAGACATTTCCATGTTGCAGTCAGCTTCCGCTGCGCTCGAGCACAAGCAGAGCCGGATCGATCTGGCCTGTGCGTTCCGTTGGACTGCGCGTCTCGGTATGCATGAGTCCATTGCCAATCATTTCAGCTTTGCTGTTTGTGACGATGGCACGAAGTTTCTTATTAACCCGGGTAGCAGGCACTTTTCGCGGATCAAGGCCAGTGATCTGCTGGTTGTGGATGCGAATGACCCGCAGACGATCAATCAGCCAGGCGCGCCGGATATCACGGCGTGGGCGCTTCATTCGGAGATTCATAAGCGTAATCGGGCGGCACGGTGTGTGCTGCATGTGCATTCCAGGTATGCGACGGTGCTGTCGTGCCTGGAGGATCCGGTGTTGCCGCCGGTCGATCAGAACTGCATGCGGTTTTTTGAACGCGTTGCTATTGATACTGGGTTTGATGGTATGGGCCTCGGGGATGAAGCGAAGCGTGTTAGTGAGGTGCTTGGGGACAAGCCTGTCTTGCTGATGGGGCAGCATGGTGTGCTGGTTGCTGGGCCTACTATTAGTCAGGCGTTTGATGATCTTTATTATTTTGAACGTGCCTGTGAGACTTATGTTACTGCGTTGATGACTGGGCGGCCGTTGCGGGTCGCTAGTGCGGTAGTCGCGCGGAAAACGGCGCGGCAGTGGCAGGAGGATTATCCTGACTTCGCGCAGCAGCATCTCGAGGCGTTGCGGGCTATTCTGGATGAAGAGGAGCCTTCTTATGCTGAGTAAGTGGCACTCATGCGCGTGCTTGGGACCGGCGCTCCCGGGATAAGCGCTTTTTGGTGCGCTTTTTGGTGCGCTTTTTGGTGCGCTTTTCGCCGCGCTTTTCGCCTTGCGGCCTTTGGCCTTAACTTGTTTTCGCGGCGGGCCGCAGGCGTTGCCCCTGTGCGGGGCGGCACCTACTTTTCTTTGCAGCCGCAAAGAAAAGTAGGCAAAAGAAAGCGGCTCACACCGCCAGTGTGACGCAGTCCCCCACTGCCCTGTATTTCGGAGCGGCTCC
Source organism: Paraburkholderia pallida (assembly GCF_004524855.1). Taxonomy (NCBI): domain Bacteria; kingdom Pseudomonadati; phylum Pseudomonadota; class Betaproteobacteria; order Burkholderiales; family Burkholderiaceae; genus Paraburkholderia; species Paraburkholderia pallida. The sequence continues at coordinate 1,774,686 of NZ_CP038150.1, read as the reverse complement.
GGGGCATCCGTCATCTCGCACACTCCGCGTTAGTGACAAGGCGCTCATCCTTCCCGCCCCGCGCTACGCGCGGGCGGAAGGGTCTGCAAGGAAAACCGGGTGCGCGGGCCAGCGAATGCGGTAGGGGTGGCGCCCAGTAAATGCACGGCGGTGTTGACCCGTAAATGCGCTGCGGTGCTAACTCGTGAATACCTTGATGTGCTAACCGGTGAATGCACGGGCGTGCTAGCTGGCGAATGCGTGGGCGAGCCCCGATCAAATACGCTGTAGTCCTACGAAAACGCGTGCGCCTCACTGGTTTTGGATATACCCCACGGCGCGCGCAGCGCCGCCGGATGGATGAGCCCTTAGTCACTCCGCTATACGCCCCGTGGTGACAGACGCTCCGGAGCCGCTCCGATATATAGGGCAGTGGTGAACTGCGTCACACTGGCGGTTTGAGCGGCTTTCTTTTGCCTACTTTTCTTTGCCGCGGCAAAGAAAAGTAGGTGCCGCCCCGCACAGGGGCAACGCCTGCGGCCCGCCGCGAATACAAGTTAAGGCCAAAACCCAAAAAAACCACCAGTCACTAAATCAATTCACAGATTTAAAACATATGCGTGACCCCCGCACGCGAAACAAATTGGTTTTGCGAACCAGACGGATTAAACCCAGCAATCTGGGCATTCTGCCCGGCCCCTACCGCATGCTGATAAGCGGCCATGGCATACACGGAAGTCCGCTTGGACAACGCATACTGCACGATCAGGTTCCCTTGATGATACTTAGGTTCCATATCGCTCGCATGATCGAGGCCCATGGTCAGCGTATATCCCACGCCAATGGTGGTAGCAGGCGTCAAAAAATAGACCCCGGAAATTTCATAATTCTGAAAATGCAAGTCATGGCTACCACTGCCAGACGAAAAATCGACATTCGAATAGTCCGCCATCAACCTGAAGCTTCCGATGGTATAGGAGGCGCCCGCCGAAAGGACACCCTGGTACCGAGCGTTCGCGAGCGCATTCCCATAGATCACATTGACATAACCAGGCCCACTACTATACCCCGCAACGGCGGTAACGGGATTATTCACCCGCAGATACCCCACCCCGGCACTAAAAGCCGCGCCGTTGTACACGGCGGCCGCACTATACGAGGCATCGTTCGAGAACTGTCCGGCCTGTCCACCGAACGAATAATGCCCCTCGAACTGGAAGCCGCCGATAACCGGGCTCGTATACTTGATCGCGTTGTCGACAGGAAATCCGTTATCCAGATTATCCATGTCGTTCAGGTGCGCGAAGTACCACCCCCCATAGTTGCCATTCAGCGTAAACGGCTCGATAAGATCGACAGCGGCGTCCCACTGCTTCCCAAAGGTCAGCTGACCATACTGCTCAGAATGGAGCCCCACATACGCGTTGCGCGAAAAAGCAAGACCATCCATCGAGCTCCCCGACGCCGCATCAAATCCATTCTCGAGCTTGAAGATCGCCGATAACCCTGCACCAAGGTCCTCCGAGCCGCGTAGCCCCCACTGGCTAGTCTGGGCGACGCCGCTCTTCATCTGCACGAGCGTTCCACCGCTGCCGGGCACGAGCGTCCCACCAGGCGAACTGGCAACATTGCTGGCATAGTCGATGCCCATATCGACAACGCCGTACAACGTCACCGAAGACTGCGCCCAGGCTTGCGAGGCCGACATGGCCGTCAATACCGATGCGGCCAATAGCACTTTCATAACGTCCCTCCAATAAAGTCTCGTTGTTCACTATCTTGACGATCTCCACGCCTTGACCAACGCGTCTAGCGTCAACTGTCGAAGCGCGAATCGCGATACACTTCCTGCCCGCCCAGCAGCGTAAGCAGCACCTGCGTCTGGCTGATCTCGTACGGCGAGATGTCATGGAGATTGCGATCGACGACAATCAGGTCTGCGTACTTTCCCGGACTCAAGCTGCCCGTGCAGTCGTCGCGCCACGCGGCGTGCGCGGCATGGACCGTATAGCCACGCAATGCATCGTCGATGCCAACGCGATGGTGGGGCGTGTGAGCCGGCGCGTTGGCACCGGCGCCGGGCTTTTGTCGCGTCACGGCCGTTTGCATGATCTCGAAGGGATCGAAGCCAGTCACGCCCCAATCGCTGCTCATCATGCACGTCACGCCTTGCCGGACGAATTCGCCAACGGGGTAGATCCACTGGCTGCGTTCGGGACCCAGCATCGCGCCCGCAATCGCGTCCATTTCCTCGTTGGGCTGTGCCCACAGCGTCTGAAAGTTCGCCAGGATGCCCAGCGACTTGAAGCGCGGAATATCGGCGGGATTCACGACTTGCAGGTGCGCCAGCTGGTGCCGTGCATCCCATCGTCCATTCTGGCGCGCCGCGTATTCAATCCCGTTCACGGCCGCATGCACGGCTCCATCGCCAATGGTGTGCACATGAAGCTGGAACTTCTCGCGATCGAACGCGGCAAAGTACTCGTTGATCTGCTGCTGGCTGAACATCAACGCGGCGTTTGCACCGTTATCGCTACGCGGCTCGAGCAGCGCGGCGGTGCCGTTCTCCAGCACGCCATCGAGAAAGAACTTCGCCGAGTGCAGGCAAACGCGGTCGCCTTTGTAGGTTTCGCGCAAGTCGATCAGCTCCTGCAACTGCTCGTCGAGCGGTTTGTGCGCGAAGATCTTCGAGGTTGCGCGCACCCGCAGCGTCAAGTCGCCCCGGTCGTGCGAGGTCTGATAGTTCCGCATGTAATTGCGGTTGACCATCGCATCGAGCACGCCCGTAATGCCGCGACGATTGAATTCCCTGCTGTAGTGCTTCATCGCCTGCAGGTATTCGTCGTCGGTGTAGCCCGGTGCGATGCGGTTCATCGCCCAGATCGCATCCTCGACCAGCCAGCCCATGGGGCTGCCGTCCGCGTGACGCAGATAGCTGCCGTTCTCCGGCTCCGGGCTGCCCGGCTTGACCCCCGCGCGCTCGAACGCCGCGCTATTGGCCCAGCCGTTGTGGTAGTCGCAGGCCAGCATCAGCGCCGGCCGGCCGCCCGTCACGCTGTCGAGCCGCTCCCTGGTGAGCACGTCCGGGCCGAACAGGCTCGGAGAGAAACCGACGCCGCGAATCCATGCCCTCTCGGGATGCCGCTCGGCAAACTGCCGGATGCAAGCGAGCAGTTCGTCGAGCGTCGTGGCGTCGTACAGCGACGCGTTGTGGTAGAGATCGGCGCTGCTCAGCTGGAAGTGCACGTGGGTGTCCTGCAAGCCGGGCAGCACCATGCGCCCTTGCGCATGGATGCGGCGAGTCTGCGCGATCGCGAGGCGCTCGACGTCCGCGTTGCTGCCTAGCGCCACAATGCGGCCTTCGCGTACCGCGATGGCTTCTGCGCGGGGCATATTGCCGTCCATCGTGTGGATATCGGCATGGGTGATGATCAGATCGGCGGGCTGCGCCATGGTGGCTCCAGATAAGGGAAGTCAGGGCAGACGCGCTCAATCGTTCTTCAGTTGCGACCACAACCGGTTCTGCAAACGCATGATCTCGGGCGGGACCGGCTTGTTGGCGACGAGCTTCGCGAACACCGGCGGCGGCGGGAACACCGCCGGATCGGCTTTCACGTCCGGCCGGATCAATGGCTTCGCCGTGGGAATCGTGCTCGGATACGAGGTGTCGTTGGTCAGGTTGGCCGCCTCCTTTTGCGACAGCACGAAGTTGATGAACTTCAGTGCCGCGGCCGGGTGAGGCGCATCCTTCGGAATCGCCAGCATGTCGAACCAGATCGCCGTGCTCTCGGTGGGGATCACATACTTGATGTGATAAGGCTTGCGCGCGGCCTCGGCGGCAAGGCGCGCGGAGTTCACGTCCCCCGACCAGCCCAGCGAGAGACAAATGTCGCCGCCGGCGAGGTCGTTGATGTAACTCGTGGAGTTGAACTGCGTGATATAGGGACGAACGCGCTTGAGCAGTTGATAGGCCGCTTCATAGTCGGCGGGATTCGTCGTGGTCGGGTCCTTCTTCAGATAGATCATCGCCGTTCCGAATGCGTCGACGGGCGAGTCCAGCACCGATATTCCGCAGCTCTTGAGCTTCTGCGCGTTCTTGGGATCGAACAGCAGCGCCCAGCTATCGAGCGGCGCATTGTTGCCGAGCACGGCCTTCACTTTCTCGACGTTCATGCCCAGCCCGTCGGTGCCCCATTGCCATGGAACGCCGAATTGATTGCCCGGGTCGTCCTGCTCGAGCAGCTTCAGGCTTGCGGGGTCGATCAGCGCATAGTTCGGCAGCTTCGACTTGTCGACCTTCTGGAAGATGTTGGCCTTGACCTGACGCGCCCAAAAGATATCGGACGGCACCACCACGTCGTAGCCGGAGTTGCCCGCCAGCAGCTTGGCCTGCAGCGTCTCGTTCGAGTCGAACTCCTGGTAGACGACCTTGATGCCGGTCGCCTTCTCGAAGTTCGCTACGGTATCCTTACCGATCGAGTTGCCCCAGTTGTAGACGTTGACAACCTGATCGGCCGCCTGCGCCGCCGGCATTGCGCATGTCAGGAGACCCGCGGCCGCCAGTGCCGCGCAACCCGCCTTGAATCGCCCTACGATTGTTCCAGCCACTTGCCTCTCCTCTGTCTATGGATCGTCACGCTCAACGCCTGCACGAGCGCATGGGTGCAGAATTTAGCCCGCGAAAATCGGCGAGTCTGTCCTGCTATAGAGGTGGACAAGGGTATTTACGGACGCCGGCTTCAAGCGCGTGAAAGCCGGATCATTACGCTAGCGCGGCGCGCTGCCGGCATGGCATGGCAAGGCCGCTGACCGGCCGGAGACGAAACGGGAAATCGTGACGCGGCGTTGCGGTTAATCCGCGTTGGCCGCCCAGGCGAACAGTTCGCTGCGATTGCGCACGCCGAGCTTGGCGAACGCGCGCTCGACATAGGTCTTCGCCGTGGAGAGCTTGATGTCGAGATGGTTCGCGACTTGCGGCACCGACCAGCGGCTCAGTAGCAGCTTGCAGAGCTCGCGTTCGCGCTCCGACAAGCGGATGTTCGCGCGCAGAAGGTGGGCGTCGAAGCCCTCGTCGGGTGCCATGGGCATCATGCTCGTTGCGGGCCGGCGCTCGCCATATGTCCGCACGTGCGACTCGAACATTGGAAACAACATGTCCGCCATCCGTCGGACATGGAAGAGTTCGTCGAGGCTGAATGCGGCCCGCCCGCGCGAGCGCGTCAGGGACAGCGCGTACTGGCACTTCGCGTCCCCGTGCACAAGCATGCATTCTTGCGCGATCCGCGGCTCGTCGAAGAAGCGGCGACGCAGCTCACCCTCGGCAATGCCGTCGACGTGACGCTGCAGCAGCAAGGTGCCCTTTCTGGCTCGGGCCTGCTGGTTCAGCGGATCGTCGCGCCAATACTGCTGGTAGTAGACCGCCATCAGCTCCGACACGTCCGCATACAGCGGACTCCAACTGCCGAACCACTCTACGGCGTACCCCGAAGCGCTGCCGGCGCACGGACGCCACCGGTCGAGATGCAACGCGTCGATCGGGATATGCTCGCTAATGAGCGCCGCTACGGCATCGGCAAACCCTGCCGTGCCCATTGCGCTGACGACCGCGCCAACTGTCGCCGGCTGGACTTCGATCGTGGCGATGCCGCGTTCGCAGGGAGCGGAATGGGCGACGGGCATGGACGGATCCTCGAAATCGGCGCGATTTACGCACAATCCCTCGATCGCACCGGAGCACGAAGGCCGGATTGCCATCGGTCAGTTTTCTAAAATGGAAGGATGGCAATAAAGGTAGCGGACCGCCCCGCTCCGGTATGCCCTACTTGAAGTAGGGCAAGACGCGATTTCTCGCGGTGGGCGAGGTCTCGGAGATTCGCAACCGCATAGTCAGGCTGAAGACGCTGCAAACGTTTGCGGCGCCGGATTGATCCGTTACCGACGGAAGAAAGTCGAATTGAAGTTGACAGACCCACCGACTTGCTCGCGCATGTCCAGAATCTGATGCTTGGAGCCGAGCAATGCGCAATCTTGAGATTTCTTTGAATTAACGCGCATCGAAGCAATTAATTCGCTCGTTATTCAAGTCGCCACACTGCTTCCAAATCGAGGTCAACGGCGATCCTGCGTACTCGGGCCGCCCAAAGGGCTGCAAATGCAAATCCCTTAGCGACCACAAATTGCTGCAATGAGGCCGCACTAGATCCAGATTCTGGCCGTTTTGCTGAGCCGCCAGCAGTTGCCCTATCGCCGACGAAACAACGTGCAGTTACTCAGAATATTGGCTGCTTTTCAAGCGCCAGATAGTCTGGGTAGCGTCGTGATGAACACGCTCCTCAATTTGCAGACCGCTCAAGCTAAACAATGCCTCGAGGTCGGCTTCGGTGTAGTGGTTGACCCACGCATGCCCAGTGCGCTCGCTCATGTTCGATATACGATCCACGGGGTTATATGACAAGAGTGCCATCCGATAGACCGATGCAATGCGTCGAAGCACGGCAGGAACATCGAACAGATACTCGAGCAGCCCGAGCCCTACGATGCAGTCCGTGCCAAGATCAGGCAACGCCTCCTTGTTCAGATCGATAACGATGGTTCGCACGTCGCGTCTGACAACATCCACGGGAACATAGCGAACATCTCGAGGCAGATATTTCTCGAGTGTCATCATTCCGCAACCCACATCGGCTACAGATGATACGGCACCCAGCATGCTCGCAGCCCGCTGCGCACGGATAGCCCAGCCCTCTGTTCTCTCCTGGGCGAGTGCCTCCCAGCGCGACATCAAAGTCTGACGTGAACCTATCGCATCGCTGACAATTCTTTCGCGATCCTTAATATCAAGATCGTAAAAATTGGATACTGACCTGGAATCCTGGTCCCCTTGCGAAGTTGCGGTGCCGGCGACAGAGCCGTCGCGCTCGACCTGCGGCAGCGTCACTGCCGCGCCGAGGAATTCGAGGTCATGGATGCGTTTGCGAAGTTCCGCGTTTTCGCGATGCAGTTCCCGGAGCGTCGCTGCTTGATGAATTGAATAGCCAAACTTATTGAATGCCTTCTGAACAATACCTTTCATATCTCACTCTTTTGCAAGGTTTATTATAATTTTGAAAGAAATAATCTGAAATATACGGAAACAATTGAGTCTAGCCGACGCCGTTGTCGAATGCGAGTCCTTTAACGAATTGTTGCGGGCAAGACGCACCAAGCTAAGCCCATGAAATAGCGGCGCGTGCCAATGAGATTTGGAATGCTTCGCGTTCAGAGACAAATGTATGGCCGCATCGCAGCCGGATACCCTCTCGAAGCCGAAATTTCACAGATAGTTAATGTATTGTTAATATGCCGCTCGCCCAGCAGGTCGCACGTCGACCCCCATCGGTCATGCTGGGCAAAGCGTAGAAAGCTCAGGCAGATCATCAGCCGACAGTTCTGTCGGACAGTGCTCGTACTCGCTGGCGGTACGAACACTACCCCCTCACGTCCGCGTAATCGAAACGCCCCCATCGACCAGCGAAGCCGTGCCCGTCACAAAAGACGAGTCGTCGGATGCCAGATAGAGCGCCGAACGTGCAATCTCCTCGGGCTTCGCAACGCGCTTGAGCGCGTGCAGACCCGTCACGAACGCCTGCGACTCAGCCGTATCGTTCATGCCGCGATACATCTCCGTATCCACCGCGCCCGGAAGGATGGCGTTCACGCGCACCCCTTGCGGCCCATACTCAGCCGCAAGCGCTTGCGTCAATCCAATCAGCCCCGCTTTACTCGCCGCATAGGCCGCACTACCTGGGAATGCGAATGAATAACCGACGAAAGTCGAGGTGAAAATAATCGACCCGCCGCCGTGCTTGAGCATTTCCGGAATCTGATGCTTGGCGCCGAGAAACGCGCTCGTGAGGTTGGTCGCGAGGGCCGCCGACCAGCCCGCTTCCGAGATCTCCGTGGAGGGCCCCATTTCACCTAGCGTCCCGGCATTGTTGTACGCGATATCCAGCCGCCCGAAGCGGCTGACCGCGAGCGCAACGAGCGCCTTCGCGAAGTCTTCGGATTGCACGTCGCCGGCCAGCGACACCGCCGTTCCGCCTTCGCGAGCGATCTCCGCGACGAGCTGCTCGAGTTCGGCTTCGCGGCGCGCCGCCACCACCACCTTTGCGCCCTCCGCGGCGAACAACTTTGCGGCAGCGCGGCCAATACCCGCGCTCGCGCCGGTGACGATAGCGACTTTTCCAGTCAAGCGTTCCATGTTCAATCTCCAGATTAATGCGGTTGCCGGTGCCCGATGCGCCGGATCCGTGAGACACACTTTAGAATTCTCTTCTTATGATAGAAAGACCAAAAATATGGCAGTATCATTCAGCTTTTATGAATGATTTGGGCCTGTAATGGACCGGCTGCGCGCTTTCGAGGTCTTCGTGACCGTGGTCGACCGGGGCGGCTTCGCGCGCGCGGCCGACGCGCTCGACACCTCGCCCGCGAACGTGACCCGTTATGTCAACGAGCTGGAGGCCCATCTCGGCACGCGTCTGCTCAATCGGACTTCACGCAAGCTGTCACTCACGGAGGGCGGCGAAACCCTGTATTCGCGTTGCAAGACCATCCTCGACGATGTCGCCGAAACCGAAGGACTGCTTTCGGCAACCTCGGTCGAACCGCGCGGACGGCTGCGCATCAATGCGCCCGTGAGTTTCGGGATCTTGCATCTGGCGCCGCTGTGGCCGCGGTTCATGCAGCGCTATCCCGAGATCGAACTCGACATCGCGCTGATCGACCGCGTCGTCGACATCGTCGACGAGGGTTTCGACCTGGCCATCCGCATCTCGCGCGCCGGCCCGACCGATCATGCAGCCCGCAAGCTGGCAACGTCGAAGAACGTCCTGTGCGCGTCTCCCGATTATCTGAACGCATGGGGACATCCGGAGATGCCCGCGGACTTGCTCGCGCACCGTTGCATCGGCTACACGCATGCCGCCACGGGCAACGCGTGGCAACTGATAGACGGCAACGCCAAATCTCATACGGTCGAAGTCAACTACCGCATGCACACCAACAACGGCGATACGGCGCGCGCGGCGGCGCTGGCCGGGCGCGGCGTGATCTGGCAGCCTACGTTTCTGGTTGGCGATGACCTGCGTGCGGGCAGGCTCATCCGCGTGCTGCCGCAATATCGCTTGCCCGATATCGACGTGCTTGCACTCTATCCGAGCCGCCGCCACGTGAGCGCAAAGGTACGCGTGGCGATCGATTTTCTGGTCGACGCGTTTGCAGGCGTGCCGCCATGGGACAAGACCTGATTTGCCGCCGGCCATTCAAAAGCGAGCTGGCAGCAATGGCGTAGTGCCATCGCTGCCAGCTCGGCCCATCATCCGCACCGCAATAGCAGTTCCGGATCAGGCGATCTTCTGCGCTTGTTCCTTTGCCAAAAGACGTTGCGCCTGACGATCGCCGCGGCCTGCCTCCTGTGCGGTCTGGACCGAGGTTTCCGTTGCTTCGGCGAGCGCGGCGCGTGCGGCGCTGCTGATGTTGACCGTATAGGACGACGATGGCGAAGCGGACTGAGCGGGCGCAGTTGCGCTACCCGATTGCGCGGCCGAAGCCGTTTTTGTTGCGCTCGCCGTCTGTTGCGGCTGCGGACCCGCGCCCGATGCCGCGACGTTCGCCGGCTGGTTGCCAACTGCTTGTATGGACATATTTTGATCTCCAATGGTTAATTGCCTTACCACGGCATATCCTTTATCGGCGCGCTGTCTTTATGCTTTAAAAGAATATTATTTGTAACAACGCCGTGGCTTAAGGCTGCCATCAGGTTTCTTTTCAGCCATTCGATTGAGCGGCACGGATGGCACGCCCAGCGCGCCTGGCGGCGTGGCGCGTGTTCGTGGAGAACCCGATCGGCACCGGCCACCATCCCATGCCCGAGCACGAGCAGGACGCCAGGTTCATGGAGCTAACGCGCGATACGCAGGGCGCCGCTCGGACCCGGAAGCGGCTGGCCACGCTGCGCGCGATGGATCCGTCGATGAAGGCCGCTGATCTCGTGAACATCTGGACTGCTGATCATTGTCGGGCATTGGCGATCATGCCGCGGGCTGCCGGCTCGCCCCCATCGTCGTAGAATGATTGGGGGGGTGGCAACATGAAACGTGGATTGATCGCTGGCCTGCTGTGCGGCGCACTGCTTGCCGGTTGTGTATCGGCGGGCGTCGAGGTGAGCCCCGAACAGATGGCGAACTTCAGGCCCGGGGTGACGACGCGGCAACAGGTGATCGCCGCGCTCGGCCCGGCTTCGGTCGAGAGCGCGCTGGACGACGGCTCGACGCTGCTCGTCTACACGTACGTGACCTCGCGGCCCCACCCCGAAACCTATATTCCTCTGATCGGGTCGCTGGTTGGTGGCTCCGATACGCACTCGCAAGCCGCCGTATTTCTGTTCGATCCGAACGGCGTCCTCAAGAGCGAAAACAACACCGCCTCGAACGTGGGCACAGGCATGACGAGCGGCAAGAGCGCGGCGCAGCACAGCGCGCCGCCGGCCAGCGCCGAGCCGCCCCCCTCCGTGGATCAGAACATCCCCCCGCCTGCCGAGCAAAGCGTCGAGCCGATTCCGGGAGAAAACCTCCAGCTGGAGCCGCAAACCATCACCTTGCCGCCAGCAGAGCAGAGTGCGCCGCCCAGTCCAGACAAATAGCGGCCAACGGCGGGCGGCAACCATGCCTGGGCCGAGTACGGCGTCGAGCGCTTCTACCGCGACGTGCGGCTCTTTCGCATTTACGAAGGCGCGACGCAGATCCAGCAGATCGTCATTGCGCGCAACATGATCCGCGAGGCGCAGTAGCGAGGCGCTCAATCCTCAGCTTAATCGATGCGTAAACGTGACGTCCTATGATTATTCGATTACTCAGGATGTCAAATAACTAATCGCCCCGTTCACGCGTAGCGCTTAGATTATCGTCGGACAATACAGGCCGCTTCTCCCAGTCGTTGCTAACGCTGTCAATGGCGAATCCGCCAAGGGAGCCCATCGTGAACGCCCCGCTCGAGCATCACTGGGCTTTTGCACGCCCGCGCCTTTCTTCGAATCTCCCAATTAAACTGGCAACTCGAATCATTTCGGCCGCGCTCTGCCTCAGTAGTGGCTATGTTTCTGCAGCTTGCGAACAGGAAGCCGCGGCGCTGTGCCCCGATGGCAACCCACGTTGCCTCGCGGATGCCGCGAAATCCGTCGAGCAAGCCGCCAACGATTGCAAATCAGTCGTGGGCAGATTTCTGAATGCCTCAATGTGGCAGGAGACCCCGCAATTCTTCGACAATTCCCCGCATGAGCGTGTCTTTTGGCGGTGCGTGGCCCGGCAATGCGACGATCCCCAGGAACCCGGGAAATAAAGCGGAGATATCGCTGTCGATTGCGCAATGAAATGAGAATCGCCCAATTGGGGCGCACTATGCCATTGCACAGCTAGCGACCCAACCGGACGAATGCCGTCGCGCCATGCAGGCCGTCATCGCGGAACATTCCCGCGATGAACAAGCCGGCGGCGCGAAGCCTGAGAATCTGCCGAACGTCAGTTGTCGTACTGGCTCTGGGCGTTGTAGCTTATTCCCTTTGCACTCCAGAGCAATTCGATATTGCGATTGCCACCGCTTGAGAGCGCGGGGAAAGGACACGCCGGCGAGCATTCCTGTACGCCGTTCTCGTCCACTCCTGCAGTGACCGTCGCCGTGTAAGTGCCAGTGCCCGGAGAAGTAAACGAACCGGAAGAGTATCCGTCGACCTCGCTCGATCCAAGCACTGCCTGAACTTCCAGCTGACCAACAAGTGGCCCGATCGGCTGGTTGTTGACAAATGTGGACCACGTGACGCTCAACGAGGGCGCGCTTGCCGCCCCGGCCGCGAGCGCAGTGCTCGCGGTGCTGTTCGACAGCATCGGCCAGACTGTCGCTTGCCCCGCCGCGGCCGTCATCGGCGGCGAGCTATTGATCACGGTCTGGGGCGTGCCGATCTGCTTGCCGGTTGAATCGTACAGGGTCACCGTATAGAGCTCGTACTGAACCGGCAGATTCGCGGTCGCGATCGGCGCCGATCCATACCATTGCCCCAGATTACTGGTCGGCACAATCAGCTTGCCGCCCTGCTGCGCAACCGGTTGCCAGGACCACCGGTAGTAGCTCGTGTTGCCGTTTGTCTTCTGGCCGCCCGTCGGGGGCGCGGTGAGGACATCCGGCGTGAAGGAGAGCAAGGTGTTGCCCACCGCGGCACGCGGCTCCATCCACGCCGTTCCGTGGATACCCGGGCCCGTGATGGAGACGGACGCCATGTTCGAAGGATTGGGCGATGTCGTGGGGATCCTGGCCTGCAGCCCGGTTTCGTACTGAGAGTATGGGCTGTACGTGGCGTCGAGATAGTTGTACTGCTGCAGGAAGGTAGCAATCACGATGTTGTACTGCACCTGATTGCCGATGACGTCCCAATTGCCGTTTGAGAGGTTTTGAACCAGCGTCGTTGCATAGTTCGGCGCTCCGGACGCGCTCGTGTACTTGATGTGCACGAGGGCGCTTTCGCCGCTGACGTTCGGGAACGTTCCGCCCGGGAAATACGCGAGGGTCGTCACGCCCGTAATGGTGGTGCCTGACGCACTGATCCCCGGGTGTTCAGTCTGAAACTTGCTTACCCCGTATTCCAGGTACCCGGCGTCGATCGCCGAGGCACACGCCGAGGTGGTGCCGGAAAGGCATTGACCCAGTTGCGTGAGCAGCGTGCTGAGGTAGCCGACCGGGTAAGGTGGCGGGCTCAGCACAGTCGCTGTCGTGGTGCTCTGGCTGAGCGGTACGCTCACCCCCATGTTGGCAATGCTCGTGATCTGAAGTCCGCCTGCCGGCGCCGGGGTGACCACGACAGAATCGATCACGGCATCGGCGCCGGTGTGATTGGGTGTGAACGGCCCGGCTATCGGATCGAACGAAGCGTTCAAGCCGTTCTGGCTCAGAAGCTTGGCGAGAACCGAATTTAGTGTGGACGTTGCCGATGTCACGGTTGCAGCCGTCACCATCTTGGCGAGCGCGCCGGTGGCAACGAGATCGGCCGGGTTGCCATCGCTCGTGAGCTCCGCGCTCACGGCCGTGGTGAGCGGCGTCACATTGGCGACGAGGGGCGCGCCCGAGGCGGCGCCAGCCGGCTCGGTGAACGTCGTGGCCACCGAGTACATCGGGAGATTGGTCCCGCTCGGGTCGTTGGCCACGATGAGCAGAGGCGGGGTCAGGCCGGAGAGGGAGATCGTATAGTTTCCGTTCGAACTGCTCGTGGTTTGCGCGTTCTTGCCGGTGGAATCGACGATCGTCAGGTTTGCGCCGCCGAGCGGGTCGCCCACTGCCACCACGCCATTCATCGTCGTGGCGCTTGATGTGGTTGAGCCCCCACTTCCACCACCACCTCCGCCGCAACCTGCCACCAGAACAGCCGCGCACGCGGTTAGGGCGATGCCCGCGAGCACTCGCGATGCTTGCATATTCATTTCAGTTCCCCTGGACGATGCGTTGGACGCCACCCCACGACTGACCCGCTGAGGCGGCCGTGAAAGACCCCCGGCGAATATAGATCCCGGCTTTTGTTGTTGATCCCGCAACCTGCGGAAGGCGCGTCGCGAATGGACGGCGCGCTATGCAAGATGAGCACAGCCGCGTTGCTCTTATCAATGGTGCAAATGCATCATTGATAATCCGGCGCTGGCTGCAGTGACTGGCAGGGTGGGAAAAGAGAGGCCATCGCGTTGTCGCGCGAGGTCACGACAGTGCCCCGAAGATTGCCTTTCGCGATGCTTTCGAAGCGGTCGATAGCGAGATTGATCGGGTCAACGATCGCCCTCGCGCCGGGGCGCGCAATGCCCTCAGGTAGCGACGCTCGAGGCAATCATTGAGTTTTTGAGGCCAACAGAAACGGATCGACGGCCCACAGTTGGCCGGCACGCAGATGCCACTGCGAAAGCGCGAGCCACTGCGCGAGCGGCGTGAGACTTATTCCTGGTGAAACGGAGCTGCCGAACGACTCGGAGACAAACGGCGCGTCATCCTCTGGACGGCGCACGACCTGAACAATGTGCGTGATGCCGCGAGAACGAGGATGGTTGTTCGCCCACGCGGGTTCTCCTGCTTTCAGCCCGATGGTGGCGCAACGCGGAAGGCTGAGCGCCGTGACTTCTCCGCCTTCGAGAATGAACCCCGTTCGGATCTCGATCTCCTGAATGATCCGATCCGACCACGCTTGCAGCGCTTGCACATCGCCATCACCAAACACTGCACGGCCAGCAGCCTCGTTCTCTGCTCGCATCGCCTGCGTGAGAAGCACTCGGGCCCACCCCGAGCAATCAATGACCGGAGGGCTGGCCGATAGACCCTCTGATTTCACGCCACGTTGATAGCCGACTCGGCCCGTGTGGATCTGCACAAGCTCCCACATCGTCCTCTCTGCGGTTTCGAATCGCATGGCATTCCCTGACAAGGACAATCCATGCGTATTATCCATCGTCGGCGAAAAGTCCAATCGGTAGCTACTATCGGGTTAAGCGATGAGTGCATCCGCAACGATAAGGGCTCGCGTTGCGCACCTTGCCAACAACGACGCTGGTGCGAACGCGAGCCCTCTTTTTTATGAACTGAAATCTATCAGTCGTCCTGCCGATATGATCTCAATCCGGAGCCGAGCCATGCATGCACACATGCTCCGGATAATCGACCTAGGCAATGCCGTCCAACGCCTTGCCAAACCTCGCGACCGCGCTTTCAACGTCATGCAGTTTTTCCAGACCGAATAAACCCACGCGGAAGGTCTTGAAATCTTCAGGTTCGTCACATTGCAGCGGCACACCGGCCGCGATCTGCAAGCCGGCATCGGCGAACTTCTTGCCCGATCGGATGCCATCGTCGTCCGTGTAGCAGACCACGACGCCCGGTGCCTGAAAACCTTCGGCGGCCACGCTTCTGAAGCCTTTACGGGCCAGCAGCGAGCGAACGCGCTCGCCGAGTTCAAGCTGCTCCGTTCTCACCTTTTCGAGGCCGTATGCCTCGGTTTCCTTGATCACGTCGCGCAGCGTCGCGAGAGCGTCCGTGGGCATCGTGGCGTGGTACGCGAACCCGCCGTTCTCGTAGGCTTCCATGATCTGCAGCCATTTGCGCAGGTCGCAGGCGAAGCTGGTGCTGGTGGTTGCCTCGATTCGTTCGCGGGCGAGCGGGCTGAGCATGACCAGCGCGCAGCACGGCGAAGCGCTCCAGCCTTTTTGCGGGGCGCTGATCAGGATATCGACGCCGCTGGCTTCCATGTCGACCCAGACCGTGCCGGAAGCGATGCAATCCAGCACGAACATGCCGCCGACGGCATGCACGGCGTCGGCCACCGCGCGCAAATACGCATCGGGCAGCATCATCCCGGATGCGGTTTCGACATGCGGCGCAAAAACCAGATCCGGCTTGTTATCCCTGATCGCGGCGACCACTTCTTCGATCGGGGGCGGCGCGTAGGCGGCCTGCCTGCCTGGTTCGACCGGACGCGCCTTCAACACGATCGATTCGGACGGAATGCTGCCCATGTCGAAAATCTGCGACCAGCGGAAGCTGAACCAGCCGTTGCGGATGACCAGACACTTCTTGTTGGTCGCGAACTGCCGGGCGACGGCTTCCATGCCGAACGTCCCGCTGCCCGGGACGACAACGACGGACTTCGCGTTGTAGACCTTTTTCAGCCCCTCGGAAATGTCGCGCATGACGCCTTGAAAGCGCTGCGACATGTGATTGAGCGATCGGTCGGTGTAAACCACTGAATATTCGAGGAGTCCCTCGCGGTCGACATTGGGAAGTAAGCCCGGCACGTTCGCCTCCGGTAAAAGATGAACAAGGGAATCTGGGGCAGCAGCATCTGTGATCCGATACCGCTGCAACCCTGCAAATATGCTTTTCCTGACGAAAGCTGATTCTAACGAAAGCCGCCTGCAACCTGGTGCCAATTTTTACGAGGCACTTGGTGCAAGCATGAGGTTGACCGGCCACCGCGCGAAGCGGAACGCCAGCGGCAACCCGGAGTGAGACAACAGCACGACGCCAGCCGCTGATGCACCTGGCTATCGACGTAACGGACTCTTCAGGCTGCTGCAAGCACTGGAGCGACCGATCACTTTGCGCCTCTATAACCTTACCACTATATTTATCCCCGGCTTTCAACGTGGAAACGATTCTTACGCAGTGTTAAACTGCCCCGCACTCCTGACCTGACCGACATGAACCCTCGCGCCCGCACACGAACGACTGCATGGCTTGGCCTGATCGCCATGTGGCTCATCGTGCTCGCGCCGCTGGTCAGTCAACTGGTCGATGCCTGGCGCGAGCATCAACCCGTCGCGGCGCTGTGCTCCACGACGCTCGATGCCGGCGTGAGCCAACACGGCTCGCCGGCCGGGGCGCTGAACGCATGCGGGTATTGCGATTTGCTCGGTACGCACGTGAGCATGTCGCCGGGCCCAGCCGTCTTGCTGCCCATTCTCACCCTCGTTACCGTCGCCGCCGTTTCCACGCTGTCCACCCGTTTCACGCCGCTTGGCGCGTTCCCCTCGGGACGGCCGCGCGCGCCTCCAGCCCCGCGCTGATATCCCCGGTTCCGTCTGTTTTGCACTGCGCGCCCGCAAGGCGTGCGGGTGATCACGCGCGCCACCACGCTTGCCGTGTCCCAGCGCGCTGATCGCCCCTCGCCACGCCTGCTTTAGCCGGGCGCGCTCGCACAGACACCCGTACACGACATCGCTGCAATTCGGTCCGTTTCGGCCCGCGGCACCGGCCGCTGGCTGGCCGCGCCTTTGCCCGATTCCAGCCACAGACCGTCACTCGACGCCGCCTGACTGCGCGTCGCGTCTGCGTACGTCCGTCGCTCATACAACAACTTCAATCAACCGACAAGACCATCATGTTCCAGCCCACTCGACTTCGCGCCGCCATTTCGGGCGCCATTGCCCTTCTTGCCTCGCACGCCTGGGCGGACGCCGCCGACCCTGCCGCGCCCGCTTCTGAAAACATCTTGCCTCCCGTGGTCGTCAGCGATCGGAGCGCACACTCGCTCACCTCGCAGACCGTGACGGACGCGAAGCGCTCGCTCGACGAGACGGCCGGCTCGGTCGGCTTTGTCGATAGCAGTACATACGAAAACACTTACGCGTTTACACTGCGCGACGTCCTGAAGGACGTGCCTGGCGTTTTCGTGCAGGACCGCTACGGCCAGGAGCTGCGCCTGTCGATTCGCGGATCAGGCATTGCGCGCAGCTATCACACACGCGGCCTCGAGATTCTTCAGGATGGCATTCCCACCAACCTGGCCGACGGCAGCGGCGACTACTACCAGATCGACCCGCTCGCGCTACAGGCCGCCGAGGTCTACAAGGGCGGCAACGGGCTCGCCTATGGTGCGTCGACGCTCGGCGGCGCAATCGATTTCCTCACGCCAACCGCTTATACCGCCGAAGTGCCCAACATCGTGCGCCTCGAAGGCGGCAGCTTTGGCACCGTGCGCGGCAGCGCACAATTCTCGCGCGTGATTGGGCCGCTGGATTTCATCGCCACGTTTTCGAGCGACCATTCCGGCGGCTATCGCGATCATGCAACCGGCAACTACCAGCAGTTCAACGCCAACATCGGCTATCGCTTCAGTCCCACGCTCGAAACGCGCTTCTACGTGGGGGCCTATGTCGTGAACCAGTTGCTGCCCGGCACGCTGTCGCTCTCCGATGCGCTCAACAATCCCACCAAAGCCGCGCCTGGCGCCGTCGCCGGCGATCAGGCGCGCAACACGCGCACGGAGCGCATTGCGAACCGCACCACGCTCAAGCTCGACACCGGCGAACTGACCTTCGATACCTGGGCTATCCACAAGAGCCTCTATCATCCGATCTTCCAGGTTCTCGATCAGGACGGCTGGACCTATGGATTCGCGCCGCGCTACACCGCGAAGCTCGATATCGGCGGCATGCGCAATGACATCATCGCCGGCGCGCGCTTCTTTGGCGGCAATACCCAGGCGCGCCAGTACGTCAACGTCTCCGGCGAACGGGGCACACAAACGCTCAATGCGTCCCAGAACGCCTACAACTACGAGGCGTATCTGGAGGACCGCTTGTTCGTTCTGCCGACGGTCGCGCTGATGGCGGGCGTGAAGGCGCTGCGCGACGTGCGCGAGTACGTGGATCACGGCGGGCTCGCAGCGGACCCCACGTACAAGTCCACGAGCGAGACATTCAGCGGCGTGAATCCGAAGCTCGGCGTGCTCTGGCAGCCGGCGCGCGACATTCAGGCCTTCGCCGACATCACGCGCAGCCAGGACGTGCCCGACTTCACGGACCTCACGCAGACCTTCGGCAGAACGACGCGCTTCACGCCGCTCGCCTCGCAGCATGCCTGGACCGTCGAGCTCGGCTCGCGCGGCACGCATGATCGCGTGAGCTGGGACGTCACGGCATACCGCTCGCTCGTGCGCGACCAGTTGCTGCAATACACGACCGACCCGAATATTCCCGCCTCGACCTTCAACGCCAACAAGACCGTGCTGCAAGGCATCGAGGCAGGCGTATCGGTCGATCTGCTGCGCGACATTGCGCGGCGCGGCGCGGGCGACAAGATCACGCTCTCGGGCCTGTGGAACCTGAGCGACTTCCGCTTCAAGGACGACCCGCAATACGGCTCGAACCGCATCGCCGGCGTGCCCGTCAATGTCGTGCGTGCCGCGCTCGGCTATTCCCGGCCCGATGGCTTCCATATCTCGGCGTCGGTGGACTGGGTGCCCGCGGGCGCCTGGGCCGACGACGCCAACACGCTGCGCGTGCCCGGCTACACCCTGCTCGGCGTGCAGGCGGGATGGGACTTCCGCAACGGCCTGTCGGTCTATATCGACGCGCGCAATCTCACGAACGAGCGCTACGTGAGCGACATCAGCACCGTTGCCGACGCGCGCACGGCTTCGACGGCGATCTTCTATCCGGGCGAGGGGCGCAGCATCTTTGCTGGCTTGCGCTACGCGTTCTGAGGCACACGCGGACTCGACGCAAGCCACGGATGCTGACGCCGATGCAAACGCCGTTCACGCTCGGTGGCCGCGGCTTGCGCGGCGCGCAAATGCTAGCCGCCGCCGGGCGCGGTATGGCCCAGCACCGCCGCGAGCACCAGCACGGCAACCATGGCAACCGCCTCGATCGCCAGCAGCGTGTCGAAGCGCTGCTGTGCAGCGCCGTATGCCGGGTCGTTTTCTTCCGCGCGTGTGCGCAGCACGGGCAGGACCGCCATGCGGTTCCAGCCGCCCAATGCGATTGCGAGCGCAACGCAGGCGAGCTTGGCCGCCAGTATATGGCCCCACGGCGTGTGAACGAGCGGCGCGTCGGCATGCGCCGTATCCTGCACGACGTTATAGAAGCCTGTGACGAGCACGATCACGAGCGCGGCTGTCGCGAGATGGGACAACGCCGCGCAAAACGCCGCGCGCTGCACCGCCGTCGCGCTCGCGACGCGCCACAGACGCCGCGCCAGCAGGCCGGCCACGATCACACTGCCGGCCCACAGCGCCGTGGCGCAAAGATGCACGACGTGGATGAGCTCTCGCGCCGAGAAGTCGCCCGCATCGGCTGCATGACTGGCCGCAGCCTTTCCCGCGACCCACGCGATGAGGCCGGCAGCAAACAGCGGCAGGCCCCGACGGTCCGAGAGGCGGCTCAACACCGCCAGCACCGCGCCAATGAATCCAACGGACCACGCGACGCCATAGTGCGATTGCGTGAGCACGGCAGTGACCGCCGGCCCTGCCCCGGCCAGTGGCGAGCCGCTCATCACGGCCGCCTGCAGCCAGAGGTACGCGAGTGCCGTGAGCGTCAGCACGATCGCAAGACCCGCCTGCCCGCTGCGCAGCGCGGCGGACGCAGCGATGCCGCTGCGCTTGCCCATCAAGGCGCACGCGAGGGAGCCGGCCGCCATCGCGAACAGCAGATTCTGCAGGGCCGCCACGGCGATCTGCACGGCGACGAGCGGCTCCACGGTCACTTCACCGTAAAGGTGTAGTGCCCCTGCGTGCGGTGCCCGTCATCGGCCACGGCAACCCACTTGACCGTATAGACACCCGGCGTCAGGGGATTGAGCCCAACGGACATGTGCTTCTTGTTCGACGGGTCGACAACGGCCTTGCCGCTGGTGACGGCACTGCCCTTCGCGTCCGTGACGGTAATCGAGCTGAACGCGGGTTCGAGCCCGTCGTCGAAGTCGATCGCGACCTCCTTCTGCGAAGCCGGGACGGTCGAGCCGGCCCCAGGCGCCTGATGGGTCGGGTAGGCATGCGCGTGCGCGAGCTGGCAGGCAGCGATCAGAATGGCGGCAACGGCGCCGCGTGTGGTCGTGTGCAGTTTCATGAGTAGCGTCCTCCTGGGTCAGAACAGCGGCTTGCCGAGCGAGTTCGGGAACATGTCGTCAAAGTAGAGATGAGCTTGCACCAGGATACCCGTATGCGTGCCCGACGCGTGATTGACGGGTATCTGTGCCTCGACGCCGAACTGCCCGTAGCGGTTCGTCCAGAGCAGGCCCGGGTTGATCGTGCCCGTCGTCTGACCCGCGCATGCACCCGCCGTGCAGGTGCTCATCGGGAATTCGACGACCGGAATCAGGTTGGCGAACGGCTGAGGCAGTCCGAGGTCCTTCACCTGCTGCTGCAGGTAGGGAATGCTGTACTGCAGCGTCAAGCCCCAGCCCAGCGAGTTCGGCCCCTGGTCCGACGAGGCCGTCGTCAGGTTCGGGCCGATCGTGCCGGTGATGGCGAACGGGCGCAGGTAGCCGAGCGATGCGGGCAAGTCGCCGAAGCCCTTGCCGAAATAGGCGGTCGGGGTGAATGTCGAAAACGAGCTTCCGATCGATTTGGCGCCGGTGCCGCCGATCGTGGCGAGCAGCCCGACCGATGCCATGAACTCGTGCTCCGGGTTCGCATAGACGAGGTACTTGGCGCCGAGGGTCACGTCATCCCAGCCCTTCGCGTTGCCGTCCGGCGAGTTCTGGCCCACATAGTCGCTCGCGATGCTGAACGCGAGATTCTTCGTGATCAGCTTGTCCCACTCGTACGACACCGTGTTGACGTTCATGTCGTTGCCGTTGCTGTCGGGCGTCTTGATGTGGCTGTACTGCAGGTTGAATTCATCGCCGACGCCGGGATCGTCGACGGCCATCGTCGCCGGAAAGACCCGGTCGCCGACGACCGCGTGAGCGGATGCGGTGGAGGACGCCGAAAGAGACGCGATTGCGCCCGCGGCAAAGAGCGCGGCGCGCACGGGCGCCGCCTGTTGCCTGAAAAGGTTGAGCATGTTGTTTTCTCCAGTTGTCGTGGGTGGCCGTCGCGTGCGTGCGCGAGCAGCGGCCGCCTGCGCGTTGCGCAATGCGGCACCCGGTTGATAGCACGACGAATCAGGAGAAAACGGGAGGCGCCCGGGGTTGCGCCGCGGTGTGAACGAAGGCGGCGCGAACTTCGGCCCACGCCTGCGGCGCGGCTACACGCACGACCAGCAGCATGACGGCAAGCGCGATCGCGCCGCCGGTGAGCGCGGGCACGTGGGCGAGGAGCCCGCAGTATGCGCAGGCTTGCCAGTGCGGCATCGCCGAATGGGCCGGCTGGCTGTCGTGGCCCGCCGGATCGGCGGCGCTCTCCACCGTGCAATAGGTGGCGAGCGCGTTGCTCAACTGCTGATGCGACGCCAGCACCTGCGAAACCGTCGGCGCGAGCGTGGCCATCAGGATTGCAAGCAATCCAAGCAGGCTGCCGAGCTTCTGGAGACGGACGCGGAACATGGCGCGCGCAGGTGAGCAAGTGGAGTGGAGACGCCGAATTATGGCACGCAACGCCCGCGCCAGACAGGCAGGGTCGTCTGATAGGCGGGATCAGCCTCCCTCGCGGAATCGCGAACGCATTGGCCATCACAGGCATGCAATTCATTTCGTAAGCTATTCGTATGGAATGCGAAGGGAATAGCGATTTGTTCGCGCCGGTTTTCGTCTTACGGTTGACGCGCCGGGTAGGCGGCCGTTACGCTTGCGCGCTGATGGTTCCCGGCGACGGGATGAAAAGGGAACGCAGTAGAGGCACATGCCTTCAGTCTGCGGCTGCCCCCGCAACTGTGAGCGGCGAGTCCGTGCCGAAGGAGGCCACTGGGAAACCGGGAAGGCCGGCACGAGACGGCGACCCGCGAGCCAGGAGACCTGCCATCGACCGAGGTCCAAGCAGCCGCAACGGGCGGGGTGTCCCGGCGCGCAAGCACCGCCGCAAGCGGTCGCCCGTTGCAAGGACAGCCCGACCTCAGGATCTGTCTCATGTCCACTGTTATCGAAACCGTTCCCGTGCAAGGAACGCTTCGCCGCCGCGTCGCCGGCATTTACGTCGTTCTCGCAGCCTTCAATATCGGCGCCTGGATCTGGGCCTTCATCGCGTTCCATGCGCACCCGCTGCTCTTGAGCACCGGCCTGCTCGCCTATGGTTTCGGACTGCGTCACGCCGTGGACGCCGACCATATCGCCGCCATCGACAACGTCACGCGCAAGCTGATGCAAGATGGCCAGCGGCCCGTGACCGTCGGCTTCTTCTTCGCGCTCGGGCACTCCGCCGTGGTGCTGATCGTGGCGGCAGCCGTGGCCGCGACGGCCGCCGCGCTCGAAAGCCGTGTCGAGGCCTGGAAGGACATTGGCGGCGTCATTTCCACGAGCGTGTCCGCGCTGTTTCTCTTTCTGATCGCCGCGATGAACATCGTGATCCTGCGCGGCGTGTGGCGCGCGTTCGGCAAGGTGCGGCGCGGCGAGCCCTATAGCAACGACGATCTCGATCTGCTGCTCAACAGCCGCGGGCTGCTGGCGCGGCTGTTCCGGCCGCTGTTCCGTCTGGTGTCGAGACCGCTGTGGATGCTGCCGCTCGGCTTCCTGTTCGGCCTCGGTTTCGATACGGCAACGGAGGTGAGCCTGCTCGGCATTTCGGCGAGCCAGGCTGCGCAAGGCGTGTCGATGTCGGTCGTGCTGGTGTTTCCCGTGCTGTTCGCCGCGGGCATGTCGCTCGTCGACACGACCGACGGCGTGCTGATGCTCGGCGCGTACGACTGGGCGTTCGTTCGCCCCATCCGCAAGCTCTATTACAACCTCACGATCACGCTGGTCTCGGTGCTCGTTGCGGTGCTGATCGGCGGCATCGAAACGCTGGGCCTGCTTGGCGACCAGTTCAACCTCAAAGGTGCGTTCTGGGACGTCATTGGCATGCTCAACGACAATTTCAATGATCTCGGCTTCATTATCATCGGCGTGTTCATTCTGGCGTGGCTCCTTTCGTTTGCGATCTACCGGATGAAAGGCTACGACGACCTGCCGGCCAACCCGGCGGCATAGCAATAACGAAAAAAGATCACTCAGAGTGATCTTTTTTCAAGAACGGCAAATCGGGCGCCGCCGAGCCACAATCGCGATCAGCCCGCGTGGCGGCTGTCCGGCGGCGCGTGTCGAGCAGCATCTCAAGCGCGGGGGACTTGCCTTCGGCGCTGGCCTACCCAGCGTCGAAGCGTCCCCTCAGGACGCGCTTTCACACCCGCTCAGTCGTAAAGCACCGCGGCGATCTTCGGATCGGTCATATTCGTCTTGTCGTACCAGTAAAAGCCCGTGTCGACTTTCTTGGGCAGCTTCTCGCCCTTGAGCGCCTTCACCGCGGAATCGACGACGCACTTGCCAATGCCAACCGGGTTCTGCGTGATCGCGCCCGCCATCAGGCCGGAGTTGATGTCGTCCTTTTGCTCCTTGCCCGAGTCATAGCCGATCAGCACCAACTTCTTGCCCGATTCCTTGACGCCGATCGCCGCGCCTTCCGCCGAACCTTCATTGGCGCCGAAAATGCCCTTGATGTTCGGATTGGCCTGAATCATCGCCTTGGCGATTTCCGCCGACTTCAGGTGGTCGCCGCCGCCGTACTGCACGGAAACGATCTTGATGCCCGGGTGCTTCGTCTTCATCTCGTTGAGAAAGCCATCACGGCGATCGATACCGGTGCGGCTGGTCTGGTCGTGCACGATCACGCCGACTTCGCCTGAATCGCCAATCATCTCCGCCATCTTGTCGGCGGCGAGCGCGGCGGCGGCCAGGTTATCCGTTGCGCACGTCGTCAGCGGAATGTTGCTGTCGACGCCCGAGTCGAATGCGATCACGGGTATCTTCTCGGCCTGCGCGCGCTTGAGCAGCGGAATGGCCGCCTTGCTGTCGAGCGCGGCGATGCCGAGCGCCTGCGGTTTCTTGGCGAGCGCGGCCGAGAGCATGTCGATCTGCTTGTCGACCATCGCCTCCGTTTCCGGGCCTTCGAAAGTGATCCTGACGTTGTGCTCCTTCGCCGACTGCTCCGCGCCCGCTTTCACCGCTTGCCAGAATTGATGCTGGAAGCCCTTCGAGATGAGCGGAATGTACGGCTCTTCGGCATACGTCGAACCGGTCACCCCGACTAGCGCGCCGACTCCGATCACGACACCAATGAGTTTTCTTTTCAACATGGGGTTTCTCCTCCAGAGGTGGACCATCAGCTTCTCTTGCGCCGCAAGATATCCGCATAGACAGCGAGGATGATGATGAGGCCCGTCACCACGATCTGCCACTCCTGCGCAACCGACATGATGCGCAAGCCATTGGTCAGCACGCTCATGATGAAAGCACCGATGATGGTGCCGAGTATCGTGCCCGAGCCCCCGCTCAGCGACGTACCGCCGATCACGACGGCCGCGATGGCTTCCAGTTCGTATCCCTGGCCAAGCGCCGGCTGCGCCGAGTTCAGACGCGATGCGATAAGCAGTCCTGCAATGCCGCAAATCGAGCCGCCGAGCGCGTAAATCGCGATCTTCCAGCGGTCGACATTCACGCCGGAAAGGCGCACGGCCTCTTCATTGCTGCCCAGCGCGAACGTATAGCGGCCGAGCGCCGTGCGGTTGAGCGTGATCGAGCTGACGATGGCGAGCAGGAACAGGATCAGCACCGCGTTCGGCACGGGCACGCTCGGCAGGAAATAGCCGATCAGCGAATCCTGCGAGATCATGTAGAAGTTTTCGGTGTCGGTGAAATAGATGGGCTTGTCAGCCGAGACCACGAGCGACAGCCCCTTGAGCAGCAGCATCATGCCCAGCGTGGCGATGAACGGCGGGATCTTCATTTTGGCCGTCAGCGTGCCCGAAATGGATCCGCACAGCGCGCCCGTTCCGATCGCGGCGAGCACGCCGGTCCACATCGGCAAATGCCAATAGCTGAGAAACACGCCGCAAATCACGGCCGTGAAGGTCATCAACGTGCCGACGGAGAGATCAATGCCGCCCGTGATGATGACGAAGGTGCTGGCAATCGCCAGCACGCCGTTGACGGCTGTCGCCTGCAGGATGCCGAGGATGTTGTCGATCTGCATGAACGCCGGCGACGCGAAGCTGAAAAAGATCAGCATCAGGATCAGGCTGGCGAACGCGAGCAGCTTTTGCAGCGCAGTCGGCGAGAAAATGCGCGCCCTGAAGCCGGACGGCCGTTTCTGGTTGGACAGCGCCGCAGTATCCGATTGCAATGTCATGGATTCAACCTCTCGAGGCTCATGCCACTTTCTTGCCGTTTTCATGCTGCTTGCAGGGCTTCACGCTGCGTCGCGAGATGCATGATGCGCTCCTGCGTCGCCTCGCTAGCGGAGAGTTCGCCGGTGATGCGGCCTTCGCACATCACGACGATCCGGTCGCTCATGCGCAGAATCTCCGGCAGCTCCGATGAAATCATCACGATCGCCTTGCCCTGCTCGGCGAGCGCGCGCAATAGCTTGTAGATCTCGCTCTTGGCGCCAACATCGATGCCGCGCGTGGGCTCGTCGAAAAAGAGCACGTCGCAATCGCGCTCGAGCCACTTCGCAATGACGATCTTCTGCTGGTTGCCGCCGGATAGCAGCCGGACCGGTTGCGTGGCGGAAGGCGTGCGAATGGCGAGCAGATTGATGAAATGCGACGCCGTCTTGCGTATCTGCATGCGACGCAAAAAAAGTCGCAGCGAAAGGAATTTGCCGAGGTTGGACATCACGATATTCGACTCGACGTCCATGCCAGTCGCCAGTCCAAAGCGCTTGCGGTCCTCGGAGAGATAGCCGATGCTGCGCGCGACGGCGTCGCTCGGCTTTCTTATGGGCGCCTTCATGCCTTTCACGAAGATCTCGCCCGATTCGATCGGGTCCGCACCGAACACGGCGCGCGCGACCTCGGTGCGGCCGGCGCCCATTAGTCCGGCAAAGCCCAGTATCTCGCCTTTGTGCAGCGTGAAGCTCACGTCCCTGACGAGCGGACCGGCGTTCAAATGCTTCACTTCGAGCGCGACTTCGCCCTTGTGGGCCGGCCCCTGCCAGGGCGCGATGTCGGCAAGCGTTCTGCCGACCATCATGCCGATGATGGCTTGCACGCTCGTATCGGCGGTGGGGACCGTGGCCACATATTCGCCGTCGCGCAACACGGTCACGCGATCGGAGATCTGCTTGAGCTCATCCATCTTGTGCGAGATGTAGATGATCCCGACACCGCGCGCCTTCAACTGGCGAATGATGCGAAAGAGCTCGGCAATTTCTGCGTCGTTGAGCGCGGAGGTTGGCTCGTCCATGATCAGCACGCGCGAATCGAACGACAAGGCCTTGGCGATCTCCACCATCTGCTGGCTCGCGACCGTGAGCGTGCCGACCACGGTGCGCGGGTCGAGATGAACGTGCATGCGCTCGAGAATCTCGCGCGCCTGTCCATTGAGCTTGTCTTCGTCGAGAAACAGGCGCAGACGCCCGCGCGGCTCGCGGCCGATGAACATGTTCTGCGCGACCGTCAAATGATTCATCAGCTGGAGTTCCTGATGAATGATGCCGATGCCCGCGGCCTGGGCCTCGCGCGGGCTCGCGAACGCAACGGGCTGGCCGTCATAGAGAATATCGCCGGAATCGCGGCTGTACACGCCGGCGAGAATCTTCATCAGCGTCGACTTGCCCGCGCCGTTTTCTCCCATCAGCGCATGCACCTCGCCCGCCGCGAGTTCGAATTGCACTTCGTGGAGCGCTCTCACACCGGGAAAGCTTTTGCTGAGCTTGTTGACGGAAATGAGCGGAGTCATGGGCATTTCTTGTAAAGCAGCACGAACGTGGTTGAACCACTGGCATTGCCTGACGTGAGCCTAAGGCGCGAAAAGATCAGGCCGTTCTTTCGCGGACCGCTGCAACTCCGCGACCACCTGGTCGAGATGGTCGTGCATTGCCTGTGCCGCCGCATCGGCGTTGCCGGCGCGAACGGCGTCGAAGATCCGTTCGTGCTCGTCGAGCGTGTGCACGAGCCGCTCGGGACTCGCCAGCAATTGCCTGGCGCGATCGAGCGCGTTACGCGATACCGCGACGATCTCTTTCACGCGCGGCAGGTTCACCGCGTCGAGCATGATTTCGTGAAAGGCCAGATCGAGCACATGAAACTCGAGACGCTGCCCATTCCCGGCCACCTTGCGCTGCGCTTCGAGATTGCTGGCCAGTGCATCGATCGTGGCCGTGTCCTGCATCCGCGCGACACTGCGCACCGTTTCGACTTCGAGTGCGCTGCGGATAAACAAATGCTGGCGAATATCGTCGAGCGCGATCGGTTTGACGCGCGTGCCGCGCTGCGGCAACACTTCGACGAGACCCGCATGCGCGAGCCTCGCCAGCGCGGCGGAAACCGGGAAGCGCGATACGCCCATCCGGTCGCAAACCGCCATCTTGTCGATCATCATTCCCGGTTCCAGCGCGAGCGTCACGATGGCTTCTCTCAACGCCTGCTCAACCGCGTCGGTCAGGCTGCCGCGTTCGCCGTCCTTGATCTTTTGCAGTGCGACATAAGGATTGCCGACGGCATTCGCTGCATCGTATGAAGAGCTCACGGCGCGCTTGATTTCCAGAAGACATGCTAGCATGCTAGGTAGCGAATCTAGTGTTGTCAACGCGTGCTAACGCCTGGTTCCCCGCAGGGAGTTCAGATGACCACCATCACAAGCCTCACCGTTCGCGATATCCGCTTTCCCACATCGCGCTCACTCGATGGCTCCGACGCAATGAACGCTGCGCCGGACTACTCCGCCGCTTACGTCACGCTCGAAACCGATTCTCCAGACAAACACACGGGCCACGGCCTCACGTTCACAATCGGGCGCGGCAATGAGATTTGCGTCACGGCCGTGAACGCGCTGTCGCCGCTCATCGTTGGCAAACGTCTCGAAGACATCACCGCGAATATGGGTGCGTTCTGGCGCGCATTTACATCGGACAGCCAGTTGCGCTGGATCGGCCCGGACAAGGGCGCGATTCATCTGGCGACTGCTGCGGTCGTGAACGCGGTGTGGGACCTGTGGGCGAAGTCGGTTGGCAAGCCGGTGTGGAAGCTGCTCGCGGATATGACTCCCGAAGAGCTCGTGCGCTGTCTGGACTTCCGTTATGTGACGGATGCACTTACGCCTTATGAAGCGTTGGCCATGCTGCACCGCCACGCGAAGACCAAGGGCGAGCGCGAAAAGGAAATGCTTGCGCATGGCTATCCCGCCTATACGACCTCGGCGGGCTGGCTGGGCTACGACGACGACAAAATTCGGCGCCTTGCGCGCGAAGGCGTCGCGCTGGGCTGGACGCATTTCAAGCAGAAAGTCGGCGCCAATATCGAAGAAGACGTGCGGCGGGCGCGCATTCTGCGCGAAGAAATTGGCGAGAACCTGAAGCTGATGATGGACGCCAACCAGGTTTGGGATGTTGATGAGGCGATTGCAAACATGCGGCGGCTTGCGGAGTTTGATCCGTGGTGGATCGAGGAGCCCACAAGCCCCGACGATATTCTCGGGCATGCGGCGATTCGGCAGCGTTTGGGAACGATTGGCGTTGCGACCGGCGAGCATTGTCATAATCGCGTGATGTTCAAGCAGTTGTTGCAGGCGCAGGCGATTGACTTTTGTCAGGTGGACGCCTGTCGATTAGGTGGACTTAATGAAGTAATTGTCGTGCTGCTGATGGCGGCGAAGTTTGGGGTGCCGGTTTGTCCGCATGCGGGTGGCGTTGGGTTGTGTGAGTATGTGCAGCATATTTCGCTGTTTGATTACCTTTGTGTTTCGGCGTCGCTCGAGAACCGGGTGCTTGAGTATGTCGATCACTTGCATGAGCATTTTGTGGAGCCTGTCGTGATTCAGAATGGGCGGTATATGCCGCCCTTGCAGCCCGGGTATAGTATTGAGATGAAGGCTGAGTCGCTTCAGAAGTATGTTTTTCCTGAAGGACAGGCCTGGCTGTCGATTTGATTTTTTTTGGTGGCCCTGCGGGCGTTGGCCTTAACTTGGTTTCGCGGCGGGCCGCAGGCGTTGGCCTTAACTTGGTTTCGCGGCGGGCCGCAGGCGTTGCCCCTGTGCGGGGCGGCACCTACTTTTCTTTGCAGCCGCAAAGAAAAGCAACCGTATTGGGAGTCAAGCGGTTGCTGGCTGGCAGAGGCTGGATTGCCGACACGTCTATCAGCAATGCATAGGCGAGCGCATACCGCACGATTGATGATCGCGCCCGGACTGCCCGCCAACGGGGCAATGCGTGATGAAACTCAGTTGAGCGGCGGACTCCAGTGCGTGGCGTTACGAACCATTGCATTAAGCGTGACGACGAGCTTGCGGATGCAGGCCGTGATAGCTACCTTGAACGGTTTGCCAGCCTTGCGTAGCCGGTCATAGAACGCCCGGATGGTAGGGTTAAAACGCAGCGCGGGCACGCAGGCCATATAGAGGGCGCGCCGCACGACAGCGCGCCCGCCCTGGATACGGCGCTTGCCGATGTGCTTGCCGCTGTCGCTATTGAAGGGGGCGACGCCGGTGAGCGCAGCGATCTCGCGGCGGTTCAGGGACCCGAGCTGGGGCATGAAGGCGATCAGCGTCGCGGCGGCGCCGGGACCGATGCCGGGCACAGAGCGTAGCAGGTCTTCCTTCTGGCGCCACGCGGGCGAGGAGCGCAGGAATGAATCGATGTCATTGTCGGCGATCTTGATCTGCAGCTTGAGCCATTTGATGTGCTCGTTCAGACTGTCCCGCGCAGCAGCATGGGCGCGTTCAAGACGAGCTTTCTCGGCCACAAGCATCTCGATGAGCTGGGCGCGGCGCAGCAGCAGGGCCTGTAACTGCTCCGTCTGCAGATCGTTGAGCGGGCGCACGTCGGGCTTGAGGACCGCGGCGAAATGAGCGATGGCGAAGGCATCGATGCGATCGGTTTTAGCGCGCGTGCCGGTTGCGCGGGCGAAGTCGCGAACCTGCCGGGGATTGACCGCGACAGCGGGCAGGCCGGCTTCGCACAGGGCCCTGAGCAGGGCGAGTTCAAGCTTGCCGGTGGCTTCCAGGACGATCAGCGTGGGGTTCAACGCGATCAGGCGTTGCACCAGCTGTTCAATGGCGCGGGGCTCATTGTCGACACGAAAATGTTCGGTGGTGTCATGAATGGCAACATCGAGCGCGGTGCCGCTGACGTCGATGCCGATATAAACGGAATGAGAGTGGTTCATCACGGTACCCATACTTGCAGAAAAATACGAGCTCGGGGCTCAGTCAACTGTTCGGGCTAGGAGGATGAAAAGGACAGTCGCTCAAGCTTTTCTGCGTGCTCGAGGCACGGTAGGCAGACGAGCTGACTGTCCCTGTGACGGCAACTGATCAGGTCGACGTCACAGAAGGGAATATACAAGTAGGCAAAAGAAAGCGGCTCACACCGCTAGTGTGACGCCGTCCACCACTGCCCTTCTTAACGGAGCGGCTCCGGGGCATCCGTCACCTCGCACACTTCACGTTAGTGACAAAGGGCTCATCCTTCCCGCCACGCGCTACGCGCGGGCGGAAGGGTATGCAAGGGAAACCGGGCGCGCGGGCCAGCGAATGCGTTAGGGGTGCCGCCCGATAAATGCGCGGCGGCTCTGACCGGTAAATGCACTGGGGTGCTAACGCATAAATGCACTCGGGTGCTAACCGGTGAATGCGCTGGGATGCTAACTGGTGAATGCACAGGTGTGCTAGGTGGCGAATATGTGGGGTAAGCGGCTCGGCAGGGCCGGTCCCCGATTCGCGCGCGCGTGGGGCATGATGTGAGAGCGTGGAGAGGTCCGGGTAGATCCAGATAGATCGTTTCCATGATCGTGGACACGATCTATCTGGATCTACCCGGTCAAACGGCGGGCGTGGGCGGAGCGGCCGGCTTCAGTTTGTCGGCCACGTTCCAGGGAAGCAGTTCGTCGATGCGGTTGACCTTGTGGTCCGCAATATGAGTGAGCACGTATTCGAGGTAAGCACGTGGGTTGATTTCGTTGAGTTTGCACGTACCGATGAGACTGTACATCGCCGCCGCACGCTCACCGCCGCTGTCGGAGCCAACGAACAAATAGTTTTTTCTGCCCAACGCTACACAACGCAGGGCATTTTCTGCAAGCACATTGCTGATCTCGGCGCGTCCGTCCTCGCAGTAGAACGTGAGCGCCGCCCAGTGGTTCAGCGAGTAGTTGATCGCGCCCGTGAGCGTAGACTTCTTCGACAGCGTCGCAAGCTTGGCCCTGAGCGTCGATTCGAACGCGTTGAGCAGAGGCTTGCTCTTCTCCTGCCGCACACGCAACCGCTCATCGGGAGGTTTGCCGCGAATGTCGGCTTCGATGCTGTAGAGCTCGCCGATCATCTCGAGCAGTTTCTGGGTATCCGGAGTCGGCGTACGCTCGTGAACGTCGTATATGTACCTCCTCGCGTGATCCCAGCATGCCGCTTCGAAGACGTCGCCGCTTGCGTACAGCTGATCGAAGCCGGCGTAGGCATCCGCCTGCAGGATTCCCTTGAAGTTGGCGAGGTGCGTTTGCGGATGAACACCCTTGCGGTCCGACGAGTACGTGAACCAGACTGCCGCAGGCTCCGTCGAGCCCGAGCGTCGATCGTCGCGCACATAGACCCAGAATCGGCCGGTTGTCGTCTTCTGGTTGCCCGGTGTGAGGACGGGAACCGTCGTGTCGTCGCCATGAAGCTTGCCGGCAGCCAGCACGTAGCGCTGGATCGCCTCGACCAGCACCATGCAGAGCTCGACGATCTGGCCGATCCAACGGCCCATGCTGGCGCGATCGAGCGTCACCCCGTCGCGGGCCGCGATCTCCGACTGGCGATACAGAGGTTGGTGATCCGCGAACTTCGATACCGCGATATCGGCCAGCAGGCTCGGATGCGCGATGCTGCGCTCGATCGGCAGGCCCGGCATCGGCAGTTGTTCGATATGGCCGCAGCCGGGGCAAAGCAATTTGCGCCGGATCGTGCGGATCACCTTGAATGCGGCGGCTACGCGCGCGAGCTGTTCGGATACGTCCTCGCCCAGCGGCTGCATGGTCGTCGCGCACCGGGCAGAGCGGATCAGGCTCGAGTACGATCTCCTCGCGCGGCAGGTGCGGCGGGAGCGGTTCTCGCGAAGGCGATTTGCTGGCCGGCGCATTCGGTGTCCTGTCTCGCTGGTTACGCGCCTCGGCAGCACCACGGCCGCCCGTCAGGTCCTCCAGCTGCGCCTCGAGCTTGTCGATCTGCTTGGCGAGTTGTTCGGACTTGCGCCCGAAGTGCATCCGCCTGAGCTTGTCGATCTGCGCCTTCAGGCGCTCGATCTCGTCATCTCGCGCGGCGAGTTCCTCCGCCATCTTCGCAATCGATGCCTGGTGCTCAAGCAGCGATGCCTGTTGCGCGAGCACCATGGCACGGAGCTCGGCGACAGTATCGGGAAGCGGCGCTTGATCGGACATGCGTCGCAGTTTACGAGCCTTCCTCGAGGTTTACAACATCGAGAGTGCGGCGGTGCGTCGTGGTTGTCGCCAGTCGATGCCCTCGAGCAACATCGACAACTGCGCGCTCGTCAGATGGATCTTGCCGCCGTCGGCCTGCGGCCAGATGAAACGCCCTCGCTCCAACCGTTTCGCGAGAAGCCAGAGCCCGTCCTCAGTAGCCCAAAGCACCTTCACAAGATCGCCGCGGCGCCCTCGGAAGATGAAGACGTTACCGCCAAGGGGGTTCTCCTCAAGCGCCGTTTGCACCTTGGCAGCCAGGCCCTGGAAGCCGCAGCGCATGTCAGTGACGCCCGCGACAAGCCAGATACGCGTACCCGTTGGCAGAGAAATCACGAGCGCAGACTCCTCAACACCGTTCGAAGCGTCTCAGCGTCGACAATACCGTCGACCTTAACCACCGCCCGACCGATCCGAACCTCGATTGAACCAGTGGGCACAGCCGGCCTCACGGTCTCAGGCTCTGGCAGCGCAGGAGGTTCATTGACCGATGACGCCTCGTTCACGATTGCCACCGGAACGAGTTGCACCGCCTCGGCTTGCTGTTCCGCCAGATACCGGCGCCGCCACGTGAACACGAGGTTCGCGTTCAAGCCGTTCTCACGGGCCAATCTGGCGATTGACACCCCTGGTTCGCAAGCTGCCATCGCCAGGCGACGTCGGAATTCCGGATTATGGTTTGGGCGACCTTTACGGCTGCCGGGCCTCTGTGTTGGCTCTGACAAAATGATGTCCACCACTTCGAAAATGATGGACATCACTTTGATGCCGATCCTTGCGGGCGTCTACGACGGCCATCGCGAGCCGCTTACTATGTGGGCGAGTTGCCGAGCGAATATATTTGAGCGCAACAAATGCGTGTACATCCCACTGGTTTTGGATATGCCCCACGGCGCGCGCCGCGCCGCCGGATGGATGAGCCCTTAGTCACTCCGATATACGCCGCGTGGTGACAGACGCCCCGGAGCCGCTCCGATATACAGGGCAGTGGTGAACTGCGTCACACTGGCGGTTTGAGCGGCTTTCTTTTGCCTACTTTTCTTTGCCGCGGCAAAGAAAAGTAGGTGCCGCCCCGCACAGGGGCAACGCCTGCGGCCCGCCGCGAATACAAGTTAAGGCCAACAAAACCCCACCACTCCATGTGAATGGAAAAAAAATCTACTCCCCAATCCACGCCCCACGCAGATCACTCTCATGGAGCAATTGCAGCAGCGTCTGCGCAGGCCTGCTAAGCCTTTTCGCCGCCAGCACAATAAACTCGACATCAGGCAACAAAGGCAGACTCGCAACATTAACCGGCGTCGCCAGCCCACGCGCGGCAAGATACTGCGGCCGCACCGTAATCCCCAACCCGCCACGCGCCGCCGCCACACAGCCGGCATGGCTGCTACTCGTGCAAACGATCTGCCATCGAAAGTCCGTCTGCGCAAGCGCATCAACCACAACCGAGCGCGTAACACTCGGCTCGGCCACGAGTATCAACGGCAGCGGCTGCTCAAGATCGACCATGGTGCCCGTGCGCGCAAGCCACTCCAGCCGCCCCGTGAAAAGCGCCACACCGCGCCTGTCACCAAGCCTCCGCTTGCCAATCATCAAATCGATGGCACCCTCATCCAGCAGTTCATAGAGATGCCCGGTCATCCCGATCGTAATTTCAAGCTCCACATCGGGATGCGCATCGCGGAACGCCGTAAGCACACCCGGCAACGGGCCAAGCGCAACGTCATCGGACGACCCGAGCCTCACGCGCCCCTTAAGCCGCGGCGCGCGGAACTGCGACTCGGCACGGTTAATGGCCTGCAAAATCGCCCCCGCATGCGCGAGCATGGCCTCGCCGTCAGGCGTAATCGCAAGCGAATGCGTATCGCGTACGAACAGCCGCCGGCCGACCTCCTGTTCGAGGCGCCGGATATGCTCGCTCACGCTCGATTGCGTGAGGCCGAGCTGGCGCGCCGCCTCAGTGAAACTGTGGCAGGCCGCGACCGTCGCGAAGCTTTTGAGCCAGACTGGATTGAGCATGATGCATTGTTATCGGCAATGCCGATAACAGTCAACGCCGGCAGTGTGATTCCCGATCAGGAATGGTATCGATATCATGGCGTCATGGTAACCGTGTCGGGCAGTATCGGCGTTCTTCGGTGCAGGTTGCGCCGCAAGGGCGCGGGACGCACTAATCCACGATGAAACAGAATTCGAGTCACACCGCGCTGCTGTGGATCGCCGCAGCCGGCTTCTTCATGCAGGCGCTGGATACGACGATCGTCAACACCGCGCTGCCGTCCATGGCCCACAGCCTCGGGGTCAAGCCCCTCGTCATGCAGCCGGTCATCGTCGCCTATACGCTGACGATGGCCACGCTGACGCCCGCGTCCGGCTGGCTCGCGGACCGCTTTGGCACGCGCCGCGTCTACTTCATCGCGATCCTCATCTTCGTGCTGGGCTCGCTGTGCTGCGCAGGCGCACACACGCTCGGCCAACTGATCGTCGCGCGGGTGCTTCAGGGCATCGGCGGCTCGATGCTGATGCCGATCGGCCGCCTCGCCGTGCTGCGTGCCGTGAGCGCGGAGCAGTACGTCGCCGCGCTCGCCATGATCTCAGTCGCTGGGCAAGCCGGGCCGATCGTCGGCCCGACGCTCGGGGGCTGGTTCGTCGAAGCGGTCTCCTGGCACTGGATCTTCCTCATCAATGTGCCAATCGGACTCGCGGGGATGTTTGCCGTCCACCGCTATCTGCCCGGCGACGCGAGCGCCGCTGCGCCACGCTTCGACCTGCCGGGTTGCGCGCTGGTGTCCTTGTCCATGATCGCGTTTTCGCTCGCGGTCGACGTGCCGGCGCAGTCGCACCGCGCCGCATGGGCGAGCGCGCTGTTCGTGCTCGGGCTCTGCGCCGCACTCCTCTATGTTCCGTATGCGCGCCGCCGCCCCGATCCGCTCTTCAGGCTGGCGCTGTTCAACGAGCCCAATTTCAGCGTGGGGTTGATCGGCAATCTCGTTTGCCGAGTCGGTTCGAGCGCGGTGCCGTTTCTCGTGCCGCTGCTGCTGCAACTCGAGCTCGGCTATTCGCCGCTGCGCTCGGGCCTGATGATGATGCCCGCGGCGCTCGCCGGCGCGCTCGCCAAGCGCTGGATCGCGCCGTTGATCCGTCGCTACGGCTACGACACGTTCCTGCTCGTAAACACGTTGATCGTGGGCGGCTCGATCGTTGCGTTCGCACTGATCTCGCGCGGCACGCCCGTCGTCGTCGAGATCGCGGTGCTGGCCATCTTCGGCGCGGCCAACTCGATGCAGTTCGCGGCCATGAACAGCGTCACGCTCAAAGGCCTCTCGCACGAGGACGCTGGCAGCGGCAACAGTCTCTTTTCGATGGTGCAGATGCTGGCGATGGGCCTGGGCGTGTCGATCGGCGGCGCGCTGGTCAGCGTATTCGCGCTTCATTGGGGATCCGCCACCCTCGGGTTCCGGATGAGCTTCGTTTGCGTGGGCCTCATCACGCTCGCGTCCGCGCTGATTTTCCGCCGCATCGACGAGGCGCCCACTGTGCGACAAGGCGCGGTCTCTTCCGTCTAGCCCCGAAGGGCGCAGGCGGGCGAGGCGCACCAAAGCGCCCCGCCGCCCGCCAATCCCACTACCGCTGCCGCCACTCACACCACGAGGTTTACGGGCTCCGCGCAGACGAAGCGGTGAATGTTGTCCATCAACTGATCGGCGAGGCTTTGCTGCGCCTCGTCGGAAGCCCATGCCACGTGCGGCGTCACGATCACGTTCGGCCGCTTCGCAATCTTCATCAACGGATTGTCGTCGTCGGGCGGCTCGCTCGACAGCACGTCGAACCCGATGCCGCTAATGAGCCCTTCGTCGAGCGCGCGCACGAGCGCGTCCTCGTCGACGAGCCCACCCCGTGCCGTATTGATGATCAGCGGCTTGCGCTTCATCGCGCGAAACTCGGTCGTCGAGAGCATGCCGCGAGTTTGCGGCGTCAGCGGGCTGTGTATCGTGATCACGTCGCTCGTCGCCAGCATCTCCTCCCACGGCGTATAGAGCGGCCCGAGCCCTTCGCGGCCCTTGTGCGCCGCAAACAGCACACGCATGCCGAAGGCCTTCGCGATCTCGGCCACGCGCTGCCCCAGCACGCCTTCGCCAATGATGCCCAGCGTCATGCCGCCCAGATCGTGGATCGGGTGATTGAAAAAACAGAACTGGCCGGACTTCTGCCATTCACCGTTGAGCACGTCGTCGCGGTAGGCAATCAGATTGCGCCGCAGCGCCAGCATCAAGGCGAAGGTATGCTCCGGCACCGTGTTGACCGCGTAGCCCCGGATATTCGACACGCGAATCCCATGGCGCTCGCAGGCTGCCTTGTCGATGCAGTCGGTGCCGGTCGCCGCCACGGCGACGAACTTCAGCGCAGGCAGCTGTGCGAGCACCTCCGCCGTGAGCGGCACCTTGTTGGTGATCGCGATGGAAGCGCCGGCAAGGCGCGCGGCGACCTGGTCGGCCGAAGTATGGTCGTACTCGATGAATTCATGTTCGAAGAGCGGGCGCGAAAGCCGGATTTGCGGCGCGAGCGTCGCGCGGTCGAGAAAGACGATCTTCTCCATGCTGATTCCTGTTGAAGGGGTTGAGCGTATTCAAATTGAAATGGCTTAAAGGCGGCGCGTGGCTTCAGCGACGATATGCTCGGGCGTGATGCCGAAGTGTTCGTACAGCACTTCGGCCGGGCCCGATGCGCCGAACCCCGCCATGCCCACGAAACCGCCGCGGTCGCCCAGGTAGCGGTCCCAGCCAAAGCGCACGGCGGCCTCCACGCCCACGCGCACCGTGTCCGTGCCGAGCACCTCCTGGCGATATGCAGAGTCCTGTTCGTCGAACAGCTCCCAGCACGGCAGCGAGACAACGGCCGTGGGAATCCCTTCGCGCTGCAAGCGCTCGCGCGCCGCAACCGCCAGCGCGACCTCCGAGCCCGTTGCCAGCAGCGTGACGAGGCGCTTGCCGCCTTCGGCCTGCGCAAGCACGTAGCCGCCGCGCGCGCAGCGATTCTCCGCGCTATAGCTCGTGCGCACGAGCGGCAGGTTCTGCCGCGCGAACACCATCGTGCTCGGGCCGCTGCGGTGCTCGTAGGCGAGCGCCCAGCATTCGGCGGCCTCCACGGCATCGGCGGGCCGGAACACCCGCATGTTCGGCATCGCGCGCAGCGAGGCGAGTATCTCGACGGGCTGATGCGTCGGCCCGTTCCTGCCCACGCCGATCGAATCGTGGCTGAACACGAACTTCACGGGCAGCCCCATGAGCGCGGCCATGCGCATCGCAGGCCGTTCGTAGTCCGAAAATGCGAGGTAGGTGACCGCAAGCGGGATCACCCCGCCGTGCGCGGCCATGCCGTTCGCCATCGCGCCCATCAGGTGCTCGCGCACGCCGCAATGCACATAGGCGCCGCTGCGATCTTCAGCGGTGAACGCGCGCAGGCTGCGCTTGTGGCTCGTTGGCGCTTCGAGGTCGGCGCAGGCGACCATGCGCTCGGGCAATTGCGCGAGCCGGTCGTTGATCTCGGCGGAAATCATGATGCCCGGCTCGCCCTCGCCGCGTTCGATGCTTTGCCGCTTGTAGTCTTCGAGCACGCGTTGCCAGCCCTCGGGCAAGCGGCCCGCCTGGATGCGCTCGAATTCGGCGCGCGCATCATCGGGCAATGCGGCCAGGCGCTCGCGCCACGCAAGATACTCGCCTTCGCTGCGCCGTCCCGAGGCGCGCCAGGCTTCGAGCACCTCGTGCGGGATCTCGAACGGCGCGTGCGGCCAGCCCAGCTCCGTGCGCGCCGCATCGGCATCGGCTTCGAACAGCTTGCCGCTGTGGCCGCCGCGCTGTCCTTGCAGGCGCGCAATGCCGCGCGCAATCTCGGTGCGGCACGCGAGCATAGAAGGGCGCGGATCGCGCCTCGCTTCGGCGAGCGCCACCGACACCGCGTCGAGATCGTGTCCGTCGACTTCGATCACATGCCAGCCGGCGACGCGAAACCGCGCGCTCACGTCTTCGCTGATCGAGAGCGTCGTGCTGCCGTCGTCGGTGATGCGGTTGTCGTCCCAGCAGAGGATCAGCTTGCCGAGCTGCAAATGGCCCGCCAGCGAAATCATCTCCTGGCCCACACCCTCCTGCAGACAGCCGTCGCCCACGAACGCATACGTGTAGTGGTTCACGATGCCGTCGCCAAATTTCGCGTTCAGATACGCCTCCGCCACGGCCATGCCGAACGCGTTCGCGATCCCCTGGCCGAGCGGGCCGGTCGTCACTTCGATGCCCGCCGCGGGGTCGAATTCGGGGTGGCCCTCGCAGCGCGAGCCCATCGCCCGGAAGGACTTGATCTGGTCGATGCCGAACTGCGCATACCCGCTCAGATGCAGCAGCGCGTAGAGCAGCATCGAGCCGTGGCCGTTCGAGAGCACGAAGCGGTCGCGGTCGGGCCATTGCGGGTCGGCGGGATTGAACTTCAGATGCTGCGTGAAGAGCGCGGTGGCGATCTCCGCCATGCCAAGCGGGACGCCCTGATGGCCCTCGCCGGCGCGCACGATGGCATCGATCGCAAGAAAGCGGATCGCATTGGCGAGCGGCCGCGTGGCGTGCAACGGCGTGAGTGCGGACATGACTTCTCCTTGCCGCGGCGCCCTTCAGGCGGCGGCTATCGTTCAAATTGAAGCGCCGCGTCCGTGCAAGGACGCGGCGCCAGGGCGTCAGTGCAGGAAGCCCGTGGAGATCCAGGGCACGACGGCCACGATGATCAAGCCCACCACTAGCGCGACCATATAGCCGACGATCGGCTTCATGCCTTCGTCGGGATGGATGCGGCTCACCGCGCAGGCCGAGTAGTAGCCCACGCCGAACGGCGGCGCGAACAGGCCCACGCCCATCGAGAGGATCACGACCATCGCATAGTGGACTTCGTTGATGCCCATCTCGTGCGCGATCGGGAACATCAGCGGGCCGAACAGCACGATCGCCGGGATGCCTTCGAGCACGCTGCCGAGCACCACGAACACGCAGATCGAGGCGGCCATGAAGGTTGCGCCGCCGCCGGGCAGCGCCGCCATCGACTGCGCGAGCTGGCCCGA
This sequence comes from Paraburkholderia pallida, assembly GCF_004524855.1. Taxonomy (NCBI): domain Bacteria; kingdom Pseudomonadati; phylum Pseudomonadota; class Betaproteobacteria; order Burkholderiales; family Burkholderiaceae; genus Paraburkholderia; species Paraburkholderia pallida. Next base: position 1,734,759 of record NZ_CP038150.1, on the reverse strand, counting down.
GAAGCCCGACTGCGTGAGCGCCCACGCCATGCCGGTCGCCGCGCCGATGATCAGCAGGATCGCGCCCGACAGCGAGGCCGTGTCGACCAGCATGGGCTTGATGCGCGCCCACTCGAAACGGCGGTAAATAAGCAGGCCCGTGAGCACCGCATAGACGATGCCGATGGTCGACACTTCGGTCGCTGTCGCGACGCCTTCCACGACCGCGAAGCGAATCACGAACGGCAGTGCGAGCGCCGGCAGTGCGACAACGAGCTTGCGCAAGATCTCGCGGCGCGTCGCGCGGCGCACTTCCGAGAGATCGTCGCCGCGATAGCGCCACCAGACCACGGCGCACAGCGTGATCGCGAGCACGATGCCGGGCAGCATGCCACCCGTGAACAGCGCCGAGATCGACACGCCCGTGACCGAGCCGAGCGTGATCAGCACGAGGCTCGGCGGAATGGTCTCCGTCTGCGCGCCGGTGGCCGCGAGCAGCGCGACGAGGTCGCCGGGCTTCGCGCCGCGCGCCTTCATCTCGGGGAACAGCACGGGCGCGATGGCGGCCATGTCGGCGGCCTTCGAGCCCGAGATGCCCGACACCAGATACATCGCCCCCACGAGCACATACGAGAGGCCGCCGCGCACGTGGCCGAGCAGGCTCGCGAGGAACGAGATCATCGCGTTCGCCATGCCGGTCATCTCGATCAGCTGGCCGAGGAACACGAAGAGCGGCACCGAGAGCAGGATCAGGTGCGACATGCCTTCGTCCATGCGCCCGACGACCACGCTGAGCGGCGTGCTCGTGGTGAGCGCGAGATAGCCGAACGTCGCGAGGCCGAACGAAAAGGCGATCGGCACACCCGAGAGCACGCACAGCGCGACGAGCCCGACGAAGAAGATCAGCAGATTCGCGTTGCCGAGATTCTGCAGCAGCGGACCCGCCGCGACGAAAGCGCCCGCGATGGCGCAGACGAACGCGAGCGCCCCAATCACCAACTGCCAGTTGGCAGTGCGAATGAGGCGCAGGCAGGCGACGGCGAGCATCAGCGCGCTGCCGACCGGCAGCGCCGCGGCGCGCCACGTGTCCGAGATGCCGAGCGCGGGCGTCGTGATGATGCCCTGGTCCTGGGCGAAGTCCACGGCGGGCCCGACGATCAGCAGCAGGAACGCGAGCGGCGCGGCAATCGCCACGACATCGAGAAACGCGCGCACCTGGGGCGAGGTCTTGCCCACGAGCGCGGTCATGCGCATGTGCTCGCCGCGCCGCAACGCGATCACGGCGCCGAGCATCGCGAGCCACACGAACAGCATCGAGGCCAGTTCATCGGACCAGACGAGCGGCGTGTGCAGCACGTAGCGGCTCGTGACGCCGGCCAGCAGCACGACGATTTCGGCAAGCACCAGCAGCGCGGCGGGAATTTCCACGCAGCGCGCGAGCAGGTTGTCGATGAAGACAACGGCACGGCGCGGCGAAGGCTGAGGGAAAGTGACGGTGTGCATGGTGTTCATACCAGTTTTCCGGAGTACTTTTCGAGCAGATTCCAGCCCTGCTCGCCATACTTGCCTTTCCAGTCGCTGTAGAAGCTCGTCTTGCGCAATGCGTCGCGAAACGGCTGGCGATCCACCTCGACGATATTGATGCCCTTCGCCTTCAGGTCGTTGCGCAACGAGCCATTGAGCTTCGCAATGTCGGCGCGCTGGAGCAGGCCCGCCGCTTCGAATTCGCGCGTCACGATGGCGCGCATGTCGGCGGGCAGCCGCTCCCATGCGCGGCGGTTGCCGAGGATCCAGTAGCCGTCCCACACGTGCGAGGTGAGGCTGATCGACTTCTGCACTTCGTAGAGCCGGGTGGTCGCGATGATGGGCAGCGGATTCTCCTGCCCTTCCACCACGCCCGTTTGCAGCGCCGAATAGAGCTCGTTGAAATTGATCGGCGAGGGGCCGGCGCCGAGCGCCGTGAACAGCGACGTGAGCATGGGCGCCTGCGGCACGCGGATCTTGAAGCCCTTGAGGTCGCCGGGCTGCTTGATCACGCGCGTGGAGGAGCTGATCTGCCGGAAACCGTTGTCCCAGACGCGCGAGACGGTGACGATGCCGGTCTTCTCGATCTGGGCGCGCACGTAGGCGCCCAGGTCGCCGTCCATCGCCTTCCAGACCGTGTCGTAGTCGGGGAACGCGAAGCCTGTGTTGACGATGCCGGCCGCGGGCGCGAGCGTCGCGAGCACCGATGAAGCCTGGTTGAAGAACTCCACGCCGCCGCTTCGCACCTGCGAGAGCAGGTCCGTGTCGGAGCCCAGCTGGTTCGCGGGAAAGACCTTGATGTCGAGCTTGCCGCCCGTGGCGGCACGAATCTTGTCGCAGGCCTGCTGCGCGCGGACATTGACCGGGTGCTTGGGGTCCTGCCCCGTTGCGAGCTTGTACGAGAAGTCGGCAGCCGACGCACGGCGAATCGGCAGACCCCAGAGCGGCGCCGCAGCGGCGACACTCGCACCCACTTTCAGAAAGGTCCGCCGGTCGATGCCCCGGCCGAAGGTCGAGCTTTTGCTCATGATGTGCTCCTCCAATATGGATACGCAGGTATCGCGTTAGTTGTTTTCCCGTACAGCACGCTCTGGGGCGCGTTGGCCTGTGTCCGGCTACCGCTTCGAGTGCGGTGATGCGCGCGGCGGGCCGGACTCCGCCGCGCGCCCTTGTGCACCTGCGCTGAATCAGTCGTGGATCAACCGTGAATCAGCATCCCGCCGTTGACGTCGATTACGGCGCCGGTAATGTAAGACGAGATCGGCGCCGACAAAAACAGAAACGCGCCGGCAACGTCGTCGGGCACGCCGAGCCGGTTCAGCGGAATGCCCGCAAGAATCTCGCCGCGCTTGTCGTCGCTGATCTTGCCCGCATTGATATCGGTCTGGATCAGGCCCGGCGTCACGCAGTTCACGCGGATGCCGTCGTTGCCGAGCTCGCGCGCCATGGCCTTGGCGAGGCCCAGCACGCCCGCTTTCGCGGCCGAATAATGCGGGCCGCCGAGAATGCCGCCGCCGCGCTGCGCCGAGACCGACGACATGCAGGCGATCGCCCCGCTCTGCTGCTTCTTCATTTGCGGCACGACGGCCTGCGAGAGATTGAGCACGCCACGCAGGTTCACGTCGAGAACGCGGTCCCAGCTTGCGGCATCGATATCGAGCAGCCTGGCCGCCTGCGTGATGCCCGCGTTGTTGATGAGCACGTCGATGGCGCCGAAGTCGGCCACGACCTGTTGCGCGGCGGCCTCGCAAGCCTCGCGGCTCGTGACGTCGCAGACATAGCCGCGATGCTCGGGGCCGATCGACGCGGCCGCGTCGCGCGCCGCCGAGAGGTCGAGATCGAGAATGGCGATCCTGGCGCCGTGCTTCGCGAACATGCGCGCAGTGGCCATGCCGATGCCTCGCGGCGAGGCGGCGCCGGAAATCACGGCGACCTTGCCGTCGAGAAGACGTGATTCAGACATGATGCTGCTCTCCTTCCTGATTATGGATTTGACTGGGGTTGTCGTGGGGTTGTCGTCGGGTGGCCTCAGCCGAGCCAGCCCTTGATGGTGTCGCACATGGTGTCGGTCGAGATGCCGTAGCGGTCGTGCAGCGTGGGCAGCGCGCCCGCGTCGAGGAACGCATCGGGCAGCGCGATCTGGCGGAACGGCGGCGTGACGCCTGCGCCCAGCAGCGTGCGCGCCACGGCTTCGCCGAGGCCGCCGATCACCGTATGGTTCTCCGCGACGATCACCATGCGGCCCGTGCGCTTCGCTTCGCGCAGGATCGTGGCCGTGTCGAGCGGCTTGATGGTGGGCACGTGCAGCACGCCCACGCCGATGTTGTCGGCCGCCAGCGCCTTGGCCACCTCGAGCGAGCGCATCGTCATGATCCCGGAAGAGATCAGGAGTACTTCGTTGCCGTCGCGCAGCAGCTTGGCCTTGCCGAGCTCGAAGCGGTAGTCGTACTCATCGAGCACGGCAGGCACGTTGCCGCGCAGCAGGCGCGCATAGACCGGGCCCTTGTGCGCCGAGATCGCCGGCACCATCTGCTCGATATCGAGCGCGTCGCACGGATCGATCACGGTCATGTTCGGCATCGCGCGCATCAGCGCGAGGTCCTCCGCCGCCTGGTGGCTCGGGCCGTAGCCGGTCGTGAGCCCCGGCAGCGCGGCGACGATCTTCACGTCGAGGTTGTCCTCGGCGATCGTCTGGTGAATGAAGTCGTACGCGCGGCGCGTCGCGAACACCGCATAGGTCGTGACGAACGGCTGCGCGCCTTCATGCGCGAAGCCGGACGCCGCGCCCATCAGCAGCTGCTCGGCCATGCCCATCTGGTAGTAGCGCTCGGGAAATTCCTTCGCGAAGATATGCAGGTCGGTGTACTTGCCGAGATCGGCGGTCATGCCGACGATCTGGCTCTTCTTGCGCGCCAGCTCGGCCAGCGCATGGCCGAACGGCGCGGACCGTGTAGCCTGGCCTTCGCCCGCGATCGAGGCGATCATCGCGGAGGTCTTCAGGCGCGGTTTCTTGAGGACGGTGCTCATGCGGGCCTCCCGGCATCGAGTGCTTCGAGCGCGAGCTGCCACTCGTGCGCATCGACGCGGATGAAATGGTTTTTCTCGCGCGCTTCGAGGAACGGCACGCCGCAGCCCATCTTCGTATCGCAGACGATGATGCGGGGCTGCGCGCCCTTGTGCTCGCGCGCATTGTCGAAGGCCTGCTTCACGGCCTCGATGTCGTTGCCGTTCACGCGCTGCGTGTACCAGCCGAACGCTTCGAGCTTCTCGACGAGCGGCTCGAACGCCATGATCTGCGTGGAGGGGCCATCGGCCTGCTGGTTGTTCACGTCGACCATGGCGATCAGGTTGTCGAGCTTCCAGTGCGCGGCGGACATGAGGCCTTCCCACACCGCGCCTTCGTCGAGCTCGCCATCGGAAAAGAGCGTGTAGACGAAGGCGTCCGAGCCCTTGCGCTTGAGGCCCAGGCACCGCCCCACGGCGATGGTGAGGCCCTGGCCGAGCGAGCCGCCCGACATCTCCATGCCCGGCGTATAGCTCGCCATGCCCGACATCGGCAGGCGGCTGTCGTCGCTGCCATAGGTCTCGAGCTCGTCGGCGGGCAGGATGCCGGCTTCGAACAGCGCGGCGTAGAGCGCGATGGCGTAGTGGCCGTTGGACAGCAGGAAGCGGTCGCGCCCTTCCCACTCGGGGTCTTCGGGGCGGTAGCGCATCGCGCCGAAGTAGGCGACGGCCAGTACGTCGGCAATGTCGAGCGCCTGGCCGATATAGCCCTGCCCCTGTACCTCGCCCATCAGCACCGCATTGCGGCGGATGCGCCAGGCGTGTTGCGCGAGTTGGGCGGTGCGCCCTGCTTCGCTCGTATTCACGCTTGTCTCCTTCTTGCGGCGCCCGGCCCGTGGATGCGCCGGGCGCCGGAATGTCGTGGCGGGATGAATCGTCTCGTTCGCGGCTCCGGGTAATCCCTTGATTCCGTGGTGCCGCGAATGAAACAAGCGTATCGGCTTGAATACGTTCGCTCAAACGAATTAAAGTGGGCTATTGTTGAAGTCAATTCATGTGAATGCTGCCATGCACAATCGCATCACACTCAAGTCCATACAGGCTTTCGAGGCCGCCGCGCGGCTCTCGTCGTTCGCATTCGCAGCAGAAGAACTGTTCGTCACGCCCTCGGCGATCAGCCATCAGATCAAGCTGCTGGAGGACCAGTTGGGGGTGCGTCTGTTTCACCGCGTGCATCGCGCGGTGGTCCTCACGGACACGGGCCGTCAATATGCTGAGGAAATCGGCGCGGCGTTCGCGCGCATCGACAAGGCCACGCGCGACATCGGCCGCGTGGAGAAGAGCGACATCCTCACGGTGCACGCCACGCCGAGCATCGCGACGCAATGGCTGATGCCGCGGCTCGCGCGCTTCAGCGCGCTGCATCCGGATATCGACGTGCGGCTCAATGCGTCGTCGGCGGCCGTGGACCTCATCAAGGAATCGGTCGATATCGACATCCGCTACGGCGCGCGGCGCTTGCAGCCGGCGGGCACGATGGTGCTGGACCTGCCGCTCGAAACCATCGTGCCGCTCTGCTCGCCGCGCCTCGCGAACGGCGAGCATCCGATCCGCACGGTCGCGGACCTGCGCCATCACACTCTCATTCATAGCGAGGGCTGTCTCGTCGGCTGGCGCGACTGGATGCGCCTGCATCGCAAGGTCGTGCTCGACATCACGCGCGGGCCGCGCTTCGACCGCTCGTTCATGGCGATCAGCGCCGCCGCCGACGGCATGGGCGTGTGTCTGGAGAGCCTGCTGCTCGTGCAGCGCGAGCTGGAGGCCGGCACGCTGGTCGCGCCGTTGGGGCTGGAGGGGTTGAGGGTGAATGGCTACACCCTCAACCTGCTGAAATCGCGCGCGGATCTACCGAAGCTGAAGAGCTTTCAGGACTGGCTGTTCGAGGAGCTCGGGGAAGGCTTGCCCGGAGTCGTCAATGCCAGTTGAGCGCGCTGTGCCGCCCGCTCACAAGGCCGCGCTCGGGGCCTTGTCGTAAAGGCGGCGGATCTCGGGCACGCACGACCCGCACACACTGCCGCAACCGAGCACCGACTTGAGCGCGGCGAGATCCGCGCCCGACGCGATCGCCTCGACGATCTGGGTCTCCGTCACCTGCTTGCAGTTGCAGACGATGCGCTCGCGCTGGACGCGCGGGCCGTCGACGAACACCGCATGGCGCGGACCCTGCCACGGCTCACCGGCGCGCAGCCGCGCAAGCAGGCCGGCCGCGCCGTTCGCGTCGCCCGAGAGCAGGTAGCCGTGCACCAGCGCGTCGCGCCAGACGACGCGCTTCTGATGCCCGCGCCGCGCGTCGCGGTACTCGAGCAGGTTCAGGTCGCGTGCCAGGCCGAGCGCGTCGTGCAGGCGCTCGATCCAGGCCGCGTCGGGCACGGCGTCGGCGGCCGTGACGACGAGCACTTCGCAGCCGTCGTCGGCGGTCTCGATGCGCAGCGACGCGTAGCGGCGCTCGGCCATCAGCGGCTGGACGGCGGCCTGCAGGGCCAGCGCGTCGTCGCAGCGGCGCGCGGCGGAGAGCCGCCACGGCAGATCGATGGCCTGAACCGAAACCGCAGCGTGTTTTAGTTCGGGCTGCTTGGAGTAGGGATCGACTGCCGGGATCGTCGTCTCGTTGATGCCGCCGCTGTTCAGGAACTGCCCATTCCAGTGCATCGGCGCAAACACGGTACCGGAGGCAACGTCGTCGGTGAGTTGCACCGGCAGCACCAGCGCGCCGCGCCGGCTGGCCACGCTGACCAGCATGCCTTCGCGGATCCCGCGCCGCGCGGCGTCGGCGCGGTTCATCGAGAGCGCGGGTTCGGGTGCATGCGCAAACAACGCGCCTACACGGCCCGTGCGGCTCATGCCGTGCCACTGGTCGCGCAGACGACCGGTCACGAGCCGGAACGGATAGCGCGCATCGACGGGCTCGGCGACGGGCCGGTACGGTGTGAGATTGAAGCGTGCGCGTCCGTCGCCGGTTGCGAACACACCGTTCTCGTAGCGGCGTGCCGCGCCTGTGCTCGCGCCCGCCACGAAGGGCCATTGCTGCGGCCCATCGCTTTCGAGACGCTCGTAAGAGAGTCCGCCAATGTCGAGGTCGCGGCCCACCGTCAGCAGGCGATGCTCGTCGAAGACAGCCTGCGGCGTGGCGAAGCCGAACAGGTCCTCGTCGGCGTGCAGGTGCCGCGCGAGCCGGCGCGCGACCTCGTTCGCGATCCACCAGTCGGCCTTCGCCTCGCCGGGCGCGTCCACCGCCGCGCGCACGCGCGAGATGCGCCGCTCCGAATTCGTCGCCGTGCCGGCCTTTTCGCCCCAGCTCGACGCGGGCAGCAGGACATCGGCATAAGGAACCGTGTCGGTCTGCGTGAAGGCCTCCTGCACGACAACGAACTCCGCCTTCTCCAGCGCCTCGCGCACACCGGCGATATCGGGCAGCGAATGGACCGGGTTCGTGCAGGCGATCCAGAGCGCCTTGATCTCGCCGCGCCGCACGGCGTCGAACATCTCCACCGCCGGCAGCCCGGGGCGCGCGGACAGCCCGCTCACGCCCCACAGCGCCTCCAGCTCGGCCCGGTGCGCCGGGTTGTCGATATCGCGGTGCGCGGCCAGCATCGTCGCCATGCCGCCCACCTCGCGCCCGCCCATCGCGTTCGGCTGCCCGGTCAGCGAGAACGGCCCCGCGCCGGGCCGGCCGATCTGGCGCGCGGCCAGATGCAGGTTGATCAGCGCGAGATTCTTCTGCGTGCCGTGGCTCGACTGGTTCAGGCCCATGCAATAGAGCGAGAGCGCGGCAGGGCTTTGGCCAAACCACTCCGCCGCGCGGATCACGTCGCGCTCGTCCACGCCGCAGATCTCCGCCGCGAGGCGCGGCGTGTATTCACGCACCAGCGCCTTGAGCGCATCGAAGCCGCTGGTATGCGCATTCACATAGTCGCGGTCGACCAGACCTTCCCAGATCAGGTGATGGAGCATGCCGTTGAAGAGCGCCACGTCGGTGCCCGGCTCGATCGCGAGATGGAGGTCGGCCATCGCGGCCATGTCGGTGCGGCGCGGATCGACAACGATCCAGCGCACCGAAGGATCGCGCGCCTTCGCCTCTTCCAGCCGGCGGAACAGCACCGGATGCGCATAGGCCATGTTGCTGCCCGCGAACAGCACCGTGCGCGCGTGTTCGAGATCGTCGTAGCAGGTTGGCGGGCCGTCCGCGCCGAACGCCATCTTGTAGCCCGTCACGGCGCTCGACATGCAGAGCCGCGAGTTCGTGTCGATGTTGTTGGTCCGCACGAGGCCCTTGGCCAGCTTGTTGAAAACGTAGTAGTCCTCGGTAAGCAGTTGGCCGGAAACATAAAACGCCACTGCGTCGGGGCCGTGCCGCTCGATCACGTCGGCGAAGCGTTGCGCGACCAGATCGAGCGCGCTGTCCCAGTCGGCGCTCTCACGCGCGGCCGTGCGCGTCGTGCGGATTTCCGGACGCAGCGCGCGTCCGCTCGTGCTGCGCACCGTCTGCGCCAGCGTGCGGCCCTTGGTGCAGAGTCGTCCGAAGTTGGCCGGATGATCGGGGTCGCCCTCGACGCCGGTGATGCGGCCGTCCTCGCTTTCGATCAGCACGCCGCAGCCGACGCCGCAATAGCAACAGGTGGAACGGGTAACGGTTTTCATGGCGCGGGTCTCTTGAATCGATTACGGCATTGCGGCACGCTCAATCGAGCGAAATGAAGACTTCGCCGCCTTCCACCTTGACGGGAAAGCGCTGCGTGCAGCCCTCGTCGGGCGCGCAGGCGTGCCCGGTGTCGAGCGCGATGTTCCATGCATGCAGCGGGCAGGTCACGGTGTTACCGTGGACGATGCCTTGCGACAGGGCACCGGCCTTGTGCGGGCAGCGGTCGAGCAGCGCGAAGACCTGGTCCTGCGAGTTGCGGAAGACCGCGATGTTGCCAGCCGCGCGCTCGAGCACGCGGCTACCCAGGCGCGGGATGTCCTCGACTTCGCACGCGCGCGTCCAGTTCTCGATCTCGGTGAGAGGCATGTTCATGTTCGATCCTCGGCTCAGGCAATGGCTTTGATGGGGATGTACTCGCGCTGCTGCACGCCGCCAATGCGCGCCTCCCACGGGTCGGCCAGGCCTTCGAGCGAATACAGCAGACGTTCGTACAGCGCGCGGCGGCCCGCTTCGTCGTCGACCACGCGCTTCTTCACGTACTCCATGCCCACGCGCTCCAGGTAGTGCACCGTACGGTCGAGGTAATGCGCTTCCTCGCGATAGAGCTGCAGGAAAGCGGCCGTGTATTCCTTGACCTCCTCGGACGTCCTGACCTTGACGAGGAACTGCGCGACCTCGGTCTTGATCCCGCCGTTGCCGCCAACGTAGAGCTCCCAGCCGCTGTCGACCGCGATCACGCCGACGTCCTTGATACCGGCTTCGGCGCAATTGCGCGGGCAGCCCGATACGGCCAGCTTGACCTTGTGCGGCGACCACATGTTGGCCAGCATGGTCTCGAGGTCAATGCCCATCTGCGTGCTGTTCTGCGTGCCAAAGCGGCAGAATTCAGCGCCCACGCAGGTCTTCACGGTGCGGATCGACTTGCCGTACGCGTGGCCCGACTTCATGCCGAGGTCCTTCCACACGTTGACGAGGTCCTCCTTCTTCACGCCGAGCAAGTCAATGCGCTGGCCGCCCGTGACCTTGACCATCGGGATGTGGTACTTGTCGGCCACGTCCGCGATGCGGCGCAGCTCGTCGGGCGTCGTCACGCCGCCCTTCATCTGCGGCACCACCGAGAAGGTGTTGTCCTTCTGGATGTTCGCGTGCACACGCTCGTTGACGAAGCGGCTTTGCGGATCGTCCACGGCCTCGCGCGGCCACGTGGAGAGCATGTAATAGTTGATGGCCGGGCGGCAGGTCGCGCAGCCGTTCGGCGTGCGCCATTCGAGAAAGTCGAAGACCGCGTTGTGCGTGAGCAGCTTGTGCTCGCGGATCGCGCGGCGCACGTCGTCGTGGCTGAAGTCGGTGCAGCCGCACACGGCCTTGGTCTTCGGCGTGGCCTGGAAGTCGGTGCCCACCGTGCTCATCAGGATCTGCTCGCACAGGCCCGCGCACGAGCCGCACGAACTCGCGGCCTTGGTGTGCTTCTTCACCTCGTCGAGCGTGAACAGGCCCTTCTCCGTGATCGCCTTGACGATCGCGCCCTTGCTCACGCCGTTGCAGCCGCACACCTCGTCGGTGTCGGCCATCGTCGCCGCGCGGTTGTGGCCGGCCACGCCAACGTCGCCCACGCTGGTCTCGCCAAACATGATGTGATCGCGCAGGTCGCCGAGCTTGCGGCCCTCGCGCAACAGCTTGAAGTACCACGCGCCATCGGCCGTATCGCCGTAGAGGCAGGCGCCCACGAGCTGGTCGTCCTTGATCACGAGCTTCTTGTACACGCCGCCCGCCGGATCCGAGAGCACGATCTCCTCGGTGCCCTCGCCGCCGAGGAAGTCGCCGGCCGAGAACAGGTCGATCCCCGTCACCTTGAGCTTGGTCGAGAGCACCGAGCCCTTGTACGTGCCGATCCCCATCAGCGCGAGGTGGTTCGCGCAGACCTTGGCCTGCTCGAACAGCGGCGCAACAAGCCCGTAGGCAACGCCGCGATGGCTCACGCATTCGCCCACCGCGTAGATGCGCGGGTCGAACGTCTGCAGCGTGTCGTTGACGATGATGCCGCGGTTGCAATGCAGGCCCGCGCTTTCCGCCAGCGTCGTATTCGGGCGGATGCCAGCCGCCATCACGACGAGGTCGGCCGGAATCTCGCTGCCGTCCTTGAAGCGCACGCCGGCGACCTCACCGGCCTCGTTGCCGAGAATCTCGCTCGTCGAAGTCGAGAGCAGGAACTTCAGGCCACGTTCTTCGAGCGACTTCTGCAGCAGCGTCCCCGCAGTCGTGTCGAGCTGGCGCTCGAGCAGCGTCTCGGCCAGATGCACGACCGTCACGTCCATGCCGCGCAGCTTCAGGCCATTGGCCGCTTCGAGCCCGAGCAGGCCGCCGCCGATCACGATCGCGTGCCGCTTCACCTTGGCCGCCTCGATCATCGCCTCGGTGTCGTAGATATCGCGGTACGTGATCACGCCCTTCAGGTCCTTGCCCGGCACGGGCAGGATGAACGGGGAAGAGCCGGTCGCGATCAGCAGGCGGTCGTAGCGCACCTGGGTGCCATCGGAGGCGACCACCATGCGGTTGTTGCGCTCGATCCGTTCGATCGTCTTGCCCAGGTGCAGGTGAATCCCGCTCTCCTCGTACCACGACAGCGGATTCAGAACGATGTCCTTGAAATTCTGCTCGCCGGCCAGCACCGGCGAGAGCAGGATCCGGTTGTAGTTCGGATGCGGCTCCGAGCCGAACACCGTGATGTCGTAGTGATCGGGCGCCAGCGTGAGCAGTTCTTCGATCGTGCGAATACCGGCCATGCCGTTGCCGATCACGACGAGACGGGGCTTGTTCATGATGGGATGTCCTCGAATTGCGAATCAGATGAACGGTAACCGTGGCTCACACGCGCGCGACTGCGCCGGTCCAGGCCTCGCGCCAGCGGCGCTTGACATACGAAAGCCCGATCCAGCCGGCCAGCGCGAGACCGGCGAACAACCACAATCCTTCGGCATACGAACCAGTGGCCTGCTTGACCGCACCGAGGCTCGATGCGAGCGCGAAGCCGCCCACGCCGCCCGCCATGCCGATCAGCCCCGTCATCACGCCGATGTCCTTGCCGAAGCATTGCGGCACGAGCTGGAACACCGCGCCGTTGCCGGCACCGAGACACAGCATCGCGACGAGGAACAGCGCGAGCGACGCGCCCGGCGTGGCGGCGCCATAGCCCGCGATGCCGATCAGCACCGCGACCGCGCCATACACGCCCAGCAGCGAGCGCGTGCCGCCGATGCGGTCGGCCAGCACGCCGCCGACTGGACGCATCGCCGAGCCCGCGAACACGCAGGCGGCCGTGGCCCAGCCGGCCATCTTCGGGTCGAAGCCGAACTGGTCGTGGAAGTAGCCCGGCAGCGAGCTGGCGAAGCCCGAGAAGCCGCCGAACGTGAGCGCGTAGAAGAACATGAACCACCAGGCGTCGGGATTGCGCAGCATGCGCGCGTAGTCGCCAATGCGCTTGTGCTGCGCGGCGCCCGGCGCATCCTTCGCGCAGGCCGCGTAGAACACGAACACGCAGACGAGCGGGAGGCAGGCGAAAGCGAACACGTTCGTCCAGCCGTAGGCAATCGCCAGTGCCGGCGCGAACAGCGCGGCCAGCACCGTGCCCGAATTGCCCGCGCCGGCGATCCCCATCGCCGTGCCCTGGTGCTGCGGCGGATACCAGCGCGAGGCAAGCGGCAGCGCAACCGCGAACGACGAACCGGCCACGCCGAGGCACACACCCAGCACGAGCGCCTGATGCAGGCTGTGGATGCCGAGTTGCCAGGCCGCCAGCAGTGTCGCGATCACGACGGTCTGGCCGAGCAGGCCAGTGCGCTTCGCGCCGATGCGGTCGGCCAGCATGCCCATCGGCAGGCGCAACAACGCGCCAGCCAGGATCGGCACGGCGACCATCATCGCGCGTTGCTGCGTGCTCAACTCGAGTGCCTTGGCGATCTGGATCTGCAGCGGGCCAAGCAGATACCAGACCATGAAACTGAGGTCGAAATAGAAGAAGGCCGAGAAGAGCGTCGGGGTGTGACCACTGCGCCAGAAGCTGCGATCCATGTTGGGAGTTCCGTCGTCAGGCCGCACCGTCTTCATCGTCAAACGGGGTGGCCAACGTCGCAGCGCCATTGCTCGACCAAATAAAAACGGCGTCCGCCCGTGCCTGAGCACGAGAGGACGCCGTTGTCCGGGTATGCGATTGCGCGTCCTTGATGGGTCGCGCGATTCCCTGCGATTCGCGAACCCGGCTTCGTTGCCGGGCACGAGAATCACTAAGCAACGTGCGTGCCAGAAGTTGTGAAACCCTTATCCATCAAGCGATTTCACGGCCATGCACCATTCTGGCTGGAGAATTTTTGCACCGCAGCAGTGCGACGGGCCCGTTTCGCGCACTCGCGCGGCGCAGCACGCATCGTCGTGGGGGGGCGCGAGCGCGGTATCGGTCCAGTCGAAGCGACTGGCTCAGAGCGCCCTCGCGGACCTCAGCGCTCTGTCGTCAAGGTTCCGTCCTCATCCGACCCCGCCTGTGCCTTGTCCACACGTTCAATCTGCACGCGCATCGACCGCGCGTCAGGCAAACCCAAGGCTTGTGCAGCGGCGTAAGAGAGATCGATGATCCGGCCGTTGACGTAAGGTCCGCGATCGTTGATGCGAACCACAACCGTTTTTCCGGTAGCCAACGATCTGACGCGCACATAGCTGCCGAGCGGCAATGTTCGATGGGCGGCCGTCAAGGCGCCGCTATCGTAGCGCTCTCCGTTAGCGGTCAGATGGCCCTGGAAGGTCGCCGAATACCATGACGCCTCGCCGGATTGCAACCGCTCGTGCTCGTGCCGAGGGCGGCATGAATTAGTACTGCACACGGTATGCGAGGGCGGAAGCTGCCCGCAAGCGGCGAGCAACGCGCAGATTCCCAAGATTTCCCAATAGTGAAGCGATCGCACCATATGCCACCCGTCAGTTCGAGCGGTCTCCAAAAGTTCGTGTTGGCGGCGTGCCCCGGGTTGTGCAACGCCTTGACAGTATTTTAGGCGACATGCAACGAACCGGATCGGACATTCAAACCGGCTTTTCGTGGACAGCCGTTCGGCCTTGGGTGACGGCCGGTATTCAATCCGTGTACCGCTTGCCGCTCATACCGACCTCCCCGGTTGCCGTAAATGATGGTTTGAAGACGTCTACGAAAGGCTGGCCAGTCCAGATGAAACGCCGAAAATCCCTTGACTACAACGACAATTGACCGGAGCATTGACTACCGTTCCGCTGACGATGGGAGAATGTAGACATGCCATTTGACCCGCAGAAGTTCAAGGACACGGCTGGTGATACCGATTTGTTCTATGGCCTGGCAAAGCCGCGTGACGCTTTGATGCAGATGCTCGGCGCTCCCCCCGAGTCTCAACACGGTCACAAGATTAACCATTACGACGTAGGCGATGTGCCAAGCGGCAACCAGCTTCCGCCGATGAGTGCTGAATTCAAGAACTGGCTCGGTCAACATGACAAATACAAGGTCGGTGTCGACGCAGGCAAGTACCTCTGGCCGCACTGGCGTGTTAAATCGAAAGGTGGATTGCAGTGGGCGACGTTGGTAAAGGGTATCGATGTGCACTTCTGCCTCGATGAGATGATGGGCGAAACGCACTTCACAATTCCCCTGAAAGACTACGAAGACGAGTCTCAGTTTAAGGGACCAAACTTCGAGTCCGGAAAGCCGGACTGGATAAAGAAGCAACGCGCCATTACTAATGCAGAGTTGCGCTGGATCTACCGCAACAAAGACAAGGCAGGCGTGCAAGAGCATGTTCAGTTCTGGCTGAACGGCAAGCCATGCGTTCCCCCATGGGAGCAGTCTCAGGAGATCAAGAATCTCTGGGCGCAATACAAACCGAGGAGTTGGACTTGAAGCAAGTCGTGTGTCCGCGTCCTGCGTCCACACGGAGCGTCGAATACGGCTTTCAGGTTCTCTGACCTCTTGAGGCGGCAACCTCGTGGAGATCATTCGTAAGCGCCGCCGTTCGGTCACGGGCAGCAGGGAGTTCGTGTCAGGGCCGGCACTAGCGTCGGACCGGCAACTCGGCAACGTCAACCAGGGCGTGTCGTGTGATTGAGTAGTGGTTGGAAGACTGCGATTCGCGTGTGACGACCACATCGTTTTTCGGCTGCGTAATGCCGGGTGCATCTTCTGCCGCGGCATTCGGAATGTTTCTTTTCGTCATCGACTATGCCCTTGTCGTTTGTAGTCGCATGCGCGCTAGCTCCCCGATCGTCGACGATCCTGAATCTGCAGCCGACCCGCCACAAGCGATAGTTTTTCCCCGCTTGACGTGCTCCGCTCGGGAGAGTCAAGGTTGCGTCCGCAATGACTCATGTAACATCGAGGCTGAAATCGGAGCGTACTGGATTGACAAACCGGGAAGAAAAAAATGTTCCGTTTCAGCTTTCTCTTCGCTGCCTTATGTCTTGCAGCCTCACTGGCGCACGCAGCCGGTTTTCGACTCATTGAGATTCCGGGTAGCGGATCGCTTCAGCCCCTCAACGGAGCCGTCTGGTATCCGTGTAATCAAACGCCAGGCGACGAGAAAGTGGGCCCGTTCGTGCTGTCTGTTGCCAAGGATTGTCCAGTCACGGGCGAGAAACTACCGCTTGTCGTCATATCGCACGGTAGGGGCGGCACTTTCCTCGACCATAATGACACGGCCGAAGCGTTAGCAGATGCGGGTTTCGTGGTCGCTGCGATAAACCATCCCGGTGACAATGCGATGGACAACACCCGGACCAATGATTTCTCGGTATTCGTCGAGCGGCCAGCCGATATCAAGCGTTTGATCGACTTCATGCTTGGCTCGTGGCCCGCCGCAGCCAGAATCAACGCGAACGACATCGGCATTTTCGGTTTCTCGCGCGGTGGATACACTGGGCTGGTCGCTGCCGGCGCTAACCCGTATTTCGGAAAGAGTTTGCGTCTATGTGATGGGGTGGACACGCCGCTCTGCGATCAGGTTCACAAAGGAGAACTCCCTGAACTCGTTCATGATCCGCGTATCAAGGCGGCTGTGATTGCCGATCCAGTTAGCATCTTTTTCACGAAAGATAGTTTTTCCAATGTGAAGATACCCGTACAACTTTGGAGATCTGAGCTTGGCGGGGGCGGTGTGACGCCAGAGAGCGTTGCGAACATCGTCGGCGAAATGCCGACGAAACCGGATGTTCACTTCGTGCCCCATTCCCAGCACTTTTCCTTCATGACACCCTGTTCGGTTGAATTCATGCAGTCCGCACGAGAAATCTGTGCTGATAGAGCGGACTTCGACCGTATCTCTTTTCACAAAGTATTCAACCCCGAGGTGCTCGTGTTTTTTCGTCAGTACCTGACAGACACGCATAACCCTGAGTAGAAGACGTTCTGTGCTGCAGAGGAGAAGCGATTCGCTGGCCGCACAGAAAGTCACAACGGCTTGACTACGCAGTGCTTGTCAGCGATCCAGGTAGCAAGGTCAAAGGTCCACTCCTGTCCGGCTACCGCCCGACACGGTTAGCCGTAGTCGACCCATTCCTCCCCTTTGAACCGCTGTCAATGAAATGACCGTTATTGGCGGTCTAGCCGACTTTCCAGTGACGGGCGAGTCGCATGACCGGGCGGCCGACCGTCAGGCGTACTCATGCTTCATTCGCCGAATTCGGCACGTCAAAGAGGCTATCAAATGCCCACTGGAACGCGAACGAATAGAGAAAAAAGAAGACGAACAGCCCCACGTCAACCACCAGCGCATCGAACCACGTGATGTTCAACCACCACGACACGAGCGGCACGAGGATCAACGTGAGTCCACCTTCGAAGCCGGTCGAATGGAGGATGCGTCGCCAGACCGTGCGTGTGCGATCGGCGCGCGTTGATTCCCACCACTCGAACGTCGCATTGAAGGCCATATTCCAGAGCATTGCGATGAGCGCTATCGCGAGCGACAGTGCACCCGAATACGCGAGATCCCTGTGGTAGGCGATCGACAGCGTCGGCGCAACGCAGCACGCCGCAATCGCTTCGTAGAGGATGGCCTGCGCGATCTTTCTGGAAATGCCTTGCATATCGTGACTCGTGGAATAGATATCGAATATGCGCCGACGTGGGATATCGGGCCAGGGCAAGGTTAGAGCGGTTGCACATGCAACGCAAATGAAATAATCTCAGCCAGGTTCAAACGAATTCAACTGCGGAGCGTTGTGTTCTCGAAGATTCCCCTAACTGCATTACGGGTGTTCGAGTCGTCGGCGCGGCTCGGCACCTTCAAAGCCGCGGCGGACGAGCTGGCCGTGACGCCTGCGGCCATCTCCCATCAGATCAAGTCGCTGGAGAGCCGGATAGGCGTGATGTTGTTCACGCGCGACGCGAGTGGCGTGCGTCTCACTGGCGAAGGCGAGCAGCTATTTCGCTCATGTCACGACGCGTTCGTCGCGCTCGGCCGCAGTCTCGACGCGCTACGCCCCGTCGCCGCAGAGCAGACGCTCGTTGTGGCGACCACGCCGGCCTTCGCGTCGATGTGGCTGATTCCGCGCCTCGGGCGATTCCAGCGCGTTGCACCGCAACTGCACATCAAGATCGAGACTAGCAATACGTTGGTCGATCTCGACCGTGACGCGACGATCGATCTCGCGATCCGGTGCAGTTCGCGTGACTATCCTGGACTATTCCAAACCGTACTGCTTGACGAGTATTTCAGTGCATATGCCGCGAAGGACTTCGACCCACACTCATGCGACGGTGTGCTCAATCTGATCGCGATGCAATGGGACACACCCGCGCCGGCTGGAGTCGACTGGCCGTCGTGGTGTGCGGCAGCGGGTCGGGGGGACTGGCTGCGGCGCGCCGTGTTTCGGCACTACGACGATGAGCATTATGCGCTACAGGCGGTGCTGCACGGCCAGGGTGCCGCGCTCGCCAGCTCTGTGCTGGTTGCCGAGCACGTCGCGTCGGGCGCATTGGTTCCGATGCAGCTATCCGTTCGGCTAGCAGGCACGCGGTATGTGGCGCTCTGCCGGGCCGGACATGAGCGAACGCCCTGTGTCCGGATATTTCTCGATTGGCTCGCTCAAGAGATTGAGATTACGCGTCGATCCATTAGCGAGATGTCTGCTGCGTGGATGGGCGGAGCGAAACCCGGCTGAACGTTTGATCATGCCGGCCGGGAGGCTTTGCAGTTGAGCCACGCGAAACCCGCGGCCGCTTCTTTTGCGCCGAACCGGTCGCTCGCGGTCACGAGCGAACAGTTCGGCAATAGCGAAGGCATTGGTGAATGAGCCAGCA
The DNA here is from genome assembly GCF_004524855.1 of Paraburkholderia pallida. Classification (NCBI taxonomy): domain Bacteria; kingdom Pseudomonadati; phylum Pseudomonadota; class Betaproteobacteria; order Burkholderiales; family Burkholderiaceae; genus Paraburkholderia; species Paraburkholderia pallida. Next base: position 1,716,244 of record NZ_CP038150.1, on the reverse strand, counting down.
ACGTTCGCCGAACTACGGGCGCGTGCGGCGCACGCCAGCAGCTCGCACTGCCGCGATGTCGGGAAGTCCGTCGACCGCCATTAGCAGATCTGCCTCAGCCAGGATCGAGCGGACGACGTGGACGATGCCAGGCGTGCCGCCCAGCGCCAGGCCGTAAGCATAGGGTCTGCCGATGCCGACCATACTGGCTCCCATGGCAAGCGCCTTGACCACGTCGGTGCCCGAACGGATGCCGGAATCGAACCAGACCGGAACGTCCCCGCACGCGGCAACGAGCGCCGGAAGCAGATCGATCGACGCAATCCCTCCATTGGCCTGGCGGCCGCCGTGATTCGAGCAGTAGATGGCGTCGACGCCGACATCGATCGCCCGCTTCGCGTCGTCCGGATGCTGGATGCCCTTGACGATCAACGGCAAGCTCGTGAGCGAGCGCAGCCAGGCCAGCTCTTCCAGCGTGACGGTCTGCCCGAAGACGGACGCCCAATACTGTACAGCAGCGGCGATATCCTCTTCTGGCGGCACCGCGAGCCTGGTGCGGAAATGAGGGTCCGAGAAGTAGTTCGCGAGCGCGACACCGCGCAGTTGGGGAAAGTTGCTGTCGTTGAGGTCCCGCGGACGCCAACCTGTGAGCCAGGTGTCCAGGGTCACGACGATCCCTTTGTAGCCGGCCGCCTCGGCCCGGCGAACGAAGCTCGCTGCAAGATCACGATCTTTGGGCGTGTAGAGCTGAAAGAAGGCATCGCCGCCAGCCAGGGCTTGCGCGACCGTTTCGAGCGGGTCATTCATGAGCGTGGAGGCGATCATCGGCACGCCCGTCGCTGCGGCTGCCTTCGCCGTGGCGATATCGCCATGGCCGTCCTGCGCACAAGCTCCGATCACGCCGATCGGGGACAACATCAGCGGCGACTTGTACCGCTTTCCGAAGACGTCGACAGACAGATCGCGGACACGCGTATCGACCAGCATCCGCGGTACGAGCCCCCACTCCGCGAAAGCTTCGACGTTGCGGCGCTGAGTGGACTCGTCGCCGCAGCCGCCTTGCACATAAGAGAGGACTGACTGCGGCAGCGCCGCGCTTGCGCGTTCTTCAAGCAGCTTAAAGTTTACCGGGAGGCTCGGTTTAATGCCCCGCAGGCCGTTGAAGTAGATTTCGTTCTGGTAGTCACCGAATTGATTCATGGCAAGCCTGCACATGTTGAAGGAGATGGGCCCAGGATGGCGTAACTTGATATCCCGGGGCTGGCCGGTTGCATCGCTGGAGGCGTGCACAGATCATGCATGGAATCGCGCCCGGAAGCTGTCAAGAAGCCGACAAGTGGACACACAAATGGAACCCATGCCGAACCGATATCGCCGACAACTCGAATCAACTACGTGGTTCCGCGGCTTGCCCGTCGAGTTACAGGACCATCTGATGAAAAATGCCAGCCTGGTCCGCCTGAACAAAGGGCAAGCGCTTTTCCGGTGTGGCGACGCCTCTCGTTGCTTGTACGCGGTGCTCGACGGTGCGCTTGCAATGGGGATGGTCGGTGTGGACGGCCAGCAAGCGTTGCTCGCCGTGCTCGGTCCAACCGCCTGGTTCGGGGAGGTATCCCTGTTCGATGGGCTTCCGCGCGCGTACGACGCGATCGCCGTCAGCCGGGCACTGGTGCTGCAAGTGCCGGAGGGCGCATTGCGCAGTCTGCTGGATGCCACGCCCCGGTACTGGTGCGATTTTGCCCAGTTGATGGCACATCGCCTGAGGGTGGTGTACAAGACCACCCAGGCGCTGACGGTGCTATCCGCGGCGCAGCGCGTCGCAGGCCGCTTGCTGATGATCGCCGGTGGGTATGACGGCCTCGTCGAGACGAAGAGTACGATCAGGCTTTCGCAGAGCAGCCTCGCTTCGATGGTGTCGCTGTCGCGACAAACGACCAATCAGGTCTTGAAGGAACTCGAACGCCAAGAGATCGTCAGTCTGAGGCTCGGCGAGATCACGATCCTGGATATTGCACGGTTGCGAGCGGCGGCGGAATCTAGCCCATCCGCCTAGAGATGCCAACGATATGGCGGAAGCCGTCCGGTCCTCAGGGTGCAAGTCGAATCCTGCCGCTCGCCGACAGGGCGAGCAGCCTGGATCGACAAGGATCACCGAAGCTCGCGGTTCAGGAAGTCGCGGGTTCGACCGTTGGCCAGGGCGGCAGCGGCGGCATCGTAGTGGGCGCCGTTGTTGCGGGAGAACGCGTGGCGCTGGCCGGGGTAGCTGTAGACCGCGACATCCGGTTTGCCCGCGAGCGCCGCCTTGATCGCCTCCTGAGCAGGCCTGGAGATGAACTCGTCCTCCTCCCCCAGGTGCATCAGCAGTGGCGCATGAAGGCCGCCCACCTCATCAAGGTATCGTTCGGTGTCGCCGCCGTGGTAGGCCACGGCGGCATCAACCTCGGAGCGGACCGCGGTGAGAAAGGCCATCAGGGCTCCCAGGCAATAGCCCAGCACGGCGACCTTCCCGGTGCACTCGGGTAGCCCCGCCGTGGTCGTGACGGTATCCTCGATGTCCCTCACGCCGGCGTCCCGGTCGAAGGCTTGATAGAGACGCAGTCCATGCTGCCAGTCAGGTTCTGACCTGACGTCGAGGTCGACGCCGGCCTCTTGTCGCCAGTACAGATCGGGCGCCACTGCGATGAAGCCCAGGCCGGCCAGTTCATCGCAATGCTTGCGGATATCGGCGTTGACCCCGAACACTTCCTGCAGCACCACGACAGCCGGCGCGGGTAGATCGGCCGGCCGCGCAATATAGGCTCCAAAGGCACCCTCCCGGCCCTCGATGACGATACGGCTTTCCATCGCTTTCTCCTTTAACGACGAAACTTCCCGGCGTCCCGCCGAGCTCGCCGGAACGTCACACGCAGCGCTTCGGCGCGCTCGCCAGGCGGTGGCCAGCCGGGCTGAAGCGCTGCCCCGGAGCGCCTATCCCTGCGCGGCGGCGACCGCCGCACAGGCCTTGCGGATGACGTCGAGCACAGCCTGCGGCTGTGAGAGCATCGGCACATGGCTGGCCTTGAGCTCGACGGTCGTAGCACCCATGCGCTTCGCTGCGAAACGTTCCAGGTCCGGATGGACGGTTCGGTCCTCCGTGGCGACGATCGACCAACTCGGCTTCGTGCGCCAGGCGATCCCCTCGTGCTTCTGGTTGAAGAGGTCGAGCGCCGGCGCGAAGTGGGTCGCATAGACGATCTCCTGCTCTTCCGGCGACAGATCCTGAGCGAACGCGGCCGGCCCGGAATGCTTCAGCCAGACGCGGCCGTTGGCCACCTCGATGTGGTTGAAGACTTCGGTCTTCGGGAATTTGTCCTGCTGCCCCTGCGACGTCTCGGTCTCATCCGGGCCCAGGGCGGCGATATACACCAGCGCAGCGACCCTGGGATCCATGCCGGCATGGGTGATGACCGTTCCGCCGTAGGAGTGGCCGACCAGCACCACCGGGCCTTCTACGCGTGCGATCGTGCGGACGGTCGCGTCGACATCGCCTTTGAGCGTATCGAGGCCATATTGCGCCGCCATCACGTCGTGCCCCTCCGCCTTCAGCGTCGGGATCAGCTTCTGAAAGCAGGACCCATCGGCCCAGATGCCGTGCGCGAATACGATACTTGGCTTCATCGTGCTCTCCTAAGGTGAGTGCTTGCGCGCCCCTCACTCAAAAAGATGCTGGTTGAGGAATTCAACGGTTCTCACGCTGGCCTTCGCGGCCGCCCCGGCGTCGAAATGCGCACCGTCATGGCGCGCGAACGCGTGCGAGCAGCCAACATAAGTCCGAATCTCGACACCGAGCGGCGTGAGGCGATCGCGGATCGCCTTCTGCGCGGCGGGGCCGATGGACTCGTCCTGATCGCCGAAGTGCATCAGCAGCGGCCCACGCACCGCCCTCGCCTCGCCGAGGAATTCATCCGTTCTTGCGCCGTAATAGCCGACGCCTGCATCGACGCCAACGCGCGCAGCGACCAGATAGGCCAGCAGCCCGCCGAGGCAGAACCCGACCACGCCAACGCGCCCGGTGCACCAGGTCATCGCGCGCGCCTGCTCGATCGTCGCTTGCAGGTCGGAAACGGCCTTGTCGAGGTCGAGCGCCGCGTATAACGCGAGCGCCTGCGGCCAGTCGGTCTTGTCGGACAGCTCGACGCGCGGCTGTTGACGCCAGTACAGATCGGGACTCACGGCGATGAACCCTTTCGATGCGAGCTCGTCGCAGGTCATGCGAAGGTCGGCATTGACGCCGAACGCTTCCTGCACGACCACCACGGCAGGCGCCGGCACCGAAACGGGTTCGGCCAGATAGGCGTAAAAGGTCCCGTCGGGCACAAGGACTTCGACGCTCGACGCCATGGCCACCTCCCTTTGCACGCGCGCGGCGACCGTCCTGCGGACGCACGACACGCCATACGGTCCGAGGATGCGCTTGCGGATCGCACGACCTAGGCTAGCCGCTGGCGGATGCGGGCGTCAGTGAATCGCGGTGAATCGTGGTGAATGGCGATCCATCGCGCCGCTGGAGCGGTCGAGGCACGCCGGGATCGGCGCCGGCTCGACTATCTGTCCATCAGCGCTTTCGCCTCCATGAGGTCAGGCGTTTTCAATCCTTCCGTGAACCACTCGAGCGTGCGCGCGAGCAACGCGTGGGATGCGTGATCGGGCGTTTCGCGGTGCAACTTCGCGAGGCTCGAAGCCGTGCGAAGCTGCCAGGCGCGCGCGCCCTGGCGCAGGGCGAGTTGAAGTGATCGTTGAAAAAGAGCTTCGGCGGCCGGCGCCGCGCTCGTACCCAACTGCGCAAGCAATAGCTCGCCTTTGGTGCGCAGCAACTCCGGCAGACACCACCGCTCATCGTTTCGCGACGATTGCTCGAGCGCCTCATCAACTGCACGCTGCGCCGCGTGCAGTTCACCGATGCTTCCGAGCGCGGCACTGAACTCGCAGAGCGCAGTCGTGTGATACAGCGCGAACCCGGCGTTGCGAAGCTCATTGATCGCTTGCGAAAGGAGTTCGATTCCCGCGCTTTTGTGGCCAAGCTTGATTTGAAGAATGCCACTGAAGCAACGGCCCATGCTCTGCCATAGCCGCAATTCGTGCCTCGCGGCGTGCTCGATCAACAACTGGACGTTGCGCCGGGCGGCCTCGAAGTCGCCGACGAGCAGCGCGACAGCGCACGCGGACTGTCCAAGCGCGTAGCACAGCGACAAAGAATGCCGGTGGGCCAATGCCTCATCGACGCTGGCCTGGGCTTCGCGAAACGCCTGATCGGGGTAGCCTTGCACCCAGAGAATCCGCGAAAAAAAGCCTCGGCCGGCCACGATCTGATCGAACTGAAAGCGACGGATCTGCGATTGATGGCTCGCAGCGGGCGGCCGGCTCAGCATCCGCTCGAAGTGCGTCCGCGCCTCGCCCTGCTCACCCAGGAAATAGAGCGAGGTCCCCACCAGCCGGTCGCCAACGAACCATGCGAGCGAATCGTCCACCTTCGAGGCAAGCTGCGCAAACTGCTTCGCAAGGGTCAGCCCGGTTGCGTGGTTATCGCCCGTGACCGTGTCGACCCAAAGCCCCCAAAGCGCACGCAGGCGATAGTCCGTGTTGTCGAGCCGCCCGGCAATCTGCAGGACCCTGGTCCAGACCGATCTCGCTTCAGGACCGGGTCCGATCGAATACAAGGCCACGCCGAGTGCGGTCTGGAGTTGCATGTCGATCCACTCATCGTCGATCTTCGCAGCGGCCATGGCCTCGATCGCGCGATAAATGCGGATCCGGCACTCGTTCATCAGCGAGAGCCTCAGCCAAAGCGGAACCGACGCGATCGATAGCTGGATACCGAGATTCAGATCCCCTCCCCCGGTCAAGGCCCAGTCGAGCGCAGCGCGGACATTGTCTGCCACGTTGCCTCGCGCACCGCGTTGAATACCGTCCAGGGGTTGTTGATCGGCTTCCTCCGTCTGCTGCAGAAGTTGCAGATACCAGGTCGCGTGCCGCTTCGCCAGCTCGTCGAATTCGCCGAGATCGAGAAGGCGTTTGCGTGCGTACGCAACCGTCGTATCAAGCAGTCGGTAGCGGGTCATGCCGCTGTTGATATCGGCAGAGACCAGTGACTTGTCGACGAGATTCGCCACGATGCCAAGCATGTCCGCGGCAGTGACGGCATCGTACGCGGCTACCCGGGCGGCCGCCTCCCTATCGAAGTAGCCTGCGAAGATGCCCAGCCTCCGGAAGACAATGCGCTCGACTTCCGGGAGCAGGTCGTAACTCCAGTCGAGCGTGACCATCAAGGTCTGCTGACGCGCTGGCGCGTCGCGCCGTCCCCCTGTCAACAGCGCAAAGCGGTCAGTCAGCAAAGACGACACCCCTTGCACGCCGAAAGCATCAACACGTCCCGCGGCAAGCTCGATGGCGAGAGGATTGCCGTCGAGCCTTCGGCAGATATCCGCGACAACGGGCGCAACCGGGTCGCCAAGCTGGAACGTGCTGAGACGCTCGGAGGTGCGCTCCACGAAGAGTTCGATCGACGCGTAGCCCATGGCACTCGACGCGGTCAGTGCATCCGACACCGTGGGGGTGCTCAACGGGGGCAGACGATGCAGGACCTCGCCCGTCACCTTGATCGGCTCGCGGCTCGTGGCAAGGATCTGCAGATCGGGCACGCCCTCGAGCAGTTCGGCGGCCATCGACGCAACCGCGTCGATCACGTGCTCGCAACTGTCGAGGACGATCAGCATGCGCTTGCCGGCGAGCCACGCAACGAGGCTTGGAATCGGGTTGTCCGAGCGGACGCCGCTGCCGAGCGCCGTGGCGAGCGCGCTTGGCACCAGCGCCGCTCCGCTTAGCGGTGCGAGATCGACAAAGCTCACCAGCCCGCCCGCCTCGGCCCGACGTTGGTGCGCGATGGCCAGCGCGACGGTCGTCTTGCCGATTCCACCGGGTCCGACGATCGTCACGATACGCGCGTCGAGAAGCTTCGAGCCAATCGTCTCGATCGCGCTTTCGCGCCCGACGAGGCGCCTGAGCCGGGACGGGATGCGCAACGCCGGCTGGAGTTCGTTGGTGAGCGGCGCGGACGGGGGCGCGCGCCCGATGTACTCGATGGCGGCAACGAAGCAATAGCCCCGGCCCGGTACGTTCACCACGTAGCGATGCTCGTGCCCATCGTCCTGCAGGGCTTTGCGCAGCGCCGCCACGTGGGTTTTCAGATTGCAGTCTTCAACGACAGTCCGCGGCCAGATCCTGCCAATCAGATCGCGCTTCTCCACCGTTTCACCGTGGCGCTCGACAAGCGCGATCAGGACTTCGAGCGCGCGACTGCCTATCGCGACCGATTCGCCGTCCTTCAATAGCTCGCGCCGTGCCGGAAGCAGCAAGAACGGGCCAAACGCGATGCCGTCATTCGGGGAGAGAGCATTGGGGTGCACGTCGAACTCCGCGATGGGTACGGGAGACAGCGTAACCGCAGATGCGAGCGTTGGCTGCGCCCGGCGACGTCCTCGACATCGTGCTGCACCAGCGGATCCTCAAACTGAGAGCTTGCCGATGATTTCGTCAGTCGAGACAATGGCGCATGCATAAGCCGGCATGTTGAACTGTAGCGAGGCGTCCATCTCGGCTTGTCCGAAGCTGCCGATGGCATCCTTCACGAGCGTGACTTCGTAGCCCAGCTCGGCCGCAAAACGAACGGTGGATTCAATGCAGGTGTTCGCGCGCATGCCAATCACGATGACCTTGCGCAGGCCATGCTTCTTGAGCTGAAAGTCTAGATCCGTGTTGGCGAACCCGCTCGAGAGCCAATGTTCCTGCGCGACGATCTCACCGGGGCGCGGTTCGAAATCAGGGTGAAAACTTCCGCCCCAGGTCCCGTCAGCAAAGACACGCCCCTTGTCGGTGGCGGCCCCGATGGGCGGAATAGTCTTCCAGTGATTGTGCAGATCGCTTTCGCGCCAACGATGGTGCGGGGCGATGAAGACTTGCACACCCGCCGCTCGAGCCGCAGCGAGGATCTGGCGCATATGCTCGACGACGTTGTTCGCCTCCAGGGTAGCGCGGCAGAGTTCATAGAGCTTGCCGCCCTCCGAGAGGAAGTCGTTATAGGGATCGACGATCAGCAGTCCCGTCAAATCGGGCTCATACGTCAGCCCGGACGCAGATTGATTGGCCATGTTGAGGATCCCTCCGGTACGTTGGATGTGTTGCTACAATATTTGAAGTCACACAGCTTGTAAAGGGCCAAGATTGGACCGATGAACGTTAGCGATCTTGGTTCGCTGCGCGGACAGGTTCAAAATGTGGGGTTTAATGAGGGATCGAGATGAAACAACAGGATACCGCCGAGACGATCTGTCCCCTTGCTCGTGCGGCTGCCGTCATTGCGGATCGCTGGACCATCTTGATTCTGCGCGAACTGAGAATGGGCAACGATCGCTTCGACGGCATTCAGGCACAGACCGGAATGTCGCCCAACCTGCTCGCCCAGCGCCTCAAAACCATGGAGGACAACGAACTTATCGAGCGGCGGCTCTATCAGGAGCGCCCCAAGCGGTACGCCTACTGCATCACAGAGAAGACGCGCGAGCTCGATGGGATGATGCTGACCCTACGCCTGTGGGGAATGCGGCACTGCGGGCTCGATCCGGAGGCTGAAAGCGCAGTGACGATGACGCATCGTCGGACCGGCGCGACCATCGACGCAGACTGGCAACCCGAAGAAGCCGACCTGCCTTTCAGCTTTAGCCAGGTTGAAACGCAGGTCAATCCATCGTGGGCGGCCGAACGCGCCGCTCGTGCGGAGGCCTTTTCTGTTGAGCGGAAGAACCAGGTTTCGAGGCGTGCCCCGCGAAAGCGCAATGCCGTTTCTGTTAAGGATTGATCTTTGATGCCGCCAGGTAGAACCGAATTAACAGGTTGAGCTCCGTGCGTCACCACATACGGGCCACGCGTCACATCTATGAGTTCGCACTAAACAGAAGCGGGTAATTGCAAGCTTCGTGAGGCGCTTGCAGACGTTCGCCATCTAACCGCCCGATGGGTTCCCGTCCCCACCCGCTATCAGAAGTCTATTTTGATAATGCTGGATCGCCAGACGCCAGTGCTTTCCAGCAACTGCCTATCCATAATGAATTTGGTGGCGATCCTCACCTGTCGGCTGTTCTCAGACGACTTGCAGGTCAGCAGTGTCAATTGGCGCCGCACGGGAAACGGCAAAGGGAGTATCTGGGCGGCGATCGAGTCAGGGTAAGCCGTGAGCCAAGGTATCACTGTGTAGCCCAGGCCGCGGCACACCATGGCCACGACACCACTCTCGCTGGAGAGCTGCCGCACTATCCTCCTGGCAAAGCCGGCCGAGCGGCACTGTTCCACTATCCACTCGGAGCCAGGCTGCTGCATGCTGATGAACGGTACGTCTGCCAATTGATCCGGGCAGGCTGGCGACTGCAACTCTAACGATGCCGGTGCAACGACAACGTACGGGTCCGAAATGAATGGCCGACCGCCTTCAAGATCGCCAGCGTCCACTCGTGTGATGCCGATGTCGGCTCCTTCTTGTCTAATCACGTCGACGACCTGGCCATAGCTGTGGCAGTTGTCGAGGATCTCCAGGTGAATGCCGGGATGACGCTCGGCCAGGGCTTCGACGACGTGTGGCAAAACATGGGTCGCCACGCTTCGTATGCAGGCCACCCGGACTGTCCCCCTGATCTCATTGTCAGTGCGGCTCATCTGGCTGATTTCATCGGCCAAAGACAAGATCTGCTTCGCTTTGGCAATGACTTGGTGCCCCAGCAACGTTGGCGAGCACCCTGTTCGGGAACGGATCAACAAGCGACCGCCGACATGTCGCTCCAGCTCGGAGATGGAGTGGCTGATCCGCGATTGCGTGCAGTTCAGCTCGAAGCTAGCGCCACTGAAGCTACCCGCCTGCACAACCGCAATCAGAATTTCGAGCTGACTCATTGTGACTTTACTCATTCGCATTCTCCCAGTCCCACGCGGGATTTCTTAATGCAATTTGCATGATTCGAGTAGCCCGTTGATGGCCTTCGCAGGCTGTTGAGCCTGGATCGCGTTTAGCGAGAGATTGATGGGTGTTATTGACATCGTTTTCATGATCTTTGGCAGCAGATGTGATGCGTGGAATGCCTACCTCATGCAAATACCGCCGCAAACCGGCAATTCAGCGGAAAATCGGATGTGCAAGCCTTCTGAAAATTGCTTCACTCGTCACGACGGAGTTCCTTGTTCCTTTCAACAGCTTTCAGGAAAGGTAGCTTCGCTCGTTCGGATGGTTTTTAAGAATTCTAAGGATACGCTGATCAATGAGCCTGCCACCGGTGATCCGGCGCATACGGCGCATACGGCGCATACGACTCGCGATTTTTAAGACATGAAGACCGTCGCAGCAAATTCTGGGCACCTGCGCGACCGACTTCCTGCATTTTTCACACGCTGAAAGTTAAATCGAAGGCAGCATCCCTAAGTATGCCTCATTTGGCGTGTGATCCTCCCAGCTCGCATGAGGTTATTTCCAGTTCTATAGTTCGAAAAATTCGCCGATGTAGGCCCGGGTGTGGCTGACTGACCGACTTATACGCTGTCAGGTAGACCTCTTAATATTTGATGCTGCGCCGTCCTTGCTCGACGAAAGCGTTGCCTGGCCGCGCGCGTTGCCGGCCATCGAAAGTGGTGCGTCTCGACTCAGCACTGCATCAGAGACCGTGCGCGCCGCGAACAGGCTGCCCCGATCGGTGTCAATTGTCTGAACCTCGTATGGGCCTTCGGGGGCGTTTTGTAACAGTCTGTAAATGAGTGCGGCCAGTTCCTTTCGTTACTTTCATCGGTTCATTTTTCCGCATTATCAGGCTCCGAGTATTCTACTTATTCCATTCCACTTATTCGCCTGTTCTAAAACCACGTGGCCGCCTCTACCTATTTGCGGAGTTGTTAGCGCACATCGATTCCGTATAAATGGGGACGTCCATCCCATTGCTCGCCATCTATCGAATGGCTTCATGTGTCACCGCGCAACTATCGTCTCAGTCGGTTGTGCACCGGAGGGCGCGGTTGGAGAATTATCTCCAGGAAGGCGACCAATGAATCGTCTGCTTCAGCAGCAAGTAAATGAATCCAGGTTTGTTGAGGCATGGAGAAGAAAAGCCATGCGTTGATTCAGACCCGGTGCCCCAGCGCATTGCCAAAACCAACCGGCGGATCGCCCTTTTATTGGCGCGATGGGATCGGTGCACCCTGGCGTGGTCGCGCGTTACACATCTACTTTAAGGAATCTATATGACCAGCAGTTCCATGACCGGAAGCAAGCTCTACGACTTGGCTATGCCGGTGTTTGACAGCCTGGAGAATCAGGAACTGCGCGCCACCCTCATCGAAGTCTTCAGCGAGAACATCGAGTCGCTGAAGAACATCGAACAGGTGTTTGTCGAGCTCACCTCGCAGGCGCACAGCAAGGATGCGCTGCGGTCCTTCTTCAATGGTTGGACGGCGGCTAACGCCTCCATCGCAAGCGTGTCGGGACTTGCGAACCGGGTCACACTCGAGGCGCGAAGACAAGACACGCCGGGTGCCGCGCAGCAGTTGTTCGATGTCTGCTACAGCCTGCAGCGCATATCCGACGAGGACCTTGGAGTCTTCGGTGGTCGTCTGCATTCCGATCTCTTCCACACTATGGCCACCACTGTGTGCTCGGATGAGCAGTGGATGCTCAAGGAATACTCAACGCCTTCGGCACGGGAATTCAAGGCATGGCGTGATTCGCAGCGACTCGGCGAGAACCTGCTGAATGCCATGCTGCTCACGTTGGCACACGAGATCTTCACTCACGCCGAGGTCGAATTCATCCAGCCGCTGTTCCAGGATTGGTTCACCCTGTATCTCGAGTTGCCACCGGAGAAGGTCAGCGTAGCGATGGCCTGGGTCAACGTACATACCGGTGGCACTGAGAGCACGCACTTCTTCCACGCCGTGGACGCACTTGAAGGGTATGCCGCCGTGACCGGCCTGACTATCGATCGCTCGCAGACGAAGAAGGTCTTCCGCGACTACCTGTCCAAGCGCTCGATCGTGATGTCAGACCTCGCGACAGCGTTCTGGAAGGACGAGGCAGCCTGTATATGACAACTCAGAGTCTGCGCCCCTTTATCGGCACCCATGAAACCGTCTTCCAGCACGGTGTCACGCTAAGGCGACTGTATCCGAACCGGCAGGTCGACCCGATCTGGTGGGGCTGCTCCATCGCCAGCGTGGCGCCGAAGAGCGAAAAGACGCCTCATGCGCATGACGAGCACGAGTCCTACCTGATCCTCTCCGGGCAGGGGATTGCCTGTATTGATGGAGAAGAAACCCGCATGTCGGCAGGTGATGTCCTGTATATCTCGCCTTTCGCAATGCATTCGATCAGGAATGAAGACCCGACAGTAAGCCTGGAATATCTGGCCACCTGGTGGGGTGGCGCGGATGCACAAGAGCGGATGCGCGACCACCTGACGTCGCACACCGGGGAAGATCCAAATGGCACTTGATACCATCAGCATCAGCACGGCGCTTAGAAACTATCTAGCCGAGAAAGCGCTTTCGGGGCAGGCATTGACGTCTGGCCAATTGCGCGCCTCCTTGGTCGAGCAAGGCTTTCCAGGTGCGGAACTGCGTGAGGCGCTCTTCAACTCCACGCAGCCAGCGGTCGTGGTCGACAACCTGCCTGCCGAGTCATTCGGTCGGCAGCCCGGCAAGGATGCGGCACCCGTTGCGGACTTCACGCTCCGTACCCTGATCACATCCGTCGGGCTGGAAGTATTCGGATACCCGCAGGAAAAGTCTGGCGCGCTATTCCACGATGTGTATCCGATAGAGGGAGCCGAGACGACCAATACCAACGCTGGCCGGGTTCCATTTGCGTTGCACACCGAGAACCCGGTGTTGCCCCGCGCGGTCCGCCCAGAGGTACTGGCGCTCTGCGGAATCAACAACGAGTCAGGCACCGAAACCATGATCCTGCCGATTTCTCGCCTTACGGCGCGGATGCCAGCAGACGTGCGAGCCGCACTTGAGTCGCCGATCTTCACGTTCCGCCAGAACGAGTCGTTCGAAATGAACGGCTATGCCATCCAGCGCAAGAACATGGTGATCTTGAGGCAACGCGACGGCTTCGATGAATTCCGCTGGGCGGCGGCTGTGAATCATCTGCAGTCGACTCCCGACGGCGATGCTGCCCTGAATTGGGTAAAAAGCATCTACGAAGATCTCTGCGAACGCGTGGTGCTACAGCCGGGGCAGGCCGTGATTTTCAATAACCACCGTTGCATCCATGGGCGTGGATCTGTTCAAGGGCGTCGCTGGCTGAAGCGTGCCTACGGCATCTCACCCTCGCCGCTGCTTTCGACTTCAGGGCTCATCGACATCTGGGACGCGCTTGCGCAGCCAGCGCTTGACCACACGTTCTGACTTGCCTGCGCGCCGCTCCTACTCGGGTGTCCTTCATCTCACGTTATTACCCCATGCATGAATCGACCTTGCTGGCGATCCTCGCCGTAGTCTATCTGCCGGTTATCCTGAGTCCGGGCCAGAACTTCCTTGCTGTCAGCCACTGTGCGATGAATGAGTCGCGGCTGAGCGGCATATCCGCCGCGTTGGGCGTGGCCTGCGGCAGTGCGACTTGGGCTATCGTGACGACCACCGGACTGGCCTTTCTGGTCGAGTCGATGGGATGGTTGAAGACCGGGTTGCAGATCTTCGGCAGCCTTTACCTGATTAACCTCGGGCTAACCATTTGGCGCCAGGCCAAGGTGCCGATGCCTGCAGCAATGGATTTTAGCGACCGCCCGAACCTCTACGAATCGTTCAAGTTCGGGCTGACGACCAATCTCACGAATCCTAAGGCGCTGGTTTTCAACACATCCATGTTCTCTGCGTTACTGACGCCGGAGGTTTCGCCACTGACCCGCGCCGCCTGCGTCTTCCTGATCTTTGCACTGTCCGCATCCTGGCATTTGTCGCTGGCGTGCATGTTTTCGTTAAGGCATGTCCGGCAGGGCTATGTCAAAGCGAAGGTCTGGATCGGTCGTGGTACCGGCGCGATCCTCTTGCTGTTTGGCTTTTCCACGCTCGCGGAATTGGCACGGCAACTCTGAACTCTTCGAGATAGAGCAGTTCAATCCGAACCCATCCATTAGAAACCTTTTAGACCTGGGAAATCACTATGCAGATTCGAAGAGCCAGCACCGACATTGTGACGGCCGAGTATGGGGGCGACTTCCGTCGTATCTATCCTTGGGCTGGCGTTGCCACCCCACCTTGGGGTTCAGCGCTGATGACCATCGCCCCGGGGGCATCATCAAGCCGGCACAACCATGACGAGGAGGAGACGTTCATCATCCTCGCCGGGGAAGGCGTTATGAATGTCGATGACGAGGCGCAAGAGGTGAAGCGCGGCGATGTGATCTATCTGCCGCGATTCAGTCACCACCACCTGCAGAACACGTCGCTCACCACCGCACTTGAATTTTTAACCATTTGGTGGGGCGCACCTGAGGCAGCCTGACGATCAAGCCACAAATAGAAAAAACATGAAAACGGTCATCATTACCGCCACACCCCCCACGCCCAATGGCGATCTGCATATCGGCCACCTATCTGGCCCGTACCTGAATGCCGATGTATTTTCACGCTACGTACGACTGACGGGTGTCAAGCCGCTCTACGTCTCGTTCTCCGACCACAACCAGACGTATGTTGTGACGACCGCTGCCAAGACCGGGGAGGCACCGCAAGCGCTGGCGGATCGCTATGCCGATAGCATTCGAGAAACGCTGCAGTTGGCAAACATTCAGACTGACACCTTCCACAACCCGGATGCAAGGCACAACGAGTTCGTACGCGGTTTCTTCTCGGAGTTGTTCAGAAATGGCAAGCTCAAAAAGAAGACCCGGCAGACGCTCGTGAACGCCGACACCGGCGAGCATGTCTTCGAGGCCTACCTCAAGGGCAACTGCCAGATCTGCTTCTCGGAGACCGCTGGCGCCATATGCGAAGCTTGCGGACACCCCAACGATCCGTCGAACATCGATTCGCCACGCATTGGGTTGTCGCCGGAGACTGCCTTGGCGCAGAAGCCGATGGAACTGGTGTACCTCGAGCTGGAGTCCTATCGGGAACAGATTCGCAATTTCTATGCGGCCAAGAAGGGGCAATGGCGTCCTCATATCCTCGAACTCGTCGACGAACTACTTGCCAAGCCGTTGGCCGACTATCCCGTGACCTACCGCTCGGAGTGGGGCATCGCAGCACCGTTCCCGGATTGCCAGGGGCAGGTACTGAACGTCTGGGCTGAGATGTTCCCGGGCTTGATCAATGCAGCCAACCTCGTTGCCGAGCGTGACGGAAATAGTTCGGACACCTCATCCGGATGGAACGATCAGTCGCAGGTCATCCAGTTTTTGGGCTACGACAACTCGTTCTTTTTCGCATTTGTGCATTTGGCGCTGGCCTTTGCCAGCGAGGGGAAGTATGCACCGCCGGCTTACATCGTGACGAACGAGTTCTATGAACTCGACAACTTCAAGTTCTCCACGAGCAAGCGACACGTGATCTGGGGACGCGATATCTTGAAAGATGTGCCCGCGGACCCGCTTCGCTTTTATCTGAGCCTCAGCAATCCCGAGGGGCAGAAGATGAACTTCACGCTCAACGGCTTCAAGAATCTCACCCACAAGCGTCTGCAAGCTCCTTGGCGCAGCCTGATCTCGACGCTCTCAGGCTTGCTGCAGACCCAGGGCCTGCAGCAGATCGCGCTGAATCCGTCGAACTTCGATCTGAGTCCCATCTATCGGGAAGCTCAATCCCGGTTCCAGCGCTTCTACAGCGTTGAAGCGTTCAGCCTGCAACGTGTGGCCGAACACCTGAGCCAGCTTGTGGGATGGTGCGCGTCTCGGGCCGAATCGTTGAGCGCTCAAACGCCTGGTGCTGCGACGGCTGAATTGCATGCGCTGGTGTATATGGTGGTCTGGATTCTCCCTGTGGTCAGCGCCCCGCTAATGCCTGACTTTTCTGCCGAAATCAGGCGTCGCGTGGGCTTGAAGCCTGTGGAGCACTGGAGCGAAACCAGTACCTCGGATCGGATCGACGCAATCGGCCTGGTCTCGCTTGGTACTTTGCTCGACTTCTAAACAAATGATTCCGCGCAAAGCATAGGTAGTCGGCCATCTGATTGCTCGGCCGGATCTGAACTTCCGGAAGAATTCGCGAGTATCGAAATCCGGGTGTACTTGGTGCGTACCGCAAGATGGTACGCACCGCGATTCCCTATGCATGTTTTGCATGCTTCACAGAGAGACCACCAAATGATCTATGACGTCATCGGTATAGGGTTTGGCCCGGCCAACATCGCGCTGGCAGTGGCGCTTGAAGAAAGTGGCTTCAGTGGAACACGGCTTTTCCTGGAACGCAAACAGAGTGCGGGGTGGCAGGAAAACATGCTGCTGCCAGGTTCCGACATCCAGAACCATCCGCTGCGTGATTTGGTGACCCCCGCCAATCCGCGTAGTCGTTATTCCTTCACCAACTTCCTCCACGAAAACAACAGGCTGTTCGAGTTCCTGAATCTGGGCATCACTTTTCCCCTGCGGCAGGAGTATGCCCAGTACGTGCGCTGGGTCGCACAATCGTTCTCGAAGTGGGTTCGCTACGACACCCGGGTAGACAGTCTGTCGGTGGACGATGAGAGTGGCTCCGACGGTCCAGTTTTCTCCATCTCTACGCCATCAGGCGTGTACAAGGCGCGCAGCGTGGTTGTTGCGCCTGGTCGCAGCCCGAACATCCCACGGCCCTTCCAACACCTGCTCGGTCCGCGCGCATTCCACCTTACCGAATACAATGCCCGGATCGAAGCGCTTGGGCCGCAACTGGCTGAGGGCGGCGCCATCGCCGTGGTTGGAGCGAGCCAGAGCGGTGTGGAAATCGTTCTCGATCTGGCACGGCGCTTTCCTCGCGCGGAAGTCCACTCGATTATCAGGTCGTATGGTTTCCGCCTAAAGGACACCAGCCCATTCAGCGACGAGATCTACTTTCCAGAATTCGTTGACTACTACTTCAACGCGTCGCCGTCCGGCAAGGCGCGTCTGAACGCTGAACTGCGAAGCACGAACTACTCGTCCGTGGACGGTGACGTTTTGCACCAGCTGTACATGGCGCGGTACCAACAGCGGCTTGACGGCCGGGATCGGCTGTATATGCACCAAAACGCCGATATCACGGCGGTGACGCCGGACGACGAGCGGCTCGCGATCGACGTCACGAACCACATCAGCGGGCATGCCAGCAAGATCGAGGTCGAAGCGGTAGTGCTGGCCACAGGGTTCAAGAACTTTGGACGTGGCGGCAAGGAGGAATTGGTCCATCCGCTGCTGCTGCAGGTGGCCGAGCACTTGGCCATCGATCCCGCACTCGGCGTCGGAGTCAATCGGAACTATTCGGCCCAGCTGCGAGATGGCGCCAGACTGCCCCCCTTGTTCTTGAACGGGCTTTGCGAGTCGAGTCATGGCTTCGGGGACGCAGGCTCTTTCAGTCTTCTCGCGCTGCGTGCCCGCGAGATTGCAACTGCGTTGCGGGAAATCACGCAGGTCCAGTCGCCGTGCGAACTTGAGCATGTGTGAGCGAGTCATGCCAAAGGGAGCGAATCCATCGATATGGATGGCTGAATGGAACGCAATTCACTCTACGACAGCCATCTCGAACGCTGACCTACCTGCCCACGCCAGTGCTGACATTGCCGTGGTGGGGGCAGGCCTGACCGGCCTGGCGCTCGCCTATCGGCTCGCCGTGGCGGGGAGAAGCGTCATCGTTCTTGAGGCGGACCGGGTTGGAAGCGGGGCATCGCTTCGAAATGCGGGATTTTGCACGGCGTCGGCTCCGTTGGATGCCAGCACGATCCTCCGCCGATGGGGAACCCGGGCCGGGCTTTCGATTCTGCGGTGGTTCTACGACGCGCCTTCGGCCGTGCGCAATCTTTTGTTGGAGCTTGATGAAGATGCCGGATGGACGCCGAGCACGCGTCTCGTGTTGGCTCGAACACCTGCGGACAGTCATCGGTTGCACCATGAAGCCCAAACGTTGCGCCAGGTACTTGGCCGGGATGTCCGCTACGTCCCTGCCCCAGAGGTACCGAAACACATTGGCTTCGGCCGATTCGAAGGGGCGCTCCGCGACGAAGACAGTGCGTGCGTGAACCCGGCGAGGCTGCTGGCCGCCCTGATGCGCGGCTGCCTGTCTGCGGGCGCGCGCATCTTCGAGCGTGCGCCGGTGGTCAGCTACACACGGAGCACCAAGGGCTTCTATTCGCTTCAACATAACGACGGCATCGTGGAAGCCAATCAGATCATTTTCGCGACTCAAGGCGACGTGAGCGCTCTGGGCATGGGTCAAAGGAGATTGGCCATCCCCGTGGGCAGTTTCATCGCCGCGACGCTTCCTCTAGGAGCAGAAGAGCGCGCCAGGCTGGCACCTGCGAGCACCGTGTTTTCGACCAGCAGTCGGTTCCCAAACTACTTTCGGCTGTCCGAGGACGGTCGGCTGCTCTTTGGTGGACGCCGCTCGCTGGCTCTCCAGGCTTCACCCGACCGAATCGCAGCAGAGTTGCTCGCCGATCTCCAACGCGTGCTACCCGGGCTCGATTATGAGTTTGATCGTTGCTGGGGCGGGCAACTGTCCTTCACGGTCGACCGGATGCCGCTCGCTGGACAACTGGGCGAAAACGTCTACTTCCTGGGCGGGTATTGCGGTCATGGCGTTCCGACATCCATCGCCTGCGCGAACGATCTGTCGCGTCTGCTCATTGATCCCCAGGCGCAGGTGCCGGAATTCTTCCGCAACCATCTGGCGCCTTCGCTGCATCCCAGGGCTGCCACCTTCTTCCTGCCCGCCATATCGGCCTACTACAGGGCGAGAGATCACCTGGACGAACTGCGCGTCTCACAACATGAACGAGGAATCGAATGAACATCGCTTTTGCTGAGGACCACGAAAGCCCAAGTGTGGCCGTCCCGCTCGAGAGCTCGCTGTCGCTGATCAACTCGCAGGAATCAGCCGTGCGCAGCTACTGCCGCGGCACGCCCATCGTGTTCGAGAAGGCGAATGGCAGTTGCCTGTTCGACGAATCAGGCAACTGCTACATCGACTTTCTGTGCGCAGCGGGCTCAGTCAACTATGGCCACAACGACCCACACATCAAGAAGTCACTGGTCGACTACATGACCAGCAATGGCGTTCTGCAGACGCTGGACTTCGCCACCGGTGCCAAGGCGGAGTTTTTGCGCAAATTCCGCGACATCATCCTTGCCCCGCGCCAGTTGCAGTACCGGGTGCAGTTCACGGGGCCGACCGGCACGAACGCTGTAGAAGCCGCAGTCAAACTGGCGCGCAAGCATACAGCACGCCGTCCCGTCGTGGCGTTTACGAACGCCTATCACGGAGTGTCGCTCGGCGCGCTCGCGTTGACGGGGAATCAATCCAAACGGAAGGCTGCGGGCGTGTCGCTAGGGGACGTCATCCGCCTTCCATATGACGGCTATCTCGGCGCATCGGTCGATACAGCGGAGCTAGCACGCACGTTGTTCAACGACCCGAGCAGCGGCTTTGACGCGCCTGCCGCCTTCATCGTGGAGACGGTACAGGGAGAAGGTGGGCTCAACGTTGCTTCTGCCGGATGGCTCCAATCGATCGCGAGGCTGGCGAAAGACCTGGGGGCTCTCTTGATTGTTGATGACATTCAGGCCGGTTGTGGCCGGGCGGGGAGGTTTTTCAGCTTCGAGGAGCTGGGGGTGACTCCGGATCTGGTCTGCCTTTCGAAGTCGATCAGTGGATCGGGATTGCCAATGGCACTGACGCTGATTCGTCCACACCTCGATGTCTGGGAACCGGGCGAGCACAACGGCACCTTTCGTGGGAATAACCTGGCGTTCGTCGGTGCAAGCGCCGCGATCGACTATTGGGCACAGGGTGAATTTGAGCTGGGAATTGCGAAGCGCGCGACGATGATCGAAACCGTATTGCGAGAAGTGTGTATACAGCATTTGGAAGGTCGCGCGCGTGTGGTCGGCAAAAGCTTATTCACCGGTTTGAGGTTTGAAGTACCGCAAGCCGCTGAGCGGATCCGGCTCGGGATGCTTCGGCGCGGCGTTCTGGCAGAAACCTGTGGTCCTCGCGATGAGGTGCTGAAGATCATGCCCGCACTGAACATTCCAGAGAACCTGCTTGTCCAGGGACTTGAAGCCTTGACGGCCAGTGCAGCGGAATTTGCAGATTGAAGTGGCGCACTTCACCAAACATAAGTCAAGCGGTCCTTGCTCTGACTCCCGTGTAGACACATCGCGGGAATATCTGAGGCTGTGGGACCATTAGCGATAGACTCAGTCAAAGGCGAACAATGAACGATCTGACAAAACTTCTCCACTTCGATCAAAAATCAGCTGGACCTCACGGCGAATTGCATGCCCCGGTGTATCGCAACATTGCCTATCACTATGAGAAGAGCGCCGATATTGAACAGGTGTTTCAAGGCAAACGCAAAGGCTACAGCTACGGGCGTCAAGGTAACCCGACCACCGCAGCGTTAGAAAAGAAGATCACGCTGCTCGAGCAGGGCGTGGACACCGCTGCGTTCGCGACTGGCATGGGGGCGATCAGTGCCATGTTGTTTGCGTTGCTACGTTCAGGCGATCACGTGGTAGCGTCAAGTTATCTTTTCGGCAATACACGCAGCCTTTTTGAATCCTTCGAGCGCTTCGGCGTAAAGGTCGAATTCACGGACACGACGGACGTCTCGAATGTTGAGCGCCTGCTGACGCCGCAGACGCGAATGGTCTTCGTAGAGACGATTGCGAATCCACGTACGCAAGTTTCCGACCTTGCCCGCATCGGTGAACTCTGCGCAAAACTCGGCACACTGTACGTGGTGGACAACACAATGACCTCACCTGCGTTGTTCAAGCCTGGACGCGTGGGGGCCTCATTGGTCGTGAACTCGTTGTCGAAATACATCGCGGGTCATGGTGTATGTCTCGGAGGTAGCGTGACCGATACGGGGCTGTTTGACTGGTCGAGGTTTTCGAATATTCTTGAAACCTACCGTTCAGTCAGTCCGGGCGAGTGGGGCATGCTGCAGATCCGTAAAAAGGGCCTGCGCGACATGGGGGCAACGCTCTCCCCCGATTCAGCGAACCTCATCGCGCTCGGATTAGAGTCCCTGGAGATGCGCATGGAACGCATCTCGTCAAACGCCTTGCAGCTAGCAGCGTTTCTCGAAGGGCATAAGCTGGTTGAGAAGGTGTACTACCCCGGATCAATCAATCACCCACAGCACGGGCTAGCCACCACGCTGTTCTCTGCATGCAGCGGGCTGATGAGCTTCGAGATTGCGCCGGCCGTCGATGTCAATCGCTTTATTGACGGACTTACATGTTTCGCATGTTCCAGCAATCTCGGCGACACGCGCTCGCTATTGATACCCGTAGCCACCACGATATTCTATGAGTTGAGCGCAACTCGCCGCTGTGAGATGGACATTTCCGAGCGTCTGATTCGACTCTCAGTCGGCATTGAGCCTCTCGGCGACCTTCTCCAGGACTTAGACAGGGCGTTGCAAGCCGCTGCCGACTGAAAGCTTTGAATTACCTCGGAGCGATACAGTCAAGCCAACTGAAAACGGAGTGGAGCCCCGCCTTCGGAGGTGCGTTTGCAACTTGCGAGATGCGCCAGGAAAGTAAGCACTCGACCAGCACCGTGGTGTAGGTCGTTGACGACAGGAGAGTCGCGATGCTACCGACGACATGCCGTAGTCACCACGTCAGCTGCCGACCGCTGCGAGCGCCAAGCGACTCTCCCGCAACGATGCCCCCCCCTGTAGCCTGCGGCGATAACCTCGCCATCGTGACCGCTACCGGTTGGCTAATTTACAGTGCAGCGCCGCGGAATCGTTAGCAATTAGACTGAGCAGTCTCCAGTGGATATGTCCACTTGAATGGCCGTTGTATCCAGGTATCTGCCATCGAAGCTTCACTGGGTCAAATGGCGGCTAAGGGTCGGAAAGACTCATTCGTCGATAAAGAGAGGAGACATTCGTCGGCACGGGTTTGCGATTGTCAGCGAAGCACCCTTCAGCCGCTACACAGCGGCTGATCGGCGACCGTCGGCTTTGGCCGAAAAGCTCTCATTAGACGTCGGCCAGCTCTCGGCTCGGACCACCCCTTCCAATGATGGCTCTTTGCGACCAGCGAGCTGGCAGTAATTGGCCTGGTGCCGGCTCATGACCTTTGCATACGCAACTCCAACCTCGCTAGCCTTCGCTCAGCGGCACCCCGGTTTCAATCATCAATCGCCTGATAGACCAACGACTGAAAGTGCTGTGCAATCCTGCACTGCGTTGCCCAATAGAGCTGAACCATCAGAACGCACGCCATGTCTTCACGCGGATCCGCCAGCCACATCGTGCCGTAGGCGCCAGGCCAGCCGTATCGTCCGGCAGAGCCCAGCGTCGCCTGAAAAGCGACGTTGTCGGTCACGGACACGCCGAGACCGAATCCCTGCGCCGCCCAGAAGCCAGGCATCCCCATGAACGGCGTGGCGCGCTCCTCAGGGGTGAGGAAATTCGTCGTCATCAGCTCGACTGAATGACGCGACAGAAGGCGTGTATCGCCTGAGCGACCGCTCCCGATCATTAGACATGCGAACTTCATATAGTCGTCCGCGGTCGATACAAGCCCCGCGCCGCCCGACGGGAATGCGCCCGGATTCCAGACGCGGCGTTCGGGATGATCATGAGCGATCAACTGGCCACGTGTCTCGCCAGCCACATACCCCACGGTCAGCCGATCGGAGTCCTGCGCTCGCACGCCGAAACGCGTATCGCGCATGCCCAGCGGTTCGAAGATCCGCTCCCTGAGAAAAGCCTCGAATGAGCAGCCGGCGACCCGTCCGACCAGGAGCCCCAGCACATCAGTGGAAAAGCCGTAATGCCAGCGTGCGCCCGGTTCGAACATCAACGGCAAAGCACCGAGTTGCTTCAGCCATGCGTCCGGGTCGCCGTTCGGCAAGACTTCGGCATTGAAGCCGAAAAGCGCTTCGGCCAGCGCGCCTTGCGCCGTGACCGGATACGCAAGGCCAGAGCGATGCAGCAACAAATCCCGCACCGTGATGCCGCGTGGCGCGGGATACACGTCGTCGAGCGGCCCATTCGGATCGCGCAGCACCCGTGGATTGTCGAATTCCGGCATCCAGCGCGCAATGGGGTCGTCCAGCAGAAGGCGGCCCTCCTCGATCAACATCATTGCCGCGACACTGGTGATCGGCTTGGTCATCGACGCGATCCGGAATAGCGAATCGCGCCGCATCGGCTCGCGTGTTTCGACGTCCTGGTAGCCAAGCACGTCACAATGCGCCAGCGCGCCCTTGCGATAGACCATTGCGACCACGCCAGCGACTTCCTGGCGCTCGACGTATTCGCTCAACCGGGCCGAGAGGCGTTTCAGGCGTTCGGGTGACATACCTGTTGTGTTGGTTTGCATGGCGTGAATGTTGTTCTCTCTTCGATCATTCCAGTGTCATTGGACATCGCTTTCCGGTTGACGCGAAGGCGTGCGATTTAGTCTCCGAAATATTTATCTGGAACGTTTCGCTGACAACATTTGCCGTTCGCAAAGCTGCCGAAAATTTTTCATACAATTGCAGAAGCGGCATCATCCAATTGGACGATGTGGCGGGGTGACACGAAGGCGTTGGGACGGGCGACACAATGCGCCCTGCGTGATGCTGCCGGCGACCGTTGATGGCGTGAGCCAGTCGCACGAATGTCACGCGGGGTCCACAAATCTCCCCAGCATCGCCGTCTTCGACGATCACAGTGAGGTATGCTCGACACCATGGATATCGGCGGCTTCGATCTCAATCTCCTGAAGGCATTCGACGCGCTTTATGCAGAGCGTCACGTCACGCGCGCCGGGCTGCGTATCGGCCTCAGCCAGTCGGCGATGAGCGGCGCCCTGACCCGCCTGCGTGAGATCTTCGAAGATGAGCTGTTCTTGCGCACGCCATCGGGCATGCAGCCGACCCCGCGGGCTCACGATCTTGCTGGCCCCATATCCAATGCGCTGCGGCTTGTAAGGGGCGCGTTAGGCGCCGACAGTTTCGAGCCGGCAACTGCCGGTGACGCGTTCACGATCGCGATGAACGACTATGCCGCTTTCGTGCTCCTGCCGCCGCTGCTGGCACGCCTTGGCACCGAGGCGCCCAACGTCGATGTGCATGTGCACGGAACGTTCGGCCGGGACGAAGCAATCGAACTCCTCGACAGCGGCGAAGTCAGCCTCGCGATCGGCTTCCCGGTCGAAGCCTCGCCACGCATCCTCAAGCGCCCCGTGCTCCAGGAGGACTTTTCCTGCATCGCGCGTCCCGACCACCCCGCATTCGCGCAGGGCGCCAGCCTCGACGCCTTCGCGGCCGCGCCTCATCTGCTGGTCTCTCCCGAGGGCGACCGCTCGAGTGTGGTCGATCGCGAGCTGGCCAAGCTGGGGCTCGGGCGGCGCGTGGTACTGAGCTTGCCGCAATTCCTGGTCGCGCCCTTCGTGATCGCCGAGACCGATCTCGTCGCGACGCTCGCCTCCCGTGTCGCCCGGCGGTTCGCAGCGTCCGGGGTCGGCATCTGCGTCCATCAACCGCCAATCGAATTGCCGACCTGGACGCTTGCGATGATGTGGCATCGACGCGCGGATGCCCACCCCGCCACCTGCTGGCTGCAAAACGTCATCGCCGAGGTCGCCGCCTCGGTTTGACGTCATCGGCGCGGGCGATATCGGACCATCAGAACTTGCGATTTCCCTTTGAAATCGCGGCCTCCTATCATTGCCCGCATCGACATTGGAAGAGGTGACGGACATGCGTGTATTGGTGACGGGAGCAACCGGGTTGATCGGCGGCGCTGTGGCGCGTCGCTTGATGGCGGGTGACCATGAGGTCGTGGGACTCGCGCGTTCGGAAACGAGTGCGAGCAAGCTCGCCGGCGAGGGATTTGCGGTGATGCACGGCGATCTTGCCGATTCGGCGAGCGTCGCTTCTGCCGCTCGTGGCGTCGACGCGGTTATTCATGCCGCCTCGCCGGGCGACCAGAATACGGCCACTTATGACAAAGCTGCGACGCGCTCGATCATCGAAGCCCTGCGCGGGACGGGCAAGCGTTTTATCTATACGAGCGGTTGTCTGATCTACGGCTCGACCGGCGACACCCCCGCAACCGAAGACAGCCCGCGCAAGCCACTCGAGCTTGTGCGCTGGCGCGAGGAGCTCGAAGACGAGATCCTCGCGGCTGCGGCCACGGGCGTTCACCCGAGCGTAATTCGGCCAGGCTGGGTTTACGGCAACGGGGGTGGCGCCGCGATGATGATGTACGGCGCGGCCAGGGAGTATGGCGTGGCGCGCTTCGTGGGCGACGGGCGAAACCGCTGGTCGACGGTTCACGCTGACGACCTCGCCGACCTCTATGCGCTCATGCTTGAACGGGCGCCGGTTAGCTCGGTCTTCAACGGCGTTCACGGAGCGGCGACGCCCCTGATCGACATCGCGCGCGCGGCGAGCGAGGCCGCCGGCGCCGAGGGCCGCGTAGCGGCATGGCCACTCGACGAGGCGCGCCAGTCGCTCTGGGTATTCGCCGACGCGATCGCCTGCGATCAGGTCGTTTCCGGGGAAAAGGCACAACGCGAGCTTGGATGGCGTCCGTCGCGGCGCTCTATCGTCGAGGAGTTGCGTTCCAGCGTGTCGGCGGCCGCTTGAGCTGCCGGTAGCGGTTCAACTGCCCGACCCCAAGGGTCGTCGATTCGCGCGTAGTGAATGAATCATCATCAGTATTCCTGCATTTATATCGCAACGTGCGAGCTCGCGGGCTCGCCTAAGTCTTGAGAGTCGTTTAAATGTTACATACGGTTTCTATCTGGCTTCTCGTTGTCGCTTTCTCCGCTGCGGGGCTGTTTAACGCGATCGGCACGCGTGCCAATCGGGACAACTTTGCCCGATGGGGCTATCCCCACTGGTGGCATCGCGCCACCGGCGTCCTGGAGATGACGTGTGCGGCCTTGATCGCATTTCCCGCTACCCGTGGGGTGGGCCTGATCCTTGGTGTCGTCATCATCGCTGCGGCGATTTTTACGGTTATGCGTCACCGTGATCTTTCTCACCTTGCTCCGCTCGGCGTCTTCCTGGTTATGCTCGCGGTTGGGGGAATCACTTTTTAGCGTGATTCAGCAGGTTTGGTGGGGCTTCTTGCTGGCATTGGCCTTAACTTGTTTTCGCGGCGGGCCGCAGGTGTTGCCCCTGTGCGGGGCGGCACCTACTTTTCTTTGCAGCCGCAAAGAAAAGTAGGCAAAAGAAAGCGGCTCACACCGCTAGTGTGACGCAGTCCACCACTGCCCTTCTCACCGGATCGGCTCCGGGGCATCCGTCTCCCCGCACACTCCGACTTAGTGACAAAGGGCTCATTCTTCCCGCCACGCGCTACGCGCGGGCGGAAGGGTTTGCAAGGAAAACCGGGTGGACTGGCCGGCGAATGCGCTGGGGATGCCACCCGGTAAATGCGCGAAAGTGCGGACCGGTAAATGCGCCGGAGTGCTGATCGGTGAATGCACAGGCGTGCTGGTTGGCGAATGCGTGAGCGAGCCTCCGATCGAATACGCTGGAGTCCTACGAAAACGCATGCGTTCCCACTGGTTTTGGATATACCCCACGGCGCGCGCAGCGCCGCCGGATGGATGAGCCCTTAGTCACTCCGCTATACGCTCCGTGATGGCAGACGCCCCGGAGCCGCTCCGATATACAGGGCAGTGGGGGACTGCGTCATACTGGCGGTTTGAGCGGCTTTCTTTTGCCTACTTTTCTTTGCCGCGGCAAAGAAAAGTAGGTGCCGCCCCGCACAGGGGCAACGCCTGCGGCCCGCCGCGAATACAAGTTAAGTCCAACACCAATCATTCACCCACGAGCGTAGCGCGTCAAAATTGTGCGATCCTACCGCTGGTGCGCAGAGTTTGCTATCAATCGCCAGATTGAGCCTCACCCGCACACGGATGTTCGAAGACGTCTGGACGCGAATAGCGCCGCCAGGTACGGTGCGGCTAATATCTGCGGAGAATATCAACCAATGAGCAGGACCTTGTCATCACCCCAGCATGCCGCGTGCGAGTGCGGCGCTTGCCGGTTCGAGGTTGGTGCAGCGCCTGCCGCTCGCTTCATCTGCCATTGCAAAATATGCCAGGTCTTCACCGGCAGACCGTTCTCCGACGTGACCATCGTGCGCGCCAAAAGCGTCTCGACGAAGAGCGACGAAAACATTGCGTTCAAAAAGTATCGGCTTCCTCCGAACATCCGTCGAGGGCTTTGCAAACGTTGTGGCAAGCCGGCCATCGAACTGGGCGGTTTCGGACCGTTGAGGATCGCGTTCATTCCGACGCCAAACTTTGCTCAAACGGAATTGCTCCCATCTGTGGCATTGCACATGTTCTATGACCGCAGATGCGCCGACGCAACGGACACACTGCCCAAGTACAGTGGCTATCTCCCTAGCCAGTTGGCTTTTAGCAGGCTCCTGATGGAGATCCTTTAGCCGTAGCAAAGACGTCGGCCGATGGACACCCCAACGGTAGCTAGCGCCCAAATACTGCGGATGCGTAACCCAATGACCGACCTGAGCCGATTTCTCGCAGCAACGACAGCCAGCGGCAAAATTCCCGGCGTGGCGTTGGCCACGCTGCGCGCTGGGACGAAAGGCATGGAACATTACTCCGGCATCCGTGGCGCGCACGACCGCGCCGTTGTCGACGCCGCAACTGTGTTTGAGGCCGCGTCTCTCACCAAGCCGGTCGTGGCCTTTATCGCGCTTCAGCTCGCCGAAGAAGGGCTGCTCGACCTGCAACGCCCCCTGTTCGACATCTGTGGCGACTATGTGCCGGGCGACGCGGCCTCGCGCCGGATAACGGCCTTTCATGTTCTGACACACACGAGCGGCCTTCCGAACATCGTCCGCGTGGAGGCACCGCTACGTACGTACTTCAACCCCGGCGAGCGATTCAGCTACGGCAGCAGCGCGTTTGCGTGGCTTCAGCGCGCCATGGAAACCGTTGGCGCACGCTCGCTGGAATCGTTGGCGCGAGCACGCGTATTCGAGCCCCTGGGCATGCTGCGCTCGAGCCTCGAATGGCAGGAGCGCTTCGCAGGCAACCATGCCCAGGGGCACGAATGGGAAGGTCAACCGGTGCCCAAGCGCCGCGTAGCAACGGCACTGGCGTCCTGGTCGCTTTTGACGACGGCGTCCGACTATATGGGTTTCGTTCAGCACGTCCTGGCTAGCCGAGGCCTCGCGGCGGAGAGCTATCGTCACTGGTTTGCGCCGCGCGTCAACACCCGGCAAGGCGACGACGCCGAAGACCTCCACGGCCGGAATCCGCCCGATCCCAATATCGCGTGGGGATTGGGCTGGGGACTCGAGCCCGCCCAGGGTTGTTTCTTCCATTGGGGAAATAGTCCGGGATTCCGGGCGCTCGTGCTGGCGAATCGCGTGACGCAGGACGCGGTCGTCTGGTTCGCGAATTCGGCGCGAGGACTGAGACTGGTGCACGCAGTGGCGCCGGAAGCGGTTCCCGGAGCGCATCCCGCCATCGCATGGCTTCGGATTGGCCGTTTGTGACGACAGGCCGGGCACGCCCCGGCCATGTTTCATGGGCATGCCACCAATCGGTGGTCAATGCCTGATCGGTCGCAGCCCTTCTAACGCCGGGTTTTCCGTTCCCACGGCGGATCATCGCCAAACGCTTCGGTCAGGTAATCGACGAACCGGCGCACTTTGAGCGGTATGCGCCGCGCGCTCGGATAGACCGCCTGAATCACCAACTCGGTGGCGCTGTAGCCCGGCAACAGCGCCACAAGCGCGCCGCGCCGCAGATGCTCGCCAAATACGAAGGTCGGGCCATACGCAATGCCGGCTCCCGCAAGCGCGGCGGCAAGCAGCATCTGCGTATTGTTGGCCGCCATCCGGCAAGGTCCGTCGATGACGTGCGCGCGCTTTCTGGCATCGAACAAGGTCCAGTCGCCGGTCGAGACAGCCTCGCTGAAGGCAAGGCGCGGCGCGCGCTGCAAGTCGCCAGGTTTGCGCGGGGTTCCATGCCGCTCGAGATACGCGGGCGACGCACACACCACCATTCGGCACGGGGCGAGCCTGCGCGTAACGAGCACGGGATCTTCCAGCCGTCCAATCCGAATGGCCACGTCCACCCCCGCTTCGAGCAGGTCGACATAGCGGTCCTCGAGGAGCACCTCCACGTTCACGTGCGGGTGGTCCGCGAGATAGCGTGCAACGACCGCGCCCAGGTGCATTGCACCGAACGTGACAGGCGCCGCCACGCGCAGCACGCCACGCGCCGTCACCTGGGTATCGCCCGCTTCCCGGTTTGCTTCGTCGTACGCCTCGAGAATCTGCTTGCAGCGCGCGTAGTACATCTGGCCCGCATCGGTCAAACTCAGGCGCCGCGTGGTTCTCTGGAGCAGCCGCGCGTTCAGTTCGGACTCGATCGCACTCACGTGCTTGCCGGCCATCGCGGCTGATAGCCCGAAGCGCCGCGCCGCCGCGGCGAAGCTGCCCTCCTCCACCGCGGCGACGAACACGCCGAGACTGGTCAGTCGGTCCATGCCCCCTCCGATTCGATAACCACATTATCGACTGTCGCCACCAGTCAGGCAATTATCAAACACGGTATCCGGATCTACCATGGCCTGACTTCACAATTAACCGGAGCAACCCGATGGACATCGAAACGAATGGCACGCGGATCCACGTAACGCAGCGCGGCAGCGGGGAATTGGCGCTGGTGTTCTTGCACTACTACGGCGGCTCGTCGCGCACGTGGGATACAGTAGCCAATCAGTTGTCCGAACGTTATCGGATCGTCGCCACCGATCATCGTGGCTGGGGCGAATCCGATGCGCCCGCCGACGGCTACGGTATCGCCGACCTTGCTGCCGACGCCGAGGGCGTCATCGCGGCGCTCGGTCTTCAACGCTATGTGCTCGTCGGTCATTCGATGGGCGGCAAGGTCGCGCAACTGATCGCCTCGCGCCGGCCGAGCGGGCTCGAAGGCCTCGTGCTGATCGCGCCGTCCCCCCCGTCACCGATGCTGCTCTCCGACGAGCAACGCGCGACCTTGAGCGGCGCGTATCAATCGCGAGAGGCCGTCGAATTCGTCATCGACCATGTCCTCACCGCAAAACCGCTTGACGCCGCCTGCCGCGAGCAGATCATCGAAGACAGCCTGAGAGCAGCGCCCCAGGCCAAGGCGGCGTGGCCAAACGTGGCCATGCGCGAAGACATCACCGCGGCGGCAGCGTCAATCGCTGCGCCCACCATCGTCATCTCCGGCGAGCTTGACCAGGTGGATCGCGTCGCCACGCTGGAGGCCGAGTTGCTGCCCCGCATTCCGCACGCGGCCATGCATATCCTGCCCGGCGTTGGACACCTGTCGCCGCTCGAAGCGCCGGCGGAGGTGGCGCGAATCATTGGGAGATTCGCCGCCGCGCTAGAGGACAAGTCCGGCGTGTGCAGCGCGCCCGAGCAGGTTCCGGTGGCTTTCGACACCGCGCTGAACGCCGGCGATCTCGACGCAGTGCTAGGTCTATTCAGCAATCAGGCCACGATGCGGATGACCGACGGCCAGGTGGTGCAGCAGCGGCCGGCGGAAT
Source organism: Paraburkholderia pallida (assembly GCF_004524855.1). Lineage (NCBI taxonomy): Bacteria > Pseudomonadati > Pseudomonadota > Betaproteobacteria > Burkholderiales > Burkholderiaceae > Paraburkholderia > Paraburkholderia pallida. The sequence continues at coordinate 1,685,482 of NZ_CP038150.1, read as the reverse complement.
TGCGCAGCGCCCTTGCGCAACTGCTGACGCTGCGCCCGCAAATCCGCAATACCGTGCGTCGTGTGCTGCCGAGCGGCAACCTCGCGCTGGTCCTGCTCGACTGGACCCTGACCGTGACGCTACCTGACGGCCAGCAGCACGAACAATCCGGGACCGCCACGCAGGTCATGGAAAAGGGCCGTGACGGTGCGTGGCGGCTGCGCATCTCGAATCCGCTTGGGCTGGGTTGATTCTCGTCGACCGGTAAGCACTTGATCGGTCAGAGTACGACGACCATCTTTCCGCCAGCTTCGTTGGCTTCCATCACGCGATGCGCTTCGCGAATCCCATCGAAGCGGAACACACGGGACGGCTTTGCCTTGAGACGGCCGGCGGCAACGTCTTCGGCGATCTTTTGAAGCGGTACATCGGAAAGCGGAAAACCGGGCGTGCCGAACACGAAGCTGGCAAAGAACGTCAGGTCGACGCCGCTCGGCATTTGCGCCAGCGGGTTGAAATCGGCTATCGGCGCGAGGCCGCCGAGCCAGCCCGCAAGACAAGCCCGGCCTCCGCGCCGCAACATGCCAAGCGAGTCGAGAATCGTGCTGTTGCCGACGAGGTCCAGCACCGCGTCGATGTGCTTTGCTTCGGCGATGCGCTTCGACAGATCGGGGCCTTCGATCTCGGCGCGCGAGGCGCCGAGACCTTCAAGCATCGCAAAGCGCGCCGGGCTGCGGGTTGTCGCGATGACCTTTGCGCCGGCATTCACAGCGAGGTTGACCGACGCCTGCCCGAACGACGACGTCGCACCGCGAATCACCACCGTTTGCCCTTTTTCGATCGCGAGATTGCGGAACAGGCACGTCCACGCGGTCGCATACGTTTCCGGAATCGCCGCCAGATCGGCCCACGGCAAGTCCGACTCGATCAGCGCCACGTTCGCCACCGGCGCACGCGTGTATTGCGCATAGCTGCCGTTGATGGTCCGCCCGAGGCCGCCCATCAACGCGGCGACTTTCGCGCCCACCGGAAATTCGCCGCCAGGACAGGCCTTCACCACGCCCACGCATTCGATGCCGCTGACCTTGGCCGCTTCGGCCCACTCGCCGCGCCGCATGTGCAGCTCGGCATGGTTGAGGCCAAACGCCTTGATTTCGATGACCACATGACCTTCCAGTGGCTCGGGTTCCGGCAACTCCGTATAGACGAGGCTATCGAGGCCGCCGAACTTTTCGAGCACGATTGCACGCATGACGATTCTCCTGATGATTGATGGCACTGCTGACAATGCTGACAACGCGCCGTGTGTTTCCAGCGCGGAATCCGGAGTTGGCCTGTCTGGCACGCCAATGCCGGGCAGATCTGGCGGAGCCCAATATGTAACCGCTCTGGATTTGCTTTAAAGGTTACTTATGGTTTATGTAACCTGTCAAGTACGCTTTTAGTGGTTACCATGAGGACATGCTTACCAAGGTGGCTGCTCACCGGTAGCAGATCGAGGAACCGGAGCACGGCTGACACGATGGCGGCAGTGGCAGCCAACCCGCTGCTCCGCTGACATTCATTCAGGAGGCCTATATGGATCACATCAAGGCGATTGCGTTCGATCTCTACGGCACGCTGTTCGACGTGCATTCGGTTGTCGCCCGGTGCGACGAGCATTTCCCGGGACGCGGGCGTGAAATCAGCAACCTGTGGAGACAGAAGCAGCTCGAATACACGTGGCTGCGCAGCCTGATGAACCGTTACGTGACGTTCGAGCACGCGACAGAAGATGCATTGCGCTACACCTGCAAGCACCTTGGGCTCGATCTGGATGACGACGTGTGCAAAGCGCTCTGCGATGCGTACCTGCGCCTGCTGCCCTTCCCCGAAGTGCCCGAAACACTGCCGGAACTCAGGCGACGCGGACTGAAGCTCGCGGTGCTGTCGAACGGTTCGCCGCATTCAATTGGCGCCGTGGTGGGGCATGCGGGGCTTGTTGGCGAATTCGACCACCTGCTCAGTGTCGATCCGGTACGGGTCTACAAGCCCGACGATCGCGCCTACAGGCTTGCGGAGCAGGCTTTTGGCGTGACTCGATCGTCGATCCTGTTCGTGTCGTCGAATGCGTGGGATGCTACAGGCGCCCGCTACTTCGGATTTCCGACGTGCTGGATCAATCGTGCAGGCAATGTCTTCGAAGAGATGGGCCAGGCGCCGGACTGGGAAGTGCGCGGCCTTGACGAATTGCTGCGGCTATACGATGTGAGCGGCGCGGCACGAGGGCAACGCTGAACGCTGCCGATGGAACCGGCCAGTTTCAGACATCGACGTTTGCCGATAGAACCGTGGCTGAAACGGGTCGAGAAGACTTATCGGTAACCCGCACCCCTACGCCAAACGCAGCCCCCACAACACATCCAGCACGTGTTGCGTGGAACGCTCGACGTACCCCGCGCGATGTGCAATGCCGAGCCGACGCCACAACGCCGGCCGCAGCGGGCGCATGACAATGCGTTTGTCGGGCAACGGCGTGGTGGCCTCATGGGGCAACAGCGCCGCGCCGTAGCCGGCCGCCACCAGACTCTTGATCGCGTCGTTGTAGTTGAGCTGAATGCGCGGCACGGGATGGTGCCCCGCGGCCGCGAACCACTCCGCGGTCAAACGCGAGAGCCGCGTGGTCGCGTCATTGAGAATGAGCGGTTGCGCGGCGAGCCATTCAGGCGTGACGCGCGCCGGACAGCGCCAATGCGCCGGCACAAAGGCCATCACGGGGTCGCGGCGCCAGGGCTTGATCACGAGTCCCGCCACCGGGGGCTGAGGCAGTGCGACCAGTCCGACATCGAGCGTTCCATCCACCAGCCGGGACAGCGTCTCATGCGAAGTGAGCACTGCAATCTGAATGTCGATACCGGGATGGTGCTGGCGCAGCACTTCGAGCGCTTGCGGCAACAGGTGCGCGATCGCGCCCGTCGATGCGCCTAGCCGCGCACGCCCTTCGAGCCCCTGCACCTGGCGTTCGATATCGTCCAGCGCCTGCTCCGCATCGGCCAGCAACCGGCGTGCGCGCTCCACCAGCACCTCGCCTATTGCCGACGGCCTGACATGTCCGCGCTTGCGTGACAACAGCGGCGCCCCAATGCGGTCCTCGAGCTCGGCAATATGGAGGCTGACCGTTGGCGGCGCCAGATGCAATGCACGCGCCGCCTCGGCAAACGAGCCGCGGTCGGCAATGGCGACCAGCGTGCGCAAGCGGTCCAGACTGATCTCTCGCATGTCGGCGTCCAGATTCAGAAAAACTGAATGTCCAAGTTATGAAATTCAACTTTCCCTATTCTAGCCGTCCATGGAACATAGGGGCTCGCTCTCCCTGTTTCGGCCCATCATCCGCGGAGTATTCACGCATGAGCTCTCCCGTTGTTTTCATCGACGGCGACCAAGGCACCACCGGGTTGCAAATCCACGAACGGCTGCGCAACCGGACCGACCTCAGACTGTTCACGCTTGCCCCAGCGGAACGCAAGGATCCGCAGCGGCGCGCAGAGGCCATCAACGCTTGCGACATCGCCATCCTTTGTTTGCCCGATGCTGCCGCGCGCGAGGCCGTGGGCGCCATCGTCAATCCTGCGGTCAGAGTCATCGACGCAAGCTCCGCCCACCGCACGCAGCCGGACTGGACATACGGCTTCGCGGAAATGACGCCGGGACAGGCTGAGCGCATTGCGAACGCACGTCGGGTCACCAATCCCGGTTGCTATCCGACCGGGGCAATTGGCTTGCTGCGTCCGCTGTTGCAGGCGGGGCTGATCCCGGACAGCTACCCTGTCAGCATTCATGCCGTGTCCGGCTATTCCGGACGCGGGCGTGCCGGCGTGGAGGAACATGAGGGGCCGGGTGCCTCCAGCGCGCCGGCCTACCAGGTCTATGGGCTGGAGCTCGCGCACAAGCACCCCCCGGAGATCCAGCAGCATGCCGGGCTCGCGCAGCGTCCCCTCTTCGTGCCTGCGTATGGTGCGTTCCGCCAGGGCATCGTCTTGACGGTACCGCTCGATTTGCGGCTGCTGGCACCCGGCGTGGACGGCGCCGCGCTGCACGCATGCCTCGCACGCCACTATGCAGGGGCGGCACACGTCAGTGTCTTGCCGCTGGATGAGTCGCGCGCCTTGAAGCATCTGGATCCGCAAGCGCTCAACGGTACGAACGACATGCGCTTGAGCGTATTTTCCAATATGGAACACGGGCACGTCCTGCTTGCCGCGGTGTTCGACAACCTTGGCAAAGGCGCTTCCGGCGCCGCGGTCCAGAACCTGAACCTCATGCTTGCGCGGCAATAGTGGCCGATGGCTTGCGCTAACGTTCGGACCCGGTGTCCAGCGCAACATCGATGCCTGTAGTTGAAAGCGCGCGCTCTAGCGAGCGTGCGCCTCCCGAACGCACACGTCGCCTTTGCTTTTGGCGATCGCGGCGCTCTGCGCGGCATAGTCCTCCGAGAAGGCACGCTGCGCGAAGCACGGCGCCGATGTCTCGAGCAACGCATCGACCTTCTCGGCCTGTTTATCGTGTATCCATGGCCGGCGCGCGAGCGTGCGGTCGTTGAGCCAGTAGGGACTCCAGTCGCGGGTCGTCTCGATGATCTCGCGCGCGAATTCCGGCCCGTACTCGAGCCCGCCTTCAATGACGACGTCGATATACGACTCAACGAGCGGAAACTTTGCGTCCGGCCCAGGCAGCCCTTCGCCGGGCGCTTCGCCTTCGGCCTTCGGCACGTAGACCCACACCGTGCCCTGCGCCGGCAGCGCTTGCCATGACACGGCCTCGATGAGCGCGCGCGGCACCTCGACGCGCACGTAGCCCTTCTCGCGCTCGTCGAACGCGGACATGTCGTTGCCGGCAACGGGATAGATCACGCCGTTGATCGTCATCGGCGCCTCGCCCTTGAGCGGACGCCGCAGGCCGAGTGCCGTGAACCCCGAGGGCGCGCGCTCGTTCCAGCTGCGCACATAGCCGAACGCCGCCGAAACGCGCACCGGAATCGCCGCAACCGGCTTGCCGGCCGTGGCGTCACGCGAGCGCGTATTGATGAGCGAGCCGTAGCCGAAGATGAACTGCGTGGGCTGATTGGGAAGATGCGCTCCCCAGAAGTCGGTGGTCTGCGCGTACGCCGCCGAACCAGCGAGCGCCAGTGCCACAACACATGCGCGAAGCCGGGCGCTCACCCTTCCATGTTGCCCACGTGTCATTTGAACCCAACATTCCAGAACTGGGTCGGACCAAACGGATCGATCTTGAAGCCCGTGACGGTCTTGCGCATCGGCTGATAAACGGTCGAATGCGCGATAGGCGTAAATGGCACCTGCTGCTTGAAGATCTCCTGCGCCTGCATATAGTCATCGGTGCGGGCCGCCACGTCGGTTGTGGCACGGGCTTTCTGGATCAGATCCTCGAACGGCTGATAGCACCACTTGGAAAAGTTGCTGCCGTTCACCGACGCACAGCCGAGCAGTACGCCAAGCCAGTTGTCCGGATCGCCATTGTCTCCGGTCCAGCCAATCAGTATCGCGTCGTGCTCGCCCGCATGCGCACGCTTGATGTATTCGCCCCACTCATAGGTGACGATTTTGGCGTGCACGCCGATCTTTTCCCAATCGGCCTGAATCATCTCCGCCATCAGCCGCGCATTGGGGTTGTATGGGCGTTGCACAGGCATGGCCCACAAGCTCAGATCAAAGCCGTTCGGAAATCCCGCCTTCGCGAGCATCTCCTTCGCTTTGCCCGGATCGTAAGGCGCATCCTTGAGCCCTTTGTTATAGGACCACTGAGTGGGCGGCATGGGGTTGGTCGCCAACTGTCCTGCGCCCTCATAAACCGAGGCGATAATGGCCTTCTTGTTGATCGCCATATCGAGCGCCCGTCGAACCTCGACCTGGTCGAGCGGCTTGTGCGTCGTGTTATACCCCAGCAAGCCAAGATTGAAGCCGACCTGGTGAAGCACCTGTATCTGTGGATCGTGCTCCAGTGCGGCAATGGCTTGTGGACGCGGATAGGTCATGACCTGGCACTCGTCTTTCATGAGCTTTTGCTCGCGCACGGCAGCGTCCGGCGTGATCGAAAAGATCAGCTTGCTCACCCGCACGACGCCCGGCTTCCAGTAATCAGGGTTGCCATCGAAGCGAATCGTCGCATCCTTCGTATAGCTGACAAAGATGAAAGGACCCGTGCCAACCGGGTAGAGATTGATATCGGACGCCTTGCCAGCTTTCATCAACTGATCGACATATTCGGCCGAGAGGATGGACGCGAACGGCATGGCCAGTTCCGAGAGGAATGGCGCGTTCACCGTCTTCATCGTAAAGCGCACGGTGTAGGGATCGATCGCTTCGATCTTCGCGATGCCCTTGTCGAGTCCCATGTCCTTGAAGTACGGAAACTGGACCGGGTATGCATTGCGAAACGCATTGTTCGGATCGAACATGCGATTGAAGGTCAGCAGAACGTCATCGGCATTGAAGTCGCGCGTGGGCTTGAAGAACGACGTCGTGTGGAACTTGACGCCGTGGCGCAGGTGAAACGTATAGGTCAGCCCGTCCGGTGAAATCTCCCACGATTCCGCAAGACCCGGCTCGATTTTCGTGCCGCCATGCTCGAATTCGACGAGGCGGTTGTAGACGGTGTACGACGCGGCCGAGAATTCGAGGCCGGTCGTGAACTGTGCCGAGTCGAAGCCCGCCGGGCTGCCTTCCGAACAGAACACGAGCGTCTTGTCCGGCAATACGGCGGCGAACGATGGCACGCTCGAGATCGTTCCGGCAATCCCGAAAGCAAACACAAGCGACGTGAGGCGACCAAGACAAAGCCAGCGGAAGGATGACATGCGCACTCTCCCATACATTTTTAATTAAAAACGGGGCTCACTCACTGCATCCACCAACAGTAGCTTAGTCAAAATCCGCCGACGCGCAGCGCGGATCATGCGGTCCGGGCGCGGCGGCTGCCAGAGCGCGTGGCCGGTTCCGAGGTGAACCGGCCGTTGGCATGGCGGCCTGGTGCGCTTCGCCCAGACCGCAATAGCCAGGTGCTCGCTTATTGACCGTTGTTCCGCAACGTCCAGACCGTAGCGGTATTCGTGTTGTCATCCACAGCGGCAAACTGCAAATGCTGATTGCTGTCGAATCCGAACGCGAGACCAAACGCAGATCCGGAAACGGAATCAACCGACAATTGCGCAACGAATTGCCCGTACACCGTGAACTCGACGATCTCGCTCGGCTGGTTCGGGTCGGCGTTGACGGCGTCGCCGTTTGCCGTGACGAGATCGCCGTTGGGTGCGAGCGCCAGCGCGAGCGGGCCGTGGAGGTGAGTGTTGTCCTGATAGATCATCCTGCCCATGCCGTTGTCGTGATTCGAGCCGGCCGCGCCGTAAATGGCGAATATCGCGTTGTCACCGGTCGAGGCGACGTAGAGCACATCGTGCAACGGGTCGTAGGCAAGCCCGGTTGGCCCGACCACCAGGGCGGCCGGATCGGTGCGGTGCAGGTAGCCCGATGCGATGATGGTCGAGCTCGGCAGCACCGTCACGCCGTTCGGCCCAAACGCCAGATCGATCCGGGCGACCCTTCCGTCGAGCACATCCGAAACGAAGACCTTGACGAAATTCCCCGCGTCGATCACCGCGAGGTCCCAGGGTCCATCCAGCAGGCGCTGATCCTTCAGCTCCTTGACCAACCCGCCCTGCGGATTGATGACGAGCAGCGAGCCTGGCGCGATCACGTTCTTGCCGTTCGTGGTCGGCACGTTGCCAACCAGCACAGAGCCGTTTCTCAGCACGGCAAGCGCCGTCGTGAGACCGAGGTGGCTGCCACCGAAGAACGTCACCGGTGTGCCGCCAGGCACGAGCTTGACGATCGTCGTACCGGTGCCCTGCAGATTCGAACTCGCATTGAAATTCGACACCACCACATCGCCGGGCTTGAGCGTGCTCCACGACGGCACGCCGGCCGGGACGAACGCGATTCCGTACGGATTGAGATCGCCGTTGGCCGGTACGGTCGAGTCGATCGCGGACTGTGGCGGCAGGATCGTCTGCTGGGCGTCGGCGCAGACCGTCCCCAGCGATAGAGCAAGAAGGCCGGCTCCACACACCGCACGACGCACGAAGCGGGATGCGCGCGGCGCTTTCGCGTGCGCCTCCAAACCCATGTATGAACTGAATGCAGATAAAGAACGAGAAGCTTTCATTTGCCACCTCTTTGCGCACGGACGGTCCGGACCGCCGGGACGAATCGCGCAGCCGGAGAGCCTGCCATGCTTCGCGCGACTCGCGTTTTGCGTAAACGAGCGGGCGATGCGCTTATTCCGGGAGACTTTCGTTGTAGCGAGAAATTGAATCCATGAGATCGCGATAGTGCGCCGTCAATCGGAATGATCGATTCATGCTTGGGCGGGAGGTCGTTGCGCATGCACAGTATGGCATCGCCATGTTCGCTTACGACCATCACGATCGGGGAATTCAAGTCAGGGCCCGTCTCGTCTTCAGGCACCGCGGAATAAACGGCGCATGCCGAACGTTTTGTCTACGTCCGCAATCCGCCAGGAGACGGGATGACTTTCGCGCAGATGCTTGTCCCAGCTTGAACAGCGTGAGGTGCGCCTGTTCGTCTTCGTGGCGAGGCCGAGCTGCCACGAAGCGCGCTCAGCGGCTGGCATGCCCGTCGGCATTGAACGCAGTGAGCAAACCCGATGCGCGACGATCTCAATCCCACAGCCGGGGCGAGCTTCAGCGAGCCCGCGCTGCGCGCACTATCGGCATTCGTCGACGGCGAGCTGTCGTACGCCGAGTGCCAGCGACTGGCAGAGCGCCTGACCGTCGACCGGTGCGCGGCGAACGCCGTCGCACACTATCGCGCGCAGCGGGCCGCCCTGCGTGCGCTGTTCGCTGATCTAGCCGCGCAGGCAAACGTGCCGTGCGTGGTGCTGCGCGTGCGCATGTCCTGGTGGCGGCGCACGGCGCTCGCCGTTGGCGCGCTTTTCGCCGGCGCCGCCCTGGCAGTGCTAGCCGCTGCGATGTCCTCGCACAGTACGTTACCGGCAACGCAGATGTCACTCGACAAGGCCCGGCCGTGCGTCGCGCCTGTCCCTGCGCAACCGCAGTTGTAAAAGGGTTCAAAGCATCGCCCGAAGCGCCGTGCAAGTTTCGGGAATAAGCTGCGCCCGTTGCCGGTATTACATGTGCGAGCACGCCCGACGACGACTGCAGCGTTTCGGTCCGCTCAATCCCGTCATTTACATCGGAGTCCAAAGTGAATAAGCGAACCGTAATAGCTTCCCTGATTTTCCTCGCTGCAGTTCCCGTTGCGCTCAGCGCGCAGGCCCAGGAAAAGACCCGGGCGGAGGTGCGTCAGGAGTTGATCGATGCCCAACGCAATGGCCTGGATTTCGTGAGCGACACATCGTACCCTGACGTTTCACCGGTCTTTCAACAGCAAGTCGACAGGCAAAAACAGGAGAACGGCGATAGTGGCATGGGTGCCGCAACGGCAGGCACCAGCGACGCCGGCCACCCCATGCAAAAGAAGGCGCCCGCCGATCCGTCAACTTGCGTCGGGCCTGTCAGCTACTGCAATATTTTCTTTGGATCGTGAGGTCATAGCTGACTTTCTTACGCATCTGCGGGCCGTTCGGCAGCGTTCCGCCGAACGGCCCGCAACTATCGCCGCTCAGTCAGGCAACCGAACGGCGCTCCCGCCAGAGCGGGGATTTTTACAGTGCCGATAGCTGACGCCTAGTTGATAACCTTGCTATTGGGCGTCACGCGCGGATCATTGCAAAGCCGTCCGCATCCTCCCTCGCATATGGGGACAAGACTTACTGAAATCTGATTGAGTGTAGCTTTGCCTTTGTCATCGACATCGGGCTCTTTGATAATTCTTGTATCAACCCAAATGTTGCTTTCCTTGACCCCAACTTGAATCAGGTAGCGCTTGAGGACCGCTGCACGCTCTGCCGCCATAGCCTTTGGGTTACGCTCACGTATGTACCCCCCTGCGTAGACTATGCCTCTGATTTCGACATCCGGCCATTGTTTCGCGGCGAGCACCATGTTCGCAATATTGATACGATCTGAGTTCGATATCTCTGTCGAATTGAGCGGCAAGCTGCTTGTCATATCCTCCGAAATCGTGCATGCACTTGCGCCACTTACGCTCGATGCGAATAGCAGGACTAGCAGGCAATACGCCACGCCATGGAAAAATTTAATTTTCTTCACAAACCTCCCCTTAATCTTCAAGGCCAACATAGCACGTCAAGCTATCCGCATTCTTTATCGCCTTGTCGGGGTTATCCCGTACCCAAAACGAAAGCCCAACGGAGATGCCGTACATTTCATCATTAGAATCGAACACGTCTGTAAAGTGAGTGCACTCGTGAATTAACGTCAATACTTGACATCCGTGCCAAAGTTGAGAACGGGGCGAAGTGCAAAAATGCGGGTATATCGCAATGATGCGCCTTGCCGTGTCGGGTTTGCAGACTGCTGCGTCGGTAAACCCGTTGTCGGGAAAGATAGTGCACGTGATGTTTCGTTGCCTCTGTTGATCCCACGAATGATATTTTCCGGCTTCAATTCTTTCATCACTTGGAGAAGTCGCAGCAATCCCGATTGCAGTATGATACGCGTCACATTATCTGATCGACCTAACCACTTCTTCGCTCTCGCTTGTTCGATTGCATCCCATCGAGCAAATGCAGCAATGCGCTTTTGAATCAAACCAACTGCTTCCTCACGCGATTTGATGATTGAATCACGGAATTCCCCGTTGGTCATGTTTGAGCAGATCGGCGTTGGGTCGAGTGTAATGTTTACGTTCGAATTCGGGTTCGTGTTTGTCACTGCCGTATCGTGAACGGTCTGCCATTCTGTGCTATCAGCCATATTTATTGCTTCTCCAACTGGAGTTTTAGCGCTGATGATCCTTGCGTGGAAACGCGCTGCGTTTGCCCTGCCGCGTTCGTCGTGCCGTGAAAGACTTCCCCGCTGTCCGTCACGATGCGATAGCGAACATTAGAAAGTGGACTACCTGTATCGTCCTTCAGTGTGAACTGTTCGTCATAGACACTCGGAATTGCACCTGTTTGCGGCGCCTTGGCTGACCCATGTGCCGCGCCGTCCATTTCGTGCGAGGCGAACTCATGCCAGGCCGTGTCTTGAGACGCGAGCATGACTGGCGGTGGATCACATTGGCAGAGACAGATATCGCCTTCGAGCGCTTGTTGCTTGCCCATCATCGTGGCCGATCGGTGCGGCCCCTTCCAGCCGATGACACCCACCGAATTGCAGACTGGGCACAGCACTTTCGCGTTGATGAAAGTCAGTGGCTGGCCTTGGTGGGTACGACGCTCCACACCTTCGATAACGACGCCGCCAACGGTGGACTTGTCGCCCAGTCCGAGCAGATAGCGCCTCATACCGCAACCCATAGCCTTTGTTGCTCTGCCATTTCCATACCTCCAGGGAGCCGATAAAAGCAACTGGCCGGTCGTGCCACAGGCCGGAAAGCGGGCCCAAATTTATCCCGTTCAGGCGAAATTTCCTCCGCCTGCGCGAGCGCGATATCGGACTTGTCTGAATGAAGGTATGAACGATTCACGGCGCATTGCCGCGTGTGGCTAACTTGATATTCGGCAATACACGCTCAATATCTCGAAATATTCCGGCCGCGCTTACAAGCCCTTTCTCGCCTGTTCCGGCATCAAAACAAAAAATGCCGTTCAGTTGATTAACTGAACGGCATCAGGAGCAGTCCCACCACTTTTCACACCTTGCCCGCCTCCATCATTCGATGGCGCGCAGCCGGCCCCTTCTCCAGCAAGTCAATCGAATACAGCGCAAAGCTCCGTACAGTGACACCTCCGTGAACATTGATGCTGCCGAAAAGCTCAAATCGAATACCCAATCCTCAAAGAAAATTCTCGCGAACCATCTCGAGCACATCCGCGCCGCGCCCGTTGAGCACGGCGCGGACCGAATACAGCGCCATGCCGAGCGCGGGTTTCACTTCAAAGAACGGTGGCTTGACCAACTCCAGCGGATTGACGACGACATTGAGCAAAGCCGGGCCCGGCTGCGCCAACCACTCCTGCACGAGCGCCGGCAATTCGGATGCGTTCCTGACGGTCTTTCCCCAAAGGCCAATCGCCTCCGCCACCTTGCCGAAGTCCGGGTTCTTCAGCCGCGTGAACGTATCGAGCATGCCTTCGGACTTCTGCTCGATTTCCACGAAGCCGAGCTTGCCGTTGTCGAACACGACTATCTTGATCGGCACGTCCTCCTGGATCGTCGTGAGCAGTTCGCCGAACAGCATGGCAATGCCCCCGTCGCCGCACATGGCGATCACCTGGCGGCCGGGCGCCGCCTTTTGTATGCCGATCGCGCTCGGCAGCGCCGTCGCCATGGTGCCGTGCAGAAGGCTGCCGAAAATCTGGCGCTTGCCGTTCGCTTCGAGCAAGCGCAGCGCCCAGACCACCGGGGTGCCATCATCCCCGCAGAACAATGCGTCGTCGGCCGCGTAGTGGTCGATCAGCGAAGCAAGGTACGAACCGGGAATGCTGTCGTTGTGTCCCGGCTTCAGATTCTCGCGCTCCGCGGCCATTGCTTCGGCATAGCGGTGCACGTACTTCTGCTGAAACGCGGCGTCGCTCTTCTCCTCGAGATGCGGCAGCAAGGCCTGCAGCGTGGTGCGAACGTCGCCTACCGCGCCTATCGTGATGTGATGGCGCCGCCCCAGGTGGGTCGGATCGATGTCGATCTGAACGATCTTTGCATCGTCGGGATAGAACTGGCGCCATGCAAAATCGGCGCCCAGCAGCAGGAGCGTGTCGCATTCGAGCACGGCGTTGTAACCCGCTTCGTTGCCGAGAATACCCGTCATGCCGATGTTGTACGGGTTGTCCGGCTCGAGAAAACACTTGGCGCGCGACGTGTGCGCGACCGGCGCCTTGAGCCGCCCGGCCACGGCGACGATCTCGTCGCGCGCGTGCTCGCAGCCCGACCCCGCATAGATGGCGATCTTCTTGCCCGCGTTGAGGGTGCGCGCGATCTCTTCCATTTGCGCATCGCCGGGCCGGACCTCGGGCCGGCTGTAGTGCACGCGATACGGGTAGTCTTCGCTCACCTCGCCGTGCGAGATATCCACCGGCACGATCAGCACCGCCACGCCCTGCTTCGAGAGCGCGGCCTGGCACGCCATCACCGTCTTCTTGCGCGCCTGGTCCGGCGTCAGGATCATTTCACAGAAAACCGAGCAGCCCTCGAATACCGACTTGAAGTCCACCTCCTGGATGAATTCGAAGCCCATCTCGCCCATCGTCACCTGACTTGCGATCAGGACGACGGGCACACGATTGCGATTGGCTTCATACAGGCCGTTGATGAAATGCAGACTGCCCGGGCCGCAACTGCCGGCGCATGCGGTCAGGTTGTGCGTGAAGCCGGCCTCCGCGCCCGCAGCAAACGCACCCGCCTCTTCGTGGCGGACGCTGACCCATTTGATGGAGCTGCGCTCCAGGTTCTTCGCGAACAGGTTGAGCGTGTCGCCCACGATGCCGTAGCAGCGCTTGACCCCCGCTTGCTCGAGAACCTCGACGATGATCTCGGCTACCTTCATGCCCATATACGCCTCCGTATTGAGGAGTCCATCCAATCTTAGATGCTGGCGATCACGCCCCCGTCCACGCGCACGATGCAGCCCGTGACATAGGACGCACGCGCGCTGGCGAGAAATGTCACGACGTCGGCGTATTCCTGCGGATCGCCCAACCGGCCTGCCGGAATCGACACCGCCGCTTCCGCCTCCACGGACTCGAGCGTGCGGCCTTCGCGTTTGGCCTTCGCCTCGTCGAGAAACCGGATGCGGTCGGTGAGAATGCGGCCGGGCACGACGATGTTCGCCGTGATGCCGTCGGCCGCCACTTCGCGCGCAAGCGTCTTCGACCAGCCCACGAGCGAGAGCCGCAGCGTGTTCGACATGCCCAGATTGGGAATTGGCTCGACCACGCCCGAGGAGGTGCTCGTGATCACGCGCCCCCATTGGCGTTTGCGCATGCCCGGCAGGATCCGGTCGCCAATCGCGATCACCGGGAGCACCATCGATCCGAAGTACCTCTGCCACACTTCGGCCGACTGTCCCGCCACCGTCGTGGGCGGCGGTCCGCCCGTGTTGTTGATGAGAATGTCGACGCCGCCGAAAGCCGCTTCGATCGCGGCCACATGTGGCTCGATCAGCGAGAGGTCGGCCAGGTCCCACTGCAAGGACAAGGATTTCCCGCCCACGGCTTCGATGGCCTTCGCGGTCTGCTGCAAGGCATCTTCATTGATGTCCGCGATTGCGACGTTGGCCCCTTCGCGCGCGAGGGTCACGGCGATCGCGCGCCCGAGTCCACCGCCGCCGCCCTGAACGAGCGCAGTCTTGTTCTCCAGGCCCAGATCCATGACTTCCCTCCGTCCAGGTGCACTGCACGGAACGAATGTAGGCCACAGGCTCGCGCCGCGCACCCTATACGATGGTATGGCGCGGTCCTGTATGGGTGGAGAAAACGGAACGATACGCCCGGCAGGCGTGTCACGCGTCGCTGGATTCTTCGGTGGACACGTCGAGCTGGAGCCGGCTCGCCTGCTTGACCAGCATCGCGAACGAATCGGCCTGCATCTTCTTCATGATGTGGCCGCGGTGCACCTGCACCGTATACTCAGTAATCCCGAGTATTCCCGCAGCCTGCTTGTTGAGCAGCCCCCTGGCCAGCAGCGGCAGCAGCTCCTGCTCGCGCGGCGTCAGGGTTTCGTAGCGCGTGCGCAGCGCCGCGCGATCGGCGGCCTCGCGGCGCAGCACGTGCGCCTTCGCCAGTGCCGTATCCACGGCGCGCATCAACTCGTCTTCGCAGATGGGCTTGGTGAGAAAGTCCAGCGCGCCGCCTTTCATCGCCAGCACGGTCGAGGGAATGTCGCCGCGCCCCGTGATGAAGATGACCGGGATGGGCAGGTCGCTCGCCATCAGCTTCTGGACCTCGAGCCCGCCCAGCCCCGGCATCCTCATGTCCAGAATCAGGCACGCGGCCGCGTCCTCGCGCGGCGCCTCGAGAAACTCGGCGCCCGAGCCGAACGCCAGCACGTTCTTGCCGTTGGCGCGCAGCAAGGCAGACAGCGCTTCGCGCACGCGCGCGTCGTCGTCGACGACATAGACCATTTCACCTGCGGATTCCATCGAACCCCTCTGTCACCCGGCACGGCCGGCATCGATGATGCGCACGGCCGCGCGAGGCGGGAAAGTTCATTGAAAGGACCGCCCGAGAGGCGATGATCCGGAAATTATAGTCACGCGGAAGACGCGCCGCGCGCCGC
The DNA here is from genome assembly GCF_004524855.1 of Paraburkholderia pallida. NCBI lineage: Bacteria > Pseudomonadati > Pseudomonadota > Betaproteobacteria > Burkholderiales > Burkholderiaceae > Paraburkholderia > Paraburkholderia pallida. The sequence continues at coordinate 1,670,130 of NZ_CP038150.1, read as the reverse complement.
GAGCCGGCATTGCGGGTTACAGGAATATGTAGTGTCGTCGGCGAATTCGGCGTTATAGGCTTGCCGTTCGGCCGCTACGGCGCGCGCCCCTGCGCCGCGTTCGACCTGACAAATTGCCAACATCCGTGCGCGAGGTCCCCACCCCTCAAAAGCTCGTATCATCGCTTGCATAGGCGCCGCAACGCGGAGCAGGACTGCACGGTGCGCCGGCGAACCCGATGGTGACTTGCGAATGCGATATCCACGTTCATCGCGGCTTGCCCTCCTCGCCGTCGCCGTAGCGGGCGTGTCGGCGGCGGCGGGCTGGCTCGAGCCACTTTCCGGCTGCCTCGGCGTCCTTCTGGTGGTGCCCGTCACGCACTGGCTCGGCCGCGGCTTCGGGCGGCTGGCCGCGGGCTTCACCACGCTGGGCATCGTGCTCGCGCCGTCCGGCGCGCCGCTCTCCGTCATGGGGGCCGGCCCGCTCGTCCACGCGGTCGTCGCCATGGCCGCGGCATGGCTGTGCGCCGAATGCGTCGCGCCACGGCCAAAACAGCGCGCATCGACCACCACGCTCAAGGACGATCCGTTCGGCCTGCCCATCGACGAGCTGAGCCGCAATATCTGGTCGAGGACCATCGACGGCAAGCTCGAATACATCAGTCAATCCATTCTCGACTATACGGGCCGCACGCTCGAGGAGCTGCGCGCGCCCTTTACCCTGGTCCATCCCGACGATGCCTGGATTCCGGCCCGGGCCTTCGCCCGCGCCAGGGATACCGGCGACCCTCAGGAGTACCACTGCCGCTACCGGTCGGCGGCCGGCGCCTACCAGTGGTTCGCCGCCGTGATGCACACGCAGCGCGACCGCCACGGCAAGGTGTTCCGCGTGTACGGCATGCACTGGAACATCGACGAGCAAAAACGGGAGGAAGCGCAACTGCGCCTGCGCAACCAGACGCTCGAAGCCATGGGCGACCTGATTCCCGGCCACGTGTGGACGGCGCTGCCCGACGGCACCCTGGAGTATCTGAGCCCGAGCCTGCGCAGCTATACCGGCCTCGCCGACGCGCGGGCGTGCGACGCGTTCCACGCGGTCATCCACCCCGACGACGTGGCGGCCGACGCGCGCTACTGGCAAGAGCTCGCGGAAGGCCGGAACCCCGAGGACGTGGAGATCCGTCTGCGCCGCGCGGACGGCGTCTATCGCTGGTTCCTGTGCCGCGCCCAGGCCGTCAACGGCGATCGCGGCGAGCTCGTTCGCTGGGTCGGCATCGCGTGGGACATCCACGCGCGCAAGCTCGCCGACGAAGCGCTCGTGCAGCGCGAGCACCAGTTGCGCGAGATCGCGGAAACGATCCCCGGCATGATCTGGTGCACCGACCCGCAGGGGCAGCCCGACTACATCAATCGAAGAACGGCGGACTATGCCGGCGTGCAGGCGGGCGATCTCGTCGATCTCGGCTACCGCAGCGTGATTCATCCCGACGACTGGGACAGCGTGATCCGGGCCTTCACGCACTCGATCGAGACCGGCGAGCCATACAGCCATGTGACCCGTCTGCGCCGCAAGGACGGTACGTATCGCTGGCACCAGCAGGCCGCCGAGCCGATGCGCGATTGCGATGGCAATATCGTCCGATGGTATGGGCTCAGCCTCGATATCGACGCGTTCAAGCATACTGAGGGCCGGCTGCGGCAGACCCAGGCGAAGCTGGCCCGCGCGACGAAGATCGCAACGGTGGCGGAGCTGTCCGCCTCGATCGCCCATGAGCTCAAGCAGCCGCTCACCGCGGTGATCGCCAATGCCCAGGCGTGCCGGCGCTGGCTCGCGGCGCAGCCGCCGAACCTGAGCGAGGCCCGCGCGTCGCTCGAGAACCTCGTGCGCGACGCGCACGCCACCGACGAGACGATGCAAAGCATCCGCGCGCTCTTCAGCAAGCGCCAGTCTCTCGCGAAGCAGCGGCGCAACGTGAGCGACATGGTGCTCGAAGCGGTGCGCCTGTTGCGCGAGGACGAGAACAAGCGCGACGCGGAGATCGGCTTCGACTTGCCCGACGATTTGCCTGCGGTTTTTGTGGACCCCATCCAGATCCAACAGGTGTTGATCAACCTGATCTCCAACGGGATCGAGGCGGCGCGCAGCAGCGGGCGGACGCCGCGCGTCGCCGTCAAGGTCGGGCAGGCCAATGCCATGTCGGTGCTGATCGAGGTTGTCGACAACGGCTCGGGCATCACCGAAGGCGACAGCATTTTCGATCCGTTCTTCACGACCAAGACCAAGGGGCTGGGCATCGGGCTCGCGGTCTCGCGCTCGATCGTCGAAGCCCACGGCGGACGCCTGTCCGCCGCCAACAATACGGGGTACGGCGCCACTTTCAGCGCATTGCTCCCCGTGGCGCCCGTCAGCGTTCCTCAGCAGGCGCTGAACGCCACCTGATACTGCAGGTTCATGTAATAGCGGGCTAGCCTGCCGCTCACTATGCTGTGATGCAGGGAAGCCAGCACGCCGATTCGAATCGGGATCCGCGCCGCTCTTGCACGCCCGTTCGATTAACTACGGACTGCGTATCATGAAGAACGCCGATCCAGCCGGCCGCACCTGGTGTCACACGATGACCCTGCTCGGCCTCGACAGCGTCGTCAAGACGCCGCGTACCCGCTCCTATCCCGGTCCCGCGCGCACGGAATACGGCGCCGACGCGTACCCGCGCTGCGCGGTCAAGGTGATCGAGCGCCAGGGTCCGAGCGGCGCCACCGTCGCATGGAGCGACCCTACCGCCTGCTGCTACGGCGAGCAGCTCTGGCGGCGCTGCGTGGCGCGCAAGAGCGGCAGATGCGCGCTCAGCGGACAAGCCATCGCCCGGGGGGAAGCCGTCTACCGCCCTCGTTTCGTCCAGCCCGCGCCGCGCAACATCGAGGCCATGATCCTGGCCTCCGTGATGGAAGCGATTCCGCTCGCCGAGCAGGCCTAACGCGGTTCAAGACATGACAGCGCGATTTGCGCGGACAAGCCCGCCCATTCAATGGGTGTCGCCCGCCGCTTGATACCCGCCGCCCAGCGTCTTCGTCAGCGCAATCGAGGCCTGCAGACTCTGGCTGCGCAGTTGCAGCATGGCCAGCCGCTCCTGGATCTGCGTCTCGCGCGCCTGTTCCACCTGCAGCCTGTCGGCCAGCCCGCGCCCGTACAGGCCGGAAGCGCTGTCGAACGCGAACTGCACATCGTCGAGCTTGCGCTGCTGCATGCCGGTCCGCTCGTTGAGGTCCTGCAGCTCGCTCCCGGTTTGCGCCACGTCGCGCACCGCGTTCAATACGGCCTGGTTGTACTGGAGTATGGCGGCGTTGCTCGCGGCGCGCTCGCCGCTGAGCGAGGCGTTCAGCCTGCCGCTGTCGAACACCGGCAGAGAGAGGCCGGGGATGATGTCGATTTGCTGGCTCCGATGCAGGAATAGCTGGGAGAGGTCCAACGCGTTGAAGCCGAAGAAGGCCTTGATATCGAAGTTCGGATAGAACGCGGCTTTGGCGGCGTCCACGCGCTTGAGCGATGCCACGACATACCAGTGCAGCGCCTGCAAATCGGGGCGGCGGGCCAGTAGCTGGAAACCGAGGCTCGGCGGCACGCCCGTCGCGAGCGCAGGCAGCGGCTTCGGCGCCAGCGCGGCCAGCCCGGTCGAATCGGCGCCAAGCAGCGCGCGCAGCGACTCCTGAGCGGTCGCCACCTCGTCGGTGGTCTGCGCGATCTGCTGATTGACCGAGAGGAGACGCGCTTCGGACTGCCTGGCGAATGTTTCAGGCTCGAGCCCCCGCTCGTAGCGCAGACGATGTGCATCGAGCTGGACCGCAAGCGCATCCCGCTCCTGTTTCAAGAGATCGATGCTCGCGTACGCGGTCTGCACCGTGTAGTAGATGCGCGCGATATCGGTCGAGAGCTCGAGCGCGATGTCCGCCTCCTCCGCCTTCTGCGCGTTCTCGACGCCCACGGCCGCCGCGATTTGCGCCCGATGCAGGCCCCAGATGTCGATGTCCCATGCGCCGTCGAAGCCCACGAGGCCGGTCGTGTACCACGGGCCGTCCGCGCCTATCCCCGGGTCCTTGCCCGCATAGGCGCTCAGAAAGCCGTTCGAGGATACGTACTCGCGGTCGATGGCCGCCGACGCGTTGATCTGCGGGCCGGCTGCCGCCAATGCAAGTCTTGCCTGCGCATGGGCCAACGCAACGTGTTCGCGCGCGATGGCCATGGTCGGCGACGCCGACAGCCCACGCTCGATCAGCACCGTGAGTTGTGGATCGTCGTATTGCTGCCACCATGTTTCGGATGGCCAGGTTCCAGACGGCACCGCCAGCTCTGTGGGGAGTTGAACACGTTTAGCATCGACCTGGGCCACCGCGCCAGGGTCATGGTGTATCAACGCACAAGCGCTCAGCATGGCCGCGCACACGGTGGCCATACAGAACGAAAGCGATCGCGCATGCGCGCTTCGACGCTTGCGACGCACGTGCGGGATGGCGCTAATCATGATGCGCACCGGCTTGCAGCGCCAACGGGGAAGCGGCGGCGTCGCCCACCCAGTCGGGCAGGCTCGATACGGCACGGCGGACGCGCTCGGCTTCGGCCAACAGTTCCGCGCCGCGCTCGCTCTCACCTGCGCGGTCTTCGATCACGCCCGGCAGGCGCGGTGCGCTAGCCGACGGCGCAGGCTCGGCGAGCCCCCGCGCGTACTCCGCAATGGCCGACGCCGCGCGCGACGCGAAATCGCGCATGCGCTCGTCCAGACGCGCGGGCAACGCCGCGCCGGCAGCATCGGACGCACTGCGCAACGCGTCCGCGGCGAGCAGCAATTCGCGCGCGGCCGCCAGCACCGAGTTCGCCAGCAGCGTCACGCGCTCTTCCTCGCCTTCGCGCCAGGTCGGCTCGAGCGCCACGCGCAGCAGCAAGCCCTCGCAGTCGCTGAGCGCGGCCCACGCCGCGATGCGCGCGTGTGCCACCGCGGACGTCTCGCGCTGGGCATCGCCGGGCGCGAGCAGCTTCGCGATCGAAGCGAGGCTGGCCGAGAGACGGCGTCTGAGCAACGCCGCCTCGCCCTCGGGCCAGAGCGTGATCTGCACGAAGGTCGCAACGGCAATGCCGAGAAATATCCCGACCATGCGGTCGCGAATCTCGGTCAGGTCGAACGTGGGCGCGAATTGCTCGAGAAACGCCAGCGAGAACGTGAACATCAATTGCACGCCCGCGTAGCTGATGCGCTCGGAGCCCGCGGCAATCCACGCGCCCGCGAACAGCACGGGCAGCACGGCCACGAGCAGCGCGGCGATGCTGTCGATCTGCGGCAGCACGAAGACGACGACGAAGAGCGCAAGCAGACTGCCGCCCACCGCGCCCCAGAACCGCAGCACCGAGCGCCGGCTCGATGCGCCGAGGCCCGGCTGGGCGACGACGAGGCATGTCAGCATCACGGTATGGACGCCTTGCCAGTCGGCCGAGTTATAGAAGAGGTAGCAGACGAGCACGGCGAGCAAGGTCTTGAGCGCGAACTGGCCATAGACCGGATTGGTCCAGGCATCTTTTGCGAGGACAGGCTGGCGCGGCGGCGCGTGCATGTCCACGGTCTGCGCCGTCATGCAGGCGGCCAGATCCAGCAGCGCGCGATTCATCGCGACGAGCGCCCACGGCGGCTCGGCGGCCTGAGTCGAAGCGGCGTTGGGATCGGACTGCGGCGCGCCAGGCGCTACCACCGCAAACGGTTCATCGTTCTCTATCGCACGAGCCAACACAGCGCATGCATCGCGCAGCGCCCTCCCGCGCGCGGCAAGCGGCGCTGAAGGCGCCACAGATGGGCGCAGGTTCGACGCGGCGACATAGAGGTTCGACACGGCGGTCACGGTGGCCAGGTCGCGCGACTGCGCAAGCGCGTCGAGCTTGCCGCGCATGCCCGAGAATCTCAGCAGCTTTTGCAGCGCGGTCGTGGTGGATTCCACATCGTGCGCCGTCAACGGCGCGCGAGCGGTCGAACCGTCGAGCCATGCTTCGAGGCACGCCTGGACCACCGCGAGCTTCGCCACCATCAAGCGGCGCATCTGGTCGCGTGGCTCTGCGGGCAACAGCAGCGAGTTGATGATGAGCGTGACGGCGATCGGATAGCCCACCGCGGCCCAGACCCACAGCGTCGCGCGCACGATCGATTCCGCGTCCTCGGTGACATCCACGAAGGTCTGCACGTAGATCGTGACGAGCGCCGCCACGAAGAACACGATGCCGAACTGGAAGATCCGCATCGCGTAGAGGCAGCAAAAGAAGATCGCGCTGGCGAATACGATGCGCAGCAACGGGACGTCGAACGTGAGCTTGAGCACCAGCACCGTGCAGCCCACCGCAAGCGTGACGCCCGCGAGAAACAGGAGCGCAATCAATCGGGTGACGACGACGTTGGCCTGCGTCGCGTAGAACACGACGATCAGCGACACGGCGAGATAGGGGACCTCGAGCGTCATCGATGCGACGATCACGATCGCCGAAGCGGCGATGGCGCGCAGCGCGACGTTCATGCGGCCCGGGAACGGCGCGAGCTCGTCGTGGAGGAAGGGTAGAAGGCGCGTCATCGTTAAGGATGCCTATGCACGGTCAGCCTGCATTGCGCCGGTCCTGCCGGCTGCCCGGGTGAAACGTCGCCACAGCCGAGGTGCCGACGCGAAAGAGCTCGGGGTCCGGGTCCTTGACCAGGATCTTCACCGGAAAGCGCTGCGAAACATGGACCCAGTTGATGCTGCGCTGGACCTGCGGCAAGCCCTGGGCGAGGCTGCCGCCGTCTTCGGGCGCGACGCCGAAGCCGACCGAATCCACCTCGCCCTCGAAATGCTTCGCGGTATTGCTCATCAAATAGACGGTGGCCCGAGTGCCGCGCCGGATGGCGGCCAGCTCGGTCTCGCGCAGGTTCGCGATGACGTACCAGTGTGTCGTGTCGATCAGCGTGAACACCGGCGACGAGGCGGAGGCGAACTGGCCGCGCGTCGTGCGCAGCGAGACCACCACGCCGTCGAATGGCGAGCGCACGGTCGCGTATTCGAGGTTCAGCGCCGCGGTGGCGATTTCGGCCTGCACCACCGCGCGTTGGGCTTCCAGGGCTTCCACGCCGCTGATCGCGGCCGTCGCCTCGCGGGCCTGGTACTCGGCGGCGGCAAGCTCCGCCGCTGTGCTTTGCGCGGAACTGCGCGCGCGGTCCAGATCGTCGGCGGAAACGTAGCCCTTCTGCACGAGCGGCTCCATGCGATGCAGCGTATCCGCCGCCTGCCGCGCGGCGGCCCGCGCGCGCTCCACGCTCGCCTTCGCCGCCGATGCGTTGAATACCTGCGCGTTGACCGAGCGCTGCGTCAGCATGATCTGCTGGTTCAGTTGCTCGAGCGACGCACGGGCACGGTCGAGCGCGTCCTGAAAGGGACGTGGGTCGAGCTGGAACAGCAGATCGCCTTTTTTCACGCGCTGGTTGTCCCGCACCGCGAGATTCACGATCCGCCCCGAGACCTCGGGCACCACGTTGATCGTGTCCGCGTACACGTAGGCGTCGTCGGTGCGCGGCTCGGTATCCACGCGCCAGATCACCAGCACGCCCACTGCGATAGCCGCCAGCAAAAGCAGCAACGTGAAGAGTTTCTTCTTGCGGCCCTGAGTGCTTGCTTCCATGTATTCCCGCTTTCGTCAGACCTCAGAAGAACAGCAGCCAACCCACGAATGCGAGCAGCGCGACGAGTGACGGATAGCCGACAGCCGGCGGATCGAGCCAGTCCTCCAGCCCCGCGCGCAGCAACAGGAGCCGTATCACGACCGCCGCCACGACCGCGCCCACGAGGCAGAACAGCCAGTCGGGGTAGTAGGCGCCCAGCACGCTCGTGGAGGGCGACCGGCTGCAGCCCTGCAACAGCACGCAGGCCCACGCCGTGCGTCCCCATCGGGCGGCGCCGGGCGCATGGGCCCATCCCCGCGCGCGGCTTGCGCGGCGCGCGGTCATGGCGTCGCCGCCATGGCGAGGTCGAGCGACACGCCGTGCCATTGGCGCTAGCGCAGCAGATTGACCTTCGCGAGATCGACGAGCTCCTGCCCGCGGCCGTCCATGACCGCCCGCATCAGGAACAACCCAAAGTGGGCCGCCTCGTCGAGCGTCGTGACGGGCGGCATCACCAGCTCCTGGCGCGCGCTCACGACATCGACGAGCGCCGGCCCCGCATGCGCGAACGCCTCGCGCAAGCCGCCCTCCAGCGCCTCGGGATGCTCGACGCGCACGCCTTTGATCCCCATCGCGTTGGCCATTGCCGCAAAATTCGGATTCTTCAGATCGCAGCCCGTATCGGGAAAGCCGCCCGCCTTCATCTCCAGCTCGACGAAGCCGAGCGTTCCGTTGTTAAGGATAACGATCTTGACCGGCAACCCCGTTTGAATGAGCGTGACGAACTCGCCCATCATCATCGTGAAGCCGCCGTCGCCCGACATCGAAATCACCTGACGGTCCCTGAAAGCCGCCTGCGCCCCAATCGAATGCAGCATCGAATTGGCCATCGAGCCGTGATTGAACGAGCCCACGAGCCGGCGCTTGCCGTTCATCTTCAGATAGCGGGCGGTCCAGGCGATCGGCGTGCCCACGTCGCACGAGAAGATCGCATCGTCGGTGGCGAGCTCGCTCACGAGGCGCGTCACGTACTGCGGATGGATCGTGCTGCTGCCAGGCCTCGGCTCCGCCAGCGCATCGAGCTCCTTGCGCGCATGCCGGTAATCGTCGAGCGCGCGATTGAGGAAGCTGGCGTCGGTTTTTTCGTCGAGCAGCGGCAGCAGCGCGTCGAGCGTGTCCTTGACCGTGCCCAGCACGCCCAGCTCGATCGGGCAGCGGTTGCCGAGCGCTTCGGGCCGCACGTCCACTTGCGCGATGCTCACGCCCTCGGGATAGAACTGCCGATAAGGAAAGTCCGTGCCCAGCATGAGCAGCATGTCGCAGCTCTTCATCGCGGCATAACCGGAGGCAAACCCGACCAGCCCCGTCATGCCCACATCGAACGGATTGTCGTACTCGAGATGCTCCTTGCCGCGTAGCGAGTGCACGATGGGCGCCTTCAGCTTGCGCGCCAGCTCGACCACCTCGTCATGCGTGTCCTTGCAGCCCGCGCCGCACAGCAGCGTGATGCGCGGCTTGCGGTTCAGCAGTTCCGCGAGCAGCTCCACTTCCGCATCCGCTGGCCGCAGGACCGGCGCGGCCGGCATGCTCCAGGCCGGCACCGGTTTCTCCAGCGTGCCGAGCGCCACGTCGCCCGGCATGACGACCACGGCGACGCCCTTGCGCGCAACGGCCGTGCGGATCGCGCGGCCGAGGATCTGCGGCAGCTGCCCGGGATTCGACACGAGCTCGACGTAGTGGCTGCAGTCCTTGAACAAGGCCTCGGGATGGGTGGCCTGGAAATAGTCGATGCCGATTTCGGTGCTCGGAATATGCGCGGCAATGGCCAGCACGGGCAGGCCGCTGCGCTGGCAGTCGAAGAGTCCGTTGATGAGGTGCAGGTTGCCGGGGCCGCAACTGCCGCAGCAGACGGCAAGCTGCCCGGTGAGATGGGCCTCGGCGCCGGCCGCGAATGCGGCGCTTTCCTCGTGCCGCATATGGACCCACTCGATGGAGCCGTCGCGCCGCAGGGCATCCGTGAATCCGTTCAGCGAATCGCCCACGACACCGAAGATGCGCTGCACGCCCGCCTGTGCGAGCGCGCCAACCAGGTAGTCTGCCGCCGTCTGTGCCATTTCAGGTCCCCGGTATGGGTTGAGGAATCGCCGCACGCGCCGCGCGCATCGCAGCGCGCCGCCGTTGCGTACAGCATTGACGCGTGAGTGAATTCTGGAGAGCGCACGCCGTTGGCGCGCTCGCGGCAGCACGGTTTTTGTCGTACGCGCACGGCCGCGCTGCGCTCGCGCGAACGGCCGGGATCACGAAATGGCTTCGCCGCGCTCGAGCCGTTGCGCTCGCCAACCAGTGGGCGAGGCGCCCACCATGCGCTTGAACACCGCGCCGAAATGGGCGTGGGTGCGAAAACCGCAGGCAAGCGCGATATCCAGAATCGCGCGGTCCGCATTCAGGAGCAGCGACTTCGCGCGCTCGATCCGGCAGCGCATCAGATACTCGTGTGGCGCCAGCCCCATCGCCAGACGGAACTGCGCCGCGAAATGCATGCGCGTGACCCCGGCGCTCGCCGCCAGATCGCGCAGCCCGATCGGCTCGGCGAGGTGCGTATCCACGTACGCCAGCGCGCGCCGCAGCCGCCAGTCCGGCAGCGAGGCCCGGCGCACCTCGGCACGCGTGTCGCGCGCCTCGCCCGCATCGTCCTGAAGCGCGAGCAGCCGGGCGACGATGGCCTCGCGAATCGCGCACGCATAGTCGCGATGGAAAGCCACCGCGCCGTCCTGCACGTCGGCCAGCAACAGCGCGAGCCGCTCGATTGCGGCGTCGCGCATGAGCCCGCTGCCGCCCAATGCGATGGGCTGCGGCGCGTCGGCCCCGCGCGCGCCCGAGATCAGGCGCCTCACCTGCCGCATCGGCAGAAAGACGTGCAGCACGTCGCAAGGCGCGTGAAAGCGCACTGTGGCGCGCTCGCCCGGCTGCGTCACGAGCATCGTTCCCGGCGCCACGAAGCCGCTCCAGACGATCTCGCGCTCGTGCTGGAACAGCATCCGCGTCGAGCTCAGATGGACCGCCAGCGTATAGCCCTCCCCCCATCCCGCGCGCTCGAACGCCGTATCGCACGGGGCCGGCATGCGCCAGCGCGACGCCACGACGCCATCGAACGGCACGGTGTCGCGCCAGCTCCGTTCGAGCCGGAAGCTGTTGCGCAAGGGCGGCGTGATCGCGTCCTGAGCGGACGAAGCAACGCGCGCGGGCACCGTCGCTGGCACGAGAGACAACACAGCAGCATCCATGTTCGATTCCTTCCCAAGCTCATGCGCGCTGGACTCTTGCACGGGGAACGACCATACGTTGGTATGAGGTCATATATCAGCACATGACACTACTGTGATGATCGAGGCAACCTGCTCCACCTGCCAATCTGCGCGAATCCGCACGCCGGACATCACCATGACCCGATTGCCTGTGATTGCAGTAGTCGACGACGACGCATCGATCCGGCAAGCCATCACGAGCCTGATTCGCTCGCACGGCTACGCGGTTTATACGTTTGCGTGCGCCGAGGACTTCCTGCATTCGCTCTACTTCGAAGTCACGCAATGTCTGATTACCGATGTCCATATGCCGCGCATGAGCGGCATGGAGCTCTACCTTCAGGTTCAGGAGAAAGACGCGCGCATTCCCGTCATTCTGATGAGTGCCGCCTGCGACGATCAAAACATCAGGAATGCCAGGCTCTCGAGCACCTGCCGGGTCCTCGCCAAGCCCTTCGACGACGCGCGCCTGCTCGACTCGATCGAGCACGCCCTCGAGCCGCGCGCGCGCCGTGTCCAGCGTGCGCTGCCGCCTGGGCAAGCGCTGTGAGCCCGGCAGGGCGGCAGCGGGCGCGCATGCTATTTACCCGGGCGTGTGAGGTCTTCCAGCAGCTTCAGGTCGGTGACCGAATACGCCAATGAAAACCGGAAGCCGCCGCCCACCTTCACCGGGCCAAACGCGCAGAGCTCCTCGCCGCGCGCGTCGGGAAACAGCAGCTCGGCATCGCCGGCCCACGCGTCGGCCACGCTGAGGTTGTCGGTGACCGAGAGCACCAGTTCGTCGACGGCGGGCTTGTCGTGCAGGCCCGCCGCGAGACTCGCGAAATAGCGCCGGTTGACGGTCGGACGCGCGAGCAGCGACTTCGGATCCGCTACGGGCTGGCGCAGCGTGATGCGCGCCTCGGCGAGCCGCTCGCCGTGGGCCGAGAGACTCGCGCCGAAGCGCGAGCCAGCTGCCACGGGCGCCGCCGCCGCGCTCGGCGCCGCAAACGTGCGGGTCTGGTACACCGATGCGAGCTTCTTCGGAAAGCCCTGTGCCCAGCCGCGCGCGAGCGCCGCGTCGTTGTCGACGTAGATGTACGGGCACCACATGACCGGCGTGCCCTTGTGAACGGCATCGACGAGAAAGAGACATTCGCGGTACTGGTAGCGGGCCGGGTCGAGGAACTCGTCGTCCTGCGCCGTGAACTGCCAGTCGATGAAAAGGATCACGCCGTGCCCGGCCGTCGAGGGGTCGGGGTCGAGGCCGGGCGGCAACGTCGCCGCCGTGGCCTCGGGCTCGGCCCAGAATTCGGCGCCGATGACGTCGCCCGAATAATGCCAGGGCGGGGGCGGATTGATGGAGGCCTTCCCGAGCGGGGAAAGCGGCGCCATGTAACCTTTGAGCATGGGAATCTCCGCAGGGTGACCCGTTCAACGGCAACGGCATGGGCCGGTAGTGGCCCGAGGCGCGTTCACGTTAGCGCCGCCACCGGCTCCGAACCACTGTACGTACACATGCCAGCAGGCCCGACCTTCGTATGGGGTCCTCACCCGATCGTTCAGGCTGGCGTGCCCTCCACGTTGTAAAACTTACCTACTCTGCAGCGCCGCCAGGGGCCGGAGATAATCGAGCCTCGCCAATACGCGCCCTCGACGGCGAGCGGAGGCATCATGGACACCGTCCCGAACGATGCGCGGCCGGCAGCGGCCGGCCCCATCGCCTATGTGATCGACGACGACGAGTCGCAGCGCAAGGCGTTGTCGAGCCTGCTGCGCTCGACCGGCATGCGGGCAGAAGTATTCGGCTCCTGCGATGAATTTCTGCGCTTCGAGCGGCCGGAGGTGCCCAGTTGCCTCGTCCTCGACGTGCGCCTGCAGGGGTATAGCGGGCTCGTGTTCCAGGACCAGCAGGCGCACAGGCACAACCCGATCCCCATCGTCTTCATCACGGCGCACGGCGACGTCTGGATGTGCGCCAAGGCGATGAAATCGGGCGCCGTGGATTTCCTCACCAAGCCGCTGCGCGACCAGGAGGTGCTCGACGCGGTGGCGCTGGGCATCGAGCGCGATTCGGAGCGCAGGCGCTCGCTTGCCGCCCATGCCGACCTGCAGCAGCGCTACGCGACGCTCACGCCGCGCGAGCGCGAAGTGATGTCGCATGTGTTGCGCGGCTCGCTCAACAAGCAGATCGCCGCGGACCTCGCGCTGAGCGAAGTCACCGTGAAGATGCATCGCGGCCAGGTGATGCACAAGATGGGATCGCGCTCGGTGGCCGACCTCGTCCAGAAGGCCGGGCTGCTGGGACTCGCCCGGTTCCAGCCGGACCCGGCCCGCTAGTGCGAACGCCGTGCGTCCATGCTCAGGCTTGCCGGATATCTCGCGTTTGCTGCGTTGCTTGCTTCGTCGCTGGCACTCGGGTTGCTCGTGCGGCACCTGCGCAAGCTCGAGGCGGCCCGGAAACATCTTAAGGATACCCAGGCATGGTTGGACGAATCCATGCGTCTTGGCGTGCTGGAAGAACTGGCTGCCTCGATCGCCCATGAGATTGCCCAACCGCTTTCGGCCATCGTGCTGGACGGACAGGCGTGCCTGCGATGGATGCGCCAGGACAATCCGCCCAAGCACGAAATGCGGGACTGCGTCGAGCGGATGACGAGCGACGGCCGCCGCGCGGCCGAGACAATGGCTCAGGTTCGCCAGCGCGTGCGGCGGCCCCCGCCCCAGTTGATCCCCACGTCGATCAACGACGTGGTGCGGGCCATCGCACCGCTCATCGCGCACGAGATGGCCCGGCACGGCGCGACACTCGAACTGCGTCTGTCACCGGGGCTGCCCCAAACACTGGCGGACGCCGGCAAGCTCCAGCAGGTCTTCATGAATCTCACGCACAATGCGCTGCAGGCGATGAGCGGGATGAAGGAGCGGCCCGCCCGCATCGTCATTGCCTCACGGACCGATGAAGCGGGCGCGCTGGCCGTCTCGGTGGCCGACAACGGCCCCGGCATTGCGAGCGAAGACCTGGCGCAGATCTTCGAGCCGTTCCATACGACCCGGGACGGTGCGCTGGGACTGGGCCTTGCGATCTGCCGGTCCGTTGTGGAAGCGCACGGCGGCGAGATTCACGCCATCAACCATCCCGACTGCGGCGCGACTTTTCTGATCACGCTGCTGCCCGCCTGAATCGCAAACCGTTGGCGAAGAACGCCCGCTCGGCGCGCCATTCAGGGCCGTCTGCCGAATCCGCTGCGTGCCGCATGCAATTCGACGCGATCGGCTGTGGCCGCAGCCGAAATCGACACGAATTGCTCAATTTGACCTCCGATAATGGTCTGGACACAACACACCTGCCCCGTGCGCCGCACGGGTGCATTAAAACCATGGAGGAGTCAATGCAATTCACCCAAGCGATCGTTCGCCGTCCCTCGCCTTCCTGCGGCGCGGGCCTCACCACCGCCGCGCTCGGCGCGCCCGATTACGACAAGACCCTCACGCAGTTCCAGACGTACTGCGCGACGCTGCGCCAGCTAGGCGTCGAGCTGACCGAGCTGCCGCCGCTGGCCGCCTTCCCCGATTCGCATTTTGTCGAAGACGTCGCGGTCGTGACGCCGGAATTCGCGGTGATCACGCGCCCCGGCGCACCCGCACGGCGCGGCGAGACCGAGCATATCGAAGCGGCGCTGGCCGCGCATCGCGACCTGCTGCCGATGCGCGACGGCCGCCTCGACGGTGGCGACGTGATGCTGGTGGGCAAGCGCTTCTACATCGGCCTGACGGGCCGCACCGACGCCGACGGCATCGCCGCGTTCGAGTCGCTCGTGTCGCGCTACGGCTACACGGTGGTTGCGGTGCCGGTGGGCGCCGGCCTGCACCTGAAGTCGGTTGTCAACGCACTCGGCGACGACACGCTGCTCGTCACCGAAGCGTTGAGCGCGCATCCCGCGTTCGCCGACTATCGCCGCATCGCGGTCTCGGCCGCCGACGAATACGCGGGCAACACGCTGCGCGTGAACGGTGCGCTGATCACGCCGGCCGGCTATCCGCGCGTGCACGACGCAATCGCACAGCTCGGCCTGCCGCTGCACGTGATCGACACGAGCGAGTTCCGCAAGATGGATGGCGGCCTGACCTGCCTGTCGCTGCGCTTCTAGGCGGCTGGCGTGCGGCCCGCTTCGGCCGGATAATGTGGGTCCCGCGCGCAATGGGAGACATTGCGCGCACGAGCCACGACCCGACCGGAGCGAACGCGGATGACCGACAAGAAAATGCAGCTCGACAAGATCGACCTCCGGATCCTCGACATCCTGCGCAACGACGGGCGCATCTCGTACCGCAAGCTTTCGGAACTCGTGAATCTCACGCCGCGCCCGTGTCAGGCCCGCGTGGAACGGCTCGAGGCACTGGGCATCATCGAAGGCTACCGGGCGGTGATCAAGGCGCCACGCGCGACCAAGCCGATCGTCGTGCTCGCGCAAATCGTGCTGGCCGATCATGGACGCTCGCAGGCGCCGTTCGAAGAGGAAATGCGCGCGAACCCGGCCGTGCTCGATTGCTGGCTCGTTAGCGGCACGTTCGATTTTCTCGTGCGGCTCGCGTGCGAAGACCTCGACGAGTACCGGCGGATCGCGAACGACTGGCTCGAAAGCACGCGCTACCGCATCGAGAAGATCGTGACGACGGCCGAGCTGCAGGCGATCAAGCGCAGCGTTGTCTGACGCGGCAAGGTGCGATCGAAACGCGTTCTATACGGCAGCATTGGGCAGGCGAGCGGCTGGCAGTGCCGATTTCGGCTCGAACAACAAGCCTGTTTATTCGGATTCCGAATTAAATAGACAGGCTCGAATTCATTCTGGGTGAACACTATGGAAGCTTTGCAAGCGGCAGATGAGACGGCCGTATCGTCTGGGACGACGCTCAAGCGCCGTCTGCAGGGCCGCCACATCGCGATGATCGCGATTGGCGGGTCGATTGGCACGGGGCTGTTCGTTGCGTCGGGCGCGTCGATCGCGCAGGCGGGGCCAGGCGGCGCGATCGCCGCGTATATCGCGATCGGGATCATGGTCTATTTCGTCGTCACGGGCCTTGGCGAGATGGCCGCGCTGATGCCGGTATCGGGCTCGTTCGCGATCTATGGCGAGAAATACGTGGACGAAGGCTTCGGCGTCGCGCTCGGCTGGACCTACTGGTACAGCTGGGCCGTCACGATTGCGATCGAGCTGGTTGCCGGGCAGATCGTGATGCGGTACTGGTTTCCAGGCGTGCCGGGCATCTGGTGGGGCGCGGGCTTCCTCGTGCTGATCTTCCTGCTGAACACGCTTTCCGTGCGCGGCTTTGGCGAATCGGAGTACTGGTTCTCGCTGATCAAGGTGGTCACGGTGATTGCGTTCATCGCGGCCGGGCTGCTGATTGGGGCTGGCGTGCTGGGGAACGGGCACACGGCCGGCTGGCACAATTTCACGACTGGCGACGCGCCATTCGTTGGCGGCGTGCACGCGATGATGAGCGTGGCGCTGATTGCCGGATTTTCATTTCTCGGCACTGAACTGGTCGGGATCACGGCGGGCGAATCGGAGAATCCGCGCAAGACGATCCCGCGAGCGGTGAAGCAGATTTTCTGGCGCATCATGTTGTTTTATGTGCTCGCGATCTTCGTGATCGGGCTGCTGGTTCCGTACACGGACCCGAACCTGCTCAAGAGCGACGTGACCGACATTGGCGTGAGCCCGTTCACGCTGGTATTCAGCCACGCGGGCTTCCGGCTTGCTGCCGATGCGATGAATTTCGTGATTCTTACGGCGGTGTTGTCGGCTGGCAATTCGGGTACTTATGCGGCCACGCGGATGCTGTATAACCTCGCGGCGGAAGGGCGTGCGCCTGCCATGTTTGCGACCCTGTCGCCGGGTGGAGTGCCGCGTAATGCACTGTATGCGACGATGGCTGTGGGTGGGCTGTGCTTTCTGACTTCGCTCGTTAATAATCAGAGTATCTATTTGTGGTTGCTGAATACGGTGGGTATCACCGGCTTTATCGCGTGGCTTGGGATTGCGGTTTGTCATTACCGGTTTCGGAAGGGGTTTTTGAAGCAGGGCTTCCGGCTCGATCAGCTGCCGTATCGGGCGAAGTGGTTTCCGTTTGGGCCGCTTTTTGCTATCGCTGTGTGTGTTGTTATCTCGCTTGGGCAGGATTATCAGGCGTTTTTTGCGGCTCGCGTTGACTGGATGGAGATTCTTTCCATCTATGTCTGGATTCCGCTGTTTGTGGCGATATGGTGGGCTTATCGGCGGGTGCGGAAGAGCCGGCTCGTGAGGTATGAGGAGATGGAGATCCGGCCCTGGTTGACGCGCTCGGTTGAGGCGGTCGATGAAGTGGTGGCGCGGCGCGAGCAGGCGTGATGTTTTTTTTGACGCCCTTGCCCGGCGTGCTCACCCCCTGCGCCCACCCGCTTCGCCGGGAAGTTGCGGCACCAGCCAGCCCGCGGCCTTGAGTTCAGATGGACGCGCCGCGGGATTCTACGCAATGCCGAATGTATTTGGTGGGGGTTTATATGGCGTTGGCCTTAACTTGTTTTCGCGGCGGGCCGCGGGCGTTGCCCCTGTGCGGGGCGGCACCTACTTTTCTTTGCAGCCGCAAAGAAAAGTAGGCAAAAGAAAGCGGCTCACACCGCTAGTGTGACGCCGTCCCCCACTGCCCTGTAGATCGGAGCGGCTCCGGGGCATCCGTCGCCTCGCACACTCCGCGTTAGTGACAAGGGGCTCATTCTTCCCGCCGCGCGCTGCGCGCGGGCGGAAGGGTCTGCAAGGGAAACCGGGTGGGCGGGCCGGCGAATGCGCTGGGGTGCCACCCGGTAAATGCGCAGGGGGGCTGACCGGTAAATGCGAGGGCGTGCTGATCGGTCAATGACAAGGGGTACTGACCGGTAAATGCGCAGGGATACGGACCGGTTAATGCGCGGGCGTGCTGATCGGTGAGTGCAAGGGTATGCTGGCTGGCGAATGCGTGGGCGAGCTTCCATAGAATATGTTGGAGTACTACGAAAACGCGTGCGTTCCACTGGTTTTGGTTATGCCCCACGGCGCGCGTAGCGCCGCCGGATGGATGAGCCCTTAGTCACTCCGCTATACGCCGCGTGGTGACAGACGCTCCGGAGCCGCTCCGATGGACAGGGCAGTGGGGGACAGCGTCACACTGGCGGTGTGAGCGGCTTTCTTTTGCCTACTTTTCTTTGCCGCGGCAAAGAAAAGTAGGTGCCGCCCCGCACAGGGGCAACGCCTGCGGCCCGCCGCGAAAACAAGTTAAGGCCAACATAAAAACCAGGCGGCCCCAGCCGCCCCCCAGCACGAACCTTGCTTACCACCAGCGCACCCACCAATGCGCTGAAGAATCCTGCGGAACAGCGCCGGTCGCAACCAACGCTTTCCCCGAGGAGTGTTCGTGGACACCCAACTCTTCATCATGTTTAGCGCATTCGCGCTACTGAGCGCATGGTGCCTGTTCCTGATCGGCCACCTAGCCGACGGTCACGACGCGTTTCCAAACTTGTCCTCGCGCGCAAGCCGCCGTCGTTTGCCAAGAAGCAGCGGCCCGCGAGCACAAACCGCTACTCACAGCAAGGCAGAGCCTCCCCCCGTACTAGAAAAAGTGCCGCAACCCCACACCAACCACCGACTGAACATCGCCCGAAGCCGGCGACAGCGTATTGATCTGCGCCTGTGCGAAAGGTGATCTCTCGCCAGAAACACGCTGATAGACCCCTTGGGCATAAATGCTGGTGCGATGCGAGAGTGCATATTCGGCCACGAAACCGAACTGGTTCCAATGCGGCGAGCTCCCGTCGACCCGCGCCTCAGTGTACGTATAGGCGCCGCTCAGGCTGACCGCGGGCGTAACGTGCCAGACCGCATTGACCTCCGCGTTGTTAAAACTCAAGGAGCTCGCACCAGTGAAGCTCGCACTTTGATACTCGCCCGAGGGCTGCGAGAACGTGGTGCGCGTGAGATTCGCGTGCAAGTCCACTTTCGAGAGCGAGTACCCGAGCCCCACACCATAAATACGCTGCCCGTTAGCGGTGAAATTGGCGTCGGCCGCATCGACTGCGCCAAAGGTCCCAGGCGCGTCGTCGCCCGCATGATCGATCTGCTCGTAGACCAGCGCCGCGCTGATAGGCCCGTTTCGATAGCGCGCAGCCGCCTCCCAGACGCGGTTGTCGGCGAATCCCGAGCCGCCCGTCGCCGACGCCGCCTTGTTGCTGAACGCATAGGTCGCGCCCACGTCGAAGCCGCCAACGCTCACGCTTTCATAGCGCACCGCGTTGTTCAGCAAAAAGGAGTCCCAAAGATTGTCGTTGTCGAATGGGTGGGCGAAGAACGTGCCGCCCCAGTTTCCACCGGCTGAGAAGTCGCCAAGGTAAGCCGTCATCGAATCGGCCTGGCGGCCGAGCTTGAGCGTGCCGAGCCGCTCGTTCTGCAGGCCAATCCAGGCGTAGTCGCCCCACATGCGTCCGCTCGGCCACGCCGTGCCGTTGTTGGCGGAGAAGGTGGTGGAGAGCATGAACAATGCCTTGTTGCCGCCACCGAGATCTTCGGTGCCGCGCAGGCCCCATTTGGTGGGGGCCGTGGTGCCGCTGACCGTCTGCAGCGCATGGGCGCCGCCCTGGTTGCCGGTATAGACGATGCCCTCGTCGATGATGCCAAACAGGGTGACGCTGGAGTCATTGCTTGCGTGCGCGCCAAGCGCGAACGCGCCCAGCACGCAACCCAGTAGTGCGTGTCGTTTCATGTTTTCAATCAGCGGGTAGAAGCCCAACTGCGGGCCACGGTGAACCGCGCAGGACGCGCCGCGTGCGGGCGTGTCCCCGCGTCAGGCCGCGTGCGCCTGCACGGGTGCGGCGCTTACTTCGTTGCCGGCGTGGTGTCCAGATACTTGTGCGTCAGCCGGTCGATCGTGCCGTCCTGCTTGAGCTGCGCGATGGCCGCATCGAGCGCCTGCAGCGTATGCGGATCGTTCTTGCGCACGCCAATCACGCTGCTCATGGAAAGCAGCGCCGGATCGACGATCTGCGGGCCCGCCAGCTCGAAGCTCTTGCCCTCTGGCTTCGCGAGGAAGCCGAGCCGCGCCGCGGCGCCGATAACGAGCGTGCCGTCGAGCCGCCCGTTCGAGAGGTCGGCATAGACGCTGTTCTGGTCCGGGTACTCGACGATCGAAACGCCGTGTGGCGCCCAGTTCAGCTTCGCGAACGCCTCTTGGGTCGAGCCCTGCAAAACGCCGATCCGCTTGCCGGCCAGCGACGCCGCATTGGGCTGCAGGTGCGCGGCCTTCGGCGCGAGCAGGCGAATGTCCGCCGGATAGAGCGGAGTGGTGAAGTCCATCACGGCACGCCGCGCCGCGGTCGCCGCGAGCGACGCGTTGATCGCGTCGAACTTGCGCGATTGCAGGCCGGCGATCAGCCCGTCGAAGCTGCCCTCCACCCATTCGCATTTCACGTGCGCGGCGGCGCACAGCGCGTTGCCGAGCTCGATGTCGAGCCCGGCGAGCTGGCCGCTCGGCAGCTTGTATTCGTACGGCGGATAGGTCGGGTCGGTGCCGAAGCGCAAGGTTTCGGCCTGCGCGGATTGCGCGAGGGCGAGCGAGGCGGCGAGCGCTGTGCCGACGAGGATCGGCAACAGTTGCGGTTTCATCAGTGTCTCCTGACTGGATTGGGATTGCTGTTCAAGACGCGTTAGTGCACGCACTACGCGCTCAGGCGCGCGAGCGCCAGCGTCACGAAGAAGCGCACGCCTAGCGGCAGCACTTCGTCGTTGAAATCGAACTCGGGATGGTGGCAATAGACGCCGCCCTGGCCCAGCAGCACATAAGCACCGGGCCGACGCAGCAGGAATTCGGAGAAGTCCTCGGAGCCGTTGAGCGGCGCGAACTCACGCAGGACGTTCTCCGCGCCGAAGACCTCGGCCGCGGCAGCCGCCGCGGCCTCGGCCTGCGCGCGATGGTTGATCGTCGCCGGCGAGCTGCCGTAGAAGCGCACCGCGATCTCGCATTCGGTCGCGAGCGCCACGCCCGCGCAGATCGCCTCGATGCGCGCCTTCATGCGCGCGCGCACGCTTTCGTCGAAGGTGCGCACGGTGCCCGTCATTTTGGCCTGCGAAGGAATCACGTTCGATGCGCTGCCGGCATGAATGCTGCCGACGCTCAAAACGGCGGCCGCTGCCGGATCGATCGCGCGACTCACGACCGTCTGCAGCGCGCAGATGAGCTGCGCGGAGGCGGCGACCGGGTCCTTCGTTTTCTCCGGCGAGGACCCATGGCCACCCACGCCGGTCACGTCGATCTCGAACTCGTCGCAGGACGCGAGCATGGCCCCGTCGCGCACGCCGAACGTCCCCGGCGCGAAGTGGGGCGCGTTGTGCATCGCGTAGATCTCGTCGTACGGAAAACGCGTTTCGAGGCCGTCGTCGAGCATGGCGAGCGCGCCGCCGCCCGTCTCTTCCGCAGGTTGGAAGATCAGCACCAGCGTGCCGGCAAAATCGCGGTGGCGGCTGAAATGGCGCGCCGCGCCGAGCAGCATGGCGGTGTGGCCGTCGTGGCCGCAGCCGTGGAATACGCCTTGCCGCAAGGAGCGGTGCAACGGACGCCCTTCCTCGTTCATGGGCAGCGCATCCATGTCGGCGCGCAGCGCGATCGTGCGAACGCTGTTCGGCCCGCTCTCAGGCCCGCTGCGCGAGCCGCGAATCACGCCCACCACCCCGGTCTTGCCCACGCCCGTGTGGGTTTCGATATCCCAGGCGCGCAGTTTCGCCGCGACTAGCTCGCTCGTACGCATCTCGTCGAACGCTGTCTCCGGGTTCGCGTGGATGTCCCGCCGCAACGCGACGAGCTCGTCGAAGTCCGCATCGATCAAATCCGCTCCCATTTTTCCTCCCTCTCTTCGGTGCATGCGCTGCATTCCGTGAATTCCGTGCATCAGGCCGCGCCCGTGCGGTGGCGGCGAAGTGGCTATACTAGCCAGCGCCGCGACTGGTCAATTTCCAGTTTTTTATGTACATAGCCAAGGCTCATGGGCCGCGAAAGCGATGAAAACCACCCAACTGCGCATCCTCGTGGCCATTGCCGAGCACGGCACGCTGATGGCCGCCGCCCATGCGCTGTGCCTGTCCCAGCCCGCCGTGACCAAGAGCATCAAGGAGCTGGAGGCGCGCCTCGGCGTGCAACTGCTCGTGCGCAGCGGCTCGGGCATTCGTCTGACACCTTATGGCGAGGCGCTGCTGCGGCGCGCGCGCACCGTGGTTGGCGAGATCGAGCGCGCGGAGCAGGAACTGGAGGAGATGAAGACGTCTTCGGTGCTGACGATCCGGATTGGCGTGTCGCTGCTGGCCGCCTCGATCGTGGTGCCGGATGCGATCCACGCGTTTCGTGCGCGCTTTCCCAACGTGCCGCTCGACGTGTTCGAGTTCCAGACGACCCGGCTCATCGACGGCCTGCGCGACGGCTCGTTCGACATGTGCATCGGCTTTACGGCCCCGGGAGACGCCGGCACCGAGTTCCGCGTGGTCCCGCTGGGCTTTGTCGCGCAATCGCTCGCGCTCAAGCGCGGCGACCCGCTCACGGGCGAGACGCGGCTCACGCGCCTGCGCGAGGCGCACTGGCTCTATAACTACACGCGCAAGAGCATGCCGGCGTTCTGGGCCACGCTGACCGCGCAGGCTGGCGCGGGCGCGCAGCTCCCGCTGCCGGCGCGCGTCACCGTGTGCACGGCGCGGCGGCTCTATACGGAACTCGCGAGCGAGCCGGGCGTGGTGAGTGTGTGGCCGGACTTCCAGCTGGAAGAAGAAATCGCGCGCGGCACGCTGGAGCGCATCGCGCTCGATTGGGCGCTGCCCCGGCTCGAACTCAGCGTCATTTATCGCAAGGACCTCGTCCTGAGCGGCGAGGCGGAGTATTTCATCGAATGCCTGCAGAGCAAGGCGCTGCCGGGCTGAGCAGACGCCTGCCTTCTCTCACTCAAACCTGCCAACCGGCCTTTAGCCCTTCGTACACGGCTTCCTCCGCCGTACGCGGTGCGAGGCAGTCGCCAATTACGATCAGCTCGGCCAGCGGCGCATCTTCGCGGCCATTGGCGAGCGGCCGCAATGCCGCTTCGAGCCCGGACTCGGGCTTGTGGCCGTGACACAGCACGAGCGTATCGACGCCTTCAAAGACGATGGGCTCTTCGCTCGTGGTGTGCTGCATGAACACGGTATCGCCATCGCATCCATACAGGCGCGCGTAGGGCGTCACCGGAATCTGGCGCCGATGCAACTCGGCGGCAATATCGTCGCGCACATAAAGCGGCAGCGTCTCGCCCGCGTGCGTGCCGTTCACCGCGAGCCGAACCGAGGTCCCCGAGCGCGCCAGCAGTTCCGCCACGCCGGGCCCGATCCAGTCAGAGCGCCAGTCGACCACTAGCGCGCGCGCGCCCACTTGCGCCTCTCCGCGCAGCACCTGCCACGCGTTCACCACCGCCACGCCGCCGTCGCTTTCGAATTCGGGCAGCCAGGGCATCGCGCCTGTCGCGAGAATGACGGCGTCGGGCCGCAGATCACGGATCATCGCCGCATCCACGCGGGTGTTCTTCACCACGCGTGCGCCCGACAACTCGAGCTCGCGCGCGAGATTCGTCGCAATGCCGCCGAATTCGCTGCGGCGCGGCAGCAGTTGTGCGAGCAGCGCCTGCCCGCCGAGCTGATTGCCGGCCTCGTAGAGCGTGACGTCGTGCCCGCGCCTGGCGGCAGTGACCGCCGCCTTCATGCCGGCCGGGCCGCCTCCGACCACCACCACCTTGCGGCGCCGCGCGGCCGGCTTCATCTCGCCGTACGTGAGCTCGCGTCCCGTCTCGGGATGCTGGATGCACGAAATCGGATAACCGCGATGGAAGTGGCCGATACAGGCCTGGTTGCAGCCGATACAGGCGCGAATGTCGTCGGTATTGCCGGCCTGGGCCTTGACCGGCATTTGCGGATCGCAGATCAGCGCGCGCGTCATCCCGCATACGTCCGCCTGGCCTTTGGCGATGACCGCTTCCGCTTCGTGAGGCTGATTGATGCGACCGCCGACGAACACGGGAATCGAGAGGCTTTCCTTGAACGATTTCGCATCGGGGGCGACGTAGGCGTTGGCGAACGACATGGGTGGAGCGATATGCATCGCGCCGCCGAGCGAGGCCGAATTGCCGGCGATGATGTTCACGTAGTCGAGCTGCGCTTGTAGCTGCGTGCACGCGTGAAGCGCATCTTCGGCGGTGAGGCCGCTTGCATCGCGCTCGCCCGCGCTGATGCGCATGCCGATCACGAAGTCTTCGGAGGTTTGGCGGCGGATTTCTTCGAGCACTTCGCGGAGGAAGCGCAGACGGTTTTCGGGGGTGCCGCCGTATTCATCGGTGCGGTGGTTTACGCGTGGATTCAGGAATTGCGATGGTAGGTAGCCGTGGCTTGCCACGAATTCCACGCCGTCGAGGCCGGCCTCGTGCATGCGGCGCGCGGCCTGGCCGTAGCCGCGTACGATCTCGTCGATCATCGCGCGGGGGAGCTCGCGTGGCATCACGCGGAAGCGTTCGTTGGGCTCGGGTGAAGGTGCGTAGGCGACTGCCAGCAGGCCGTCTGCTGATTCCATTAGTTCGCGGCCTGGGTGGAAGAGCTGTGAGAACAGCTTGCAGTCGTAGGCGTGGACTGCTTCGGCGAGGCGGCGGTAGCCTGCGATGCAGCTGTCGTCGGTTGCCATCAGGAGGTGCGAAGTGTAGCGCGCGGTCTCGTGCACGCCAGCCACCTGCATCACGATCAGGCCCGCGCCGCCGCGCGCTCTGGCCTCGTGGTAGGCGATTAATGCGTCGTTGACGTGGCCGTCCGTTGGGAGCGTTGTGTCGTGGCCCGTCGACATGATGCGGTTCTTTAGCTTCGCAGCGCGAAGTTTTAGCGGCGTGAACAAGTGCGGAAACATTGTCGTGTTCATCTAGGCTTGCCTTTTTAGCAGGTTTGTTTGAGCGCTGGGCGCTCGGGCCTTTGTCGTTGGGTATCAGGCGTTGCGCCTTAACTTGTTTTCGCGGCGGGCCGCTAGCGTCGCCCCTGTGCGGGGCGGCACCTACTTTTCTTTGCCGCGGCAAAGAAAAGTAGGCAAAAGAAAGCCGCTCAAACCGCCAGTGTGACGCAGTTCACCACTCGACTTATAGCGGAGCGGCTCCGGGGCGTCTGTCACCACTCGCCGTCAACCGGAGTGACTAAGGGCTCATCCATCCGGCAGCGCTGCGCGCGCCGTGGGGCATAATCAAAACCAGTGTGACGCACGCATTTTCGTAGGACTCCAGCGTATTCGATCGGCGGCTCGCCCACGCATTCTCCAGCCAGTACACCCTTGCATTCACCGGTCAGCACGCCCGCGCATTCACCGGTCAGTATCCCGCGCATTTACCGGTCAGTACCCCTTGGCATTAACCAGTCAGCACGCCCTCGTATTTACCGGTCAGCACCCTGCGCATTTACCGGGCGGCACCCCCAACGCATTCGCCGGCCACCCCACTCGGTTTTCCTTGCAGCCCCTTCCGCCCGCGCGTAGCGCGCGGCGGGAAGAATGAGCCCCTTGTCACTAAGGCGGAGTGTGCGAGGCGACGGATGCCCCGGAGCCACTCCGATATACAGGGCAGTGGGGGACGGCGTCACACTAGCGGTTTGAGCCGCTTTCTTTTGCCTACTTTTCTTTGCGGCTGCAAAGAAAAGTAGGTGCCGCCCCGCACAGGGGCAACGCTTGCGGCCCGCCGCGAATAC
Source organism: Paraburkholderia pallida (assembly GCF_004524855.1). Classification (NCBI taxonomy): domain Bacteria; kingdom Pseudomonadati; phylum Pseudomonadota; class Betaproteobacteria; order Burkholderiales; family Burkholderiaceae; genus Paraburkholderia; species Paraburkholderia pallida. The sequence continues at coordinate 1,644,429 of NZ_CP038150.1, read as the reverse complement.
AAGTTAAGGCCAACACTAGGCACACAACAAGATTCAGGGATCGAGGGCCCCGCCGCCCCAACTACCCGACGGCTTCGAGCCCGTCATCTTAATCGCCACATCGCCCTGAGCGATCAACCGATCGCGATTCCTCGTCACAATGCGGCCGCTCTGCGGCGCCCTCATCGCGACTTCGCTGGAAGGATCGCCGGGCCTAGCAACGATCCGCGCAATCGTCTGCCCCTGCGCCACGCGCTCCCCCAACTCACAGCTATAAACGAGCACGCCTGCAACCGGCGCAAAAATCGTCTCCATATTCCCAATCGGCACGGCCTCGCCCTCCCAGCCCATGTGCTCAACACGCTCATCAACAACACCACGTGCACACAGAAATCGATAAATCCCATCTGCATCACGCTGCGCGAGCGCATCGCTCACATCCGACTGCCCGCGCAACTCGATCGTCGCAGCAAGAAGCAACCCAGCATGCGGCTCACGCCGCCCCCTCTCGACAATCGCGCCTTCGAACGCGCCATCGTCATCGTCGCCCCAGACGACCGCCACTTCCGCGCTCAATGCAGCGGCGAGGTCGCTAGCCTCCGGCCAGAACCCCTCATGCACATAAAGGTAAGGCAACGCCTCCGAATCCGTATGCAAATCCAGCACGATCTGCGCCTCGCTCGCCAGCGCAAACAACGCCTTCTGCCACGCGGCGAACGTACCAGGTTCGCGTTCCATGGCAATCGACTCATGAAAATGCCGATTGAAGTTGCGGCTCGTAGCATCATGAAAGCGCCCAAGCAAACGCCCATGGCGAAACTGCCCGAGCCCCAGCGGGTTCGCCTGCGGCACAACCGTGACGGTCCCTGCAAGACGCCCGCTCTCCTGCGCCTCCCGCAACCGCGGCAACAGCGTATGCAGCACGTGCATACCCGCGATCTCGTCCGCGTGCAGTCCCGCCTGCAAATGAACGCTCGGGCCATCGCCGCGCCCGTTCAAGCGCCACGCGCGCAGCGGCAGCGCCGCCCCCGAGTCGCCCGTCACGCTCAATTCAAGCGCGTCATGCATCGACCACCTCGAGGCTCGCGACAAACGAGGCAATCCGCTCGCAAGCATCGACAAGGCGCTGTTCATCCACCACGAAGCCAAAGCGCACGAAACCCTGCGCGGTATCGCCGAACGCACTCGCATCGAGCAGCGAGACCTTGCGCGCGTGAAAGAGCTGCCACGTGAACGCATGCGTATCGAGCCCCGTGCCGCGCACGTCCACCATCATGAACATGCCGGCCTCCGGCAACAGGCAGCGCAGCCCAGGCACTCGGCTCAAGCGTTCGTATACGACGTCGCGGCGGCGCCGGTACACGTCGCGCATCGCGCCCACGATCTGCTCGCGCTGTTCGAGCGCCGCCAGCGCGCCCTCCTGGATGAAACCCGGCAGTCCGTACAGCATGCACAGCGCGAGCCGCTCCAGATGCTCGACGAGCGGCGCCGGCGCCACCGCCCAGCCCGCGCGCCAGCCCGGCATCGCGTGCGACTTCGAAAAGCTCCCCAGCGTGATCGTGCGCTCCGCCATGCCCTCGAGCGACGCGATGCTCACATGCTCGCGCTCGAACACGAGGTCCGCGTAGACTTCGTCCGCCAGCACCCACAGGTCGTGCTGGCGCGCCAGCCGCGCAATCGCTTCCAGGTCGGCTCGCGGCATGACCACGCCCGTCGGGTTGCAAGGCGTCGCGAAGAAGATCGCTTTCGTGCGCGGAGTGATCGCCGCTTCGAGCCTCGCCAGATCGAGGTGGAAGCCGCGCTCGGGGTCCACCGGCACGCTCACGAGCGTCGCCCCCGAGGCGCGCACACTGGCCTCGTAGGTCAGGTACATCGGCTCGGGCACGATGACCTCGTCGCCCGCCTCGCAGATGCACTGCGCCACCGCGTACAAACCGTTCTGCGCCCCGGCGGTGACGATCACGTTGTCCATCGTCACGTCACAGCCCGTCGCTCTCGCATGCTCGCGCGCGAGCGCCGCGCGCAGCGCCGGGCGGCCCGCCACCTCGCTATAGTGCGTGTCGCCGCCGCGCAAGGCGGCTACGGCGCGCTCGACAATGGGCGCAGGCGTCGCGAAGTCCGGGTCGCCCACGCTCAGCATGATCACGTCCTCCCCTTCGGCCAGCGCGCGCTGCGCCGCGTAGTGAATCTCCCAGGCCGACGTGCGCTTGCCCTGCAGGCGCTCCACGAGTTTCGAAAATTTCATGCAGTCTCCTTGCTGCGGCCACTGCGCCGCCCCTGTTCGTGCTTAATCGTGCTTAATCGTGCTTCATCATGCATTCAGCGCGCCGAGCGAACCGGCACGCGGCGTTCGAGATAGCCGAAGCCCCGCTCGATCAGATACGCGAGCACGACGTAGATCACCGCGATGGCGAGCAAAGGCTCGTAGGTGCGCAGCGTTTGCGCGCGAATATAGTTGGCAGCGCCAAGCACATCCATGACCGCCACCGTCGAGGCCAGCGCCGTCGACTTGAGCAGCATCACCGACTCGCCGGCGAGCGTCGGCAGCAGGATCTGGATGGCCCGCGGTAGCCACACGCGACGCACGATCAAGAGCGGCCGCATCCCCATGGCGCGCGCGGCTTCCAGTTCGCCCTTGGGCACGCCGCGCAGTCCTGCGCGGATCACCTCGCCCACATAGGCGCCCACGCTCACCACCAGCGCGAACGCCACATACCAGAAGCCATCGCGCAGGAACGGCCAAAACACGCTCGTGCGCAGCCACGGCCATTGCGCGAAGAGCGAGCCCACGCCGTAGTAAAGGATGTAGATCTGCACGAGCAGCGGCGTGCCGCGTATGAGCGCGGTGAAGCCTTTGCTCGCATTCGCAATCAGCGGATTGCGCGAGATCCGCGCGAACGCGACGACCACCGCAAATGCGAAGCCCGCGATGCCCGAGACCAGCAGCAGCTTGATCGTGGTCACGAGGCCGAGCAGCAGCATGTTTCCGTACGACGGTATTACAGTCCAGTCCATCACTGTCACCTGCGAGAGTCAGGCCGGCCGCCGGCCGGCCGTGGTTTCATCAAGCTTGCGGCATCCAGCGGCCGAAACGGCGCTCGATCTCGCGGAAGAACGCGCCCGAAACGGTCGTGATCACGAAGTAGACCGCCGCCACCATCAGGTAGTAGTGCAGATATTCGCGCGTCGACCCAGCCGCCTGCTTGGCCGTGTACAGCAGCTCGGAGTACCCCACCACGCTGATCAGCGCGCTGTCCTTCACGAGGATGAGCCACAGGTTCGCGAAGCCCGCCAGCGCATAGGGCGCCATCGCCGGCAGGATCACGCGCCGGAACACGAGCACAGGCCGCGCGCCGAATGCCCGCCCGGCCTCGATCTGCCCATACGGAATCGCGAGCACCGCCCCGCGAATGATCTCGGCCGCGTAGGCGCCCTGCACGATGCCGAGCACCGTCACCGCCGCGGCAAAGCCGTTGACGCTCACGTCGCCCACGCCGATGGCGCGCATCAACAGGTTCACCGCGTCCGTGCCCGCGTAGTACAGCAGCAGGATCAGCAGCAGCTCGGGCACCGCGCGGCACACCGTCGTGTAGGCGTTGGCGATGCGCTCGAGCGTGCGCACGCCCGAGAGCTTGGCCGCCGCGCCCGCGAGCCCGAGCAGGAGGCCCACGGCAAAGGCCCCGAACGAGATTTCGAGCGTGACGAGCGCCCCCTGCAGCAGGGCGGCGGTCCAGCCGTCCGGGTCGATGCCGAGATACGCCACCCAGGTCCACGTGTTCATGCTATTCCCCCATCAGGCTTCGCGCGCGCCGTGCTCAATGCGGCCAGAGGTCGATCGTGAAGTACTTCTTCGCGATGGCGTCGTATTTGCCCGAGTCGTGGAGCTGCACGAGCGCCGTGTCGATGCGCTGCTTGAGCGCCACATCGTTCTTGCGCACGCCGGCGCCGATGCCGCTGCCGTAAATCGCCGGGTCCATCTTCACGCTGCCCGGGCCTTTCATTTCGACGGAGGCGCCGTCCTTCGTCTTGAGGAAGTCGATCACGCCGAGCTTGTCGAGGAACATCACGTCGATGCGGCCCGCGACGAGATCGGCATTGCAGTCGTCCTGGGTGTTATAGAGGCGTACCGTCGAAGTCTTGCCATAGGCGGCCTTGATGAACTCGGCGTTGCCGGTGGAGCCCTGCACGCCGATCACCTTGCCCGCGAGGCCCGCCGGCGTGAGCGTGAGCGGCACGTCCTTCGGTCCGACGAAGACGCCCGGCGTTTCATAGTACGGCCGCGAGAACGCGATGACTTTCTCGCGCTCGGGCGTGATCGACATCGAATTGAAGATCACGTCGATCTTGTCGCTTTGCAGCGCCGGAATGATGCCGTCCCACGACACCTCCTTGATCTGGCATTGGGCCTTCATCTGGTCGCAAAGCGCGCGGATCAGGTCGGCCTCGAAGCCGCTCCACTGCCCCGTGGGCGTCTTCATGGTAAACGGCGGATAAGGCTCGGCGGCCACGCCAAAGCGCAGCGTATCCGACGCGGCCGAGGCGCTGCCCGGCACGCTCAGCATCGTCAGGGCAGCCGTTGCAACCACAGCCAGGGCGCGAATCATTTTCTTCATGGTGGTGTACCTTTTTCGATCAACGGGTTGGACGCTACATGGGCTCGAATGCGCCGGCCGCCGCGTCGCGCGGCGCCGGCCGCACGACATTCAACGGCGCTGCTGATGCGCGGTGACGAACTGCCGGCACCGCTCGCTCTGCGGCGCGCCGAACACCTGCTCCGGCGTGCCGCTTTCCTCGATGCGCCCCTGGTGCAGGAACACGACCTTGCTCGAGACATCACGCGCGAAATCCATTTCGTGCGTGACCAGCAGCATCGTGCGGCCTTCGCAGGCCAGATCCCGAATCACTTTCAGGACTTCGCCCACGCGCTCGGGGTCGAGTGCGGAGGTGGGCTCGTCGAACAGCATGACCTTGGGACGCATGGCGAGCGCGCGCGCAATCGCCACGCGCTGCTGCTGGCCACCGGAAAGGAACGCGGGATAGACATGACGCTTGTCGGCGAGGCCGACGCGTTCGAGCAGTTGCTCGGCGCGGGCGATGGCTTCGGCGCGCGGTTCGCGCAGCACATGCACCGGCATTTCGATGATGTTTTCGAGCACCGTGCGGTGCGGCCACAAGTTGAAGCTCTGGAAGACCATGCCGAGCCGGGTGCGGATGCGCTCGACCTGGCGCGCATCGAGCGCAACAGTGCGGCCCTTGCGGTCGGTGCCGAGGCGGATCTCCTCGCCGTCCACGACGATCCTGCCGCTCGTGGGCATTTCCAGCAGGTTGATGCAGCGAAGCAGCGTGCTCTTGCCCGACCCGCTCGCGCCGATCAGCGAGATCACCTCGCCTTCGTTCGCGCCCAGCGAGACGCCCTTGAGCACCTCCAGATCGCCGAAGGACTTGTGCAGGTTCTCCACGCACACACGTTGCGCGCCCCCTCCCCGCTGTGCATCGGGGTGATGCGCGGTGTCGTTTGCCACGGCCAGCATGTTGTCTCCAGTGCCCTCTGCTGAAGCGATTCGAAGCGTCGCCCGCAGTGGCTTGTTGAATGGTCAACCAACCTTCATGGGTTCCGAGTATATGTTCTGTTGAACATTGGTTCAACTCGTTTCAATAAACTTTTTGCGTCGCGAAGCGGCTCCGGCTCTGGGGTCGTAGCACTGCAATTGAACAGATTTCCGACAGTCGCATATAATCGGCTGGGTAACCATAGTGAAAGGTGAACTGTGCCAAAAACCACTCGCAAAGAACCCGTGCCCACACGTGGGCGCGGGGTGCGCGAAACGCCTGAGGTACGCCAGCAATCCATCATCGAGGCGACGATGCGCTGCATCGCCCGCTACAGTTATTCGGATACGACGATCGATCGCATCTGTGCCGAGGCCAAGGTCTCGCGCGGGCTCATCAACCATCATTTCCAGTCGAAAGACGAGCTGATGGTGCAGACCTACAAGCGCCTTGCCGCCGACCTGCAGGAAGTCTCGCGCGCGGCCGCCGCGAACGCGTCGGGCCCCGAAGCGAAGCTCGACGCGATCATCAGGGTGTGCTTCGCCGCGCCCGTGTTCGCGCCGAAGAACGTGAAGGTCTGGCTGGGCTTCTGGAGCGTCGCGCATAGCGACCCGGTGATCCGCAAGGCGCACAAGGAGCTCTATGCGGGCTACCGGCAGGCGCTCAAGAAGCTGTTCGACCAGATTGGCGAAGTCCGCGGCGTGGAGGTCGACAGCGACCTCGCGGCGCTGACGCTGACCGCGCTGATCGACGGCTTCTGGCTGGAGCTCGCGCGCGACCCGAGCTCGTTCACGGCCGAGGACGCACTGCGTAGCTGTCTGGGCGCCGTGGAGAACTTCGTGACCGCGCGGATCATGCGCGCGGGCGCCTGAGCACGCCACGGTCTGCTCTGGCTCATCAGTGAAAAAGCCGCCGCCTTTTCAAAAAAGGCGGCGGCTTTTTTTCGTTGCAACGCGCTGCTAGCGCGATTTCATGCGACGCAGATTTCGATGAGCGTCGGCGCATCCTGCGCGGCCGCGCGTTGCAGCGCGTCGCCCAGCGCGTCGCCTTCGGCCACGCGTTGGGCCTGCCAGCCATACGCCTGCGCGAGCGCGACGAAGTCCGGCGTGTGCAGATCGACGCCGATCGGCTCCACCCCGCGATGCACCATCGCGTTCTTGATCTCGCCGTAGCCGCGGTTGTTCAGCAACAGCACGATCACGCGCGCGCCATGCTGGACCGCCGTGCCGAGCTCGCCCAGCGTGTATTGCAGGCCGCCGTCGCCCGCGAGACACACGACGGGCCGCGCCGGATCGGCGAGACTCGCGCCGATCGCCGCCGGCAAGCCGTAGCCGAGCGAGCCGAAGCCCACCGACGCGTTGAACCAGCTGCGCGGGCGCGGCGCCGCGTAACCGATGTTGCCCGAGTAGACCATGCGCGTGGAGTCACCCACGATGCACGCCTGCGGCAGCGCCTCACGCACGCTGTCGAGCAAGGCGAGATCGCGCTGCGTCTGCGCGTCGGCTTCGAGCCGGGCGGCGTCGCGGCACGCGGCCGCGCGCGTGGCGCCTGGCGAGCCCGCGCCTTCCGCGCGTGCGCCCGCCGCGCCCCATGAGCGGCGCAGCGCCGCGATGGTCTCGCCCACGTCGCCGAGCAACGGCAAGTCGGGCGGCGCGTTGCGAAAGATCTGTTGCGCGTCGATGTCGATACGCGCGAGCGTGCGCGGTGCGACGAAGGTGCCGTCCGCGTATAGGTCGTAGTCGGTCGGGCCCAGCTCGGTGCCGAGCGCGATCACGAGATCGCTCTCGCGCATCAGCGCGCGCACGGCCGCGCTCGAGGCTGACCAGGAGATCGCGAGCGGATGCGTGGGCGCGAGCATGCCGCGCCCGTTGATGGTCATGACCACCGGCGCATCGAGCGCTTGCGCGAGCCAGCGCACCTCGTCGGCGGCGCCGAGCGCCCCGCCGCCCGCGAGTATCAGCGGCGCCTTCGCGCGTTGCGCGGCCTCGCGCAGTGCGTCCAGCGCCTGCGGGGCCGCGGGGCCGGCCTGCACGCGCCGGGGCGCGGGCGGCGGCGAAGGCAGCGCGCCAGCAGGCGCGTTGATGACGTCGAGCGGCAGCTCGATATGCACGGGGCGCGGGCGCTCGCCCGAAAACACGGCGAACGCGCGCGCGATGACCTGAGGCAGCTCTTCGCCGCGCGTGACGGTGTGGCTGAACGCGGCGATGCTGCCAGCGAACTGGCGCTGATCGGGCAACTCGTGCAGGTGGCCGTTGCCCGAGCCCATCTGCCCGAGCGCGTTCACACTCGAAATCACGAGCATCGGAATCGAATCCGCGCTGGCCTGGGCCATCGCCGTTGCGATGTTCGTGACGCCGGGCCCGGTGATCACGAAGCACACGCCGGGGCGCCCCGTGGCGCGCGCATAGCCGTCGGCCATGAAGCCGAGCCCCTGCTCGTGACGCGCCGTGATGTGGCGCATGCCGCTGTGCTCGAGGCCGCGATACAGGTCGATGGTATGCACGCCGGGAATGCCGAAGACGGTATCCACGCCATAGGCCGCAAGCAACTCGACGAGGTACATGCCGACTGTTTTCATAGTCTGTCTTGAAGGAATCGGTGGAGGTGTTGGGAACCGGCAAGCCGGTTTGTCATGAAGCGAGGCCCGGCAGCAATTCGCGTATGCCTTGCGCAAGCATCTGGAACGCGATGGCGGTCAGCACGATACCCGAAAGCCGCTCGATGATGGTCCGGCCCATTTCGCTCAGGCGCTTGCACCACGAGCCCGAGCACAGGTACGTGAGGGCGATCACGCCCGCGTGCAGCACGCACGCGGCGCTCACGATGCACAGATCGCCGACCGTATGAAAGCGCGAGGCCGTCGTGATGACGAGCGAGATCACCGCGCTGCCGATCGAGAGCGGAAAAATCAGCGGCACCGCGATGTAGCCGCGCCACTGCGCGTGCTCGAGCCGGCCCGTGCCGCCGCGCCGCTCGTCCTTGTCCGCCTGCGTGCCGCGCATCATCGGAATCGACCACAGGCACAGCACGAGACCACCCGTGAGCGTCAGGGCGCCGAGCGTGAGGCCCAGCATGCGCAGCAGGAACTGGCCGCCCCAGACCGCTGCGACCATCGCTGCCGCGATCCACACGAACAGGCGCAACGCGATCTGCCGCTGCGTCGCGTCGGGGAAATGGCCCGTGACCGCCGCGTACATCGGCATCGCAACGGGCGGGCAAAACAACGTGAGCAGGCCCGTGAGGAACAGCAGTACGTCGCTGGACGTCATGGTGGTTTCGATCGGTTGGGTCGTGTGATGGGAGGAGAGCCGGATGGACGGGCCTTATGGACGAGCCACGCTTGTATGCATCAGGCCGGCGCGTTCGCCCACTCGGGGACGGCCGTGAACAAATCGCCCACGAGGCCGTAGTCGGCCACGCTGAAGATCGGCGCTTCCTCGTCCTTGTTGATCGCCACGATCACCTTCGAGTCCTTCATGCCTGCAAGGTGCTGGATCGCGCCCGAGATGCCCACGGCGATGTAGAGTTGCGGCGCGACGATCTTGCCGGTCTGGCCCACCTGGTAGTCGTTGGGGACGTAGCCCGCATCCACTGCCGCACGCGACGCGCCCAGTGCTGCGTTGAGCTTGTCGGCGAGCGGCTCCAGAACCTTCGTGTAGTTCTCGCCGCTGCCCAGCCCCCGGCCACCCGAGACGATGATCTTCGCGCTCGTGAGTTCAGCACGGTCCAGCTTCGTGACTTCACGGCTCATGAATTGCGAGAGGCCGCTGTCTGCTGCCGCTTCGATCTTCTCTACCGTTGCGCTGCCGCCTTCGGCCGCCACGGCGTCGAAGCCGGTCGTACGAACCGTGATCACCTTGATGGGGTCTTGCGACTGCACCGTTGCAATTGCATTGCCCGCGTAAATCGGACGCTCGAACGTGTCCGGTGAATCGACAGCCGTGATGTCGCTAATCTGCGCGACGTCCAGCTTCGCGGCGATGCGTGGCGTGACGTTCTTGCCCGCGGCCGTCGACGGCGCGAGGATGTGCGAATAGTTCTTTGCGATGCTCAGGACCGTGGCTTCGAGGTTCTCTGCAAGGCCCTGCTCCAGTTGCGGCGCGTCGGCCAGCAGCACCTTCGAAACGCCAGCGATCATTGCGGCCGCTTCTGCGGCAGCCTGGGCGTTGTGGCCCGCGATCAGCACGTGCACGTCGCCGCCGATCTTCTGCGCGGCAGCCACGGTGTTCAGCGTTGCCGCCTTGATCGACGCGTTGTCGTGTTCGGCAATTACCAGATTCGTCATTTTGTATCTCCCCCCTTACAGCACCTTGGCTTCGGTCTTCAGCTTCTCGACCAGCGTCTTCACGTCGGCGACCTTCACGCCCGCGCTGCGCCTGGGCGGCTCGGCCACCTTCAGGGTCTTCAGACGCGGCGCGACATCGACGCCAAGGTCTTCCGGCTTGATCGTTTCCAGCGGCTTCTTCTTCGCCTTCATGATGTTCGGCAGCGTGACGTAGCGCGGCTCGTTCAGACGCAGATCCGTCGTGACCACGGCGGGCAGCGTCAGCGAGAGCGTTTCCGCACCGCCATCGACTTCACGCGCAACCGTGGCTTTACCATCGGCGATCGTGACCTTCGAAGCGAACGTTGCTTGCGGCAGGTTCGCCAGCGCGGCGAGCATCTGGCCGGTCTGGTTCGAATCGTCGTCGATGGCCTGCTTGCCAAGAATGACTAATGACGGCTGCTCTTTATCGACGAGCGCTTTCAAAAGCTTCGCCACCGCGAGCGGTTGCAAATCCTCATTCGATTCGACGAGAATCGCGCGATCCGCGCCAATGGCCAGCGCCGTGCGCAGCGTTTCCTGTGCCTGCGCGGGGCCCGCAGACACGGCAATCACTTCCGTCGCCACACCCGCTTCCCTCAGGCGAACCGCCTCTTCCACGGCGATCTCATCGAACGGGTTCATCGACATCTTCACGTTGGCGATATCCACGCCCGTGCCATCCGACTTCACGCGCACCTTGACGTTGTAGTCGACCACCCGCTTCACACCCACCAGGATCTTCACACTCATCGCATGCTCACATTCAGATTAATTAGTTTTGCTCGCCAAGCTGCTCAACCAGTGCGCGCGGGCGCATCTCGGAGTCGAAATCATCGAGCGTCGGGAACGCGAGCGGCTCCAACTGGTCGAGCTTCGTGAGGGTCTCGGCGTAACGCTCGAGCATGGCCACCCGTTCTTCGTTGGCGATATACGGCACGTGATACGCAACGAACGACGGCAGCACCTCGAACCCGGCATAGCCGAGCGTCCCGCGCAACATATGGCGCAGCATGAGGTCCATCTCGCCGTGCACGCCTTCAGGGCCGAACATGAAATCGCGGCCGCCACAGGTGTAGGCCAGCATCGCTCGCTTGCCGCGCATGCCGCCGCGGTCGTAAAAGCGCAGGCCGCCATACACCTTGCCCGAGACCATCACGCGATCGATCCATCCTTTCATGATGGCCGGCACCGAGCACCAGAACAGCGGGAAGCTGAAGATCACCAGATCGCACGCCAGCAGCTTTTCCAGCTCCGCCGCAATGTCGGGAGCGATCGCCTGGGCGGACACGTTCTCGCGCTGCTCCAGTGCGTAGACGAGGTAATCCGCGTTGCGCCGCATGCCGAAGTCCGCCGCGCTCGCCACCGGATTCCAGTTCATGGCGTAGAGGTCCGACACCATCACCTCGTGGCCCTGCGCTTCGAGCGTGCGCACGGCGCAATGCTGCATCGAGGTGGTGAACGACTGCGGTTCGGGATGGGCGTGAACGATCAATACCTTCATGTTTTTGTTTCTCCAGTGCGGCTATATTTAGAGTTCGCCCGCCGTGCGCCGGCGCGCGAGCGTCACGGCAATCGCGGCGCAGGTGCCGACGAGCATCAGGGTGGACACGGCGGCGATCGCCGGGTCGACGTTCTCGCGCATGCCGTCCCACATGCGGCGCGGCAGCGTATAGATGTGGCGGCTCGAAATGAACAGCGTGACCACGAGCTCGTCCCACGAGAGGATGAACGCGAACACCGCCGCCGAGAACACGCCGGGGCGTATCAGCGGCAGGATCACGTGGCGCAGCGTCTGATAGAGGTTCGCGCCGAGATTGCGCGACGCCTGCTCGACCTTGAGCCCGAGCGTCGCGAGCGAGGTGGAAACCGAGACCACGACATAAGGCACGGTCAAGACCACGTGCGCGAGGATCGTGCCCGTGTAGCTGTCGAGCAGGCGCCAGTCGGCCCAGAGCCGGTAGAACGCGAGCGCGGAAACAATAGGCGGCACGATGAGCGGGAACAGGATCACGAGGCGCACGGTCTCGCCGCGCCGCGAGGCGATCTTCCACAGGCCGATCGCGCACAGCGTGCCGAGCGTGACCGAGATCGTCGCCGAGGCCAGCGCGATCACGCCACTCTGCGCGAAACTCGCGAGCCAGCCGTCGTCCTCGAACAGCACGGCGTAGTGGCGCATGGAGATCGTGCCGTCCGGCATCGAGAGATAGTCGTTGGGCGTGAGCGATACCGGCACCGAGACCAGCAGCGGCAGCAACAGGAACAGGATGGCCGCCCACGCCACGCCGATCACGAGCGCGCGCCGGATGGTGAGTCTGGAATTCATAAGGTTTCCTTGATGTCCTTGATGTTCCTGATGCCGCTTACTTCGCGCCAAACAGCTCGCGCAGGTTGATGAAGCGCGAGAGCGCGACCAGCACCGCCACGATCGCCATCAACAGCACGGAAGCCAGCGCCGCGCCGCTGCCCCAGTTCACCAGTTGCAGGATCTGCGTGCTGATGTACTCCGCCACCATCACGGTGCGCCCGCCGCCCAGGATCACCGGCGTCACATAGAAGCCGAGCGAGAAGATGAACACCAGCAGTCCCGCGCCGTAGATGCCGGGCAGCGTCTGCGGGAAGTACACCTTGCGGAAGGTGAGGAAGGCACTCGCGCCGAGCCCTTGCGAGGCGCGAGCCAGCTGCGGATCGATGCCCTTCATGTTCGAGTAGAGCGGCAGCACCGCATAGGGAATCATGAAATGCACCATGCCGACCACCACGCCGAACGGATTGCGCATCAGTTGCAGCGGCTCGTCGGTCATGCCGAGCGCCATCAGCGTGTTGTTCACGAGCCCTTGCTCGCCGAGCAGGAACAGCCATGAAAACGCGCGGATCAGCACCGAGGCCCAGAACGGCACCAGCAAGCCGAAGAACAGCGCCATGCGCTGGCGCGGCCCCACGTGCACCATCGCGAACGCAATCGCGTAGCCCAGCGCCACCGAGATCACCGTGGTCATGCTGCAGATGCGCAGCGTGGTCCACAGCACGCGGTGCACGCTCGCGTTGTCGATGAAGCGCGCGTAGTTCTGCAACCCGGGCTGCGGCACGGAAAAGCTCAGCCACAGCACGCGCAGCAGCGGAAACAGATACAGCACGGCCAGCAGCGCGAGCAGCGGCAGCACCAGCAGCCAGTAGCGGTCGATCCGCTTGCGCGGCACCGCGACGATTTCGGGCGTGGAGGAAGTCAGCGTATTCATGGCGCGGCGTTCGATGAAGGTTCGGCGGATCGCCGGCGTGCTGCTTGCCGGCGACGGGCAATCGATCTCACGAGGACATCAGGTCCGTGTAGCGCTGCAGCGTGGCGTCGTAGTTCTGGGCCCACCAGGCCGGATCGACCTTGCACTGCTTCGCCCAGTTCTCCGGCGTGCCCGGATTGTCCGCGCGCAGCGCGGCCGGCACCTGCGCCGTCGCGGCCGGCGTCACCGGCCCGTTGCCGAGTGCGGAGAGCAGCTTGAGCTGGGGCTCGATGCCCTGGACGAACTTGATGAACTGCCAGACCTGGTCGCCGGCCGGATTGTTCTTTGGTACCGACCACACGTCGCACGAGGCCAGCCCCTGCTCCCACGTATAGCGGAAGCGCCCCTTGCTTTCACGCTGGATCGCGTTCGCGCGCGTGTGCCAGATGCAGGCCATGCTCACTTCGCCGTCGCGCAGCAGTTGCAGGCTGTCCGCACCGGAATCCCACAGCAGCACGTTGGGCTTGAGCACCTTGAGCTTGTTGAACGCGCGCTGCGTGTCGATCGGATAGACCTTGTCCTTGTCCACACCGTCCGCCATCAGCGCGGCTTCGAGCGAGCCGCCCATCCATTTCCACAAGCCGCGCTTGCCGGGGAATTTGCTCACGTTCCAGAAGTCGGCCCAGTTTTTCGGCGGATTCGCACCGAACTTCTGCGAGTCATAGGCGAGCACGTAGCTCAGCAGGTAGGCGGGCGCGCCATAGTCCGACGCGAGTCCCGGCAGAGCGAGCCGGTTCACGACCGAGTAGTCGATCGCGCGCAGGAAACCCTGCTTGCCGAGCTTGATCGCCTCGAAGCCGTCGAGGTCCATCACATCCCAGATGACATTGCCGTTCTCGACCATCGCCTTGATCTTGCCGTCGTCGGGCGACGAGTCGTAGCCCATGCGAATGCCGGTCGCCTTCGAGAACGGGTCCATATACGCCGTGCGGAATGCCGCGCGCCCTTCGCCACCCCATGCGCTCAGCACGATCTCCTTCGGGTTCGATGCGCGCGCTGCGCCGCTCCAGACCGATAGCAGCGTCGGTGCGATGCCGGCCGCCGCGCACAGTTTCAGGAAGTTGCGCCGGCCCTGTTCGGTGCGGGGCTCGAGATCGCGCGCTTGCTCGATGAGGTCGCGCATATGGCGTTGCGTCATGGTGTCTCCTTTTTTATGCTTCGCTCGATGAATGAAGTACAAGCACACTGTGGGCACGCGGCAGGCTCACTGCGGGCACCCGCATGCCGGCCCGCTCGCCCAGGGCAATCAACTGACCGCTAGCGGCGAGGTCGCGTCGGGCTCCCATTGCACGAACACCTCCATGCCGGTATGCGGCGAAGCGAGCCCCTTCCACGCCGGCACGTCGGCGATCATGCGGCCGAGTTCGGCCGTCTGGACTTCGAAGCGGAACGACGCGCCAAAGTAGTTCCAGTGCACGACGCGGCCACACACCTCGTTGAGCGTGCCGTTGCTCGACGTCGTGGCGATGCCGACCTTTTCGGGGCGCAGCGCGTAGAGGACCTTGTCGCCGGCACGCGCGCTGCCGGCGCTGGCCGCGAATTGACGGTTGCCGGCGCGATAGACGCTGACGCCGTCGTGCGTGCCCACCGCCTCGCCTTCGATGAAGTTGCTCTCGCCGAGGAAGTCCGCCACGAAGCGATTGCCCGGGCGCTCGTAGAGTTCGCCCGGCGCGCCGATCTGTTCGAGTCGCCCGTCGCGCATGATCGCGATACGGTCCGACATCGAAAGCGCTTCCTCCTGGTCATGCGTGACGAACAGGAAAGTGGCGCCCAGCCGCTCGTGCAACGCCTTCAACTCGATCTGCACCTCGCAGCGCAGCTTGCGGTCGAGCGCGCCCAGCGGCTCGTCGAGCAGCACCACGTCCGGGTTGAACACGAGCGCACGCGCGAGCGCCACGCGCTGCTGCTGGCCACCCGACATCTGGCGCGGCAGGCGGTCCGCGAGATGGCTGAGGCGCACCTGGTCGAGCGCCTGCTTCACGCGCTTGACAGCGTCCGGCCCTTTCTGGCCACGCACCATCAGCGGGTAGGCGACGTTCTGCTCCACCGTCATGTGCGGAAAGAGCGCGTAGCCCTGGAACACCATGCCGAAATTGCGCTTCTCGGGCGGCAACGCGACGATGCTCTCCGCGCCCACCCGCAGGTCGCCGCCCGTGGGCTGCTCGAAGCCCGCCACCATCATCAGCAGGGTGGTCTTGCCCGACCCGGACGGTCCAAGGATGGTCAGGAACTCGCCACGCGGAATGTCGATCGTGGTCTCCTGCACCGCCACCACTTTCCCGTAGCGCTTGGAGATCCGGTCGATCAGCAGCCCCGCGCCGGACGCCACGCGGCTCGCGCTTGCCGGCGCCGCCCCGGCGCTCCAGTCGACACCCATTTCCGCACTCGCATGACCTGCTTCCACTCTTCGTCTCCTGATCGTCTTTTCCGATTTGGGTTGAACGTTCATTTAACAGAACTTATACTATGCCGTAATGGAGGCTGCAAGTAGAGCGGACCCTTGCCCCGCCGTGGGTCTGCACCATCCATACACGACCGTGCGCAACCAGGTTGCATGAGACACAGGAGACTGGCGAAAACCATGATTACAGAAGAGATCCGTATCGACTCGCGCAACGGTGTGCTCACCCTGCGCATCGACCGGCCGGCGGCGCGCAATGCGCTCGCGCGCCCGCATCTGGACCGGCTGCGCGAACTGCTCGAAGGCTATGCGCAGGACCCGTCGGTGCGCTGTCTCGTGATCACCGGCACCGGCAAGGCGTTCTGCGCCGGCGCCGACGTCGAGGAATGGGCACAGGCCGAAGCCAACGGCGAGCTCGACACCTATGGCTGGACCGACAAGGCCCACGCCTTCGTGCAGTTGCTCGCGGCGTTTCCGCGCCCCACGGTGGCGGCGCTCAACGGCTCGGTGGTTGGCGCGGGCACCGACATCGGCTTCGCGTGCGACTTCCGGATTGCCGCCGCCAGCGCGTCGCTGCGCTGCGGCTACACCGGCATGGGCTACAGCCCCGACATGGGCGGCAGCTGGTTCCTCCCGCGTCTCGCGCGGCCCGACGTCGCGCGTCGATTCGTATTCCTGAACGAACGCTGGAGCGCCGCGCAGGCGCTGGCAGCGGGCCTCGTTTCCGAAGTGGTCGACGACGTTGCATTCGAGTCGCACGTCGCAAACTTCGCCGCGCAGCTCGCGGCCGGCCCGAGCGTGGCGCTCGGCCATACCAAGGCCCTCTTCGCACGCTCGCTCACCAGCACGCTCGCCGAGCAGCTCCAGGCCGAGCTCGCCGCCGGACTCGCGTGCGGCCATAGCGAAGACGGTCAGGAAGCCCTTCGCGCGTCGAAAGAGCGACGCGCCCCACAATTCGCAGGGAGATAACGCGTGGAATTCTCATTGACCCATGAGCAGGAAATGCTGGTTTCGTCGGTGCGCACCTTCGTGGAAAAGGAGCTGCAACCGCACGAGTTCGCCGTGGACCGCGCCGACGAAGTCACGCCGGCGCTCGCCGCCTCGATCCGCAAGAAGTCCATCGAGCTCGGCCTCTACGCATTCAACATGCCGGAGAGCGTGGGCGGCGCGGGGCTCGACTATCTGAGCCAGGCGCTCGTCGAGCGCGAGCTCGGGCGCACGAGCTGGGCGCTGCACGTGTTCGTCGCACGGCCCAGCAAGATCCTGATGGCCTGCAAGGGCGAGCAGATCGAGCGCTACCTGAAGCCGACCGTGCGCGGCGAGCGCGTGGACTGCTTCGCGCTCACGGAACCGGGCGCGGGCTCGGACGCGATGGGCATCCGCACGCGCGCGGTGCGCGACGGCGACCACTACGTGATCAACGGCAGCAAGCACTTCATCAGCCACGCGGACACGGCCGACTACGTGATCCTGTTCGCCGTAACGGGCGAAGAGGAATGGCGCGGCCGCACGCGCAAGCGCGTGACCTGCTTCCTGATCGACAAGGACACGCCGGGCATGACCGTGCGGCGCGGGCCGCACTGCACGAGCCTGCGTGGCTATCATCAGTCGGAGATCTTCCTTTCCGACTGCCGCGTGCACGTCTCGCAGATCCTCGGCGAAGAGCATCATGGCTTCGACCTGGCCAGCGAATGGCTGACTGCGGGGCGCGTGATGGTGGCGGCCAACAACATCGGGCGTGCGCAGCGCGCGTTCGAAATGGCGGCCGAATGGGCGGCCACGCGCCAGCAGTTCGGCAAGCGCATCGGCGACTTTCAGGGCACGTCGTTCAAGCTCGCCGACATGGCCACGGAGATCCGCGCGGCGGAGCTCGTGACCTTCTACACCGCCGACAAGCTCGACAAGGGCACCATGACCGATGGCGACGCGGCGCTCGCCAAGCTGCTCGCGACCGAAACGCTCGGCCGCGTGACCGATCATGCGGTGCAGATCTACGGCGGCATGGGCCTCATGGACGAGCTGCCGATCGAGCGCTTCTGGCGCGACGCCCGCATCGAGCGCATCTGGGAAGGCACCTCGGAGATCCAGCGACATATTCTCTCGAAGGAAATCATGCGGCAATATAGCTAGCCGGCGACCCAGGCGGGTGCGCGACGGTGCGCCCGCCTGAATGCGCCCACACGCCTCGACGTAACCATTCGGTTTCCAATCGGATTTCAATCGACACACCCGCCATGGCCCATACCCGTGCCACCGAGCGCGGCGACACCGCGTTCGCCGCCAACCTGCATCGACTTCTCAATCCTTCGAGCATTGCATTCATTGGCGGACGCAGCATCGCGGCCGCGCTGCAGCGCTCGCGCGCCTTCGGCTACCAGGGCGACGTCTGGCTCGTCAACCCCACGCATGCCGAGATCGACGGCGAGCGCTGCTACGCGCGCGTCGAAGACTTGCCGCGCGCACCCGACGCCACCTTCATCGCGGTGCCCTCGGCGGCGGCGGTGGGCGTCGTGCGCGAGCTTGCGGCGCGCGGCGCGGGCGGCGCGGTGGTCTACGCGTCGGGCTTTTCGGAAACCGGCGCCGAGGGCGCCGCGCTCCAGGCGAGCCTGCTGGAAGCGGCGGGCGACATGGCGATGCTCGGCCCCAATTGCTACGGATTGCTGAATGGCCTGGACGGCAGCGCGCTATGGCCCGTGGCGCACGGCGCGACGCGCGTCGAGCGCGGCGTTGCCGTGATCACGCAAAGCGGCAATCTCGCCTACAACCTCTCGATGAGCGCGCGCGGCCTGCCCTTCGCGTATCTTGCGAGCGTGGGCAACCAGGCGCAGGTGGACGTGGCGCGCCTCGTCGATGCATTCGTGGACGACGAGCGCGTACGCGCGATTGGCGTGCACCTCGAAGGCCTCAAGAACGTGAGCGCATTCAGCGAGGCCGCCACGCGCGCGCTCGCGCGCGGCGTGCCGATCGTCGCGCTCAAGAGCGGCGTCTCGGAACTGGGCGCGCAGCTCGCGTTGAGCCACACCAGCTCGCTCGCGGGCTCCGATTCGCTCTACGACGCGCTCTTTAAGCGGCTTGGCGTGATCCGCGCACGCGATCCGGTCGAGCTGGTGGAAACACTGAAGCTGCTCTCGATTGCGGGCATCCCCAAAAGCAGCACGCTCGCTGCGCTCGCGACTTCGGGCGGCGACGCGGGCCTGGTCGCCGATCTCGCGGAAGCGCAGGGCATTGCGTTTCCCGCCGTGAGCGCGCAGGGCCGCGCGACGCTTGAAACCGTGCTGCCGCCCTATGCGAACATCGCCAACCCGCTCGATTTCACGACCACGCCGTGGGGCCGCCCCGACGCCATGCGCGCCTGTTGTGACGCGCTGCTGGGCGAGCGCCCTGGTGCGGCCGCGATGATCCTCGACTACCCCAAGGCAGATACCGGCGAGCGCCCGCAATGTGACATCGCTGCTGACGCCTTTGCGGCCAGCGCACGCGCTAACGACGTGCCCGCCGCTCTGATCTCCGTGTTTCCCGAGCTGACGCCGCCTGAGCACGCGTTGCGGATGGCCGCCGCTGGCGTTGCGCCGCTGCAGGGGCTGCGCGAAGGCATCGCGGCGATTGGCGCGGCGATGTGGTACGGGAAGACGCGCGCGGCGCGGCTGGCTGAGGACCGTCTTTCCACGCTGCCTGTGCTGCGCGTGCCTGATGCATCGGCCAATGAGGCCGGCGGCCGGTTGCTCGATGAGCGGGAGAGCAAGCGCAGGCTTGCTGAGTATGGGCTCGATGTGCCTGCTGCCGTTTGTGTGAGGCCGGACGAGGCGCCCGCCGCCGCTGCGAAGCTTGGGTTCCCGGTTTGTGTGAAGGTGGTGAGTGAATATCTGCCGCATAAGACCGAAGCGGGGGCGGTGGCGTTGCGGCTCGAGTCGCCTGAGGCTGTTGCTAGCGCCGTCGTGCGTATGACTGAGAGCGTTGCACGCTATGCGCCGGATGTTGCCGTCGAGCGTATTCTCGTTGAGCGAATGGCTAGCCCGCCGTTGATGGAGTTGATTGTTGGCATCAAGCGCGATGCTGGATTTGGGCTTGCGCTGGTGCTTGGCAGCGGCGGCGTGCTCGTTGAGCTGATTCGTGATACGGCTACGTTGCTGTTGCCCACCAGTGAGCAGGATGTGCGCGCGGCGCTGCTGGGGCTTAAGCTGGGGCCGTTGCTCACGGGGTATCGCGGGGGCGCGGCGGCTGATCTCGATGCGATTGTGCGGAATGTTATGGCGATTGCCAGGTTCGCCGAAGAGCATGCTGAGACGCTGCTTGAGCTTGATGTTAATCCGCTCCTTGTGGCCAAGGATGGTGCTGTGGCCGTTGATGCACTTGTTAGGTTTGCTAGTTAGCCAAAATGGCTTTTGGTTTTTTTTGGCGTTGGCCTTAACTTGTTTTCGCGGCGGGCCGCAAGCGTCGCCCCTGTGCGGGGCGGCACCTACTTTTCTTTGCAGCCGCAAAGAAAAGTAGGCAAAAGAAAGCGGCTCAAACCGCCAGTGTGACGCCGTCCACCACTGCCCTTACTATCGGAGCGGCTCCGGGGCGTCTGTCACCACGCGTCGTTTATGGGAGTGACTAAGGGCTCATCCATCCGGCGGCGCTACGCGCGCCGTAGGGTATATCCAAAACCAGTGGGATGTACACGCATTTGTAGCGATCAAATATATTCGCTCGGCGGCCCGCGCGCACATTCGCCAGCCAGCATGCCCGTTCATTCACCAGTTAGCATACCTGTGCATTTACCGGGCGGTGCTCGCAACGCATTCGCCAGCCAACACGCCCTTGCATTCACCGGTCAGTTCCCTGCGCATTTACCGAGTTGCCCCCAACGCATTCGCTATGCCAACACGCCCTTGCATTCACCGGGTGGCACCCCCAACGCATTCGCCAGCCCGCCCGGTTTTCCTTCCAGACCCTTCCGCCCGCGCGTAGCGCGTGGCGGGAAGAATGAGCCCTTTGTCACTAAGGCGGAGTGTGCGGGGCGACGGATGCCCCGGAGCCACTCCGATCTACAGGGCAGTGGGGGACGGCGTCACACTAGCGGTGTGAGCCGCTTTCTTTTGCCTACTTTTCTTTGCGGCTGCAAAGAAAAGTAGGTGCCGCCCCGCACAGGGGCAACGCCTGCGGCCCGCCGCGAAAACAAGTTAAGGCCAACGCCTTAAACGCAGAAATCCGATTTCAATCCATTGACTCAGAAAACCTTACCAGGATTCAGAATCCCACGCGGATCAAACGCGTCCTTAACCCGCCGCATAGCGGCAATCTCTTCGGGACTCCGAGAAACCCCAAGCCAATCGCGCTTATAAACCCCAACACCATGCTCGGCAGAAATCGACCCACCGGCCTCGCCGACAAACCGATACACGAGCGCCTCAACATCATGCGCGCTCTCCCCCCTCGCATAGGTCACGGACACACACAGATGCAGATTCCCATCCCCGAGATGCCCGAAGAAAAGCACCTGCGCGCCTGGCCATCGCGCATCAATCGCACTCTCGCACTGAGCGACAAACGCCTCCATACGCCCATGCGGCAAGCTAACATCAAAATTAATTAAATCCGGCAGCGCATCAATAGCAAGCCCTTCACGCAGCGTCCAGAACGCCCTCGTATCGGCTTCACTCTGCGCCAGAGCAGCATCCTCGATGAGCCCCTGCTCGAGCCACTCAGCCAGCGCCGCCTGAAAGCGCTCCGCCGTCTCCTGCTCATCGCGACCCGCGCACTCGATCAGCACCCTGAGCCCAGCATCGCCAGCAAACGGCACACGCAAATCAGCCGTATGCGCCGTCACATACCCACAAAAGCGCGGCCACATCACTTCAAAGCTCGAAAGCTCAGGCAACGCAGCCCGCGCGACATGCAGCAAAGCAAGCGCCTGACCAAAGCCCGCCGTCACACACAGCGCCGTAACAGGCGCCGCCATCCGCGGATGCATCCTCAACACAACCCGCGTAACCACGCCAAGCGTCCCCTCACTGCCGACAAACACCTGCCGCAAATCGTACCCCGCATTGTTCTTCAACATCTTGTTCAGCGAGGTAAGCACAGTGCCGTCCGCAAGCACCACTTCGAGCCCAAGCACCTGCTCCCGCATCGTCCCATAGCGGATCACGCGATTACCGCCCGCGTTCGTCGCGACATTGCCGCCAATCTGGCACGAGCCGCGCGCACCCAGGTCCACGCCCAGCGTAAAGCCGGCCGCTTCCACCGCTTCCTGCACGGCCTGCAAGGTCGTGCCGGCCCAAACCGTGACCGTTGCCGCTTCGCGGTCGATCTCCTCGATGCCGGCAAGCCGCTCGATCGATAGCACCACATCGCTCGCGCGCGGCGCAGCGCCGCCCGCAAGTCCTGTCATGCCGCCCTGCACGACCACCGGCATATCGAGTGCATTGCACAGCGCGAGCGTGCGGCTCACCTCCTCGACGCTGCGCGGACGCACGAGCGCGACCGGTCGCTCGCCCGGCGCCTCGCCGTAGTTCGTGAAATAGCGCTCGCCAATCGCGGCGCCGCGGCTCACGCAGTCCGCGCCGAGCACGTGCACGAGGCGCTCGACCGCCTGCGCGCACGAGTAAGTTTCTTCAGGCTGATTCATGATCCTCATGCGCTGGCGCCGCCCGGGTCCGCGTCCGTTCAGAAGTTGTGGCGAATGCCCACGCGCGCAGCCGTTTGCGTCCGGCTCGACGAGGGTTCGAAACTATAGCCGATCACCGCGTCCACGCCATTCGACGCACGCAGCCAGTCCACGGCCGCGTAAATGTCGGTGCGCTTCGAGAGCAGATAATGCGTGCCCAGCGCGACTTCGTGCCAGTGATGCCCTTCGAAGGTGGTGTACTGATAGCCTGCCACGAACGAAAGCGGCGCACTCAGCTGATAGATGCCGCCCGCTTCGTAGACACGCATCGTCGACGACTGCCCGTAGCCCTTCATCGTCGTGTTGGTGAAATCGCCGCTCACGGTGAGCTTGCCGAAGACATACGATGCGCCAATGCCGAAGATCGATTGCGAATCGACCTGGAACGGCTTGTCCGCGTACAGGTCGGTGACGGCGCCGGTTTGCGGGTCGACAGTCGCAACCGTCTGGCCCAGCATCGTGCTCACGCCAATCTGCGCGTACGGATCGACCGCGGCCAGCCCCTGCGGCTTGTTCAGGCGCGTATAGTTGCCGCCCGCCGAGAAGTCGCCGATCGAATACGTGGAACCCACGCTCCAGGCGCTGCCGTCGTGGAAGTCGCCCGCCGTGTTGCTGAACGAGTACATGCCGCCCACCACGAGCCCGTGGTAGCTGTTGCTGACGAACTTCACCGCGTTCTGCAGGCGGTCGCCGCTTTGCCGGTCGAAGTCGCCCTGGTGCACGCCGTAGCCGCTCGCGAACGCGCTCACGTTGAACGCTTCCGTGAAGTCGAACGCGAAGTCGTACTGGTTGCCGAAGGTGAGCGTGCCCCATTCGTTGCCGAGCCCCACGTAGGCCTGGCGCCCGAATAGCGCGCCGCCCTGGTTGAGCTTGCCGGTGCCCAGCCTGAAGCCGTTTTCGAGCTTGAAGACGGCCTTGTTGCCGCCGCCCAGGTCCTCCTCGCCCATGAAGCCGAGCCGGTTGCCGTAGGACACGCCGTCGTCGAACAGCCAGGCGTGCGCGCCGCCCGTGTTGCTCACATAGGTGATGCCGGCATCGATGATGCCGTACAGACTCACACTGCTCTGCGCGAATGCCGGTCCAGCCACCACTGCGCAGGCCACGCCCGCTGCCAATACTTGTTTCTTCATCGTCGAGGTCTCCAAACCTGAGTGTTGCTCTTTTGTTGATCAGCGATCGTGGGCGAGTATAAAATTTGCTGAATGAATGTTCAACCCAGGACAAAGCCGCGCAAGCCGGTTGTTTTACCCGTATTTTCCCGTATGCCGACCGATGTTGAAAAATTGTTCAATTAGCCATACCATCGGAGCGGACAGCCAGAGAACGGAGCGCCATGCGTATGAATCGACACGATCCCTTGAATCCGCATCAATTGCGTTCGGCATACGAAGGCCAAAAGTCCCAGCCCTTCGACCTGAGCGCACCGGTTGCCACGCCACTGGAGTTGCATCGCTGCACGGTTCAGCCGGCGTGGGTGGACTACAACCAGCACATGAGCGAGTCGTGCTACCTCTATGTGTTCGGCGACAATACCGACGCGTTCTTCCGCTACTTCGGCATTGACGACGATTACCGCGAGCGCGGTCATTCCGTCTACACGGTCGAGACGCATATCCGCAACCGGCGTGAAGTCGCGCTCGGCGAGCCGCTGCGGCTGACGCTGCGCCTGCTCGACTTCGATCACAAGCGGCTGCACATCTTTCACGAGATGTTCCATGCCGAAAGCGGCACGCTGCTGGCGAGCGCCGAGCAGATGCTCATGCACGTCGACATGCGGGCGGGGCGCGCCGCGCCCTTTCCTGCCGAGATCCAGCAGCGCCTCGCCGCGATCCACGCCGCCCATAGCCGCGCCGCGCGCCCCGCCGACTCGGGCCGCGTGATTGCCATTGCGCGGCGCGACGCGCAAGCCGAAGCCCGTACCGCGCCAGCCTGAGCAGCCCGCACGGTCACGCATCGCGGATGACGACACGGCCGCATCATCTCATTCCAGACATTGAGGAGTACCACGCATGACCGAAGCAGTGCAGGATTGGTCCGCACGAGCGGCAACGCTCGATATCGAAGGCCGCGCATGGATCGACGGCGCTTATTGCGCCGCGCACAACTCGAAGACGTACCCGTGCACCAGCCCGATCGACGGCCGCACGCTGACCGAGGTCGCCTATTGCCGCGCAGCGGACGTCGATCGCGCCGTGAAGGCGGCGCGCAGCACCTTCGAGCGCGGCGTCTGGCGCACCCAGGCGCCGCGTGCGCGCAAGGCCGTGTTGCTGCGCTGGGCCGAGCTCGTGCGCGAGCACGCCGACGAGCTCGCGCTGCTCGAAACGCTCGACACGGGCAAGCCCATCGCGGACACGACGAGCGTGGACATTCCTTCGTCCGCGTACTGCATTAGCTGGTTCGCTGAGGCCATCGACAAGACGGGCGGCGAAGTCGCGCCAGTCGGCGAGGAGTTTCTGGGCCTCGTCACGCGCGAACCCGTGGGCGTGGTGGGCGCCGTCGTGCCGTGGAATTTTCCGGCGCTGATCGCCATGTGGAAATGCGCCCCGGCGCTCGCGAGCGGCAACAGCGTCGTGCTCAAGCCCTCCGAGAAGTCGCCGCTCACGGCCTTGCGTCTTGCCGAACTGGCCGCGCAAGCGGGCCTGCCGGCCGGCGTGCTCAACGTGGTGCCGGGCTTCGGCGACACGGGCGCAGCCCTCGCGCTCCATAATGACGTGGACTGCCTGGCGTTCACGGGCTCGACCGCGGTCGGGCGCAAGATCGCGCGCAGCGCGGCCGACTCGAACCTCAAGCGCGTCTGGCTCGAGCTCGGTGGCAAGTCGCCGCAAATCGTGCTGCCCGATTGCCCCGATCTGGAGCGCGCGGCCCGTAGCGTCGCCCATGCCGTGTTCTACAACACGGGGCAGATGTGCACGGCCGGTTCGCGTCTCCTCGTGCATCGCGACATCAAGACGTCCTTCCTCGATCGTGTGCTGGCCATCGCGGCGGAGTACGCGCCGGGCGACCCGCTCTCGCCGGCCACGCGCATGGGCAGCCTAATCGACGCGGCCCAGGTGGACCGCGTGCTGGGCTATGTCGAGCAGGGCCGCGCGACGGCGCGGCTGCTGCGCGGCGGACGACGCGTGCGCAGCGAAACCGGCGGCCAGTATGTCGAGCCGACGGTGTTCGATTGCGCGGACACGCAAAGCCCGATCGTGCGCGAAGAGATCTTCGGCCCGGTGCTCGCGGTGACGGCGTTCGAGACCCTCGACGAGGCCATCGCGCTCGCCAACGACACGCCCTATGGGCTCGCGGCCGCCGTCTGGAGTTCCAACCTCACGACGGCGCACGAAACCGCCCGGCGGCTGCGCGCGGGCACGGTGTGGGTGAATGGCTACGAGGAAACCGACGACATGAACTTCCCGTTCGGCGGCTTCAAGGAGTCCGGTAACGGGCGCGACAACTCATTGCACGCGCTGGAGAAATATACGGAGCTCAAGTCCACCATCGTGCGCTTGCGCTAGGGCACGGCCGATCGCGAGCGCTAGCGCTCACCGAAGGCGCGTCAGTCTCGCGCGCCGCGCGGTGCCACCGGGCTGGCCCACGGCGAGTGCGTGTCGCGCCCCTTGCGAGGCCCGTCAGCCCGGGCTTCGCTGCCGCGCCCGCGTGAGGACTTGCGCCGCGCGAGCAGCGCATTCGCGATCCACTGCAGCGCGCCGCACAACAGCAGATAAACCAGCCCGACGAACAGGAAGATCTGCGCCGGATACACCATCAGCCGGTTGTTGAGCTGATTGGCGAGGAACGTGAATTCCGGCACGCCGACGATATAGGCCAGCGACGTATCCTTGACGAGCGAGACCCACTGGTTAACGAACGACGGCATCATCACGCGCACGGCTTGCGGCAGGATCACTGCGCGCAACGCCTGCCAGCGCGTCAAGCCAAGCGAGAGCGCAGCCTGCCGCTGGCCATCGCCGATCGACGCAATGCCCGCATGCACGGAATGCGACAGGTACGCGCCGCCGATCAGTGCCAGTGCACACACGACGGTCGCGAGGCCGGGGACGTCTATGTGCAGCAGGATCGGCATCAGGAAGAACGTCCAGAAAATCAGCATCAGCACGGGGATTGCGCGAAAGAACGCGACCACGACCGTTAGCGCGAGATGCACGAAGCCGCGCGTCATGGCGAGCGCAATGCCGCCCGCGAGACCGATCAGCGCGGCGAGCAACGCAGAGACAACCGAAAGCACGAGCGTCAACGCAACGCCGCCCAGCGGGCCAGCGGGAAACGCGCCGAGCAGCAGATAGCGCAGCGTCGGAAGCCATTCGAATCCGTTCACGCCCGGCCTCGCTGCAAGGCGCGCGTGCCGGTGCGTTGCCAGAGCACCAGCGCCACTTCGATAGCCGCGATGGCCAGCACATAGAATGCGGTGGCCGTGCCGAATGCCTGGAATGTCCTGAAGCTCTCCGAATCAACCTGACGCGACATATACGACAGCTCCGCAACGCCTATTGCCATCGTCAGCGAGGAGTTCTTGACGAGGTTCATGTACTGGCCCGCAAGGGGCGGCGTCGCAATGCGCAGCGCCTGTGGCAGGATCACATAGCGCAGCGTCGCATAGCGGCCCATGCCGAGCGCGGCCGCCGCCTGCTCTTGTGCCTGGCTCACGCCACGCATGCCGGCTAGAAACTCCTCGCCGATGAACGCCGTCGTGTAGCAGGTCAGGCCAACCCAGCCCGCGAACAGCTCGAAACTCGGCCACTGCAGCGTTAGCGGGCCGAGCGTTGCCGCGTGCGGCGTGTTGAGCCATGCCATCCAGCCGGACGGCAAAACGGCTGCCACGCCGAAGTACCAGAACAGCAACTGCACGAGCAACGGCGAATTGCGGAAGACGAAAACGTAGGCCGCCGCCCCGCGTGCGATCGCACCGCTGCGCGCCGTGCGCGCAACCGCGAGAGCAAAGCCCATCGGCGTCGCGCACGAGGCCGCGCACGCGGACAGCATCAGCGTCACGAAGAAGCCGTGTTCGAGCCACGCGAGATATTTCGGTTCAAGCCAGTTATGCATGGATCAGCCGCAGGAAAGCATTGCGCCCGCCAGGATGCGGGCGCTGAAGAGGATCGCCACGCTCAACTGCTTTTTTCCGCGTCGCCAATCTTGAAGAGACGCGGCAGCGGCGCCGCGCTCTTCGGGCCAAACCACTTGTCATAGATCTGCGCGGCCTCGCCATCGGCTTCAAGGCGCGTCAGCGTGCTGTTCACCACATCGAGCAGACGCGTCTCGCCCTTGGGCACGCCCACGCCTTCGTAGTCGTTCGATATCGTGAAAGGCGAGATCTCGTAGTTCGCCTTGTCGGGCACGCGCGCAAGCAATGCAACGAGCTTCGGACCGTCCTGGGTAATGGCCTGCACGTTGCCCGTGCGCAGCGCGGCGAAAGCGAAAGGCGTGTCGTCGTAGGCGACGATGGTCGCGCTCGGGAATTTCGCGCGCACCTGCTGCTCGTTGGTCGTGCCCTTGTCTGCGCCAATGCGCAAGCTGTTCAACTGCTCCGGTGACTTGAGCACGCCCTTCTTCGCGATGAACTGCGTGCCCGATGCGAAGTACGGCGTGCTGAAATCCACTTCCTTCTTCCGCTCGTCAGTGATCGTGAAGTTTGCGAATACCAGATCGACCTTGCCCGACTTCAGAAATGCGATGCGGTTGGCGGGATTGGTCGGCTGGACTTCGAGCTTCACGCCGAGCCGCTTGGCCACGGCGCGCGCATAATCGACATCGAGCCCGACGATCTGGTTGTCCTTCTGATCGACGAAGCCGAACGGCGGGTTACTGTCGAACGCAGCAACGCGCAGCACGCCTGCCTTCTTGATGTCGTCCAGACGATCCGCATGCGCGGCGTTCGACACCACGACCAGCAATGCCGTCAACAGTGCGGCCCGCACTGTGCCCCAGGGTCTGTTTTTCATTGTCGAGTTTCCTCATTGGTTGCGCCCGTGTGCTGCGACTTAGCATAGGCACGGGCGGAGCACACAGCCTATCGGGGCGACGCCGGCGAGGGAACCAAGCTTTTTTCAGATCGAAAGCAAGGCTGGCGATTTGGTGACGCGGGCGCAGCGCTATTTGCACCATCGCCCGACGGAAACTCATCGTTCTATACGCGAAACGGAGCATCACGTTTTCGCGCATTGTTGCCTGGCAGCCCCAATGGTCAAATGAGGTGTGCGATTTTCGTTAATCTGCTGGAGCTGACGATGCAAGATTCATCCACCGGCGATCAATCGAGCGCCTTTGTCGTGACACACCCGCTCGACCCTGAAGACGGGAAAATCACCGGGGCCATGCGCGAGATGACCCGTCCAGTCAAAGGCCTGCGCCAGGGCGTCGAGTGGCGCGGCGCGTTCGACGCGATCATGGAAAGCGTGACGCCTCATGAAGGCGTGACGGTCGAATCCGGCACGGTCGGTGGTATTCCCGGGCTTTGGATCACGCCCGAAAATAGCCGGCCTGACGAAGTGATCCTCCATCTGCACGGCGGCTGGTTCAACTTTGGATCCGCTCACGCATTCCGCCACCTCGTCGGCCAGATCGCCGCGAGGAGCGGTGCAAAAGCCTTTGTTCCGGATTATCGGCTGGCGCCCGAGCATCCGTTTCCGGCCGGCGTGAGCGACGTGCTCGCCTGCTACCTTGGGCTCGACGCGAGCGGCGTTGCCCGCATTGCGGTGACGGGCGACTCGGCGGGCGGCAATCTCGCCCTGGGCCTCGTTTCGCGCATCGCCGGTGGAGAAGTCGCCACGAAGGCCAGACTCGCAGGCGCGGTTGCGCTGTCACCCGTTACGGATTTGACGCTCTCGGGCCCCACGTACGAAACGCGCGCGGACGCCGATCCGCTTTTCACGCGCGCACAAGCATCGGAACTCGTCCAGGCCTACTTGCGGGACGCCGACCCCAAGAATCCGCTGGCCTCGCCTCTCTACGCAAGCGTGACCGGCTTGCCGCCCGTGCTCGTGCACGTGGGAGACGATGAAGTCCTGCTCGACGATTCGCGCCTGTATGTTCAGCGCGCCGTCGCCGCAGGCGTCGATGCGCGAGTCGACGTCTGGCTGGGCATGCCGCACGGATTCCACGGCAGCGTCGGGAAGTTGAAGGCCGCTACACAGGCGCTCGATGACATCGGCGCGTTTCTTGCCGCGAGACTGCAGTCGGCTAGCGAGTCGTAAAACCGCTGGAATCGATCGACTGGGGACGCCGCTAGATGACAGGCCGTAACGGCGCCCCCAATCGTAACCTCCTGACCTCAAGAACGGCGCGCCGCTCGACCGCCGGCCGCGCCGCGAAGTCTTCGCTTGCGCTCAGAAGAAGTGCATGACGCCAACGTATCCGCCTTGCTGGTTGTGCCCCGGCAGCGGTAAGGAGTCCGTTGTTTCAACCGGGAACGAAGACTGCTTGCCGTTGAACATGGCTCCGACGGTCAGGTAGAGGAAGGTGCGTGCCGAGAGGTTGTAGGTGGTCCCGAGCGCACCGAGATTGCCGGTGCCGCCGCCGTGATTGACGTTGCCGTGATACCAGCCGGCCTGGAACGCCAGCGCGGGCGTGGCCTGCCAGGACGCGCCCAACCACTCCTGCTGGCTGCGCGTTGCCGCAAACGGATTGAACGTGGTCGCCACCGTATCCTGCCCGGACGACACCAGCTGCTGATAGCCGGTAAAGAACTTGACGGGCCCGAGCGTATAGGTGCCGCCGATCATGTACTCCCGCGAAGCCGAGTAGAGGTCGGAGAATTTCCCGTTGGCATCGCGGATTTCCTCGTAGACCCCGTACGCCGCGAAGCCCGCGAGCGTGTATTGCGCGCTCACGCTGAACTGGCGGCCGCCGCGGAAGTTGCCCGCCTCGCCACCCAGGCCATTTTGCACGCGGAACGAGAAGCCCGCCCACTTCGGCGAATTGTAGGTGACCACGTTCGGCCGTGGGCCCCACGCGCGTCCGTACGCGAAGTTGGCGATGCCGGTGCCCACCTGCTCGCCCAGCGGGTCAATGTACCAGCCGGTTTCGTCGGTCAGGCTCATGGCGCGGCCTAACCAGAGGCTGCCGAGCTTGTCGTAGGACAGCCCCACATACGCATCGCGGGTAAAGATCAGGTCCGGCGGAGTCTCCCCCGTACCGGATGTGAAGAGGCTCTCGAGCTTGAAGACGGCATGCAGGCCGCCGCCAAGATCTTCGTCGCCTTTCAGGCCGAACCAGCTATACCCGTACTGATTGCTGCCGAACCGGAAGTTATTCTTCGATTGGCCGTCCGGGGTCGCCACGTTGGTCACGTAGTCGAAGCCAGCGGCAATTCGCCCGTACAAGGTCACTGAGCTCTGCGCGTTCGCATTGCAGATCCCGATGGTGGCCAAAGCCACAAACAATGCCAGTTTTTTCATTTTGTCATCCTCAACGAAATTAATCTCCATGAACCCTGCGGAGGCCTCTTTGCGGGCCATACCGTACTGAACATCGCACTACTAATTACAAACCGACATTTCCAAGCGCTAATGAATTCGCGTCAGCCGCTACCCCCTCGACTTGCGCAGCGTGCGCAGAAACTCTGGAAGATGACGCACTACCGTCGCCAGCAGAATCGCACTGGCCTGAACGAGGAGCTGAACCGCGGGGCCCGCGCCCAGCGCCAGCACGAGCTGGCCGAGTTGCGCCATGAACAGTGCGGCCGCCGCGCTTGCGACGACACTGCCCCTGCCGCCCGTGAACGGCGTGCCACCGACCACGACGGCCGCGATTGCCGGCAGCAGATAGTCGTTGCCCGACGTTTGCGACGCGCTGCCGATGAACCCGGCGAGCAGCATGCCTGCCGCGGTAAAGCAAACGGCCGAGACGAAGTACGCGCCAATCCGGTACTTCAGCACGTTGACGCCAGCGGCTTCGGCCGCGCGCGGGTTCACGCCCACGGCAACGAACCGGCGCCCCACGGTGGTCTTGCGGGTGATGATCCACGCGCTCGTCACGAACGCGAAGGCGAACCAGACATTCGCGGGGAGGCCCAGGAACTGGGCGTGCGAGATGGTTTGCACGACGGTTGGAACGTCCACCGGAACGTTGCCGGTCAACGAGCGTGCGCAGCCGATCAGCAGCGCGTTGACGGCGAGCGTCGCCACCAGCGGCGTGATCGCGACTCGCGAGATCAGCGCACCGTTGATGATGCCGACGATCCCACCAATACAGACCGTGAAGACGACGGCAAGGACAACGGAATTGAACGCGAATCCCGTTCTGGCCATGACGATGCCGGCAAGCGAGACCATGCCGATGGCCGACATATCGAGCCCGCGTTGCTGGATCACCAGCGTCTGGCCCGTCGCGACGATCGCGAGAATACCGGCGAACGGCAGCATGGCGAGTATCGAGCCTCGCGTCATCGTGCCCGGCGCGACGATCGAGCTGCAGACGAAGAGCAGGACCAGCCCGATCCAGATCCACGAGAATTCATCGACGGCGGGCAGCCGTACGGGCTTTGCTTTCGATTTCGACTTAGAAGGCTCAAGGAATTCCGACATGACTTCCGCCTGATTGTGCATTGAATGTCTCATTTCGCCACCACCATTTCTCTGCTCTTCGAATAGAGCGCGACCGATGCGAGGATCATCCCGCCGAGGAGGTACGACTGCCACGAGTCCCCGATATCGAGGAACGAGGTCACTACGTTTACCTGAATGATCAGCAGCGCGCCCAGCAGCGAACCCACGAAGGAACCGCGTCCGCCAAAGAGGCTTGCTCCGCCGATCACGACCGCCGCGACGCTGCCGAGCGTGTAGTTGATGCCGGCGCTGGGGTCGCCGGAGCCCACCTGGGCCATCATCGGCACGGCAGCGAGACCGGCAAGGAACGAGCACCCCATGTACGCCGCGAGCTGTGTCAACTGCGGGCGGGCGCCGGACATGCGCGCCGCTTCCACGCGGGAGCCCACGCCGCGCAGCGTGAGACCGGCCCTCGACTTGTACAGGGCGATCTCCAGCACGACGGCCATCACAATTGCGACGATCGCGACAACGGGCACGAAGCCGAGCTGGCTGCCGATGGCCTCCACGATGGGATCGGCGATCAGGCCGCCCGGCACCGGACGCAGCAGCAACGACACGGCCTGAAGCGCCATATACGTCGCGAGCGTCGCCACCATCGGATGCAGGCGGAACGGGCCGACCAGCATCCAGTTCACGAACCCGACCGCGAGGACGACGAGCAACACGATCCCCCATCCCGAGAACTGATGAGCCAATGAGGCGCCATCGTTGAGGAAAAACGACTGGATCACGACGATCAGCCCCATGAGCGGCCCGACCGAGAGATCGATGCCGCCGACCAGCATGAGCGTCTGCTGCCCGTACGCGACGATGGCGAGCGTCGCCACGAGTGCCAGCATGCCGCTCAGGTTTCGCGCGG
The DNA here is from genome assembly GCF_004524855.1 of Paraburkholderia pallida. NCBI lineage: Bacteria > Pseudomonadati > Pseudomonadota > Betaproteobacteria > Burkholderiales > Burkholderiaceae > Paraburkholderia > Paraburkholderia pallida. The sequence goes on along the minus strand of NZ_CP038150.1, from coordinate 1,611,859 downwards.
AGAGGTAGGCCGGATTGACGTGCGCCGCATAGAGGCCGAGCGCGCAGACTGCAACGGCCAGCATCACGAGCGGCGCCCAATCGCCGGCCGCCCACTTCCAGAGCCCGGAGATCGTGGAGGCGCCCTTCTCCCGCTCCGTCGTTGCGGTCAGGACGGCCTGGGTGATGTTGTTCTCGCTAACGGCGTTCTCGCCCAGCTCCTTCACCACGTGACCGCGCGAGAAGATGAGCACGCGGTCGCAGAGTCCCGCCACCTCGTGCGCATCCGAGGACACCACGATCACGGCGGTGCCGGCCGCCGCGGCCTCGCGCAGCACCTTGTAGATTTCCATCCGTGCGCCTATGTCCACGCCCTGGGTCGGCTCGTCGACGAGCAGCACCTTGGGATGGCTGGCGAGCACGCTCGCCAGCACGAGCTTCTGCTGATTGCCGCCCGAGAGGCTGCGAATGGGCGTGTCGATGGAAGGCGTCTTCACAGCGAATCGCGTCACGGCGTCTCGCGCGCGCCTCGCTTCGCTGCGCGGATTCACCCACCCCTTGATGGCGTCGAATGGCAAACTGCGGATCGAAAAATTCTCGCGCACCGACAACTCACCGAAGATGCCTTCGCGATGGCGGTCGCCCGGCAAATAGCGGATGCCCGCGTCGGCCGCCGCCTGCGAGTTGTGGAGCTTCGCGGCCACGCCGGCCACCGTGACGCTGCCGCGGCTGCGCGTCTGTCCCGCGAGCGCCCGCATGAACTCGCGCTGACCGTTGCCGTCGATTCCCGCGAGTCCCACGATCTCGCCTTGCTTGACCCGAACCGAGATGTCGGTAAAGCCGGCTCCACGCAGCTTCGCCACGTCGAGCATGACGCCCGCGTCGCCCGTGTTGCCTTTGGCCGGGAAGTCGCGGTCGAGCGCGCCGCCCACGATCAGCTCGACGATTTCCTGCTCGCTGAGGCCCGCGGCCTCATAGGTGCCCTGCCCCTGGCCGTCACGCAGCACCGTGAGGCGATGCGCGATTCTCTGCACCTCGCGAATCCGGTGCGAGATGTAGACGACCGCGCACCCCGAAGCCGTGATCTTGCGGATGCGCTCGAACAGACGGTCGACGTCGTCCGTCAACAGATGCTCGGTCGGCTCGTCGAGGACCAGCACCTTGGGCTTCGCGGCCAGCGCCTTGACGATCTCGACGATGAACCGCTGCTCGGGGCCGAGGCTCACCACGCGTTCGTTCGCGTCGATCGCCACATCGCCGCTCCATTGCTTCAAGAGCCCTCGCGCCCAAGCAGCCACTTCGATCAACGAAGGACGCTGCTCGACGGGCACGCCGAGATAGAGGTTCTCCGCCACGGTCAGGTCCGGCATGAGCGCCGGTTCCTGGCGCACGATCGCCAGCCCCAGGCGGCGTGCCTCTTCGGTGTCGCCGCGCGTCTCCTTGCCGTCGATCACGACGCGCCCTGTCTCCGGCACGAGGGCGCCGGACGCGACGGCCATGAGCGTAGACTTGCCCGCCCCGTTCTCGCCGACGAGCCCGTGCACCTCGCCCTCGATCACCGAGAACGTCACGTTGTCGAGCGCCCGGACTCCGGGGAAGATCTTGGTGACACCATCGATCTGCAGCAGCGTTTTCTGGTCATTCATGATTCGTCTCGAACGATTACTGGGCAAAGACTTCCTTGAACCTGGCGGCAGGAAGTGCGGAGGTGAGATCGGCATCGGGCGGCGCGAACGGATCGCACTTCGGATCGAAGGACTTGAGCGAGTCGTACATGTTGATCATCGATGTCGTGGTGAAATATGAGCAATGCGCCGATTCCATGCATTGCTATGGTGTACGAAACATTGTCAAACGAATGTACCGCCTGATTTCCCGCCTGCTCTGTCCGCGCCCGGATCGATTAAATAAAGCCTTAATTCCCGCGATGGATGCGGATCGACAGCTTGAACAGCGCAATGCGATAGAGCGAAAATAAACAGACGAATGCAGGTCGAGGGGTGACTTGCCGATACATCATTCAAATACGATGATGCTATGCACGATTGATTTATATCGAATGATGTGTTTTGGAATGACCAAAGTCAAGAGCCCTGGGGAATCTCCCTAGGGCCCGTGCCGCGCGCGACGGATGTCACATGGATGTCGTCTCAAGACAGTAGCGGCAGCGGCTGTGGCTGCGGCTGAGAACGGCGAGGTTAGCGCAACGGACCCGGCGGGAGGCGGCCGGTCATTGCGCGTCGGGCGCGTATTTTCCGGCGAAAATCGACTTCACGAGTGCTACGTATTCCGAAACCATCAGCGGATTGCTGCTCTTCATGCCAGCCGTATATTCCATCTCCGCTCCGAACATCGCCGGCGCCGACATCAGGGCCAGGAACAGGTAGTGGATCAGGATCGGATTGCCCGGCGGCAGGCATCCGGCCTCCTGCGCATCGCGAATCTCCGGCAGCAAGTGCGCCAGCAGCGGCGTCAGAATGTGCTCCGCCAGCCACGGCAGACGCGGATTGCCGGGCCATTTCTCGCGGGCGAGAAATTGATGGAACAGCGGATGCTCGATCGTGAATTGCAGGAAGCTCACGTACTCGCTCATCAAGCGGTCGAACACGCCTGACGCTTGCGAGCGGTCGGTGTTGCGCTCCCACAGGCTACGGATGGTCGAAAAGAGATCCTCGGCCACCGCCTGCCACAGCAAATCCTTGCTCCGGTAGTGATGCGTGACCGTGGTGTGAGGCAGATTCACCCGCGCCGCAATCTCCCGGATGCTCGCGGCCTCGAAGCCCTTCTCTGCGAACTCGGCCAGCGCCGCCTCGATGATCGCGCGCCGGGTATCGATCGAGCGCTGCTGCTCCCGGCGCAATCTGCCAGCCGGCCGCGGCTCGCCGGAGGTTTTTCCAGCCTCGGACGGCGCGGACACAGACGCGGCGCCCGCCGCCTCTTCCCGCGTTGAGCGGACCGCGCGCTCCTTCTTCGGAGCCGATTCAGACGTCTCTTTCATACACGCTTCCTTGCACGTTCCCGGCGGGCCAGTCTGCCTGCTCGAAACATAAACCGTACGGACGTTCATTTTATCACGGTCATCCAGGCGCACTTTCACTCCAGGGTTTTCACCACTAATTCGTTAAACCGTACAAGTGTACGTTATAAAAAAGGCGACGACGAACCGGCCGGAATGCGGGGCCGGACCGTTGGCGCTGTTGTTCGCGCTTCCCCTAACCTGACAGGAAATCGACATGACCACCCAAACGTCCGCGGCCGTCCTCCGGGAACCGCATGGCTCCTTCACGCTCGAGAATCTGGTGCTCGACGACCCGCGCCCCGACGAGGTGCTCGTCAGGATGGCCGCCAGCGGGATCTGCCAGACCGACGCGCATTTCCGCGACCAGCTGATGCCGATCCAATTGCCGGCCGTGCTCGGCCATGAGGGCGCGGGCGTGGTCGAACGCGTCGGCAGCGCGGTGACGTCGGTCGCGCCGGGCGATCACGTCGTGCTGTCGTTCAACTCGTGCGGCCATTGCGACGCCTGCGGCACCGGGCACCCGGCCTACTGCGACCACCTCGTGCAGATGAACTTCGCGGGCACCCGCGCCGACGGCACGCCGGGACTCGCCGATGCCGACGGCACCCCGATCCGCGGTCGCTTCTTCGGCCAGTCGTCGTTCGCCACCTTCAGCCTCGCGAACGAGCGCAATGTCGTGAAGGTCCCGCGCGACCTGCCGCTCGCCGTGCTCGCTCCGCTCGGCTGCGGCTTTCAGACCGGCGCGGCCGCCGTGCTGCACACGCTCGACGTCCCAGAAGGCGCATCGATCGCGGTCTTCGGCGTTGGCGCCGTCGGGCTCGCGGCGATCATGGCGAGCAAGATCGCGCGCGCCAGCACGATCATCGCCATCGACGTCAACGAGGAGCGGCTGCAGCTCGCGCGCGAGCTGGGCGCCCATGTCACGATCAACGCCCGATCGGCGGACGTGGCCGCCGAGATCCGCAGCGTCACGCCGCGCGGCGTCGATTTCGTGCTCGACACGAGCGGGCGCAAGGAGAGCCTCGAAGCCGGCGTGGCCGCGCTCGCGATCATGGGGAAATTCGGCTTCGTCTTCTTCAGCCCCGCTGCGGGCGCGCTGCTCGACGCGTCGCGCCTGAGCGCCGGGCAAAGCCTGCAAGGGATCATCCAGGGCGACGCCACGCCTCAGGACTTCATCCCGCGTCTCATCGAGTTCTACCGCGCCGGCGCGTTTCCGATCGACAAGCTGATTCGCTTCTACGAACCGTCGGAGATCAACGAGGCGTTCGCCGACGTCGCCCGAGGGGACACCATCAAGCCCGTGATCCGGTTCGCGGCATAGCGGGCCATCGCTAGCGGCGCATCTGCTCGCATGAGAAACCATCAGGACTATTGATTTATTGATTCAGTAATCGAGGAGAAAAAATTGTTCATTCCACCGTCTTTTGAGCAAAGCAAGGCCATTGCCGCGCAGATCGACCACGGCCGTGTCTACGGACACCTGATCGGCAACGAATGGGTCGGCGGCGACAGCGGGCAGTTGATCGAGTTACATAACCCCGCGACACGCGAAGTCGTCGGCAAGATCCAGGCCGGCAATGCGCTCGACGTCGATCGGGCCGTTCGCGCGGCGAAGGCCGCCTTTCCGGCGTGGTCGCGCACCGAGCCGCTCGAACGCCAGCGGCTCCTGCTCGAAATCGCGGCCCGGCTGCGCAAGCGCCAGGCCGAATTCGCGGTCATGGAGTCGCTGAACAACGGCAAGACGCTTATCGAAGGCTTGCTCGACGTTCAAAACGCCATCGAGCAATTCGAGTTCTACGCGGGCCTCACGCATCTGCGCGGCGAGGTGCTCGACTTCCCCGGCAGCATCGCGCTCACGCATCGCGAACCGATTGGCGTGGTCGCGCAGATCATTCCGTGGAACGTCGCGCTGCTGATGGCGGCCATCAAGCTCGCCCCCGCGCTGGCCGCGGGCTGCACGGTCGTGCTCAAGCCCGCCGAGACCGTCTGCCTCTCCGTGATGGCGCTCGCCGAGGAATTGAAGGATGTCTTGCCGGCCGGCGTCGTCAATGTTGTGACCGGTTATGGGCGCGACGTGGGCGAGCGTCTCGTCACGCACCCGGACGTGCGCAAGGTGTCCTTCACCGGCTCCCGCGCGACCGCCCAGAAGATCATCGAATATGCGAGCCAGTCCATCATTCCGCAGACGATGGAGTTGGGCGGCAAGTCAGCCAATATCGTTTGCGACGATGCCGATCTGGACGCCGCCGCCGAATCCGTCGTGATGTCGACCGTGCTGAACAAGGGCGAGGTCTGTCTCGCCGGCAGCCGCGTGTTCGTGCATCGCAAGGTGCGCGATGCGCTGCTCGAGAAAGTGACCGCGCTGCTCGCGCGCATCCGCTACGGCAACCCGCTGGACCCGGCGACGCAGATTGGCGCCGTGTCGTCGGAGGTGCAGTTCGACCGCGTGATGGGCTACATCGAGGCCGGCAAGCGCGAAGGCGCGCAGGTGGCCTTCGGAGGCGGCCGCGCAAGCGTCCCCGGCCTCGCCAACGGCCTCTTCATCGAGCCGACGCTGTTCACCGGCGTGCAGCGCGAGATGACGATCTTCCGCGATGAAATCTTCGGCCCCGTCACCACAGTGATCGATTGGGACGACGAAGCCGACATGATCGGCGCCGCGAATGACAGCCTCTACGGCCTCGCAGGCGGCGTGTGGACACGCGATCTGAACCGCGCTCACCGGATTGCCCGCGCGCTCGAAACGGGCACCGTGTGGGTCAACCGCTACTACAACACGCGGCCGGGAATGGCGCTTGGCGGTGTCAAGCAAAGCGGCTTCGGGCGCGAGAACACGCATGAGACGTTGTCCCACTACACGCAACTAAAGAGCGTCGTCTTGAACCTGGCGGAAGGTCCGCTCGGATTGTTCGCGCCGCCCACCCCTTCGGCATGACGCGACGACGCGCAGGCAAAGAGAACATATGAGGTATGACATGAAAGACACATTGAGCATTGCAATCGTAGGCGGCGGGATCGCCGGGCTGGTGACCGCCGCGGCGCTGCGGGAATCGGGACACGACGTGTGCGTCTATGAACAGGCCGACGCGTTCAGGGAAATCGGCGCGGGCGTGACGCTGCATCCGAACGCGACGCGGCTGCTCGAGAAGCTGGGCTTCGGCGACGCGCTGCGCAAGATCGGCTCGCCGACCGCAGGCGTCCGGCTGATGAGCGCCGCCGGCGCGCCGATCGAGACTGGCGGTGCGCGCGACGGCGTGCCGTTATCCGATGCCGGCCAGGGCTACAACGTCCACCGCGCGGAGTTCCTCGACATCCTGGCGCGTGCCGTGCCCGCGTCGAACTTCCGGCTCGGCCACCGTTGCACCGGCCTGATCGAGGACGATGACGGCGTGACGCTCACGTTCGAGAACGGCGCGCGCGTGACCTGCGATCTCGTGATCGGGGCCGACGGCATTCGCTCCGTCGTGCGCCAGCGCATCGGACTCGACGTGGCGGCCACCAGCGAGGGTGTGATGGCCTATCGGGGCCTCGTGCCCGTGGAGAAGCTCCCGTGGGCAAGCGATGCCCAAGGCCTGTACCTGTGGATGGGCGCCGGGCGCAGCTTCCTCTGCTATCCGGTTTCGGCGGGCACGATGATCAACATGGTCGCGTTTGTGCCGACGGACCGTGATTCCGCGGAGTCGTGGTCGGCGCTTGGCGATCTTGGTGCCCTCGCGCAGGAGTATCGCGGCTGGGATGAGCGTGTCGGGCAGACAATCGCCGCGCTCACCGAGACCTACGTCTGGGGCATTTACGATCGGCCGTCGCTGCCGCGCTGGACTAGCCAGCGGGTGACGCTGATGGGCGATGCCGCGCATCCGATGGTTCCTCATCTCGGTCAAGGCGCCGGTCAGGCGATCGAAGACGCATACACGCTTGGTATCGTGCTCAAAGGCGCATCCGCCGACACCCTGTCCGGGCGCCTCGCGAGCTACGAGCGCCTGCGGCGTGAGCGCACCACTCGCGTCCAGGCCGTTGCCCGGCAGGCGGGCCAGTTCTATCGCACCGACTTCAGCGATGCGGCGCAGCGCGACGCGACGATGAGCGCCTGGACGAAGGAAGTCCGATGGATCCTCGAGCACGATGCCGACGCCGCCGCGATCTCGGAGATCGAACGCAGCCGAAGCTGACCTCAACAGGGCACGACGCCGATCGCCGATTGCTGATGCGGCATGCGCAAGACCGTGGTATGACTCAAACAATAAGGATACCTGATGATCAAGAATCGTTTCCGCAAGCGCCTTCCAATCGTCGCCGGCACGCTGCTCGGCAGCGTCGGCCTCTCGGCGCACGCGCAAAGCAACGTCACGCTCTACGGCGTCGTGGACAGCGGCATTCTCTATACGAGCAAGACGCTCAACCCGACCACCGGTCAGAACGCCGGCCATCAGTTCTCGCTGCTCACCGGCGGCCTGACACCGTCGCTGTTCGGGCTCAAAGGCAACGAGGATCTCGGCGGTGGCATGAAGGCAATCTTCGCGCTCGAAAGCGGCATCGACATGACCAACGGCGGCCTCAACGATTCGAACGGCAACCTGTTCGGCCGCCAGGCGTGGGTGGGGATCGATAGCCGCTTCGGCACCGTCAAGGGCGGCGTGCAGCTATCGCCGTTCGTGCTCTCGCTGATCGCGTCGGATCCGCGCGGCGCGTCCTACTTCGGCAGCGGCGTGCCGATCTACACCGGCGCCGTATTCGTCACCGGCGCATTCAATTCGAACTCGATCTCGTACACGAGCCCGAGAATCGCGGGCTTCCAGGGCAGCGCGCTGCTCGCACTGGGCGGCATCGCCGGCAATTTCCAGGCGGGCCGCCAGTATTCGGCGAGCGTCGACTACACATACGGCCCGTTGCTGATCACCGCCTCGATGTACGACGGCAACGCGGGCGGCACCGCCGCGACCACACCCATACCGAGCACCGTGGCGTTCACGGGCCGCACGATCGGCGCGAGCTATCAGTACGATGCGCTGACCGTGAAGGCCGTGTTCATCAATCTGAAGGTGGCGGGATCGTTCGATAACCGCGTGTACGGCGGCGGCTTGAGCTACCGGTTCACGCCGGTAACGACCGTCGATGCGGGTGTCTGGTACACGAGCGACGGCAACGATACGAACAACCACTCGATTTTGGCCGCCACCGGTTTGACGTATAGCTTGTCGAAGGCGACGCTGCTTTACGGCCAATTCGGGTACGTCGACAACCACGGCAAGATGGACACCGGGCTGTCGACGAACGGCGCATTGTTCGGCGTGGCGGGGACAACCTTCGCCACCGCGGTGGGCATTCGCCACCTGTTCTGATTGATCTCCGGCGACGGCGGGACAAGCAGCCGCGTCCCGCCATCGCCTAGTCGATTCGCACCCGCGTGCGTGTCTGATCCGAGCGCTCGATGGCATCAATTACCTTATGAAGAGCGACGGCGTCATCAAAGTCAGGGGCCGTACGAGTTCCATGAATCAGGTCCTCAGCCATCTGCCGATAGATAGCGGCCACATTGCGCCCAATGACCGGCGCCGCGAAATCGGCCTTCGGCACCTCGACCTCGCGATACCCCTGTTCGCCCCTGCGGCCCGCCTCCACACGCAACGGCGCGATATTGATGACGGGATACTGCCCATGTGCCACAGTCATGCGCAAATCACCCAGCGTTCCATTGATCTCCCACAGCAACTGCGTGCCACGCGGCAACCCACCGCGAAGCTCCAGCGACAACGGCGCGCCCGACTTCAAAACGGCATTGACCATCACATGATCGTGGGTACGCATCGGGATCGTTTCGCCCGTCTCCACCACGCGCACGGTCTTGCGGCGCTGCGATATCACGCCCTCCACTTCCTCGACAGGACCCAGCACACTTTGCACGGCAGCCAGCGCATGCCCGCCGATAATCCTCAGCAAGGTGGCGCCATTGCTCGCATCCATCGCGTACGAGTCGCCGCGCGTGACTTCATCACCCCAGGTAGGACCGCATCCGAGGTAAGTCGACGACAACACCTCGCCCACGAATCCATCGGCCACGAGCTTGCGCACCACCTCGACTTCGGGCGACGCGGTGGCCTGCGTCCCCACCACGGCCCGCACCTTGCTCTGCCTCGCCAGTTCGGCGAGCTCGACCGCTTCGGCCAGGCCGTTGCCGAGCGGCCACTCACAGTAGACATGCTTGCCCGCCGCCATTGCCGCGGCAACTACCTCGCGATGGTGGGGCACTTTGACTGTGACAGCCACCACGTCGATATCGGGAGAGGCCACGAGCGCCGCCACGTTCTCGAACGCGCGGGGAATGTCAAAGGCATCGGCTGCCGCCCTGGCGCTCGCGAGACTCGTGTTCGCGACGCCGGCGATTTCGTAGACGTCGGACAGCGCACGCAACGCAGGAAGATGCGCGCTCGTCCCCCAGCCGCGCGCCGTGCTCACGCCCACGATACCCACTCGAAAACGTTTATTCATTGCTTCCTCGAAACCATTCAGTCATGTTTATTCGGGCCGCGGCCCTTTTCAGGCACGGCCACGGCACAGCGGGTCACACCGGTCATTTCCCCGCGCCCGGATGCGGCATGTATTGGCCCGTCTCCATCAGCTCCGCAACGGCGAGAGCCTTCGGTGTCCAGCGCATCGTCGCGCGGGTTTCCAGCAGCCAGGCCTGATAGCCCTCGGGAACGTCCTCCGATGGCCCGTGATGGATGACCCCCTTGGGCACACAGGTCAACGTGCCGGGCTCGGTGCACCCGCCCCACGCGCCGGGGCCGCGCACGTAGCAAATCAGCTCGTCGAAGTCGGCGTTGATGTGAACCGGCGGCCGGCCCCCGGGACGCGCGCTGAGGTTGAACATCAGCAGGTCGCCCGTGCCCGATTGCAGAAACTGGCTGGGCGGACCGCCTTCCGGCAGATAGGCGTGAACCTGGATATTGGCCAGATTCAGCTTCCACACCGGAACGGACTCCGACAAGTGCACGCCAAGCGCAAGCGGATCGTGCGGCAGCATAAAGACCGTGTTCTCGGGGTCGAGGGTTTTCAGCACGAGGCGCGTCGGGCCGCCGGCCGGCATCGTGGCGTCGACCTCCGCATGCTTCAGATCGCGCGCCACGTTGAGCAGGCCGCTTGGCGCGGGCGGCGCGAGCTTCAGGACCGAAGGACTCTCGACGATGACGCTGCGCATCGCGTCGCCCGTGGGCGCATAGCGATACGCGATGGAGCGGGGAATGCAGACGAAGTCCCCTTCCGTGGCGGTGAGACAGCCCACGTCGGTTTCGAACTTGACCGTGCCGGACTGGATGAAATGAATCTCGTCCGCCTCGACATTGCGCACCACGTAGGGCATGGGCGTGCGCCGTCCCGAGACGTGCAGCTTGACGCCGAGCCTCGACGTCGCCACGGTGGTCGGCAGCGCCTCGGGGTCGTCCTGATCGTCGGGCGTCAAGCGCTCGAGGACAGCCCGTCGCGGCGCGTGCGGCCCCTGCACGGAAAGATAATCCGGCGCATAGGTCTGGCGCGTCACAACGGACAGCGCCCCCTGGAAGCCGTCACGGCTCCAGAGTTGCACCGGGGGGGCGCCTGCGTCTTGTGGCTTGGCACTCATTTGTCCACCTCCTTGGGTTCGAGGTTGTGCATCGCACACACGTTATCGATTCATATCGAATCATGTGTTGTAGAACAAATCAAGTCAAGAGCGCCAGGGAATTCCCCGAGCCACGCTCTGGCCGCACGGCAGGGTTTTATGCCGATGCGGCCGGTGCGAAGTCAGTCGAGCGCCGCATCGTCTCTCGACATCTCGATCAGGTTCTTCTCGATCTGGTGCGCGACTTTCCAGAACACCTGCATGTCGCGCGCGGCAATGCCGTCGAGCGAGGTCGAATGCAATTCGGCGATTGCCGGCAACATGTCGTCGACAAGGCGCCTGCCCTCGTCCTTCAAGCTGACGTAATACTTTCGCCGGTCTTTAGGATCCCGCACTCTTTGCACGAGCCCGCGCTTCTCCAGGTTGTCGAGTGCGGGCACCGCGGTCGTGGAGGCAATCCCCACACGCTTACTTAATTCGAGCTGATTCAGCTCGCCGCGCTCGGCCAGTACGCGCAGGTAATACCAATACGCAATGGCCAGGTTTTCCCTATCGAGAATTTTCTGGCCAAGCGCATCATAGAGCCGGCGCACCGTCCTGGCCATCCACGGCACCGTCCGGCCACGCTCATCGAATAGTTCGGGCGACAGCTTTGCAGCTGCCACGTTGGATGCCTTGCTGGATGCGTCGTTAGATGCTTCGCCGGGTGGCGCGTGATCCAGACTGGCATGGGCGACGCCGGAGTTCGATTTGGACATTCCCTCATTCCTCTGTGTATGGGCAAACCGGGCAAATTTCCGGGCCGCGAACGAACAGGTAGTCAGGGCACACCCCACCATCGGAACCCTTGACTTTATTTATACTACATAACATCATTCGATATAGGTTGATTTTTTGACGTATCATTGTCCTGCAAATGATCCGTTACAGGCGCGATCATACAACGCGATCGACCGTTGCGTCGTGCTGCCTCGCAGCATGCGCGCTTCGGGGCGCAATGCGCAACGGCGTGGCCGTGGATCGAGCGATACCTGACGTGCAGTCGTTACGTCCAATCACAGTGCAGTTCTGCTCAGGGATGACATCTCATGCAGCGCAAAATCCTTGTACTTATCCTCTGGCTCATGCCAACCGTCCTGCGCATCGCGGCCCGCCGGTTTCCAGCCATGCGCGCGCATCTCGCCGGCGGCAGTGGCATCATCCAGCTACGGCTCAGAGACAACAGTCTCGCGCGGCAGCTACATTTCAAGGACGGCAGCGTGACCGGACGCTGGGGCGTGTGCCCCAATCCCGACGCCGAGCTCGTCTTCATGGATGTCGCGACCGCGCACAAGATGCTCGCGCCGAAGACCGATCATGCATTCCTGATCGATGCGTTGAAGAACTTCAAGATCACGCAGGGCGGCAGCGACCAGAAGCTCGTGTGGTTCGGCCAGCTCGTCAACACGATGAAGACGGCACCGTGGCGCAAGGGCCTGCCGATGAAAGACGGCACCACGCGCTACACCACGCTCACCAATGGCGGGCCCGTGTTCGTCTTCGTCAAGGACGACAAGATCGTCCGCACCACGCCCATCGATCTCGAAGAGGAAGACGGCCCGAGCTGGAGCATCACGGCGAGAGGCCGCCGGCTTACGCCGGCACGGCGCGCGACGGTGAGCCCGCACGCGCTCTCGCTCAAGTCGCTCGTGTACTCGGACAAGCGCATCCTCCATCCGATGAAGCGCGTCGACTTCGATCCCCATGGCGAGCGCAATCCGCAGAATCGCGGGATCTCGGGCTACGAGCGCATCAGCTGGGACGAAGCGCTCGACATCGTGGCCGGCGAAATCCGCCGCATGAAGCAGGACTATGGCCCCGGCGCCATCGGCATGGTCACGGGCGCGCACCACCAGTGGGGGAACATCAACTACTACCTGAGCGCGATGCTGCGCTTCGGCAACCTGATCGGCTTTACCCGCATCGAACCGAGCCCGATCAGCTGGGAAGGCTGGTACTGGGGGGCCATGCATCACTACGGCAACAGCCTGCGCCTGGGCACGCCGAGCTTCTACGGCACGACCGAGGATTGCCTTCAGCATGCCGAGGTCATCGTGTTCTGGTCGAGCGATCCCGAATCGACCAGCGGAGTCTATGGCGGATTCGAAGGCACCGAGCGGCGGCTGTGGGCCAAGCAACTCGGCATCGAGTTCGTGCATATCGATCCCTATCTGACGCATTCCGCCCAGTTCCTCGGCGGGAAGTGGCTGCCGATCAAACCCGGCACCGACTCGGCGCTCGCGATCGCCATCATGCACGAATGGATGATCGACGATAGCTACGATAAGGAGTACGTGGCATCGAATTCGACGGGCTTCGACGAATGGAGCGCGTACGTCCTCGGCAAAGAAGACGGCATACCGAAAACGCCGGAGTGGCAGGAAGCGGAGACCGGCGTGCCCGCCAAAGACGTGCGCAGCCTGGCGCGCCTGTGGGCGTCGAAGAAGACGTATCTCGCGGCGGGCGGCCTCGGCGCGGGCTTTGGCGGCGCATGCCGCACGGAGACAGGCGCGCAATGGGCGCGCAGCGTCGTCATGATGATGGCCATGCAGGGCTGGGGGAAGCCGGGGATCAACTTCGGCAACCTGCAGATTGGCGCACCGCAGGACCTCAACTTCTACTTCCCCGGCTACGCCGAGGGCGGCATCTCGGGCGATCTGAACAACACGGCGAGCGCGGCCAACAATTACTGCCGCATGCCTCACATCATCACGATCAACCCGGTGAAGCAGGCCGTCCCCCGGCAACGCCTGGCCGAAGCCATCGTGGAGGGACACTCGGAAGGCTACGCGTGGGATGGCTTTTCGATCGAAGGACAGTTTGCCGAATACACGTATCCGAAGCCGGGCCTTTCGCGCATCCACATGCTGTACCGCTACGGCTCGTCGTCGTTCGGCACCACACCGGGATCGAACCGGCTCGTAGAAGCGTATCGGCATTCATCGCTCGAATTCATCGTCAACCAGTCGATCTGGATGGAGAACGAAGCGCAGTTTGCCGACATCATCCTGCCCGCGTGCACCGCGCTCGAACGCGACGACATTTCCGAATGGGCCAATTGCGGCGGCTACATCCAGCATGCGCAGACGCAGCTCAACCACCGCATGGTGATCATGCAGCACAAGTGCATCGAGCCGCTCGGCGAATCGAAGTCGGACTACCAGATCTTCCTGGATATCATGTCGCGGCTCGGCTACGGCGGCATGTTCTCGGAAGGCGGTTGCTCGGAACTGGCCTGGTGCGAGCGGATGTTCAATTCCACCGACCTGCCCAAGCAGACCACGTGGAAGAAGTTCCTGCAAAAGGGCTATCACGTCGTGCCGCCGCCGAAGGACGACGACCAGCCGCCTGTCGACATGCGCTGGTTTGCGCAAGGCCGGCCGAAGGATCTGCCTGAAGCGAATCCGCTACCCGGCACGTATTCGACCGGCTTCGGCGACGGATTGCCGACGCAGTCGGGGAAGTTCGAGTTCGTGCCGTCGAGCCTGCGCCGCATCGAGCAAGTCGATCCCGCACGGCCGGCGGTCAACCGCTACATCAACCGCGCGAGCGCCACGAAACAGCCGTTTCCGCTGCAGCTCGTGACCAACCATCCGGTCTACAGCTTCCATACGCACGCGGACGGGAAGAACAGTCACGTGAGCACGATCGACGAGCACCGGATGAACGTTGGCGGCTATCGCTACTGGGTCTTGCGCATGAGCGCGCAGGATGCGCAAGCGCGAGGCATCCAGCGTGGCGACCTGGTTCGGGTCTACAACGCGCAGGCGTCGGTCATCTGTGCCGTGGACGTATCCCAGCTCGTCAAGGCGGGGGTCACACGCGGCAACGAATCGTGTGCCGAGCTCGACTTGATCGAGACATCGGTGGGCCTGGTGGATCGCGGCGGCTGTCTCAATCTGCTGACGCCGGGTGGAAAAATGAGTCCGACCGCGGACGGGATCATGCCTAATACTTGCTGGGTGGAGGTGGAGAAATGGGACGCGAAACTCGAGAAAGCAGCGTGAACGGCTGGGCGCTGGTTGTTGATGTATCGCTCTGCATCAACTGCAGAAACTGCGTTCTTGCGACCAAGGACGAGTACAGCGGCAATGCGTTTCCTGGGTATGCCGCACCTCAGCCGCCGGAAGGGCTGGAGACGATCCGGATCGAGCGTCACGTTCGCGGAGAGGGTTCGCTCGTCGATGTCACCTATATACCGAAGACTTGCAATCACTGTGATAACGCGCCTTGTGTCAAGGCGGCATCGGATGGGGCGATTTACAAGCGTGCGGATGGGGTTGTTGTGATTGATCCGGTTAAGGCGCATGGGCGGCGCGATCTGGTTGGGACCTGTCCTTACGGGATGATCGAGTGGAACGAGCAGGAGCAGGTTCCGCAGAACTGGAATTTCGATGCGCATTTGCTCGATGCGGGGTGGAAAGAGCCGCGTTGCGCGCAGGCTTGTCCGACCAAGGCGATTCGGGCGGTGAATGTCGCGGATGCTCAGTTGGCGGAGATGGTGGAGAAGGAGAAGCTGTCGGTTATTCGGGCTGATTTCGGGACTAAGCCGCGGGTTTTTTATAAGAATCTGGAGGAGGCTTTAAGTCATCTGGTGGCGGGCAATGTTTGTGAGGATCTGGGTGGCGGGAAGTTGCGGAATCTTGAGGATGTCGAAGTTGTTTTGGTTGATTCTGACGATGGCAGCGAGCGTGTTGTTCGGACCGATCATTTTGGGGACTTTCGGTTTAGTGGGTTGAAGGCGGCGGCCTCCATGATCGCTGTTCGGGTCAGGAAGGATGGCGGTGAGAAGGTTCTCGTTGAACGGGAGCGCTCGGGGAGCGTGAACCTTGGGACGCTGGTTTGTTAATGGCAGCGTTGCGGCGTTTTGCGTTTTTTGCGCTTTCGCGCGTTGGCCTTAACTTGTTTTCGCGGCGGACCGCAAGCGTTGCCCCTGTGCGGGGCGGCACCTACTTTTCTTTGCAGCCGCAAAGAAAAGTAGGCAAAAGAAAGCGGCTCACACCGCTAGTGTGACGCCGTCCACCACGGCCCTTCTTATCGGAGCGGCTCCGGGGCATCCGTCTCCTCGCACACTCCGCGTTTGTGACAAAGGGCTCATCCTTCCCGCCACGCGCTACGCGCGGGCGGAAGGGTATGCAAGGAAAACCGGGCGAGCAGGTCGGCGAATTCGTTACGAGTGCCGCCCGTTAAATCCGCGGCGAAGCTGACAGGTAAATGCGCTGCGGTGCTAACTGGTGAATGCGTTGAGGTGCTAAACGGTGGATGCGTTGGAGTGCCAACCGGTGAATGCGTTGGGATGCCAACCGGTGGATGCATTGGGGTGCCAACCGGTGGATGCGTTGGGATGCCAACCGGCGGATGCATTAGGGTGCTAACCGGTGAATGCATGGGCGTGCTGGCTGGCGAATGTGTGGGCGGGCCGCTGAGCGAATATATTTGAGCGCGACAAACGCGTGTACGTCCCACTGGTTTTGACTATGCCCCACGGCGCGCGGAGCGCCGCCGGATCGATGAGCCCTTAGTCACTCCGCTATACGCCGCGTGGCGACAGACGCTCCGGAGCCGCTCCGATAAAAAGGGCAGTGGTGAACTGCGTCACACTGGCGGTTTGAGCGGCTTTCTTTTGCCTACTTTTCTTTGCCGCGGCAAAGAAAAGTAGGTGCCGCCCCGCACAGGGGCAACGCTTGCGGCCCGCCGCGAATACAAGTTAAGGCCACCGCGCGAAAGCGCCGACACTCGCGGCGCCCCAATTCAAATCTTAAAACTCTCAAGACTAGCAGGATGAAACAGCTCATGCGGCTGCAACCGTCGACTAGAAAGCCCTTCCTGATAATGCCGCTCAAGAAACCGATCAACGGTTTTCTCATTCTCTTTGAAGCCGTAAGGCCAAAAATCAAACCCCATCAATTTCCGCGCAGCGCGCAGCTGATCCTCAACAAACGGCAGCGTCACCTTAGTAGCACCAGTCTCACTAAGCCGCGCAAGCGCAAGCGCCTTCGACTTCTCAAACGCCTTAACGAGCGCCCCAGGCAGCCAAGGATGTTCATCCGCAAGCGCCTTCCTGACCCCAAGCGTATGCATAATCGGAAACAGCTTGGTCCGCGAATACCACTCCGCCGCAGTCTTATGCGGATCCTCAAAGAGATAGCGAACCTGCGGATGCCCCTGATCAAAACACGACGGCGCACGCGGCCCAATAACAGCATCGATCTTCCCAGCCGCCAGCAGGCTGGAAATGGTCTCACCTTCAGGCGCGTCTTCCACCTTGATATCGTCGGGCAAGTTCAACGAGATTTTCTCGACCCGAGTCGGATCTTCATAACCACCCCGCACCCACGTCACATCCGACGCCTTCACCCCATACTCTTCCTCGAGCAGCATCCGAACCCAGACATTGGCGGTAAGCTGATACTCAGGCACCCCAATGCGCTTGCCCTTCAGGTCCTCCGGCTTCTCGATCCCCCGGTCCGCACGCACGTAGATCGACGTATGCCGGAACGCCCGCGACGGAAAGACCGGCACAGCCGTATACGGCGACGTGCCCGCAGCCACCTTCACCGAATAGCTGCTCAACGACAGTTCGCAAATGTCATAGTCAGCGTGCCGAAACGCGCGAAAGAAAATCTCCTCGGGTTCCTGCAGCATGAACACCGGATCGACGCCGTCGACCTGAACATCCCCATCGACAAGCGGCCGCATGCGGTCGTAATTCCCAACGGCTATCGACAGCCGAAGTTTGTGATTTCCCATTACCTCTTCTCCTTGTTGCTAAACGATAGAAACGAAAGCGTTGGCACGCGCCAGCCACGCAGGCTGGGAACCTGATCAGATCACGGCGATTTCATCCTATATCGCATGATCCTACTATGGATTACTCAAGTCAAGGGCCATGACATCACTGACCGGCGGGCCAATACCTCAGTTGAATGACTACGTTCGTTCAGACGGATTGCGCCGGATAGACAAGCTCCGGCGTCCAGCTTTCGCGCGGCTGCGCATACAACTCCCAGAACGCCTGAGCGACGCCGCGCGCTTCGGGCGAGTCGGCCGCAACGAATGTCGCCACGTTGACGGAACCAACGTGTACGCCACGCTCCTTGAAGCTGTCGAAAACCGCATGCGTCAAGTTTTGAATCGCCGCCTTGCCAATGCCAAGCAGCAGGTAGTCGGGATGCGGGTGCGTTGCCAGCGCGCCGCCCGTCAGCAGGATCGTGCCGCTGCCGCGCGCCAGCATGCCTCGCGAAGCCGCTTGCGTGGCAACGAGCGCGGCACCGATATTCACAGTCAGATCGGGCACGAAGGTTTCCACCGGCTGCGTTTCGATCGAATCCCCATGCATGGACGCCGCATTGAAATGCAGCACGTCGATTGCGCCGAACTCCGCTTCCGTCTCGCGCACGAGCTGAAGCACGCTCTCCAGATTCCCGGCGTCGACCGTCCTGGTGCTGACGGTGTAGCCCTCGTCGGACAGTTGCTTGGCCCTTTCGGCAAGCTGCCCGGGATTGCGCGAGGTTAGAACCACACGAAAGCCTTCGCGCGCAAAACGCCCGGCCGTCGCGATTCCGATGCCGGGACCAGATCCGATACTGAGAAATGTTTTCACTGTTAGGTATCCTGTTAAATATGGGAAATTCTTGTCAAAACTCCGGCCCAGCTTCCGGCCATGGCTTCAACGCAAAATGTGGGAACGTCAGGGGTTAGGGGATCAAGTACACCGATGCAGGTGCATCAGCCCGTATGCACGAACGCATCGCTGAAAAAGTCGTCTTCCGGCAAGCCGGCCTTCACGAAGGTTTCGCGCGCGGCGGTCGTCATCGAAGGGTTGCCGCATGCGTACACCTCATATCCCGCCAGCGAGCCGAAGTCTTCGAGCACCGCCTCGTGCACGAAGCCGCGCCGGCCCGTCCATGCCTCGTCGGCTTCGGAGAGCACCGGCACGAACTTCACGCGGCCGCTGTCATGCCATTTCTGCGCGAGCGCCGCGAGGTAGAGGTCTTCGGCGCAGCGCGCGCCCCAGTACAGATGCAACGGCCGTTCGAGCTTGCGCTTGATGGCATCCTCGACAATCGACTTCACCGGCGCGAACCCCGTGCCGGTCGCGAGCAACACGGCAGGCTTGTCCGATCCTTCGCGCAGCATGAACTCGCCGAACGGCAGTTCGATGCGCAGCCGGTCGCCCTTCACAAGGCGGCCCAGCACGGCTTCCGAAAAACGGCCGCCGGGCACGTGGCGCACGTGCAGCTGCACGCTGTCGTTTTCGTGCGGCGCGTTCGCCATCGAGTAGTTGCGCCGCGTGCCGTCCTCCAGCTCGACCTGCAGATACTGGCCGGCGCCGAACTTCGCGCGCACGCCCGTGGGCAGCCGCAATTGCAAGACGCTGACGTCGCTGGCTGGCTGCGTGATGCGGTATACGGCAGCTTCGAGCGTCTTGCGCGTGATGGGGTCGCGCTTCTCGATGCGACGCGGCGCGATCGTCAGGTCCGTGTCGGGCCGCAGGCAGCACAGCAACGCGCGCTCGGCGGGCGCGGCCACGGCGCCCTGCACCGGCGAGCGCCCCTCGCCCGCCACGAGGCGTCCCTCGCAGGAGGCGCAAACGCCCTTGCGGCACGAGTACGGCACCGCATAGCCGGCGCGCTCGGCCGCGTCGAGCACGGTTTCACCGTCCGCGCAGGGAAACGTTATGTCGCTCTCGGCGACGGAAATGCGAAAGTCCACGATATCACCTCGAGGCGTTGTCAGCCGATGTCGGTCGATGGCCGGTGTGCGCGCGTCATAGCGGTAGCGCGAGCAATGTGTCGATGCGCGAGCTGTCGCACACGACAACCCGCTCGCGCAGGCGCACGCTCGCCTCGTCGCGCACGTACACGTCGCAATAGCGGCCGGTCGCGAACAAGTCAGTAGTCCCGTCGCGCATGATGCGCGCGACCATGAATGCGGTTTCGCTGCGCGCCTCCGTGCCGTCATCGCTGATCACGTACGGTTGCCCGAGCAGATGCCGGTAGGCGTGCCGTTCATAGATATTGGCGTCGCGCAGCGACGCCACGCGGTCGACCAGCATGCCGTGCGAGGCCGCGTAGATCATGCTGCCCACAAGGCCGCGCCGATGGTTGTCGGCGGTCGTGACCCGGTAGACGCACGATGCGGTGAAGAAGCCGGGCCACTGCCCGAGGTCGCCGTCGTCGATGCAGCGCACGTAGTCGGCTTGCGCACGGGCGATCAGTTGGTGAATGTCCTGCGTCATCGTCAATATCCCATTGCGTTACGGTAGGCCTTCCAGAAGCCGCGAATCGAGGCTTCCGTCACGCGGCTCGCGCTGCTGGCCGTGCCATCGCCGCCCATCTCGATCACCGAGCGTGCGTCGCTTGCGCCGTCGATGCCGCGTTGCACGAAGCCGCCCACGCAGCCGTCCTCCATCGAGACATAGCCGGCCGGGCCCACGAGGTTCGCCTGGCGCAGGCGCATTTCCCGCAGCTCGGGCGTGTCGTCCTCGAAGCCGAGATAGATCCAGTTCAGCTCGGTCTCACGCGCACCGCGCGGCAGGATCTGGCGCACCGCAATGGCGTTCTGGATCTGCTGCAGCACGAAGCCCGGAAACACCGAGAGGATCTGCAGCGTGATGCCGTCACCGAACTCGTCGGCGCCCGCGAGCACCGAGGTGTCTTCGAGGCGGTGGCCGCTCTCCGAGCGGATGTTCTGGGCCGCATAGTCCTTCGTGGCCGTCTGCGCCGCCGCTTCGGCCGCATGATCGACGGCGGAATAGCTGACGTGATGCCCGCCGCTGGGGTCGACGATAATGCCGCCGCGCTGCGAGAGCTTGTTCAGCTGAAAGGTCGTGAAGAACAGATGCAGGATGCTCGCATGATAGGAATCCTTAACGTTTTCGAAATAAAGTTTCCAGTTGTTGGGCAGCATCTGCGTGAAGCGGCCGAGCACGACGGGCGTGCGGTTTTCGAGCACGCGCGCTATGCGTTCGACAATCTCCTCGCCAAGGTATTCGTCGAGCGGCGGCACGTCGTCGGAGAAGCTGCCGAACACCAGACCGTGCAGCGTCGCCACGCGCAACTTGCGCAGGCCGTGATCGCCGAGGCAGAAGTCTTCCTTCATACCGCCCTGGCCGTTGATGCCATCCCGGAACGCGACGCCGAGGAGGTCGCCCTGCAGGCTATAGGTCCAGGCGTGGTAGACGCAGCTGAAGTCCTTCGCGTTGCCCGCGTCCTCGAGGCACACCATCGCGCCTCGATGCGCACAGCGGTTCTCGAACGCATAGAGCTCGCCGTCCGTGTCGCGCGTGACCACCACGGGCGCATCGCCGATGAATGTGCTGCGAAAGTCGCCCGGGTTCGGCAGCTCGGCTTCGAGGCACAGATAGCTCCAGTTCGGACCCCGAAAGATTGCGTCCTGCTCGTCCGCGTAAACTTCGTCGCTCTGGAACAGCGTATAGGGCACGCGCGTGACGCCCTCGGCGGGCCACTCGATGCTGGCGCGACGCGCCGGCTGGATGGGGATGATGTTCAAGTTGCTGACTCCGTGGGGGGCGTCTGCCTAACGCCGGTTACCGGAAACCTCGGCGACACTGCAGTTGACAGCCCCGCCCGGGTGTGTTCGAATACCGTACAGTGTTCGATATACGACCCAATATGACACCCACCAAACGCCCTGTCAATAGAGAGGACGGCGCCTCGTCGTCCATTGAGCCCGTCGAGTCCGTCAAGGATGAGGCTGGGGCAAGCCCTGCCCACGCGAAGGAAGGCATGGGAGGGCTGGCCAAGGGGCTGGCCATCATCGAGGCGTTCGGCCCGAACACCACGCGCATGACCGTCTCGGATGCGGCGCATCTGGCTGATCTGAGCCGCCCCGCGGCGCGGCGCTGCCTGCTGACGCTGGTCGAGCACGGCTATCTCGCCCACGACGGCAAGTTCTTCACGCCGCTGCCGCGCATGCTGCGGCTGGGCAGCGCCTACCTCAGCACGTCGTCGCTGCCGCAGATTGCGCAGCCGCTGCTCGCGAGCACGCGCGACAAGCTCCAGGAGTCGGTCTCGCTGGCCGTGCTGGACGAGGGCTATGCGGTGTTCATCGCACGCGCTGAGGCAGTCCGCATCGTGTCGACGGGCGTGAAGCTCGGCGGTCGCCTGCCCGCCTATTGCTCGGCCACGGGGCGCGTGCTGCTCGCTGGCCTGCCTGAAGAGCAAGTGCGCGCGCACCTCGAAAGCGTGCCCATGAAGCGCTTCACCGATCACACGGTGGCCAATCTCGAAGGCGTGCTGAAGACGATCCGGCGCGCGGCCGAGGACGGCTACGCGCTCAGCGACGAAGAGCTGGAAATCGGCATGTCCGCGATGGCCGTGCCGGTGAAAAACAGCGCCGGGCAGATCGAGGCGGCGCTGAGCGTGAGCGTCTTTTCGGGGCGCGTGAGCGTCGAGACGTTGCGGGAAAATTTCCTGCCGGTGCTGCGTGAAACCGCCGGGCGGCTGCAACGTTCACTGTAGGTCACGGCGGATCACATCGGGTCACTGTGGGTCACGCGAGTCGCGGCAGGTCGCTACGGGTCACTTCGGCTCGCAGCAAATCGCTGCAGACCGGCTGGCGATTCACATATCCGGCCACGCGGGCACGCTGGCGATGCATCGCACAACAGGCACAGCGCTATAGCAGCGCCGCAAGGTGGCGGCGCGCGCTTTCAAGTTCCGGTAACAGATGCTCCACTACACCCTCGCGCGTCATGCGGCTCGTGGACACCGAAAGGCTCATGGCCGCAACCATCTCGCCGCGCGCGTTGCGGATCGGCACGGCGATCGAGCGAACACCAATCTCCAGTTCTTCGTCGATGATGGCGTACCCGTGCTTACCGACAAATTCGATCTCCTTCATGATGCGGGCGGTCGCCGTGAGAGTGTGAGGCGTCAGCGCGGGGCGCGCCATCCTGTTCAGCATGAATCTCACCTCTGCCGCTGGCTGCCCCGCTAGCAGAACGCGCCCGGTGGCGCTGCAATAAGCGGGCAAGCGCGAGCCCACCCCCAACCCGCTCGACAGGCTGCGCCGATGCGTCGAGCGCGCGACGAAAACGGCGTCCTGCGCATCGAGCACAGCGATCGACGCGGACTCCTGCGTGCGCTCGCTGGTAATCTCGAGAATCGGCTGCGCGACCTTGGTCAACGGATCCGAGACGACATAGGCATAGCCGAGCCGCAGCGCGCGTGGTGCCAACACAAACGTGTGACCATGCTGCGCGGCATAGCCGAGCCTGCACAGCGTCAGCAGGCTGCGTCGTACCGAACCCTTGGTATGACCGGTTATCTCGGCCGCCTGCGTCACGGTCAGCGGCCCTCTCTTCATACCGAATGCTTCGATGATGGACAGCCCTTTTTCGAGGCCCATCACGTATTCGGGCTCGCTTTCCCGCGCTTCTTGCTCGCTCGCATCCGCCGCCATAGACCCTCGCGATAATCGGAATTCGTACAAAAGTCCGGTATCCGGACATTGTAGCCACGATCGTTGACACCCGATCGGCCTTTGCTGATATTGCGCCTCATACCCCGGGCAAGCGACCCACAGGAACATCGATCACTCATTGTCACCTGAAGTCTTCTGACGTGCGAAGGAAACCATGAAACCCGAATCACCCAAGCGCATTATCGTCACGGGCGGCGCCAGCGGCATTGGCTACGCTTTCAGCGAACACCTTGCACAGCTGGGGCATCGTGTCGTCATCGCCGACCTGCGTGGCGCGGACGAAGCCGCCGCCCGTCTGCGCGAGTCCGGACATCAAGCCATCGGCGTGCGCACGGACGTGGTCAGCGAAACCGATGTCGCCGACATGGCGGCCGCGGCCGTCGCGGAGTTCGGCGGCATCGATGGCCTCGTGAATAACGCCGCACTGTTCACCACGCTGACGCTGAAGCCCTTTGACCAGATCACCAATCAGGAATGGATGCGGGTGATGGAAGTCAACACGATGGGCCCGTTCAACTGTGCGAAAGCGGTGTTGCCGCATTTGCGCGAGAGCGGCCGCGGGCGCCTCGTCAACATCGCTTCCAATGTGCCGATGAAGGGGCCGGTGAATATGGCGCATTACGTGGCCAGCAAGGGCGCCGTCATTGCGTTCACGCGCGCCCTGGCGCGGGAGCTTGCAAAGGACGGCATTACGGTCAACGCGATTGCCCCGGGCTTCACGCTGAGCGACGGCGTGCTGCAGACCGATCTGCAAGAGCGCATTGGTGAAAACGCGCGCACTGCGGGCCGGTGCATTCAACGCGATCAGGTGCCTGGCGACCTCGTCGCGGCACTGGCTTACCTCGTTAGTGACGGTGCGGGTTTTGTCACCGGCCAAACCCTCGCCGTGGACGGCGGCAGCGTATTTCTTTGAGTCAGCCCGCCATGGACACTAAAACCGCACAATACGAAACCCTCGCCCTCTACATCGGTGGCCGCTTCCTGGGCGCCAACGGGCGGCCCGAGCAGGATGTGATCAACCCGGCGACGGGCGAGGCCATCGCCCGCTTGCCGCACGCCACGCCCAAGGATCTCGACGACGCCGTGAACGCAGCGTCGGAGGCGTTCCAGACCTGGCGACACACGCCGGCGATCGAACGCTCGGCATTGCTGCGCCGCGTCGCCTCGTTGATCCGCGAGCGCGCGCCGCAGATCGCCCGCAACATTACGCTCGACCAGGGCAAGCCTCTCGCCGAAGCCGTGCTGGAAGTCCAAAGCTGCGCCGAGCACGCGGAATGGCATGCGGAAGAGTGCCGGCGCATTTATGGGCGCGTGATCCCGGCGCGCACGCCGGGGGTTCAGCAGACGGTCTCGCGTGAGCCCATCGGTGTGTGCGCGGCATTCACCCCCTGGAACTTTCCCTTCAACCTGTCGCTGCGCAAGGTGGTC
This sequence comes from Paraburkholderia pallida, assembly GCF_004524855.1. NCBI lineage: Bacteria > Pseudomonadati > Pseudomonadota > Betaproteobacteria > Burkholderiales > Burkholderiaceae > Paraburkholderia > Paraburkholderia pallida. The sequence continues at coordinate 1,587,351 of NZ_CP038150.1, read as the reverse complement.
GCCGCGCTGGGCGCGGGCTGCACGCTGGTCCTCAAGGGTCCGGAGGATTCGCCGAGCGCCGTGGTGGCGATGGCGCGCATCTTCCACGATGCGGGCTTGCCGGCGGGATGCCTCAACGTGGTCTGGGGCGTGCCATCCGAGGTTTCCAGCCATCTCATCAACGCCCCGGCGGTGCGAAAAATTTCGTTCACGGGCTCCGCGACGGTCGGCAAGCAACTGGCGTCGATGGCCGGCGCGCAGATGAAGCGCATGACGATGGAGCTGGGTGGCCACTCGCCGGTGCTGGTGTTCGACGATGCCGACGTCGAGCAGGCCGCGCGTTTTCTGGCGCGCACGAAGACACGCAATGCCGGCCAGGTCTGCATGGCGCCGAGCCGCTTTTTCGTGCACGAAAAAGCCTATGAGCGGTTCGTGGATGCCTTCGCTGCCGAATACGCATCGCTGAGGGTGGGCGACGGCCTCGATCCGCAGACCCAGATGGGCCCGCTGGCGCACGAGCGACGCGTGCAAGCCATGCAGTCCCTGGTGACGGACGCGCGCGAGCGCGGCGCATCGCTGGTGTGCGGCGGCAATCGTCTGACCGATACGGGTTGCTTCTTTCCCCCGACGATCCTCACCGGCGTACCCGATGACGCGCGCCTGATGGTCGAGGAACCGTTCGGGCCTGTTGTGCCGATCACGACATTCAGCAACACTGACGAGGCTTTGGCGCGCGCCAACGCGCTGCCCTATGGCCTGGCTTCCTACGTGTTCACGAACTCGATCGCGACCGCCGAATACACGGCTAACCGTATCGAGGCCGGCATGGTCGGCATCAACCATTTCGGCCTGGCGCTGGCCGAAACGCCGCTGGGCGGCGTGAAGGAAAGCGGCATGGGCAGCGAAGGCGGCATCGAGACGTTCGATGGCTACCTCGTCACCAAGTTCGTGTCGCAGGCGAGCCGGGTGCCCTGAGGACGACTCGGGGAACACGCCAAGGCGGGGAGCAAGCGGTAACCCGCTGAACTAGCCACAGTGTGTCTCCGGTGGCACGCGTGCCCCCGTCTGCGGACGGGGGCATCGTGGTTTTCTTGATCCCGCCTCCCCCACTCCCTCTCTCCCGCTCTCAGCCTGCGGACAGGCGCGCCACTCGCGCGCCCTCCTCGCCTTTGCCCGCGCGGCGCATTCGCGCTGCTCCCCCGTAGCCGTGACGCGCGCCCTGCCAGGGACTTTCCCCAGGGGTCTTGACTTCACTCATTCCAAAACACATTATTCGATATAAATCGATCTTGCAACGCACTGTTGCGATTAGGATGCCGTAACAATTCAGCTTCAGGAAGCGCCATTTTCCTGATCGGCTCATTCCACGACTCACCACCACCCACGACGAGGATCACCATGTTCTTCAAGCTTCGCGTATCGCCTGCGGTGCAACAACTGCAAAGTCCGCTTATTGCGCAAGAGACTGCGGCCGCTCATCCATGCGGTCTCGAGAACCGGCGCCATCTGCGCCACCGCCGTGGGAAGCTGCTCGCTTCGGCGATGCAACTGTGCGCGAGCCTGCTGCTTGCCGCGGGCTTCACCTGTACTGCGGCCCATGCGGCGCAAGACTCCGTCACGAACCATCAAGGCGACATCACGCCGTTGTGCGGCACGAAGCCGATGATCGTCGGCGTGTCGGACGGCTACGGCGGCAACACGTGGCGCAAGACCGGGCTTGCCGAAGTCAGGGACGAGCTGAGCCGGTGCAAGAACGTCACGCGGATCATCTACAGCAATGCCAACGGCGATCCGCAGAAGGCGAATTCGGACATCAACAGCATGGTCGCGCAGGGGATCAACGTCCTGATTCTGCTGCCTGACTTTGGTGCGGTGCAGCTTCCGGCGATGCGGGCGGCCATGAAGGCGGGCGTTGCGGTCGTGCCGTATTCGGCGCAGCTCGCGGGCACGCCGGGGCGTGACTATGTCGTGAACGTGGTGGGCGATACGCAGCAGATCGGTGTGTTGTGGGCCGACTGGCTCGGCACGACGCTGAAGAAGGGCAATGTGGTCTTTATGGGGGGATCGCCGGGGGCGACCACTTCGCAGAACTTCATGGACGGTCTGAGAGACGGGCTCAAGAAGTATCCGGGGCTGAAGTTGCTTAACCAGCAGTACATTGTGACGAACTGGAATCCCGTTGATGCGCAGAAGGCTACGGTCGGCCTCATTGCGCAGTATCCGAAGATTGATGCCATCGTGACCGATGGGGGCGAGACGGCGCTGGCCGCCGTCAAGGCGTTCGAGCAGGCTAATCTTCCTGTGCCTGCCATTGCGACGATTGCTAGCGACAATCAGGTGAATTGTCATTTCATCGCTGCGAAGCAGGCGGGGAAGCCGTATCCGTATTACACGCTCGATGGGACGACCACTTATGTGAGATTTGCCGTGCGGCAGGGGGTGGCGGCTTATCAGGGTACGTCGGATAAGGAGTCGCCGTCGATTCTGCCTTATGCTTATGCGGATAGCACTAAAGGGCTTTATCCGAAGTGTGATCCGTCGGCTCCGCCTGATGCCGATCTTACTTCTGCGCTTCCGCCGCAGAAGCTCAAGGCTGTGTTTGAGCATTAATGGTGGATGTACTTTTTTGCGCTTTCGCGCCTTTGGATGTTGGCCTTAACTTGTATTCGCGGCGGGCCGCAGGCGTTGCCCCTGTGCGGGGCGGCACCTACTTTTCTTTGCAGCCGCAAAGAAAAGTAGGCAAAAGAAAGCGGCTCACACCGCTAGTGTGACGCAGTTCACCACTCGCCTTATTGCGGAGCGGCTCCGGAGCGTCTGTCGCCACGCGACGTCACCCGGAGTGACTAAGGGCTCATCCATCCGGCGGCGCTTCGCGCGCCGTCGGGTATATCCAAAACCAGTGGGATGCACGAGTTTTCGTAGGACTCCAACGTATTCGATCGGCTGCTCGCCCAAGCATTCGCCTGCCAGCATGCCCGTGCATTCACCGGGTAGCATCCCAACGCATTTACCGGTCAGCACCCTGTGCATTTCCCGGGCGGCACCCCTGCGCATTTACCGGTCAGCACCCCCAGCGCATTTGCCGGTCAGCACCCTGCGCATTTACCTGCCAGCACCCCTGCACATTTACCGGTCAGCCCTCTGCGCCCTTACCGGTCAGAACCCCCGCGTATTTACCGGGCGGCACCCCTAACGCATTCGCCGGCCTGCCCGCCCGGTTTTCTTGCAGACCCTTCCGCCCGCGCGTAGCGCGCGGCGGGAAGGATGAGTCCTTTGTCACTAACGCGGAGTGTGCGAGGAGACGGATGCTCCGGAGCCGCTCTGATGGACAGGGCAGAGGGGGACGGCGTCACACTGGCGGTTTGAGCCGCTTTCTTTTGCCTACTTTTCTTTGCGGCTGCAAAGAAAAGTAGGTGCCGCCCCGCACAGGGGCAACGCCTGCGGCCCGCCGCGAAAACAGGTTAAGGCCAACGCCTGATAGCGCTCGAGCGCAGAAACGCTAGCAGGCCACGCGGTGGCCCTAAAAACCGCCGCCAAAGCGCCCGTACCCAGGGGATTCCCTGATTATCTTGACTTAGCTAATCCCACGACGCATCATTCGATATAAATCGATTCATGCAAACACGATCTCAGATCAAGCAGATCACCCCGGTTCGAAAGAACATCACCCCTGCCATCACCACCTGTATCGAGGATCACCATGACCGAAAAACTTTCACTCTGGGAAGCCGCCAAACGCGAGATGGAGGAGTACCAGTTCATAGCCGGCGCCGAACTCCAACCCAAATGGGACGTATCGGAGAAAATCGCGATCAATGCCGCCGTATCAGGCCGCTTCGAAAGCACCACCTCACTCGCCGAGTACGTAGACGCGGCATCCAGCGTCATCGAAGCCGGCGCCTGCGGCGTCCACATCGACTTCTCCTTCATGACCGACGAGAAGGGTCGCCGCCTCGACCGCGACATCCCCCCCGTCGAGGCCTACTCCGCCGTTCTCGAACCGCTGCGCGCGCGCTTTGGCAACGACTTCGTGCCGAATCTGAACGTCCTCAACGGCTCGTCCTTCGACGAATGCGTGAGCCCCGCACGCGCCGGCCTGACCGAAGTCGCTCCGTGCGCGCCAGGCCACCCCGACGCCTTCATGGTCCCCGCCATCACCGAACTCGAAGCCACCGGCGTCAAGCCTGAACTGGCCGTCCACAGCTCCGGCGAGATCGAGCTCGCGAAGCGCAAGCTCATCGACACCGGCATCCTCAAGAAGCCCTATAACTGGCTGATCCTCTACGGCCTGCCGTTCAACGTCGGCCGCACCCTCGTGTCCGGCACCTGGGTCAGCAACGCCCAGGACATGACCAAACACCTGTTCCTGATGGTCGACCAGATCCGCCAGATCGATCCGACTTCAGTCATTAGCGTCTGCGCCGCCGGCCGCGCAACGCTCTACATGACGACGCTCGCCACGATGATGGGCCTGCATATCCGCATCGGCACCGAAGACACGCCGTGGAAGTATCCGAACAGCGACGAGCGCCTCAAGGACAATCTGGAGATGTTCAACATGGCGCGCGACATCGCCGGCCTGCTCGGCCGCACGCCAGCCTCGGCCAATGAGTACCGGGCATTGGTCGGCAAGCCGGCCCGCAACTGAAACGCGCGCCCAGCCATGCCCGCGCAGACGGAAAGCGGCGCAGGCATGGCACCCACAAGGCAGCCATCGGCTTGAGCCCAGACGATTCAATCAAGGAGACCTAAGTTGGAAGCGAAACTTCAGCAGCTACTCGATGAAGCGGAAATTCGCCGCGTGCATCTGCGCTATTGCCGCGGCATCGACCGGATGGACTGGGATCTCGTGCGCTCGTGCTATCACCCGGATGCGATCGACCGGCACGGCGCGTATAACGGCGGTGTCGAAGGCTTCATCGACTGGGCCGCCGAATTGTTGCCAAGCTTCGAATCGACGCAGCACTTCACCGGCAACCAGTACGTCGAGGTCCACGGCGATGCGGCGTTTGCCGAGCACTATGCGCAGGCATTCCATCGCACGAAGCCCGATGGCGACAAGCCCGCGATGGACTGGGTCGTGAACATCCGCTACGTGGACCGCATGGAGCGGCGCAACGGCGAATGGCGCATTGCCGATCGCGTGGTCGTGCTCGACTCCCAGCGGTCGGACCCGGTTCCCGATGATCTCGCGCCGCTCGAAAATTTCACGGTCGGGCGCCGCGACAAGCAAGACCCGTCGTATCAATACCGGATCGCATGACGCGTGCCGGCTCCAGTGAGCCGGCCGTCGAATTCAGGCGCTCGAGGTTACGGCAATCATCTGAAGCTTAGAGGAAGCAATGGAAAAGAAATATCGTGTCGGCATCGTCGGCCTGAGCCCCGAGCGCGGTTGGGCGGCGATGGCCCATATCCCGGCCTTGCAGGCCTTGTCCGGCGTCTTCGAGCTCGCCGGCGTGGCGAATACGAGCCTCGCGAGCGCGCAGGCCGCAGCGGCCGCGTTCGGCATCCCGCACGCGTTCGAAAACGCCGCGGCGATGGCCGCTTCGCCGGACATCGACATCGTCGTCGTCACCGTCAAGGTTCAGCACCACAAGGACGTCCTCACCGCCGCCCTGCGGGCGGGCAAGAGCGTGTACAGCGAATGGCCGCTCGGCAATGGGCTCGAAGAGACCCTCGCACTCGCCGAACTCGCACGCGAGCAAAAGGCCCTGGCCGTAGTTGGCGCGCAGGCGCTCGCCTCCCCCGAGGTGCAGTTCATCCGCCAGCTCGTCGCGGACGGCAAGATCGGCAATGTCCTGTCTTCGACCTATGTCGGCTCGGGCGTCAGCTGGGGCGACGAGGTCCTGCAAGGCGACGCCTACGCCATGGACAACCGCAACGGCGCCACCCTGCTTTCCGTGATCGGCGGCCATGCGATTGCGGCAATCGATGCCGTGCTGGGCCCTATCGATCAGATCGACGCCGTGCTCTCGCAGCGCAGGCCAACCGTGCGCGTCATCGAGACCGGTGAAGCCCTCGAGATGAAGACGCCCGACCACCTCATGGCGAACGCGATTCTGCGCTCCGGTGCGCCGGTCTCGTTCCAGCTTCGCGGTGGCGTGCCGCGCGGGACCAAGCTGCTGTGGGAAATCAACGGCAGCGAGGGCGATCTGCGTATCACGGCCAGGAATGAATATGTCCCGGCGATCAACATCTCGCCCTTGCGTGTCGAGTTCGGACGCAAAGGCCAGGACGGCTGGGAGGAGCTCGATGTCCCCGATCCGTTCCCCATCGATGCCGGCGATGCCGTTGCGGCGCGCAATGTCGCCGGCGTGTACCGCTTGCTCGCCGACGATCTGCGTCATGGCACGCGCACGGCGCCCAGCTTCGATCACGCCTGCGCACTTCACGAAGTGCTCCATGCAATCGAGCAGTCGAGCGAAACGGGTAAGCGGGTCAAGGTGAACGCGTAGTTCGGCTTCGCCGCGCACGCGAGTGTTCCTGGCGTGCGCGGGGCCGGTTGGCGGGTTGTCGTCACGCGATCCATGCGCGTGGTAAGGAGAGGATCATGGCTAGCGCAGGAAAGTCGTTGCACGCGATGGTGGAGCACTGGCTGGCCCCCACCTCGATGGACACGGTGCATGTGGTCGAATTCAAGAACCAGCGTGCGCGGCGGCAATGCTACGTGTGTGTCGAGGCACGCAGGGCCGCCGGCACCGCCGCCATGTTCTTCTTTCGTCACACGGATGGACTCTGGTCCATTTTCCCGCCACGCCGGGAGCGCCCGGCCATGCGCGTGGTGTGAGCGCAGCCACGCGCCGGCGTGGCGAGAGCCGGCCGGCGCCTAGTCGATTGCGGCGTCGCCCTTGGACATCAGGGTCAGGTTCGTTTCGATCTGGTGCATGACCTTCCAGAAGACCTGGAGGTCTTTCTCCGGGATACCTTCGAGCGAAGCGACAATCATCTCGGTGAGCCCGGGCAGCAATGCCTCGACAACGCGTCGTCCTTCGTCCTGCAAGCTGACGTAGTACTTCCTTCTGTCCATGGGGTCGCGCGTGCGTTGCACGAGCTTGCGCTTTTCCATGCTGTCGAGCGCCGGCACGGCCGTGGTCGACGCAATGCCAACCCGCTTGCTGAGTTCGAGCTGGTTCATCTCGCCACGTTCGGCCAGCACCCGCAGATAGAACCAGTGCGCAGCCGAAATCCCCTCCTTTTCCAGCACCTTCTGGGCTTCGGTCTCGTAGAGGCGGTACAGCGTGCGTGTCATCCACGGCACGGTGCGGCCGCGGTCGTCAAAAACGGCTGCGCGGCGGCTATCGTCCGCTTCCAGCGCCTCGAACGCGTCGCCCACTTGATTCGAACTCAACTTTGACATAACCATTCCTCAACTGGAGTCATCCAGCCGTCAGCACACGGGCCAGGCGCCACGCGCCCGATACAGGACATTCCCTGGAACGCTTGACATTGTTTATCCCGCAACACATCATCCTACATGAATCGATCTTAATCGGAATCATCTCTTAAAAGATAATCCGTTTCGTGACGATCATACAGCATGTGAAAAATGCATGTGCAAACAGGACAAGCGCTATGGGCACTGATACGACGGCAAGCTGGGATCTCGAAGTCGACGTCATTATTCTGGGGGCTGGCGCAGGCGGCATGTCGGCGGCCATCGTGGCGAAGAACGAGGGCCTCAAGCCGCTCCTCCTCGAAAAAACGGACCAGGTCGGCGGCACCTCCGCGTGGTCGGTGGGCATGATGTGGTTCGTCGATAGCGCGCCGATGCAGGAGGCCGGCTTTCAGGATTCCTTCGAAAAAGCGCGTCGATACTTTGCGGCGACCGTCGGCACCACCGTGGCCAGCCCGCTCCAGGAAAGCTACATCACCCAGGGGCGAGTCGCACTCGATTACCTGGTTCGCCATTCCGGGCTCAAGGTCATGGCGGTCGATTATCCAGACTATTATCCGGAGTCCGATGGCGGCATGTTCGGGCGGGCTCACGCCCCGCTCGAGTTCGACGGGCGAGAACTCGGCGCGCATTTCCGGGACCTGCGCGCACCGCTGCCCGCATTCGCGCCCTTTGGCGGCATGATGCTCGACCTGCTGGACTTGAACCACTTCCTGGCCTTCACGCGCTCGTTCAAGTCGTTCGCGCACGTCGTGAAGCGTTTCGCGCGCTACGGCAAGGACCGCCTGAGCCATCACCGCGGCACCCGCCTCGTAGGCGGCAATGCGCTCATCGGGCGTCTGTACAAGACGATCCTCGACGAGCAGATTCCGGTTTGGCGACGCGCTCACGCAACGCGGCTCATCACCGAAAACGGCGCGGTGATCGGTGCCGAAGTCACGCGCGATGGCCGCACGTCTCGCGTGCGCGCGCACCGTGGCGTCGTTATCGCGACGGGCGGCTACAACGGCAACCTCGAAATGCGGCGCGAGCATTCGCGTCAGCCAACGGTCGAACTCGGCCTCGGCTTGCCGAGCAACGTGGGCGAAGGCATTCGGCTCGGCCTTGCAGCCGGTGGCCGGCTCGACCACAACGGGCTCGACACGGGCTACTACGTACCGATTTCGCAGTACGAGAATGAGAAAGGCACGACGCTGTGGGGCCACTTCATGCTCGATCGGCCCAAGCCAGGCTTCATTGCCGTGAACAAGGCAGGCAGCCGCTTCACCAACGAAGCGGCGTCCTATCACGCCTTCACTCAGGGGATGTTCGATGCGGGCGCGATCCCCGCGTTTCTGGTCGCCGACGCGGCCGCCGTGAAGAAATACGGCATTGGCGTCATCCTGCCGGGCATGTCGCTGCGCCGCTATGAGGCGTCGGGCTACCTCTTGAGCGGCAAGACGCTCGCGGAGCTCGCTGCGAAGGCGGGTATCGATGCCGCCGGCCTCGCGCGCAGCGTCGTGCGCAATAACCAGTTCGCGCAAACTGGCGTCGACGAGGACTTCGGCAAGGGCTCATCGGCCTATAACACCTACAAGGGCGATCCCGCTCACACCCCGAACCCGTGCATCGGTCCGATTACGCAGGGGCCCTTCTATGCCGTCAAGCTGATGCCGGGCGATTTCGGCACCAGCCGCGGTCTCGTGACGGGCCCCAACGGCGAAGTCCTGGACAGCAACGACCGTCCGATTCCCGGCATCTTTGCCTGCGGCAACGACATGAATTCGCCCGTTGGCGGCCACTACATCGGCGCGGGCATCACGCTGGGACCGGCAATCACGTTTGGTTATCTGGCGGCCATGGCGCTGGCAAAGGGCAGCGGCCAGGCGCAAGCGAGCCAGGCTTCCGTGGCCGCTTCTTCAACGTAATGGAGGACGCGGCCGTCGCGGCGCGCGATCAAGCCGTGGACGAATCAGTCGACGACCGTGTCGCCCTGGGCGATCTGCACCAGGTTGGTTTCGATCCGGTGCATGACCTTCCAGAACACGCGCATGTCCTTCTGCGAGATGCCGTCGAGCGATGCCGCAATCATGTCGGTGAGCTCGGGCAGCAATTCGTCGACGAGGCGCTTGCCTTCATCCTGGAGGTGGACGAAGTACTTGCGCCGGTCGTTGGGATCGCGCACCCTTTTCACGAGGCCGCGCTTCTCCAGATAGTCGAGCGCGGGGACCGCGGTCGTCGACGCGATGCCTACGCGCTTGCTGAGCTCGAGCTGGTTGATCTCGCCGCGTTCGGCCAGCACGCGCAGGTAGTACCAGTACGCGATCGGAATGCTCTCCCGGTCGAGGAGCTTTTGCCCCTGCGCATCGTAGAGCCGGTGCAGGGTTCGCGCGATCCACGGAACGGTCCTGCCGCGATCATCGAATACATCCGATAGCCGTTGCTCTGATGCTTCCGCTACCTTCGGAGCGGCGGCGGCTGCCTTGACTGCGGACGAATTGGGTTTGGGCATTCACTCATTCCTTGGCATGGGACCGGGCCATCGGTCGGTACTATCGGTACTATCGGTGCAAATCGAATCAGCCAAGGTGAAATGATACCGCAGTCTTTGTATGCCCTCTATGGACGGCGGGTGCACGCCCGCCGTCATTGCATTAAGCCATTACATCAGGACCTGCTCCCGCTAAATATCAGGCTCTAAGTCGCCAGGAAACCGCCATCGACCGCCAGCTCGGCGCCCGTCACGAACGACGCCTTCTCCGAGAGCAGCCAGACGGCGGCGGCGGCAATCTCCTGCGGCGCGCCGATCCTGCCCAGCGGGTGGCTGGCTCGAAGCTTCTCGATCAAATCGGCGAATTGCGGATCGGACACCAGCGCCTGCACCATCGGCGTGTCCACGGCGCCGGGGAGAATCGCGTTGACGCGGATCTGCCTGTCGCCGTAGTCGACAGCGGCGGCCTTTGTCAGTCCCAGCACACCGCCTTTGGAACCACAGTAGTCCGCCGCGCTGCGCACGGCCACGCGGCCCAGCGTGGACGACGTATTGACGATGGCGCCGCCGCCCGTTTGCAGCATCGCGCGAATCTCGTGCTTCATGCAGAAGAACACGCCGTCGTAATTGACCGCCTGAACGCGACGCCATTGCGCGGCGGTCAGCTCGTGCAGCGGGAGGTTCGATTGCGATAGACCGGCGTTGTTGAATGCGCCGTCGAGCCGGCCATACTTGCCCACGGCCGCATTCACGAGCGCTTCGACCTGCTCTTCGTCGGCCACGTCGGTGGCCACGAAGATCGCGTTGCCGCCAGCCTGCCTGATCGCCGAGGCGGTCTCCTCTCCCGCCGCCACGCCAATATCGGCGACCACTACGCTCGCCCCCGCCACGGCGCACGCCAGTGCCGCCGCACGGCCGATACCCGAGCCACCACCGGTGACGATGATGGTCTTGTCTTCAAGATCGCCGCTCATTGCCTGGTTCTCCCTATGGTCAACGCGCGAACAGCGGAGAAATATCGACATAGATATGGCATTCGTCGATCAACCCGTCTCGCAGCTTCCAGATCGTCACGGCCGGAATGGTCAGCGTCGATCCATCCTTGCGTGTGTAAGTCACGCGCAGTTGCGAAAGCACGCCATCCTCGATCGCCCATACGTTGAGGATGTGATGCTCGATGCCGCCGAGCAGATTCAGGAAGTTCTGCGAAGCCGCAGCCGCGTTGGCACGGCCGACGACCGGCTCGCTGTTCGCATAGACGAAGGTGCAGTGCTCCGTCAAACAGCGCGCGAATCCCTGCTCGTCCATCGAATCAATCGTTGCATAGACCTTTGAAACGAACTCGCGTGCCGCGGCAGGTGTTTGTGCAAACGTCATGGTGAAGCGTCTCCTTGGTGATGATCGGGTCCATCGCATCAGTACAACGCGCTTGACTTATATGATTTTATCGCCAATCATACGTCATCAATTCATGCTATATCGAATCGATATTGCAGGGATGCCAGGAGATTCCCCGAGGCGTTCGCGAGGGGTGGATGCCTCTCCGTGATGTGCCGCTTCACCCATGGCAGGAGACGACCAGTGCAAGATCACCCCATTGCCGATGTCCAGGCGTTCATCAATGCGCACCCGTTCGGACGGTTCCAGCGGTTTGTTTTCTTCATGTGCTTCGTGATCGTGCTGCTCGATGGCTTCGACACCGCGGCGATCGGCTATATCGCGCCGTCGCTGCTGACCGAATGGCACCTCGCCAAGCCCGCCCTCGCGCCGGTCCTGAGCGCCGCGCTGTTCGGCATTGCGTTTGGCGCGTTCCTGTTTGGCCCCTTGTCGGACCGCGTCGGAAGGCGGCCCCTCGTGGTGGGGTCGGTCTTCGTCATCGGCGCAGCCTGTACGGTGTCGGCGTTCTCATCGGGCATCGGGCAACTGAGCTTGCTGCGCTTCGTCACGGGTGTGGGACTCGGCGCGGCCATGGCCAATGCGGTGACGATGATCGACGAGTTCTGCCCGACCTCGCGCCGGGCAACCGTCACCAGCCTGATGTGCTGTGGCTTTCCCCTCGGCGCCGCGCTGGGCGGACTCATTGCGGCGTGGCTGATTCCGCACGCGGGCTGGCGCGCCGTCCTCCTGCTCGGCGGCGTGATGCCTGTCCTTCACGGCGCGTTGCTGTTTTTCAGGCTGCCGGAGTCGGTGCGCTTTCTCGTCAAGAAGGAGCGACCGGCCGAGCAGATTCGCGCGGTTCTGCTGCGCATTTCGCACGACTCAAGCAACGCGCGCGGGTTCGCGCTCGTCGAAGGCGCGCGGCAGACCGACCAGAGCGGGCTTGGCCTCGTCATGTCACGCAGCTACCTCGTCGGCACGCTCATGCTGTGGCTCGCGGCGTTCATGGGCCTCGTGATCTGCTATGCGTCCATCAACTGGATGCCCGTGCTCCTCAAGGACGCAGGGCTCGGTGCGAGCCGCGCGGCGCTGATCTCCGCGCTGTTTCCGCTGGGCGGTATCGGCGCGGTACTGTGCGGCGCGCTCATGGACCGGTTCAACGCGAATCTCGTCATCGCGGGCTGCTATGCGCTGGCCGCTATCAGCCTGTTTTTTATCGGGCAAACGGAGGGCAAAGTCGCGTTGCTCGTCCCAATCGTGCTGATATCCGGCGTGCTCGCGAATACCGCCCAATCATCGATGAATGCGCTCGCCGCTACGTTCTATCCAACCGAGGGACGCGGCTCCGGCGTGGCATGGATGCTTGGCGTGGGCCGGTTTGGCGGCATTGCGGGTTCGTTTCTCGTCGCCGAGCTGGTCCGCAGGCATTTCACGTTCGCCCAGATCTTCACCGTGATCGCGGTGGCGGGAGGACTGGCATGCTTCGCACTCTTGATCAAGCATGCGGCGCGGCCCCATGTCATTCATGAGGTTTCAAGCGAGGTGACGTCGTTGAGTCATTGACGGAGCCATCCCTCTACTGGATAGCGCCGATCCCGGCGCCATCCAGGCTTGCTTCAACAAACTCCATCGATCAACGCACGTCTTCGCCGAGCCACTTCTTGCTGATCGATCCATACTCGCCGTCGCTTGCAATGTCGGCGAGCGCCGCGTTGATCGCTTCGAGCAGCTTCGGGCTGCCCTTGCGCACCGCGATGCCGATCTTCTCGGGATACAGCAGCGGCCCGACGGGCTTCGCGTCGATCTGCTTCTCGCGGATCGTCAGAATGCCGGCGATCTTGTCGGTCACGAAGCCGTCGATGCGTCCGTTCGCGAGATCGATCAGGATATCGGGCAGGCCCTTGTAGGTCTTGATCTGCACGCCGGGCCGGTTCTTGCGCAGCCACGCTTCATAGGTCTCGCCGAGCGTCACGCCAACGACCTTGCCGTTGAGCTGGTCGATGCCCTGCACCGTGCTGTTCTTGCGCACGAACAGTTGCGCGCCCGAACGATAGTACGGCTGCGTGAAATCGACTGCCTTCAGGCGCTCGTCGGTAATGGCCATGCTGCCGATGATCGCATCGTACTTGCCGGCCAGCAAACCGCCGATGATACCGTCCCACGCCGTCAACACCGGCACCGGCTTCGCGCCCAGCTTCTTCGCGATCTCGCCGCCCATGTCGACATCGAAGCCCTGCAGCTTGCCGGATTCGTCGATGAAGCTGAACGGCGGGTACTTGCCTGTCAAGGCAAACGTGAGCGTGCGCGTCTGCTTGACCTTGTCGAGATCGTCGGCGTGGGCCGCGACGCTCGTTACGCCGACGATCGCCGCGCAAACGGCCATCGCGAATCGCTTGAAGAAAGTCATCTGTCGTCTCCGGAATGGATTGAATGAGTGTGAGTAGAGTGAATGCGACGAACCGGGCCCGCACCGCCCGCTAGCGGCGCGCCACCTCGAAGAGCGCAGCGGCCCCCTGTCCGCCGCCGATGCACATCGTCACCACCACGTGCCGCACGCCGCGCCGCGCGCCTTCGAGCAGCGCATGGCCGACCATGCGCGTGCCGGTCATGCCGTACGGGTGACCGAGCGCGATGCTGCCGCCGTTGACGTTGACTGCCTCGCGATCGAGCCCGAGCGTGTCGATGCAATAGACCACCTGCGAGGCGAACGCCTCGTTGAGCTCCCAGAGGCCAATGTCGGCCTTCGAGAAGCCCGTGCGCGCGAGCAGCTTGCGCACGGCCGGCACGGGGCCGACGCCCATCTCGTCGGGGCGGCACCCGGCCACCGTGCAAGCGATCAGCCGCCCGAGCGGCGGCGCCGCCAGCGTATCGAGTATCGCGTCGGAGACCACCGCGCAGGCCGCCGAGCCGTCCGCGAGCGCGCAAGCGTTGCCCGCCGTCACGGAGCCGCCTTCGCGCACCGGGCCAAGTTGCGCAAGCGCATCGATCGTCGTCGAGGGCCGGCCGCATTCGTCCGCCGCCACGCGCAGCGCGCAGGGCACGCCTGTACCGCTCGCCTTGTCGTGCTCGATCTTGCGCACCTCCACGGCGACGATCTCGTCATTCAGGAGCCCAGCCGCGGCCGCGCGCGCCGCCCGCTGCTGACTGAGCGCCGCATACGCGTCCTGCGCCTCGCGCGAGACGCCATAGCGCGAAGCCACCACGTCCGCGGTCTCGACCATCGGCATGTACGCATCGCCCTTGATCTCGAGCAGCCGCGCGTCGTGCTGCCGATACCGGTTCATATGCGCGTTCTGCACGAGGCTGATCGACTCCACGCCGCCCGCGAGGATCGCGTCGGCCTCGCCGCCCGCCACGCGCGCCGAGGCCAGCACGATCGACATGAGGCCCGACGAGCATTGCCGGTCGACCGTCATGCCCGGCGTGGTGAGCGGCAGGCCCGCCGTCAACGCGGCGAGCCGGCCGATGTTGTAGTACTGCGTGCCCTCGGGCAGCGCGCAGCCAAGGATCACGTCGTCGATGCGCTCGGGATCGAGGCCGCTGCGCGCCACCGCGGCCTGCAGCGAAAAGGACGCGAGCGTGGGCGCCGTGGTGTCGTTGAACGCGCCCCGGAACGCCCGCCCGATCGGCGTGCGCGCATAGCCCGTAATCCACGCATTGCCTTGCCCTGCTGTCATGCCGCCCCCTCTGCCACGCTGAATTCCGCTTCCGTGATCTCACGTATTTGCGCGACGCTGAGCGCGCCGAGCCGCTCGACGAGCCGGAGCCCGCCCTCGCCGCACGCGAACACCGCATGCTCGGTGATGATGGTCGCCACCCGCCCGCGTGCCGTCAGCGGCAGCGTGCAGCGCGTCATGATCTTCGGGCGGCCGTGCTTGTCGACATGCGGCATCGTCACGATCACACGGCGCGCCTTTTGTGCGAGCTCCGCGCCGCCGCCGATGCCCGCCATGAGACTGCCGGGCACGAGCCAGTTCGCGAGATCGCCGTGCGCCGACACCTGCAGCGCGCCAAGGAAGGTAATGTCGATCAGCCCGCGCCGGATCATGCCGAACGAGGTCGCGCTATCGACGATCGCGCCGCCCGGCATCACCGACACATAGCCGCCGCCCGCGTCGATCAGCTGGCTGTCCAGATCCTGGGGCCGCGCGAGCGCCCCGGCGCCGACAATGCCGTTTTCCGAATGCACCCAGGCGGAAGCCGGGTCGTCGAGATAGGCCGGAATCAGTGTGGGCAAACCAATGCCGAGGTTGATGACCTGGCCGCGCGCGACTTCGCGCGCGGCGCGCTGTGCGATCACGCGGCGCGGATCAACGCGAGGCGGGGAGGATGGGCTGGTATTCATCGGAGTCTCCATGGATCTCGATCAGGCCGTGCACGTGCACGCCCGACGTATGCACGCAGTCGGGCGCGATTGGGGTTGCGCTCACCTTGCGCGTTTCCACGAGCACGCGCTCGGCCGCCATCGCCATCAGGGGCGAGAAGTTGCGCGCAGTGCCGCGATAGCTGAGGTTGCCGAATGCGTCGGCCTCGTCCGCGTAGAGCAGCGCAAAGTCCGCGTGCAGCGCGGGCTCGAAAAAAAGCGTGCGTCCCGCAATGGACACCGGCTCGCGCGAGGCGCCCAGTTCCTCGGGCAACTCGATGTCGCTCACGACGCCGGGCAAGCCGACGCCCGCGCAACGGATCCGCTCGGCAAACAGGCCCTGCGAGAAGAACTCCACGTTCAGCGTGCCGGCCAGATGTGCGCGCCGCGCGGCGCCGCTCAGGCCGAGATGCGTCGTGAGCAGGCGGCGCACGACGCCCGCCTCGATCAGGCGCGAGACGCCGTAGCCGTCCTGATTCGCGTCGTTCTTGATGATCGTGAGATCGCGCTTGCCCTGGCGCTTCAACTCGGCGAGCAGCGTGAACGGCGTGCCGGGCGAGCCGAAGCCGCCCACCATGATCGACGCGCCATCGGGAATCGGCTCGATCGCGTCGGCCAGTTGCATCAGCTTGTTCATCTGTATTCCTCAACGTTCGAGCGCACGGAAGGTCGTGTCGAGGCGTTCGGCGATCTCGTCGCATTGCGCGCGCGTCGTGATGAGCGGCGGAGCGACGAGCGTATGGTCGCCGGTCTCGCCCATCAGCGACTTGCGCGGGTAGACGATCACGCCGTGCTCGCGCGCCACGCGCGTGACGCGCTCGCCGAACTTCAGCGCCGGCGCAAACGGCGTCTTCGTCGCCCGGTCGGCCACGTATTCGATCGCCAGCAGAAAGCCGCGGCCGCGCACGTCGCCGATGCATTCGTGCCGCGCGGCCAGTTGCCTGAGCAGGCCCAACAGGTAGTCGCCGTTCGTGGCCGCGTTCTCTACAAGCCGCTCGCGCTCGATCACGTCGATCACGGCCAGCGCCGTGGCGCTCGCGAGCGGATTGCCCGCATAGGTATAGCCATGCTGAAAGCCACCCGAGGCGATGATCGGATCGGTCAGCTCCGCGCGCGTCACGAGCGCGGACACGGGGTAGTAGCCCGCGCCCAGGCCCTTCGCGAGGCACAGCACGTCGGCCTCCACGTTCCAGTGCTGGAAGCCGAACCAGCGCCCCGTGCGGCCCACCCCCGTCATCACTTCGTCGAGGATCAGCAGCACGTCGTGCCGCGAGCAGATTTCGCGGATGCGCGCGAAGTACGCGTCGTGCGGGACTTCGGCCCCCGTGCTCGCTCCGCCGATCGGCTCGGCGATGAATGCCGCCACGTTCTGTGGGCCGACTTCGCGAATCGCTGCATCGAGCTCGTCGGCGCAGTCGAGCGCATGCTGCTCCGCGCTCTTGCCTTGCGGCACGCGATACTGCGTGGGCGACGAGATCTTCGGATAGAGCTGGAACATCGGCTGGAACGGCTGCGTGAGCGGCGTATAGCTCGTCATCGCGAGCGCGCCCATGGTCGAGCCGTGATACGAGGGCTTGCGCGCAATGAACACGCTGCGCTGCGGCTCGCCCTTGCAGACCCAGTACTGGCGCACGAGCTTGAGCGCCGATTCGACGGTCTCCGAGCCGCCGCTCGAAAAGAACACGCGGTCGTAGCGGCCGCCAGCGAGTTCCACGAGCTTGCTGGCCAGCTCCAGCGCGGGCTGGTTCTCGAACTGCGTGCGGTACGCAAACGCGACTGAGTCGAGCTGCGCCATCATCGCTTTGCGTATCGCCGGATGGCCATGCCCGAGCTGGGCGACGATCGCGCCCGAGCACGCGTCGATATAGCGCTTGCCGTCCGTATCCCACGCGTAGATGCCTTCTGCCCGCGCGACGGTCGGCAGTTGCACGGCGGACTGGTAGAAGAGATAGTCGTTCATTGACGTCCTTTCGGTAATGCCTGTTGCTGGTGGCCCATAACTAGCGAATATCGGCGAGAAAAGTCTGCGTGCGCTCGTGCGACGGCTGATAGAAGATCTCAGCCGGACTCCCCTCCTCGATCACGCGGCCGTCCGCCATGAAGACGACGCGGTCCGCGACGCGCTCGGCGAAGCGCATCTCGTGCGTGACAACCATCATGGTCATGCCCGCTTTCGCAAGCCGCTCCATGACGGCGAGCACGCCCCCCACCATTTCCGGATCGAGCGCCGAAGTCGGCTCGTCGAACAACATCGCCTCGGGCTTGAGTGCGAGCGCGCGCGCAATCGCCACGCGCTGCTTCTGGCCGCCGGAGAGGTTGCCGGGGTAGACATCCTGCTTGTCGAGCACGCCCACCATCTCGAGCAGCTCACGCGCCTCGGCGCGTGCCGAGGCTGCGCTCCGGCCCAGCAGTTCGACCGGCGCGAGCGTGAGGTTCTCGAGCACCGTGAGATGGGGAAACAGGTTGAAGTGCTGAAACACCATGCCCACCTTCATGCGCATCGCGTTCAGGTAGCGCTCCTGCGCACGGTGGCCGCGGCGCGCGTCGTTGACAAGGCTGCCGAGCACATGCACCTCGCCGCGCGTGGGCGTTTCGAGCTGGTTCACGCAGCGCAGCAAGGTGCTCTTGCCCGAACCGCTGGGGCCGATCAGCACGACCACCTCGCCCTTGTGCACGTCGAGCGAAATGCCCTTGAGCACTTCGAGCGACCCGTAGGTCTTGTGAATGTCGCGCAAGGCGATCTGCGCTTGGGCGCGGCTCATGAGCGTCCTCCTTTCAGGATCAGGCGCTGCTCCATCTGGCGCAGCACGAGGCTCGTGACAGTCGTCAACACCGCGTAAATCATGGCGCAGGCAAAGTAGAGTTCGAATGGCTTGAAGGTCGCGCCCACCAGCTGCTGCGTGCGCATGAACAGCTCGGCGAGCGTGATGGTCGACACGAGCGACGTGTCCTTGGTCAGGATGATCAGGTTGTTGCCGAGCGGCGGGACGATCAGCTTGAGCGCCTGCGGCAGCACCACGAGGCGCATCGTGCGCGCCGCGCCGAAGCCGAGCGAGCGCGACGCCTCGATCTGGCCGTGCGGAATCGCGAGGATGCCCGCGCGGATCGTCTCCGCGTTGTACGCGCCCACGTTGAGCGCAAGGCCGATCACGCCCGAGGTGAACGGCGAGAGCTCGATGCCGAACTGCGGCAAGCCAAAGTAGATGATGAAAAGCTGCACGAGCAGCGGCGTCGAGCGGATGAGCCAGATATACGCGCTCATCGCGTCGCGCATCACGCGGTGGCGCGAGAGCTTGCCGAGCGCCGCCGCCAGCCCGATCGCGAGACCGAACACCGTGGCCAGCAAGGTCAGCTCCACGGTGACGCCGGCCGCCTCGAAAAGCATGGGCAGGTATTTGAAAACGATATGAAAGTCGAACATTGAATGAGCCGCCTGCGCGCTTCGCGTACCCCATGAAACCGCGCGTGCGGAGGCCTCCTTTTTTAGAATTGAACGATTTGATTCATAGGTCTGTTTCGGGCGTCAGGCCTCCAATTGACGGGCCTTGGCGCGCTGCTGTCATGGCCAGAAGTCTCGCTTTGATTATTTTTTTGGTCAATATATGATCTTTTTTAATCACTTGAATCGCCGGAGAATACATGCGAACCGACTTCAGCCTGCGCGACATCGAGATCTTCCATGCGATCGCGACCGCGGGATCGACACGCCAGGCGGCGGCGCAGCTCGGGCTTACGCAGTCGGCGGTCAGCCATGCGCTCGCGCGGCTGGAGGACAGCCTGCGCATCCGCTTGTTCGCGCGCGAGAACCAGCGCCTGCAGATCTCGGCCGCGGGACGCTACATGCTCGACGAAGCCGTGCAACTGCTCGACCGGCTCAATCGCATTGAAGAAGAGATTTCACTGCTGCAGGACCATGGCGTCGCCTCGCTGCGGATGGGCGTCGCGCCGGGCCTTTGCCACCGGTTTGGTCCGCGGCTCGCGCAGCAGTACACGCAGACGCATCCCGGCACCGGGGTGGCGCTCGACGTCGCCGCCAGTGGCCGGCTGATTTCGGATGTCGAGGGCGGCCGGCTCGATCTCGCGATCGTCTCGTATCAGGTCCACGAGCCGGGCCTCATTTTCGTGCCCGTCTTCAGCGCGAAGATGATGGCGCTCTTGACGCGCAAGAATCGCCTCGCGGCCCGCGAAGTGCTCACGTACGACGACCTCGCGGACCAGCAGTACATCAAGCCGATCCAGTCCGACCATCTGATCTACGACGACTCGAGCGAGCGGCGTCGGCTCGGCTACGAGCTGCGGGTCAGCATGAGCTCGCTGGGCGAGGTGATCCGCTTGACGCACGGCGTGAGCCTGTTGAACGCGCTGACTGCCGCCGACCTGTGCTCGGCGCCGGACCTCGTGGCGCGGGCGTTCGATTCGAGCCAGTGGTTCAACTTCTATCTTGTCCACCAGCATCTGCTGAAAGACAATCGCGCGGTGGACGATGTGCTCGCGATTGCGAAGGCATGTGCGCAGGAAACGGCGGACGCGACGACCTGGCCGGAAGCATTTGTGTTGGGGTGAACCCGAACCACGGCGCGGGCGCCCACCCTGCCGAAAGCCGAAACGCCGCCTGGCCGGAATCGTGGAGCCCGCTTGCGTTCGCCGGCAAACTAATCCGCTATGCCGCCGCTTGAATGTCACGGCTTGCGGTGTACGATCACAGCATGAATGAACAGGAATAGAGGTAGCACCATGGACACGAGCGTACGGCACGCGACGGCCATCGCACTGCTCACGGTGGGCTGTGGATTTTCGGCTGCGTCTCACGCCTATAGCGCGGCAGACGACGCCGAGGCACAGAACCAGGAAGTTCGAGCGGCCTACGACCGTGGCTATCAGGCCGCCAGGGAGGAGATGGCGCACACGGCGGCGGCGAGCACCACCGTTGCCGCCAACGCGCCCGCCGGTGCGCCAGCCGCCGCGAAGAAGAAGGCTGCCAGCCCGGCCGCCGCCCAGCCCATCCTCGACATCAAGCACGTCTATAGCGATGCAGGCGATGTCCAGCAGGTCGTGACGTTGCCGATCACGGTCAAGCCACTACCCGACGCTCAGGACGCCCCCGTCCCCGCCACTGCCGCCGTCAAGGCGCAGGCCTTGCCGCCCGCGAAAGAGGAGATTGCGCCGCAGGAGTCGATGGCGAACGACGAAGCCGTTGACGACGCGCCGCCGCCCCGCGCCGCACAGACGTATTCGACACAGGATCTGCAATACACCCAGCCACAGGGCGAGTACGCGCCGCCGCCAGTGGCGTCGCGGCCGCCGCCCCAGCCGGGTGGCTATGCGCAGCAGCCGGCGTACGCGCAACCACGGTCCGACTACGCGCAGCAGCCGGCGTATCCGCAACAGCGGTCCGACTACGCGCAGCAGCCGGCGTATCCGCAACAACAGTCCGACTACGCGCAGCAGCCGGCGTATCCGCAACAGCGGTCCGACTACGCGCAGCAGCCCGCGTATCCGCAACAACGCTCCGACTACGCGCAGCAGCCCGCGTATCCGCAACAACGCTCCGACTACGCACAGCAGCCCGCGTATCCGCAACAACGGTCCGACTACGCGCAGCAGCCCGTGTATGCGCAACAACCGGCCTACGCGCCGCCCCGGCCCGCCTACTATGCGCCCCCCGCACCATGGGACGCGCGGTATCAGCCACAGCCGCCCGCTCGCTGGGTGTACTGGTCGCCGCAGTATGGCCGCTGGGTGTACTACTGAGCGCAGGCTATTTATTCGCGATCGGGGCCGGCACGGGTGCGAGCACCTCGTGCCTGACTTTGGTGCGCTGGTCCCGCTTGTGGACCATCGTGTACGCGTAGTCGACACCCATACCGTACGCGCCCGAGTGCTCGCGGACAATATCCATCACCGGAGCATAGGTCTCCTGGCGTGCCCAGTCGCGCTGCCATTCGAGCATCACCTGCTGCCACGTCACGGGCACCACGCCGGCCTGAATCAGCCGCTGCATCGCGTACTCGTGAGCGTCCTTCGACGTGCCCCCCGAAGCGTCGGCCACCATGTAGATCTCGTAGGCACCTTCGTCCATGGCGCACAGCGCGAACGTGTCGTTGCACACCTCGGTCCACAGGCCGGCCACGACCACTTTTTTCCGGCCATTCTTCGCGAGGGCGTCGCGCACTTTCTGGTCGTCCCACGAGTTCATGGACGAGCGTTCGAGCACGGGATGATCGGGAAACACATCGAGTAGCTCCGGAAAGGCATAGCCGGAAAAACTCTCGGTTTCGACCGTGGTGAGGGTGGTGGGAATGTTGAATACCTTCGCGGCCTTGGCCAGCCCGACGACGTTGTTTTTCAGCGTCTGGCGGTCGATCGATTGCACGCCCATCGCCATCTGCGGCTGCAGATCGATAAAGATCATCTGACTGTTTTGCGGCGTCAAAACTTCCAGTTTCGGATTACGCATGACTCAACCCCAATTCAACGAATCACTCACAGAGGAACCCGACGATGCCGTTCATCGTGGCGTCGCGCGGTATTCGGCGGACTGGATTGGCGCGAACCTGGCGTAAAGCGCGCGTCCACCGTAACGCTGAGTCTAGGCAGCCAGATCCCGTATCCCGTAGTAAATCGTTCTTAATTCAGGCCAATAATATGACGATGATTTTTTTAATACGCTTTAACCCCGTAAAATCGCTTGAATCCGATAGCGGATTCCACGCGCGAGCGCATCCGCTCGTCGCCGAACTGACTTAGAATTCCAGAACGTCAATGTGATGGGGTCCAGCGCGGCTGGGTCCTGGCAAAGGATTACCGTATGAATGGCGCAAGCGAATTGCACGCGACAAACAGCTCAGTGCCCAGCGATAGCATCGTCTACGTCGTGGACGACGACGAATTGCTACGCCGCTCGCTCGGATCGCTGCTGCGCTCCGAGGGACTGCGGGTCGAGACGTTCGCCTCACCGCGTGAGTTCCTCGCGTTCGAGCGGCCCGAGGTGCCGAGTTGTCTCGTGCTCGACGTGCGCCTGCGCGGCGAGAGCGGTCTCGCGTTTCAGGAAGAAGCCGCGAGCGTCGGCCTTTCGATCCCCATCCTCTTCATGACGGGCTATGGCGACGTGCAGATGTCGGTCAAGGCCATGAAGCGCGGCGCCATGAATTTCCTCACCAAGCCGTATCTCGAGGAGGACATGGTCGATGCCGTCACCGAAGCGCTACGCACCGACGCAAAGCGTCTGGACGCGCAACGCTCGCTCGCCGGCCTGCGCAGTGCATATGCACTGCTGACTGCCCGGGAGCGCGAAGTGATGGCATTCGTCATTACCGGCAAGATGAACAAGCAGATCGCGGCGGACTTGAATATCCACGAGATCACGGTGAAAGTGCACCGCGCTCAGGTGATGCGCAAAATGCAGGCGCGCACGCTGCCCGACCTCGTTCGCCAGGCCGAGGCCCTGGGGATCAAGCCGCACGGCACGTGAACGCATCCGCGTGCCGTCGCGCGCGCCACCCCCGGCGGAACCCTGATTCAGCGCCCTAACCCGAATACGCGATCGGCAGCTTGAACACGAATGTCGATCCGGCGGGCACGTGATCGCGCACGTGCAGCGTGCCGCCATGCGCCTCCATGATCGACTGGCAGATGGCGAGGCCCATACCCATGCCGCGCTCCTTGGTCGTGAAAAACGGCTCGAAAATGGATTCGGCAATGTCGGGGGCAATGCCGCAGCCGCTGTCCGATACGCTGACAACGACCCAACTGCCTTCGCATTGCGACCTCACTTGCAGCTTGCGCACCCCCTTCGTGTCTCGCGCGCCGTCCATCGCGTCGAGCGCGTTGGTGATCAAGTTCAAGACCACCTGCTGGATCTGCGTGCGGTCGGCGAGCACCTCCAGCAGATCGGCGTTGAGCTCGGTGTGCAGCACCACGCGCTTCGTGTCGATTTCCATCGCGGTCAGCTCGAGCATCTCGCGCAGCACGTCGTCGATTTTCAGGGGCACGAGCGCCACCGGCGACTGCTTGGCGAGCGACCGCAAGGCACGCACGATGTCGGCGGCGCGCAGGCCCGCGGTGCGGATGTCCTCGAGGTTCGACAACACCGCCTCCAGGCAATCGGGCTTGCCGCTCTTGAGCCAGCGCACACCGGCGCCCACGCTCGAAATGATGCTCGTGAGCGGCTGATTGATCTCATGGGCGATCGAGGCCGCCATTTCGCCCAGCACCGTCATCTGCGCCGTGCGCGACAGTGTCGCCCGCGCACGGCCCAGCGCCGCCTCGGTTGCCTGGCGGCGCGCGTTTTCCTCCACGAGCTCGGCATAGAGCCGCGCGGCTTCGAGCGAGTTGGCCGCCTGCGGCGCGAGCACTTCGAGCATGGCCGTCTTCGCGGGCGTGAACACGCGATGCACGAGAGCGTTCTCGAGGTAGAGCACGCCAATCAGCGTGCCCTGCTTCAGCAGCGGCAAGCAGAACACCGAGCGCGCCGGGTGCAGGGCCAGGCTCTCGGCATGCGCGGCCTCGCCCTCCGTTTGCGCATCGTCGAACACCAGCGGCTTCTTCGTATGCACGACCGTATTCAGGATCGAGAGCGGAATGTGCCGGTCGGTCGGCGGCGCCGTGCCGATATCGACGAGCACTTCGCCGTTCACCACCCTGCCCGTGGCCTCGATCTGCAATGCGCCCCGGCGCATCAGCAGGAGCAGCCCGTAACGGGCGCCCGCATGCACGATCATGCCCTTCATCAGATTCTGGATCAGCCGCTCGAGAATGATCTCCTCGGAGAGCGACTGCGCCGTGTGCATCGCGGCCATGAAATCGAGGTCGTCCCGTCCGTAGGCGGCATGCAGGCGCGGCGCGGTCACGTCGTCGATGGCGAGAAAGGCGTACTTCTGTTCGAGCTGGGCCGCCTTGGCGAGCGCGCCCCAGCGCTTGTAGCAGGCATTGGCTAGCCGCAAGTGATAGCGCGCCACGCCCGTCAACTCGAGGCCGGCCGCGTGGCGTCCCGCCAGCTCGTGCGCCAGCGCCTGTTCGTGCACGAAGCCCGCCGCCGCGGCCATGTTCGCCGATGCTTCGTACTGCTTCATGGCTTCCAGATGATTGCCGGCGATGCGCGCGAACTCGGCGTCGATCAACGTGAGCTTGTTCTGGAACGTGCCGGGGTTGAGCGCGGCCCAGATCGCGAGTTGGTCGCGATGGTCCGCGAGCGCGGCCGTCAAAGGCGCCTCGCCTGCCGAGTCCGGATGCGCGTAGATGAGCGTGAGCGCGCTGTAGAGCCGGTAATCCGAGAGCATGATGTGCGCGGGCGTCGACCATGCGTAGTCCCGCGCCTCCCGGAACGAGGCCAGCGCCACCTCGAGGTCTTCGAACAGGAATGCGGACTGCCCGCGCAGCACGAGCGTCCAGAAGGCCAGCACCGGCATGCGCGCCGGCGCTTGTGTCGATGAAGCCGACGGGGCCGGCGCGTTCAACGCAGCGCGGCTCTCGACGTCCGCGGCCTGCCATGAGCCGATCGGCACGCCCTTGCCCTTGCAGAGCGACGCGACGAATTCCGCTTGCGTCGCCAGCAGGTCGACGATGTCGCGATACGCCGCGCCGCGCGCCACGTCCAGCAGCGGCTTGATCTCCTCGCGGATCTTCGGCAACGGCTCGCCCGAGGCGATCAGATCCGACACGATGTGGTTGCAGCTGTAGCACATCCAGCGCAGCTCGGCGCTGAGGTTGCCGGCGGCCTTCGCCTCGCGCGCCCTTGCGAGCGCCCAGGACAGCGGCCGAGTCCACACGCTCACCTGGTCCAGCGCGATCAGCGTCGCGGCGCGATAGCGCTCGAAGCCGTGATGGTTCACGAGCGCAAGGGCCACCTGCGCATACTCGAACCCCTCCTCGTAGTCACCGTAGGTCTGCGCGATATAGACGCCGAACCACGACAAGCCCTGCACGGAAGCGCCGGTCACGCCGTGCTGCAACGTCAGCCGGACCACGGTGGCGAAATGCAGCAACGCGAGGCCGCTCGGCTCGAACATCGCGGCTTCCAGTGCCGTCAGCAAGGCCATCACGGCTTCGATGCGCGCATCGTCCATGCGTGGCAGATGCACGAGATCCGCGATCGGGCGGCCGTCGAGCGCATCCCTGACCGCATCGCGCGCCGCGAGCAGGTCGTCCGCCGAAGGCCACCGCGGAAGATGCACGCCCAGACGCGCGAGTCCCTCGAGCGCGACGTCCACCGCCGCCGCGTAGTCCGAGCGCACGGTGTACATCGCCGCCTTGAGACGATGCGCCTCCGCCTGATCGATGTCCGAGCGCATGTGCGCCATGAGCGCGTCGATCTCGGGCGCCGCCTGGTCGAGGCAGCCCACGGCGAGCAGGCTCTCGCTGCGCAGCAGCGCGATCCTGCTCGCCAGTTCGTAGTGCGTGGTCCAGCGGTCCTCGCCAAGCAGCTCGCCGGCCAGTGCGAGAAAAGCCAGCGCGCGATCGCGCGCGGCGGCCACGATGGCGCGCCCGGCCGCCTCGGCCAGCACGCCGGCAAACGCCTGCGCCTCGGTGCGGCTCAGCGGCGCCCCTTTGGCCAGCTCGATCTGCGCGGCGATCTCGAGTGCGGCCGGCCCGATTCGATCGGCATGCAGATCGATCATGGCCATCGCTACCGCCGCATGCCGCGCGGGCCACGCAGCGGGATCGGCCTGGGTCTGCACCGCTTCGAGCACGCGGTCGTGCACGAAGGACCAGCCGCCGTCGCGCGGCTCGAGCACGCCTGCGCGGCGCGCCACATCGAGCCGATAATGCAGCTCCACCGCCGGCAGCCCGCACACGCGGCGCAGCAGGGCTTCGTCGTTCTGGGCGCCCATGCAGGCAAGCCAGGTCAGGATCTCGCGCACGTCCGGCGCGAGCCGATCGAGCCGCGCCGAGATCAGGTCGACGACACTCTGCGTTTGCCGCAGCGCCTCGATATCCGCGTCGTCCCACGTCCATTCGCGCCGCATGCCGTCGAAGCGGATGAGGCGCTCGTCGAACAGCGCCCGCATGAGCTGCCGGACATGGAACGGATTGCCGCCCGTTCGCGCCTGGACGATGCGGGCAAGGCGCTCGACGCGCGCCAGCGGCTCGCCGATCAGCGCGGAGATCATCTGCGCGACGTCTTGCGCGGTCATCGGCGCGAGCGTGATGACTAGCGAGTATTGGCTCCTGGTGCACGCGACGAAGTTCCGGAACGGACCGCTCTGGGTCGGATCTTCGCTACGGCACATCGCGACGAGCAGCAGATTCGGCGGCCGTTCGGCGGCCACGGTCACGATAAAGTCGAGCGTGGCTTCGTCGGCCCATTGCAGGTCGTCGAGCATCACGACGAGCGGCGCGGCCTCGGACGCGAACGCGCGCAACGCCTGGATCAGCGCGAGCTGAACGCGGCGCGCCGGCGCATCGTCGCCGGGATCGCCGCCGGCGTGGCGCCGGCCCACCACGAGCTCCACTTCGGGGACGAGCCGCACCAGCAGGTTCAGGTAGTCGCCCGCGTAGCGGCTCAGGCGCGCGCTCCACTCGGCAAGCGCGGCGCCGCCCTTGCCGACCACGTTCAGGCAGAGCGACTTCAACGCCTGCACGACCGGCGCGTAAGGTTGCGCGGCCTGGTACGGATTCGCCTTCGCCGCCGCCCACCATGACGCGGGCAGCAAGCGCTTTCTGAACTCCGTGGCCAACACGGTCTTGCCCGCGCCGGGCGCGCCTTCGATCAGCACGATGCGCGGCTGGGCCGACTGCACCACCGCGCTGTAGGCCTTGAGCAGTTGCGCGACCTCGGCCTGCCTGCCGATCAGCGAGGTCTCGTTCCCCGCGCGCACGAGCCGCTCGCCGCGGGCGACCTCGAAGCGCGCGATGGTGCCCGCCGCGTCCCATTGCGCCTGCATGTGAAGCAGGTCCTGGCGCAGCGCTTCGGCCGACTGATAGCGCTCGCAGGCCTCCTTCGCGAGCAGCCTGGCGATCACCTCGTCGAGCATGGCCGGCACCCCCGCGCGGAACTGCCACGACGGCGCGGGCTGGATCGCGAGGTGCGCATGCAGCCATTGCGCCGCCGTGTCGGCCTTGAACGGCAGCGTGCCCGCGAGCAGCTCGAAGAGGGCGACGCCGAGCGAATAGAGGTCGCTGCGTTCGTCAACGTAGGTTTGCCCGGTGCCCGTACGCTCGGGCGCCGCGTAGGGCGCCGCAACGCCGTCGAGCGACTGCTCGGCCGGCACGTTCTCGTGCGGCGAGTGCGTGTTCAGGAACGAGCGTATGAGAATGGCGCCATTCGCGGCCTGCACGAAATTGGCGGGCCGCACGTCGCCATGCACGAACGAAAGGGCGTGCAGGTGCGCAAGCGCGTGCGCCATGCCCGCTGCGAAGCGCAGCACCTGCGCAATCGACAGTCCGCCGCGTGCGAGCTCGTCGAGTGTCGAGCCGAAGGGCTCGGCGTAGATCAGCACCGGTCCGTCGCTTGCGCGGATCAGCGCGCATGGCCTCACGGCCCAGTCCGGCCCAAGCTGGTCGCGCAGGGTGTACTCGAGCTCGAACTGCCGGCAGCGGGCGCCGAACGCCCATGTGGTTTGCCGCGCGCGCCATTGCGCTCCGGTGGCGGGCTCGACCAGGCTGAACTCCGCGACGTTGCCCAACGCGCCGAGAAAGCGCGGCTTCGCCCGCGCATAGCGCGCTTCGTTCCAGACTGCGCCGTCCTCAGCAGGATAGAGTTCGCTTTCCGCCATCGCCGGTCACCTGTCACACGTCACATGTTTTGCTACCAGCCGTACTTGAGCTCGACGCCGGCGTAATCGGCATTGTGGCCGCCCGCCTGGCGCAGCGAGTTCCCCACCTGGAAGTGCACGGCTTCGACCGAGCCGATCAGGTTCGCCGCGATCGTCCAGTCGGCGCGCAACTGGACATACATGCCGGTCCATAAACTGCCCTTGCCCGCGGTGCCCGGCACGACCTGCATGCCCTGCTGGTACACGGCGTCGCCGGTCGTCTCGCGCCACTGGAAGCCGAGCGAGCCGAGCAGCGCGAGCTTGCTGGTCGGATTGAGCGTGATGGACGGCTTGATGTGTATGAGGTTCGTATAGCCCGTGTAGCCCGCGAGCGTGAAGTAGTAGCCGTTCGGAAACAGCGGATTGAAAGTCTCGATCCGGCCGTCATGCGGATGCGGGTCACCCGAGGCCGCGTCGATCTGCACGGCAACGCGCGGCGACCATGCGGTGTCGAGCTTGTAGCCCGCGATCGAGCCCATTGCCCACGCGGCAATCGTGCTGTTGCCGACGGTCCCCGTCTGCAACATGCCTTCGACGTCCCAATCGAAGCGCCCATGCGTGCCCGTGTAGCGGAGGTCCCAGACGTCGCGCCGCTCGGGGCCGTGCGCGTCGAGGTATTGCCCATTGCTGCGGTTGTAGCGCGACCAGTAGCCGGACAGGTCGCCCGGCCCCACCGACTGGCGCTCGAAGCGCACGCCGCTGAAGGTGAGATCGCGGTTCGACACGTCGTCGAACGGGGTCGCATAGCGGTACTGCACGGGCTGGGTCGCGTAGGCGATAAAGCGCCACTTGTGGTACTCGTAGTCGGCCCAGAGCGCGTCGAAGGCCTGACGCACGTTCGGGCCGTCGCGCACGGAGATGAAGCGCTGCAAGTCGAAGGCCATCTCCTGGCGGCCCACGCGAAACTTGAAGGTGCCGCCGCCGACCGAGTTGGTGTAAGTGACGAACGCCTGCTCGATGTCGAGCGGGTTCTTGTCCACCGGCGTGATGACGTTCTTGCCCCACGCGCGCGCGTCCTCGAGCTGGAAGAAGAACTGCCAGTGCTCGGCGAGATGCGCATCGGCATGGACCTCGACGCGCTGGATCAGATACGTGTCCGACTGTGCGGAGCCGATGCCGAACAGCGCCGCGTTATTGGTCTCCATGCGCTCGCGCAGGTTCACGCCGAGCGACAGGTAAGACGAGGGATCGCCGCCGAGCGGGATGTACTTGAGGCTGTCGAGCGGCTTGCGCGGCACGCACGGATTCGCGAGCACCGACCAGTCTTCCTGCCAGCGGTTGAACATCACGGCGGGGCGCTTGGCGTTGCAGGTGCTGGCGCTCGCGGGCGCCGCCGTGGCGGCTGCGGTATTCGTTGCGGTATTCGCGGCCGTATCGGCGGCCACATTCGTTGCTGTGCTCGCGGCCGTATCGGCGGCCGTATCGGCGGCCGCATTCGTTGCCGTGTTCGTTGCCGTGTTCGTGGGCATACCCGCGGCCGCGTTGGCACCCTCCGCCACGACGCTCACGCCGGCGGCGCTTTGCGCAGGCGTATCCGCGTACGCCGCGTCGGCGGCCGTCCACATCAATCCGGCGATGGCCGTGACGCGCGCGGCTTTTTCGAATCGTCTCCCGTGTATCGTCATCGACACCGTGTATTCCCTTGCAATGGCCGTTATCGGCCTGTGTTTATCCGCGCGCGCCCTGCCTGTGTGGCGGACGCGGCGCGCGCGCTCCCCCTTGCCGCCATCGCGCTTCATGCGTGCCCCGCGTTGGCTGCGCGCTCGCATTCGCCCGTGCCCAGCGCGAGACCCGCGAGCGCGCCAGCCGGTGCGAGCAGCGCCCAGAATCCCGCGTAGCGCCAGCCCAGCGCGCCCGCCGCCGCGCCGAGCGCGAATGCGGCAATGGCCGGCATCATCTTCGTGAAGCGTGCGCGCGCCGCCGCGCGTACGCTCTCGGCAACGCTGGCGCTGAGCATGTCGACCACGTCGAGGATCGCTTGCGTGACGTTGCCCGTCATCACGGTATTCGGCACGCCCGGTCGCGGGATCAGACGCGGATGGGCGTTCTGCACGCCCATGGCGAATGCGCCGACAATGCCGGCCAGGATGACCGGCAGGCTGTCGGGCTCGCCAACCGGCTCGGCCCAGACGCCGGTGAGGCAAAAGCCGAGCATGAGCAGGGCCTGCACCGTGTGGAGCAGGCGCGCGCCGTGGCGCGCATGTCGAGCGGACAACGACCGGACCAGCAAACTGCTGACGACCACGCCGCCGATGAACGCCGGAAACACGATGAGCTTCAGGAGCACGCCGCGGCCAAAGCCCGCGACGCCGGCGCCGATCAGCACGAAGTTGCCGGTCACGTGCGCGGTGAACAACCCGAACAGCGCGACGAAGCTCAGCGTGTCGACGAAGCCGGCGATCGCGGCGAGGATCGTGTCCTCCGATTTCATTTCGCTGCGATGGCGTGAATCTCGGCGATATAGCCGCCCGGGAATTCGACGATCGCCGCATCGCGGCCGTCCGACGTGAACGGCTGCACGAGCACCTTCACACCGGCCGCCTGCGCCTTTTGCAGCGTCGCGGCGAGATCGGGCACCTGGTAGCCCGTCACTTCGCGCCCGAACGGATAGGGCAGATGGCCGTCCGTCACGAGCACGGTCATCTTGCCGAAGCCCGATTCGATACGGACGCGGCGATAGGTGTCGCCCGGCCGGCCGATTTCGACGCCAGGCGCGTTGGCCACATCGGACACCACCTTGCCGTGCGAGAACTTCACGAAGGCATGAACGAGCTTGTGCAGGTTCTGCGCCGACACGTAGACCCGGTTCTCGGGCACGGTCTGCAGCGCGTCGTAGTGCGGCGCCTGGGTATGCCAGTAAAGCTGCATCTTGAGGCCGCCCGGCCACGAGACGATGGCGTCGCGCCCGATCGGATCGGGGAAGGTGTCGACGATCACATCGGCGCCCAGTGCGCGCGCCGACTTCACCGCCGCGTCCATGTCGGTCACGAGGTAGCCCGTGCGCTCCTCACCGAACGGATACGGAATCGGCGTCTTGAAGCCGAACACGGAGATCGTGCCCGACGGCGTGAACACGAGTTGCGACATCGTCTGGCTAGGCGTCGGCGTGACCTGGAAGACGCCTTCCTTCGACTTGCTGCCGCCGAACGTCGCGACGAAGCTATCGGTGAATTTGTCGAAGTCCTCCGGCGCGACATAGACGTGCGTCGTGTCGTACTGCGCGGCAACGGCGACATAGGGCGCCTCGACTGCCGGCACGGGCGGCTTCGCGAACGCGGCGGGCGCGGCGACGAGACCGCTCGCGATCATCACGGCGAGCAGTGCGGAGCGAAAGGCTTTCATAACGGGTTTTCCTTGTTGATTCATTGTATTGTTCGATCGATCAGGCGAGGCTGTCGCTGGCCGCGCCGTTCGCATCGCCGAGCATGGTCGCAAGCACGAGTGCCGCGATCAAGCCCAGGTGCTCGAAAAAGCTGTTGAGCGCCATGAAGCGGGCGGCGCCCGTGTGATTCCAGAAGTCGTTGGCGACCAGCATCGCGACGACGGTCAGCACGCCGAGGCCGCCCGCGCCGATCCACGTGAAGCGGCGAAACACGACGCACAGCGAACCGCCGATCTCGACCGCGACCGCGAACGCCGCCCAGAGCGCGGGCGGATGCAGGCCGAAATGCGCCTGCTCGGCGATCGCTTGATCGAAGTGCAGCGCCTTGTCGATGCCGCCGATCAGCCAGGCGGACACCAGCGCGAGGCGCACGAGCGGCGCGACCCACGGCTGCGCGAGGAGCGCGCGGACCCACGCCGGGTCGCGGCGGCCGGTCGATACCGCCATCTCAAACGGCCCAGCAGGCACAGCCGAAGGCGCCCCAGAAGCCCTTCGCGTCCGCGGTCGGCAACGCGCTGCTCCATGCGGTTGCGTGCGCGTGGCCATGCACGTTGCAAGCGCTCGCGCAGCCGCACGACGCGGCTGCCGCGGCGGCACGCTGAAGCGGCGCGCCCTCGCGCTGGGTCGCGCCCCAGCCGCCGTAGCCACCATACGTGCGCACCGGCGACCAGTCCGGCATCGCGGCCGGAATCGGCGCATCGTGCTGCGAGAACGGGCCCGCGCCCCAGACGATCTTGCCGCCCACCACCGTGAGCAACGCGGTGGTGTGGGGAATATCGTCCTCGGCGCACGCGAAGAAGTCGCGGTCCGGCACCATCAGGTCGGCGAGCTGACCGACCGCGATGCGGCCTTTCTTGCCCTCTTCGTTCGAGAACCAGGTGACGTACTCGGTCCACATGCGCAGGGCCGTCTCGCGGTCGAGCAGGTTGCGCTGCGGATACAGGCGCATGCCGGCGACCGTCTTGCCGCTCACGAGCCACGCGAGCGAGACCCACGGGTTATACGAGGCCACGCGCGTGGCGTCGGTGCCGGCCGAGACCTTGAGGCCCTTCTCCAGCATCTTCGCGACGGGCGGCGTGGCTTGCGCCGCCTCCGCGCCGTAGCGCTCGACGAAGTACTCGCCCTGATAGGCCATCCGGTGCTGGACCGCGATGCCGCCGCCGAGCGCGGCGATGCGATCCATCGAGCGCTCGGAAACGGTTTCGGCGTGGTCGAAGAACCAGTTGATCCCTTCGAGCGGGATG
The DNA here is from genome assembly GCF_004524855.1 of Paraburkholderia pallida. NCBI lineage: Bacteria > Pseudomonadati > Pseudomonadota > Betaproteobacteria > Burkholderiales > Burkholderiaceae > Paraburkholderia > Paraburkholderia pallida. The sequence continues at coordinate 1,554,391 of NZ_CP038150.1, read as the reverse complement.
TCCTTGTTGACCTTCTCGTAGACGTCCAGCGCGCGGCTGATGGTCTCGTCATAGGTCGCGTGCAGACGCCACGGCCAGCGATTCTGCGCGAGCACGCGGATCACGCCTTCGAGCTCGCCTTCCATCTCGGGCGGCAGCTCGGGACGCGCGACGCGGAAGTCCTCGAAGTCGGCCGCCGAAAACACCAGCATCTCGCCCGCGCCGTTGTGGCGGAAGTAATCGGTGCCGTCGTGATACCTGGTGGTGCTGGTCCAGTTCAGGAAGTCTTCCTTCTCTGCCTTCGGCTTCTGCGTAAAGAGGTTGTACGCGATCCGCACCGTCATTTCGTCCGCTTCGTGCAGCTTGCGGATGACTTCGTAATCGTCCGGGTAATTCTGCGAGCCGCCGCCCGCATCGATCACGCCGGTCACGCCCAGGCGGTTCAGCTCGCGCATGAAGTGGCGCGTCGAGTTGTACTGATACTCGAACGGCAGCTTCGGCCCTTTCGCGAGCGTCGCGTACAGGATCGATGCATTCGGATTCGCGAGCAGGAGGCCCGTGGGATTGCCCGAGCTGTCACGCAGAATCTTGCCGCCCGGGGGCTCCGGCGTGTCCTTCGTATAGCCGACCACACGCAGCGCGGCAGCGTTGAGCAGCGCGCGATCGTAGAGATGGAGGATGAACACGGGCGTATCGGGGGCGACCGCGTTGAGCTCCTCGATGGTCGGCAGGCGCTTCTCTTCGAACTGATGCTCGGTGAAGCCGCCCACCACGCGCACCCATTGCGGCGCGGGCGTGATGGCCACCTGCTGCTTGAGCATCTCCATCGCCACCGCGAGCGAGCGCACGCCGTCCCAGCGCAGCTCCATGTTGTAGTTCAGGCCGCCGCGGATCAAATGCAAGTGATTGTCGATCAGACCCGGCATAGCGGACCGGCCGCCCAGGTCGACGACGCGGGTCGAGTCGACCGCGAGCGGCATGACGTCGGCATCGCTGCCCACGGCAACGAAGCGGCCATTGGCGATCGCCACGGCTGAGGCGATCGGGTTCGAACGGTCGAGTGTCGTGAATCGTCCGTTATGCAGAATAAGATCGGGTTGGGTGCCGGTTGCGCTCATGTGCGTTTCCTTCCTGGGCTAAAGAGGCTCAATTCGCCAGATTCTCTGAATTCGATTAAAAGCCGAGCCACTGCTTGACTAGCGGCACGGCCTGTGCGCCGACCAGCATGCCGAACAGGCCGACAAGAGCGATCAGCGGCGGTGCGGGCGAGCGGACCTTGATCACGCTATAGATCACGCCTATCAGCACGCCCGCGCCGAGTGATACCAAATACGCTTGCATACGATCGGTCTCCGAACGATTAGAATGCAGGTCATTGCATCCCGGTTTGCGCCTCCGGGTCCATCTGCTCGCCCCCGCCGGCATGGGGTTCTCCCCAGTGCCGCGGCAGGCCCATCAGACGTTCTGTCGACTCGATTGCCAACATGCAAAATCTTCCTGACCTTGAAGCCTGGGCCATCTTTTCGCGCGTCGCCGAAACCGGCTCGTTCGCGAAAGCCGCCGAGCTGCTCGGCATCTCGCAGCCCACCGTCTCCAAGGCCATTGCCCGACTCGAGCAACGGCTCGGCACCATGCTGCTGTACCGCACGACGCGAAAACTCTCGCTCACGCCTACCGGAGAGCTGTTGCGCGAGCGCGTGGTCGAACTGCTCGCGAATGCCGAAGTGTTCGAGAGCGAGGCGTCGGCGCTGGCGATCGAGCCGCACGGCGTGATCCGCATGAATGCGCCGATGTCGTTCGGCCTGCGCTATCTCTCGCCGTTGCTGCCCGCCTTTATCGAGCGCTTCCCGGGCGTGGACGTCGAGCTCACGCTCACCGACCAGTTGATCGACGTCGTGGCGGGCGGATTCGACGTGGCGATCCGCATTGCCGAGCTCGACGATTCGACGCTGCGCGCGCGCCGCCTGTGCGCGGTGCGCCGGCCACTCGTGGCGGCGCCCGCCTACCTCGAACGGCATGGGCGGCCAACTCACCCGCGCGATCTCGAGCACCATGCGAGCCTCACCTACATGAACACGCCGACGCCGGAGTTCTGGCGCTTCCACAACGCGGCCTCGGGCGAAGAATATGCGGTGCCGGTGCGCGGACGCATCCGCTCCAACAATGCGGACGCCATCGTGCCCGCGCTGATCGCCGGCCACGGCCTCGCGCTGCAACCGGAGTTTCTCGTGTGGGAGGCGCTCCAGCGTGGCGAGCTCGAGCACGTCATGCGCGACTGGGCCATTGCGGACATCGATGTACACCTGCTCACCCCGCCCGGCATGTTGCGCACCGCGCGCGTGACCGCGCTGCTCGACTATCTCGTCGAGCATCTGGCCGACGCTCCGTGGGCCATGTCCGAGCGTTGAGCGCACGCGGCCGCGTGCCGTGTGGGGCTGCTGTTGCGGCGCGCTCGCGAGGAACGCGCCGCAACGGCTCGTGCAGAAGCGAGACACGCGCTTAGCGCGCGGGGACCGCCGGTTGCGACTCATGGGTCGTGGCCGTGCGCTGCGGTGCCTTGTGGACCATCGTGTAGGCGTAGTCGATGCCCATGCCGTAGGCGCCCGAGTGTTCCTTGGCGATCGCCATGACAGCGTCATAGGTCTCGCGGCGCGCCCAGTCGCGTTGCCATTCGAGCAGGACCTGCTGCCAGGTGACAGGCACGACGCCCGCCTGAATCATGCGCTGCATCGCGTAGTCGTGCGCGTCCTTGGACGTGCCGCCCGACGCGTCGGCGACCATGTAGATCTCGTAGCCGCCTTCGAGCATCGCGCACAGCGCGAACGTCGTATTGCAGACCTCGGTCCACAGACCTGCCACGACCACCTTCTTGCGGCCGTTCGCGGCGAGCGCGTCGCGCACCTTCTGGTCGTCCCACGAGTTCATCGAGGTGCGCTCGAGCGTCTTCTGGTTCGGGAACACGTCGAGCACCTCGGGATACGTGAAGCCCGAGAAGCTTTCCGACTCGACGGTCGTGATCGTGGTCGGGATCTCGAACACCTTGGCCGCCTTGGCCAGACCGACGACGTTGTTCTTGAGCGTCTGGCGGTCGATCGACTGCACGCCAAAGGCCATTTGCGGCTGTTGATCGATGATGATCAGCTGGCTGTTTTGCGGAGTGAGTACTTCAAGCTTCGGATTGCTCATGACGCGTATGTCCTATGAGTCGAAAAGAAATGAGACCGTGTCGTCGCAATGACGACGCCGGGTCCATAGTGCATTGCGCTGGGGGGAGTGCTCATCCAGCTGCCGCCATTTGACACGGAAATACGGCGAAAGAACACCCAAGAAATGGAATTAATACGATTCCAAAAGTTATCCGTTAAATCGCCTTAAAAGACCTGAATTCGCCTATTCTTAATTAGCGAAACCCGATACGCTTTGGGCAAAATTGCCGTGTTGTGTCTGTCACGCTTAGGTCATCAACGAAGCCCGCACCATGAAACCGTATATTCTTTCGCTCTGTGCCGGCATCCTTGCCGGCGTCGTCTACGCCGCGATCAGCGTGCAATCGCCGGCCCCGCCCACCATTGCGCTCGTGGGCCTGCTCGGCATGCTGGCCGGAGAGCAGATCCTGCCGCTCATCCGGCGCATGCTATCGGGCCTCAAGCTCGGCGCAGCGTGGCGCGAGGCCAAGTGCAGCCAGCACATGTTCGGCTCGCTGCCGGGCGCGCACCTGCCCGATGTCGCCCGACGGGACGAGCACTCATCGTGAGGCATCCTCGATCACCGGTTGACGCGTTGCGTAATTTGTCCGCACGCCGATGAGCAACGTCGAGCTGTTTCATTACCTGCTGCTCCTGATCTGCGGCGCGGGCGCATTGACCTGGCTTGCCGAGCGCATCGCCATCCCGCCCGCCGTCGTGCTGTTGCTGGGCGGCTGCGTGATTGCCGTGGCGGGCAAGCGCGTGCCGGACATGGACCCGAACCTGCTGCTTGCGGCGGTGTTGCCGCCGCTGCTGATGTCGAGTTCGTTCTATACGGCGTGGAAGGAATTCCGCGACGAGATTGGCACGATCGTTTCACTCGTGCTGGGCGCGGTGGTGTTCACGACGGTCGCGGTGGCCGTGGTCGTGCATGCCTGCAACCCGGGCTTGCCCTGGGCCGCCTGCTTTGCGCTGGGCGCGATCGTCTCGCCGCCCGATGCCGTTGCCGCGAAGGCGATCTTGCAGCGCTATCCGCTGCCCGCGCGGCTCGTGGCCGTGCTGGAAGGCGAGAGTCTCGTGAATGACGCATCGGGCCTGCTGCTTTACCAGATGGCGGTTTCGGCCGCGCTGGCCACCACGATCACGGTCGCGAGCGCGACGGGCACGTTCTTCTCGCTGACGCTGATTGGCATTGCGCTCGGCCTCATGTGCGGCCAGGCGATGTGCTGGGTGCTGCCGCGCCTGCACGACACGATGCTCGGCATTGTCGTGACCTTCCTGATGGCGTGGGCGAGCTACGGCATTGCGGAAGCGCTTGGCGGCTCGGGCGTGCTATCGGTCGTGACGTGCGGACTCGTGCTTGGCGTGCGGCAGCATCGTGTGTTCGATGCGGGCATGCGGATCAAGGCGAAGGCGACCTGGGAAGCGATCGTATTCGTGCTCGACGCGCTCGTCTTCATTTTGATCGGTTTGGCGTTGCATGGGATTCTTGCGCGCGTCAATCATGAAAGCACCGTGTTGATTGCGGGCTTGTGGGTTGCGTTGCCGGCTACGCTGGCGGCTGTTGTTGCGCGGCTCGTGTGGGTGTTCGCGGCGATATGGCTGCCGGGGCGCCTCAGGGCGAAACGCGCGGGAAGGCGGGCGTGGTCGTTCGCCGAGGCTGTCGTGCTGGGATGGGCCGGCATGCGCGGCGTCGTGAGTCTTGCAGCGGCGCTGGCTTTGCCGGCTGCGTTTCCTGGGCGTGACCTGATTATCTTCAGTACGTTCTTGCTGATTATCGCTACGCTGGTGTTGCAGGGCGGGAGTCTTGCGACGTTGATCAAGGTGCTCAAGTTGCGGCCTGCTGCGCGGCATACCATGTCGGAGCATGAGGCGCGGGCGCATACGTTTGGGGCGTCGCTTGCTGCGCTCGAGGGGATTGGCGAGCGGGCTTCCGGGGTGGAGCGCACGACGCTCGACCGGCTGTTTGCTGAGTATCGGATTCGGGTTTCCGCTAATGAGAACGCGCATGCTTCCGGTGCGGAAAGGGTCGAGCATCGTGCGAGATTCTTGAAGGTCGAGCTTCAGCTCGTTGGAGTGTCGCGGGAGGCGCTGCTGGGGTTGCATCGCGATGGGAAGGTTGATGATGCTGTGTTGCATCGTATTGAGTCTGAGCTCGATTTTGAAGAGTTGAGGTTGGTGACGTTGCTTGAGCCCTGAAGCGGGCTGGCCTTTTTTAGGCTGATCTTTGAGCTTTGATCTTTGGCCGTTGGCCTTAACTTGGTTTCGCGGCGGGCCGCAGGCGTTGCCCCTGTGCGGGGCGGCACCTACTTTTCTTTGCAGCCGCAAAGAAAAGTAGGCAAAAGAAAGCGGCTCACACCGCTAGTGTGACGCAGTCCCCCACTGCCCTGTTTATCGGAGCGGCTCCGGAGCGTCTGTCATCACGTACTACCCGCCGGAGTGACTAAGGGCTCATCCATCCGGCGGCGCTCCGCGCGCCGTGGGGTATATCCAAAACCAGCCGAATTCACGCGTATTCGTAGTACTCCAGCGTATTCGATCGGCGTTCGACCACGCATTCGCCAGCCAGCACGCCCGGTTTTCTTGCAGACCCTTCCGCCCGCGCGTAGCGCGTGGCGGGAAGGATGAGCCCCTTGTCACTAACGCGGAGTGTGCGAGGTGACGGATGCCCCGGAGCCACTCCGATTGAAAGGGCAGTGGTGAACGGCGTCACACTGGCGGTTTGAGCGGCTTTCTTTTGCCTACTTTTCTTTGCCGCGGCAAAGAAAAGTAGGTGCCGCCCCGCACAGGGGCAACGCTTGCGGCCCGCCGCGAATACAAGTTAAGGCCAACATTCCAGAGCGCGAAAGCGCAAAAAAAGTAAACCGACAGGATTCCTACTTACATGAATCCACCTTATCCAGCCAGGCATGGATCTGCCCCACCACGGCGGCGCCATCCCCGACGGCGGCGGCCACGCGCTTGGGCGCGCCAGCCCTGACATCCCCTATAGCAAACAACCCCGGCACGCTAGTCTCCAACGGAAAGCGCCCAGAACCATCACCGTCAGCAGCCGGCCCGGCAATCACAAACCCGCGTTCATCCAACTGAACGCCACTGGACGCCAGCCAGTCGGTCTTGGGATCCGCACCGATAAACAAAAAGAGATGCCGCGTCTCAACGACCTCACTACCCGTCTCCCGATGCCGAATCCGGATACGAGCCAGCCCGCCCTCATCAGCTTCAAGCGCTTCAAGCGTGCAATCCGGACAAACCGATACATTGTGCAGAGCACTAATCCGATCGATCAGATAGCGCGACATCGTAGCCTCCAGACCACGCCCACGTATCAGCACCCGCACACTCTTCGCAAAGTTCGCAAGAAACACGACAGCCTGCCCTGCAGAGTTACCGCCCCCCACAAGCACAATGTCACGCCCCTTAACGAGCCGCGCCTCAATAGGCGAAGCCCAATAATAGAGCCCACACCCTTCGAAATGCTCGAATCCCGGCACGGAAGGCCTCCGGTACGCCGCACCACTCGCGGCCACAACCGTGCGCGCACGCACGCGCTGCCCATCGGAAAGCTCCAGCGTGAAGCGGTCCTCTGATCGCGTGATACACGCGACCTCAGTCGGTATCGCCACGTGAGCACCAAATTTCAATGCCTGCTGAAACGCACGCGCCGCCAACGCCTGTCCCGATATCCCAGTGGGAAAGCCCAGGTAGTTCTCGATGCGCGCGCTCGCGCCCGCCTGCCCTCCCGGTGCGCGCCGGTCGAACACCACCACCGATAGCCCCTCCGAGGCCGCATAAACCGCCGCCGCCAGGCCCGCAGGGCCAGCCCCGATAATCGCGATGTCATAGCACTGCGACGCGCAAAAGGTCGGCATCAAGCCCAGCCGTGTGGCAAGCTCCGCTTCGTCCGGCGCCCTCAGGACCGATCCGTCAGGGCAAAATACCAGCGGGAAATCGTCGGGCTTCGAGGTCAAACCCGCAAGCAACCGTACGGCCTCCGAATCGTTTCGGGCGTCGATCACCGCGGCAGGATGGGCGTTGCGGCGCAAGAACCCCTGCAGTCGAACCAGCCGTGCGTCGTCGCCATGTCCGACGATGATGGGGCCAAGCCCCTGCTCGATGAGCCCCAGCCGCCTCAGGATCAATGCGCGCATGATGTGCTCGCCAAGCTGTGCATCCGCGATGATGAGCGAGCGCAGTTGGTCCGGCTGGAGGACCAGTGTCTCGCAATCGCTCACCGCAATGGCGTCCACGAGCGAGGGCTTGCCCGTGAGCTGGGCCATTTCAGCCATGAAATGCCCGTCGTGGTGCTCCGTCACGAGCGTCATGCGCCCTTGCGGGTCGCGTGAATAGATCCGCACGCAGCCGCGCAACAGAATGAACAACCCTTCCGAAACGCGCCCCGTCTGGAATATCAAATCGCCCGCCTTGAACGATCTCGGGCGTCCAAAGCGCGTCGCGCTCTCGATCTCCGCACGGGAAAGTCGCGGAAACATCTGGTGCTGCCGGTGCTCAAGGGACGAAAACGGTGCTTCGGATTCGAGGGGGCTTGCGCCGGTGTTGCCTGGGTCTTTCATTTGATACCTCGCCTGCCGCACGGGTAACGCTCGTGCCCGCCGGCCATGTTCAGTTGCAGTCTCGATGGTAGCCACCTCTTGCGTGAAAAGTGTTACCGAAGACTGAATTGTTCTGAAGAGAACGCCGGTTCGATGCCAGGCGCACCGTGCCGGTTCCTCGCGATGCGTTGCGTGCCGCGCAAGGCGCGCTTGCGCTCGCTGCGGCTTCTATTGCGGTGGCTTCGCGCGTAGTCTCACTGCGAAGTCGGGCGAGCCGAAGCAGCATCGGCTTCGGCCACCCCTGCCCGAGCGGGCGCGGACCAGCCGCCGCCCAGCGCGCGCACGAGGCCCACCGTCGCCACCGCCAGCGCCTGGCGCGCATGGATGGCATCGCGTTCGATCGACAACGCATCGCGATCCGAATCGACGACTTCGAAATAGTCGACATACCCAAGCGCATAGCGCCGGCGTGACAGGCTCGCGACCTGGTCCGAGGTCGCGACCGCGTCGTCGTAGGCCGCGATGCGCTCGCGCTCGGCCGCGATATCGTTGAGCGCGTCCTGGACTTCGCGCAGCGCGTCGTACGCCACGCTGCGGTACGACGCTTCGGCCAGCACGTAGCGGGCCTGCGCGGAAGCCAGCGCCGCGTCGCGCCGTCCGCCATCGAAGAACGGCAGCGCAACGGAGGCGGCCAGCCCCCACAGCGAGCTGTTGCGCTCGAGAAAATCGGCGAGGCTGCGGCTCGCGAATCCGCCATCGGCCGTCAGCGTCAACTGGGGCAGCCATGCCGTGCGCGCCACGCCAACGGTCCACGCCGCCGCGTCGAGTCGGCGTCCCGCCGCATAGAGATCCGGCCGCCGCGCCAGCACGTCCGCCGGCAGGCCCACGGGGACGGCCGGCATCGCCAGCGCAGTCGCAGGTGCAGTCGCAGTCGCAGTCGCGGGCGCGAGCGCCGGCGCGGTCTCGGCGCTGCTCGCGCCGGTCAGCACGAACGACGCCGCCGATTGACCGAGCAATGCCGCCATCGCATCGACAAGGTTCTCGCGCAAGCGCCGGCTTTCCGTGAGCTCGGCGCGCGTCGTCTGCCATTCCGTGCGCGCACGCAGCACGTCGAGGTCGCTCGACCGGCCCACTTGCGCGCGCGCCTCCACGAGCTTCAAGGCCGTCTCGCGCAGCGCCACGTTGCGTTCGAGCGCGGCGATGTCCTCGTCCACGTAGTGCACCGTCAGGTAGTCGGCCGCGACTTCCGTCGCCACGCGCAGCTTCGCGGCGTCGGCGTCCGCTTCGGCGGCCACCGCGTTCGATTCCGCCGCCGCCGCTTCGCCGCGCAGCGCACCGGTCCAGTCCACCGTGTAGCTCACGTCGGCGGCCACCGCCCACGTGCGCATCGTGCGCTTGGGCAACGCATTGTCGACGGTGCCCGAGACGCGGCTGCGCGAGTAGCCGCCGCCCGCATCGATCGACGGCATGAGGTCCGCGCGGCTCGCGGTCACGGCCGCGCGCGCGAGATCGATGCGCGCGTTGGCCTGCTTGATGTCGAGGTTTTGTTCGAGCGCCTTCGCGACGAGCCGCGCCAGCGCCGGGTCGCCGAACATGGCCGGCCAGCCGCTATCGAGCGCCTGCGCGCCGCTCGCCGGGGCGGCGTGCCGGAATGATCCGGGCGCCATCGGCACGGACAGATCCTCGTGGCGTGTCACGCTGCACGCGCAAAGCAGCACGGCCAGCGCCGCGGCCTTTGCGCCGCGGGTCATCGCGCGTGCTCCGCAGGCAGGATGCTCGCGTGCACGGACAGGCCCGGCGCGAGGCGCACGGGCAGCGGCTGGTCGAAGACGATCTTGACCGGCAGGCGCTGCACGACCTTGGTGAAATTGCCGGTGGCGTTGTCGGGCGGCAGCAGCGCGAATTGCGCGCCCGTCGCGGGCGAGAGGCTGTCCACGCGGCCGTGCAGCGTGACGCCGGGCTCGGCGTCCACCGTCACGTCGGCGGGGTCGCCCGCGGCGATGCGCTTGAGCTGGGTCTCGCGGAAGTTCGCGACGACCCACACGTTGGGCTCGACAATCGCGAGCAAGGGCTGGCCCGGCGAGACGCGCTGCCCGGACTCGACGGTCTTGCGCCCCACATAGCCGTCCACGGGCGAGACCACCGACGCATACTCGCGCTGCAGGTCCGCATCGCGCAGATTCGCGTGGCCCTGGGCCTCCTGCGCCTGCGCCGCGACCAGCGCGGCGCGCGCGGCCGCAAGACGCGCGTTGGCGGCGTCCACCTGCGAGCGCGCGGCTATCCACGCCGCGTTGGCGTTGTCGAACTCCTGCTGCGAGAGCGCGCGCGGCGTCTGCGAGACGAGCGACTTCGCGCGCTCGTAGTCGAGCGTGGCTTTGCGCGCGTCGGCCGTCGCGGCGACGATGGCGGCCTCCGCTTCGGCAATCGCGGCCTCTGCGCCGCGCTGGGCCCCCTGCGCCTGCAGAATGCGCGCGCGCTCGAGCGCAATGCGCACGTCGAAATCGCGCGGATCGAGTTCGACCAGCACCTGTCCCGCGTGCACGAACTGGTTGTCGTCCACGACCACGTGCTCGACCGTGCCGTTCACGCGCGGCGAAATCAGATGGACGTGCCCGGTGACATAGGCATCGTCCGTGCTGTGGTTGTTTTCCGAAAACGCGAGCACCATCAGCGCCGCGACCAGCAGCGCAAAGACGGCAAAGCCGACGATGACGAGCAGATGCTTTTTCGTCAGGGCGCTATCGTTCGGCGGTACGGATTCCACATCACACTCCGGTAAGGCTGGCTATAATCGATCGACATCTGCTTCGTACTACTACTATTTTCCGATTCTTCCCCGCGATGGCCGACACCGTTTCCTCCCATGCCGTTCTCGCCCCGGCCGCTGCCGCGCCGGCGAACAGCGCGCCCATTCCGACGTGGCGCTCGTTCGCGGCCATCGGCGCGGTGCTGCTCGGCGCCATGATCTCCACGCTGACCTCGCGCATCACCTCGCTCGGTCTCGCCGACATTCGCGGCGCGCTGAGCGTGGGCTTCGACGACGGCTCATGGATCAACACCGCGTTCACCGCCGCGCAGATGTTCGTCGGGCCCATCGCCGTGTGGGCCGCCTTCGTCTTCGGCGTGCGGCGGGTGCTCCTCGTGGCCGCGTCGATCTTTCTCGCCGCCGAACTCCTGCTGCCGCTCGCCACGCATTTTCGCGTCTTCATCCTGCTGCAAACCTGCGCGGGACTCTCCTCGGGCGCCTTCGTGCCCACCACCGTGAGCTTCATCGCGCGCGCGCTGCCCCCGCGCCTGATTCCGTTCGGCATCGCGGCCTATGCGATGAACCTCGAGACGTCGCTGAACCTCTCCGCGACGCTCGAAGGCTGGTATAGCGAGCACCTGAGCTGGCACTGGCTGTTCTGGCAAAACGCGCTGCTCTGCGTGCCCTTCATGCTCTGCCTGCTCCTCGCGATGCAGGACGAGCCCACCCACGAGCGCGAGGCGCCGCCCGACTATGCGGGCCTGCTGCTGGGCGCCTGCGGCTTCACGGCGCTCGTGATCGCGCTCGACCAGGGCGAGCGGCTGTTCTGGTTCCAGTCGCCCTTTATCGTCTTCATGCTGGGGGCGGGCGCCCTGCTGCTCGGCGGCTCGATCGCCATTCAGCTGTGCTCGGCGCGCCCCGCCATCCGCCTCGACTGGTTCCTGCGGCGTAACATCACGATCCTGATCGTCCTCGTCGGGCTCGTGCGTTTCTGCGTGCTGAACACGAGCTTCATTCCATCCGTCTTTCTCGCCAGCGTTCACGGCTTGCGGCCGCTTCAGGTCGGCGACACGCTGCGCTGGATTGCCGTGCCGCAAGCGCTGTTCGCGCCCGCCGTCGCGTTCTTGCTGTTGCGCTTCGACGCGCGCCGCCTCATCAAGATCGGCTTCGCCGCCGTGGCGCTCGCCTTCGCGCTCGGCACGGCCATCACGAGCGCCTGGGCCGAGCCCGACTTCATTCCCTCGCAACTACTGCAGGCGCTCGGGCAGACCATGGTGCTCACCTCGGTCATCTACTTCCTCGGCAAGCACATCACCGCCGAGCACGCGCTGACCTTCGGCGCCGTGGTGCAGACGACGCGCCTCTTCAGCGGCCAGCTCGGCACGACTTCGCTCGCGCTGACGCAACGCATCTTCGAAGCCACCCATTCGAACCTGCTCGGCGCGCATGTCGATACGCTCAATCCGCTCACGCTCGAGCGGCTGCTCGCGCTGCCGTCTGCGGGCGGCGCCTGGCTCGCGAGCAATCCGGCGCTCGCGCCCGCCGCCAGCCTCGCGCTGCTCGACCATGCCGTGCGGACCCAGGCGGTGACCCTCGCGCTCGCGGACAACTACCGGCTGGCCGCGGCCTGCGCGATGGCCGGCATCGCGCTCGCGCTGCTGCTCGCGAAGAAGCCCGGCGGCTGACGCGGCGCGGCATGGGGTCATGCCATCGCGTCATGCAATGGGATCATTCGATGCGCACATGCAACGCGGCCCTTCATAGTGACAGCACGCGGCGCGTGTGCACATTAAGCGCTTCTGAATTGTTCTGAATTCGCGCGCGGGCCTAAGCAAACTGAGCGAACTAGGCGAGCGTCTGCCCCACTCGTGCTTCGAGGAACTGGAGCAGGGCGCGCACCTTGGTCGAGTGGCGTCGATTGGGAAGATACGCTGCATAGGCGATGGCGTCGGCGTTATGCGGCGTCACGCGCCAGTCGGCAAAGCAATGCATCAGGCGGCCCGACTGGATCTGCGCGCTCACGAGCCAGGCGGGCAGCAACGCGAGCCCCTGGCCCGCCAGCACCGCTTCCAGCAACATGTCGAGGTTGTTGGAGATGAGGCGGCCGCGCACGTTGACCTTCTCCTCCACCTCTGCGCGCGAAAACGTCCAGACCTGGCGCGCGCGATAGCTGCCGCCATAGGCAATGCGCACGCATTCATGGTCCGCCAGCTCGGCGGGCTGCCGCGGCATGCCCGCGCGCTCGAGATAGTCGTGGCTCGCAACGATGCAACGCGGGTTGTCGGCGAGCTTCTTCACGATGAGATTGGGGTCGCCCGACGGCAATCCGATGCGCACGGCGATGTCGATGCGCTCGATGGCCAGGTCCACGAACTGATCCGTGACCACGACGTCGAGGGCCACGCGCGGATATTCGCGCAGATACGCCGCGAGATGCGGCGCGAGCACGATGCGGTTATAGACCGAAGGCACGGTGATGCGCAGCGCGCCGGCCGGGGCGTCGCCGCTGTCGAGCACGCTTTCGTCGGCTTCCGCGAGGTCGTCGAGCACCTTGGAGATCTGCTCCACGTAGGCCGCCCCCGCATCGGTCAGGCTCACGCGGCGCGGCGTGCGCGTGAGCAGCGCCGTGCCGAGCGAGGCTTCGAGGGCGTCCATCAGGCGCGTGACCGACGAGGTCGCGACACCGAGGCGCTGGGCGGCCTTGGCGAAGCCGCCCGCATCGGCGACTTCGAGCAGCGTATTGAGCGCGAGAAGCTTGTCCATGAGCCCGATTATGCCAGCGCGGCCCGTGGTGCAAGACCGTCCCCCAAATTAAGGGCCGAATTCAAGACTTTTCAGGCGCGCCATGACACTCTTTCAGCATTGCAAAGCATGCGGACCAGCAAGCCCGGCGTAAGGCCAGGCACCGCAAAGCGAGCCGCCACGGGGCCACGGCAAGGGCTCGCGCAAGGCAGCGCTGGACGCACGATCTTCATTGCGTTGCGCAGCAGGCAACGGGCGATTGCGCCGCGGATGGATTCCGCCCGCGTTCGACGATCCCTAAGCTTTGCGCTGTCGACATCGCCACAGCGTTTCCGATGTCGCGGGGGCGGGACCCTGGTCGCGGCCGCAGCCGAACAAGCCGGCGCGCCGCAGCATCGGCCGGGCCACCCCGCCACAGTGACCTCATCGTTCAAGGAGCCATCATGTCCACTCCCTCGAGCACGGCTGACGACAAGAAGCACGCCGTCAAGCTCACCCAGGGGCTCATCGCGTTGTTCGCGTTCAGTTGCGGCGCGATCGTCGCGAACCTGTACTACGCGCAGCCGATCACCGAATTGATCGGCCCGTCGCTGCACATGTCCGCCGGCTCGGCGAGCCTGATCGTCGCGCTCACGCAGATCGGCTATGCGCTGGGCCTGTTCTTCATCGTGCCGCTCGGCGACCTGCTCGAAAACCGCAAGCTCATGGTCACAACCGCGCTCGTGTCGATCGCGAGCCTCGGGGCCGCCTCGCTCGCGCACGCGCCGGGCATGTTTCTCGCGTTGTCGTTCCTGATCGGCTTCAGCTCCGTGGCCGTGCAGATCCTGATCCCGCTGGCCGCGCACCTCGCGCCGGACCATGCGCGCGGGCGTATCGTCGGCACGATCATGAGCGGCCTGCTGCTCGGCATCCTGCTCGCGCGCCCGCTCTCGAGCCTCGTGGCGGACCACTTCGGCTGGCGCTTCGTGTTCGCCGCCGCCGCCGTGCTGATGGCGCTCGTCACGAGCATCCTCGCCCTGACGATTCCGCCGCGCCAGCCCGAGCACAAGGCGACCTATGCCGAGCTGATCGGCTCGCTGCTGCATCTCGTGCGCACGATGCCGGTGCTGCGCCATCGCGCGCTCTATCAAGGCCTGATGTTCGGCTCGTTCAGCCTGTTCTGGACCGCCGTGCCGATCGAGCTCACGCGCCACTACGGTCTGTCGCAGTCGGCCATCGCGCTGTTTGCGCTGGTGGGCGCCATCGGCGCCACCTCCGCGCCGGTCGCGGGCCGTCTCGCCGATGCAGGCCACTCCGTGCGGGCCACCTTCATCGCTCTGGTGGCCGGCGCGCTGTCGTTCGCACCCGCGCTCATCCATCCGGCCTTCGGCGTGTATGGCCTCGTCGTCACGGGCATCGTGCTGGACTTCGCCGTGCAGATGAACATGGTCCTCGGCCAGCGCGAGATCTACGGGCTGCATGCGCCTAGCCGCGGCCGCCTCAACGCGCTCTACATGACGAGCATCTTCGTGGGCGGCGCGATCGGCTCGGCGCTCGCGAGCACGCTGTACGAGCACGGCGGCTGGACCCTCGTGGCGAGCGTGGCGCTGGCCTTCCCGCTCATCTCGTTCGTGCATTTTCTGTTGATCGGCCGGCCGCACGCGCACGGCAAGGCCTGATCCCGCCTCGGGAGCACATATGAATCGAAGACGTATCTGGATCGGCGCGGCGGGGGTCGTGATCGCGGGCCTCGCTGTCGCCACGGCCCTCATCTACAAGCCCGCCATCGCGCCCATCGCCCCGCCGTCGCCGGACAGCTTCGATGGCAGCCTCAAGCGCGAAGGCGCGCGCGTGGTCGCGCTCGGCGACTGCATCGTGTGCCACACCGCGAAGGACGGCCGCCCGTTCGCGGGCGGCTTGCCGCTCAGGACGCCGTTCGGCACGATCTACGCGACCAACATCACGCCCGACCCCGAGACGGGCATCGGCACCTGGTCCGAAGCGGCCTTCGCGCGCGCGGTGCGCGAAGGCGTCTCGCGCGATGGGCATCTGCTCTATCCCGCGTTTCCCTACATTCACTTCACGCGCATCTCCGACCACGACATCTCCGCGGCCTACGCGTACCTGATGAGCCGTGAACCCGTGCACGCCCGCGCGCCGGACAACGCGCTGATCTTTCCGCTGAACTTCAGGCCGCCGCTCGCCTTCTGGAACCTGTTGTTCCTGCGCTCGGGCCCGCGCGAAGCGGACGCCTCGCAGGACGCGCAGCTAAGCCGCGGCAAGCTGCTCGTCGACGGCCTCGGCCATTGCGCGTCGTGCCATTCGCCGCTCAATGCGATCGGCGGCGAGAAGGCGGGCCACGCGTTCGACGGCGGCGTCGTGGACGGCTGGGAGGCCCCGCCGCTGAACCAGCTCGACGCGGCGGCCAAGCCGTGGACAAAGGACCAGCTCGTCACCTACCTGCGCACCGGCCGCGCTTCAGAGCACGGCGCGGCCGCGGGCCCGATGCTGCCGGTCACACGCGACCTCGCGACGGTTCCGCCGGAAGATGTCGAGGCGATTGCCACCTATATCCTCTCGCTGCAAAAGGGCGCACCACCCGCCAGCGCCGCTGTCGAGCGCGTCGCGGCGCGCGAAGCCACGCCTGCCGAGCAGCGCGGCGCGGTGCTGTTCAACGCCTCGTGCGCGCAATGCCACGGCACCGGCTCGCCGATGCAGGTGATCGGCGAGCGCCCCACGCTCGCGTTCAGCACGGCGGTCAACGGGCAGACGCCGCGCAACGCGGTCCAGATGATCCTCAACGGCATTACCTGGCACGGCGAAGATTCGATGAACTACATGCCCGCGTTTTCCGGCATCTACAACGACCGCGAGATCGCCGACCTCGTGGCCTACGTGCGCGGCGCGTACTCGACAAGACCCGCCTGGCCCGACGCGGAGCCGCTGGTCGCCACGCTCAGAAAGGAGGACAGCGCGCAATGATCACACTGAACGTCAATGGGGTGCAGCACGCGCTCGACATCGATCCGTCAACGCCGCTGCTCTATGCGCTGCGCAACGACCTCAAGCTGCACGGCGCGAAGTTCGGCTGCGGGCTCGGCCAATGCGGAGCCTGCACCGTCATCGTGGACGGCGAGGCGACGTTCTCGTGCCTCGTACCGGTGAGCGCGATTGGCGCACGGCGCGTGCGCACGCTCGAGAGTCTCGGCAACGCCCAGCATCCGGGCCCATTGCAGCAGTCGTTCATCAAGCATCAGGCGGCCCAGTGCGGCTACTGCATCGCCGGCATGATCATGCGCGCGCAGGCGCTGCTCGACCGCAACCCGCATCCCACCGAGCAGGAATTGCGCGCGCACATGGAGCCCAACCTTTGCCGTTGCGGCACGCACATGCGCATCCTTGCGGCGATCCGCGAAGTAGCGGGCATGCCCGCGCCGCAGGTCGCCAATGCGGCCGCCTCGGTGGCCGCGCAACCCGTCACCGCCGCCAAGAGCGCATCATGAGCGAACAAGACGATTTCATCGACGCAGGCCGCCGGTGCTTCATGATCTCGGGCGCGCTGTTCGTGGCGTTCAGCATGGTCAAGGGCGCGGACGCGCTGGCCCAGGAAGTGATCGCCGACGAAGGCGCGGCCGTGCACGTCGCGAAGGCCACCGAGACGCTTGCGGGCAGCCTCAAGACCAATCCGCTGCTGGACGCATGGATCAAGATCACGCCCGCGGGCAAGGTCACCGTCTTCACGGGCAAGGTGGAGCTGGGGACGGGCGTGCGCACGGCGCTGCTTCAGGTCGCGGCCGAAGAGCTGGACATGGCGCCGTCACTGATCACCTTCCTCACGGCCGACACGGGCGCCTCGCCCGACGAAGGGCTCACGGCCGGCAGCCATACGATCGCCGACAGCGGTAGCGCGCTGCTCAACGCGGCAGCGCAGGTGCGCGGGCTGCTCGTGGATGCCGCCGCGCAGCACTTCGGCGTGGACGCCGCCACGCTCAGCGCCAACGACGCGGTGATCCGCGCGCAGGACGGGCGCACGATGAGCTACGGCGAGGCGGTTGGTCTTGTCGATCTGCATCGCAATGCGACGCCGACCTCGCCGCTCAAGGACCCGAAGACGTTCCGCACGATCGGCACGCCGATGCCGCGCCTCGACATCCCGTCGAAGGTCACGGGCGGCGTGAGCTATGTGCACGACATGCAATTGCCGGGCATGCTGCACGCGCGCGTTGTCATGCCACCCGTGTACGACGCGAAGCTGCTGGGTTTCGACGAAGCCGCGATCATGAAGATGCCGGGCGTGCTCAAGATCGTGCGCGACGGCAGCATGCTGGCCGTGGTGGCGCAAGGCGAATGGCAGGCCGTGCTCGCGCAGCGCGCGCTGGCGGCCAGCAGCCAGTGGTCGGCGGGACGCGCCCTGCCCGATCCGGCCACCGTGCATCGCGACCTCAAGCCGCTTTGCACGCAGCAGATCAAGATCGCGGACCACCATGCGCCTGCCGCGCCGGCCGTGAAGACGCTCAACGCGCGATTCATCAAGCGTTATCTGATGCACGGCTCGATTGGGCCGTCGTGCTCGGTCGCGCACCTCGACGGCGGCCAGCTCACGGTCTGGACCCACTCGCAAGGCGTCTACCCGCTGCGCGACGCGCTGGCCGAAATGCTCTCCATGCCCAAGGAGAACGTCCGCTGCGTTCACACGGAGGGTTCCGGCTGCTACGGCCACAATGGCGCCGATGACGTTGCCGCTCACGCCGCGCTGATCGCCGTCGCCATGCCGGGGCGTCCGATCCGGGTGCAATGGATGCGCGAGCAGGAGCATACGTGGGACCACTTCACGCCGGCGATGGTGACGGAGGTGAAGGCGTCGATTGACGCGGGCGGGCACATCGTGGATTGGCAGTATGCGCTCTGGAGCAGCTCGCACAACGAGCGCATTGTCAACGCGGGGCGCTTGTTGCCTGCGCGCATGCTCGAAAAGCCCTTCGTTCCCGCGCCCTCTACGCCGATGCTGCAGCCTGAGGGTGGCGGCGACCGCAACGGGATTCCGCTCTATACGCTGCCGAATATCGAGGTGATGAACAACTTCTCGCCGACGATGCCCTTGCAGACTTCGGCGATGCGCTCGCTGGGTGCGCATACCAACGTGTTTGCGATCGAGAGCACGATGGACGATCTCGCGCACATGGCCGGTATCGATACGGTTGAGTTCCGGCTGCGCCATATGGATGATCCGCGCGCTCGCGATGTGATTGCGCTGGCGGCGAAGCAGTTTGGATGGCCCCGGCCGCCACGGGCGCGCAATCGGGGGGTGGGATTCGCGTTTGCGAAGTACAAGAATTTGATGGCTTATGTGGCCATTGCCGTGGAAATCTCGGTCGAGCCGGAGACGGGACAGGTCACGCTCGAACGCGCGGTGGCCGCCATCGATTCAGGCCAGATCGTGAATCCCGACGGCGTGCGCAACCAGATCGAAGGCGGTATCGTGCAGTCGGCTAGTTGGACCTTGCATGAAGAATTGCGGTATGACACTAGCCGTGTGCGCAGTTTTGATTGGGGTACTTATCCGATTTTGCGGTATTCGTCGGTGCCCAAGAGCATCGAGGTGCATCTTATCGATCGGCCGGGGGCGCCGTTTCTTGGAGTCGCTGAAGGGTCGATGGGGCCTACGGCCGGTGCGCTCGGTAATGCCATTTTTGATGCAACTGGCAAGCGGTTGCGAGAGATGCCCCTTGCGGGGGATGGTTTGAGGAAGCTTATTGAAGTTTGATGGGGCGCCCCGGGGTTTGGGGCGAATTTCTTTCTGGTGCCAGGGCCCTGCGATTTGGCCTTAACTTGTTTTCGCGGCGGGCCGCAGGCGTTGCCCCTGTGCGGGGCGGCACCTACTTTTCTTTGCAGCCGCAAAGAAAAGTAGGCAAAAGAAAGCGGCTCACACCGCTAGTGTGACGCAGTCCCCCACTGCCCTGTCCATCGGAGCGGCTCCGGGGCATCCGTCGCCTCGCACACTCCGCGTTAGTGACAAAGGGCTCATTCTTCCCGCCACGCGCTACGCGCGGGCGGAAAGGTCTGCATGGAAAACCAGGCGGGATGGCCAGCGAATGCGTTAAGGGTGCCGCCCCATAAATGCACGGCGGTGCTGACCGGTAAATGTGCTGTGGTGCGAACTGGTGGATGCGTTGAGGTGCTAACCGGTGAATGCGTTGGGATGCTAACTGGTGAATGCGTTGAGGTGACTAACCGGTGAATGCGTTGGGGTGCCAACCGGTGAATGCGTTGGGATGCTAACTGGTGAATGCGTTTAGGTGACTAACCGGTGAACGCGTTGAGGTGCAAACTGGTGATGCGTTGAGGTGCTAACCGGTGGATGCGTTGGGGTGCTAACCGGTGAATGCACGGGCGTGCTGACTGGCGAATGTGTGGGCGAGCTGCTGAGCGAATATATTTGAGCGATACAAACGCGCGTACATCCCACTGGTTTTGGATATGCCCTACGGCGCGCGTAGCGCCGCCGGATGGATGAGCCCTTAGTCACTCCGGTTGACGTCGCGTGGTGACAGACGCTCCGGAGCCGCTCCGAAATACAGGGCAGTGGTGAACGGCGTCACACTGGCGGTTTGAGCGGCTTTCTTTTGCCTACTTTTCTTTGCCGCGGCAAAGAAAAGTAGGTGCCGCCCCGCACAGGGGCAACGCCTGCGGCCCGCCGCGAATACAGGTTAAGGCCAAAGCAAACAATTGGCCCCAAAGTAACCCCAAACGCGCCGGCAAGCAGTAGCCCCCGATCTCGATCAGCACCGGCTTTAACAGCCGGCAAAACCATTACCCCTTGAGGAACTCCAACAGGTCAGCATTCACCTGCGCCGAATGCGTACTACACATCCCATGCGGAGCACCAGGATAAACCTTGAGCGTGGCATGCTTCACAATCTTGGCCGACAACCGCGCCGAATCATCAATCGGCACGATCTGATCATCATCACCATGCAGGATAAGCGTGGGCACATCCATCTTCTTCAGGTCCTCCGTATAATCGACCTCGGAGAACTGCTTGATGCACTCATACTGGCCTTTGATCGACCCTTGCATCCCCTCGCGCCAGAACTCCTGAATCAGCCCCTGCGACACCTTCGCGTTCGGACGATTGAAGCCATAAAACGGCGTCGCAAGATCGATATAGAACTGCGATCGATTGGCAGCCACGCCATCACGAATGCCATCGAACACCGACATGGCCAGGCCGCCCGGATTGTTCGCGCTCTTGACCATCTGCGGCGGCACCGCGCCAATCAAAACGGCCTTGGCCACCCGCTTCGAACCATGACGGCCAATGTAATGCGCGACCTCGCCACCGCCCGTCGAATGGCCAACCAGCATCGCATTGCGCACATCGAGCGCGTCGAGCACGGCAGCCAGATCGTCCGCATAGGTGTCCATATCGTTGCCGCCCGAAGGCTGACCCGAACGCCCATGCCCACGGCGATCGTGCGCAATCACGCGGTAGCCCTGGTTCACGAGGTAAATCATCTGCGGATCCCACGCATCCGCACTAAGCGGCCAGCCGTGCGAGAACACGACCGGCGTACCCGTGCCCCAATCCTTGACGTAAATTTCCGTGCCGTCCTTGGCCTTCACGTAGTTGCCGCTGCGACGATGGTCGCCGCCGCTGTGCCCGGCCACCCCGCCGCCCGCCGACGCGGCAGCTGCCGTCGGCAGGCTCGCCGCGGCGACCACGCCGGCCACGCCCGCGCTGACCGATAGCATCCGGCGTCGCGCCGGCGACGGCGCATTCGTTTGTTGCTGTTCCATACTCATCGTTGTTCTCCGTGTGGCATGCTCATATGCCGCAAGATGCGCGTTGTCGTTGTCCGCGATGCAAAAAAAGCAAGGCTTCGCATCGCCTTCAAGCGTATTCAAGGCGCCGTAAAATATCCTTTGCGCACGCTTAAATAGCCTTAAATATTCTGGTGAGTCGCATGAGCGATGGAACGCGTCCATCACGGATGACGTTTCGTCCAATAAAACAATTCGATGGTTGAAGGCAGTCACCGCGGCAGAAGATTCGGCCGCTCACGCGCATCGCGGATCTAAGTCATAATTACGCTGCGTTACAGCGCAGCAAGCCCGCATGTAAGGGGTTTGCAAATTTCTTGTTGGGCCGCGTCTGGCCCGAGGTGGTCTTGATGACTTCGCCCGTGTCCACACCGCGCCCCGCAACCATGAAGAAAGACTCTTTAGGGTGTCCCTCCAACCTGCTGCGCAAGGACCTTCAGGTCGAGAGCGGCGACATCACGTTCTATCGAAAATGCATGGACCAGCCGGAGCTGGAGCGCATCGCCATGCCCGCTTGCGAACGCGGCTTTCTGGTGGGCGTGTCGTTGAACAGCGGTCATCGCCGCAAGATCTTTCGCGGAGCACAGTCGATCGACAGGCGCTTTCATGACCATTCGATCTACATCCGCGACTTCTCCGAGGACTACCGCGCCGATCTGTATGGCAATTTCGATTTTCTGCTGGTCGAGCTCCCCCATACGTTCCTGACCCGGCTCGCCGACGAGCACAACGTGCCCGCGGTGCGCGGATTGATCTGCCGTACTGAACAGGAGGATGCCGTGCTCGGCCATCTCGCGGGCGCGCTCGCGGCCAGCATCGAGGCACCCGGTTCGCTCGACACGCTGCTGATCGAGCAGCTCGGTCTCGCGATTGGCACCCATCTCGCGCGCCGCTACGGCGATCTGCGGCCCGCCGACGAACGCATCAAGGGCGCACTGTCGGCCGCCAGCGTGACGCGCGCAAAAGACATGCTGCTCGATCGCGCGCGAGAGAGCCTGTCGATTGCCGACGTTGCTCGCGAATGCAATCTCTCGCGCGGCTATTTCATACGCGCGTTTGCCAAGGCCACCGGTAGCACGCCGCATCAATGGCTGCTCGAGAAGCGCACCGAGCAGGCGCGCCAGCTCGTCGAAACCACGGACATGACGCTTTCGGCTATCGCGCAGAGTTGCGGCTTCGCCGACCAAAGCCACTTGAGCCGCGTATTTCTCAAGCTCGTCGGCGCGCCGCCCGGCGCGTGGCGGCGCCGGCCGGCGGGCTGAAGCAAGAACGGTCGCCGCACCGTCAACGGCGTGCGCTCGCCTTGACGGCGTCGCAAGCCGCGCTCATGCGGCCGCGTGCCGGTCGACTTTGCCCATGACCTGCGCCCCGAGCCCGATCCCGAGCTCGTACAGGCGCATGCCGTTGCGCCACTCCTGCGCTTGCCATTGCGCCAGCGCGTCGTCGATGGCTCCATCCGCGCCGCGCAGCCGCTGCGCCAGCGCTACGGCGTTCGCGGCGGCCTTCGAAGCGCCCGCGCCGGTGTGCGGTCTCGCGATAAACGCCGCATCGCCAAGCAGCACCACCCGCCCGAACACGAGACGCGGCGCGCGATAGTCCTGGATGATCTGCAGGAAGGGCTCGTCGGCGGCATGCACGAGCGACGCCAGCGCGGGGGCGAGCTGTTTGCTCGCGTCCGCACGCAGGCGGTCGCGGTTCTCGTCCGTGAGCGCGCCCGGGGGCACCGAGAGCGTGCGCTGCACCCCCGCACGGTCGGTCATCGCCGCGTCCAGCGGCGCCCCCACGGCCAACGGCCGGTACCAGACCCAGTTCCAGCGCCGCTCGCCCGGTTCCGTCGAGCCGTCCTCTCCCGGTATCAGATAGGTCAGCAACTGGTGCGCATCGCCGGTCTGGAACGTGAACGCGTCCACGAGCTGCGCCGTGGCGGCCGCGTCCAGTGAGCGCTCCGGCACGAGTCCGCGCCACGCCACATAGCCCGCGTAGTCGGGATGGTCGTCGGGCAGCACGAGCGAGCGCGTCGCCGAATGCGGGCCGTCCGCGCCAATCAGCAGATCGGCGCGCACGCGCTGGCCGTTCGACAAGATCGCTTCGACCGTGTCGCCGTCCTGGGTGAAGTCCGATAGCGCGATGCCCGGGTGAATGATGTCGTCGGGCAGGCCGGCCCTCAACGTGTTGTACAGCACGCTCCAGGCCGTCTGGGCCTGCGGCATGCGCTGGCGAAACAGCACGGCGCCGCTCGCGTCGAGAAACTGCCGGTCGCGCGATGGCACGCCGAGCTGCGGCGCATGCGCGATGCCGGCGAAGCGGAAGGCCTCGAGCAGATCGGGCTGCATGACGAGGCCGCCGCCCCGGCTGTCCAGCTCGTTCACCGAGCGCTCGTACACGTCGACCTGCCAGCCGATTGCGCGCAGGGACGCCGCAGTAAACAGGCCGCCCAGCGACCCGCCGATGACGATTGCGCGATGCGATGTTTGATCAGCCATGACACTGCTCCTTATTGTTTGGATTGGTGCATAGCGTAGGCGCGCGCGTGGCGTTGCAGAACAGGGGCCGCACGCAAAGCTGCGTTGCGTCGCGCACAAGGGCGCCTCGCCAAATCCCGCAGAGCCCCTGTTTGCGCGGCTTTCCCGGCTCTCGCCGCGGCTCGCGACCGTGCCTCTCCAGGGTTAACACCGTTTGGGGTCTGCTTTTCCGGGCGAAATCTTTCCTCTATAGTTTATCAACCGATCAATGATCACTCGATAAATACCAGGAGCGCAACATGCCTGTTAGCAAACTCGCGCATTACTCGATCCGCACGCTCGATCTCGAACGGTCGTGCCGGTTTTACGAACGTGTGCTCGGCTTCAAGCGTGGCTACCGCCCGCCTTTCGACTTTCCGGGTGCCTGGCTCTACATGGGCGGCGACGAAGGCGATTACGGCACGGTCCACATCATCGGCGTCGACCCCGAGAATCCGGACGGCCTGAACGCCTATCTCGGCGACAAGGCGGTGCCCGCCACGGGCACCGGCACCGTCGACCACATCGCCTTTCTGGCCACCGGCGTTCAGGCGATGTGGGACACGCTGCGCGCCGAGAACATCGCATGGCGCGACCGCACGGTGCCCAGCCTCGGTCTGCACCAGGTCTTTATCGAAGATCCGTCCGGCGTGACGGTCGAACTGAACTTCCCCGCTGCCGAAGTGGCCGGTCTGACGCTCCCGGACGCAGCTCAAACGCAAAACGCAGCAGCCTTCGGAGACTGACATGAACCCCATAACGACCAACCGTAAAGCGGCCATCATCGGTGGCTCCCTTGGCGGCCTGTTCGCCGCGAATCTCCTGCTGCGCAGCGGCTGGGACGTGGACGTATTCGAGCGCGTGCCCGATGAGCTTGCTGGCCGGGGCGCGGGCATCGTTACGCATCCCGAACTATTCGACGTGATGCATGCCGCGGGCGTGCGCGTCGACGAATCGATCGGCGTTCCGGTGCAATCGCGCGTGACCTTTGCGCAGGACGGCGCCGTGCTCTCCACGCGCGAGCTGCCCCAGACGCTCACGGCGTGGAGCAAGATGTATCACGTGCTGCGCGCGGCCTTGCCGAATCAGCACTACCACTCCGGCGCGGTCGTGACCGACATCGAGGATGGCCCGCAACACGCCACCCTCACGCTCTCGGACGGCTCGCGCGTGCAGGCCGATCTCGTGATCGCGGCGGACGGATTCCGCTCGGCTGTGCGCGAGAAGTTCCTGCCCGACGTTCAGCTCCAGTACGCGGGCTATGTCGCGTGGCGCGGCCTTGTCGATGAACTCGCGCTCTCGGGCGACACGCACGCCGCCCTGTTCGACAAGTTCGCCTTCTGCCTGCCGCCCCGCGAGCAGATGATCGGCTACCCGGTCGCGGGCCAGGGGAATAGCACCCAGCCCGGCGAGCGCCGCTACAACTTCGTCTGGTACCGTGCCACCAGCGAAGACGAGGACTTGCCGAATCTGCTGACCGATGAAACGGGCAAGCGCTGGTCCGGCGGCATCCCGCCGACGCTCATCCGCAGCGACGTGCTCGCCGACATGCAAGCGTCCGCACGCACCCTGCTGGCGCCGCAGTTCGCCGAGGTCGTCACCCGCACGACGCAGCCGCTGTTTCAGCCGATCTTCGATCTGGAAGTCCCGCAGATGGCGTTCGGCCGGATCGCGCTGCTCGGCGACGCCGCCTTCGTGGCGCGGCCGCATTGCGGCATGGGCGTGACCAAGGCGGCCGGCGACGCGATGGCGCTCGTCACGGCGCTCGCGCGGCACGCCAACCCGCTCGATGCCCTGGCGGAATACAGCGACGTGCGCACGCAGTTCGGCACCGCGATCGTCCAGCATGCGCGCCACCTCGGCGCCTATATGCAGGCGCAGCTCAAGGACGAAACGGAGCGCGAAATGGCCGAGCTGTATCGCACGCCGGAAGCCGTGATGCGCGAAACCGCCGTGCCGACCCATTTTTGATTTCGCTTTGATCCCGGATGGGTCCTGGCGTCCCCCGCCAGTCCCATCGCCCCGATCGCACCAATCGCCACGCATTCGACACACCCGACACGAAGGAGACATCGTGGAACAACCCGCCCCGGCGGCCGCCAGCGCCGTCATGGAAAGCATGGCGCCGTCCGCCATCGCACCGCATCCGTTACTCAGCGACTCGCGCTTTCGCGATCTGGTCAGAAAGCGCAGGACCTTCGCCTGGACGCTCACGCTGCTCATGCTCGCGATCTACTTCGCGTTCATCCTCACCCTCGCGTTCTCGCCCCAGCTGCTCGGGCAGCCGATCGTGGCCGGCGAGCCGATGACGTGGGGCATCCCCGTCGGCTTCGGCATGTTCGTGGTCACGTTCGCGCTGGTCGCCGTGTATGTCTGGCGCGCCAACTCGGTCCACGACGGCATCGTCGAATCCATCCGGCAAGGAGCTGGCAAATGAAACGCCTTCTGCTAACGGCCGCGCTCGCGCTCGACGCCCTGCCCGCACTCGCGGCGCAAGCCTCGTCGCCGCCCTCTGCCATTTCGCACGGACACAACCCGATCGCCATCGGCATGTTCCTGCTGTTCGTCGCCTCGACGCTGTTCATCACGCGCTGGGCCGCCCGCAAGAACAACAGCGTGGCCGACCATTACGCGGCCGGCGGCAAGATCACCGCGCTGCAGAACGGCTGGGCGATCGCGGGCGACTACATGTCGGCGGCCTCGCTGCTCGGCATCTCGGCGCTCGTGTTCACGAGCGGCTATGACGGCCTGATCTATTCGGTCGGCTTTCTCGCGAGCTGGCCGATCATCCTGTTCCTGATCGCCGAGCCGCTGCGCAATCTCGGCAAGTACACGCTCGCGGACGTAGTGTCCTACCGGCTCGCGCAACGGCCGATTCGCGCTTTCGCGGCATCGAGCTCGATCGTCATCGTCCTGCTCTACCTCGTTTCGCAGATGGTCGGCGCGGGCAAGCTCGTCGAATTGCTGTTCGGCCTGAACTACACGCTCGCGGTCGTGATCGTCGGTCTGCTGATGGTCGTTTATGTGTTCTTCGGCGGCATGCTCGCGACCACGTGGATTCAGATCATCAAGGCCGTTTTGCTGCTCGCGGGCGCCGCGTTCATGGCGTTCATGGTGCTGGCCCATTTCGGCTTCAGCCTCAATGCGCTGTTCGCCCAGGCGATACTCGCGCATCCGAAGCACCTCGCCATCATGAGCCCCGGCGGACTCGTTTCCGATCCCGTTTCCGCCGTCTCGCTCGGCCTCGCGCTGATATTCGGCACGGCCGGCCTGCCCCACATCCTGATGCGCTTCTTCACCGTCGGCGACGTCAAGGCCGCGCGCAAGAGCATCCTGTACGCAACGGGCATCGTGGGCGCCGGCTATGCGGTCATCATCGTGATCGGCTTCGGGACCATCGCGCTCGTCGCCACCGACCCGCAGTACCACACCGCCTCGGGGGCCTTGATCGGCGGCGCGAACATGGTGGCGATCCATCTTGCGCACGCGGTCGGCGGCAACGTCTTCCTCGGCTTCATCTGCGCCGTCGCGTTCTCGACCATCCTCGCCGTGGTGGCCGGCCTGACGCTGGCCGGGTCTTCCGCGATCTCGCACGATCTCTATGCGAACGTCCTGCGCCGCGGCAAGGCGTCGGACCGCGAGGAAATGCGCGTGGCGCGCGTGACCACGCTCGTGCTGGGCGTGCTGGCGATCCTGCTCGGCATCGCCTTCCAGAAGCAGAACATCGCTTTCATCGTGAGCCTCACGTTCTCGATCGCGGCCAGCTCGAACTTCCCCGTGCTGCTGCTTTCGGTCTACTGGCGCGGCCTCACCACGCGTGGCGCGGTCGTGGGCGGCATGATCGGCCTCGGCACCGCCGTGACGCTGACCGTGTTGAGCCCCACCGTCTGGGTGCAGGTGCTCGGCCACGCCCATGCGGTCTATCCGTATGAGTACCCCGCGCTCTTCTCGATGGCTGCGGCTTTCGTCGGCATCGTCGTGTTCTCCCTCACCGACAGCTCGGCCCGCGCGGCGCGCGAGCGCGCACAGTTCGACCCGCAGCTCGTGGAGTGCGAACTCGGCACGGCCCGCCATGGATAAAACACTCAAGACGACGAATCAACCCCAAAAAAACTCCGGAGACCTATGATGAATTGCTCGTGCTGCACCTCACCCGGCCGCCGCCGTATGCTGGGCGCGCTCACCGCGCTGGCGGGCGCGGCCGTGGCCGGACGCACCGCCTCGGCAAGCGAGCCCCAGCGCGCGGCCACCGGCTCGCTGCCCGGCAACGTCCGCTCGATCGACATCCACGCGCACTACTATCCAGAAAGCTATTGCAACCTGGTGGGCGGCGAGGGCAAGCAGTTCGGCGGCTCGTTTGTCTGCGACGACAAGAGCTTTACCTTCAAGTCGCCCGCAGGCGGCCTCGGTCCCCTGCCGATGAAGTTCATCGACGTCGACGAGCGGCTCAAGGACATGGACGCGTCGGGCGTCGATGTGCAGGCGCTCTCGCTGAGCGTGCCGATGGCGTATTGGGGCGACCGCAAGTTCAACGCGAAGCTCGCCCGCGAGTGGAATTCGGAGGCGTCGCGCGTCTACCAGCAGCATCCGACACGCTTCGTCGTGCTTGCCACGCTGCCGATGCTCAATGCCGCCGACGCCATCGACGAACTCGAGCGCGCGTCGCAACTGCCGGGCGTTCGCGGCGTCTACATGGGCACGAACATCGACAACCGCGACCTCGACGACCCGCTGTTCTCGCCCGTCTTCGCGCGCATCGAGCAACTGAAGCTGCCGGTCTTTCTGCACCCGCAGCAGACCGTCGGCGGCGCGAGACTCGGCGACTACTACCTGAGCAACCTGCTCGGCAATCCTTTCGATACGGCAATCGCCGGGTCGCACCTGATCCTGGGCGGCGTCCTCGACCGCTATCCGACTCTGGAGGTCACGCTGCCGCACGCGGGCGGCGCGCTGCCGATCCTCATCGGGCGCCTCGACGCGGGCTGGACCGTGCGGCCCGAAACGCGGCGCCTCGCGCAACGGCCGAGCAGCTATCTGCGGCGCTTCAGCTACGACACGATCTCGCATTCCGGCCCGGTGCTGGACTACCTGATGCAGAACATCGGCGTCGATCGTCTCGTGCTCGGCAGCGACTACTGCTTCGATATGGGCTACGAGCAGCCGGTGCGCTTTCTCGACCGTCTCGACCTGAGCGCGGACCAGCGCGCGATGATCCTGGGCGGCAACGCAGGCAAGCTGCTTCGCATCTAGCGCGGGACGGCGCGCGGTATAGCGGAAACTCGGCGGAAAATCAGCGGAAAATCCGCCGGAAAACTCGGCGGAAAATCCGCGCGCCCTCCCGTGAAAATCTGAAATGTTATGAAGCGGCCGCACGCGATGCGCGAAACGAGGCAATATCAGGAACGCTTCGCGCCTGCCAGACAAGGGAGTCAGCCTGGATGAAAATCATCATTGCCGGAGGCTCGATCGCCGGCCTTGCGGCCGCATTGACGCTCGATTGCACCGGGCACGATGTGGAGATCTACGAACGTTCCGCTACCCCGCTGCGCGGCCAGGGCGGCGGCGTGGCCGTATTGCGGCGCATGATGGCGTTTCTCGAGCAGCATGGCCATCATTGCCGCGACATGATCAGCGTGCCCACGCACCGCCGACACTGGATCGACCGTGACGGCGCGCTCGCGCGCGACGAGCCGGAGATGCTGCCGTTCTCGTCCTGGGACACCGTTTATCGCTCGCTGTGCAGCATGCTGCCGCCGCAGCGCATTCGCTATGGCCGTCAGGTCACGGGGTTCTCGCAGGATGCCGACGGTGTCGATGTCCATGTCGGCGACCACACCGAGCGCGCCGACGTGCTCGTCGCCGCGGACGGCACGGGCTCGGCGCTGCGCACGCAGATCTTTCCCGGCTACGCACCGTCGTTTGCGGGCTACATCGCATGGCGCGGCATCGTCGACGAAGCCGATTTCGACGCCGCCGCGATCGAGACGCTGGTCGAGTACATGACGCTGCACAAGGCGCCCGGCGAGCTCTTCATGGCCTTCCTGATCCCCGCGCTCGACGGCTCGCTCGCGCCTGGCGCGCGGCGTTTCAACTGGCTCTGGTATCGAAACGAGACGGACTCCGAAGCATTGCGCCGCCATTTGACCGATCGTGCGGGAAACGTCCATCACGCGTCGGTCCATCCTGGCGAGCTTTCGGAGAGTTCGGTCGCGACGCTGCGCCAGCTCGCCAGCGAGCGGCTGCCGGCGGTCCTGTCGCAACTGGTTCTGGCCACGCGCGCGCCCTTTGTCCAGGCCATCTTCGACTCCCTGAGCCCCGACTTCGCGCACGGCCGCGTGGCCCTGATCGGCGATGCGGCCTGCACGCTGCGCCCGCATACGGCATCGGGCACCTCGAAGGCCGCGCACGACGCCGTTTCGCTCGCGCAAGCGCTGGCGCCAGCCACAGCCGATGCGCCCAATGCAACCGCTGCGCCCGATGTCGCCGGGCGGCTGGCGCAATGGTCCGCGCAGCGGCGCGAGGAGGTCGCCTCGCTGCTCGCACGCGGCCCGCAACTCGCCGCATCGTTCGGCCTCGGCCAAGCGCTCTGAGAGGTCCTGCAACGCGAGCATGGCGAAGCGCGCCGTAGCGTCCGACGCAAAACTGCATAGCGCAGGCGATGGATTCTCTCCCGTGCCGGTCATCGATATCGTTGCAGACATCCCACTCCCCTCTTGATGGAGATTTCAATGTCTGACGCCCTCTTCAAACCCGTTCGCCTCGGCCGCTTCCTGCTCGCGCATCGCATCGTCATGGCCCCGCTCACCCGCTCGCGCGCCGGCCAGCCCGGCAACGTGCCGACGCCGATGAACGTCGAGTATTACCGCCAGCGTGCCAGCGCGGCGCTGATCGTGACCGAAGCGACGCAAATCTCGCAGCAAGGCCAGGGCTACGCCTGGACGCCCGGCATCCATACCGCGGAGCAAATCGAAGGATGGCGCGCCGTGGCCGAAGCCGTCCACGCCGAGGGCGGGAAAATCTTCCTGCAACTGTGGCACGTCGGGCGCGTCTCGCACCCGGTGTTCCAGCCCGACGGCGGCCTGCCGGTCGCGCCGACGGCCATGCCGGTGCCGGGCAAGACCTTTATCGTCGACGACAACGGCAACGGCGCCTGGGCCGAAGTGCCGGTGCCGCAGGAGCTGACGCTCGAAGGCATCGCGCAGGTCGTGAGCGATTTTCGCGCCGCCGCGCGCAACGCGATGGATGCGGGCATGGACGGCGTCGAGATTCACGCCGGCAACGGCTATCTGCTCGATCAGTTCATCAACAGCAACAGCAACCATCGCACCGACGCCTATGGCGGCAGCATCGAAAACCGCACGCGCCTGCTGTTCGAAGTCGTGCAGGCGGTCAGCGACGAAGTGGGCGCGATCAACGTAGGCGTGCGCCTCACGCCGATGGGCCGCTTCATGGGCATGGGCGACGCTACGCCCGAAGCCACCTTTGGCCATATCGCCGGGCGCCTGAACGACTGGGAGCTGGCCTACCTGCACCTCGTGGAGCCCGCGATCGTCGGCACGGTGAAGGACGAGCAGTTCGACCCGCGCTGGGACGCCATCATCGAGCTCATGCGCCGGGAGTTCAAGGGCGTGTTGATGCTCGCGGGCGGCTATACGCTCGAATCCGCGACCCAGGCGCTCGACAGCGGCCGCGCGGATCTCATCGCCTTCGGCCGCCCGTTCCTTGCGAACCCCGACCTGCCGGCACGGCTGCGCGACGCGCTGCCGCTCAATAACGCCGACGCCAGCACGTTCTTCGGCGGCGGCGCCGAAGGCTACATCGACTATCCGGAATTCGCTGCCATTTCCGACTGACGCGACGGCAGCAGGCGACGTGCAAAGGGCGGCAGGCAAAATTGCCTGCCGCCCTTTGCTTTGCGCCGGCGCACGCGCTCGCTCATCTTTCCCGGTTTCGTACGTTTCAGGAATTTTCACGCCCGCCCCAAGGACGTTTTAGTCGCGACGCTCCACAATGCAAGCCTGAGTCCCAGCGTAGCGCGGCGCCCCTGTGCGTCACGCCCGACACTCGAACGCCCATGCATGACGGCGCGCGGCGCCGCCCCCATGCATGCATCATGGAGCAGCGCGATGGAATACTTTGCAGACAACGGACCGTGGCAACAAACCATCGACTGGCTCGAGCGCGCGTCGTGCCCGCCAGTGGATATGCAGGTGTCGGGCCCGAGCGGCGTGCTGCTCCATGACTACCCCGCGCTCCCGGTGCGCAAAGCCTCGCGTACGCAACCGGCCGTGCCGTTTTGCGGCTATATCCGGATCCTCGAGCGCCTCTCCAGCACCGCCATTTCGCTGTGCTGGAACGACGCTACGTCGGGGCATTATTCGGATCAGCTCTGGACGCGCACGCTGGCCCGCCGCAAGGCGATCTGCAGCCTCACGGGCAAGCCCATCAACCGGGGCGACGCGGTCTACCGCCCGGGCGGACGGCGTCGTCATCGCCCGGGCAACGCGGACCGCTCGATTCTCGCCTCGGCCCTGGAAGCCCGCGAGGCCGAAGGCGAAGACGAACCCATGCGGCGCGCGTGAAGCATCAATCGCTCAGCGCATGCGCCTCCATGTCCGACCGCGTGGCCGCACGCAAGGCCCGGCGAAACACGATGACAGGCTGCGCACCGCTCACGGCTTCGGCGCCGATCTTGAAGAACGGCACCGCGTTGACGCCTTCGAGCCCGGAGGCGGCTTCGAGCGCGCGAACTTCGGCCCGCCCGTCTGCCGAGGCAAACAGCTCGCGCACACGCGCGCCGTCGAGGCCCGCCGCAATCGCGATGTCCGTCAACACGCCCGTGTCGCCGATGTCCCGGCCTTCCGCGAAGTAGGCGCGGAAGATGGCGTCGACGAGCGCGCGCGCATCGCGTCCCTCGTTTTGAGCGAACCAGACGAGCCTGTGCGCGGCCAGCGTATTCGGCGTGCGCTTCACGCGTTCATAGTCGAACGCCAGCCCGTGCGGGCGGCCTTCGTCCACCACGTGAGAATCCATGGCTTGCGAGCGCGCCCAGCTGCCGAATTTGGCGGTGCGATACGCCTTGCGGTCCAGCCCTTCCGTTGGCATGTCCGGATTCAGTTCGTACGGGACGAACACGTAGCGGACCTTGACGCCTTCCTCGCGGATGGCTTCATCGAGTTTCGCCTCGCCGATCCAGCACCACGGGCAAATGAAATCATGGGTGATACGCATTTCAAGCGGTTCCATCACACTTCTCCTTCAGGGGGATCTGCACCGAAGATAGGGCCGCTTACCCAAAGCTAGAATGGCAACGGCACGCAACGGCGCTTTGCATGGGAGGCAACGCAATGGACAAGCTTCAGGCGCTTCGCGCATTCGTCGTGGTGGCCGAGAGCGGCGGCTTTTCGGGCGCGGCGAGAACACTCGGACTGGCGACTTCGTCGGTCACGCGCTCGGTCGACGCGCTCGAAGAAGCGCTCGGCACCGCGCTGCTCAACCGGACCACGCGCCAGGTCACGCTCTCCGACGCCGGCAAGACCTATTACGCGCGCGCGAGGCAAATTCTCGAAGACCTCGCCGAAGCCGACGCGGCCGTCGGCGACCGCGGCGAGGAAGCGTCCGGGCCGCTCAGGGTTTCGGCGCCGGTGGAATTCGCGCGCCAGTGCATCAGCCCGCATCTGGGCGCGTTTCTCTCGCGCTACCCCAAGCTCGACCTCGACATCACGCTCACGGACACGTTCTCCGATCTGGTCACCGAGCGCATCGACCTCGCCATCCGCCTCGGCACACCGCCGCCCGACGCCGGCGTGATCAGCCGGCACATCGGCACCTTCAAGCGCTATGTCGTTGCCAGCGAGGCCTATTTGAGCGAGTTCGGCACGCCCGTCGAACCCGCCGACGTGAGTGCGCATCAGGCGCTGCGTTTCTCCTATGGAACCGACCGCCAGGTCTGGATATTCAGCAAGGACGGCGTGCAGACCGAGGTTGTCGTCACGGGAAGACTGAAGACCAACAATTCCGATATTCTTCGCGAAGCGGCCCGGAGCGGCGCGGGCATCGCCTTGCTGCCGAGCTGGCTCGTGGCCCCCGACGTGCAAAGCGGGCGCTTGACGAAGCTCTTCGAAGGCTACGAGGTGAATCCGAATCACGCGCGATCCGCTGTCACGGCGCTCTACCTGCCCAACCAGCGCGGGTCGAGGCGCATCAGCGCGTTCATTGAGCTCGTCACGACCACGGCGGACCTGCAGCCCTAGACGGGCATCGCTTTGCCGCCCATGCGAAGTGACATTCGTACCAAACCGGCCAACGCAGGCCTCTGTCTCCCGGCCTGCGTTGGCCGGGCGTAGTGAACTTTTGTACAAGACGCCCCGAGGTCGTGTGCTTACACTCCAGGCATTGCGATCCCGCCAACGCCCTGGAGACGACCATGGTTCAAATAGGCTCGTTGCAGGTTAGTTTCGACCAGCGAAACATCCAGCGGAACGGCGTTTCGCTGCGCATTGGCGCGCGCGCATTCGATATTCTCGACGTGCTGTATCGCGCCAATGGCGCCATCCTGTCGAAAGACCAGATCATGGATGCCGTGTGGCCGGGTCTGATCGTCGAAGAAAATCGCCTGCAAGTGCATATCGCGTCGCTGCGCAAGCTGCTGGGCGCGGAGCGCGATCTGATCAAGACCGTGCCGGGACGGGGCTATGTGCTGGTCGCGCAGCGCACGCCCGCCGTCGAAGCGCCGGCGCACACCGAGCCCGCGCCGCAACACGCGGCGGCGCCCCCGCTCGTCTCGCCCTTGATCGGACGGCAAACCGAGATCGAACAGGTCATCGCCCAGCTCGAACGCGAACCCGTCACCACCGTGGTCGGCGCGGGCGGCATCGGCAAGACCGCGCTCGCGCTTCACGTCGCGAGCGAGATGCACAGCCGCTACGGTCTGCCGACATGCTTCGTAGAACTGGCGAATGCCTCATCGCATGAGGAGGTCCTTGCGGCGCTTGCGCACGCGCTCGCGCCGCGCGTGGATGACGCGCAACCAGGCGCCGATGCTGTCGCCGATGCGCTCGCTGCATCGCGCTGCCTCCTCGTGCTCGATAACGCCGAGCATGTGATCGACATCGTGGCCGGGCTCGTGGAGACGCTGGCGGCACGCAGCCCATCGGCGCGCATTCTCGTGACGAGCCGCGAAGCCCTGCACATCCGCGCCGAGTCCGTGCTGCGGCTCGAAGCGCTTGGCGCGCCCGCCAGCGGGCTGTCGACGCAAGCGCTGCTCGCGCATCCGGCGGTCGAGTTGTTCCTGTGCCACGCCCGCGCGTTTGCGACCGATTGCGCGACCGACGAAAGCAGCATTGCGCTCGTGGCCGAGATCTGCCGCCGGCTCGATGGCCTGCCGCTCGCCATCGAGCTTGCCGCCGCGCGGGTGGCAACGCTCGGTGTCGAGGGCGTTGCGGCGCGGCTCGATCACCGGCTCGATCTGCTTGCCGGACGATCGCGCTCGGCGGTGCCGCGGCACCAGAGCTTGCGCGCGACGTTCGAGTGGAGCTACGCGCTGCTCGACACGGCATCGCGGGTCCTCTACCGGCGGCTGGGGTGCTTTACCGGCACATTCACCTTCGACGCCGTCTGCGCGGTTGGCACGGAGCCGGGCATGTCGATCCCGGTGATCGTATCGGGCCTCGGCGATCTGGCGACGAAGTCGCTCCTCAATGTCGAGTTTCACGGGCCCATTGCGACGTACCGGCTGACCGAATGCGCGCGCGCCTATGCGCTGGACAAGCTGCGCGACGAAGGTGAGCTCCATGTGATTTCGGCGCGGCATATGCGCTACATGCAAACGCGGATCGAGGAAAGCGGCCTCGTGCTCGCGCACGACGCCCGTGCCGGCGCGGAGATTCCCGCGCGCTTTTCGCTGGAAGACGCCCGCACCGCCTACGAATGGGCGTTCTCCGACGACGGCGACCCCGCCCAGGGCGTGGCGCTTGCGGGGGCGCTGGTGGGCACGCTGCTCGACGCCTCGCTCGTGCGCGAATGCTGCGAGCGGGCGAAGCGCGCGCTTGCCGTGCTCGACACCTTGCCGGCCGGCTCGGTCGACATCGTCTGCGAAATGCGGCTGTGCACGGCCTATGCGTCGACGCTCATGCACGCGGGCGACGACATCGAGCGTGCGATGTCGCTCTGGCAACGCGTGTGGCGGCTCGCACAGTCGGCCCAGGACGACGCCTTTGCAGCGCGAGCCTTATGCGGGCTCTGGAACGCGGCGCTGGCCACAGCGGACGTTCACGCGTCGATCCGCTACGCCACGCGCTTCGAGCAGGCCGCGCGGCGCGCGGAACCGCGCTGGCACGAGCCGCTTGCCGGCGCGATGGTGGCGGTCTCGCTACATGCGTTCGGCGAGCACGAGCAGGCCCGCGAGCGCCTCGAAAATGCCGTTGCGGTGCTGGGCGAGGCGGGTTGCACGGAGCGCTCGTGCGCCACGCTGGATGTTGATCCGCTGGTTTTCTGCCATGGCGCGCTGGCGCGAATCGCGTGGCTCGAGGGCAAGCCGGCGCGCGCCATGCAGCTCATCGAGCAGGCGCTCTCGCACGCGCGTGGCGAGATGCCGGAGCCTTCGCTGAGTCAGTTGCTTGCGACGGTTGCGGTGCCAGTTGCGCTGCAATGTGGCGACATGCAGGCGGCGTCGCGGTATCTCGCGCTGTTGCGTTCGCAGGTGGCGACGCATCGATTCGCTATCTGGGAGGATTACGCCGAGTGTCTGGCGGTTCAGTGCGGACTGCGGGATGGCGATCGTGATAGCGCGGCGGCGCTTGCGCGGCTCGAGCCTGCGTTGCTGCGCCTGGTGGCGCGTGGGATTCGTGGGGCGATGGCGCCGTTTATCGTCTCGTGGGCCGAGTTGCTCGTGGAGGCGGGGCGCTTCGAGGCCGCTGCTGCAAGGCTCGATGAGGCGATATCTCTCGGTGAAACGCACGGCGAACAGTGCTTTTTACCTGAGCTTATGCGGGCGCGCGGTTGGGTGGCGTTGCAGCGGGCGCGCGTGCAGGACGGCGCGGGGCCTGATGTGCGCGGGTGGCATGAGGCGGATGGCCGCCGATTTCTGTGCGGCGCAATTGCGGTTGCGGGTGAGCACGGTGCCGTGATCTGGCGGTTGCGGGCCACGGTTGATCTTGCGGAGCATCTTATCGATAGGGACGAGGCACGCCAAGCGGCCGCGTTGATTGCTGGGATCGATAAGGAATTCGATCTGGATTCCTCAGTACCTGATGTGCAGCGGCTTGGTCGTTTGCGACGCCGGTTGAGCAGTGAGCGCTCCGTGCGGGCGCGGGCAGCTCATAGCGCTTAGAGCGTGATTCCAGGCCCGGCTTTGGCCTAAACTTGTTTTCGCGGCGGGCCGCAGGCGTTGCCCCTGTGCGGGGCGGCACCTACTTTTCTTTGCAGCCGCAAAGAAAAGTAGGCAAAAGAAAGCGGCTTAAACCGCCAGTGTGACGCAGTCCACCACTGCCCTGTACATCGGAGCGGCTCCGGAGCGTCTGCCACCACTTGCTACTCGCCGGAGTGACTAAGGGCTCATCCATCCGGCGACGCTCCGCGCGCCGTGGGGCATAACCAGAACTAGGGGATGCACGCGCTTTCGTAGGACTCCAGCGTATTTGATCAGTGGCTTGCCCACGCATTCGCCAGCCAGCACGCCCGTGCATTCACTAGTCAGAACCTCAGCGCATTTACCGCTCAACACCCGGCGCATTCACCGATCAGCACTCCCGTGCATTTACCGGTCAGCACTCTCCCGCATTTACGGGTCAGCACCTTCGCGCACTTACCGGGCGGCGCCTTCACGCATTCGCCGGCGGGCCCACCCGGTTTTCCTTGCAGACCCTTCCGCCCGCGCGTAGCGCGAGGCGGGAAGGATGAGTCCTTTGTCACTAAGGCGGAGTGTGCGGGAAGACGGATGCCCCGGAGCCGCTCCGATGGACAGGGCAGTGGTGGACTGCGTCACACTAGCGGTGTGAGCCGCTTTCTTTTGCCTACTTTTCTTTGCGGCTGCAAAGAAAAGTAGGTGCCGCCCCGCACAGGGGCAACGCCTGCGGGCCCGCCGCGAAAACAAGTTAAGGCCAACTTAAAAGCGCACAAATACGCTCGAGCGATAGAGCTACCCCGCCTAACTGCCCGCAGGCTTACCAGCCTGCCCAATAGCGATACTCTCCACCACCTCAAGCATCTCATCGGACGAGAACGGCTTATGCAAAAAAGCCCGAGCCCCACGCTCGATCGCGCGCCGAACGGCCTCATCATCGGCCTGCGACGAGATAAACACAACCGGCACGGCCACATGCTCCTCGTTCAACCGCCGCTGCACTTCAAGCCCGCTCATCCCCTTGAGCTTCAAATCGAGCAAAATGCAAGCGGCACACTCATGCCGCGGCGAAGCAAGAAATTCCTCCCCGGAAGCAAACGGCGCCGCCATATGCCCGGCCGATTGCAGCAGACTCGTGAGACTTTTGCGTACCAGGACGTCGTCATCGACGATGCAGACCAGGGCCATTGAATTCAAACCCGATGTGGAATCCAATCCGGCACACTCGCGCATGCGGTCAGACGTACGCCGCGCTCGCCGGAACCGGCGTTGCAGCAGCAATCGAAGCGGCGCGCGGGGCCAGCCGCACCGGCTTGTCCATTTCCGCACTCACGGCATAACGCTCGCCGAACGGCACATACTCCCCTGCTTCCTCGAGCTTGTCGAATGCATACGCGCGCACCGACTCCAGCAGCGAATAGCATTTCGACAGGCCCGCCGAATGCACGACGAGCAGCGACTTGGACGCAAGATTGACCACGCAGTCGAGCACCGCGTCGCGGCTCAATTGATCGCACGTCGCCAGCGCGCAGGCCGCTTCGAGCGTGAAAATGCCGGGGAACGCCGCAAGACGCCGCAACACGATGCGCTCGGCCTCGTCGAGCAGCACGTAGCTCCACTCGATGCTCGCCCGCAGCGTCCGGTGCCTCGGCGGCGCAGTGCGCAAGCCGCCCGATAGGGACAGCAGCGAGCGCTCCAGATCCGCAACAAGCCCCTTTACACCGAGCGATGCGGCACGCGCGGCCGCCAGCTCCAGCGCCAGCGGCAAGCCGTCGAGCCGGCGGCATACGTTGGCGATCGCCTGGAGCGTCTTCGGGTCGGCGGGGAACTCGGTCCCCATGGCGCGCGCCCGGGCGACGAACATCCTCACTGCACTGGACGCTTCGATATCGCCGCCGCCCGCCTGTGCGTCCGGCACGGCTAGCGGGCCAACCCGGTAGATGCGCTCGCAGGCAACCCGCAGCGGTTCACGGCTCGTCACGATCATCGAGACCCCGGTGTTCGACGCGGCTATCGTCTCGCACACCGCCGCGAGCGCGTCCACGCAACGCTCGCCATTGTCGAACACGAGCACCGCCTCGCTGGCGCCGATCTCGCGCAACACGTCACCCATGTCGCCTGCACCCGGCTCCTTCGCGCCGCGCAGCGCGCCCAGCAGCGTGGCCACGAGCGAGCCGTGGCCGCTCACGCAGGCCAGATCGACATGGCACGCCTCCACGCCGCGCGAGCAGGCCCAGGCCGTCGCCACTTCGAGCGCAAGGTGCGATTTGCCCACGCCGCCGGGGCCCACCAACGTCACGAGCAACTCCCGCTCGACGAGGCTCCGCAGCTCGGCCGCTTCGCGTTCCCGGCCAATCAAGGGCCATGTGCGTTGCGCCGCGCTCGCTCGCACCGGCACCGGCGCAGCGGCGGCATCGACTTGCGTCGCGCGCGCGGGTCCGTCCGCGGGCGGCGCAAGTCGATAGCCCCTGCCCGCCTCGGTGCGGATCCAGCCGCGCTTGCCGCCGAGCAGCTTGCGCAGCGTCGAAATGTGCACCTGGATGTTGTTTTCGACGACGATCGTCTTCGGCCATACGGCGCGCATGATCTGGTCTTTCGTCACCAGTTCGCCCGCGGCACCGATCAGCAATTCCAGGATTTCGAACGCCCGCGTCCCGACAGGCTGGGCCACGCCGTCCACGAACACCTCGCGGCATTCCAGAGAGACCGCCACTCGACCGAAGTTGTGCA
This sequence comes from Paraburkholderia pallida, assembly GCF_004524855.1. Lineage (NCBI taxonomy): Bacteria > Pseudomonadati > Pseudomonadota > Betaproteobacteria > Burkholderiales > Burkholderiaceae > Paraburkholderia > Paraburkholderia pallida. The sequence continues at coordinate 1,514,813 of NZ_CP038150.1, read as the reverse complement.
TTTCCCACGCTCTCCACACGTCCGCCGCCGCTGTGCGGCACGGCCAACCTGCGAGTAGCGCCTCGCGCGCTCAGGCGCCAGGGATTACCGCAGGGCTTGAACGTATGCTAGTGCGCGAGCCAACGCGGCACCATTATCCATGAGTGTAATGCGGGGTCGACCTGGTCCCCCGCCGCCAGGCGCCCGGGCGCGTGCAAAGCAGCTTTGCGCGGCGGCCCGATTCTCCGCGCCGGCGCCCGCCGCTATCCTCGACGCAACTCCTCTCGTTGAGGGCTTTACCATGAACTCCCATACTCAAACGTCCACGGCGCATGGCAGCGCGGCCACGCGCTTCGTCGCCATCGCGTTCGCACTCGGTGTCACGATGGCGGGCGCCACGCTCGCAAGCCCGCTGTATCCGCTTTACGAGCAGGCGCTCGGCATCTCGGCGGGCGGCGTCACGATCGTCTATTCCAGCTATATGGCGGGCGCCTTGCTGGCCCTGCTCGTGCTCTCCCACTTGAGCGATCACGTGGGCTTCGTGCACGCGTTGCGCATTTCCGTCCTGCTGCTGATTGCCGGGCTGCTCGCCTCGGCGGCCGCCCATTCCTTGCCGGTGCTCGCGCTCGGCCGCTTCGCCATCGGCATCGCGGCGGGCATTGCGTCGAGTGCCGCCACCGCGGGCCTGATTGCGCTCGAGCCCGCGGGCCAGGTCAAGCGCGCCCAGCTGGTCGGCTCGATCATGAACATCGTCGGCCTGGGCCTCGGGCCGTTCGCCGGCGGGGTCGTGGCGCAGCTGTTGCCGCGCCCGCTCCTCACGCCCTACCTCGTGTTCGGCATCGCAGCCGTGCTCGCGTTGCTTGCGCTCGTCGTGCATCCCGCGGACGCCAAGGTAACCCCGATCCGGCATTTCCGTCCGGCCCTGCGCTTCCAGGCGCCGGATCCGTCCGCCTGGCGTCCGTTCGCACTCGCCTCGCTCACGACCTTTACGGGCTACACCTTGTTCTCGCTGTTCGCCTCGCTCGCGCCCGCGGTCCTCGGCACGCTGCTGCCATGGCACGGTCCGGCCATCGCGGGTGCAGGCGTCGCCACGCTCTTCATCGGCTCGGCCATCGCCCAGTTCGCCTTGCGCAAGGTGGACGCACGCCGTGGCCTCGCGGCCGGCGCCATCGCGACCGGTGTCAGCGTCGCCTTGATGGCCACCTCGCTGCCGCTGCATGCCGGCGCGCTGTTCATGGCCAGCGATCTGATCGGCGGATTCGGGCAAGGCCTCGCGTTCATGTCGGCGCTGGCCGTGATCAATCAGATCACGCCGCCGCAGCATCGCGCACGCTCGATCGCCTCGTTCTTCTCGATCGCCTATCTGGGCGGCATCGTGCCCATCGTCGGACTCGGCCTGCTTGCGGACCGAATCGGTCTCGACCTCGCCATTGCGGGTCTGGCGGCCGTGATGTCGATTCTCGCGCTCGTGCTAGGCGCTCATGCGTACCGGTCCTCCGCGATCCACAACCCTGCCTGAACGGGCGGCCGAACGGGGCTCGTGAGGATTCACGCGAGCCCCGTCGGTTACGGCGCGATCGTCAACGCACGCACGGCGTTGCAACCCGAGCCTGCTCACGCTAGTAGCAGGCCCTAGCGCCCATAGCGCAGCAAGAAGTCCCTCAGCAGCGGATTGACGTCGTGCGCGTGAGTCAGGTTCGGCGTATGCCCGGCCCCCGCCACGCTCACCATCCCTTTGCAGTTCGGCAGCCGCGCGGCCAGCGCCTCGCCGCAACCGGGATCGATGGCCGCATCGGCGTCGCCGTGGAAGACGATTGACGCATGCGTGATGTCGCTGAGCCGCCTCGTGATGTCGTCGCGCGTAGTCAGCGCATCCACCGGGTGATCGAAATGCTCGCGCGCCAAGCGCCGCCATTTCGCAGTCCAGACCGATTCCTCATATTCGGGGCCCAGCAGGAACGACGCCAGGTGTCCGGCAACGTTTGCGGCGCCGTTGCGCGCCCATTCCGCCTTCAGTTGCTCGAACGATTCCGTGACCGACGCGTCGTCGAGGTCGCTGCGCGTGGCGATCAGCGCGATCGCGCGGAACCGGTCGGGCTCCAGCAGCGCGGCGCGCATCGACACGAAGCCGCCCTGCGACATGCCGACGAGTGACGCCGTCGCGATCTCCAGGTGATCGAGCAGGCCAATCAGGTCGCGCGCGGAATCCCAGTAGCTGAATGCCCGGTCGGTCGGCCCCGTTGCGCCGAAGCCGCGCTGGTCCCAGACAATGCAGCGGAAGATGTCTCGCAGGTTCTCGATGTTCGGCAGGAACATCTCCGAGTCCATCAGGAAGCCGTGGCTGAATACCACGACGGGTCCGTTCGGCGGACCGTATTCTTCGTAGGCAATGCGGATGCCTTCGCGTTCAAACCATGCCATTTCGCTCCCTCTCATCGTCTGCGATCTGCTGTCGTGCACGCGATATCGCGCACCGGTCTCACTATGAAGCGCTTCGCTCGCGGCGCGGTGATCGAATGAAGCGCTCACTTGCCTTATCGTCCAGAAATTGCAGCATGTCCATGCGCCCCCCGCCGGGCAAGCGGGACTTGCGGGGCCGTATCGCGCGCGAGACGGGCCTGTGTCTTGTACCCATTGACTTGCCGTCGTTCATTTGATTTAGTGTCAAGCCTGAGAATGTTTCGATGTGCTTTCGACCGCGCCACCGTACAATCGCGCGGCCCCGCACCGCCAACGACCCTGCGCATGCCGCGAAGGCAGCGCACCGCAACAAGAAGGTTCCGGTATGCCCACCATGACGATCGATTCGGAAAAGCCAGTCTGGATCCTGCAAGGGGAGTTTGGCCGCGCGACGGTCAATTTCATCAGCCGTCCGCTCGTCGCGCACGCGCACGCGCAATACCAATTCCTGTTCAAGCTCGGCGGCGCCGATTGCGGCTTTCGCATCGGCGCACAAGATTGCATGCTCACTAGCGAGCGCGCGATCTGCATGAATCCCTGGATCGAGCATGCGAAGAGCGGCACGGACGAGATGCCTTCGATGATCCTCTCGCTCGTGGTCGAGCCGCAGTGGCTGCGCGCACGGCTGCAGCTCGCGGAATTCGGTCCCGCGGGCATCTTTCCCGAAGCCGTGGTGGTCGTCACGCCGGACGTGCGCCATCATGTAGAACGCCTCGCGGCCGCGATCACCCACCACCTTGTCGCGCACGACGACGGCGGCCTGCCGATACTCGAAGACCTCGTCTCGGCGCTCGGGCGCGATTTCGCCGATCCGGCGCTGACCTCGGGCCTCGCGCCTTCCACGCGTCCGGTGGACTTCCGCATCCGCAAGGCGCTCGACTTCATCAAGCGCTCCCCCGAGCCGAATCCGAGCGTCGCGCAAGTGGCCGCGCAGGTCGGCCTCTCGCGCTCGCGCTTTTTCGAGCAGTTCCGCCGCTGCATGGGGATCTCGCCGCAGCACTACATCGACTGGGTGCGCATGTCGCACGCGATCCAGTTGCTGGGCGCTAGCGACCGGCCGCTAGCCGAGATTGCCGACGAACTGGGCTTCGAGGAGCATAGCCATTTCACGCGCTTCTTCTCGCAGCACATGGGCGTGCCGCCCAGCGAGTTTCGCCGCCACTCGGTCGTGCTGAACCAGCCGGAAAATCAGGCGGAAGACTGAGCGGGGAACTGAGCTGAAAACCTGGCGAAGAACCAGGCAAAGAAACGGGCGAAGCGGTGCGCCTCGCCCGCACGGGTCCGGCGCGCACGCCGGGCCCACGACACCCGCTTATTACAGATCACCCTCGAAGGCGGGATCGGTAATCACGGAATTGCGCAATACGCCGAGGCCGTCGATTTCGATTTCCACCACGTCTCCCGCGCGCATGTGCACGAGCCCCGGTGTCGGGAAGGGGCCAAACTGGCGCGACAGGTCCTGGCCTTCGAGGTCGTCGGGCTGCGGCTTGAGCGCGCCCGGCGTGCCCATCGCGATCAGATCGCCGGGCCGCAACCGGTAGCCGCGGCTCAGGTAGCTGACCGTGTGCGCGACGTCGATCAGCATGTCGTCGAGCGGCGCGCGTTGGCGCACCACGCCGTTGATGCGCGTGAGCACGCTATGGCGCGCGGGGTCGCCGAACTCGTCCGGCGTCATCAGCCACGGCCCATACGAGCCCGACGCCTCGAAATTCTTTCCGAGTCCGAATTGCCGGTTGTGCATCTGATACTCGCGCACCGAGCCTTCGTTCAGGCACGTATAGCCCGCCACATGCTCCAGGGCACGCTCGACCGGAATATCGCGCCCGGGCTTGCCGATGATGACGCCCAGCTCGCCTTCGTAGTCGAAGGCGCGCGCCACCGAATACGGCGGTGCGAAGATCGGCTCGCCCGCCCCGACATAGGACGCCTCGGTGCGCAGGAACAGGTGCGGAAAGTCGGGGTTGGTCTGCAGGCCCGTCTCCGCAATATGGCTCTTGAAGTTCAGCGCGAGCGCCCACATGGCGTTCGGGCGATGCAGGAAGGGCTTGAGCGTCACGTCGGCGAGCAGGCGGTCGCCCGTGCGGCCCGCGGTCGCTTCGCGCAAACGGTCCATGCCGTCTTCGCGTTCGAGAATCTCGATCAGGTCCGTCGGCAAATCGGGCGCGACGTCGGCGACGGCAATGAAATGCGTCGGGCTGGTGACGACGCCAAGCGCGATGCGGCCGGCGTCCAGATAGGCAATGATCTTCATCGGTAAAGGTACAGGTAAGGTCGAGTGGAGTGAGCCAGGCGGCAGCGCGCCGCCCGGGCAATTCAATTCAGGCAGCCGGCACCGAACGGGCAGCGGCGCGCTTTCCAGCGGCCGACAGTGCGGCGAGCACGACGATCGCGAGGCAGGCCGGCACGATCGCGGTCAGCACGATGTCGCGCGGCGCCCAGCCGAGCGAGAGCAGCGCGCCGCCAATGCCGGGGCCGACGAACGAGCCGACGCGTCCCAGCGCATGCCCCCAGCCCACGCCGGTTGCGCGCAGGTGCTCGGGATAGAACGCGACCGCGAGCGCGGTCTGGCCCATGATTCCGTTGACGAGCCCCGCGCCGATGGCGCCGATCAGCAGCAGCACGACCATGGGCGGCACGGCGGCATGAGAGAGCGTGGCGATGCCCGCGATCACGGCCACGATGCCCACCGTCAACGCCGTCTTCACGCGCACGTTGCCGGCCAGCGTCATCGCCGTGACGGCCGCGGTCATCAGCAGGTTGCCACTGAGCCCGCCGATGCTGAACGCCGCCATGCCGGCCGGCGCATGCTCGAGCGAGAAGCCGAACGAGAGCAGCAACGTCGGCAGCCAGAACAGCAGCGCGTAGACGTCCATGAAGATCAGGAACGAGAACAGCCACAGCAGGCAGGTATAGGCGGCAAAGCCTTCGCCGAACAGCGCCTTCACCGGATTCGCGCGCTTGTGCGCCGCCTGCCCGGCCTGCGGAGTCGCACCCGCCTGGAGGATGCGGTAGAACGCCGGCGCCACGACGAACGGCAGCGCGCCGCCGAGCACGAACACGGCCTGCCAGCCGAAGCGGTGCATCAGCGGACCGCCGACCACGCCGCCAATCACCGCGCCCACCGACATGCCCGTGGTCACGAGCAACGACGCCGCCACCTTGTGCCGCGCGCCGATAATCGACGCCGACGCGGAAATCGCGATCGGCAGCGCGGCGCCGAGGCCGATCGCCGAAAACAGGCGCATCGCCGAGAGCGCGGCGACGTTGCCCGCGTACATCGTGAGCCACGTGGCGCCGCCGAACAGCACGACGCTCCCGAGGCCGACGAGCCGGTGCCCGAAGCGCTGTGCGAGCGACCCCGTGATGATGAAGCCGATCGCGGCGCCGACGTTCGTCGCCACGAAGACCGGCGTGAAAGCCGCCGCGCTCAACTGCCAGTCGTGCGCGAGTGTTGGCACTACGAACGAAATCGACGTGGTATTGAAACCATCGAGCACCACGACGAGAAAACAGACGAACAGCGCGAGACGCCAGCCAGTACGGCCAGCCTCGGGGATCGCATCAGCGGCCGCAACGGGCCTCGACTCTTCCATATTCATGACCTTGCCTCCTTGCGGCGCGCGCGTGCCCGGGGCACGAGCGACAGCGCGGCCGCATTGATACTGAACAACGCTCAACCACCCGGAACCGCGCGCGTCAGGCGCGCACGTAAGCGGAAATACGACGCTGCATATCCGCCGAGAAAATGCGCTTGGGCAGCATGCAGTGAATGCCCTTCGGCGGCTTGGTGGCGTAGACGGTGTGGGTCTGGTCCGCGAACTGCGTCACGCGGAAGCTGCCCGCCACACTGAAGATGCCGTAGCAGTCGACCGGCGCGATGCCGGTGGCGGCCGACATCCAGCCGATCATCTGGCGCAGGCACGCAACGAGCGAACTATCGAGGCTGTCGGCGAAGCCGAAGCCGATCCAATGCTCGGGCGTTTCCGCCATCGGGCCGTCGAGCGCCTTGTTCTTGTGCAGCACGTACTGGATGCGCATTTCCTCGAACGCAGTCTCGATCGAGGTCTGGTCGACGTTACCCTCGCCGGACGCGCCCATCGAACCGCCGGTCCATACGCGGCCGCCGCTCTGCTGCACCGGCAGGAACACCGAGCTGCCGGGGTTCAGCACCGCGCAGTCGAGGTTGCCGCCGTAGCTGCCCGCGAAGTTCGCGCTGACCGGCTTGTCGCCGGGCGGTTGCGTGCCCAGGTAGGCCTGGAACGGGTTGACCGGAATCTTGACGCCCGGCACATAGTCCGCGTAGGTACGCGCATCGTTGAACTTCAGATAGCGCAGGTACGGCGGGAAGTCGTGCGGCAGCGCGCCGACTCCGGGCGGCGCCGAGTTCCAGCCCCAATCGATCGGCCGCATCTTCATGAGGCGGCACTCGATGAGGTCGCCCGGCTCCGCGTCTTCGACCACCACGGGCCCGATCAGCGAGAAGGCGCCGTTCGGATACTTTTTGCGGATCGGCTCGCGCTCCTTGAAACCCATTCCATACTTGGGCTCATTGCCCCAGTTGGTCCACGTGCCGTCGTACCAGACCGTGTCGCCGGAGCGGATCGTCACAGCGGCCGGCCGGCCCGGATCCATTTGTCCGACCTGCACGGTGTCCCACGACGGCACGAGCTTCACGACCTTGCCGCCCGGCAGAGCCGGCATCGCGGCGCTGCCCGAGGCCGGCGTGGCGGCCGAGGCGGTACGTGCGATGCCCACGGCGCCTGCCGCGAGCGCGCCAAAGCCGAGCTTGAGCATCGTGCGCCGGCACAGCGCGGTCGCATCCTCGGTACTCGCGCGCGGTGTCTCCATGCCGCTTGCCGCAGCGTCGCGCGGGTTGAATGTATCGCTGATATTTTTCATAAGTCGTCCTGACATGATTTCAATAACCGGGTTTCGTCACCGCGAGGTGCTCGCGCCGAATGCTTCGATGGCCTGCTTGAGCACTTCGTCGTCGACTGCGGACGGCGCGCCGCCCGCCCCCACCGCGCCCAGCAGGTGCCCGTTCTGGAACACCGGGAATACGCCGCGGCCGGGTAAAAACGGCGCGTAGTAGCCCGCGCCGGAAACATTGCTGTACTCCGAAGGATCGTCGCGATAGCGCTGCTCGAGCGTCACGCCCGACTGGCCGCCCAGCGCCACGGACGCGAACGCCTTGCCGCGCGCGAAATCGACCGTCGCGAACGGCGCGCCGTCCATGCGCACCGCCGCGAGCAGATGGCCGCCCGGATCGACAACCGCGAAACTCATCGCGAGATGCCGCGCATTGGCGGCCGCCACCGCGATGCCGAGCAGCTTCTGCGTTTGCGCATAGCTCAGCGTGTAGGTGGCCGTCGGCGCGAGCGGCGCCGGTTCCTCTGCCGCCGCGCCCGCTGTGCCCAATGCCGCCCCGGCGCACACGGCTGAAACGATGGCCGCGCCTGCCGCCCGATAAACCCAGAGCCTGACGTTCAACTTCTGTTCCTCCTTCTCACCAACCGTTTGCGTTACACCACAGCGTACGGGCAGGCGGTCGAATCTTGATGACCGCAAAGCCCGGGCGCTTACCGGCAAGTCCGAAAAAAACCGCCTTGCGCGGCGCTCCTTTCCCTGTCTATCGCGACCGGCAATCGAATCCCTGAGCAATGGGTTTTCATTTCCGGTCACGATCCAGGGTATTCACGTATCAATGCGGTCCGCTGGCGCTGCCTAGGCTAGATGCAGGTGCCCGCGTTCCGGCACCTGGAGAATCGCCATGAAGACCTGGATGCTCTGTACCGCACTCGTGCTAGGTGCATTCGCGACGGCAACGTCCACTGCGCACGAGCACTTTCACGTCAACCACGAGCACACTTACCCGCGCTACCATCCACCCCCACCGCCGCCGCAGGACCCCGGCAATGCCACGCGCCCCGCACCGGACTCGCATGACGCGCACACGGGCTGAGCCCCGCTGACCCACACCGTCCAACCCCAGCTACAGCAAAAAAACCCGCGAGACGTTCGCTCAAACGTCTCGCGGGCAACCCGCATCGCTACACTGGAGACTGCTGGCCGTTACTCCGTACCGAACACCGATACGCCAGTCCCGGCGAATTCCGGCTTCGGTCCTTTCGCGTACGGCACGAACACGTGGTGCGATTCGCCGTCGACCGCGACCGAGTGCGCGCCGGTGCCCGTCGGCACGATAGCGACGAGGCTGCGCGTGCTGGCGTCGACGATGCCCAGCGCCGGATCGAACTTGGCCGCCTTGTTGCCTACCTGCGAGACGTTGTCGGCCGAATGATGGCCGGCGGCCACGAAGTAGCGATTCGAGACCCCGTCGTAGACCACCTCGTCGGCGCCACCGAACGGCAGCTCGGCGAGCGTCGTGCCGTTGGTGCGGTCGATGATCACGGTGGTCTGCTTGCCGCCCTCGTCCGGATCACAGCCGATCAATGCATCGTTGCCCGGTCCGAGCGCGAGGCCGCTCGGGCCATCGCAGCCGTTGAGCTTGAACACAGCGGAGATTTCCGGCTGGCCCGCGAGCACCGTCTTCACCGGAATGATGTCGACTTCACCCTTCGGGTTCGCCTTCGTGCCGTCGTTGTTCAGCACGAAGTTCTGCCCCTTCGGATCGTAGGCACAGGCTTCGAGCCCGGTCGAATCCTTGAGCGGCAGCTTCGCGATGACCGATTGCGTGTCGGTGTTGATGAAGGTCGCGAACGGCGGCTCTTCGGCGCCGCTCGAGAACATCACGACGTGGTGCGTGGGATCGAGGCAGCCCTCGTCGGCGCGAATGCCCGAGTTGCTGACTTCGATGCGCTTGACGAGTTGCTTCGACGCCACGTCGATCACCTTGACCGCGTTCACGTCGCCCACGTACACGAGCGACGATCCCGGAATCGGAATCACGCCCGACGGACCCGACTTGTCGTGGTTCGGGCCGATGCCCGCGAAGTCCGCGGAGATGCGGTCGCGCACCGTCAAGGTCTTCGCGTCGATAACGTCGAGCGTGGCGTTCGAACCGTCGGCCAGATAGTAGTTGCCGTCGGATGCCGCGCTGATGTCAAAGCCGAACGGCTTCGCGCTCGTCATCGGAATGTTGGTGATGAGCTTCGGCCCATTGCTGGGCGCATCGCTCGCCCATGCCATCGCGGCGGCGGCAATGGCGCTCGTCAGCATGGCGGCACCAAGAATTTTGTTCATGTTTCGACTCCTCCAAACCTCGTGTTGATGTGTCCGGCCCGTGCCGGGATGGGATATCGCTTACTGCTGTGCGCGCTCAGAAGCTGTGATAGATACCGAGGCGCACGTCCGCCTGCTTGCCCGTCAGCGACGGCTCGAAGCTCGCGCCGATCACCGCGTCCACGCCGGCCGAAGCCTTGAGGTAATCGCTCGAGATATAGACCTGCGTGCGCTTGGACAGCGCATACAGCGCCGCAGCCGTCACCTGGTTCCATGTGTGGCCCTCGAAGCCCGTGTGCTGATAGCCGCCGACGAGCTGGATCGAGGGCGTCACCTGCCAGGTCGCGCCGCCTTCCCAGACATGCATCACCGACTTCTCTTCGAGATACTTGAGGACCGTGTCGCTGAAGTTGCCGTACAGCGTGACGTTGCCGATCGCATAGGACGCGCCGACGCCCAGCGTGCCGAGCGAGCGGATCTGGAATGCCGGCGCGAGATCGGTCGCCGTGTTGTCCGTCACGCTCGCGACCTGCTGGCCGAAGAACGAGTGCACGCCGATCTGCGCGTACGGGTCGATCGTGGGCGTCGCGACATACGTGTAGGCCGTGGCGATCGTCAACGGGCCGTTCGCGTATTGCGCGCCGGCGCTCCAGCCGCTGTTGTCGTGGAAGCTGCCCGGCGTATTGCTGAAGCCGAACATGCCGCCGAACGTCAGGCCTCCGAACAGCTCCGGGCTCACGTACTTGATCGAATTTTTCAGGCGGTCGTTGTTGGTGTGGTCGAAGTCGCCCTGGTGAATGGCGTAACCGCTGCCCGCCGAGCTGACGTTGAACTGGCCGAAGTAATCGGCGCTGAAATCGAACTGGTTGCCGAGCGAGATCGTGCCGTACGGCGACTGGATGCCCACCCAGGCCTGCTGCCCGAACAGCGTGTTCTGCTGGTTCAGCTGGCCGTTGCTCAGGTTAAACAGCGACGAGAGCTTGAACAGGGTCGCGTAGCCCCCGCCCAGATCCTCATGGCCCGAGAGAATCCACAGGTTCGGAAACAGCACGCCGCTGTCCATCTTCTCGTTCGAGTGGCCGCCTTCGTTGTTGACGTACGTAATGCCTTCGTCCAGGCGACCCGACAGCGTGACGCTGCTTTGTGCCAGCGCGCCGCTGCTCATCACGGCGCCTACCAGCGCAGCTATCATTCTTTTCTTCATCTCCACCTTCCCCTCCATGTTGCCGGCCGTCGACCGGACGTTGATCGCAATCGAACTCCAGACCATCCGTACTACGAATTATTTTTATGACGCTTCCATCGCGTGAATCGATCGGCCTTCGTGCGCCGCTTGCTGGAACCGGGACGGGGGCGCTACCACCTTTTCGCCCCCTCGCCCTGTCTGAATCCACCCTTACTGCGCCACCGCATCGTTGACTCGATGTTATGCGGGATCGGTCAGGAACCCTTCGTCGATCAGTCTCGCCGCTTGTCAAATCGTCTCTTTGTTATGCGCGCCATCAGCACTTAACGCGTACGGCCGCGCTGGCGCCGCGCGAGCGCGTCGGCCAGCACGGCGAGCAGCAGGATCGCGCCCACGACCATAGGCTGCCAGTTGGCGTCGAGGTTCAGCAGATTCATGGCGTCGATCACGAGCGCGAGCGTCACGCATCCGAACAAGGTCCCGAGCAGCGTGCCCGTGCCGCCGAACAGCGACGCGCCGCCAATCAGGATCGCGGCAATTGCCGGCAGCAGGACCGGTTCGCCCATCGCCGAATCGGCCGCATTGACGCGCGCCAGATACACGATGGCCGCGATGCCCGCCATCAGGCCGCAGAGCGTGTAGACCGCGATGCGGCGCGCTTGCACGGGGATGCCCGACAATCGCGCGGCTTCGGCGTTCGCGCCGATCGCGTAGATCTCGCGGCCGAAATTCAGGCGCGCGGTGAGGAGAGTGCCGCCGATCAGCACGGCCAGCATCATGTAGACCGGCAGCGGCACGCCGAGCCAGAACCCGGTTCCCAGCGCGCGGAATCCCGCGGGAAAACCGAAGATTTCGTTGCCGCCCATGTAGTGGAACGCGAGCCCCTGGACGATCCACAACATGCCGTAGCTCGCGAGAAACGGCGGCAGGCGCAGCAGCGTGACGGCGAGCCCGTTCAGCAGGCCGATCGAGGCGCCGCATCCCATCGCGGTCGCGACCGCCAGCATGGGCGAGCCGCCCGACTTCATCGCGCCCGCGGCGAGACAGGCGGAAAGCGTCAGGTTCGCCGCGATCGACAGGTCGAAACCGCCCGAGAGGATCACGAGCGTGAGCCCGGAGGCCAGCAGAAACATCAGGCTCGCCTGCCGCAGCACGTTGAGCAGATTCGCGGAGGTCGCGAAGCCGTCGGTGGCGACAGTGAGCGCCAGCGCGATCGCGACGATCAGCAGGATCCGGTAGACGAGCGCGGCGGTCTCGGCGCTCGCGTGGCGGCGGACATCGAGCCGGCCGACGTGGTTCAGCAAGAACCGGGAAGGATTCTGGATGCTCATGCATGGGCTCCAACGAAACGGGATTTGCGAAGGCTGTCGACGAGAATCACGAGCAGGACCAGCACGCCAACGGACACGACCTGCAGCGACGATTCAATGCCCAGCAGGTTGAGGGCATTGCGCAGCATGCCGATCGTGACGACGCCCAGCACCGTGCCGGTCAGCCAGCCGTCGCCACGCTCGAACGACGTGCCGCCGAGCACCACGGCGGCGATCGCGTCGAACTCGATGCCGATGGCGGCATTGGGCTCGGCCGCGTTCATCCGGCCGACCAGCAGCAGCGCGGCGAGGCCCGCGAACAAGCCGCTCAGCACGTAGATCGCGGCGTGGAAGATCCTGGCCTTGACGCCGGCCAGCGTGAGCGCTTCACGATTGCCGCCGATCGCGAACACGTAGGCGCCGAACTTCGTGTGATAGAGCACGAGGTGCGTGAACGCCCAGGCGGCCAGCGCGCAGACGATCGGAAACGGCACGCCAAGAATCGACATCGCATAGAGCTGCGCGACCGCTGGCGTCATGACCGCGACGGCGTTGCCGTCGGTGAGCACCAGCGCAATGCCGCGCGCGATGCCCAGCATCGCGAGCGTGACGACGAACGGCGGCAAGCCCAGTTGCGCGATGAGCACGCCGTTCACGCCACCCGCCAGCACGCCAACGGCGGCTGCCGCGAGCAGTGCGGGCACGATGCCCGCGCCCAACGCGAGCGCCTGCGCGAACACGACACCGCCAAGACTCAGCACCGCGCCCACGGAAAGGTCGAGCCCCTCGCTCAGGATCACGAGCGTCATCGGCATCGCGATCACGATGAGCATGGCGATCTGCAAGCCGATGTCCGACACATTGCCGCGCGTGGCGAACCCGGGCACGCCAATCGCCGCCAGCACCGCGAGCGCAACGCTGACCCAGACGACGGACGGCAGCGGCCGGCGCCGCCGCCCGCCCGATTCGCTTCGCAGTGCTTGCCTTACAAAATTCGCTATCATCACGCCTCCTCATGCATGGCCAGGGCCAGAATGTTGCGCTCGCTGAGCCGCTCTTTCGGCAGCTCGCCCGAGATCGTGCCTTCGCGCATCACGTAGGCGCGATCGCACACGTACACGATCTCCGAAAGTTCCGAGCTGATCAGCAGCACCGCGGCCCCGTCTTCAACGAGCCGTTCGATGAGCGCGAAGATTTCGGTTTTCGCGCCGATGTCGATGCCGCGCGTCGGTTCGTCGAAGATGAAGAACCGGCAGCCGGCGCTCAGCCATTTGCCGATCACGATCTTCTGCTGGTTGCCGCCGCTCAGGTACTGCGCGCGCTTGCCCGGGTCGCCCGGGGCGATCCGCAGCGTCTCGATCAACTCGCGCGTCGCGCGGCGCGCCTGCTCCGCCTGGTACCAGCCCTTCGGGAACAGCCGCCACAGGCTCGCGGCCAGCAGGTTCTCGTGCACCGAGCGCGAGAGCGCGAGCCCTTCCTGCTTGCGGTTCTCGGGGATCAGGCCCACGCCGCGCGCCGCCACCTTGTGCGGCCCGCCCGTCACCTGGGCGCCGAAGATCTCGACGCGGCCGCTCTGGATCGGGTCCGCGCCGAACACGGCCCGCACGACCTCCGAGCGCCCCGCGCCCACGAGGCCCGAGAGCCCGACGATCTCGCCGCAGCGCACGTGCAGGTCGACGCCATTCACGCCGCTCGCGGTGCGCAACTGCTTCACCTCCAGCGCCATCTCGCCGGGCGTGCCGACGTAGCGGCGCTGGTAGACGGTGCCCACGGAGCGGCCGACCATCAGCGCGATCAACTCGTCCGGGGTCGTGTCGGCGGCCATCGTCGACTTCACGAGACGTCCGTCGCGCAGCACGGTCACGCGGTCGCCGAGGTCGAACACCTCCTTCATCCGGTGCGAGATATAGACGATCGCGACGCCCGCATCGCGCAGCTTGTGCACGACCGCGAACAGCGCGTCGGCCTCGCGGTCCGAGATCGCCGCAGTGGGCTCGTCCATCACGAGCACGCGCGCCTCGTGCGAGAGCGCCTTGGCGATCTCGACCATCTGCTGCTGCGCAACGCCCAGCTCGGCGGCCTGCAGGCGCGTGTCGTACGCGAGCCCCAATTGAGCGAGCGTGGCCGCCGCATCGGCATGCATGCGGCGATGATCGACGAGGCCGAGGCGGTTGCGCGGCTCGCGCCCGAGATAGATGTTCTGCGCGATCGAGAGATGCGGGACGAGCGAGAATTCCTGGAAGATCACCGCGATGCCAAGGCGCTTCGCATCGGCGGGCGAGGCGATCGAGACCGGCTCGCCGTCGTAGAAGAATTCGCCGGCGTCGGCGCGGTAGGCGCCGAACAGCACCTTCATCAGCGACGACTTGCCGGCGCCGTTTTCGCCCAGCAGCATATGCACTTCGCCGGGATACAGCGCCAGGTCGACGTCCGTAAGGGCGCGCACGCCGGGAAAGCTCTTGCAGATCTTGCGCAGTTCGAGCCGCGGCAAGGGGCCGGCCGAAGTCGTGGTTTCCATGGTTACCTCTGCAGTGCGAACTAGATGTTTCCGGTGCACAAGCGACACACGGGCGATGCGCAAAGCCGCGTCGCCCGTGCATCGTCAGGTCAGTTGCTGACTACGTCGCCCCACTTGGGACACTGGCGCTGGTCGCCCGGCAGCTCGAACGGCGCGTAGTTGGTCTTGTCGATCACCACGCCCTTGATCAGGATGTTCGACGGCACGGGCTCCTTGCGCAGTGTGCGCACCGCCGCCATCGTCGCGATGCAGCCCATCTTGAAGCCGTTGAATTCGGCGGTTGCGAGCAGGCGCCCGTCCTTGATCGCCTTCACCGATTCCGGCACGCCGCCAATGCCCACGACTTTCGTGTCCTTGCGGCCGGCCGCTTCGAGCGCCTCGATCGCGCCCATCGCCATCACGTCCGCCGCCGCCAGCACGCCGTCGATCTTCGGATTCGACTGGATCAGGTTCTCCGTCACCTGGAGCGCCTGGAGCCGCTGGTAGTTCGCGGGCTGCGAGGCCAGCAGGTGCACGTTCGGGAATTCCTCGAGCGCCTTCTTGAAGCCGCGCACGCGCTCGTCGCTCGTGGTCGAGCCCTTCACGCCTTCGAGGATCACGACGTTGCCCTTGCCGCCCATGCTCGTGAACAGATAGCGCGCCACGTCGTGGCCGAGGTCGAAGTCGTCCGCCACCACCACGGAGGCGAACTTGCCGCCCGCGACGCGATCGTTGTAGTTGACGACCGGGATGCCGATGGCGTTGAGCTTCTCGATTTCCGGCACCACGCCGCGCGGGTTGACGCCCATGAACAGGACCGCGCCGGGCTTCTTGACGCTGACGTCCTCGAGCTCGCTCAACTGCTCGCCCAGATCGTTCGGGCGCGTGGGCGCATAGTGCGTGACGGACACGCCGAGCTGCTTCGCGGCCGAGTCCACGCCCGCATGCACGAGCGCGAAGTGCGGGTCCACCTGGTTCTTGTAGAACGCCGCGATCGTCTCGTTCGCGGCGAAGGCGCCGCCACCGCTGGAGAGGCCCAATGCGGCCACGCACGCCGCGATCATGCGCACTGCGTTCCACTTGCCCGAGGATGCCTGTTTCCGTTTCAAGTTCGTCTCCTTCCACCTGTTCGCCGGCTCTTCCCATGCCGCCGCGCGCGCACCGGCGAACGCCATGCCTGGCGCTGCCGGCTCGTCGAGCAGCCCGATTTTCATGCAACCGTTTGCATATTTCGGCGCGTTCCGGGCTTGCTCACCCGGCGTTTCGCGTCGCTGCGTTTCGTACGCTTTTCGGCCTGGTATGTATGCCATCTTGCAGTCGACCAGACTCTATGCAAACGTATGCATATGCTACTGCCGAACAATTTGTTGTCAATGCGTAGTTGCCGCTGAAAACACTAGGGTTTTCCACTGCAACGTTGAAAGCAATCCTTTGCATCGATAGAATCGGATCACATCCAGCGACCCATTCCATGACTACGAAATCCGATACGCGCACCGTGACCCGCGTGACCATCCGCGAGGTGGCGGCGGCCGCATCCGTCAACGCCTCGACCGTCTCGCGCGTGCTGAACCCGGCCACGCGCCACCTGATCGGCGACGAGGTCGTGCGCCGCGTGCTGGCGGCGGCCAAGACGCTCGGCTACCGGCAGAACCGGCTCGCCGCGGCGCTGCGGGGCGGACAGTCGCGCGTGATCGGCGTGTGCCTGCCCGATATCGAGAACCCGGTGTTTCCGCCCATTGTCTGCGGCATCACGGAGGCCCTCGCAGCCGAGGGCTACGGGGTGCTGATCGCGAACATCGTCGGCAAGGTCAAGGACCAGGAACGCCTGATCGAGCAAATGCTCGAGCGCCGCGTCGACGGGCTCGTGCTGGCGACGGCCGCGCGCCAGGACCCGCTCGTGCGCCGCTGCATCCTCGACGGCGTCCCGCTCGTGCTCGTCAATCGCGGCGAGGACGGCGGCCAGGTGCCGGAAGTGGTCAACGACGATTTCCTCTCGATGCGGCTGGCCGTTGCGCATCTGGTCGGGCTCGGCCACACGCGCATCGCCCACCTCGCGGGCCCGCAGCGGATCGCGACGGGCCTCTCGCGGCTGCAGGGCTTCCAGATCGCCGCGCAGCAGCATGGCGTCGCGGGGAGCGTGGTCGCGGAGGCCGCGGAATTCACGCGCGAAGCGGGGCGTGCCGCGTGCGAGCAACTGCTCGACGCGCATCGCGACGTCACGGCCATCGTCGCGGCGAACGATCTGATCGCGCTCGGCTGCTACGAGGTGTTCGCGGCGCGCCGGATCGCGTGCCCCGGCGCCATTTCCGTGATCGGCCACAACGACATGCCGCTGCTCGACATGCTCAATCCGCCGCTGACCACGCTGCGGATCCAGCATCGCGAGATGGGCCGCCAGGCGGCGCGGCTCCTGCTCGGGCGGATCGCCACGCCCAGCGCCGCGCCGCTGCGCATCACGCTGGCGCCGGAACTGGTGATTCGCGGCTCGACTGCGGCGGCGCGCGCGGTCTCGCGCAAGGCTGCTGGCGTTGGCGCCGCCTGAGGGCGCCGCTTGAGAGTGCCATTGGGATAGTTGGGCCGGCTGAGGGCCATCTGAGGGCCACCTGCGGCCCGCTCACACCGGCCGCGGCCCCGCCTTCACGCCCTGATTCGCCAGCCAGTGATTAGGCGCCCAGCCCACATGCGACTTGAAGAACGTCGAGAACGCGCTCGGCGTAAAGCCCAGCTCGCGCGCCACCACCGAGACCGGCATCCCGAGCGCCAGCGCGCCCATCGCGGCGCCGGTCAGCACGGTTCGGCGCCAGCGGCCGGCACCCACGCCCAGCTCGTCGACGAACAGCCGGTGCAGCGTGCGCACGCTCACGCAGGCACGGTCCGCAAGCGCCTCGAGCCGCGTGTCGCGGCCGGGGTCCAGGATCATCGCGTCGCAGAGCGCGGCGATGCGGCTGCTCGACGACGGCATGTCGAGCGCGATCTCCCACGCGCCCTCGCGCGCCGCCTCGAGCTCGCCGAACAGCAATGAGGCGACCGCAGCCGGAGAACGCGCGAGCGCCTGGCTCGCGCTCTCGGACAACAGCGACGCAAGCATGGCCGAACAGCGCGCGATTCTTGCCGAGTGCACGGGCCCGTCGCTGAACGCGGGCGCGATGCGCAACTCGCGCAGCGCCGCGCCGTAAGGCACGTACAGCCGATGCGCGATCGACGCGGGCAGCCACATCCCGCCGCCGAGCGTCACGCAATACGCGCGCCGCGCGCTGGCAATCCAGACGCCGCCGCTTTGCACCTGCACGAAGCGGCCGCCGGTATCGGGCGCGATGTCGTGCCGCGTGCCCGGTCCGAGCCGCAGGTCCGAAAGCCGGCAGACGTCGTCGCTCATGGGCGGCGAATTGGGCAGCGAAGCGGACAAGGCAGCGTGATCCACTGGCGCACCGTCGGCCTGCGTTACTGCGGCTCGGGCCGCGGCAGCGGCATCGCGAGCAGGATCATCGCGGGCCGGCTGGAGCGGTTGTGCAGCGCGCGCGGCTCGCCGGGCGCGAGACGGCACGAATCGAAGCGGCGCAACTCCCGTTCGCCGTCATTCGTCTCCACCCAGACCTCCCCGTCGAGCACCACGTAGTGCTTCTCGACCAGCGACGCGCTCATCGACGTATAGCCGCCCGGCTCGATCGTCGACACGCCGAGCCACAGCGACTCGGCCGGCCCGGCCTCGTAGCCCTGCAAGCGCACGCAGCGCATCAGAAAGTGCTCGCTGGGGAAGTACTGCGGCGCGTCGTCGAAGCGGGTCACGTTCATGGCTTCAGCACCACGCGGCGCGACGCGCCACGATAAACGGCCTGATACGCGCGCGCGGCATCATCGAGACTGAACACGTGGTCGTCGTCGATCGGGAACGGCTTGAGCACGCCGCGCTCGAACGCGGGCAGCAGCTTCTCGAGAACCGCCGCGCCTTTTTGCGCGTCGAGCGCGAGCGTATCGACGCCCACATACGTGTGCTGGCCACGATAGAACGTGAAGATGTCGAACGGCACCGGCCGCTCGATAGTCGAGATGAAGATCTGCGTGCCGCCCACCGCCATCGCCAGATTCGCGCGCTCGAAGTACGGACTGCCAACGGTGTTGTAGACGATATCGGCGCCATGGCCGTCGGTCGCCTCGCGCACGACTTCGTCGAGCTTCTGCGTCGACGCGTCGATCATCAGCACCTTGTCGCTCGCATGGCCGATATACGGCTCGCCCTGGCGCCCGACGCCGATGACCGTTGCGCCCGCCATCGTCGCGAGCTGGATGGCCGCCTGCCCCACCTTGCCGTTCGCGCCGAGCACCAGCACGACGTCGCGCCGCTTGGCGCCGCCGGCGCGCCGCAAGCCCTCGTAGGCCGTGATGAACGGCACGCCAACCGCGCCGGCCTCGTCCATGGTCAGGTTGTCCGGCTTCTCGCGCACGCTGTGCGCGGGCACCACGAGGTAGCGCGCATGCGTGCCGTCGCGCCGGATCCCCAGCTCCCCGCCGCAGCCCCACACCTGCTTGCCGAGCAGCGCCGCCGGCCCGTCGATCACGCGGCCCGCGTAATCGCGGCCCGGCGTGCGCGGCCACACGGCGTGCGGCATGAAGCCCAGCACCGCCTTCACGTCACTCGGATTGACGGCTGCACTCGCGACCTCGACGAGGCATTCCCCTTCGCCCAATACGGGCTCGGCCTGCACATCGAGGTGCAACGCCAGCGAATCGATATCGCGGCTCTTTTCCAGAACGCGCACGTTCTTCATGTTGTGGTCTCGTTGATTCATTACGTTTGTTCAGGCACGCACGCTGGCCGGCAAGCCTCAGGCGAGCCCCAGCATGTCGCGGGCCTCGCGGCTCGTGGCGATCTCGCCGCCGAGCATCGTCACGATCTCTTTGGCGCGCGCGACGAGCTGGGCATTGTTCTCGGCCAGCACACCCTTGCCGATATACAGGTTGTCCTCGAACCCCACCCGCACATGCCCGCCCGCCAGCCACGCCTGCGCGACCATCGGAAACTCGAAGCGGCCGATCCCGAACGCGGACCAGATCGCCCCCGGCGGCAGCAGGCCGCGCGCATAGAGGAGGGTCTCGGGCGAGGCCGCGAAGCCGTACTTCACGCCCGTCACGAAGGTCCAGAGGCCGGGGCCTTCGAGCACGCCGTCCTTGATCAGGTCGCGCGCCAGATGGATATCGCCGGAATCGAAGATCTCGAGCTCGGGCTTCACGCCCGCCTCGCGAATCACATGGGCCATGCGCGCGACGTTCTTCGGCGTGTTGATGACCACTTCGGCGCCGGAGTTCATCGTGTTCAGGTCGAGGCTGCACACGTCGGGCTTCAGCTCGAGAATGTGCTCGACGCGCTTCTCGGGCGGCAGCAGCGTCGTGCCGGGCGCGGCGATCTTCGGGTCGTCCTCGCTCGGGACGAAGCGGCCGCCAGGCCCAGTCGTCAGATTGATGATGAGCACGTCGTCAACGGCACGAATGCGCTCGATGACTTCGCGGTAGAGCTTCACGTCCATCGACGGACGCCCCGTTTGCGGATCGCGCACATGGATATGCACGGCCGCGGCGCCCGCGCGCGCAGCCTCGAGCGACGCATTGGCGATCTGCTCGGGCGTGATCGGCAGGTGGGGATGCTGGTCCGGCCGCGTGATATTGCCGGTGACGGCGCAGGTGATCAGGGTCTTGCGTGCATGCATGTCGGGGTTCCCCGCTACGGTGTTCAGTTCAGCCGCCGGCCGCCGTCGACGACGATCGTCACGCCGGTGCTGAAGGTCAATTGCGTCGCGCAGGCTTCGATTGCGGCGGCCACGTCGTCGGGCGCGCCGATCCGGCCAAGCGGCGTGGTGGCGGCGGCCTTGTCGTTGAAGTCCTCGCCGCGGCCCGGCACGAAGCCGGTATCGACCACGCCCGGCGAGACGTTGAGCACGCGGATGCGCGGCGCGAGCGCGCGGCCGAGCGAGGCCGCCATCACGTCGAGGCCGGCCTTCGCCGCGCAGTACGCGATATTGCTGCCCGCGCCCGTGGTGCCTGCGATCGACGACACGTTGACGACGAGGCCGTCGCCGGACGCGTCGAGCAGCGCCCGAAACGCGCGGATCGCCGCGAACTGGCCGCGCCAGTTGACCTTCATGATGTCGTCGATGATCTCGTCGGTGAGCGCGTCGAGATCGGCATGGCGGATCGCCTTCGTGAAGCCCGCCGTGTTCACGAGGATATCGGCGCGCCCTTCGCGTGCGCGCACATCGGCGGCGAGCGCATCGAGCGCGGCGCTGTCCGTGATCGCGGCCACCGCGCCGCGATGCCCCTCGCCCGGCAACGACGCCGCGACACGCCGTGCCTTCTCTTCGTCGCGTTGCCCGACCACCACCACGCGCGCGCCGGCGCGCGCGAAGCGCGTCGCGGTCGCGGCGCCAATTCCTCCGGTGCCGCCGATCACGACGGCCACTTTTCCCTGCAGCAAGCTGGACACGGTCAAACCCCTCGTCACTGGATGGGCGGCGTCGGGTACGTGGGCGTCCCCTCGGCCAGAATGAAATCGAAATCGAGCGTGTAGTACGCGTCGCGCTGGTCCTCATGCGGGCCCGTGCCGGCGGCGTGTTGCTCGAACTGGCCAATCAGGCGGCGGTTCACGCCGAACACGACATCGGTGTCCAGATGCTCGGAATCGTCGGCAAATACCTGCGAGACGAGCGTGGCGTGCCCCTCGGCGAAGATCGCGAAATGCAGGTGCGCGGGGCGATACGGATGGCGTTGCTGGGCCGCGAGCAACGCGCCGACCGGACCGTCGGTAGGCACCGGGTAGCCGGCCGGGCGCACGCTGCGAAAGCTCAGCGCGCCATCGGCGCCGGTGCGGAAGCGCCCGCGCAGGTTGTGCTCGGGCTGGCTTTCGTCCTGGTTCTCGTAGAGGCCGACCGGCGACGCCTGCCACACGTCCACCGTCGCGTCCGCCACCGGCCGGCCGCTCGTGTCGAGCACGCGCGCGTGCACGAACAGCGGCGCGCCGGGCGAGTCCTCGCACGCGATCGACTCGCCGTTCTCGTACTCGGGCGAGCCGCCGCGATAGAACGGCCCCAGCAGGGCGCCCGGCGTGCGCGTGCTCGCGTCGGCGTTGTTCATCAGCGCGACCAGCGTCGAAAAGCCGAGCACGTCGGCCAGCAGCACGACTTCGTTGTGGCGGTCGTTGCATGCCTGCCCGACCGCGCGCACGAACGCGAGCCCCTGTTCGAATTCCGCGTCGGTGAGGCGCACGTGCTTCAGGAACGCATGCCCGTGCTCGACGAGGGCGTCGACGATTTCCTTCAGGCGCGGGTTCTGCGTGCCGGCCATCGCCGCCTTCACGATGCCGGTGACCGTTGCGGCGTCGTCGATGACGCTGTCTGGCCGAAGCGATTCAGTCATGAGCTAGCTCCAATGCAACCGTTTGCATAAAGTGATGCAAATATACCGACTGTCCCGACCCAATGAAAACCTCGTTAACCCTGAAAAGCGGTAGAAATGCTCATTGGAGGGCCGAAACATCCAGGCAAACGTATGCATAAAACTGGCCCACAAGCCGTACGATCCGACCCCGGAGGCGATGGCCGGCAGCGCCGGGCTCAGCGCGTCACTGTCCCGCGGGCGCCGCGCCAGTGCCGGCCTGGCCAGCATGCGCCTTGCGCTCGGCGCTCTCCAGATTCTCCGGATAGTCGGTCTGCTTGCCGCCCGACATGTGATAGCCGTTCTTCTCGAGCGTGCTCAATTCCGCGTTCTTCTTGGCCCGCGCCGCCTTGCGCGCGGCCTTGCGTTGCGCCTTGCGGACCTGCTTGGGTGTCGACGCACTAGTCGGCACGGTGGCGGTTTGCGCCTCTTCCTGTGCAACGGCAACTTGTGCGCCGGCCAGCGTCAAGCCGGCCACTGCGACCACCGCCATCATGGCCGGGACCACGCGATTTCGAATCATGTCCAGATCTCCTTCTTGATTGTTGAGTGCTGCGTTGTTGATTTGTTGATGGCTGATTGCCGGTTACCGGTCGTGCTGGCGCCGCAGCGTCAGGCGATCGTCGAACCAGTCGCAGATCTCGCTGAGCGCCGGCTCCTGGCGGTCGAGTTGAACGTGGGACGCGCCGCCTTCGGACGCGCGCCAGATACGCAGCGTCTTGTCTTTCGCGCCGATTTCCTCGAGCAGCTGCTTGACTTCGGCTTCCGCTGTCTGCATGTCGCGCTCGCCATGCACCAGCAAGACGCTGCAGGTGATCTGCGATGCCACGCCCGCCAGCCGGAACGCTTCGAGCTTGTGGAAGGCCGTGTCCCAGTCGCTCGTGCCCATGATGCGCAGGACATGCTTGCCGGTCGTGCCGCGCGGCGCGGCACGACCGGGCTCGCGCACGGCGCCGCCGGGCGTATAGCCCGTGCGCCGCACCCAGCTCGCGTGATAGTCGTAGATCGCGGACCAGGCCACGCACGCCTTGATGCGCTTTTCGAACGCCGCCGCGCGCGGCGCATAGTAGCCGCCGAGACTCACGCCAATCAGGCCGATGCGGCTCGCGTCGATGTCGTCGCGCGTTTCGAGGTAGTCGCACACCACGCCCACGGCGGCCTCGGAATCGTGGCGCGCGGCAAGCTTGTGCAAGCGCAGCGTAGCGCCCTGGCCCGGTCCGTCAAAGGCGAGGCAGGCCATGCCGCGCTCGGCGAGCGCCTGCGCCACATAGAACATTTCTTCCTTGGTGCCGTCGAGGCCATCCGTGAGGACGACGACGGGCGCTTTGCCATGCACGCCGCGCGCGGGCACGAAGTAGGCGGTGAGCGACGAGCCTTCGAACGGCAATTCGAACACTTCGACGCGCGGCTCCATGAGCGCCGCGCCCTGAGCGAAGGTCGTCAGGTGGCGATCGAACGCCTGCGGCGCGCGCGCGTCGTCGGGGTCGAGAAACGCTTCGGCCCACTGGTAGTAGATCGCCGCGCGCATGTAGGCATGGCGGGCGCTCACGTCATGGCCGCGCTGCGCGGCCTGTGCCGCCTGCCCTTCCACTTGCTCGCCCAGCCCCATCCACGCCCGGTACCAGGCATCGATATCGCCGTCCGGGTCCACCGCCGACGCTTCATGCAATCCGCTGCACGCCCAATCGATTTCGCCGAAATTCGCGCCGCTCGCGACTGCACGCATGACGGCGAGCGACCACATGTGGTTGTTGGGGAAATACTGGAACATTCAACACTCCGGGGAAGCCGATTCGAGGTGACACCTTAAGTTCCGGGGGACGACTCGCCTTAGCCGAATTGCCCCGTCACTTACCAGCGAGTCCGATCTTTTCGGAAATCCGGCAGCGGCGACGCAATCGCGCCTTAATCGTTCTTAAGGCATCCTGAAGCGATTGGTCTGCTCTCGGCGAGATACCTGTGCACGAAGGTCACGGCCATCGCGCCTTCGCCCACGGCCGAGGCCACCCGTTTGACCGAACCGGCGCGCACGTCGCCCGCCGCGAAGGAGCCCGGCACGCTGGTCTCCAGAAAATAAGGCCGTCTTTCGAGGGGCCACACGGTTTCGAACGCCGGATGCTCGTAGAGGTCGCTTCCGGTGACGAGATAGCCGTTCGGGTCGCGAATGATGTGGGTGTCTTTCGCCCACTCCGTGTTGGGCGAGCCGCCGATGCAGACGAACAGATGACCGGTCTTGAGCACTTCGCGCTCGCCGTTCTTCGACTGAATCTCGATCGCCTCGAGTTTGCCGTCGCCATACAGCGCGCTCACCGATGACTCGAACCGGACCTTGACGTTGGCTTCCCGCTCGAGACGCTCGATCAAATACTGCGAAAGGGTGGCGGCCAGCGACGCGCCTCGCACGATCATCGTGACAACGCTTGCGTGTTGCGCGAAGTGCATGGCGGCTTGCCCCGCGGAGTTGCCGCCGCCGACGATGCACACCGGTTGCCCGACGCACATGGGCGCCTCGCTCGCGCCCGCACCGTAAAACAGGCCCGCGTTCAGATATTTATCCTCGTGCGGCAGTCCGAGGCTCCGATATTCGATTCCCGTCGCGCAGATATTCGATTTCGCGCACAAGAGCGAGCCGTCGGCGAGATCGACGCGGATCTTGCCATCGGCGAAGGTCGCATGAACGCCTTCGCGCATCATCAGCAGCTCGATGCCGAATTTCACCGCCTGCTGACGCGCGCGCTCCGCAAGCTCCGCGCCGGGAATGCCCTGCGGAAAGCCCATATAGTTTTCGATCAGCGAGCTCGTTCCCGCCTGGCCGCCAACCGCGTTGCGCTCGATGACGACGGCCTTCAGGCCTTCCGATGCCGCATACACGGCAGCCGAGAGCCCAGCCGGTCCCGCACCGTAGATCGACACATCGTATTCGCGCAAGCGCGGCCGGGTGACCCAGCCCAGCTTCGCCGCGATCTCGGCCAGCGTGGGTTGCTGGAAGCACGAGCCGTCCGGAAAAAGCACGACTGGCAAGCGCATATCGCGCAGCGACTCCACACCGAACTCGCGCATGCAGTCCCGGTCGGGCGTCATTTCGCACCATTCGTACTCGACCACGCCGCGCTTCAGAAAGTCGCGAATCTCGTAGGCCTCGCGGCTATGCGGCGCCCCGATTACCTTGACGTGTTGCGACTGAGCCATAAGTGCCTCCTCATGGGCAGCGGCGCGTTCGTCGCGCTGCCGGCGCAGAGGGGCCGTTCCGCGATTCGCCCCTCTGCTGCGCACTATGGTGGCGCGTCGGGGCCCATAGAGGAAGCGTTCATGCCTGCCATTAATAACGATTAAGATTCGCACGCCGCTAACGCTGCATAATGGAATGGCCCTGTCATGCCTGAACGCATGGGCTTTCAGTTCATTCGCCCATGCTTCACCACGGGAGTCAAAGGTGGCCACGACCTGTTCTCATCTCGATCAAGCACGCATCCTGCACACCGATAAGGACTACTGCGAAGAATGCGTCAAGTCCGGAGGACGCTGGGTCCATTTGCGCCTATGCCTGATTTGCGGAAAGGCCGGCTGCTGCGACTCCTCTCCGAACCGGCATGCCAGCAAGCACTTTCACGAAACCGGCCATCCGCTCATGCGCTCGATCGAGCCTGGCGAGCACTGGGTCTGGTGCTACATGGACAGCCAGCTCGTGGGTGAGATCGACTCGCAGACATCGGGCGGGCCGGCCCACAACGAAGCCAAAGACTAGTTTCAACCCGCTGCCTGGGACAGCGCCCGTACATGGATACCTTGCTTTCGATGCGCGTCTTCTCGCGCATTGTCGAAACCGGCAGCTTCACGCGTGCAGCCGAGCTGACCGGCCTGACCACGCCACGCGTTTCCGCGCTGCTCGTGCAACTCGAGCACCACCTGCGCTGCCGTCTGCTCAATCGCACCACGCGCCGCGTCTCGCTCACCGAAGACGGCAGCGCCTACTATCAACGGTGCATCGCCGTGCTGTGCGAGATCGACGATATGGAAGCGTCGCTCTCGCGCGCCAAGATCGCGCCCAAGGGGAAACTGAAGGTCAACATGCCGCCCGCCATGGCGAAACCGGTCGTGATTCCCGCGCTGCCCGATTTCGTGGCGCGATATCCCGAGATCGCGATCGAGATCAGCATGACCGACCGGCAAATCGATCTCGTCAGCGAAGGCGTCGATTGCGTCGTGCGTGTGGGCGAGCTCGCGGATTCGGCCATGGTCGCCAAGCGCATCGGCAGCATGTCGACCTGCACCTGCGCCACGCCCGCGTATCTCGCGCAGCACGGCATACCGGCGACGATCGACGACCTCGCGCAACATACCGCCGTGCACTACATCTCATCCGATACCGGGCGGCACCGCGCCTGGGACTATCTGGTGGACGGCAAGCTGCGCACGGTGCAGATGCGCGGCGCCGTTGCCGTCAACGACGCCGACGCGCAAACGGCCTGCGCGCTCGCGGGCCTCGGCCTCGTCAAGACGTCGCTCTATCTCGTCGAATCGATGCTGGAGGCCGGCACGCTACAAGAGGTCTTGCAGGATTTCAACGTCGCGCCGCGGCCGGTCTCGATCCTGTATCCCCCCAACCGCCATATGCCGCAGAAGCTCAGGATATTCGTCGAGTGGCTCACGGCGCTGTTCACGGAGATCCCCTCGCTGCAGGGCAAGCGCCGCGCGTCGAGCCCTGCCGAAGCGCACGACGCTTTAGCCGAAACCGTGCTTTAAATCCTGTTCGAGCGACTCACCGGCCCTAGCGCGCCAGCGTGAGCTTCACGGCGAGTCCCGGATGGTTGTCTTCCAGCCGGAGCTCGCCGCGATGCAAGGTGGCCACGCCTTTGACGAGCGCGAGCCCCAGACCGACGCCCGGGGTTCCGCGGCTCGCGTCGCCGCGATAGAAGCGCTCGGTCGCCTTGGTCTTCTCCGAATCGGGCACGCCTGGGCCATCGTCCGCGACGATGACTTCGATCAGCCCGACGTGGTCGCTCACCGAGACGAGTATCTCGGTCCGGGCGAACTTGATGGCATTGTCGATGAGATTGCCGACGGCCTGCGCGATCAGCAAGGGATCCACCCACGCCGGCAGGCTGTCCGCGCAAGCCAGCGTCAAGCTGAGGCCACGCAGCTCGGCCAGCGGCTGATAGAACTCCACGGCCTCCGCGACGATATCGGCCACATCGCTCGTCACGAAGCCGGCCTTGCGCACGCCCGCATCGATTTCGGCGAGGCGCAGCAGCGCATTGAAAATGCCGATGACGCGGTCGATGTCGGTCAATGCGGTTTCGAGCCGTTCGAGCGTCTCTCCATCGACCTTCCTCTTCAGGTCGAAGATCATCACCTCCATCCTCGCGCGAAGCTCGGCGAGCGGCGTGCGCAGATCGTGCGCGATCGCATTCGATGTGTTGCGCACGCTGTTGATCATCTCGATCAACGCTTCCTGCGCCACTTCGCGGCTGTGCACTTCTTCCTGCAGGCGCACATTCTGCGCTTGCAGCGCCTGCTGCAGGCGCCGCAGCTTCAGGTGCGTCTTGACGCGCGCGAGCAGTTCCTCCATTTGCAGCGGCTTGGTCACGTAGTCGATGCCGCCCACGTGGAAGCCCGCCGTCTTGTCTTCGGTCCGCGAAAGCGAGGTCATGAAGATCACGGGAATCTCGCGCGTGGCCGGACGATGCTTCAAGCGGCGGCACACTTCGAACCCGTCGATGCCCGGCATCATCACGTCGAGCAGGATCAAGTCCGGACACACGAGCTCCGCGCGTTCGAGCGCTTCCTCGCCGTCGCGCGCGATGGAGATGCGCAGCCCGTTGCCTTCCAGAAAGTCGACCACCAGCCCCAGATTCGAGGCGGTATCGTCCACGACCAGAACGAGCGGGGGATTACTGTCGAACTCGTCTGACATGCCAACTATCGTCCATTCAATTGTTGCTCGATGAAGGAGAGCAATTCACGGGTTTCGAAATTCTCCGCCAGCCGGCGCACCCTCGATGCAAATGCCTGATAGCGCTCGTCGTCGTCGAGCAGCGCGTCGGCATGGCGCATGACATCGCGCATCTGCCCTCGCAACGCCAGGCGATGCAGCAAGGCCATGTCCTCGTGCCCCGGCACGACCACCGTCGCCGCGGCTTGCGGTTCGCCTGCGCCCTCCGGTTGCGGCGTCGAGTCTGCGCACACGAGCACCTGCGCCGCGAATTCGCCGGGCACGTCGAGATCGAACCAGAACCGGCTGCCGCGCCCGTACTCGCTCTGCACATGGATCTCGCTGCCCATGAGCCGGACCAGTTGCTGGCTGATGGAAAGCCCCAGCCCTAGCCCGGCGCTGCGCCGTTCGGAGTCGCCGGCCTGCTCGAAGGGCTGGAAAACCCGCTCGAGTTGATCGGGCGCGATACCGAGGCCCGTGTCGCGCACCTCGAAGCGCAACGTCCCCTGGCTGACCTGCGTCACCGCGAAGGTCACTTGCCCTTCATCGGTGAATTTCACCGCATTCGAAAGCAGGTTCAGCAACACCTGGCGCAGACGTTTTTCGTCGACTCGAATCATGCCCGGCAGGCAAGGCGAAACCATGCAGGTCTGCGTGAGGCCTTTCTCCCGCGCGCGCACGCCCACCATCTCGGCCAGCATTTCGAGGAACGGCGCGAGCAGGACGTCGCTCAGTTGCAGCTCGACCCGGCCCGCACCGATGCGCGAAAACTCGAGCAGGTCGTCGATCAGCGTGACGAGGTGCGTCCCGCTTTGTTCGATGACCGCCACATGCGAGCGCTGGCGCGTGGCGAGTTCGTCGTCGCGGCGCAGGATCTGCGCGTAGCCGAGAATGCCGTTCAGCGGCGTCCTGAGCTCGTGGCTGATATGGGCGAGGAATTGATCCTTGGCCTTGTTCGCGGCTTGCGCCTCGTCGCGCGCGATGCGCACCGTGGCCTCGAGCGCCCTGCGCTCGGAGATGTCCTGCAAGATCGCGATCGTATGGTGCACCTGGTCGCTGGAATCCCATTGCATCGCCACGCAGACGTTGACCCACACGCGCGAGCCGTCGCCGCGGATCAGCAGCTTGTCCTCGGTGTAGTGCGCGATTTCCTTGTCGAACAGCTGCTTGAACCGGCTCTCGCTGCCGGGCACGAAGCCTTCCTCCGTGACGTCCCTGAACGTCATCGTCAGCAGTTGCTCGCGGGTATAGCCGACGATCTCGCAATAGCGCTGATTCACGCGCAAGAAGCGCCCATCGACGCCGCAGTGCGCGATCCCGACTGCCGCATTCTCGAAGGTGCCGCGAAAGCGCTCTTCGCTGGCGCGCAAGGCCTGCTCCACGCGCTTGAGCTCGGTAATGTCCACGAGCGTGCCGCTCATGCGCACGGGCGCGCCCAACGCGTTGCGCTGGGGTGTGCCGCGCGTGAGCACCCAACGGTACGAGCCGTCGCGGTGCAACACGCGGTGCTCGACCTCGAACACGCCGCCGGCATCGGTGCAGTGTCGTTTGAACGCCGTGTCAAAGCGGTCGCGGTCGTCGGGGTGGATCAGCTCCATGAAGCGGTCGAAGCCGCTCGCGCCGGCATGCTCGCCGTAGCCGAGCCATTCGCGGATATTCCAGCAGCGCAGCGTTCCCTGGCGGCCCGCCACGCTCGACGCCTCCAGCTCCCAGACGCCCACGTTCGATCCGCGCATCGCCACGCCGAGCCGCTCGTTGGTTTCGCGCAGGATTTCCGCCTGGGCCGCGCGCCGCGCCTCGGTGGCGTCGCGGATCACGAGCACCACGCCCACCACCTGCCCCGTTTCGTCGACGATAGGCGTCACGCGGTTCTCGACCGGCACTTCGCGGCCCTGTCTGCCAACCAGCCGGATCCGCGCGGGCGAGCCCGCCGGGATGACATTGCGCAGGACGGCGGCCCCCACGTCGCCGAGGGGCGTATTCGTGTCCTCGTCGATCAGCACCAGCACCTTGTCGAGCGGCTGGCCCACGGCCTCTTCGCGCGTCCAGCCGGTCAACGCCGCGGCAACGGGGTTGATCAGCGTGATGCGCGAATCGCAGTCCGTCGCAATCACGCCGTCGCCAATGCTCGCGAGCGTGACCGCATAGCGTTGCTCGCTCTCGCGCAGGCGGCGCTCGGCGCCGTGCTTGTACAGCGCCATCTCCACGACCGTGCGCAGTTGCTGGTCGTCGAAGGGCTTGAGCAGATAGCCGAACGGCTCGGTCACGGTCGCACGCCGGACCGTCTCTTCGTCCGCGTAGGCCGTGAGAAACACCACGGGCAGATTGAGCACCTCGCGCAACTGGCGAGCCGCGTCGATGCCGTCGAGCTCGCCTTCGAGGCGCACGTCCATGAGGACGAGGTCGGGCAGCGCCCGCGACGCCATGGCGAGCGCCTCTTCGCCGCTCGCGACGTTGCCCACGACCGTGTGTCCGCAACGCACCATTTGCTGGGCGATGTCGCGCGCGACCACCCGATCGTCTTCCACTATGAGTATGCGTGCCGGCGCCATGTTCAAGCCTGTCCGATTTTCAGAGTTTGAAATGGATGTCGAAACTCGTGCCGCTGTCCCGGCCGAGGGCGATCGTTGCGTGGAGCTGGCGCGAGAGGTCGGAAACGATTTGCAGTCCGAGCGATTCGGCCTGCTCGATCGAATACTCGGGCGACAGCCCGATACCGTCGTCCGACACGCTCAACCTGCACGCGCGCTCGCCATTGGACACCAGCTCGACACGCAGCCGCCCGCTGCGCCCCTGCGGAAACGCATGCTTCAACGCGTTCGAGACGAGCTCGTTGATGATCATCCCGCACGCGACCGCCCGATTCATGTCGAGCTGCACGTCGTCGACGTGCACGTCCAGCGACACGTCGAGCCGGCTCAACTCATAGGCGCGCGAGAGATGCGCGCAAAGATTGCGGATATGCGGCGCCATGTCGATGCGGGCGAAATTGCCGGCCCGGTACAGGTTCTCGTGAACCATCGCCATGGAGCGCACGCGGTTTCTGCTGTCGAGGAAAAGCTCCGCCACCGAGGCGTCGTCCACGCGCGCCGCCTGCAAGCTGAGCAGGCTACTGATCAACTGCAGATTATTTTTGACCCGATGATGCACTTCATGCAGCAGCGCCTCTTTCTCTTCGAGCAGCGCCTCGATCTCTTCCAGGCTGGCATTCTCGATCGAGATCGCGGCCTGCGAGGCGAGCAGCTTGAGCACCGCCATGCGCGAGGGCGTGAAGACGCCGGGCGCGAGTTCGTTCTCGAGATACAGCGCGCCGATCAAACGGGTCTGCTTGACGAGCGGCAGGCACAGCACCGAGCGCGCGTGCCGGCCGATGAAGTACTCATCGGCGGCAAACGGGTTGTCGATCGAGGCGTCGTCCACGAGGACCGCTTCGTGCGTGCGCAGGCTGTGATGGAGCATCGCGAGCGGCACGGCGTCGGGCGAACCCGGCCGGCGGCCGACCTGGACCGCACTGCCCTCGCGCGCGGCGCTGGCCTCCGCCTCGATGCACAGTTGCTCCGCATGCGGCAGGATCAGCACGGCACGCCGCGCGCCCGCGTGCTCGAGCACGATGGACATCAGCGTATGCATGAGGCGTTCGAGCACGCGCTCGCTCGAGATCGCCTGCGAGGCCCGCACGACCGACTCCGCATCCAGTCGATGCGCCACCGGGCCGTGCGGCGCGCTCGCCGCGGCTTGCACGGCCAGCTCGGGGTGCCGCGCGTCGAGCGCGCGGACCTTGGCCATGCACCCCCAGCTCAGGTAAGCCTGCCGGGCATTGCGCACATAAACCATGCCGATGGTCGCAAACCCGCGCGCCAGGTAGAAGCGTGCGGCCAGCTCGTTGGCGAGTCCCTCGATATGCCGCAGCCGCTGCTCGCGGGCCTGCTCGATCGCGCGTTCGTAGAGGCGCATTGCCTCGAACTCGCGCGACTGCGTGCGAGCCCGTTCGGCGTCCACCAGGGCCGCACGCGAGGAGAAGTTCGCGGGGCCATGCCCGGCCCAGCCATGCAGCTTCTCGATGTGCTCCGCCAGCGCCGCCTCGTTGGCGGCCTGCAGGTCCGGCGCCAGCGCGTCATGGCTTTGCAGGCGCGTGAGCGCGGCAAAGAAATGGTATTCGGCCAGCTCGAAATGGCCCGACGACGTCCATAGCAAGGGCGCGGCGCGCTCCCCCGACTTCAGCGCGCCGGCGAAGTCGCCCGCGAAATACTGCGCCTCCTGCTTGCGGATCCAGTACCAGCACGCCGCGATGGCGAGCGCCGGATTGCCTTCGAGATGCTGTTCGAGCGCGCGCTCGTCGGCGTGATCGGCCTCGGCGGAGCCGAGCCACGGCGGCAAGCCGCGCAGCCCGCGAATCAAGGACAGTTGCGCGGTCATGATGTCGACGATCAGCCCGAACCCCGCGGCCCGCACGACGCGCAGGCGCTCGACGCCCTGGTCCTCGGCCTCGGCCAGCGGCTCGCCCGCCGCCAGCAGGCTCGTCACCAGACAGCAGCTGCTGAAGCCGATATAGGTGAGGTCCCCGCTTTGCTGCGCCGCCTCGAAGGCGCGCCGCAAGAGCGGCAGCCCCGCGTGCATCGGCTGCGTCCAGGGCATCACGTGATAGGCGAAGCACATGTACACGCGGGCCTTGAAGCGCGCCAGCTTGCGCTCGTCCACGAGCGCAAGCCCCAGCCGGCCGAACTCGAAGCCCGCGCGGTAGTCGCCGAAAATCGGGCCGGCCACCATGCCGAGGTAGGCAAAGCCCAGCGACGAGGCATCCGCGTTGCCATGCTCGATACTCAGGTTCGCCATGCGGGCCAGCACGAGGCAAACGAGGTTCTCGTCCGTAAAGAAGGCCGGCGGCAAGACCGCGGTCAACACGTTGAGCGTGGCCTCCAGCGCCTCGTTTTGCAGCAGCGGCAGCTCGATGAGCGACTCGATCGGCCGTTGCTGAAGCCGGCCGAGCAGGCTCGCATATTCCGCCTTGGCGGCCTCGCGAGCCGGGTGCGCGACCCATTCGACGCCCACATGGCGCAGATAGCCGAGGCCGATATCGATCGCCGCCTGCATCTGGTCGAGCGCCGTATGCAGCGTGACGCGCAAAAAGGCCACCGCCGCCCGGTCGGGGATCGTATTGGCGCGTTCGGCAAGATCGCGCAGGCGCGCTTCGGCCTGCATGGCGTTGCCCGTGAGGAATTCGCATTCGGCGCGCAGGAGCTCGAGCGAGAATTTTTCGCTGTAATGCGTTTGCCAGGCCGCGCTGCCGAGCATGTCGCTGCCGACACTCAGATACGCGAGCGCGGAACCATAGGCGGCGGAGGCGCGCGCACGGCGGCCGGCGCGCAGGTTGAGCGCGACCACGCGCATGCGCACCTGGCTATCGCCGATCACGTGCAGCGCGCGATTGTATTGATTGACGACCTCGAAGATATTGGGCGCCAGCGCCGGGTCGCCATCGCCGCCATCGAGCCTCGTCCCGATGCGCAAATGCGCTGCCGCGCGCGCCATCTCGGTGATCAGCGCGTAGGCGGCCTCCTGGATGCGGTCATGCACGAACGCGTAGCCATCGGCGCGCCGGTAGACGATGCCTTGCGCCGCCGCCTCCGCGAGCGCGGCGTCGACGGCCTCGGCCGGCTGGCCGCTCACGCGCGCCAGCACCGAGGTCGCGACACTGGCGCCGAGGCACGCGAAATCGGCGAGCGCCTCGCGCGTCGATCCGGACAGGCGGCCGAGCTTGCCGACCATCAGGTCGACGACGCTATCGGGAAAGCCGCGCCGCGCGATCCGGTCCGCGTTCCATGCCCATTCGCGGCGCGCCGGATCGAAGGCGAGGTAGCCTTCGTCGGCGAGAATCTGCAGAAACTGCACGGCGAAAAAAGGATTGCCGCCCGTCTTGTCGAACACGACCCGCGCGAGCTGCGCGCCATGCTGCGCCGCTTGCTCCACGGTTTGCTCCATCAAGCCGTGCGTGGCGTCGCGAACGAGCCGCGCCACGTCGCGCTCGCCGAGCGGCGCCAGCAACAACTCATGAACGCGGACCTGCCCCGCGCGGATCGCGGCGACCACGCGCGTCAATGGGTGCGTGGCGTCGACCTCGTTGTCGCGCCAGGCGCCGATCAGCATCAAATGCTTTACGTCCGGCCCTTTCGCCAGCGCCTCGAGGACCGACGCCGTGCCCGAATCGAGCCACTGGAGGTCGTCGAGGAACAGCACCAGCGGCTGCTCCGCACGAGCGAACGCACCCACGAATCGCGTCAGCACGGCGACAAAGCGGGTCTGCGCTTCCTGCGGCGGCAGGTCCGGCACGTCGGGCTGCGGGCCGATCACGAGCGCGAGCTCAGGAATCAGATCGAGCACCAGACGGCCGTGCGCGCCCACCGCGTCCTGCATGCGCGCGCGCCATTTGCCGATCTCGGGCTCGCCTTCGTCGAGGATCTGCTGGACGAGCGTCTGCATGCACTGCGCGATCGTCTCGTACGGAATGTCGCGCTGGAACTGGTCGAATTTGCCCGACGCAAACCGGCCCCCGGCCCAGGACATCGCCTGATGAAAGTCCTCGACGAGCGACGATTTGCCGATGCCCGAATAGCCGGACACGAGGACGAATTCGGTTGAGCCCTCGCGCGCGACCCGCTCGAAGACGCTCGTCAGTGTCTGCAGTTCCTTCTCACGCCCGTACAGCCGGTCGGGAATCAGCAGGCGGTCGAGGCCGTCCGCCGCGCCGAGCGCAAATGGCTCGATGCGGCCGCGCCGCCGGTATGCCTCGGCGCACAGGCGCAAGTCGTGCTCGACGCCACGCGCGCTCTGGTAGCGGTCCTCGGCGGCTTTCGCGAGCAGCCGCTCGACAATGGCGGCGAGCGGCGCGGCAATCGCCGGCACATATTCGCTGAGCGGGACGGGGCGCCTCGCGGTATGGCAATGCAGCCATTCCGCCGCCGAGCTGGCCTGCCAGGGGAGCTTTCCGCTGAGCATCCGGTAGATCACGACACCGAGCGAATACAGATCCGAGCGCGCATCGGCACGCCGGTTGACGAGCCCGGTGCGCTCGGGCGCGACGTAGGGCAGCGCGTCCGCGAACAGCACGGGCTGGCCGATCTCGCTGCCTTCCGGCGCGAGGGACGACGCGAGGCCGAAGCCCGTGAGCGCGGCCGAGCCGGCTTTCAGGTTGACCAGCCAATGAGCGGGCCGAATGTCGTGATGGATGAGCTCGCGCCGATGCAAGGCATCGAGCGCGCCCGCCATGCTTGCCGCGAGCGTGAGCACCTGAGCGAGCGGCAAGCTCTGCGTCTCGATCGAGGACAGGACCACGCCGCCTGGATCGTCGAGGATCAGCGACGTGCGGCGTTCCTCCCTCAAGAGCGCAATGGGCTGCGTGAAGCGCGGGCTGTCGAGCCGCGCGCGCAGCCCATAGGCTTGCTCGAGCCAGGCGAGGGCGTCGGCGGAGGGCTGACTGGCCGAAGGACTCACCGC
Organism: Paraburkholderia pallida; assembly: GCF_004524855.1. Lineage (NCBI taxonomy): Bacteria > Pseudomonadati > Pseudomonadota > Betaproteobacteria > Burkholderiales > Burkholderiaceae > Paraburkholderia > Paraburkholderia pallida. The sequence goes on along the minus strand of NZ_CP038150.1, from coordinate 1,479,351 downwards.
GAGGCGTGTTTTCGCCGCGTCCCGCGTCGCGATCCGCGCAAGGACGAAGGCGCCGTCGTCCCAGAGCGTTTGAGTGGTCGATACTTCGAGGTTCATGGCGGCAGTCGTATCCATGCGCGGCTTCACGAGCAATCGCAACTCAAGTGTCGGCCGACAGCATGTACCCGGCGTTACGCACGGTACGCAGCAGCGAACGGTCAAAGCCCGCATCGATCTTCTGGCGCAGCTTGCTCACGTGCACGTCAATCACATTGGTCTGCGGGTCGAAGTGGTATTCCCAGATATTCTCCAGCAGCATCGTGCGCGTCACGACCTGATCGGCATGCCGCATCATGTATTCGAGCAGCTTGAACTCGCGCGGCTTCAGGGCAATGGCCTTGCCGGCACGCGTCACCCGGCGCGAGAGCAGGTCGATGCAGAGGTCGCCCACCTTGAGCGTGGTCTCGAATGTGTCGCTCTGCGAGCGGCGCATCAGCACTTCGAGCCGCGCGAGCACTTCGCCGAACGCGAACGGCTTGACGACATAGTCGTCGCCCCCGGCCTTCAGCCCGCGAATGCGCTCGTCCACGGCGTCGAGCGCGCTCAGGATCAGCACCGGCACCTTGCTCCCCGTTGCCCTGAGCGCGGCCACGATGCTCAGGCCGTCTACGCCGCCCGGCAGCATGCGGTCGAGAATGATCGCGTCATAGGCGCCGCCCATGGCCAGGTACATGCCGTCGCGGCCGTTATCGGCGAAGTCAACCACGTGCCCCGCCTCCGCGAGTCCCTTCCTCAGGAAACTGGCGACCTGCTGGTTGTCTTCCACTAACAAGATCTTCATCTAAGCTGCTCACGGTTCCCGACCTACGCGATATGCAAGGAGCGCGGCGCATATCACCCTGTCCCCCCACCCCTGGCAAATAGCCTCCAATTATCCGCCCGCAGACCGCGATCCGTTTTTCGCGGCTCATTAAATTTAATTAATGTTCGCTTCGGCGCCGGGCTTCAATACGGCTTTCCTCCCGCCGGCCCTTGCCAAGCCGCGCCCCGCGATACTACGGCAGCGGCAGATTAACTAAAGTTAATTTGCGGGTAACGGGGGGATAACACGGCCTGGCTATTATGCGTTTCAACACCGTGCCCGCGCGACCAGAACGCTCAAGCCACAACACATTGGCGCGCACTGCCCACAGATTAACGTCGGACGAGACAGCCATGAATCAAGCGACAGCCGACTTCGCAACGTTCGCCTCCCACGCGCAAATCATCCCGATTGGCGAATGCGAGGTCGATCTCGGCGGGCGCGCCCTGCGCCGCGGCCGCGAAGCACTCGAACTCGGTTCGCGCGCGTTCGATGTCCTCGCGACCATCGCCCAGGCCGCCGGCAGGCTCGTGTCGAAAAGCGAGCTCATGGAGGCCGTCTGGCCCAATACGGTCGTCGAGGAGAACAATATTCACGTTCAGCTTTCGGCGATCCGCAAGGCCTTGGGCGCCGACCGCGAGCTGATCGTGACGGTGCCCGGACGCGGCTATCAACTGGCCGTCTCCCGCCGTGACGCCACGAGCGCGCGGGTCCCGGCCCCGCAGCGCGAAGCCGAGGCCATGCCCGGCCTCACGCAGCTCGCTCATGACGCCCTGATCGGCCGCGAAGCCGCGATCACCGAAATTCGCGCGCTGATGGACTCGACGCGTGTGCTCACGCTCGTGGGCGCCGGCGGAATCGGCAAGACCTCGCTTGCGCGGGAAGTCGCGCACCGGCTGGCCACTGAGCAGGCGCTCGAGGTCCGCGTGGTCGAGCTGGCCGAGCATTGCACGCGCGCTGCCGTGATCCGCGCATTCGCCCGCTGCTGCGGCCTCCAGTTCGACGAACGTGATGGGCCCGATGTCCGGCGTCTCGCGCAGACGCTTGCCGCCATGCCGGGCCTGCTGCTGATCGACAACGCGGAGCATGTCAGCGCGCACGTGGCCGAGATCGTCGGCTCGATCAGCCGTGCCGTCCATTCCCAGGTCCGGATGCTCGTCACGAGCCGGTTCCGCTTGCGCGTGTCTTTCGAGGTCGTCTACCGAGTCGGCCCGCTGGCGCTCCCCGATGCGGACAGCGACGCGCAAACCACGCTGTACTCGGCCGCCGTGCGCCTGTTCCTGCGGCGGCTGTTCTCGAATGGTCAGCATGTCGATATGAACGGCGAGCGGCTGAGCGTCGTCAGGGAGATTTGCCGCCGCCTCGAAGGCGTTCCGCTGGCCCTCGAGCTGGCTGCGAGCCGCGCCGCCGTGCTCGGCCTCGAAGGGATCCGCCAGGGGCTCGACGAGCCTTTGCTGTACCTCGGCAGCGGCTATAGAACGGCACAGCCCAGACATCAGAACCTGCGCTCCACGCTCGACTGGAGCTTCGATATCCTGAACAATCGCGAGCAGACCGTATTTAGACGCCTTTGCATCTTCGACCGCCCCTTCTCTCGCGTGGCCGCTTGCCAGATCGCGGGCGATGCGGTGCTCTCCAGCACGGCCGTGATGGACTGTGTCAGCGAGCTCGTCGACAAGTCGCTGGTCGAGATGCGATTCGACCGGGCGGAGCTGCAATACGCGTTGTCGGCGCCGGCACGTGCGTTTGGCCGTGAAAAGCTGCTCGCGGCCGGCGAAATTCGCGTCATAGCCGAACGCCACGCGCTTTACGTCGGCGGACAGTTGCTCGCCCCGCCCACCGGCGCGACCGCGCTGGATAGACGCCCGCTCGCGCGCGCCGCGCAGCCGCTTCCCGCGATGGGCGTGTAGGCGGGTAAACACCGATGCCCCGTGGCCCGCGTTCATGCGCCGATCCCCTATAATTTATCGATCGACCATTATCGCCCGCTAAGAGACCCCGCATGCCACCGCCGAAGCGCCCTGCAACCTCGCCACTGGCCGAGCGAAAAAAGGACACGCCCGCCGACGCCCCGCCCACGGCCCGGCGCCTGGCCCCCGAAGAGCGCGAGCAGCAAATCGTCGAAAAGGCCATCGAGCATTTTGCAACGCATGGCTTCTCGGGCAGCACGCGCGAGCTCGCCAAGCAGATCGGCGTCACGCAGCCGCTGCTATACCGCTATTTCCCCAGCAAGGAAGCCCTCATCGATCGCGTCTATAGCGAGGTCTACCGGTGGGATCCGGCCTGGGAGCGGCTGATCACCGACCGCAGTGTGCCGCTGCGAGAACGTCTTTGCGCGCTCTACACGGCCTATTCTCACGTGATCCTGCAACGCGAATGGATTCGCACTTTCATCTTTGCGGGCCTCACGCGCGAGGGCATCAACCGGCGTTATCTGGACAAATTGCGGGAGCGCATCTTCCGCCCGGTCATGGCGGAAATACGCGATGCCTATGGTCTCCCGATACCTTCAACGACCGCCGCGAAGGAAGCCGAGCTCGAACTGATCTGGAGCTTGCACGCGAGCATCTTTTATATCGGCGTGCGTAAATGGGTATACGGCCTGCCGGTGCCGAAGGATCTGGACGCGCATGTGGCGCTGCAGGTCGATGCCTTCCTCAACGGCTCGCCCGCCGCGCTCAAGAACGTGCTGGCGCCCGCCGCGCGCAATTCAGCCGCAAAATCGCGCGCCTCCTGATGCTCAGCGGGCCGCAAAGTCGGCGTAGTGACCTTTCAGCCCGAACCAGGCGATATACAGGTAGCACACGACCGGCACGCAGAACGAAAGCTGTATGCCGATGTGGTCGGCCATGAAGCCCTGGATGAGCGGGACGATCGCACCGCCCACGATCGCCATGCACAGGATCCCCGAGCCTTCACTCGTATGCTTGCCCAGCCCGTCGATCGCGAGCGTGAAGATCGTCGGGAACATGATCGAATTGAACAGGCCGATCGCGAGCACGGCCCACATCGCCATCGCGCCCGATGCCAGCATGGCGATCACGAGCAGCGCGCCGACCACGACCGCATTGAAGGCCAGCAAGTAGCCGGGGCGAATCCGGCTCAGCAATGCCGAGCCGACGAAGCGCCCCACCATCGCACCGCCCCAGTAGAGCGACAGATATCGGGCCGCCATTTCCTCGCGCAGGCCGGCAATCTGCGGCTGTCCCATGAAGTTCACGAGGAAGCTGCCGATACTGACCTCGGCCCCCACGTACAGGAAGATGCCGAGCGCGCCCAGCACCAGGTGGCGATAGCCCCAGACGTTCGTGTGGGCACGATAGACGCCATGGGCCTCTGACACCTCAGCCGGCGCTTCGGGCTCGGCGATCGTCGGCAGCTTCAGCATCGCAATCGCGAAAGCCAGCACGTAGAACACCACCGCCAGCGCGATATAAGGGGCTTGCACCGCACTGGCCTGCGAGACGCCATAGGAGGCCAGTTCCGAGGGATTCAACTTCTGCAACTCCTCGGACGTCTTGATGGCCACCGAGAGAATCAACGCCGAGCCGAAAAACGGCGCGAGTGCGGTGCCCAGCGAATTGAAGGCCTGGGTCAGGTTGAGGCGGCTCGATGCCAGCTCGGGCGCCCCGAGGATCGCGACATAGGGATTGGCCGCCACTTGCAGCAGCGTGATGCCCGAGGCGAGCACGAACAGCGCGCCCAGAAAGAACGGATACGACACGTGCTCCGCGGCGGGGTAGAAAAGCAGACAGCCGGTCCCCGCTGTGGACAGGCCGAGGATGATGCCCGCCTTGTATCCAAGCCGCTCGACCAGGAAGCCTGCGGGAAACGACATGATCAGGTATGCGCCGAAGAAGCAGAACTGAATCAACATCGACTGCACGTAGCTGAGCGTAAAGACGGCGCGCAGATGCGGAATCAGGATGTCGTTGAGCGAAGTAATGAAACCCCACATGAAAAACAGTGAAGTCAGAATAACCAGCGGGGTCGTGTAGCTGCGCGCCATTGCCGGGCGGCGGCTGCCAGCGCGCGCGCTGCTTGAAATCATATCGGCCACAGTCTTGTCTCCTGGGGGGCGAATGGTCAGGTGAGCGGCATCGCTCAGCTTTTCTTCGCCTCGGTCCTGTTCATGGCGCTCGACTGTAGTTAAACTACATCGCAGTGTCAATCTTATTTTGCCTTTCACTACGCAGCCATCAAGGCTGCGCGGCACCTGCCGCCTCGAAGCAAGGGATTGAACGGGACAACGCCATTTCATAGCTGGCGAACGACGAAGGAGTGAGACTCGATGTCTTCTGATGCACCTGACAATCCCGCCCCTGGCGCGGGCCCGCACGCCGACGGACCACGGCTGCTCGCCGACATCGGCGGAACCAACGCGCGCTTCGCGCTGGAGACGGGCCCGGGCGCGATCGGTCAGGTGCGCGTGTATCCGTGCGCCGGCTATCCGGGCGTCGCCAAGGTCATCCAGCAGTACTTGCAGGACACGAAGGTCGGCCGCGTGAACCACGCGGCCATCGCCATCGCCAACCCGGTCGACGGCGACCAGGTGCGCATGACCAATCACGACTGGACCTTTTCGATCGAGGCCACGCGCCGCGCGCTCGGCTTCGACACGCTGCTGGTCGTGAACGACTTCACCGCGCTCGCGATGGCGCTGCCGGGCTTGACCGACACGCAGCGCACCCAGGTGGGCGGCGGGCAGCGCCGCCAGAACAGCGTGATCGGCCTGCTCGGGCCGGGCACGGGCCTCGGCGTCTCGGGCCTGATTCCCGCCGACGGCCACTGGATCGCGCTCGCCAGCGAAGGCGGCCACGCGAGCTTCTCGCCGCAGGACGAGCGCGAGGACATCGTGCTGCAGTTCGCGCGCAAGCAGTGGCCGCACGTGTCGTTCGAGCGCGTGTGCGCGGGCCCCGGCATCGAGCTGATCTATCGTGCGCTCGCCGCGCGCGACGAGAAGAAGCTGGCCGCGACCATCGACCCGGCCGAAATCGTCAAGCGCGCGCACGACGGCGAGGCGCTCGCGGCGGAGACCGTCGAATGCTTCTGCGGCATGCTCGGCAGCTTCGCGGGCAACCTCGCGGTGACGCTCATCGCGCAGGGCGGCATTTACCTCGGCGGCGGGGTTGTGCCAAAACTCGGCGAGCTATTCATGCGCTCGTCGTTTCGCCAGCGCTTCGAGGCCAAGGGCCGCTTCGACGCCTGGCTCGCGAACGTGCCCACCTATGTCATCACCGCCGACTATCCGGCGTTCCTCGGCGTGTCGGCGATCCTTGCGCGGCAAGGCAGATTCCCGTCGTAATTGACCACATGGCGCTCCGTCGTGCGGCTATAGTGGCAGCTAACTCAAGCACTTCGATTCTTTGACTATGTTCTCTGCTGCAATCTTCGACATGGACGGGCTACTGATCGATTCGGAGCGAACGATCATGAACACGTGGATCGCCGTCGCGCAAGAAATTGGGGTGCAGATCCGCCCTGTCGACTATGCCGAGATCATCGGCAGGTCGCTGCCCGAGTGCCACGCGATGCTGGCCAAAATGATCGGCGCCGAGCCGCTCTTTCAGGAAGCGCTCGTGCGCGTTCGCGAGCGCTTGCACTCTCCAGCGAATCCGCCGGTGTACCCACTGAAGACGGGCGTCCATGGCCTGCTGAGCGCGCTGACCCATGCCGGTATCCCCTGCGCCGTGGCGTCGTCATCGGGCGGGCAGGAGATTCGGGCGCGGCTTGCACGCGTTGGCGTGCTCGACTTCTTCGATGCGATTGCAGGGGGCGATGAAGTCGCCCGCGGCAAGCCCGATCCGGCCGTCTATGAGCTTGCGGCTTCGCGTCTGGGGAAATCGCCGGGCGATTGCCTCGCGTTTGAAGACAGTGAGAACGGCGTGCTTGCCGCACATCGCGCGGGGATACGCGTCGTGACGGTGCCCGACCTGAAGCCGCCGACGCAAGAGGTCATCGGCGTGAGCATGACGATGCTTCAAAGTCTCGATCAGGCGATGGCGTGCGTGCCCACGTGGTTCGGCATAGAAGCGCTTCGCGCGTGAACGCATCAAGCGGCGAGCGCTCGCTCGCCGGCCAGCGAGCATCGCTGCGGCGGTGTCACTCCGCGCTTTCGCGATCAAGGCCAATGCTTACGGGATCGATGTTCCAGATCCGTTCGCAGTATTCACCAATCGCGCGATCCGACGAGAACTTCCCCGAGCGCGCCGTGTTGAGAATCGACATGCGCGTCCAGCGCGCCGCGTCTGTCCAGGCCTCGCTCACGCGCGCCTGACACGCCACATAGTCGGCGTAATCGGCGAGCACGAGGAAGGGATCGGCGTGCAGCAGGTTCTCGACGAGCGGACGAAACACCTGCGAGTCGCCACGCGAAAAGTGGCCGCCGGCAATCAGGTCCAACACCTCGCGCAGTTCCGCATTGCCTTCGACATAATGCGCGGGCCGATAGCCTTCGCGTTTGACGCGTTCCACCTGTTCCGCGGTCAGGCCGAACAGAAAAAAGTTTTCATCCCCCACTTCTTCGCGGATCTCGACATTGGCGCCATCCAGCGTGCCGATCGTGAGCGCCCCGTTCATCATGAATTTCATGTTGCCGGTGCCGGACGCTTCCTTGCCGGCCGTTGAAATCTGCTCGGACAGATCCGCGGCGGGATAGATGCATTGCGCGTTCTTGACATTGAAGTCGGGATAGAACACGACCTTGAGCCTGCCCTCGGTGACGGGATCGTTATTCACGACTTCGGCGATGCCCGTGATCAGTCGGATCATCAGTTTCGCCATGGTGTAGCCAGGCGCCGCCTTGCCGCCAAAGATAAAGCAGCGCGGCACGCTGCCTTGCTCGAGATTGCGGCGCAGACGCTGGTAAAGCGTGATGATGTAAAGCGCGTTCAGATGCTGCCGCTTGTACTCGTGAATACGCTTGACCTGAATGTCGAACAGCGTGTCGGGATCGACGATGACATTCGTGACGTGACGAATCCGCTCCGCCAGCACCGCTTTGTTCGCACGCTTGACCGCACGCCACTGTTCCAGAAACGCCGGATCGTCGAGATGCGCCTCGAGCTTCCGCAGCCGCGTGAGGTCGGTGACCCAGCCCTCGCCCACCGTTTCGTCGAGCAGCCGGGCAAGGCCCGGATTGCCGAGCAGCATGAAGCGGCGCGGCGTGACGCCGTTCGTGACGTTGTGGAAACGTTCGGGCCACATCTGCGCGAAGTCGCGCAGCACGGTCTGCGTGAGGAGCGTGGAATGCAGCGCGGCCACGCCGTTCACCGCGTGGCAGCCGACGGTCGACAAATTGGCCATGCGCACTTTTTTCTCGCCCGCTTCGTCGATGATCGACATGCGCGCCACACGCGCCTCGTCGCCGGGAAAGGTCTGCCGCACCTCGTCGATAAAGCGGCGATTGATCTCGTAGATGATCTCGAGCGGACGCGGCAGCAACCGGCTGAAGAGCGGCAGCCCCCACGTCTCCAGGGCTTCAGGCAGGAGCGTGTGGTTCGTATACGCGAGCGTGCGGCGCGTGATGTCCCATGCCTCGTCCCAGGGGAGCAGCCGCTCGTCCACGAGCAGGCGCATCAATTCCGCAACGGCGATGGCCGGATGCGTATCGTTCAGTTGCGCGGTGAACATGTCGGCGAAACGCGCAATGGGTTCGCCCTTGAGATCGAGCAGACGCAGCATGTCCTGCAGCGAGCACGAGACGAAGAAGTATTGCTGCGCAAGGCGCAAGCGCTTGCCGGCTTCGGGCTCGTCATTCGGATACAAGACCTTGGACAGCGTTTCGGAGATCACCTTTTCCTGCACGGCCTGGTAGTAGTCGCCGGCGTTGAAGTCCTGCAGATCGAAGGACTCGATCGCCTCGCTCTTCCACAGACGCAGCGTGTTGCAGGTATTGACCCGAAAGCCGGGCATGGGCGTATCGCACGCCACGCCCTTGACCATGCGCGCGGGCAGCCAGCGCACGCGAAGGCGCCCCTGCTCGTCGTGCCACATTTCCGTACGCCCGCCGAACGAGACGTAGTAGTTCACGTTCGGGCGCACGATCTCCCAGGGATTGCCGTTTTGCAGCCAGAGGTCGGTGACTTCGACCTGCCAGCCATCGCGGATGACCTGATTGAAGATCCCGAACTCATAGCGGATGCCGTAGCCCACGGACGGAATCTCGAGCGTCGCGAGCGAATCCAGATAACAGGCCGCGAGCCTGCCGAGGCCGCCATTTCCGAGCCCCGGCTCTTCTTCGAGCGCGAGCAGTTCGTCGAGATCCTGGCCGAGCGCGCGCATGGCGGCGCGCGCGTTGTCCTCGATCCCGAGATTGATGAGATTGTTGCCCAGTTGCGGTCCGATCAGGAACTCGGCGGAGAGGTAGCACGCCACGCGCAAATCGCGTGCCGCATAGGTCTGGATCGTCGCCGCCCAGCGCGCCAGCATGCGGTCACGCACGCTGTAGGCCAGCGCCATGTACCAGTCTTGCGGCGTTGCGATGCCCGGCGTGCGGGCCTGCAGGCAGACCAGATTGTCGAGCACGCCGCGCCGCAGCGCGTCGATGCCCAGGCCGCTGCGCGCGGGCTCGGCGCACGGGTCCGCGCCGGGTGTCGGGGTAGTGCTCACAATGCCTCCCCAGGTTCAGCTCAGGCGGCAACAGGCGTGTGGTGCTCCCGCTTGCCGGCATGGTGCTTGACGGTCTGCCGGTGCGCGCCGGACGCCGAGCCTGTCCGGTACGAGGCGAGCCGCACCTTGACGCGATGCGAATGCGCGAGCACCGCATGGTGATGATGCAGCCGGGTGCTGGCGTAATAGTGCGGCGGCGCGACAACCGGCGTGTCGTCGCCGTTCAACCACCGCCGGATCGTGACGAGATCGGTCGAGCGCCCCCACGATGTTTGCGAGCCGAGCAGCGCGATCATCACCTGCCCATTCGGCATGTAGGCATCGACCACGATGCAGCGCCCCGCCTCGCGAATATAGCCGGTCTTGGCGACCAGCACGTTCCAATCGGTGGAGCGCACTATCGGGTCGGTGTTGTGATAGAACCTCGTCCTCGCGCCGATCTCCTCTTCGTAGCGCGGCAGCGTCGTGTATTCGCTGATCAAGGGATAGTGCGACGCGGCGCCCACCATCTTCACGAGGTCGCGTGCGCTCGAGCGATCGTCCGGCGAGAGCCCGGTCGGATCGTCGAAGTGCGTATCGGCCATATGCAGCGTGCGCGCCTTTTGGTTCATCTTCTCGACGAACGCTGGCTGGCCGCCCGGAAACGCACGCGATAGCGCGGACGCCGCGCGGTTCTCGGACGCCATCAGCGCCAGGCGCAGCATCTCGCCCCGTTCGAGCGACGCGCCAATGGGGATGCGCGAGCCCGAGTGCTTGAGCCGGTCGATGTCGTCGTCGTCGACGCTCACCGTGTCGCCCAGCGACTGGCCGCTGTCCAGCACGACCATCGCCGTCATCAGCTTGGTGAGCGAGGCGATCGGCTGGACGTCGTCGGCGTTCTTTTCCAGCAGGACCTGGCCGCGCCCGACATCGTAGACAATCGCGCTGTGTGAATAGAGGAATGGCGGATCCGCCCACGCGACGAACGGCGCAGACGCGAGCACAAGCGCGCTGACGAGATTTTTCATGGCGTTTACACCGTGGGACAGCGATCAGATGACGGCTGGTCCAACGTGCAGGATTGTCCCCAACACCTAAACTGTAGTTGCTCGTTGCGGGAATGAGTGTGCGAAAGAGGACGGAATTTTCGTCCCCGGCGCTATGCCATCCTGGACGCATTGCGCTGGGCGACGGCTCATCGACGGCGGGCGCGGCGGCAATGGAGCCAGGAGACAGACCAATGCCAGGACGAATCGCATGGGGACGCGCGCTGCTGCGCCTTTGGGCCGTGGCCACACTATTCTGGATCGTCGGCACGCTATGGGTCCTGGTGCCTCATTATTTCACCGCCCCGCTAACGCCGAGCGCGATTGAGATTCAGCGGGCCGTCCAGAACCAGCTCGACTGTCTTGGCCATGGCGACGCCGGGAGCGCGGTCGAGCCGCGGCCTCAAGGGACGTGCGCCGCCAGCGCCAGTTCACCTGGTCAAGACGCGCGCCTCGATATCGCCATCCAGACCGCCAGCGACGGCTCGCTGACGTTGAGCCTCGGCGATGGCGAGCGGATTGAAGGGGTGCCGCGCAACGTCAGCGCGCGGGAAGTGGCGGACCAGCTTCACAGGCAGTTTACCGAGGACGACCTCAAGACCTCGTACGCACCCATCGGCCGCGATGCGCTGTTCGTGCTGGCGCCGCCGTTCGCCGTGCTCTTTCCAGGGCTTGCGGCCGCGTGGGTGCTGCGCAGATTCTTGCGACGCAAACAAGGCAATGAGAGCGTGCGCCATTACTCCTAGCTTGTAATCCGCGAAGCGTCCGTCTATCTTCGATCAATAATCACAGGTACGACCTTCCCACTCACAGTGGTGGGACCTCCTTTATGTCCGGGGATAGTTGTTAATTTACCAAGAGAAGAAAAACTAAAACGGTTGCAATAACACTTTCTTCCCGTAAGCGCTTTATCCCCAGCCTCATTGACGCGATGTGCCTTCTGCCCGGACACGGCCGGCTCGAAGCCGTCCTGTGACCGCGCAGGCCCAGGTCATAAGGAGTGAAGCAATGAAAAACGCACCTATGTGGAATCGGCTCGCGCAGGTCGGCATTGCCGGTGCATGCCGAGCCTCGATATTTCGACTGTCGAATTGGCGCGCAATCGTGCTGGCGCTAATCCTCAGTTGTTGGCAAGTGGGAGGCCATGCGCAAGCAGCGCGCTTCCGTTATGTCTCGCTGGACCAGATTGCGCTACCCGCTGGATTTACGCAGTTTCTTCCCAGCGCGATCGCGGATAACGGCCGGGTCTACGGCACGCTTTGCGATGCAGTGTGCGGCGTAACCCAGCTCGCCTATGTCAAAGACGGGCAGTTGTCGGTGCTGCCCTCCCCTGCGGGCAGTTTCAGCGGTCCCGTCAACTCACGCGGCACGATTGGCGGCAGCATTCTGGTCGATCCCGTCAATTTCTACTTTCGCGCCGCGTTATTCCAGGGCGACCGCGTCACTGTCATTCCGCCTCAGCCCGGAGAGGTGTCGGCATCGGTGCTCGCGCTCAATGACAACGACACGGCGCTCGTGGCGTCAATCGATGCGTCAGGTAACTTAACCTACGTGCTATATCGCAACGGCACGGCTGCGCCCATTAACTTCGGCTCGAGTATTTCGAATCCCTTCTTCACGTTCTTTGGAAGTTGCAGGTGCATCAACAACACCGGGTTGATCGAGGGAATCGAGGGCCCGGGTCTCTACAACGGCGCCAGAGGGTTCCGTTTCGACCCGCGCAATGGCAACGCAACGATACTCGCGCCGTTCCCAGGGGATCCGAGTGAAACGCTCGCGTGGGGCCAGGCCATTAATCAGGCAGGCAATGTTCTCGGCTACTCATTTACCGCGGGGTCGCCTTACCATGAGCGCATCGGCGTGTGGGGAGCCAATGGCGTTTTTTATACCTGGCTGGTGGAGAGCGACTCGAGCAATCTCCTGCTTTTCAATGACAATAACTTGATTGTCATAACAGCCATATCCGCCACGTATGTGAGTTACCTGGTTCCGCAACCTGGCGTGCGTCTGGATTTGAGCAGTCTGGTCGTGAATCTTCCTGCGGGACAAGACCTGTATTTAATCTCGGACTTGAACAACCACGGCGACATGATCGGCGTGAGTTCCACAGGCGCCAATTTCTTGCTGATTCGGCTTGACACAGGAGACTCGCAGACCTATGCGAAGCCTTTGGTGAACAACGCGCGGCACACTGCGCCTCCGGTCATTGCGATCATGCGCGGTCGGCTCCAGCCGAAATCAGGTCAGATGAAATAATCCATGCCGGCCGGCGCGCCTGGCCGCTTTGTTATATGGACGGCGCACAAGGCGGCGGGCTATCGGTTCTGCCTTTCCATTGGGGACACAGCAGGCGACGAAGGACATCACCGGTTTACGCCCTCAGCGGAGTGTGCAAGTATCCCTCGCAGCGCGTTGCACCAATACGCTGGCTCTCTTGCGAGGTAGAGAATGGACTGGAGGTTCTGGAAAACAGAGAAGCGCCCCGAGGAGGCGCGCAACTGGCCCAGCGATACGCATGAGTCGATACGGCAACTGCTGGGCATGTACCAGGGCGCGGGAGCCCCGCCGTTCGCGCGCTGGGCCGCGCCCGGCATTGCGTTCGCGCCCGAGGTCGAAGCGACCGCCCAAAACGTGGTCAAGGGCTACCAGCTCGCCCTGTGGTTCTGGCTGTTTGCCGAGAAGCACGGCACCATCGCGGCGAGGATGACACGCGAAAGTTTTTGCCTGCTTGCCGATGCGGCGCAGCCGTCGTCGGGGGACGCCATCGATGAGCTCCTCGATTTCGAAAACCGCCTCGCGCATTCTGTCGAGGCCATTTCCGCCGAGCAGCGCACCTACAGGCAGGAAGGGCTGTCCGTGGAACTCCCGATGGAATTCTTTCTGGCCACCGGCGCCCTCAGGCTGAGGCCCGACTCGCCTTATGCGGGGAATGCGGACGTCTCCCTGCAAGGCAATGACTACAAACTGGCAGACTGCTTTCGCCATGCCACAGAGGAAGCGCTAGCGGTTTTCCGGCCGATGATCGAGGCGGTCGAATTCGACGCGAAATCGCTGCCGAACTGGAAATGGAGCAGCCGGCCAGGCGCGGCGGAACGACATCTGCAACGCCGCCACAGCAATCCGCTGTTCCCGCTGCACCGGCAGATGGTGACGGCCCACGACGTTCATGAAGCGCGTCTTGCCGATAACCAGGCGCTGCAGGATATTCGCAACGAACTCAATGAAGTCAGCCGTGCGTTCTTCGAAAAGCCGGCGCTGCCGTTGAACTGGCAGTCGTACCTCGAAAACTATCTGGACCATCTCGACAGACTCGATGAGCGTCGCCTCGTGGCGGCCGGGCAGAACGCGTCGCTCGGCGACGCGATAGCGGCGCTGCGTGCGGACGTTCTCGCGACGTGGCGCGCTGAGATTCAGAAGAACCGGCACAGCCTCGCCACGCTCGATCAGGACGAAGCGCGCAAAGCCCAGCGGCGTGCCCTGCTGTTCGGATGCGACTGGACCGCTCAACTGTTGAGTCACGGCTCCCTGATACCGCCCGAGGAAGTGGTGCCCGCGCTGCTGAGCGAGTCTCCGGCCGAGCTGGAGAAGGCGGTGACCGGCCTGCAGGCAGAGCCCCGCTTGCACGAGACGCTGGCGCACTGCAGGGCGGTTGCACACCGGCTCGTGAGCGAGCTTCGCGCGGCGGGTCACAACTTTCCCGATATGACCGACAAGCTCCGCATCCTGGACGGCACGCCGGGGCAGCCGCCGGCCTGATCGTGATCGCCGATACGTTCTTTGCATCGCCCGAAGCACGGGCGATGCCGGGACCCACAACACGAGGAGCGTAGCCATGCAAGCCGGACACTTCAGAAGCGAGCACGACCTGTTGGGCGATCGCGAGGTCCCTGCCGAGGCCTACTACGGCGTACACACGCTACGTGCGATCGAGAATTTCCCGATCACCGGCACACCGATCTCCATTTACCCGGAATTGATCAAGGCCCTCGCCGCCATCAAGCAAGCGGCCGCACTCGCCAACCACGAGCTCGGCCTGCTCGACAAACCGCGCTGCGACGCAATCGTGGCGGCCTGCCAGGAGCTGATGGCGGGCAAGCTCCACGAGCAGTTCGTCGTCGACGTGATCCAGGGCGGCGCCGGCACCTCGACCAACATGAATGCCAACGAGGTGATCGCCAATCGCGCGCTCGAGTTGCTTGGCCACCAGAAGGGCGAGTATCAGCATCTGCACCCCAACGAGCACGTCAACATCGGGCAGAGCACCAACGACGTCTATCCGAGCGCACTGAAGATCGCCACGTGGTTCGGGATAGCCGGCCTCGTGGATGCCATGGCGGTACTGCGACGCGCCTTCGAAGCGAAGGCCGACGAGTTTGCCGACATCATCAAAATGGGTCGCACGCAGTTGCAGGACGCCGTGCCCATGACGCTCGGCCAGGAGTTCAGCACCTATGCGGTGATGCTGGGAGAAGACGAGCAGCGCCTGCGTGAAGCCGCGATGCTGATTTGCGAGATCAATCTCGGCGCGACCGCCATCGGCACCGGCATCACGGCGCATCCGTCTTATGCGCCGGTGGTGCTGCGGCGCCTGCGCGACATCACCGGTATCGCGCTGGAGACCGCGCCGAACCTGTTCGAGGCTACGCAAGATTGTGGCGCGTTCGTGCAACTCTCCGGCGTGCTCAAGCGCGTGGCGGTCAAGCTCTCCAAGACCTGCAACGACCTGCGTCTGCTGGCGAGCGGACCGCGAGCCGGGCTTGGCGAGATCAACCTGCCGCCGATGCAGGCCGGCTCGAGCATCATGCCCGGCAAGGTTAACCCCGTGATACCCGAGGTGATGAACCAGATCGCCTTCGAGGTGATTGGCAACGACGTCACCGTCAGCTTCGCGGCCGAGGCCGGGCAGCTTCAGCTCAACGCGTTCGAGCCCATCATCGCGCACAGCCTGTTCAAGAGCGTCAGCCACCTGCGCAACGGCTGCCTGACGCTGGCCGAACGCTGCGTCAAAGGCATCACGGCCAATGCGGACAAACTGCGCGCCACCGTGGAGAATTCGATCGGCGTGGTGACGGCGCTCAATCCGTACATTGGCTACGCGAACGCGACAGCCGTCGCGCAGGAAGCGCACGCCACCGGCGGCAGCGTCTATGAGATCGTGTTGCGCAAGGGGTTGCTCTCGAAGGAGCAGCTCGACCGGATCCTGCGGCCCGAGACGCTCACGCGGCCGGCGCCGCTGGACGTCCTCGCGAAGCCACAGTGAGTGGGCAGGCGCGCAGGCGTGCGCGGCGTTCGATGCGACGCGTGGCCTTTCTTCGACGTTGACGCCGACGCTGCCTGCCTCCGTGAGACGCGTCAACTGTGCTGGCAAAAGCAAGGGCACTGTCCATGTCAAACGAAGGGCTGCGCCGGCAAAATGCCTGATCGATGCATCGAGGCCCGTTGACGCGCGCCAGAGTCGCCACAAACGGGCGATCGCGCGCCCCTCGATGCGGCCCAATAGCTCCCGACTCGCCCTATCGCCACTTCGCTCAGGAAACACCCATGAATCGCCCGCAGGCAGTGCCCACGCAGCAACTCATCAATGAACGCGTGATCGTCACCGAGTGGCGATTCGCACCCGGTGCCGAGACCGGCTGGCATGTTCATGGGCACGACTATGTCGTGGTGCCGCAAACCGACGGCCAGTTGCTCATCGAGACGGCGCAGGGCAACCGGGAGTCGCAACTGCACGCCGGGCGCAGTTACGCTGGCTTGAAGGGCGTGGAACACAACGTCGTCAACGCGACCGACCATGAGGTGGTCTTTATCGAGGTGGAGATACGCTGAGTCCTGACTCAAGTCAGCGGCTTCGCGAGCGCCGCGAACACCGCGCCCGCCTTCAGCGCGAGCCGCTCTATCACGGGTCGCGCAATCTCGGGAAAGCGCCGCCGCGCAACGCTGCCCGCGCCTCAACGATGCGCTTCGCGCGCCGCCTGCTCCTGCACGGTCAAAATCGCCTCAGGCACGGCCTCGAGCCGTGCGACGGGGATCGGGTCACCGCTTTCGTCGGAGTAGCCGTAAGTCCCTTCGGCGATCTTCTCGAGCGCGCGCTGAATGTCGGCGATGCGCTGGTCGTTCGTATTGCGCAGCGCCTGGTTGGCGACGTCCTGCTCCAGTCTCTGCCCTTCGTCTTCGTACTCGTGCGCCTCTTCGCCGTGCTCTTCCTCGAACGCGCGCTCGTTCGCTATGGTGCCCTCCTCGCCGCCCAGCAACGCGCGCTGCAACGCTTCGAGACGATCACGCTGCTTCGCAATGAAGGCTTCGCCCAGACCCGCACTCTGATCAGACATCATGTTCCTCCATCCAGTGACATCGACGTTGGGCCTGCCCGACACTGGCGGGCCAGCCACTTGAAGCGCGCAGAAAGACTCGTTGTCTTCGTCTTCACTGCGATAGCTGCATCAATCATGCCTGGCCGTTGCGGCCGGGCGTGGACCGATAGTTAATATCGGACGATTCGTGCTGGCATGTGCATGGCCATTGCCTATCTTAAACTGGCACAGCGCTTCGAGCGAAGCATGCATCGTGGCAAGCAGCGGCGGCAGGCAATGCCCCTGCCGCGCTCCCGCAAACTCCGTACACGAGGTCCATCGCCATGTCTCCCAGCACAATGTACCGCCGGTTCCAGATCGCCACGACGCTCGCGCCGCTCCCGAACAACCGCGGGCTCGCAACGGTCACCATCACCACCACGGACGCCGCGCGCATCGCCGACCTCGGCACCGACCGCTTCCTGCATGTGGAGCGCTGGGTGGAATCGCTCGACCCGGACGCGCTCCAGGTCGTCGTCGACGAATGCAAAGTCGCGGTCGATCATTACGCCGACAACGTGGACGACAGTTGAGGGCTTGAGCGAGCCGCGCGCCGTCACGCTCGACGCGCTCGTGCCCTTGCAGACGAGCGCGTCCTGTACGATCTGTCTGGAATTCGCGCGGGATCAGCGCCATCAAGAACTGCAGGGAAAATAATGCCAAGAAAGTCTTCCGGTGAATCTGCTCGTACCGCTGCGGCCAGCGGCTTCGTGGAAGTGCGCGGTGCGCGCGAGCATAACCTCAAGGACGTGGACGTCTCCATCCCGCGCGACGCGCTCGTGGTGTTCTCGGGCGTCTCCGGCTCCGGCAAGTCCTCGCTGGCCTTCGGCACCATCTATGCCGAAGCGCAGCGGCGCTACTTCGAGTCGGTGGCGCCGTATGCGCGGCGCCTGATCGACCAGGTGGGCGTACCGGACGTGGATGCCATCGACGGCCTGCCACCGGCGGTGGCGCTGCAACAGCAACGCGGCGCCAGCAATGCGCGCTCGTCGGTAGGCAGCGTGACGACGCTGTCGAGCCTCGTGCGCATGATGTATTCGCGCGCGGGCGCCTATCCGGCGAACCAGCCGATGCTCTATGCCGAGGACTTCTCGCCCAACACGCCGCAGGGCGCGTGCGCGACCTGTCATGGCCTGGGCCGCGTGTATGAGGTGACCGAAGCCACCATGGTGCCGGACCCATCGCTGAGCATCCGCGAGCGCGCTATCGCCGCCTGGCCGCCGGCCTGGCATGGGCAGAACCTGCGCGACATTCTGGTGACGCTGGGCTATGACGTCGACCGGCCGTGGAAGGACCTGCCGAAGAAAGACCGCGACTGGATCCTGTTCACCGAGGAAACCCCCACGGCGCCCGTCTATGCGGGCCTCTCGCCCGCTGAAACCCGCCTCGCCCTCAAGCGCAAGCTGGAGCCGAGCTACATGGGCACCTTCACCGGCGCGCGGCGCTATGTGCTGCATACCTTCGCCAACACGCAAAGCGCGCTGATGCGAAAGCGCGTGTCGCGCTTCATGGAAGGCAGGCTATGCCCGACCTGCCACGGCAAGCGGCTCAAGCCCGAGGCGCTCTCGGTGACCTTCGCGGGCATGGACATAGGCGAATTCATGCAGATGCCGCTGGACCGCCTGGCGAGCCTGCTCGAACCGATCGCTCAAGGCGATTTCCGCGCCCATGCCGCCGGCGCCGGCACCGACAAGCAAGCGACCCAGCGCGACCGCGCCGAGCGCGCCGCATCGGGCCGCGCCACGCACGCGATCACTCCGGACGTGCGCCGCACTTCCGCGTTGTCGGAGGAAAAGCGCCTGGCCGCACAACGCCTCGCCGAAGGTGTGGTTGCGCGGCTGCGCCAATTGCGAGGGCTGGGCCTCGGTTATCTGACGCTCGATCGCGCCACGCCAACCCTCTCGGCCGGCGAGCTTCAGCGGCTGCGGCTGGCCACGCAATTGAGCTCGATGCTGTTCGGCGTCGTGTACGTCCTCGACGAGCCCTCGGCCGGCCTGCATCCTTCGGACAGCCATGCCCTGTACGACGCGCTCGACAAGCTCCGTGACGCGGGCAACTCGGTGTTCGTGGTGGAGCACGACCTCGACCTGATGCGCCGCGCGCAATGGCTGGTCGACGTGGGACCGGAAGCCGGCGAGCGCGGTGGCCGCGTGCTCTACAGCGGCGCACCGGCGGGCCTGCGCGAGATCGCCGAATCGCGCACGGCGCGCTACCTGTTCGACGAGATTCCCGCGCCGCTCAGCCGCAAACGCGAACCCACGGGATGGCTCGAGCTGCAGGGGATTCATCGCCACAATCTGCACGGCGTGGACGCACGCGTGCCGTTGGGCGTGTTGACTGCAGTCACGGGTATCTCGGGCTCCGGCAAGTCCAGCCTCTTCGCGCAAGCCCTGCCCGAGCTGGTCCTGCTGCATCTGGGCCACGAGCCCGAGGACGATGCCTCCGAAGCCACGAGCGACGGTCCGGCCGTGATCGAAACCACTGGCGGCCACCTGACTGGCGATGTGGACGCGGTACAGCGCGTGGTGCAGGTGGACCAGAAGCCGATCGGCAGAACCCCACGCTCGAATCTGGCCACCTATACCGGCCTGTTCGATCACGTGCGCAAGCTCTTTGCCGCCACGCCCGATGCACGCCGCCGCCGCTTCGACGCGGGCCGGTTTTCGTTCAACGTGCCCAAGGGGCGCTGCGAAACCTGCGAGGGCGAAGGGTTCGTGAGCGTGGAGCTGCTGTTCATGCCCAGCGTGTATGCGCCCTGCCCGACTTGCCACGGTGCACGCTACAACGAAGCCACCCTGAAGGTGCTCTGGAACGGGCGCAATATCGCCGAGGTGCTCGGGATGACCGTGGACGAAGCCCGCGACTTCTTCACCAACGAGGACGTGGTCGCGCGCCCGCTGCAATTGCTGCGAGAGATCGGGCTCGGCTACCTGCGCCTCGGGCAGCCGGCCACCGAGCTGTCCGGTGGCGAAGCGCAGCGCATCAAGTTGGCCACGGAGTTGCAGCGCAGCCAGCGCGGCCGCAACCTGTACGTGCTCGACGAGCCGACGACGGGACTGCATGCGTCGGACGCCGACCGGCTGCTGGTGCAGTTGCAGCGTCTGGTCGATGCGGGCAATACGGTGGTGATGATCGAGCACGACATGCGCGCAGTGGCGCAAGCCGATTGGGTGATCGATGTGGGACCCGGCGCGGGCGACGCGGGCGGCCGCGTGGTGGCGACCGGCACGCCGCATCAGGTGGCGCGGGCGTCCGGTAGCCGAACCGCGCCTTTTCTCGCGCAGGAGCTGGCGCGGGCGAGCAAGGCGCCGGCAGTCAAGCACGACGCCTGAAAATAGCCCGCCTATCCATGCGCTGCTGCCACCCCTCATCGCGCTCGCGCGAGCGCCATAGCGCTTTGTAGCGCACGATAAACGGCATCCACTGAATGGGCGGTCATGCAGTCCGCGTGACCGTCTCGCCAGGCGACGCAGGTCGCCGCGCTACGGCTGCAACGGCGCACCCAGGGCACACGACGGCGGAACAGCGTCGTCTGATCGCGGCACGGCAGGTCCGCCACAGCCAGCGCAACAAACGGCGCATCCTGCCAGTAGCGGCCCGCGCCGTGAATGGCAGGGTTGCCTGGGCCAAACAGCGCGACAGTTGGCGCGCCCACCAGACGGGCGAGATGTGCGATACCGGTATCCGGGCACACGACCGCGTGCGCCCCCGCCAACAGATGCCACATCCCGGCCAGGTCCAGGCGGCCCGCCAGATTCAGGTGGGCCGAACCGGGAGCGACCTCTGCCACCACTGCGGCCTCACCTTGCCCGCCACTCCAGACGATCGTGTAGCCCTGCGCCTCGACTCGCTGCGCAAGCTCGCGCCAGCGCTGCGCCGGCCAGCGCTTGACGGCGCTGCTTGCGCCGGGATGCAGCACGACGTACCGCCGCTCGCGTAATCCAGCAGGCAACGGTGTGCTCGCCGGTGGTGTCGGCCAGTCGGCAAGACGGTATGGCGGCGGCGCCGCGCCTTCCACCAGCCCCGCCGCGAGCTCTGCCCACGCGGCGGGTGCATCCGGATAGGCAATGCGCTCGTCGACCGGCCAGTTCTTCCATGCCGGCCGGTCACCGCCGTGCGCCACGATCCAGCGGCACCCTGCGGCTAGCGCGAGCCAGCTGTAACGGTTGTCGCCCGCGACGATGCCAAGATCGTACGGCCCGGAATCGGTCAGCCGCTGGATGGATGCCCTGTCGCGCGGATCGAATGCGAGCGCGGTCACACCGAGCGGCCGACCCGCATAGAGCGGCGCAATCCCTTTTGGACAGGCGAGCACGATCTGCGCAGACGGATACTGCCGGCGCGTTTTCGCAATCAACGCGGTCAGGAGCAACGCGTCGCCGAGCAACAGTTGATGCGCGATCAGAATGCGCGCCGGCTGCGCAGGTTTGCGCCGCAGCGCCTTGAAAGCGAGCTTCGGCAACGCGCGCGCGAAGACGATGATCCTGCCGTGAAGTCTGCCCATGCGGCGATTGTGCCAACAAAGAAAAATGGCGGGGAAAGCCGAGTTTTACGCGGCATTACGCCAACGCTGGCTCGCATTAAAAGCGGCTGCAAATTGGCGTGCCCAATAGCGACGTGCCGCTCAGGGATAGTCCGAAAACCGTGAAGGCAGCGATGGCGGTTCAGGTGTCGAGTAGCCAGGCACATTCGCCTGGAACTGGTGCAGCAGCCCATTGTCGATCCGGCTCACGCCGTTGAGCTGCAACTGCATCAAAAAGCGCGTGCCTGTACTGGGGGTGGTCGTACCCGTGTCGTTGGTGTACTTCTCGAACGCGAGGCTGACCGACCAGCAATCCGCGTCGTACTGGAATCCGGCGAGTCCGGAAATGATCCGGTGGCTCACCACGTCGTAGTCGATCAGCCCCACGCCCGATAGCCGGCGCGTGAGCGGCCATTGCAGCGACAAGATGATCTGGTTCATCGCCTCGTCGTCGAGCGTCGCGTCCGCCCGCGCATACAGGTACGCCGCATTGATCACCCTGCCCTCGGCGGGCTTCCAGCTGAAACCCGTCGTGGCCTGTGTCAGCACCTCGCTCGACTGGTTGTATTCGAGCGCCTGCTCGATCTGCGCGTCGCGGCCGATGTGCAGGCTCGCGCCCACGATCAGGTCGGCGGGGCCGACCGAAGGCGGCGTGTCGCCGGGCATCGTCACTTGCGGCTCACGAAAGTAGTAATCCTGAGCAATGACGAAACGTGCCAGCTCCGCGCCACTCGCTGTATCGATGAAGCGTGAGGTGACACCGGCGGTCACGCGGTTCATGTCGCTCACGCGGTCGCCACCCACGAAGCGGTTGCTCGTGTAGATCTCGGCCAGCCCGAAGTCCTCGGGCGCCGTGTCGAATATCGGCGCGTAGGTCTGGTTGCGGTAAGGCGTGTAGACGTAGTACAGCCGCGGCTCGAGCGTCTGGGTCATGGCGATGCCGAACAGCTTGACCGGTCGCTCGAATACCGCGCCTGTATCGAGGCTCAGCGTCGGCACGTTGTAGTTGAACGTACGCGGCTGCCCTGCCGGTGCGTCGCTGCCGATCGAGGACAAGTCGTACGACGCGGCATGCCATTGCACCTTGGGCGTCACAAACCATCCCGGCGCCACGATCGGGTAAGCCAGGTAGGTATCGAACGTGAGGCGCTGCCCTTCCGTCGAATCGGCGGTGGGGATCGTGAAACGCGTGGCATTCAGGTCGGCGCCGAAATCGAATCCGTCCACGTTGTAGCGCGAGTATTTCACATCGACTTCGGGCTCGCGATTGTACGGTGGCGCGGTCGTGAACGACTGCCAGTTCTGCACGCGCGTCAGCACGGACCACGGCCCGTGGCTGTAGGTCACGCCGGCTTCCTGCTGGAACAGCGTCTGCGAGCCGTTGACGAAGGCTGTAGCATCCGAGAGATCGGTGGTCACCGAAGCGTCCGAAACGCGATTGTAGATTGCGTAGGCCGCGAATCCGTCGCCCAGGGTCTCGCGGTGCTGGAACGAAATCGAGTACCGGTTGGTATGGGTCTGCGCGTCATCCGGCAGGAAGGCCACCGAAAACGAACCCGCATAGGTCGGACTCAAGTAGCGATATGCGGTCGTCAGCATGGCGCCGCGCTTGCTGAGGAGCCGGGGCGTGAGCGTCAGATCGTAGTTGGGCGCGAGATTGAAATAGATCGGCACGGCAAGGTCATAGCCGTTCGTCGAGCTGATGGAGAATGTCGGCGGCAGCAGTCCGCTGCGCCGGTCTCCGTTCATCGGAAACGAGAGCCACGGCGAAGCGAAGATCGGCACGCCGCCGAAGAACAGCACGCCGTCATGTGCGACGCCCTCGTTGGCGCCGCTGTCCAGATCCAGCCGCGAGGCTTTCAGATACCACGTGGGCGAGGCGGTGCAGGAACACGTCGTGTAGGTCCCGTCGTATACCGTTTCCCGCTGGTCGCCGAGCAGGTCGGCCCGCATGCCGCTCCCGGAGCCGTTCGTCACCGTGAAATGCCAGTGCGGCAATGTCATCGTGCCCGTGCCGCTATCGAGCTGGTAATGGGCTTCCGGACCGATGAAGGTATTCCCGTCGTTGGTCAGCTCGACGTGCCCGTAGGCGTCGGCCATGTCGGTATCGGCGTCGTAGTGAATCGCGTCGGCCTTCACGACCGACTGGGCCCGGCGCAGTTGCGCTGCGCCCTTGAGCGCGAGATCCTGATTCGCCGTGCCCGTTGATGAGTCGCCTTCGCCAAACACCGCTGGCGCCTGGCCGTTGGTGAGCGGATGTTCGTCAAGCTGGGGGGCGAGTTGCAGCGCCCAAACGTCGTCGGCCTGTGCAGACTGCTCCGCCGCTCCCCGCTCCTGCGCCTGGGCATAGCCGCGCCCGCCTGGCGGCAGCGAGAGCATCAGATAGACGGTCAACGTGATGGTCCGCGCCTTGAGCCGGCCGAATCGTGCAGTCGTGGGTTGCAAAGTGAAATACGCGGATGCGGGTTGATAGAGCGAAGCGGGCGGGAGGCGCCCGCTTCCTGCCGGATCGCTCAGGGAATCAGAACGATGTCCCGATCTGGAACTGGAACTTCTGGTACTGGTCGCCGGCGTGCCTGACGATCGGCAGCGCGAAGTCGAGCTTGAGCGGGCCGATTGGCGAGATCCATTCGAGCCCGGTGCCGTAGCTGTAGCGCAATCCGTTCGCGCCGACGCTGTTGCCCTCCGTTCCCCAGACGTTGCCGCCGTCGATGAACGTGAACACGCGCAGCGTCTTGTCATAGCCCGTACCGGGCAGCGGCATCGTCAATTCGATGTTGCCGACCACCATCTTCGATCCACCGATCGGGTCGCCCGTCGTCACGTCGCGAGGCCCGAGCGAACCCGGCTCGTACCCGCGCACGGTCCCTATGCCGCCCGCGAAGTAATTCTTGAAGATCGGATACGCACTGCCGATGCCATTGCCATAGCCGCCCTGGAAGTTGAGCCCCAGAACAAAGCCGCGTGAAAACGAGTAGTAGTACTGAGCCTGAATATCGGTCTTGTAGTACTGAACGCCGCCCGCAGGCGTGCCATATTCCGCATTCGCCTGCGCGAAATACCCGCGGCTCGGCACCAGTGCGCTGTCGCGCGCGTCGCGGGACCACCCGATCGTCAACGGCACGATGTTCGAGACGCGGCCGAACGTGTTCACGTAGTCGATATAGCTCTGCGGCGTGGAGGCGTCGACGTCCAGGCGGTCCTGCTCGATGCCCAGACCGAAGTACACCATGTCCGCTTCCGAGAACGGAATGCCGAACTTCATGTCCGCGCCGTACGAAATGATCCGGAAGCTGGTGTCGGTCGTGCTCGAATAATAGAGCGGCTCGTTCGTGCGGTAGAAAACGTCGGTAATGCGCTTGATGCCGTCGATCGTGAAGTATGGGTCGATCTGTGTCACGCTCAAGGTGCGCGCGGTGGTCGACGTATTCGCATTCAGCGAAAGCGTGTTGCCGGTGCCGAACACGTTGTCCTGCGAGATGCCCGCGGAGATGATGGGGCCTTCCCCCGAGCCGTAGCCGAGCCCGAGCGAGATGGTGCCGGTGGGCTTCTCCGTGACCTTCACGTCGATGTCCACCTCGTCCTTGGTGCCTTCAACGGGAACCGTCGACACTTCAACGTCGGTAAAGTAGCCGAGCCGGTTGATGCGGTCCTTCGAAAGCGCGAGCTTTTGCGAATCGAACCACGCGCTCTCCATCTGACGCATCTCGCGGCGGACCACCTCGTCGCGCGTACGCGTGTTGCCGATGACGTTGATCCGTCTCACATACACGCGTCGGCCCGGGTCGACGCGCAGCGTCAGCTTGACCGTGTGGTGGACCTGATCGACTTGCGGCTCCGCGTTGACCGCCGCGAACGCGTAGCCGTATTCGCCCAGTCTGTCGACCAGCGCCTGGGTGGTCGACTTCAGTTTCGCAGCGGAAAATAGCTCGCCCGCGCGGATGCCGACCAGTTTCTGTAGCCCGACCTCGCGGCCCAGCAAGTCACCCGTCAAGCCCACGCTCGTAATGGTGTACTGCTCGCCTTCGTGTACGGTCAGCGTCAGATACATGTCCTTGCGGTCGGGCGAAAGCGATACCTGTGTCGAATCGATGTTGAACTCCAGGTAGCCGCGATCGAGATAGTACGAGCGCAAGTGCTCGAGATCGACGGTGAGCTTGTCCTTCGAGTAAATATCGTCCTTCGTGTACCACGAGAACCAGTTCGGCGTGGACAACTGCATTTCCTCGTGCAGGGTCGCGTCGTCGAACACGTGATTGCCGATGAAGTTGACCTGGCGAATCTTTGCGCTCGGCCCTTCCACAACCGAGAAAAGCAGGCCAACGCGGCTGCGGTCGATCGGCGACACTGTCACGCTGACCTCGGCGGCGTAATAGCCGCGCGTCAGGTACTGCCGCTTCAACTCCTGCTCGGCCCGGCTGACCAGCGATTTGTCGTAGTAGCGCCCAATCGACAACCCCACCGAGTTCAACGCCTTCGTCAGGTTGTCCTTGTCGAACTCGTGAATGCCCGCAAAATCGATCGAACCGACCGCGAGCCGCTCATCCACGCTGACCACGACCACGTCGCCCTCAATCGAGACGCGCACGTCGTTGAAAAAGCCTGTCGCATAGAGCGCGCGAATCGCCTCGGAGGCCTTGTCGTCGTTGAAGGTGTCACCGGGCTTGAACGGGAGATTCGCGAACACCGTGCCGGGCTCGATATGATGCAGTCCGTCGACGCGGATGTCGCGAATCACCACGCCTGCCGACGTCTGGGCGACTGCGATGACAGGTGCGTTGAGCGAAAGCATCACCGGCGCCGCCAGGCTGAGCCTGGCAAACCCGCGGAGCCTCAACCTCAACGCGCGCATGCGCGATCCCAATTCACGATCGGGCCGAATACCGCGGAATTCGGCCATGCCTTCCCGCACGAAGCCACCGTTGGCATGCTCAGCACCGCGCAAACATGGGAGGCCGCGATCTGATGAACCGAAGCATAGCCGCCCACTGGGGACGATGCAGGCGGGAAAGCCGCCGCGTAACGGCCCTGAGAGCAGACGGAGAATCTCGTCCGATACCGCAGTGCGGTCCATTGCGATCGCGTCAGCGCGCGCGCGACCGGATGCTGTCCAGAATCGTGTTCGATATGCGGCAGACCGGCCGAGCGAAAGTCCTCGTCAGTCGTTTCGGGTGACGAGTTGCACCACGCGCTGGTGGTGTCCAGATAAGTATTTTCCATTGCTCAGGTTCTCCTGAATCAGGCATTGAGAGTTAAATCGGCTAGCTGGAACGGTGCATGCGTTTTTATATTTTTAGTAATGCGTATTAATCTGCGTAGAGGAAGCGCATTGCCGGAACAGAAAGACGTGCAACCGGACCGTGCGTTAGTTGAGCAGGGTCCGTTCCCCGTGGGGCATCGTATGGGGCAGCGTTGAAAGCGCTTCAAACAGGCTGGCGAGGCTCGATGCCGGCAGGGCGAAGGCGGTCCATCCCTTGCCGACGTGACGCAGCGACAATACCGCGCCGTCAAAGTCCCTCAGGCGGTCCACGCGCCAGCAAGGGTCGAGTTCCATGGGATACGTGCCGGAGGGCGGAGTCAGTGGCCGGGCCGGCTGCATCGCCGCGCGAATGTTGGCCAGTTGTTCGATCATCGCCTCGATATCCTGCACGCCGAGTATCGACGATTCGCCGGCAATCGTGAATCTGACTACGGTTGTTCCGGTTTCGCTAGTGACATCCAGTTGCAACGCGTGATACATGAGCAAACCTTTCTTCGTTCGACAGCTGAAATGCCAGCCGCATTATGTCATTCAGACACACGCCGTATTGACAGGTTAGTTCATACTGATCAGATCCGAATTTCATGTTTATTTCCACGTGTTAAAAGCCGCTGCTTGGGCAACCAGATTTCCAGTCGAAGAAAAACCGGCCGTGGCTCCCTAAGCAACGGCCGGTGAATGACTCAATCAGAACTTGTGCCGGATGCCCAGACTGACAATATCCTGACTACTCGTTCCTGCTACGCCATAAGAGCCAATCGATGCCTCGGCGCTCGAGACTGTGCCGTCGGCGTTGAGTTGCGAGCCGCTCGCGTGCTGCCACGCGCCCACGAGATAGACATCCGTGCGCTTGGAGAGGCTGTAATCGGCGCCCAGCGAGATCTGGTTATAGGAGGCGTTGGTGTCGCCGCTCGCGTGCGTATAGCTGTAGCCAAGGCCGAGCAGCAGCGCCGGATTCACCTGGTAGTTGAAGAAGCCCTGCCCCGTGTTGAAGATCTCCGATGACAGGAACGCCGATTGTGCATCCGCCTTGTAATTCGAATTGCTATACGACAGGCCGAAGGTGTAAGGTCCAGTCCTGAAGTTCGCAGCAACACGCGCGATGTTGATCGACTTCGCCGTGTCGTAACCCGAGTTGACCGGGCCGTCGAAGGTGCCATCCGAAGTCGACGACCAGCCGGTCCGCACGGCTGCCGTGGTGCTGGTGTTGTCGGCCACGTAGTAACCCGCGGCAATGGAGAACGGGCCATTGTTATACGAAGCGGCTGCCGACCATGTCTGCCCGGAACCCGTCTGCCCCGCGACGCCGCCAAACGCATACATGGCCTCGACCTGCAGCCCCGCATAGTTCTGCGAGACATATTTCACGGCGTTATTGGTGCGCGAGCTGTTGTCATAGTTGTCTACGTCGCCGGCCGTGGCAAACGAGCTGCCGAAGTAGGCGTCGTCGGTGAGGCCCTGCACCTGGTCGACGAGCGGGTCGTACTGCCGCCCGAGCGTGACGGTGCCATACCGGTCGCTTTCAAGGCCGACATAGGCCTGCCGCCCGAACAGCGACGACGTGCCGTTGTACGTGCCCATCTTGCCGTTGTTGACGTCGAAACCATCTTCGAGCTGAAAGATCGCTTTCAGGCCGCCACCGAGATCTTCCGAACCCTTCAGGCCCCAACGGCTACCCGAAATATTGCCGGAATAGAGCCCGATCTGATTGCCGCCCGTAGGCGTGGCGTTGTGCGTGTATTGAATCGATTCGTCGATGATGCCGTACAGGGTGATGCTGCTCTGCGCTCGCGCCGCGGCACTGAACATGCCGAGCAAGGCCATTGCCGCAAGCGTTTTACCAACGAGTTTTTTCATCTGAATTCTCCACAGATATCGCTCAAATTTCCGTTATCCCGTCGTTCAATTTCTTGGTGAAAACGGGATTCGCCATTAAGACACGGCGCAATATCTGCTCAGTTGGTAATATGCAACGGCGGTGTTTACCGGCTATTTCGGCAAGGTGTGCGCGTAATAATAACGTTGTCTATGCATCGAATTTACAAATGGCTTCAACGGACCAGAAACCCTTGATCCGTTTGCTGTCACATTCTGTAAAATCCTGCTGATAAAGGCGTGACGCGCTCCGGCGTGCGCGTCGTGCGAAACGAATGTCAAACGCGGTAATGATTACGGATGCCTTATGCGCCGTTAAGCGCTAGTTATGATTCTATTAAGCAGGCCACCGTCAACCCGCTAAACCATGGTGACAAACTCCTCCGCTGCCGTCGGATGTATCCCAATGGTTGCGTCAAACTGCGCTTTCGTAACACCGGCGCCGACCGCGATCGCAATGCCTTGAATGATTTCCGCCGCGTCCTTGCCGACCATATGGGCCCCTACGACCCGTTGACTCTCGCGGTCGACCACGAGCTTCATGAACGTCCGCTCGCTCCGGCCGGACAAGGTGTGCAACAGTGGCCGGAATGAAGTCCGGAATATTTCCGGCTGCCCGTAACACCGTTTCGCCTCCGCTTCGGTCATGCCGACCGTGGCCACTTCGGGCGTCGTAAATACCGCCGTAGGGACGTAGTCGTAATCGGCGGCTCGCGACGTCTCCCCGAAGAGCCTCAACGCAAGCAGACCGGCATCGCGGGTAGCCACCGGCGTCAACTGCGGCCGCGCCGTGACGTCGCCAATCGCGTGAATCGACGGCACGGAGCTTGCCGACCAGGCGTCGACCTCGACGGCGCCGTCTTGATCGAGTGCCACCCCCACTTCCTCCAGGCCGAGACCACGCGTTTGCGGAATACGTCCGGTCGCATAGAGGACGGCATCGTATTGACCGAGCAGGCCCTCTCGCGAATTCAGCGCGACGCCACCCGCGTGTCTTTCGAGCGCCGAAATATCACTGCGGACATGGATCCCTATGCCTCTGGCGGACATCTGGGCGGCGACGGCGTCGCGCACGTCGTCGTCGAAGCCGCGCAATATCTGGTCTCCGCGATACCACATGTCCACACGGCAGCCCAGCCCCTCGAGAATGCAGGCGAATTCGGCTGCGATGTACCCGCCGCCGACAATGGCCATATGCTGCGGCAACTCGGGCAACTCGAACATCGCGTTGGACGTAAGCGCATGCTCGATGCCGGGAATGGCGGGCAGCGTGGGGGTCGAACCGGTAGCGATGGCGATGTGCCGCGCCGTATAGAGTCGATGCGCCACCTCCACCGTATGCGGGTCGACAACGACCGCCCTGCCCTGGACGACCTCGACGCCGGCCTGGGCAAGCAGATTCGCGTAGATCGAAACAAGGCGTGCCACTTCCTGGTCTTTGGCGCGCCTGAAATCGCTCCACGAAAAGCGCGCCTCGCCGAACCGCCAGCCGTATCCGGCGGCATCCTCGAGTTCGTCACGGTATCGGGACGCGTAGACCAGCAACTTCTTGGGTATGCAGCCACGCACGACGCAGGTGCCGCCAATGCGGCCCTCTTCCGCCACGGCGACCCGCGCGCCAAACGCGGCCGCCCGGCGGCTCAATCGCACGCCGCCCGAGCCAGCGCCAATGACAAAGAGATCGTAGTCGAATTCCATATGAATGCCCCAGGCAAGCCCTCAGATGTCGAGTACCAGCGTTGAATTTCGCGCGCGCGACACGCAGATCATCATCGTGCGTCCTTCTTCGCGCTCCGCCTTCGAAAGCACATAATCCCGGTGGTCGGGAACGCCGTCCACCACGCCAGTTTCGCACGTCCTGCACATGCCTTCACGGCAGGAGCACGGGATGTTATAGCCGTGGCTCTCGAGCACTTCGAGAATCGATCGATCCTCTTCGACGTAAAACGCCTTCCCGCTGCGCTTGAGCACGACTTCGAATCCTTCCGCTGGCGGCTGGTCGGCGTTCTCCGGCGCTGGAGCGAACCATTCGAGGAAGACAGGGTTCTCAGGATGGCGGGACGAAAAGTCCACGACAGCCTGCATCAACGGCGCCGGTCCGCAGCAGTAGATCGGCACGCCCGCTGGAATCAGGCCACTGCAGCTACCGATGTCGAAGTTGCAGCCGGCCTCGGCGTCGAAGTGAATGCGCACGCGATCCGCACCGTACTCGCTCAATTCCTCCAGAAACGCGGCATGAGCGCGGCTGCGCGCCAGATAGAGCAGATTCCAGTTCAGCCCGTGGCGATTGCAGTACCGGATCATCGAGAGAATGGGCGTAATGCCAATGCCTCCAGCAATGAAGAAGAAACGCGCGTGCTCGCTCCTGAGCGGAAAATTATTGCGCGGCATGCCTATCTCCAGCGCGGTGCCCACGACCAGGGTGGAATGCACGCACGCGGATCCACCACGGCCGTTCGCCACGTTGGAGACCGCAATCTCATACCGGTCGCGTTCCTCGCAGTCATTGACCAGCGAGTACTGGCGCACGAGACCGTTTGGAAGCATGACGTCGATATGAGCGCCGGGCGCGAACGGCGGCAAGCGCTCGCCGTCGGCTGCGCGCAATTCCAGTCCGACTATCCCTGCCGCTTCCTCAGTGCGTCGGGTTACGACGACTTTGAGCACTTCTGCCACGCCATACCTCTTCGGAAAAATTGTCTGGCGGCGCCTGCGGCGCGTTTAGCGCGTACAGGCAGCCGACATGAAAGCGCCAATGCGTTTCAAGCGTGCGTATCAAACCTGCACGGCGACCCGTTCGTTCTCCTCCTTGATCTTTTGCGCAACGAGCCAGCGCAGATGGGACAGCGGCGCATCCGACGCAATCGCGCGCAGCCGGAATTCAGGATCGTCCTTCAGCACCTGCTGCTGCGCCTCGATGATGTCCTTGTCCTCGTGAAAGCCTTCGAGAATGCTGTCGTGGAGCGAATGGGAAATGAGCTCGACGTCGGTCTTCTGGTTGTGCATATACACCCAGAAGAAGTGCGTCGTATCTTCCGTCTCGGGCGTCATCGCCTGAAAGTTGTGAAACTCGAGACTGCCCGCCTTGTTGCCTTCCCGGATCCCCGTGCCGGCCGGCGAAAAGCCCGACTCGAGAATAAAGAACGCCGGCACTTTCATCTCGACGGTATTCCAGCGGTCCACCTTGCCCATCTTCTTCTCGATCTTGCGCACGAACGGCGGAAGATCGCTGTTCATGTGCCACTTCGTCAGCCGGAATCCATCGTCGAGCCGTTCGAGCGGGCTGGCCTTCTGCTCGAGCACGTATCGCTCCGATCCGCCGAGCGTGTTGGTGTGCACGTAGGCGATGTGATTGATGTCGGCGAGGTTGTCCGCGATCAGCTGGTAGTTGGACTGGTAATGCAGGTAGTCGGGATAGCCATGCCATTCGGGGTCGTGCAGATACGGGAACGGCGGAATCTTCGACTCGTCGGCGAGCGCTTGCTCGCCCATCCAGATCCAGACGAGTCGTCCCGTGTCCACGACCTTGTACGTCTTCACCTTGAGGTCCGGCGGCACGGTTTCCTGGCCCGGAATTTCCACGCAGGCGCCGCTAGCGTCGAACAAAAGCCCGTGATACATGCAGCGCACGCAGTTGCCTTCGAGACGCCCCTTGGACAACAGCGCCCCGCGATGGCAGCAGCGGTCCTCGATGGCGCAGACCTGTCCGTCCACGCCGCGGTACAGCAGCACCTTCTGGTTGAGCAACGTACGGCCGAGCAGCTTGTCGTCGATAAGCTCGTGACTCCACGCCGCAACGTACCAACAATTCTTCATGAACATGCTTGATCTCCTTTATGCATGAATCGGTCGTCACCCGACGACGCCTTCTGGTTTGCGCAAAACGGGCTGAACATCCATCACGCCCACGGTCACGCCGCAGGCAAAAACCGGAATCGGCTCATAGCACCAGACCTCGCCACGGGCGCCATGGCCCGCGCCCGCCGCCGCGATGAACGTGCGAATCTCATAGCCGCCCTGCCCGCCGTCGCGATACGTTTGCTCGTCGGTATAGTCGAGCAGCGTGCGCGGATCGTTCTCGCACCAGCGCGCGAGGAACGCCTGGTCCCAGGCGACGTTGATGGTTCCCGAATCGGGCGTGCACGGCCAATGCGAAATCCCTCCCGTGCCGACCACCGCGATGCGCTCCGGCATCCGGTCGATGGCCTCGCGCAGCGCTTGGCCAAATGCGTAGGCCCGATGCAAGGGCGTCATCGGCGGACACTGGCAGTTGATGTTGACGGGGATGACCGGCAGGTCGTACGCGGGCGTGAGATGGTGCAAGGGCACCATGATTCCGTGGTCGAACTTCCATTCCTCGCAATAAGCAATGTCGGCCTGCTGCATCACGCCATCGATCAGCTTGCGCGAGATCGCCGCGCTGCCGGGCACGCGCCGGCGCGCGATCCTGAGCCATTCGGGATCTTCGATCGGACCTTCGTAGCCATCGGACATGCCCATCGCGAACGACGGCATGTTGTTCATGAAGAAGTTGGCGAAGTGTTCCGCTGCGATCACCACGAGCGCGTCGGGCTTTGCCGCATGCAGGGCGTCGCGCATGCGGCCGTAAGCCTCCATCGCGCGTTGATACTGTTGTGGATCGGCGCGCTCGCTGCGTGCGGTGATGCCGGGGCCATGGCTGCAAACGCCCAGGAATACGAGACTCATCGCGGCTCTCCAATCGTGGCATACAGACCCGCTCGCACCGGACCGTAATGGGTGATGCCCTCCTTCATCGCTTCGATATAGGCATTCCATTCGTAGCCGCAGGCCGCCGCGTAATGCATCAGCAACTGCCCGTTTACGCCTAGAACGTAAAGGAGGCCAATGTCGGTCGATCGCAACGCGCGCGACTCCTCGTCGGTCAGCGCGTAGTGCCCGGAAAACTCGGCCGGGTCGCTCAGATATCGCTTCATGACCGCAGGATCGCGATTCAGGATATAGATCGCCTTCTGCAACGCGTAGAGGCTCATGTTCACTCCGGAATCGCAATCGAAAATTCAGGCGGAAGGTCGTACGCGCGCACCGCTCGCTCGCGCGCCAGCACCGTGCGCACCGCCGGCCGTTCGAACAGACGCGCGGCGAGAGCCTGGTAGCGGGGCCGTTGCGGCAGCTCGGTGGCGATACGCTCGTCGTGACTCCACAGATAGAACACGAACAGATAGGCATCGACAACCGAGAATTGCGTATCCAGCGCGTAGGGCTGCTGGCCGAGCCGCGCTTCGATTTCGATCAGCGCATCGGCGAGTTTCAGGCGTGCATGCTCGCGCACGGCGTCGGCAGCAGCCGCACTTTCGCCCGCGTAGGTCTGCGGACGGAAAATCGAGCGGTAGCGAACATGCAACGTACTGGAAATCCAGTTCATCCATTCGTGCGCCCTCGCTCTGGCCCGCGTGCCGGGACGCGGAATCAGCTCGCTTTCCGGCGCCAGGTCCGCCACATAGGTCAGGATGGCTTGCGATTCGGTAATGACCTCGCCCCCCGCCTCGAGCGCGGGAACAATGCCACCGGGATGGATCTTCAGATATGCGGCCTGCCTGTTCTGTCCCGCGCGTATGTCGACCGATACGGCGCGGTAGGCCAGGCCGGACGCTTCGAGCGCGATGTGAGAAGCCAGCGAGCAGGCCTTCGGGCTGTAATAGAGGGTGAGCGCCGGCGGCGTGGCCCGCGTTTCCGGTTCGTTCATGGAGTCTCCGATTCTGTTTGTGCTGACGACGTTTGAAGGTTATCGGTTTGAACGTCAACCCATGTCACCTGCTGTTGGTGACAAGTGCCTCTTGATGGCGGACGATAACTTCGGTGTGCTTCAGAAAAGGTGGCGAATGCCGACCATCACCACGTTCTGCGTGGATGACGTGGAGGGCGCGTTCAGGTACAAGCTCGCCGCCGCGCGCTGTCCGGAGCCCTTCTGGAAGGCTTCAATAATGCGCACGTCGGTCTGTTTGGAGAGGTGGTAACCCAGCGCGATGGATGCCGTGTTCCAGTGATCGGTTTCCACGATGCCGCTGTAGCTTCCGCGCGAGTATATGTAGGCGGCGGTCGCGTCTATCGCCGGCGTGATCCGGTAAACGAGCGCCGTATCGTAGTTGGTGAGCGTGAAGCCCGTGCTGTCGAGATAGCTATAGCGGGCCTGGTCGACGAGCAATGACCAGCGCAACTTCGACGACACGTCATAGTACGCACCCACGCCGTAATTCCGCTGTTGGCGTACGCCCACGTTCGCATTCAATGGACTGTTGCGAAACAGCAGGAATGGTGCGCCGCCGTAGTCGTTGGACACCGCACCGTTCTCGTTCGCCGTTCCAGGATGATCGAGCTGGACATAGGCCGCCGCAAGCCGCCAGCGTGCTTGCTGGTAACTGAGGCCGAAACTGAAGGCGCGATTGAACGAGAACTCCCCGGCTGCATTGCTTGCTGCGTACATCGCCTCGGTGCTGAAGCCTCCGATGCTGGGCGACCGATATTTCAGCGCATTGCTGTATCGCCAGGTTCCGACCAGGTTGTCCGCGTCACCGGGATGATCGAGCAAGCCGATATTGCCGACCGCCGTCGTCGTCGACGTGAAGTTGTCCCACATTGCGTCATACTGCCGGCCCGCACTGAGCGTCCCCCATCGGGCGCTTTCAATGCCGATCCACGACTGCCTGCCGAACAGCCTTCCACCCTGCCCCAGGCTCCCGGTGACATTGTCAAAGCCGTTTTCCAGAACCGCGACCACGGCATTGCCGCCACCGAGGTCTTCGCGAATGCGAAAACCCAATCTGCTCGGCTGCAGCGCACCGCCGAGCATCTCTACCGCGTGGCTGCCGCCCGTATTGTTGACGACTTCGATGCCCGCCGAAACCAGGCCGTAGAGCGTGACACTGCTCTGGGCATGGCTTGCCGCCGGGATGATGATCAGTAGTCCGACTAATTTGAGTTTCATGCCATCCTTTGTCTCTGACGTTTGAGGAGTCCGGCGGCAACCGGCGCACGCGCGTTACCCTGCGTGTGCGGACCGCTTTCGGGAAAGCTGCACGGGTGTGATCGGGACGAGCGGATTCGCAGGGGAATCCGCCCGGTCAGTCGAGTGTGGCCTGCGTGCCGGCGTCGATCAGCAGCGTGTGCAACTCACGCGTCGAGCTGACACCCAGCTTGGCGTGCGCCCGGCGGCTATAAGTCACGACCGTGTTGAGGCTGAGATTGAATTTGCGCGCCGTGTCCGCGAGCGTGATGCCGCTTAGCAGACTCGCGCATACGTCTCGCTCGCGTGCCGACAGCTCGGTGACGCTGATTGCATCGAGCGATTCCTTCCAATCCGAAGCCGACGTGGATCGGGGAATGGAGAGTCGCGCGTGGACATCGGCAAACGCCAGGAACAGCGATGCCACATCCGCTATCGTCTCGATGTCGGCCGCGGAAAAGCGTCCCGTATTCGTATCGCGATAGCAGTTGATGACGGTCGCGGTTCCGTTCTGGTGATTGCGCATGATCGACAAGCGATCTTCGATGCCGACCTGCTCGTAACAGGCCAGGCGATAGGCTGCGTTGACGATTTGATCGCGCGTTCGGTAAGTCACGCGCACCGTACCGTTATCGCGTTCGGCGACAATCGCGCGGCCCTGACCGGCAGCGCCGATGCTTGCGGATACGTCATAACAATGCATCTCGCTCATGTACCGAAGTGCGGCTCGCGCACCGTTGCGCTGCTGCACCCGGCTGGCCGTTGCGAGCGTCCGTAGCGCGCCCTGCACCGACCGGATGAACACCGAGCAGTGATCGACACGGGAAAACGCGCCCAGCGCATCGAGCATCTGCTGGCCGAATCGGGGCGAGCCAAGCGCGCGGGTCAAGCGCTCGATCGCTCCGGCCGGGAGCCGGGCGCCGCTTTCGGGAGAGCCGGCAGGGTGATTCCACATGGGGATTGTCTCCAGATCGGCCCTCGGGGGCACTTTTTGGTGACTACAGGCTATCGCTGCAAAACAGCCCGCAACACCCCCTCATGGCCGGAGGCAGGCATCGGCCCACCCCCTCCCTCGGCAGGAGGCATTTGGGGAAACCCGTAGCGCGGCGGCGTAACCCGGGGGCCGCTGATCCGGCGCATAATGCGGTCGTGCAACCGGGCTGCCCTGGGAGGGGACATGGAAATTCGTACCATCGACGTTCGTCAGGACCCGTCCCCCGCTACCCTGCTGTCCGTTCAACTGATCGAGCAGATTGGCGATGCGCTCTACGTGGAGCGGTTGCGCGAATCGGTGGCGGAGGTCGTCAAATATGCGCACGTCGGTTTGCTGTCGTTCTCGAGACATTCCCCGCCGCAACTGATAGGGACCGAAAGCCTGATCGCTCGTGACCTGGTGATCAAGGTGTCGTCACGGTATATCGGCGGACAATATCAAGCCGATCCCGTCTGCCGAATTGGCGCTTCGGCGCGCCAATGGGATGGTCTTGTGTACGTCCAGCGGCAGCGTGCCGAAGAGGTCGAGGACGCCGAGTACCGCGCCTCGTGCTACGAGACGACCGGCATCGTCGATCGCGTATCGCTGTCGCGCTCGTTCGACGACGGCCACTGGATCGCCGTGAATCTATACCGGGACGCATCCCAGGGGTGCTTTGACCATTGGGAGTATTCGCGCTTGATGGCCATCGCGCCGGTGCTGACCACGGCCGCCTGCAAGCACTTGCAGCTCATCCGCGCGATCGGCTCCCCGCCCTCAAGCGCACGGATCGAGGCCGCGACGGTGGCGGAGCGCCTCGCCCGCCTGGGTCCGAGGCTCAGCAAACGCGAGTTCGAGGTCTGTTGCAGGATCGTGCAAGGCCTCACGGCCAAGGAAATTGCGCGCGAGCTGGGCATTGCGCCGACGAGCGTTGCCGAGCATCGCAAGAATGCGTACGCGAAACTGTCCGTGCGAGATCACAAGCAGCTGTTCGCGCTCGTGCTGCCTGGGACCGGTCTGCAATAGCGGTCCGCCAGATCACCTAATCATCGGGGAAAGGCACCCCTGCGCCGGGGCCGCCGGCGCTCATTCGTGCACCGGGAAATCCGGGTAGTGCTCGAACGTCTCTTTGATGAGATGGCGCAGCCATACATTGGCCGGATCGGTGTTGAAGCGGGAATGCCAGTGCTGGCGCAGCGCGAACGGCGGAAGTCATCCGCGAAGGAAGGTTGAAGACGGTTGTGGTGAAAACGACTGCTCAGAGAAACTAGCCGTTTGCGCCGGCGTCAAGTACCTTAACGCTTTCGCTCGCGAACTCGACCTGTTCCTGAATCATGTGTCCATCTGCTTCGCCCCACCCGATGTCGCGCGACCCAGCGGACTCTGCATCCGTTTGCGTCGTCCTTGCGCAGGCCTTCATTGACGACCCATTCTATAGAGCGGTCACGATCGAATCGGCGCTCGACGAGGTACGGCGGCAACGAGTGCTCGCCCGATACTTCGAGCTGGCGATCGCGGAAGGGAACGTTATTGGCGAGGTTCAGTATGCCGGGACAGACGGCGCAGCCATCTGGATAACCGGCCAGGCCAGCGACACCGAGGTCGCATTGCAAGGCGCCGCGAGGAATCAAGCTCTCGCGGCACTGCTCGGGGCCAACGGCTATGCAAACTACACCTGCATCTGCGATGCGATGGCGGCACGCGTTCCCGCTCGTCTAGCCAACGCCTGGTATTTGTCGATTTTAGGTGTGCGGCCTGCCGCAAGGGGGCGGCGACTCGCCCACGATCTGCTCGAATTGACGTTGAACCGTGCCGATCAACAGGGCGCCACCTGCTTCCTGGAGACCTTCAACCGGTTGAGCCTGCCGTTCTACCATCGGCTTGGCTTCGTGGAAGAGCGGCAGTGCTTTGAAGAGATTACCGGCCGGCCGTACTGGATACTCGCTCGCCATGTCGCCTGAAGCAGCACCGCTCCAGAAATAAAAAAAACGCGCGGCCTGACGCCAGCTCGAATAAATAGCCTTCGCCCTCAATCCAGCGTCTCCCCCTGCGAGCGCCTTCGCGCCGCGCGCCAAGGCATCGGTCACCCGTTCTTTCGTCGTCTATTCTGAAACGATGTGAATAGTTCTGTGGAGTCGGATACCCCGGAATTGCGTCGCTAGAATGGGTAAAGAATGGTCCGGTTCGGATACGAAATAAAGTCTAGCCTCGAAGGCCCCGCGCTTTTAGATGCGCGCCAGAGAATGACTCTTTCCGCCGGAGGGAAAATCGTCATCATGTGGTACGTCGTCCGTGCCGATTGAACGACGAACGAAGGGATGATCTGAGATCGAGCTAATGGACAAGTTCTACAACATGCAGGTGTTTGCCAAGGTCGTCGAGATGGGCAGCTTCACCGCCGTCGCCAATCATCTCGACACCACGATCGGCAATGTCTCGCGGGCCGTATCGATCCTCGAAGATGCGCTCAATGCCCGCCTGCTGCATCGCTCCACGCGGCGCCTCCTCGTGACCGATGCGGGGCGCCGCTTCTATGATCGCAGCATCTCGATTCTCGCCGACATCGAGCGAGCCGAAGCCGAGGCACGCGACGCACTGCTCGAGCCGCGCGGAAAGCTTCGCGTCCATGCCGTGCCCGGCGTCGGGCGCAGCCTGGTGACGCGCGCGATACTTGCCTATCGCGACGCCTATCCCGACGTCAGCGTCGAGCTAATGCTCTCGCAGCGCATGCCCAATCTGCTCGAAGAGCAACTGGATATTGCCGTGGTGATCGCCCGCACGCTGCCCGATTCGGCCTATGTGAGCCAGATGATCGGCGCCAGCCATTGCGTGCTGGTCGCTTCGCCCGCCTATCTGGCGCAGCACCCGGCGCCCGAACGGCCCGAAGATCTCGCCAGTCATACCTGTGTGCTGCTCAGTACAGTGGACTATGCTCCGGACGAATGGCACCTCGTATGTTCCTCGGGTAGCGTCGAGTATCAGCACGCGGGCGCGCATTTCATCGTGAACGACATGGACGCCATGGCCGTCGCATTGCGCGACGGCGCGGGTATTGGGCTGCTAGCGGCCTTCTCCGCGATCGACGATCTGCGCAAAGGCACGCTTGTGCGGGTCCTGCCCCAATATCACACCCATCAGCGCAATGTCTATGCCGTGTATTCGTCCCGCCTGTTCGTGGATGCGAAAATCAAGTGCTTTGTGGATGCGCTGAAAATGCACGTAGGGTGTCAACTCGATTCATACGCGAGAGAGCTTTGCATTGACATGGCCGCCGTCAGGTAGATCAGGGCATTCCGGGACACACAGGAAGTCTGTTTTGCGATTCGCTCTCTATAACGGCGCCCAGCAAAGAAATAGAATCGCGCGGGATCCCATCATCCACGCTGGAACCCCAAGTGCCCAACCCCATCCCGACTATCAGACTGAAGCGTCTCCGACGCACTCCGGCTACCCGCTCGATATTCAGAGAAACCTCGTTCGGTATCGACGATCTCGTGCTGCCCATTTTCGTCGATGAAGGGATCGACGAAAATGTGGAGATTTCGAGCATGCCCGGCGTCATGCGCATCGCGGAAAAGCGACTTCCGTACGAAATCGAGCGCTACGCCAAAGCCGGAATCAAAGCGATCATGACCTTCGGCGTATCGCATCACAAGGATGCCGTGGGCAGCGATACCTGGCAGGAGAACGGCTTGGTCAGCCGCATGATACGCGCGGCAAAGGAGGCGGTGCCCGAGATGATCGTGATGTCCGATACCTGCTTCTGCGAGTACACGGATCACGGTCATTGCGGCGTACTGCATCATCACGCGATCGACAATGACGCCACGCTCGTCAACCTGGGCAAACAATCCGTTCAGGCCGCGCGCGCCGGCGCCGACTTCATCGCGCCGTCTTCCGCTACGGACGGTCAGGTCGCCGCGATACGCCAGGCCCTCGATGCCGAGGG
The DNA here is from genome assembly GCF_004524855.1 of Paraburkholderia pallida. Taxonomy (NCBI): domain Bacteria; kingdom Pseudomonadati; phylum Pseudomonadota; class Betaproteobacteria; order Burkholderiales; family Burkholderiaceae; genus Paraburkholderia; species Paraburkholderia pallida. The sequence goes on along the minus strand of NZ_CP038150.1, from coordinate 1,438,964 downwards.
ACTGCACGAGACCGCCATCCTGTCGTATTCGACCAAGCTGGCTTCGTCGTTGTACGGCCCGTTCCGCGAAGCGGGGGGATCCTCGCTGCAGGGCGACCGCAAAGCGTATCAAGTCGACCCGATGAACCGCCGCGAAGCGTTGCGCGAATCGTTGCTCGACGAAGCCGAGGGCGCGGACGCACTGATGGTCAAGCCAGCCGGCATGTATCTCGACCTGATCCGCGACATTCGCAACGCTTCCGATCTTCCGCTCACGGCCTACCAGGTCAGCGGCGAATATGCAATGATCAAATTTGCCTCGAAGGCTGGTGCGATCGACGAGCATAATGTGGTGCGTGAGAGCATCGGCGCCATCAAGCGTGCCGGCGCAGACCTGATTTTCACGTACTTCGCTCTGGACCTCGCGCTGCAGGGAATCTAGCGTGTCCGGGACTGGCTAACCGACAGGCATCTACCGGGCGGCGAGGGGGCCGCAAACACCATGGCCGACTTCCTCAACAATCTCCGTACCTTCGTCCGCGTGGTCGAAGCGGGCTCGTTCACCGCTGTCGCGAATGAAAGCGACTGCACGCCCGGTCAGGTTTCGCGTGCGGTGACCTCGCTCGAAGAGGAGTTGCAGGCCCTGGTCCTGCACCGCACGACGCGTCACCTGTCGGTGACCGATGTGGGCACGCGGTTTTACGAACGGGCCAAGGTCATTCTCGCCGACATCGACAGTGCCACCGACGAAGCACGCAACGCCACCGAATCGCCCGTGGGGCGCATCCGCGTGCATTCCTCTCCAGGACTCGCCTACAGCGAAGTGGCGACCGCGCTGGCAAGCTATCAGGCAAGCTTCCCTGCTGTCTCGGTCGAGCTCAAGATCGAGCAGAGCATGCCGGGTCTCGTGGAGGAAGGCTACGATCTCTCGGTTGTCTCGGCGACGCAACTACCCGACTCCGCATACATCTCCCAGGCGTTGGGCGCTGCGTACTCGGTACTGGTGTCCTCGGCGGACTACATCGCACGCCACGGCCTTCCACGCAAGCTGACCGATCTCGCCGATCACGCGTTGCTGCAACTCGAAAGCCCCGTCTCCGCAGCCGACGAATGGCATCTGCAGAGCGCAGACGACACGCACCTGTGGACCATCACGCGCACGCCGTTCCGCGTCAATACGCCGGATGCACTGCGCGCAGCACTGTTTGCAGGCGTCGGGATCGGCACGCTGCCGACGTACACGGTGGCCGACGACCTCGCCTCGGGTGCGCTGGTGCGGGTGTTGCCTCAGTATCATCTGCGGCCGTTCACCGTGTTCGCCGTCTACCCTTCGCGGCGTTATCTCGATGCGAAGGTCCGTACGCTGCTCGAGCATCTGCGCGCAACGCTCTCGCCGGCGCTAGCCAATGCGATGGAAATCGTCGAAACCTTTACCGGCGATGCAACCGCGCCGCCGGCTTCGCCGCCGAAGCGAGTGGCCGGGACCGCCCGCAAGCGCCCCGCGAAGCGGAAATAGCAAGCTGCCAGCTCGGACGCCGCGTTCCATGCGGCAGGCGAGCTGTTCGCCAGGGCGACAGTCTGGAAGGGGATGAGCGCCGCGGCGCGTACCCCTGCCCTCGCGCACGCGAGGCGGTATTCGCATAGCGCGAAAAAAATCGGTCACACCGGGGAGGACGGTCCGGCGTGACCGAGAAAGGAGACGCTTTCCGAGTCCACCCGCTAATTCATTAGTGGAGTCGATGTCCGATCATAGCGCCTCGATCCCGTCAGGTCTTGGGCCAGACCTGAATCGTTCTTATAGGCCGGCAAGACCTTCGAAAGCCCTTCAAAAAGGCGCTTTGCGCCAATCAAAGCCGCGATTGTCCTCAGGCGATTTTTAGATCGATTAAGTTGCGCCTCATGCGCTGCCCTCCTTAGCATTACCGCAAAAAAAAAGAGATCACGTCAGCGAGCCCATGCTTTTTCCATCCACTCACATCGAACCGATTTCTTCTGGAGAGCATCATGCAGATCATCAAGTATTTCAGCGCAATCATCGCGACCACCGTGCTTCTCGCCGCACCGGTCTATGCACAACAGGCCAGTGACGCGACCCCGCCGGCCACGGCCGCGACGAAGAAGGCGCTGCACAAGCAGAACTGGCAAACGGAAAATGCCGTCCACAAGGCACTGAGCAGGACCAAGGGCCTGGACGCGGCCAACATTGTCGTCGTCGCCAGGAATGGTGCGGTCACACTCGATGGGACGGTCCCCGACGCTTCGCAGATCCAGCTCGCGCAAGACACCGCACAAGGCGTACCGCGTGTGAAATCGGTAGCGAATGCCCTGAGCGTCAAGGAAGCGGGCAACTAAGCAGGCACGACCCGATGCTGCACCGCGCAGTGTCGGGTCCGTCTGCGCGGATCGGGGGCCGCAAGAATGGCCCCCGATCCGCTTAGCGCAGTTCGAGTTCTCCGTCCCGCACACGCCATAGCGAGAGCGGATTGTCGTCACGCAAGGCAGGCGGCAGCAGTGCCTCCGGCAGATTCTCGTAGCAGATGGGCTTCAGGAAGCGGTCGATTGCCGTCGCGCCCACCGACGTGAAACGCGGGTCGGACGTCGCGGGGAAAGGTCCGCCGTGCACGGTGGCGTAGCCAATCTCCACCATGTTCGAGAATTTATTCGCGAGGATGCGATTCGTCTTGTCTTCGACGACGGGCAGCAATCGCTTCGCCAGGTCCATGTCTTCCGGTTCCAGATGCAATGCGACAGTGAGTTGCCCCCGCAGGCTCGCAGCGACCGCCAGCATCTGCTCGGCATCCCGGCAGCGCACGAGCATGGCAGCCGGTCCGAACATCTCGCCCGCGAGTGAGGGCGTGGCGAGCACTTCCGCCGCGGCGAGCTCGAAAATTTCCGATTGCCCTTCAAAGCGTGCTTGCGGTGCACGTCCTTTCGCAATCGACGTGCTCGAAGGGGCCACGCGGCTGCGCTCGGCCTCGCTGCAATAATGGTCGTGGATACCCGGACTCAACATCGGTTCCGCCGCAACGCCGCTTAGTGCCTCCCCCAATGCGTCGCGCAGCGCGCCGTATCCTTCTCCTTCGATCGCCACGATCAGTCCCGGCTTCAGGCACATCTGGCCGACACCGGCCGTCATGCGCTCGACAAAAATCGCCGCGAAATCATGCGCCCGCTTGCGCAGCGCGTGTGGCAGTACGAAGTTCGGATTCGCACTGGTCATTTCGGCGAACACAGGGATGGGCACTGGACGCGCCGCGCCGCGGCGCACCAGTGTCATGCCGCCGCTTTCAGAACCGGTGAACGCAACCGCCCGGATGGCCGGATGATCGACCAACGCCTCGCCAACCGCGTTGCCCGCCGCGATCAACATGGAAAATACCCCTTCGTGCAGGCAGCATTGCGCTACCGCCGCCTGTATCGCTTTGCCGATCAGTTCCGAGGTCCCCGGGTGTGACCCGTGAGCCTTGACGACAACCGGACAACCGGCCGCGAGCGCCGATGCCGTGTCGCCGCCCGCAACCGAATAGAGGATCGGAAAGTTGCTCGCCCCGAAGACGGCAACCGGACCGAGCGGCACCTTCTGCATGCGCAGGTCGGCCTTCGGAAGCGGCAGGCGATCGACGTCGCCCGAGTCGATGGTGGCATGGCGCCAGTGTCCACGGCGCACCACCTCCGCAAACAGTCTCAGCTGACCGGCCGTGCGTGCGGTCTCGCCCTTGATGCGCTCGACAGACAGTCCCGTTTCGCTGGCTGCGCGTTCGTAGAGCACGTCGCCCAGCGCCAGGAGATTGTCGGCTGCACATGAGAGGAAGGCACTACGCGAGGCCGGCGATGTCTCGCGATACGACTCGAAGGCTTGCAGCGCTAGCTTGCATGCATCGTCCACGTCCTGGTGCGACGCGATGCCGAACGGCGGCTCGATTTCCGCGCCGCGACGCGGATCGAACGCCTTGAACGTACCGGCACCGCCGAAGCGCGAACGCTTCCCAACCGGCATTTCGCCAGTGATCTTCATGAGACTTCTCCTGATTGATTGGATAACGCATTCACGAGCGAATACCAGACAGCCTGCCCCGGTTAAGCCTGAAAAGTCTTGAAGCGAGCGTGAATATTTGTTCTCAGAACTAAGAGCACGGATCGAAGCAGGCGCACCATCAGCAGCCAACCGGCAAGATTCCACGACTGCTGCTAGATTGGCCGCATGACGAATGCCAGCTACAGGAGGGGCCGATGACAGACCGCCCAGACAGTGCGACTAACCCCGTCCGCTCTCTCATATTGATTGCCGTCGTCGTGCTCGCACTCATCGTGGCGTTCGCGGGCACTGCCGGCTGGCTTTCTTCCGAACGGCTCACGCCCGCCAGGCTCGTCGACAAAATGGCGCCTCCCGGCGGCGCAATACCGGGCTTCCGGCGCAATCACGCAAAAGGCATCTGCTTCACGGGCCGCTTCGAGTCCAACGGCAACGCAGCGGCGCTCACAAAAGCGCCGATGTTCGCGGCCGGCTCCTGGCAGGTCACCGGTCGATTCAACCTGTCTACGCCTGACCCGCATACGCCCGACCCGGCTGTTCGCGTGCGGGGGTTCAGCATTCGCGTTGTCACACCGGGTGGAAGCGAATGGCGCTCCGCGATGATCAACGCGCCCTTCTTCGCCGTGTCGACGCCAAACGCTCTCTACGAATTGCTGAGCGCGGCTGCGCGCAAGGACGACCCGGACGCGATGAAAGCGTTTGCCGCCGCTCACCCCGAGTTCGCCAACTACGTCGCGTGGGCGTCTCACGCGCCGTACAGCGCGTCCTTCTCCGAGGATCGCTACAACAGTCTCAACAGCTTTGTCTTCACCAACGCTGCGGGACGCGCTCGCACGGTGCGCTGGTCTTTTCTGCCGACCGTTCCGGCAGAAACGCTAAGCGCCGAAGCAATCAGAAAACGGGCGCCCGATTTCCTCGAGACTGACATTACCGAGCGCGTGCGCGCCGCACCACAACGCTGGACGATGATCGTCACGGTCGCGAATTCAGGCGACCCCACTGCGGACCCGAGCAAACCCTGGCCGGACGATCGATACACCGTGAACGCCGGCACGCTGGTGGTCAAAGCCATCGAACCCGAGCCAGGCGGGCCGTGCCGCGACATCAATTTCGACCCCACCGTACTGCCCTCCGGCATCAGCGTCTCCGACGATCCATTCCCGTCGGCACGCTCGGCCGCCTACTCGGTGTCGTTCAATCGAAGGGCGGCAGAAGACCGGTACTACCCACACGCAGCGGAAAAAGGAGCCGAACCATGAGTGCAAAGTCCAGTCGCTTCACGCCGCTCCAGCGTACCTTGCACTGGCTCATGGCGGCCGGCATCCTGGCGATGCTGTTCATCGGCGTTGGAATGGTGTCGACCATTGGACCCGACTATCTTCGGCTAGTGTCGATTCACAAAGCGCTCGGGGTCGCGATCCTCGCGCTCGCCCTGCTTCGCCTGATGCTCAGGCTGCTGCGCGGCACCCCGCCCCTGCCGGCGCAGATGCCTGAAGCGATGAAGCTGGCCGCGCATCTATCACACGTCGTGCTCTATTTCCTGATGATCGCGCTCCCGCTGATCGGCTGGGGCATGTTGTCGGCTGCCGACTACCCCGTCGTGCTGTGCGGCGTGCGGCTACCGTCGATCCTGCCGCATAGCAACGCACTGCATTCGCTTTTGTGGAACGCACACCGCTTCCTCGCATTCAGCCTCTTCGCGTTGATCGTCCTCCATATCGCGGCGGCCTTGCTTCACGCGCTGGTCAGGCGCGACGGCGTATTCCGGACGATGGCGTCGTGGCGCTAAGCCGTTTGCTACGGATATCTAACCATCCCATCCGGCAGGTATCTGGAAACGTTCGACTGCGAAAGTGACGGCAGCCATTCTTGCGGATCGCCGTCGATCCGAAAGAATGGCGCTCGTCAAAAGGTGGATGTCCATGGCATGGGCTCGGTCAGAAAAGCCAAACCGGCCACGCCATCGCGAAGATGTCAGCGTGCGTTCGTGCTGCCGCCAACGACCGGATTGCGCAGGATGCCGATCTTTTCGATTTCCACCTCACACACGTCGCCGGGCTTCATCCACAGCGGCGGCTTGTGCGCCATGCCGACGCCCGCGGGCGTGCCCGTGACGATCACGTCGCCAGCTTCCAGCGTGAAGGTCACGCTCAGCAGCGAGACCAGCGTCGCCACGTCGAACACCATGTCGGCGGTGTCGGCGTCCTGCACGATCTCGCCGTTCAGGCGCGTTTGCAGCCTGAGGCCCTTGCAGCCCGGCGGCAGCGCCACGGAAGGCACGAAATACGGTCCGAGCGCGCCGGTGCCGTCGAAGTTTTTGCCCATCGTCCATTGCGGCGTGCGGAACTGGAAATCGCGCAGCGTGGCGTCATTGAAAACGCTGTATCCGGCGACGTGGTCCAGCGCGGATTCGACGGGAATATGCCGCCCCCCCTTGCCGATGACCGCGACCAGTTCGCCTTCGTAGTCGAGCTGCGACGACTCGGGCGGCACGGCGATCGCATCGTAGGGGCCCGTCAGGCTGGTGGCGAAGCGCGCAAAGACCGTCGGATAGTCGGGCTCTTCGAAGCCGGCTTCAGCCGAATGATCGCGGTAGTTCAACCCGACGCAAACGATCTTCCCGGGCCGCGACAACGGCGCGAGCACGCGGACCTTCGCGATATCGACCGGATGCCCTTGCTCCACCGTTTTCGCGACGGCTTCGAGATTGGCCCCGTCTGCGATCAGCCGATCGAGATTCCCTGGGTAGCCCTCCTCGTCGGCAAACAGGCCGGTCCAGTGGGCGTTGCGCTCGACCGCGAGGCCGCGGCGTCCATTCAGTTCAAATGCGGCAAAACGCATGACATTCTCCTCAGCATGAATGTTAGGACTTCAGATCGTTGGATTGCTGCCCGCTACCGGTCCGGACGCACTTTCGGACACGGCCTTTTCGAGCTGGGCGCTGCCCGGCGGCTTCGAGCCGCGCAAGGCTTGCGGCTCCGGGCCGCCCGTCGCCCAGTCGAGCAATTCGACGGTATGAACGAAAGGAATCCCCACGGCGTCGGCCAGTTGGGTCATGCAGCCGATGTTGCCGGTGGCGGCAACGGCGGCGTCGACCGAACGAATGGACCATGCCTTGCGCCGCTTCAGCTCGCCGGCAATCTCGGGCTGAAGCAGGTTATAGATGCCCGCCGAACCACAGCACATGAAACTGTCGGGCGGCTCGGCGACCTCGAAGCCCGCCTTGCGCAACAGATCCAGGGGCTGGTGCACGATATGCTGGCCGTGCTGCATCGAACACGGCGCGTGATAGACGACGCGCATCGAGGCCGTGCGCTCGGGACGCACGAGATCGGCATTCAGGCCGATATCCGTCATGAACTCGGTCACGTCCTTCGCCAGCGCGCTCACGCGCGCGGCCCGCTCCGCCCATGCCGGATCGTGGCGCAGCGCATGGCCATAGGCCTTGACTGCCGTGCCGCATCCCGACGCGTTGATGATGATCGCATCGATCGAATCGCCCGCCCCGGCTTCGCGCAGCCAGGCCTCGATATTCGCCTTCATCATCGGCTGCGCCTGCTCGGCCATGCCCATGTGATCCGAAAGCGCGCCGCAGCAGCCGGCGCCGCGCGCGACGACCACTTCCACGCCGTGGCGCTGCAGCAGCCGGATCGTCGCTTCGTTGATGCCGGGTTCGAGCACCTTCTGCACACAGCCGCTCAGCATGCTGACGCGCGCGCGGCGCGGCCCTTGCGCCGGGAAGACCTGCGGCCGGTCCACCGCACTCGGGCGGCGCGCCGCATGACCGGGAAGCGCATCGAGCATGGCGCGCAGCGTGCCGGGAAAGAGGCTGCGCATCGGGCGCGCGGCACGGCCCGCAATCAGCGCCATGCGAAAGAGCCCGGGACTCGGGACCAGCTTCGCCAGCAGATGACGCATGCCCCGCTGCACCGCGGGGCGCGGGTAGTGCGCCTCGATATGCTCCCGGCTCTGCCCGATCAGCTTCGAGTACTTGACGCCCGAAGGGCAAATCGCCTCGCACGCGAGACAGCTCAGGCAGCGGTCGAGATGTTTTACGGTCATCTCGTCGGGCGTGCCGCCCTTCTCGAGCATGTTGCGCATCAGCACGATGCGCCCGCGTGGGCTGTCGTTTTCGTCGTGACGGACCTGATAGGTCGGACAATGCGATAGACAGATGCCGCAATGCACGCAGGTGCGGATGATGTCGTTGGAAAGCGCGAGGTCCGGGGAAGCCAGCGCTTCCGGAGAGAGATCAGTTCTCACTTCAGGTGTCTCCACTGGCGGCCCGGCCCAGCTTGCCTGGGTTGAGCACGCCGTTCGGGTCGAATGCATGGCGGACCCGCTCGGCAAGCCCGTCGAGTCCCCCTGATTTCGGCTGGAAAGCGCCGGTTTCGCGGCGTAAGGCGTCGGGCGCGCGCAGCAGGGTTGCCGTGCCGCCCACGTCGCGCGCCGCTTCCCGCAAACCGGCGGCGCACTCGCGCGCCGCATCGGCCGCCATCGCGACGAAAACACGGCTGCCACCCCAGTCGTAAAGCGCTTCGGCACCGAGGCCCGCCACGACTTGCGCCGCGTAGTTGGACGGCAGCGCGAGACGCCACACGCAGGTCTGTGCAACGGAGGCAAAGTCGCCAAGATCGCGTTGCCTTGTCCAGAACGCGCGGCTTTCGTCCTCGACGATCACGCGCATCGCCGCGCTGCTGCCCACGCGGTGAACGATCTCCTGCTGGCGCGCGGCGACCGACTCGCGCCACCCTTCAAGACGAAATGCCGTGTGCGAAGGTGTGTCGCGCGCGCCACCCAGATGCACGGCCCCACTCACTTCCAGTGGCGCGCGCAAAAGCTCGCTGGAAAGGTAAAGCGCCTGCGCGTCGTCGAGCCCTTCGACCACGACCGTCGATTCGAACGACGGCATCGGATGGACCTTCAGCGTCACCGAGGTCAGCGCCGCCAGCACGCCGAATGAGCCGGTCATCAGCCGTGGAATGTCGTACCCGGTGACGTTCTTGACCGTGCGCCCGCCCCCCTTGAACGGCTCGCCCAGGCCGTTGACGCCTTCGACGCCGAGCACGGCATCGCGCGCGGAGCCGGCGAGCACGCGGCGCGGCCCCGCGAGATTGCAGGCCACAACACCGCCCACGGTCTCTAGCGTCGGCTCCGCACCGAAAAAAGCCGCATAGCCCGGCGGCTCGAAAGCCAGATGCTGTCGCTGTGCCGCCAGCGTCTCCCGCAGCTCGGCGAGCCGTGTGCCCGCATGGACCTTGACGACCAGCTCCTCCGGCTCGTAGAACACGATGCCGGCAAGCGCGGAAAGATCGAGCACGGCGTCGGCGCTGACCGGGTCGCCCAGGCCGCGCTTCGTTGCGCCGCCAACAATCTCCAGCGTATGACCCGCCAGATTGGCATCGACGATGAGCCCGGCCAGCTCGGCCGGATTGGCGGGACGCAGCGCAATCGCCGGCGGGCTCCTTTCGATGGAAGTCGACATGATCGCAGCGCCTCAGAAACGCGGAATATCGGGGAAGCGAAGGTGACCGCCGCTGATGCGCAGGCGCCCGGTCTCCACACATCGGCAAGGCGTGGGAAACATCTTGCCTGGATTGAGCAGTTCGTCAGGGTCGAAGACGCATTTGAGCAGCTGCTGCTGGGCCAAATCCGACTCCCCGAACTGATAAGGCATCAAGTCGCGCTTCTCCACGCCGACGCCGTGTTCGCCCGTCAGCACACCGCCGAGGTCGACGCAGGCCTTGAGAATATCGGCGCCGAATTGCTCGGCCCTCTCGAGCTCGCCGGGGTTCGCCGAATCGAACAGCACCATCGGGTGCAGGTTGCCGTCCCCGGCGTGAAAACAGTTCGCATATTGGAGCCCATATTGCCGGGACAGCGCGTCGACGCGGCGCAGAATCTCCGGCAGTTGCGCGCGCGGGATCGTGCCGTCCGTCACATAGACGTCCCGCGCGATCTTGCCCATCGCGCCGAATGCGACCTTGCGGCTGCGCCATAGCCTTTCGCGCTCCGCTTCGCTCTCGCTCACGCGCACCTCGACAGGATTGAACCGCGCTGCGATCGCCTCGACCCGCTTGACGAGCATATCGACCTCGACTGTCGTGCCGTCCAGCTCGCAGAGCAGCAGCGCGTCGACCTGCGCGGCGTGCGGCTCGCCCAGCATCGACGCCACGGCGTCCACCACCTTGCGGTCCATGAACTCGAGTCCCGCGGGAATGATGCCGTCGGCAAGGATCGCGCCGACGCAGCGGCTCGCGTCATCCACGCTCGCAAAGCCCATTGAAAGCACGCGCGCAACAGGAGGTAGCGGCGTGAGGCGCACCGTGATCTCGGTGATCATGGCGAGGAGCCCCTCCGAGCCGATCAGGACTCCCAAGAGATCGAGCTCGCCGTCGTTCGCGCCGACGAAGCCACCGCCGAATCGCACCACCTCGCCGGTAATGAGCACGGCCTCGACGCCCACAACATGATTGGCCGTGACGCCGTATTTGAGGCAATGCACGCCGCCGGAATTCTCCGCGACGTTGCCGCCTACGGTGGCGATGACCTGGCTCGATGGATCGGGCATGTAGCAGAGCCCCAGATGCCGGACCGCCTCGGTCACGCGCACATTCGGCACGCCGGGCTGAACCCGCGCGACGCGATTGTGCTCGTCGATCTCGACGATGCGGTTCATGCGCGCCGTGCCGAGCACGATGCCGTCCTCGATCGGCAACGCGCCGCCCGATAGCGACGTGCCCGAACCGCGCGGCACGATCTTGATGCCCGACCTGTGGCAGTACGCCAGCACCTGCCGGACCTCTTCGGTGCTTTGCGGCAACACGACCAGCAGCGGCAGCGCGCGATAGACCGCGAGTCCATCGCTTTCGTAAGGGCGCCGCTCGGCTTCGTCATCGAGCACCCATTCGTGGCCAACAATCTGGCGCAGCATGGACGCGATCGACTCGCGCCGTTGAATGAGCGACGTATTGACGGCAGGCATTTTCATGTGCGGTTTCCCGTTGCTCGTACCAGCAATCCAGAGTGCGTTCCAATACCGACGTGGCATTGATACATCGTGGCACGGTTGGCACCCGTTGGCATTAACAACGGCTGAATTGTAGTGAATCCGCTCAACAGAAATTTTAAGAACGCTTTACTGGACGGAGGCATCGACCGACAGCACTATGCCCTATGCAGGTTTGATACGGTTCCTTTGGACTGTTAATGGTCAACGCAGCCTTTCTCCCAGGGCCAGATCCGCGCCTTGTTCCCACGCAATTCAAACCCATCAAGAGACTCGCATATGAACACCATCGTTGAGTCGGCGACCAGTCATACCGTTCGAGCCAACGGCATACGCCAGCACTATTTCGACGCCGGCTCCGGCCCGGCCGTCGTTCTGCTTCACGGCTTTCCGGAAACGAACTATGCGTGGCGGTATCAGATACCGGTGCTTGCGCAGCAGTATCGTGTAATCGCACCCGATTTGCGGGGTTACGGCGAAACCGACAAGCCCGCATCGGGATACGACAAGCGCAACATGGCTCAAGACCTCGTCGCGCTGCTCGACCATCTCGCCATCGATAAAATCGCACTCGTCGGTCACGATCGCGGCGCCCGCGTGGCGACGCGCTTCGCGAAGGATCACGCCGCGCGCCTCGACCGGCTCGTCGTCCTCGACAACGTGCCCACGCGGGTGGTGGCCCAAAACCTGAATCCGCAAACCGCGCGCGCGTACTGGTTTTTTCTTTTTCACCTCGTGCCCGACCTGCCGGAAGTCCTGATTCAGGGACGAGAGGCGCAATGGCTGCAGCACTTCTTCACCGACTGGTGCTACAACCCACACGCGATATCGGGCGAAGCATTCGACACCTACGTCAGGGCCTATCAGCGGCCTGGCGCCGTTCGCGGTGCGATGGCGGACTACCGGGCGAATGCCGAAGACGTGCAGCAGGATCTCGTGGACGCTGAAGTGAAGATCGCCTGCCCGACCATGGCCATCTGGGGCGAGAACTTCTATGCGGTCGGCGAAATGTTCGACATGAAGGCCGTCTGGGAAGGCATGGCGAGCAATTTGCGCGCCGAACCCATCGCGCAATGCGGACACCTTCCGCAAGAAGAGCAGCCCGAGCGCGTCAACGCTTTGCTGCTCGATTTCCTGAAAGGGTGGAAGGGCTAAAGCCGGCACGGGACCGTAGCTGCTTGCGCCACGGTCTTTTTCGAGCGAGCCGGCCGGGATGACCACCACGCCCGATCAACGGGCGTGGCGGCCACCGGCTCCTGAGTCACTTGCCCTGTCTTGCCGCTAAACGGCGCGATTGCGCAATGCCTGCGCGAACTTCAACAGGTCGCGATTCAACTGCTCTTCGTGCGTCAACGTGAGCGCATGCGGCGCACCGTCATAAACCACGAGCGTTGAACCCGCAATGCGTTGCGCCGCGAGACGTGAAGTCAGCTCCAAAGGCGCGGATTGATCGTCGCCGCCATGAATGATCAGTGCGGGAACCGACATCTTTCGCAGATCCTCTTCGAAGTCCGTTTCTGAAAACGCGGTGACGCATTCGGCCATGGCCTTGAGGCTGCACTGCAGACCCATGGTCTGGAGCCATCCGAGCGTCGCCGCAGTGACGGTCGAACCCTCCCGGTTCGCGCCTGCGAAGGGACGATTGAAGTTTTCGAGGAAGGTCGGTCGATCTCCGAGAACGCCGGCACGCATGCCCTCGAAGACACTCGGGGGCACACCGTTTTTAATCAGCCCGGGCGTAACGGAGCCCATCAGCACCGCGCCAGCCACGCGACGGCTGCCGTACTTCGAGAGGTAGCGGACAACTTCGCCGCCGCCCATCGAGAAGCCCACCAGCACGGCGTCTTCCAGATCCAGATGCGTCATGACGGCATTGAGGTCGTCCGCCAGCGTGTCGTAGTCGTAGCCGTCCCAGGGTTGATCCGAACGCCCAAATCCCCGGCGATCGTATGCGACTGCACGGAAGTCGTTCTCCGCGAAATGCAGCATCTGGGCATCCCACATGTCGGCATTCAGCGGCCAGCCATGAATAAAGACAACGGGACGACCCGCGCCCCAATCTTTGTAGTAAAGGCGGGTCCCGTCCAGGGATTCGAGGAAGCTCATGTACTTCTCCTTTTTAACTTAAGAAGAGGGTTCATCCATTTCCCGAAAGCACGCCGGTTTCCAGCAACGCAGCATGGAGTCGAGAGTGCATGACCCGGTGACTTCACCTCATGACATGCGCAAGGTGCGTGAGTCGAGAGTACAAGATATGTGCCTCGAATTCCTTTTCCGAATCTGAAGATATATAAACACCGACCTGTACAGGAGATTCAAAGATTCAATTTCCCGCAAGAAATCTGAGGAAGGAATCTATGGCAGTCCATAAGGGTCGCGCGGGAATGCGAGGTCAGCGTTGCCCGGCCGTCTCCTGAGTCGTCTCTGCGCCTACGGTGCGATCGGCTCGATTGGGTTTGATCGCACACAGCGCGCCCGCCGCGACCAGCGATGGCACGACGAGCAGGCTGAAGACCGCGTCGATATGCCAGCCGAGTCCCAGCAAGGCAGCGCCCACGAAGGCACTCGCGACGCCGCCGAAGCGCCCGATGCCAAACATCCAGGCTACGCCCGTGGCGCGGCCTTCGGTGGGATACAGCATGGCGGCGTAGGCGGCCATTGACGTGACAGGTGCGGTGACGACAATGCCGCAGCAGAACAACAGTGCCCCCAACAGCACCGGATGGCCCGCGCAGCGCCCCGCGATGAGCACGAGTACGCCCGTCAGCAAGAACGCAGCGACGATGGTGCGCTGAGCGGTCCAGCGGTCCATCAACCAGCCGGCGCACAGGTTGCCGAGCACGCCGCCGAGCGGTAACAGCGAAGCCATCAACGCGCTGTTCTTTACGCCGAAGCCCGAGTCCTGAAACAGCATCGGCATCCAGCCGGCCAGGAGATACCACGTGAGCAGCGCCATGAAGTACGCGACCCACAGCATCAGCGTCGGCCGTTGGTAGCGGGCAGAGAGAACGAGGCCCAGAGCGGCATTTTTCGGTGTGGTCACGCCCGGCGCAGCGGCGTCGAACGACGTGCCATCGTCCATCGACGCTTGCGGTGCGATACGTTTGAGAATCCGGACCACCCTTGCGTGCGTACCCGGACGTGCAGCCAGGAACTGCACCGACTCCGGCAACAGAAGCGCGAGAGGCACCGTGAGCAGGATCGGGACGACCCCGCCAACGACCAGCACGCTGCGCCAGCCGACATGCGGGATGAGCCAGGCCGCCGCCACGCCGCCGGCCATCAGCCCGAACGAAAAGCCCGAGAACATGGCGTTGACCGCCAGGCTACGCACCCGCGCGGGAGCGTACTCCGACATCAAGGTCACCGCGTTCGGCATCGCGGCACCCAGGCCTAGCCCGGTCAGAAAGCGAAACGCCGTTAATTCGCCGATAGTCTGTGCATGCCCGGACACCAGGGTCCACGCGCCAAACCAGGCTACGGACAGGACAAGCATGGCCTTGCGCCCGAAACGATCCGCGACCGGTCCCGTCATGAGCGCGCCGATTGCGACCCCCACCAGTGCTGCGCTCATCACCGGCCCTAGCGCGGATCGACCGATACCCCACTCGCGTACGAGCGACGGCGCGATGAAACCCATCGCGACCGTGTCGTAGCCGTCCACGACCATCACGAGAAAGCCGAGGCAAAAGATCAGCCATTGACAGGGAGAAAGGCGCTGAGCGTCGATGAACTTCTGGATGTCGAGCACGCGGGAAGGATGCATGCGGATGTCTCCGTACGCCGGTCGAGCCAGCAGGTTGTTGTCGAAGAAACGGTAGAGCATCGCTCGGGCACGGCGCGCCATAACGACGCGGCGATGCGTCTGCGCTTAGGGTAGCGATTCTAGAGATTGTCTGACGTTCGACACAACCGGCCCGAAGGCGATTACGCCATTCGGGATTTGCGAATAATTGAAGTGGCGGAATGCGTTCGACAGAATCTTTAAGAACGCTTCACTAGGTGCGGGCGTCAACGGACGCCAAAATGATCAGTGCACGCTTGCCACGGTTCTCCTGGCCTGACCCGCTTCCCTCAACGATGCCCCGACCCATGTCCGCCATGCAGATCAGCCATCCCGTTGTGCGCCAACTCACGCCGCTGCGCAGGCTCGCGGCATGTGCGATTTTCCTTGCGGCGGCAGTGCCGCTGCTGCTCGTGCACGTTTCGTCGGCGCACGCGGCCGCACCGCAGATCCGTACGCAGGGTCCCGGCTTCTACCGCGTGATGCTGGGTTCTTACGAAGTCACCGCCCTGCTCGACGGTACGCACGACTTCCCCGTCGACACGGTGATGACCCACGTGACGCGCGACGAGATCGATCGCGACCTGGCCAGCGACGACCTCTCGCTGCCCTTGCAAGGATCGATCAACGCCTACCTCATCAATACGGGCAACCAGCTCATTTTGATCGACACGGGCGCGGGCGTGCTGTACGGCGACTGCTGCGGCCGCCTCCTCGCGAATCTTCGCGCGGCCGGCTATCGCCCGGAGCAGGTCGACCTGGTGCTGCTCACCCATATGCACAAGGACCACGTTGGCGGCGTCAACGTCAACGGCAAGGCAGCCTTTCCCAACGCGGTCGTGCGCGTCTCGCGCGAGGACGCCACCTATTGGCTCGACTCGCGCAACAAGAGCACGGCGCCGGCCTTCCTGAGCTCGTTCTTCGACGCGGCGGTGCAGTCCGTCGCGCCCTACGTCGCCACCGGGCGCTTCCAGCCGTTCGACGGCGACGCAACACTCGCGCCCGGCATTCACGCCCTTGCGGCCCCTGGCCATACCCCTGGGCACACGGCCTATGTCGTGCAAAGCGGGAACCAGACGCTGCTCGTGTGGGGCGACGTGATCCATGTGGCGTCGATCCAGTTGCGCGATCCGTCCGTGACCGTCGAGTACGACTGGAACGAGGCCACCGCGCAGCAAACGCGCTATGACATGCTGGCGCTCGCCGCAAAGCAGCACTATCTCGTCGCGGCGGCGCATATTGCGTTTCCCGGCCTCGGACATGTGCGGCCGGAAGGGGGTGGCTACCGGTGGATACCGCTCAACTACGATGCCGATCCCGCGAAGCACGCGGCGCCCTAGGGTCTGTTCACATTAGAAACAGGCTTGCGAACGTGCCTTGCCGGGTGCAGTGCAAGGAGGGCGGCGCGCCGTTTGGCCGAGCCAAACAAGCGACGCGCGACGCCGCAATGCGCCCGGCAAGGTACGTTCCCCAATCTTTACCATTTCCATCCAGGGGCTGGCCACCAGAAGGGCCGATCGCCGCGTCATGCTCCTCACGAATACATCGAGTATTCGCTTCGTCGCAATCCTCGCGCTCGGCCCTTCTGGTGGCCAGCGCAAGCCTGTTTCTAATGTGAACAGACCCTAGCCCAATGCCTGCCGCTCGACGTTGGTCAGACTGACGCGACGTGGCCTGCGTGAGCAGCCGCTCGGCGATTCGGCCATCGCCGAAGCCGGGCGGCCGTCGTCGTTCAGCCGTGAAAAGCGCTACCCTGGCCCGGCTGGTTCCAGCGCGAGCCGAGAATCAGCCCGCAAAAGTTCAGTCGGCAATAGTCGGGATCCGTGCGCGCAAGAATGTCGGCGCTCCACGTTCCGCTCGTCGTGTGCGGACGATGCGCGACCCCTCTGGCTATCGCGCGGATCATGTCTTCGTCGAACGTTTCGCCGCGCGGCCAGGCCGCGAGAATCGAATTACGTTCGGCGCATGTGTACGCGTCGTAGTCCATGCCGATGAGATCGGTCCCGGCCCCTTGCGCCAGCAAATGCGCGAGCGCGGATACGTGCACCGGAACGCCGGGCGTGGTGTGCAAGGCGATGGCCCGCCACACATCTTCGGCCACCCGTGGGGAGGCGCCGGCAAGCAGCGAGCGCGCCGCATTGGCGCTGTCCACCTCGTAGCGCTCCGTCGAGCGGGCATAAGCCGCGCTGAGTCCCATGTTCGCGTACATCGCCGCCACAAAGAGCCTTTCCGCGTCGCAGGCACGGTTCTCGCGGCGGGCAGCGAGCGCCGCGAACACGAAGACCCGGTGGGCGTGCCCGACCAGAACGGGCTCGAGCGCAGCGCGGGCATATTCGGCGGCGCGCGTCGCAAACGCGGTCTTTGGAATCCGCACGCCCGCCACTTCGTCCGACGACGCCGCAAGTGCAGGTCTCATTGCGTACTCCGTATGATCGCTGCTGACATGCAGCCTAAATTGCAAAGCAACTGCATCCGAGCGCGCCCCAGAAACCGTTCGCATCGCTGACGGGTGCCGCGCTGCGCCAGGCCCACGCATGCGCATGCCGGTGGATGCCGCACAGATTCGCGCAGGCATCGCCGCACGACTGTTGCAGCGCTGCTGCCGGACGGTAGCGGGCGTAGCCGCCGAATTGCGCGACCGGCGACCAGTCCGGGCTGACCGGCAACGCGGGCGGCGCGAGCGCCTCGAACTCCGCATCGGCGTAGACCACGCGACCGTTCACCACCGTCAGGACAGAAGTCAGCTGCTTGATTCCGCTTTCGTCGATCGTGAAATAGTCTTCGCTCAGCACTGCGAAATCCGCGAGATGTCCCGGCACGAGCGCGCCCTTTTTCCCGTCGTCATTCGAGAACCATGCGCTGCCGAGGGTATAGCGCCGCAACGCTTCCATGCGGTCGAGGCGATCCCGCTGCGCATACATGGGCGTGCCGCCCACCGTGCGCCCCGACACGAGCCAGTGAAGCGCCACGAACGGGTTGTAGCTCGCAACGCGTGTGGCGTCCGTTCCGGCGCCCACCGGCAAGCCGGCCTCCAGCATCTTGCGCACCGGCGGCGTGCGGCCAACGGCTTCGATGCCATAGCGGGCGATGAAGTACTCGCCCTGAAACGCCATGCGATGCTGGATCGCAATGCCGCCGCCAAGCGCCGCGACCCGCTCGATGTTCCGCTCGGAGATCGTCTCGCAGTGGTCGAAGAACCATCGCAGCCCGTCGAATGGCGTATCGCGATTCACACGCTCGAAGACATCGAGAAAACGGCTGATAGATTCTTCATAGGTCGCGTGCAGGCGGAACGGCCAGCGGTTCTGCACGAGCAGCCGCACGACGGCTTCCAGCTCGCGCCCCATGTCCTCTGGCAAATCCGGCCGCGGCTCCAGAAAGTCCTCGAAATCCGCGGCGGAGAATACGAGCATCTCGCCGGCGCCGTTGACCTTGAGGAAGTCGTCGCCGTCGCCTGGCCGGGTGTCCCTCACCCACTTCGCGAAGTCTTCGATCTCGCGCTTCGCGTTCTGGGTGAACAGGTTATAGGCAATGCGCACGGTCATCTCGTTGCGCTTCGCGAGTTCCATGATGACCGAGTAGTCGTCGGGATACGCCTGGTATCCGCCGCCCGCATCGATCGCGCTCGTCACGCCGAGACGATTCAGTTCGCGCATGAACTGGCGCGTGGAATTCATCTGATCGTCGAACCGGAGCTTCGGCCCCTGCGCGAGCGTCGCGTAGAGAATTCCCGCGTTCGGCCTGGCGATCAGCATGCCCGTCACGTTGCCGCGGCGGTCGCGCTGGATCTCGCCGCCAGGCGGGTTGGGCGTGTTCCTCGTGTAGCCGACGGCGCGCAGCGCCGCCGCATTGAGCAGCGCACTATCGTAAAGATGAAGAATGAAGACGGGCGTATCCGGCGCAATCGCGTTGATTTCCTCGAGCGTCGGGCCGCGCTTCTCCACGAACTGGAACTCGTTCCAGCCGCCCACCACCCGCACCCATTGCGGCGCTGGCGTGCGCGCAACCTGCTCGCGGAGCATCCGCAGCGCGTCGGCAAGCGAGGGCACGCCGTCCCAGCGCAGTTCCATGTTGAAATTCAGGCCGCCGCGAATGATATGCAGATGCGAGTCGTTGAGACCCGGAATGACGGTGCGCCCATGCAGGTCAATGCAGCGTGCCCCTGTGCCCGTCCATTGCATCACATCGCGGTCGCTGCCGCTCGCGACAATCCGGCCGTCGGCGACGGCGAGCGCCGTCACGAACGAGCGCTGCTCGTCCTGAGTCGCAATCTTGCCGTTGTAAATCACCAGATCGGCAATGCGGGCCGGTTCGATGGGCGCGCTCATGTCCTCGCTCTCCTTGCCTTGTTTGCTTGCGCCGGTCGCTTCGGAATCGCGCACGGCGACGCCGCCGCGCGCATGGGGAAATGGCCCGGCACCGCAGAGCGCCCAGTTTACGCAGGCATGAGCTGAAAGTCCTGACCGCCACCTTAATCATCATGAAAGCCAGGGCGACGCACGGGAAAAGGTCACTTTCGCTTTGTTGACGCCTCCCGACCCGCTTCGTTCAGGAAACTTCATCCTCAAACTAAGGACGTTTCAGGAAGCACGATGAACAATGGAAGCATCCGTTCGACCCCGACGCGATGTTCTTTCATGCACCTCCCCGAAGAGCAAGCGTGTCCGCGTGACAGCGCCTGGAGCCTGTCGCGCCCATTTGCCAAGGAGCGACTCAATGGATTCTCGTGCAAACAACGAGGCGTGGAAGCAAACCATCATCGCGCTGCAGCATGCTTCGTGTTCATCTGCGGCCGCGGATGCCTCGCAGCTGGGGAACAGAAAACGCCGCGCAACGCCAGCGTCGATGTTGATGAGAACGTCGCAGTCGGCATCGGTTAGCGCACATCCCGGCTATGTTCACGTACTCGAGCGCCTTTCGAGCACCGCTGTCTCGATCTGCTGGTACGACGCCACATGCGGCCATTACGCCGATCAGATCTGGAGGCGCTCCCACTCTCGCCGCAAGACGGTTTGCTCCCTGTCGGGCAGGCCCGTCGAACGCGGAGACGCGATCTACCGCCCCTGTGTACGCGGGCTTCGCCCCGTCAACGCCGAGCACTCGATTCTCGCTTGCGTCCTGGAAAGTCCCGAAGCATTGGCCGCGCAAGCGCTTTAGGGCCACAGATACGACGTGATGGATTGACGAATAGCGTTAGAAGCGGCCATTGCCGGGGAGCGCGTCCGCATGGGTGCTCGCCGCGGTTGCGCCTTTCAGTCTGCGCAGGATTCCGGCGAGCGACCGGATATCGGGAGCCTGCGAATTCAGGTCGAAGCGGCCATCGAAACGCGAGACTAGCGCCGCAGCCTCGATTGTCTCGTTGCGTTCCAGCAAGTGTGTGGCGAGATCGAGCGCGGCGCGCAGTTCCCAGATCGAAGCGCCGTGTTCGCTTGCAAGCGCCATGGCGTCGTTGAGAAAACGCCGGCCTTGCGCTTCGCAATGCGTGCTCAGCTCAGGTGCGCCGCCGTCATGCGCGCGGGCCTGTTGAAGTTCCACGCAGCCTTTGGCTCGCAGAAGTTCAGGCACGAAGTAATGTTCGCCATGCGCCTTGCTGCAGGCAATCGCAGCGTCGAGTCTCGCGCCCGCCTCCGCGAAACGGCCGGCTCGTGCGAGCGCTTCGGCCCACAGGACGATGAACGGCGCAATCACGCGCCGCAAGCCGCGCGCAGCGAGCCGCTGGAGCGCCGGCTCCAATCTGGCGAGCACCGATGCTTCCTCGCCCGAGTGAAAATCGATCTGGACGGCGAGGCATTCGGCGTAGTCTTCCCAGACGGCGAAGCGGTGGCTCGCCACCTGCGAACGCAACAGAGCGAGATAGCACGACGCAGCTTGCAGATCGCCGCATTGCAGTGCGACCGGCACCGCCACGACAGCAAGCAGATGGCTCAGCGAAGGCTCCAGCACGTCCCTGCGGATAGGGTCGAGCGAGCTTTCGACGAGCTGCATGGCTTGCGCCGGCTTGCCCTGCAGCCAGGCGATGCGCGCGAGCGTGCAGTTGCAAAACGCCCGTGGCTCGGCGTACAGAATGCCGCGCGAGGCGTCCGCTGCGTCCAGTTCGCCAAGCGCCGTGACGGCTTCCTCGAGGCGCGCGCGGGCCTGCTCGTGCTCGCCGAAGCAATGGAGCGAAATGGCTACCATCGCACCCGCCAGCTGCTGCTTCCAGTTCGATCCGCTGCGCAGCGCCGCCTGTTCGAAGCGCGTTGCGTGGCGCAGCGATGCGTGAACGTCGGCCGTGGCCAACGTGGTGTTCCAGAGTCCCCACAGGGCGCGCGCCGCGAAGGTGTCGTCACGGGTTTGCTGCGCCAGGCGCAATACGCGTTGCCAATGCGTGATCGCGGCATCCACGTTATCGCCTACATGGACGAGCGTGGAGGCATAGGCCGCGCAGAGCCGCATTTCGCAAAGGGCATCGACAGATCCGGCAGGCAGGGTTTCGAGCACGGTCAACGCGTGTCGCGCGCGCTCGCAACATTCGTACAAGAGCGATGCGTCGAGCAGCGTCCCCACCAGCGCCCCCGCAAAAGCAACACCCTGTGCAGGGTCGCCGTTCTCGGAGAACGCCCAATCGTATGCGGTGCGGACGTCGTCCAGCGAAAGGCGAGCGTCGAAGGGGGCGCCGGCACGGCCCGCTTCGGCAAGGACGAGGCCATTCTCCTCGATCCGCTCTTTCATGTAGCGCATGTGCCGGGCCGCGACGAAATGGAACTCTCCTTCGTCGTGCAGTTTCTCCAACGCATAGGCGCGCGTGCTTTTGGTTAGCCGATAAGTCGCAATGGGGCCGTCGAACATTACGTTCAAAAGCGACTTCTTGGCCAGTTCCCCGAGGCTCGATACCACCGCTGCGACCGACATGCCAGGTTCGGTTGCAATAGCGAAGGCGGCGTCGAACATGAACGTTCCCGTAAAGCACCCGAGGCGCCTGAAGAGAACGCGCGAAGGCTCGTCGAGCAGCCCGTAGCTCCACTCGAACGTCGCACGCAAGGTCTGGTGCCGCGGCAACGCCGAGCGCAATCCGCCCGTGAGCAGGTTCAGGCGGTCGTCGAGCCGCGAGGCGACACCCTCGACGCCGAGGGTCGCCACCCGCGCGGCGGCGAGCTCGATGGCGAGCGGCAGGCCATCGAGTCGCCGACAAATATCGGCGACCATTGCGATGCTATTGCCGTCGGTTGCGCAGTCCGTGGCGAGCGATCGGGCACGGCTCAGGAACAGATCAACCGCCGAATACTCAAGCATCGCGCCGGCCGAAAGCCCGCTCTCGGGCACGCAGAGCGGTTCGAGGCGCAGCACCGACTCGGCCCGGATGTGCAGGGCTTCGCGGCTGGTCACGAGCACGCGCGCCGACGCAATGCGCGAGACGAGCGTTTCCACGAGGTGCGCCACGGCGTCGATCACATGCTCGGCGTTATCGAGCACAAGGAGACACTGCGACGCGGCGAGGACATCGAACAACGCGTCCGTGCAGCGCTGCGCATCCCCCTGTGCGTCCTCCGGGGGCACTTTGAGCGCATCGGCGAGAGCTGCGAGGACTGCCTCGTCCGAGGACGATTTAGTCAGATCGACGACGCATACCGAACGACCATAACGGCCGCGCGTAACGTTTGCGACGTGAAGGGCCAGCGCCGTTTTGCCGATACCGCCAGCACCCACGACCGTCGTGACCACATTCCGATCGATCTGGTTGATGAGCTGTTCGATCTCGGCGTCGCGTCCGATCAGCGGCGAAACGGGCGGCGCCCGCATTTCGATCTGGGGCGCCGGATTGACAGGCGCACGCTCCTCCACCGTACTGGCGTGCCTGACAACAAGAAGATAGCCCCGGCCAGGTACGGTTTTGATCAGATCGCGATCCGCGCCAAGGAGCTTGCGCAACGATGCGATATGGACGTGAATGCAATTCTCTTCGACGATCTGACCAGGCCAGACGTTATCCATGATCTCGTCTTTCGACAGGATGGCGCCCTCGGCACGATAAAGCTCCTCCAGGATATCGAATGCGCGCGCGCCGACCCGCCTCGAAAGGCCATTTTGCTGAATGCTTCGCTGCTCGAAGTTGACTAGCAATGAGCCGATCCGAATCATGGTCCTCTCCCAAAGACTTGGCGAGATCGCAGTGACTTCGATAACTCGTATCTAATCTACGACCTTGCGCAGCGCGCAGTCTACACAAGGTAAAAAGAGGCGTCTTGGACGAAAATGCGCTGCACGCGGTTCGTACGACGATATGACGTGGCGCGATAGCGGTATGCTCGTTGAGGAGCATACCGATTCAGATTCGGGCGCAACAGAGATGATTTGGCACCGGGTCATGTCCTGATGGAATGACCGCGATAGCAGAAAATCGCACAGCAGCAAACGCTACGTGTTGCGCCGAGCGTTGCCGATTTCGGGTGGCGAATCGGAACGCATTTGCGTGAGATCGTAAAGGCTCGCGACCAGGCGCCGAACCCGGCCTAAGCCGGGTTTCGAGGATTTCCGCTATGCGCGCACTTCACCCGGTCAGATGGAGATAATGAACTCGATCCTCAAAGTCGAGTGATCCAGCGCTCGTTAAAAGAAGTGCTCCATCCCCACTACGACGGAACGCTGCTTGAGGCCCGGCGCCGACGGGAACACGCTCGCGACGCCGGTCGTGCCGAGCGCATTGTTGTGCGAGAGGCCGGCTTCGCTATAAACATTCGTGGACTTCGACAGGAAATAATGCACACCGAGCTTGTAGAAATAGCCGTTGCGGTCGCTGTTCACGCGATCGGACAGATACGTATAGTCGGCAACCAGTTGGACGGCGGGCGTGATCCGGTATTGCGCGCCAACCGAGTAGTAGTCCTGGCTCGAGCCCGTCGCCGGGTTCTTGAAGTTCATGAAGTTCAGGCTGCCCCTGAATTTCGACAAGGTGTAGTCGGCGAATACGGTATAGGCGCGCGCGACAGTCTTGTTGGTCAGCCCGGTCGGGTCGTTGCCGTCGATGTAGCCGCCGTTCAGCGAGAAGGGTCCGAGTGTGTAGTAGAGCGCCGCCGAGCGCACGCGCTGGTTCTCGAAGTCGCCAGCCACGCCGCCAAAGCTTTCCAGCGCACTCGCCGTCAAGCCATAGAACGTCGGCGAGGTGTACTTCACCGAATTGTTGGCCCACGTGTATTGCACGCCGGTAAAGCCCGTGAGCGTCTGATAGATCGTGTTCGCGACCGAAGCAAAATTCTCGAAACCGCTCGCGTCCGACTGGTAGAGCACCTCGACGAACGGCGTGTAGTGGCGACCGAACGACAACTGCCCGAGGTTCGCCTGCTTGAGCCCGACCCACGCGCCGCGGTCGAACAGATAGCTGCCAGCCGTGGCGGGCAGGCGCGCGTTCGTCATCGCGCCCGTGCCGGACAGAAAGCCCGACTCGAGCCTGAACAGTGCCTGCGTGCCGCCGCCCAGATCTTCCACGCCGGAAAGAATGAAGCGGCTCGTCACGAGATTGCCCGACCCGAACGCCCATTGACTGTTGTTAGCCGCGTTCGCACCGGATTTGTAGCTGATGCCGCTGTCAATAATGCCTGAGAGCGTCACACTGGATTGCGCATGCGCGTCCACAAGCGCGAGCGAGAGGGCCGAGGCAGCCAATACCTTCTTGTACATCAATGGTCTCCATTTCTGAGCGTGTTTGAACACTGCCCGCGATTTCGCACGGGGCGTTCAAATAGTTAAGTAAATTCGTATTCCTGATTATTTTCCAAGCAATCTGTCGAAACTTTGTGTTTCGACTGGACCTAATACACGTGGCGCTTACGTGCGGGACCTGGCCGCAAGCTGCGCCCAGGTCCCCGATAGTCGGCTTCGGCGTACTTCGCGGTCACTGCTTGAGCGAGGCCACATAGGCCGAGACCTGAGCAATCTCGTCGTCGCTCAGGAGCGGCACGATCAGGCTCATCAGCTTGCCCTTGCCTCCGCGCTGGCCGTCCTTCCAGGCGTGGAGCTGCTCGTTGACGTACGCTTCGTGCTGCCCGGTAATGCGCGGGAAGTCCGGCGCGATACCACCGCCCGTTGCCCGATGGCACGAAATGCACGCAGGTGCGCCTCCCGCGCCGCCGTGGGTATAGATCTCCTTGCCGGCCTCGGCCAAATCCGTATGTGACGTCGCGCCCTGGGTGGGCGTTTGAGCAGCGTAATACTGCGCGAGCGCCTCCATATCGGCATCGCTGAGATCCGTTACCATGGCCTGCATGACCGCGCTGTGACGCAACGGCTTGAGATCGGGCCCGCCCTTGAACTGCGTGAGCTGCTTGTAGAGGTAGGGGGGATACTGTCCGGCAAGCCGTGGGTAGATTTCAGCGACGCTGTTGCCGTCCACGCCGTGGCATGCAGCGCACCGGTTCACGACGAGGTCGTGTACCCGAGCCTGCATTTCGTCGGCACGCGCGTTCGTCACCATGGCCGCAAGTGATGCGAGCACCGCAGCCGTGCCCCATGCAAGCGCGATTGCGTACCGCGCCGATGCGCTTCTCCTCATTGACCCGCCTCCTCTGCTCCGGTGAAGTGGAGCTTAAGAGAAGCTTAAGATAAGGATACGTTTACGTTATTGACGATCAATCGCGTCACTTACCAAATTGACCGGTTTTGTTGAAACGGGAGCGCGCCCTGGCCGAGCCATGCTCATGAAAAAATCGGTCACTCCGGCGGGGGAGGCCGAAGCGACCGACAAGACGAGGAGACACTGCTCGACACTACTTTCTGGACATTCAGGGGCTTACGCACCGCCATTGCAAACAAACTCCCCGCTTGCAAGTGGCTCGGGGTGATCCCGATCGATTTTCGGCAAGACTCTGGCCTCCCTGCGCCTGGCCGTCATTCGTCAGATCCGATGCTCACCCTGCACATCCAGTATCGATCATAGGATGTGGGTTCATAAGAGTCTTGGCTAAAGCCTGAATCGTTCTTAAAAGGCAGAAGGACATCGCCAGCGGTCGCGGTCGCGGTCGCGGTCGCGGTCGCGCGAACATGCGCGGCCTGGCGCCTTGAGTCAATGATCCGCAATCAGCGGTTGTCAACACGCTTCAAGAACGCCCGGATATCGACCGTCTCCCAGATGCCTGCCACGTTGAACGGGTCGCGGGAAGCGAATGCGCGGACGTTCTCAATATCGTCCGCCTCGTAAAGAAAAAAGCTGCCGATCATCGTGCCGTCGAGTTCGGTCAAAGGCCCCGATATCAGCGTGCGCAACGGCGAAGTCTCGAGCCACGCCTTATGTGCGTCATAGTTGGCGAGTCGCCTTTCGACCATGCCTGGATGATCGATGCAATAGACAATGAAATGCATGTTCGCTCCTCCGTGAACGATCGCCCGCTCCGGGTCTAACGCAGATTGGTCTTCGCGAGCTCGATGATCTCGTCGCCCCGGCCGTTCAGCACGGCACGCAGCATGTACAGGCTGAACCCCTTGGCGTGGGCGAGCTCGATCTTCGGGGGCATGGCGAGCTCATGCTTCGCGGTCACGACGTCGACAAGCACCGGGCCGGGGTGAGCCAGCGCGCTCTCGAGGGCCGCTTCGAGTTGCTCCGACTCTTCCACGCGAAAACTGTAGATGCCGGCGCCCTGCGCAATGGCCGCGAAGTCGGTCTTGCTCAGGTCGACATTGGTGTCGAGATAGCCGGCGGATTTCAACTCCATCGAGACAAATCCGAGCAGGCTGTTGTTATAGACGATCACCTTGATCGGCAAGTCGAGCTGACGCGCGGTGAGCAGGTCGCCGAGCAGCATCGACAAGCCGCCGTCACCCGAGAGCGAGATCACCTGGCGCTGCGGCTGGGCCGCCTTCGCGCCCAGCGCCTGCGGCATGGCGTTGGCCATCGACCCATGATTGAACGATCCGTGCAACTGCCGCTTGCCGTTCATCGTGAGGTAGCGTGCGGCCCACAATGTCGGCGTCCCGACGTCGGCCGTGAAGATCGCATCCTCGGCCGCGAGCGTGTCGATCACCTTCGTGAGGTACTGCGGATGAATGGGCTCGCCCGGCGCAGACGGTCGAGCCAGGTCGTCAAGGCCCTGGCGGGCCGACACATAGTGCGCCAGCGCCTTCTCGAGGAAGCCGCGGCTGGTCTTGCGCTGCAGCTTCGGCAGCAGCGCGGCAAGTGTCTCCTTGACCGTGCCCACGAGCCCCAGATCGAGCGGCGCGCGGCGTCCGAGCTGGCCGCCCTTGCGGTCGATCTGCGCGATCTTCGCGTTGGGTGGATAGAACGGACGGTACGGAAAATCGCAGCCGAGCAGCAGCAGCGTGTCGCACGACATCATCGCGTGATAGCCGGAACTGAAGCCGATGAGTCCCGTCATGCCGACGTCGAACGGATTCTCGTACTCGATGAAGGGCTTGCCGCGCAGGGCATGGACGATCGGCGCCCCGAGCGCATCGGCCAGCGCGACGACTTCATCGTGAGCGCCTGCCACGCCGCTTCCGCACATGAGCGTGACTGCTTCGCTGCCGTTGAGCAGCGCGGCAAGCCGGGAGATTTCCGTGTCCGCGGGCACGATGGCAGACGTGCCGCCGGGGCTCCATCGCGGCACCGCATCGGCGGCCTCGCTCAAGGCAACGTCGCCGGGCAGCACGATGACCGCCACGCCACGCTCTTCCACGGCCGTGCGCATCGCGCGTTCGAGCACGCGTGGGAATTGCGACGCGTTGGTCACGAGTTCTGCGAAATGGCTGCACTCCCTGAACAGCTCCTGCGGATGCGTTTCCTGAAAGTAGCCCAGGCCAATCTCGGTCGACGGAATATGGGCTGCTATCACGAGTACAGGCTGATGGTTGCGATGGCAGTCGAACAACCCGTTGATCAGATGCAGATTGCCGGGTCCGCAACTCCCCGCGCACACGGCGAGGCGCCCGCTTGCCGCCGCATCGGCGCCTGCTGCAAAAGCCGCGGCTTCCTCGTGGCGCGTATGCATCCAGCGGATCGTGCCCACCTGGTCGAGGCTGTAGGCGAGTCCATTGAGGCTGTCGCCGGTCACGCCCCAGATGCGTTCTACGCCAGCCGCCGCGAGGGTTCGCGCGAGATATCCTGCGATCGTTTGCCCTGACATTTCCCTCTCCTTGAAAACAAGCCTGTCGAAACGCACCCTGCACGGCGCGAAAGCCATAGCGTATGGCGAATCAGAATGCCCGTTTGCCAAAGCCTGTCTGAATTGTTCTTAATTCCTTGCCTGCCGTGCGAAGCGCCTGCTCAATAGCGAGATCAGACATAGCGTCTTGAGCACGCACTCGGTGAGCAACACCATAAAAATCGGTTTGGATATCGCAAGGGCCGAAGGGAGCGCCGGCCCCACCGCCAGCACACTCGCGCAGCAAAGAAACGCAAAAATCCCTCGCCAATATCGCTTGGCGAGGATCGCGAGGATGCCCGCACCGACCCATATCGCTTTCGCAACAACGACCGCGCACATTGCAGTCGAATCCGGGCTCGCTATGTTCAGCTCGATCCATGCCAGTGCCAGCGACCACATGCACACGGCGAGAATAAGCAGCCGTGGAACACAGTTCCATTTCCACGCGCTATGGGTACGAAGCGGCTCTGCATAGGCGCTCAAAGCGCTCCCGAAATCCGGAATGCTGGTGTCGCCAGTCAAGGCAGGTTGAATGTCTTCCAGATTCATGATCGTGCTCCGTTTCAGGTCAAGGCCGCACGCCTCGGTTCCCGCACCCTGCCCGCAGAGCGGTGGTGCGTGGCACATAGCGACCTGAGAGCATTATTCGCGGCAATACCTGAAAAGTCGTCAATGGCCGGATTAATCGGTCTGACGAGTGCTGAACGGAATTCAAACGCCCCAACGTTCCCCATTGCGTCGCACTCAATGCGGTCTCGCCTTTGAGTTCGTCAACGCGTTCTGGCCAGATCTCTTCACATCTCTTCAGTTGTGTCGCGCCTGCCGTAAAACCACAATCTCCTGAACGAGCGCGCGAATCGTCCCGCCCAAGTCCCTCCGAAGGAAAACGAAATGAATTCCATGCTCTTTTCGCCAGTATCTGTCGGCCCGGTCCGCCTTGCGAACCGCATCGTCGTTTCACCGATGTGCCAATACAGCGCCGACGATGGTTGCGCGAACGACTGGCACCTGATGCACCTCATGCAGCTCGGCATCTCCGGGGCGGGTCTGGTCGTACTCGAAGCGAGCGCCGTCGAGCGTCACGCGCGCATCACGCATGGATGTCTTGGCCTGTACAACGACAGCAACGAAGCCGCGCTGGCACGCGTGATGGCCGCGGCGCGAAAGGTCGCGTCCGAAGACACGCGCTGGGGCATACAGATCAATCACGCCGGCCGCAAAGCCTCGGCGCAGCGCCCATGGGAAGGCCGCGGCGCGCTACAGCCACACGAAGATCCGTGGCCCACGCAAGCGCCCTCCGCACTGGCCGGGGGCGAAGGCTGGCACACGCCTGCCGCGATGACGCGCGAGGACATGACGCGCGTGCGCGACAGTTTTGTGGCGGCGGCGAAACGCGCCGCGCGCCTCGGCTTCGACGTCGTCGAGATCCACGCGGCGCACGGCTACCTGCTTCACCAGTTCCTTTCCCCCGTGGCGAACCATCGCGACGACGCGTTCGGCGGGGACCTGGCCAATCGCATGCGCTTTCCGCTGGAAGTGGCGGCCGCCGTGCGCGAGGCGCTGCCGCCCTCGGTCTCGCTGGGCCTGAGAATCACGGGATCGGACTGGCTGCCCGAGGGCATCGACGTGCAGGAAACGACCACCCTTGCGCTGGCGTTGCAGGCGCTCGGCGCCGACTACGTCTGCGTGAGCACGGGCGGCATCGCGCACGCCCGCATTCCGGTCGCGCCCAACTACCAGGTGCCCTTCGCGGCCGCGGTGAAAGCGGGCACGGCCATGCACACGCGCGCGGTCGGCATGATCGTCGAGCCCGAGCAGGCAGAGGCCATCGTGGCCGAAGGCAACGCCGATTCGGTCGCGCTCGCCCGCGCCTTGCTCGACAATCCACGCTGGGTATGGCATGCCGCCGAGAAGCTTGGCGCTGAGGATTCGGTGTCCTATCCGCCTCAATATGAACGCAGCAAGCGCGGTCTGTGGGCGGGCGCGAAGATCGCACGCCCGAATGCGTCCTAGCGTTCGACGCAAGACTGCATGAGGCCGGCAACGGCTTCGCTCCCGCGCCGGCGCAGCCCGGCGCCGTCACGCGACGAAACACCGGCGGGCGACCACGCGGCGATCGTGTGATCGGTCATCCTCGGCGCCACGCCTGCTCCCACATCAGGAAGCAGTACCTGTAGAGAAGCCCTCGATCAACTCGAGAATCTCATCGGAAGAAAAGGGCTTGTGCAAGAACGCACGCGCGCCCTGTTCAAGCGCTCGCTCAACGGACTCTTCGTCGCCATGCGACGAGATAAAAACCACGGGCGCGGCGACGCCCCGCTCGAGCAGCTTGCGCTGCACTTCGAGCCCATTCACTCCCTTCAACTCCAGGTCCAGCAGGATGCAGGCGGCGGCGTCCGGCTGGCCAGTGGCGAGAAAGTCCTCCCCGGAAGCAAACGGCGCTGCAATATGTCCCGCGGATTTCAGCAGGCTCGACAAACTCTTGCGAATCAATGCGTCGTCGTCAATGATGCAGACAATGGCCATTTAATTTAAACCAGATGTGGGTCGCGATACGGCGCCGACTACATGCAGCTCGCGGTTGGCGGTGCCGATAGTGTCACGCCATCGGCAAGGATCGCCGGGCGGCCGCCATTGCCCGATGGTCGCACGCAATGTCCGCTGCCTCGAAAATTGTACATTTGCCTCGCTCTCCACACGTCCACCGGCGCCTTGCGGCACGGCCATCCTGCCAGGTTCGCCACGCCGTTCATCGGAAGGCGACGTTGCATCCGGGCTCAAGCGTATGCTAATGCGCAAACGGATCCTGAACCATTATGCTTAAGTCTAAACACAAGTCGGCCTGGGATCCGGACCGTGCCTGGCGCTCATGTGTCCCGCTGTCCGGCTATCGGCAGTCAGCGCTGAATACTCATTCTGGTGCAAAGCCGAGGCGGGCGGCGTGAATCAAAGGCGCTTTCATAAAGATTAATATCCGGCTTTCATCTTTTGAACACAAGGCAAGTTATTAAAAATCCTTAATACGCCATTTAACTTCCTCCACTCAGAACGATTCACGACGCGCCGATCGATAAAACTATATGATTGGAGCAAAAGCCGGATCACGGGGGTATGATGAAAATCCAACGGACACCCGGTCACCCCACGTCCTCATATAACCCGCAGGGCCAATACTCATGCGCGTCCCCCTGAACACGTCGCATGTTGACCTCTGCATTGCGCTCGACAGGGCATCTCGTCCAACATGACCTCATTCCTGGGGCCAGAATATCGCCCGGCACGCTTGCCACACATTCTTGCTCACGCACATCCTTACTGGAAGCGGCGGCACATTACGCGCACGCAATTTGCGTACACGGCGCTAGTCTGGATCGCCGGCAGCTTGGCGCTTGCGGGCACAACGTGGGTATGCTTTCAGTCGCACGTCGATATCTCTACCGCGAGCCTGATCTTGCGGCTGGTTGTCGTCGTGCTGGCATTGTTCACCAGTTTCTTTTCGTCATTTTTATTCGCCATCCTCGGCGCGACACTCCTCGACTATTTTTTCACGAAGCCGCTCTTTCATCTGAGTGTCTATCGTCGGGAAGATGTCGTCGCGCTCCTGACTTTCACGATAACCACGCTCGTCGTCAGCGCGCTCATCCGCTATATCCGTCTGCTTGGGAACGTGCAGCGTGAACAGGCCCGCCTGTTGGACCTCACGAACGACAGTATTTTCGTTCGTGACGACGGCGACATTATCCGGTACTGGAATCGCGCTGCCGAATCCCTCTACGGCTGGAAACGCTCGGAAGCCATCGGCAAGCACGCATACACCCTTCTTGCGACAGTCTTTCCTTGTTCATTGGAAGAGATCAACCACGCTCTCTTCCAAACGGGCCACTGGGAAGGGGAACTCGTTCATACGACACGCGACGGTGCGAAGCTCGTGCTTGCGAGCCGCTGGTCCGTGCAAATCGACGCCAATGGCAAGTTGTGCGCGATACTCGAAAGCAATACGGATATTACCCGCCGCAAACAGGCCGAAGAGGCGCTGCGTCGCAGCGAAGCCGAATTTCTGGCTGAAGCACAACGGCTGAGCCAGACCGGCAGTTTTGCCTGGAACACCCAAACCTCAGCGGTTTCATGGTCAGCGCAAACGTTCCGTATTTTCGAGTATGACGCAACGGTGCCCCCGTCGATCGAGCTGTTTTTTGCTCGACTGCACCCCGAGGATGCGACATCGGCTCGTTCCGCATTCGCAACCGCTGTGGCAGCGAAGCGCCACCTCGACCTCGATACGAGATTGCTCATGCCCGATGGTGCGATCAAGCATGTGCACGTCGTGGCGCACGCGCTGGAGACCGCACCGGCTGGCGTGCAGTACATCGGTGCGGTCATGGACGTCAGCGCCGCACGGCGGGCCGAGGAGCAGATTCGCTCGACTCAGGCCGAACTGGAGCGTATTTCGCGGGCGACCGTTCTCGGCGTGCTGAGTGCGTCTATTGCGCACGAGGTAGGTCAACCGCTCGCTGCGATCATGACATTTGGACAAACCGCTCAGCGCTGGATCGTGCGTGAGCCGCCGGAGCTCGATGAAGTGCACGGATGTCTTGATGGCGTCATTGCGAGCGCCACGCGTGCGTCCTCCATTGTGCAACGCGTGCGCGACATGACTTCGCGCACCACCGCACAGCGCGAACTGCTGAACCTGAATGACGTGGCGGACGAAATGGCCGCCTTGCTCAGCTGGGAGCTTTCCCGCCACGGCATCGAGTTGCAGTTCAAACTCGCCCAGAGCCTTCCTCCGATACTGGCCAACCGCATCCAGTTGCAGCAGGTCTTGATGAATCTGCTCGTGAACGCCATGCAGGCAATGTCCGGATCAGCAGGCGAACAGCGCAACATTATGGTCGAGTCGCGTCTGGACGACAGCGGCCACGTAACGGTCGCAGTTCGGGATTCGGGACCGGGCATTCACACCGATGATCTGCAGCGGCTATTCGAGGCTTTCTATACAACCAAGTCGGCGGGAATGGGCATGGGGCTCTCGATCTGCCGTTCGATCGTCGTCTCGCACTGCGGACGCATCTGGGCAGCCAATAATGCGGACTGCGGCGCGACTTTCAGCTTCAGCTTGCCACCGGCACGAAAACCGGCGGCGCAGGAGACCGGCGACAAGACCTGTCCGAGCGCACCCTAGCGCAATCTTGATGATCAGCTATCCTGTGCATCAGGAGATGACGTTTCAATACAGGGCCGTTCAAGCTACCCATGCGCGCGCGCAGATAGCGGCTTCGCCCGAAAAACAAAACCCCATGCACCGAAGCGCATGGGGTTCGTCAGCCGTCCACAAAGCGACTTACTTGATCGTCTCGATCTGCGCCTCGCTCAGTCCGCGGATGAAATCCGGCAGCGGAATGAAGCCGACCGGCTTCAGATAGTTTGCAGCGTTCCCGCCCGTTGCCGAGATCGCCCAGCGCAGGAAAGAACGTAGTGCTTCGGCCGTGGCGGCGTCGTGCTGCGATGCCGCGACCAGCGCATATTCGTAATTCACCAGCGGATAGCTCCCGGCGCCCGGCGCGTAGATCAGGCTGATACGCTCATAGGCCGGCGTACGCTTGCCCAGTTCGGTCGCGCCGGCCGAAATCGACTGCGGCGTGGGAAGCAGGAACTTGCCGTCCTGATTCTTGATCATGGCCGTACCGATACCTGCCCTGGCGATCTTGTCAGCGTAACTGATCCCGACGTAACCGATCGAATAAGGCGTGGTCGCCAGCGTCTGCACCATGCCTTCGTTGCCGGTCGCGGTCTTTTCCCCGTCGACGTTCGGCCACGCGACGGTCGTGCCGTAGCCAGGACTGTTTTCCCAGGTATCGGCGGAAAAATCGAGGAACTGGGTAAAGATGAAGGTGTCGCCCGAGCCATCGGCGCGGCGGACCGGAATGATTGCGTGGTGCGGGAGCGCCACGCCGGGATTCATGGCCCTGATCGCCGCATCGTCCCATGCGGTGATCTTGCCGAGATAAATCGCAGCCAGTGTCGGGCCATCGATTTTGAGGTTCGCGGCCTTCACGCCCGGCAGGTTGTAGTTGATCGTCTGCGCGGAGATCGCCAGCGGGATGTTCAGGATATCCGGATGCTGTGCCGCCTCTTCGTCGGACAGGTAGGCATCGGACGTCCCGATGCGTACCGTGCCTTTGATCGCTGCTTCGATACCGGCAGTGGAGCCGGTGGCGGACGCGGTCAACGCGGTATCGGGCGCGACGCTCTTGTAACCGGTGATCCACGACTGAAACAGCGGATAAAGCAGGGTCGAGCCGCTTTCCGGCAGCGCGATCGTGCCCGCCTGCACGACGGGGGCAGTCAGCGCCAGGGCGAGGACGCCACCGGCGAGACCGCGGAAAAATGGGTTCGTCATGTTAAGGAGTCTTCTCGCTGACTGGCTTAGTGGCCGATGCTGTCAAGGTTGACGCCGTTCGTCTCGATGCGGAACACCCACGTCACGACGGCGCCCAGGAGCGCGGAAATGACAAGCCCATAAAGCAGCGACTTCGTACCGATGCTGACGAGCAGGAGCGGGAAGCCATAGGTGGTGGCGACTGCGCCCACTTTGCCGATCATGGCCGCGAAGCCGGCGCCCATGCCACGCACCTCGGTGGGGAACACCTCGCCCGCCAGCAGGTAGGTTTGTGCGTTGGGTCCCAGATTCGTCATGAAGTTGAACAGCATCACGCCGGCCATGATCAGATTGAGCCGGAGCGCTTCGGGTGCGCCGATGGACATCGACGCGATAGCCAGGCCGACCGCGCAGCCGATGAAACCGAAGATCTGCAGCTTGATGCGGCCCAGCTTGTCCGATAGTGCGATGGCGAAAATGATGCCGACGATCAGCAGCGACGTCGTGAGCGCTGCGGCCTGGGCGGAATGGATGCCGCTCGCGATCAGGTCGGCGGGGCTGCGGATCTTGTCCGGGCCTTTGCCGAGCGCGGTGGCGATCATGGTCGGCGTAAACACGCCGATCCCGTAAGTGCCGAGATCCTGCAACAGCCACGGCAACGACGAGAACAGCGTGGCGCGCAGGTTTTTGCCCTTGAAGAGCGCCAGCAGCGTCGGCTTGCGTGCGGCGTGACTGGCTGCCTCATGACGCTTCAGCGCGATCTTCGCCGGATAGGCCGGCGTGCGGTGGAGCAGGCGCGCGACAGCTTCTTCCGCTTTCTCGTGATGACCGCGAATGGCCAGCCAGTTGGCGCTTTCCGTGATGAAGAAGCGGCCCACGGTGATCAGGATGGCCGGCACCAGCGCAGTGGCATACATCCAGCGCCAGGCGTCGAGGCTCGGGTAAACCATCAGCACGACGGCACCGACCATGATGCCCGACATGGCGCCGATCGCCTGAAAGGCAAAAGCGCCGAGCACGAGGCGTCCACGCGAGGCGCTCGGAATACTCTCGGAAATGATCATGTGCGCGGTCGGATAATCGCAGCCGAGCGCCATGCCCACGCCAAACAGGCAGATCACCAGCGAGAGGAAATTGCCCACCATGATCAGCAGTGCCAGGAACAGGCAGAAGATGATCATTTCGGCAATGAACATGCGCTTGCGGCCGAAATAGTCCGACAGTCCGCCGAGCAGGATCGTACCGACCAGAATGCCCGCGAGGCTGGCCGAAGTCACCAGGCCCGCTTGCGAAGCGTCGAGATGGAATTGACGCGTGATCAGCGGCACGGTAACGCCGCCCATGAACACCACGAACCCTTCAAAAAACTTACCGAACGCGGCGAGCGTCCAGATCAGCCACTGCATGCCTGTCATGGGCTTGGTTTTGAGCCGGGTTCCGTCAGCCCACAACGGCAATTCGTCGATATATTCCTGGACGGTTTTAGTCTGGGCATGCACGCCCGGCTTCAACGTCGTCTTGTTTTCAGTCGCTGATGTCATGAATGTGCCCTGGAACTCACCGAACGGGGTTTATACAATAGCGATATAACACGTTGGTGACAGTGTTCATCGCTTTCAATCTGCCTGTGCCGGCCCACTGGACTATCCTGCACCCGGAGAATAATTTCTCTCGATCAAAATTGATCTGGGACTTTTATGATGATTTGCCGGATCGAGATCGATTGACCCACTGCTGGTCGACGATTTTATTCTGAATTGCGCTACCGAAATCCGCTGTTCATGCGGTCTTCTGATCGCACCATTTCAGCGCTTCGATCCTCCGCTCGCGCATTACGAACTTCTGCGCTTTCCCCGTTACCGTCATCGGCAGCTCGTCGAGGAACCGGATGTAACGCGGCATCTTGATCTCTTTCGTTCAAAGCATGCGTCTTCGAGCCGTCCGGCCCCCTTCGACCGGCGTCGGTTGCACTCGAAAACAAGTTGGGTCCGCTCAGCTTTCCTAAGGATTTTTTAGAACTGGTTCAATACAATGACTTTGCGAAGAGCTGGCTCACTGGCTATTGGCTCGACGACTCGGTCAACGCAGTCTGCGGACCTCAACCAGGAGAACGCGTTCAATTCAAACGTGGGCTCTGGCTTTCACATCGATCCTGGAGTCCGATCATGGACACGCTATGTGCCCTTGCTTCGCTGCTGGTATTTCAGTGCCTCGGTGAGGGCGTGTCGTACGTGCTCAACCTGCCCATACCCGGTCCCGTCATCGGCATGCTCCTGTTGCTCGGCTTTCTGTCGATTCGCCCGCGAGCGGCTGGCGTCATTGAACCCACCGCGCTCGAACTGCTGCGTCATCTGTCTCTGCTGTTTGTCCCTGCTGGAGTCGGCATCATGGCTTCCGCGGGATCGGTGAGCGGGCAGGTCACTGCGATCGTCGCCGCTATCGTGATCAGCACGACGCTCGCGATCGTCGTAACCGCGCTGGTGACCCGCGCCCTCCTGCGCCGGAAGCAACGCACCGCCGCCACGAACGGAGTCGCGCCATGACCTCGATCCCAAAGATCGGCGCCATCTGGGTCTACCTCGAGGCAACGCCTCTGCTTGGCCTGACGCTCACGCTGCTGGCCTACCTGTTCGCCATGACGGTGTACGCGAAGGCACGCTACAACCCGCTCGCCAATCCGGTATTGATCACCGTTGCGCTCGTCGTCGCGCTTCTTGAAGTCACGCATACCCCCTATGCCACTTATTTCCAGGGGGCGCAGTTCATTCACTTTCTACTCGGCCCCGCAACCGTGGCCCTCGCAGTGCCGCTCTATCGGCAGTGGTCGAACCTGAAGCAAGCGGCATGGCCCCTGCTTGCTGGCCTCGTTGCGGGATCCCTCACGGCGATCGTCTCCGCTGTCGCCATCGCGAAACTACTCGGCGCCTCCACGCAAACGATCGCTTCGCTGGCTCCGAAATCGGCGACCACCCCCATTGCGATGGCGGTGGCATCCGAACTCGGTGGCCTGCCTTCATTGACCGCGGTACTGGTGATTTCCACCGGTGTGCTGGGCGCGGTCACCGCGCGCCCTATCCTCAACCTCCTTCGCGTCACGGAGGCCGAGGTTCGCGGCTTTGCACTCGGCGTGGCGTCGCACGGCATAGGGACCGCACGTGCATTCCAGGTCAGTGAGCAAATGGGCGCCTTTGCAGGGCTCGGAATGGGCTTGAACGGCGTGTTCACGGCGATCGTCGTGCCGATCCTTCTGCCTTTTCTCACGCGATGGCTTCAGGCCCACTAAGCGCCGATACCGGGCAGGTTTCGAACTGCGCACGGAAATCCCAACCTCAATGTGTCAAGACCGGTCGTCATGAACAAAACCGCCGCACGTACAGCCATTCTGGTGATCTGGACCGTTACTCAAGCAGCCAGCCGCTGCGCACTGGCTCAAAGCAGTGTGAGCCTGAGCGGCGTGATCGATGGCGGTATGACCTATGTGAG
This sequence comes from Paraburkholderia pallida, assembly GCF_004524855.1. Taxonomy (NCBI): domain Bacteria; kingdom Pseudomonadati; phylum Pseudomonadota; class Betaproteobacteria; order Burkholderiales; family Burkholderiaceae; genus Paraburkholderia; species Paraburkholderia pallida. Next base: position 1,401,188 of record NZ_CP038150.1, on the reverse strand, counting down.
CAACCAGCATGGCGGTGCGACTACGCTGTTCGATAGCGGCATCTTGACCCCCACGACGTGGACGCTTCGTGGTGGTGAAGATCTCGGGGACGGCTTCAAGGCGCTGTTCGAACTGACATCGCAATTCGACCTGGGGAGCGGCGCGACGATACCGGCGAGCGGCGAGATTTTCAACCGCAGCGCCTATGTCGGACTATCCAGCACGAAGTTCGGCTCGATCACGCTAGGCAACCAGTATGACTTCATGTTCGAGACGCTGGCACTCGGACGATACGACGGCGCTTTGCTGTTCGGTGGCCTCTACGATTTCCGGCAAGGGCCTTTCGCGGCACTCGGCGTGCCGAACAACCCCACGGGTGCGTTCGATTTCGACCGCATGGCGGGGGCCACTCGCGTGCCGAACGCTGTCAAATACCGTAGTCCCGATATCGAGGGATTGACGTTCGGGTTGCTGTACGGGTTCGGCGGCGTCCCGGGCTCCTTCTCCGAGGATTCCACGGTCAGTGCCGGTGTCAATTACGAGCGCGGGCCGCTAGGCGTGGGGGCGGCCTACGTCGAAGTGAAATATCCACAACTGGGCAATGGCCACGACGGCATCCGGAATTTCGGCTTTGGTGCGCACTACGATTTTGCGCGCGTGCTGGCGATGCTGCTCTACACGAATACGAAGAATACCGCGAGCGGTGCCGAAATCAATGTCTATAAAGCCGGAGCCTTCTGGCACGTGGCCGGGCCGTGGACACTCGGGCTCGACTATCAGTACATGCAAGGCAATGCGGTACTCGAAAACAATCGGGCCCAGCAGGTCACGACAGCGCTGCAATACAACTTCTCAAAGCGCACCCTCGCCTATGTCGAAGGTATCTACCAACGAGCGGCCGGCGACGGTCTGACCGCGCAAGCATGGATCAACGGACTCAACCAGCCAGACGGCGGTTCGAGCAACCAGACCCAGGTGCTTGCACGAGTCGGGCTACAGATGAAATTCTAGATTGCGCCTGCCGCGCAGGGACGCTTCGTCGACATCAGCCATTGATGCCAGGTCGATCGACAGCGCTTTGGCAAGAACACGCTACCGGGCAGACCTGAATCGATATGAAGACCTGCGCGACAGATGCAGGCACAACGGCACGGCTGCAATCGTCAGGCGCACCCTGATATCGGGGTCGCCGTCTGAGGAAAGTGGGGCCGCCCACCCCAGCAACAAAAAACCCGCGCGGCCTAACGCCAACGCGGGTTTCAGGATTCCGGCGGAGGATGCCGGAACAGATCTTGGTGCTCAGAGCGGGACTCGAACCCGCATGCCTTTCGGCGCTACCCCCTCAAGATAGTGCGTCTACCAATTTCGCCACCTGAGCAAGAGGAACGGGATTGTAGCGACTCATTGCAGATTTTTGAAGACCTGCATCGAAAAAATTTTCAGGCTCGTGAAGCGTCTTCGCACCGATCGATCTGGCACCGCTATCTCGCGGCACATCGGCCACGCAAGCACCTGTGCAATGACACACACGCAAACGTGCCCCGCATGCGCCCTCAGCCATCAACCTCGCGCAGGAATTCCGCCACCATCTCCGCCACCTTCGCCTCCTGCTCGCGGTGCGGAACGTGGCGCACGCCTTCCATGATCGCCGCGCGCGCCGGGCCGCTCACGCGCGCCGCGATCGTCTCGGGATGCACGCGCGTGCCGTACTCGTCCAGGCTGCCGTGGATCGCGAGCGTGGGGCACTGCACACGCGGCAGCACTGCATCGAGCGACCAGTCGGCGAACTCGGGCGAGAGCCACGTCTCGATCCACGCGTCGAGCACCCATTGCGTCTTCTCGCCGTGGTAACGGGCGAGGCGCGCGAACTGCGCGGGATCGCGAAACTGCTCGCGCGCCTCGCGTATGCCCGCCAGCGTGCGGTCTTCCGCGAAGGTCTGCGCCGCCTCGGTCACGAGCGCGACGCAACGCTGCGGGTGCTGCGCGGCACACTCGATCGCCATGCCGCCGCCCACGCTATGACCGAACGCCACGAAGCGGTCGATCCCCATCTGCTCGCACAGCGCCGGAAAGAAATGCTGCGCCTCGTCGCGCACGAACTCGGCGCCCACGCGGTCCGTGCGCGCGTCGGAAGCGCCAAAGCCGGCGCGGTCATAGGCAATCACGCGCCGTTTGGTTGCGCGCGCAAGCGTCTGCGCAAAGGTGCCCCACAGCGTGACGCAGCCCAGCGAGTCGTGCAGCAGCACGATCGGCGCACGGTGCGCGAGCGCGTCGTCGGTCAGGTCCCGCGAACCATCGGGCTCCCAGCTGCGTGCAAACAGCCGGCCCGTTGCGGTCTCGATCCAATGGTCCTGCGGGTTCTGGGTAGTGGCTTGCGTCTCGCTCATGCTCGTTCAGTGCTCGATGGTTTATCCGATCAGGTGCCGCAGGATGCCCGCTGACGCAACGCCGACGATCACCGTCGGCAGCAGCGAGAACCGCGTCGCAGCAAACAGTGTAATCGCAAGCGCGAGCAGGTCCGCGGGATGGCGCGACACGAAAGCCGGCGCGATCACCGAGATCAGCACGCAGCCCGGCACGTTTTCCATCACTGCGCGCATGCGCGGGCTCAGCGTTCGATCGCGCAGCACCACGTAGCCCAGAATGCGCGTGAGGTAGGTCGTGGCCGCCATCAGCACGATGATCGCCACGGTGCTGGCGTCAAGCATCGCGCGGCTCCATCAGCACGGCAGCCGCCAAACCGGCGCAGGCGCCCGCCGCCACGTACCAGGCGCCCGGCACGAACAGGTAGGTGACGGCCGCCACCGCGAGGCTCACGAACCACGGCAGGCTCGCACGCGCGCCCTTCCACATGCCTTTCAGCAGCACCAGAAAGACGGCCGTGAACGCCATGTCGAAGCCATACTGCTGCACGTCCCCTAGCACGGGGCCGAGCGCCGCGCCCAGCGCCGTGAACGAGACCCACGTGAGCCACAGATTGATCGCGACGCCCAGGTAATACGCCATGCTGATGCGATCGGCGCCGCGCGCCTTCGCGTCGGCCATCGCCATCGCCCAGCTTTCGTCGCACATCAGGAAGAGCGAGGCCAGCGCGCGCCGCAACGGCACGTGCCGGAGGTACGGCGCGAACGCCGCGCCCATCAGGATATGGCGGGCATTGACGAGAAACGACATCGCCACGATCAGCGCGATATGCGGCGGCGACGTCCACAGGTGGATCGCCGCGAACTCCGATCCGCCGCCGAAGTTCATGCCCGTCATCATCGGCACCTCGAGCAGGCTCATGCCCTTTTGGGTGGCCTGCGCGCCCAGCACCAGCGCGAACGGGACGAAGCCCATCATGACGGGCAGCGCCGCGCGCATGCCGCGCGCGACTTCCGACGAGTTATACGATTGCCGCGCGCCGGCGGACTGTCCAGGGATACTGCTCATTGACTTTACGACTCCTGCAAAGGACGCCTATTTTCTGCCCAATGCGTTCGAATCGGGTTGCGTTGTTGCCATTTTGTAAAGAGAATTTGGCATTCGGTGCCAATAACCCCACGGATTTCGGTATGGAACACCAAATGAAGCTCGACGCCATCGATCGGCGCATCCTCAACGCCCTGCAACGCGACGGGCGTTTGCAGAACGTCGACCTCGCGCAGCAGGTCGGTCTTTCGCCCTCGCCGTGCCTGCGGCGCGTGCGTCTGCTCGAGGAAGCGGGCGTGATCGAGAAGTACGTGGCCGTGCTCAATCCGGCCAAAGTGGGCAAGGCGCTAACCGTGTTCGCGCGCGTCTGGCTCAAGGGCCAGGACGCCCAGACGGTCGACCGCTTCGCCGAGGCCGTGCGTCAGTTCCCCGACGTGGTCGAATGCCATCTGATGGCCGGCGACTGCGATTTCCTGCTGCGCATCGTGGCCGCCGATCTCGACGAATACCGGCGCTTCCAGATGGAGTACCTCACGCGCATTCCCGGCGTGCAGAGCGTGAAAACCGATATTCCGATGCAGAAAATCAAGCTCACTTCCGAGATTCCGATGTGAGCGTGGGTGTCGGCCGTGTCTCAGCCGGGTCTCAAGCGGGCGTCAGGGAATCGTCAACGCAAAATTAACAATGTCTGACAGTAGCCGACGAAATACCGACACATAATGAGATAAAAGACGGACCGTCCGCCGAGGCCCCGCTGTCACAACAGGGCTGGCCGGATGGCCGAAACAGGCTTCATCGCCACATGCTGAGACCACATGTCCAACAACAACGCCCAGCCAAGGCGCGCGAGCTTTGTTGCGCGCGCAAGATCGCATTCCCCGCCGATGATCGGCCGCAAGGCGCGCGCCATTCGCGTGCCGCCGCGCCCGCTCGCCCGCAGCGAGCGGCTGCGCCTGATCCGGCGCATTCGCGAGCTGGAGGCCGAGAATTCGGCGCTTGCGCAACTGACGATTACCGATTCGCTGACGGGCGCCTATAACCGCCGCCATCTCGAAGCGGTGCTGGCGAGCGACGCGCGCCTGCGCGAGCGCACGCATAGCGCCGCGCTGTGCGTCTTCGACATCGACAACTTCAAGGCCTTCAACGACACCTACGGCCATAGCGCCGGCGACCAGGTGCTGCGCGCCGTCGCGCGAGCGGTCATGCGATGCCTGCGCGCCGGAGACGACTTCCTCTTCCGGCTGGGCGGCGACGAATTCTGCGTGCTGCTGTTCGTGAACGCCGCGCCCGAGGCGCTGCGCATCGTCAAGCGCATGCAGCGCGCGGTGAAGGCGCTGCTGCTGCCGCAACGCGAGATGGCGCGCCGAGCGCTCACGATCAGTTTCGGCGTGGCATGGCGCGGCAACGATGGGCGCAGTCCCGAAGCGCTGGCTAGCCCGTGGGACATGTATCTGCGCGCGGACGCGATGCTCTATGACGCGAAGCGTGCGGGACGCGACCGGATCGAGTTTGCGGCGGTGTAGGACGCGCGTGCCGGGCGCGCGGTCCCCGTGCGAGACGAGACGTGACGTGAATCGTCGCATTTGACCGGCACTCGGCCGCCGTTCGGCCCACATCGGGCTATTTGCAGCCGCGCGATTCGCCGTTTGGCTATAGTACGGAGCGCCGTTTTTCCCGCCACGGCAATCCCAACGGCCAGGCGTGTCGGGCCGCTTCGCGCCGGTGGCTGGAACAAGCGAATTCGCTCAACTCCACTCCGGCACAAGAACAATGCGAAGAACCCCGTTGCTGCGCCCGCTGCCGGCCGCCACGCTGGCGGCAAGCCTGCTCGCCCTGCTGCCCGCCGCCCCCGCCTGGGCAAGCGGCGACATGGGCTGCTACCCCAACGCCACGCTCAGGCAGCCGGCTTACTCGTGCGGGGGCGTGCCGATCCTCAGCCCCGGCAACGACACCCGTATCAACGCGATGCTGCTGATGACCGAGAGCAGCAAGCTCGCGCAAGTCTTTCCGGACCCGAAGACGGTCCCGGCCGCGGACCTTCCGAACCGGCTCATCGTGCCGTTCCTGTACGACTTCTCGGGCTGGATCGACATTGGCCAGAAGCAGCCGGACTCGGCCAGCGATGCGAGCGATGCAAGCGATACGACCGATGCAAACAGCGCAGCGGGCGGCAACGGCCAGTCCAGCACCTACGCCGATGGCGAAGGCAACATCTGCCGCAGCGTGGCCTCCGGCGACAAGGCCTTCAACGACGCGCTCAACGCCGCGAATGCGCTCCCCGCCGACGACGCCGCGCGCTTGCGCGCGGCGCGCGCCACCGTGGCGAAAGCCTGCGCCCCGGGTGGCGCCGATGCCGCCTGGACGAAACCCACCGGCCTCAAGTCGGCGCTCGGCCAGCAGTTCGCAACCTACCTCGACGGCGCACAAGCGTTCTATCGCCAGGATTTTTTCCCGGCCACCAGCGCGTTCGCCGGCGCGTCGCACAGCGCCGACCCGTGGCTGAAGGAAGCCGCGCTCTACATGGCGGGCCGCGCGCAACTGAACGCCGCGCAAGCCAACGCGTTCAGCGCGGACAGCACCACGCCCGAGCGCGCCAACGTGACGAAGGTTTCGCTCGACGCCGCGGGCACGGTGTTTCGCGCCTATCTGCGGGTCTATCCGCATGGGCGCTACGCGGCATCGGCGGCGGGGCTGCAGCGGCGCATCGCCTGGCTCGACGGCAACGCGACGCAGCAGGCCGCGCTTTACGACAAGGCCTTCGCGCACTGGTCGCCGGGCGCCTCGAACGTGCCGCTCTCCCAGCTTGCGAACGAGCTGGACAGCAAACTGCTGCTCGCCTCCAACGTCGATGCGAGCCAGATCCAGTCGCCTCCGGTGCTGGCCACAATCGACTTGATGCGCATGCGCGCGGCCGGCGATTTCGATTCGGGCGAGCGCAAGCCGCTCATGCTCGCGGAACTGCAGGCGCAAAAGCCGCGCTTCGCCGGCGCGCCTGCCTTGCACGACTATCTGCTGGCGGCGTATCACGTGTACGTCGACCACAAGCCGGCCGAGGCGCTCGCCTTGCTGCCGCAGTCTCCCAGCACGCCGCTCGACTACTTCGCCCTGAGCCAGCAGACGCTGCGCGCCTTCGCGCTCGAAGACAGCGGCCAGGCGGGAGAGGCCCGGCAACTCTGGCGCACGCTGATCCCGCTCGCGCAATACCGCTTGCAGCGCGAGGGGCTGGAGCTTGCGCTCGCCATCAACCTGGAACAGGCGGGACTCGTGAGCGAGGCATTCGCCGAGGACTCGCCGGTGCGCAACGCCGGGATTCGCGCGGTCCTGCTCCAGCACACGGCCAATGCGGATCTGCTGCGCGCGCAGGCGCAGAATCAGGCGACCAGTGGCGCGCTGCGTGACATCGCGCTCTACACGCTGCTCTACAAGGAATTCACGCGCGCGCACTACGCCGAATTCATCGCCGATCTCGCGCTGATTCCGCCAACGCCCGCCGATGCGCTCAAGCCGTTCGCCCTGCCCCGTGTCGCGAACAACGACGGCTACGCGTGCCCTTCCGCACGCGAGATCGCGGCGACGCTGCAGCAGAGCCCCAGCGACCCGAAGGCGCTGAACTGCCTCGCCGAATTCGTGCGGGCCAATCCGCCCGCGTTGGGTCTGGGCGAAGACACGTCGGTCATGCTGGCCACGTCCCCCACGCCCGCCAGCACGGCCGCCGGCACCGCCGCCCCGCCCGCGCCGGCGACGCTCGGCAGCGCGCCGTCGCAATTCCAGGGCAAGGCGTATCAGCGGATGACGAGCTACCAGAGCGTGATCGCCATGACGCAGGCGCCAGCCGACGACCGCGCCTACGCGCTCTATCGCGCGATCAACTGCTTCGCGCCGGCGGGCTACAGCGAATGCGGCGGCAACGACATTGCGCAGGGCACGCGCAAGCGCTGGTTCAATGCGCTGAAGAGCGCTTATCCGCGCAGTAAATGGGCGCAATCGCTCAAGTACTACTGGTGAGCCCCGGTGTGAAGCGGCTCTTGTGCGCCACGCTACTGCTCTGCGCGCGCGTGGCGTGCGCCGGCACCGTCGACCCCGCGCATTACGACGCGTTCTGGCTGTGGGCGGGCGTGAAGCCCCAGGCGGTGTTGCACGGCACCCGCACGGTCTATGTGCTGCAAGGGCAGATCGAGGCGTCGCCGCGAGACGAAGCCCAGGTGCGTTTCATCGCGCAGGGCGTCACGGTGCCGCCATTGCCGCATGCCCGCATGTGGCTCGTCTACCGCGCCCATACACTGCGCTGGACGCCGCGCGTCACGCAGATCATGCTGGCCCAGCTCGCGCGCTGGCGCGCTTCGGGCCGCACGATCGAGGGCATCCAGATCGACTTCGACGCCCGCACGCTGCATCTTCAGGACTACCTGGCTTTCCTCCGAACGCTGCGCGAGACGCTGCCCGCCGATTGCCGCCTGAGCATCACGGGCCTGCTCGACTGGAGCAGCCGCATCGACACCGACCAGGTCAACCGGCTCAGGCAAATCGTCGACGAGGTGATCGTGCAGACCTACCAGGGCCGCAGCACGATCCCCGCCTACGCCGACTATCTGCCGCGCGTCGCACGCCTGCAATTGCCGTTTCGCATCGGCCTGATCGAGGGCGGCCAGTGGGATGCGCCGCCGTATCTCGCCGCGAATCCCTGGTTTCGCGGCTATGTCGTGTTCCTTCGCAACAAGCCGTCCCAAGCGCGCTGAGCGAACGCGCGCACACCCCGCTTCTCAGATCGACTTCACCTCGCCGCCATCCATCCTGAGCGTCGTGCCCGTCATCCAGTGCGCGGCGGGCGAAACCACGAAGGCCATGAGCTCGGCGATTTCCTCCGGCGTGCCATAGCGCGCGATGCCCGCCTCGGCGGGAAAGCGGGCCGTCGCCTCCTCCACGCTCATGTTGTGCAGCGGCGCCCAATGCTCCAGATACGACTGGCGGCGCCCCGTCATCACCGGCCCGGGCAGCACGCTGTTGACCTGCACGCCGTCGGCAATGCCGCGATCCGAGAACGCCTTGGCAAGCGCCACGATGGCCGCGTTGATGGTCCCAACCGCCGCATACGGCGCCTTCGGGAACAGCGCCGAGTTGCCCGACATCAGCACCACCGAGCCCCCACTCGACTTCAACGACGGCCACGCCGCTATCGTCAGGCGCCGCGCGCCGTGCAGCTTCAACACGAGGCCGCGCTCCCACTCGTCGTCGGTCATCTCGAACACGTCGATCTGCGGCACCGCGCCCGCGATATTGAGCAACGCGTCGATCCGCCCATACGCCGCGAGGGTCTGGGCCACCACCTCTGGCGCAGCCTCGGGCTGCGAAAGATCGACATCGATCACGAGCGCCCGCGCGCCTGCCTCGCTCACCGCCGCGGCCGTCTCTTCAAGATGCTCGCGGCTGCGCGCGACCAGCGCGAGCGCGTCGAAGTCCCGCGCGAGACGAACCGCCGTCGCGCGCCCGATACCCTGGCTTGCGCCCGTGACAATTGCAACTCGACCAACCATGATGCTGCTCCTCGTGAATCGTGGAATCAGGCTCGCAATGGCGCACGGCGCAAGCCGTTGCGCCGCTCGGGGTCATCAACGGACGAGAAAGTCCGAGATGGCTTCGGCAATTTCCGCCGCATGGGTCTCCAGCGCGAAATGGCCCGTATCGAAGAAGCGCACCACGGCGTCCGGCATGTCACGCTGGAACGCTTGTGCGCCCGGTGGCAGAAAGAACGGATCGTTCTTGCCCCACACCGCGAGAAATGGCGGCCGGTGCGTGCGGAAGTACTCCTGAAACGCCGGATACAGCGCGACGTTGTTCCGGTAGTCGCGAAACAGATCGAGCTGGATCTCGCTCGCGCCGGGCCGGTCGAGATAGTGAGCGTCCAGGGTGTACCCATCCGGCGATATGGACTCCGTATCGCTCACGCCATGCGTGTATTGCCATACCGTCGTCTCGTACGTGAGCATCGCGCGCAGCGCCTCGCGATTCGCGGGCGACGCATCCTGCCAGTATGCACGGATCGGATTCCAGCCGTCGCTCAGCCCTTCTTCATAGGCGTTGCCGTTCTGCGAAATGATCGCGGTGATCCGCTCGGGATGCTTGAGCGCAAGCCGAAAGCCGGTGGGCGCGCCGTAATCGAAGACGTAGACGGCAAAGCGGTCGAAGCCGATCACTTCCGTGAAGCGGTCGATGACGGCAGCGATATTCTCGAAGCTGTAGGTGAAGCGCTCGCGCTCCGGCATATCCGACTGCCCGAACCCCGGCAGGTCCGGCGCGACGATATGAAATTGCCCGGCCAGTAGCGGAATCAGGTCGCGAAACATATGGCTTGAACTCGGAAAGCCGTGCAGCAGCAACAGCTTCGGCGCGCCTGCGCGGCCGGCTTCACGGTAGAAGACGCGAAAGCCATCCACGTCGGCGTTGCGATAGGCGATGGTGCTCATGTGATTCCTCCACGGGAAACATGCAGTTATGCGAATTAAAACGGCTGACGTGCTTCTCACTGTGCGGAAACAGACGCCAGCGCTTGCGAAATCACTTCGGTCACAAGGTCCGGCGCGGTCACGCCCGGCGTGTGGTCGGCATCCGACTCGACGATCTGCGCATTCATCCGCCGCGCCATGAAGCGCTGCGTCGCCGGATCGATCATGCGGTCCTGCCCGGCAACGAGGAACCACGCCGGCGCGTCCTTCCAGCGCGGCCGCCCCACCGCCTCGCCGATGCAGGCCGCCGCAATCGGCCGCTGGATCGCCGCGAGCACCGGGGCCTCGTTCGGCGTGGCGTGCTGGGCGAACGCATTCGCGAATGCCTCGCGCGGGAGCCATATCCAGCCGTGCGGGTCCGGCGCGAGCCTGGGCGCCTGCGGGTGGGCGTCGCCACGATGGAACACGTCGGCCACCGTTTCGCCCTCGTCGGGCGCGAGCGCGGCCACGTAGACCAGCGCCGCGACACGATCGGCCCGCGCCGCGCCAATCACGGCACCCGCATAGGCGTGCCCGACCAGCACGACCGGGCCGCCGACGCGCTCGATCGCGCGCTCGAGCGCGGCCACGTCGTCTTGCAGGGACGTGAGCGGCAGCGGCGCCGCAACCGCCGCGACGCCACGCGCGTTCAACCGCTCGATGACCTTGCTCCAGCTCGATCCGTCCGCCCATGCACCGTGGACCAGCACCACACCCGTATTGCCAGAAGACATGTCTTGCTCCTTCGACTTGAGAAGCACCGCCATTGGCGATGGCCAGCGGCGCGGGACTTGGTAACCGTTAAATTTATGATTTAGAGGTTACAAACGATGCGAGTAACTTGTCAAGACGTTTTTTAGCGGTTACGATTTCTTCATGATCCACGCAGATTCATCACACGAAATGGACTATCAACCGCTGCCCGCGATCTTCGTGGCCGACGCACCGGGGCTCGACTTCCTGAATTCAGTCGCCACGCCGGTGGATGAGCCGATCGACTGGATCGGCGATGGAGAGGGCTTGCTCGACTGGCTGGAGCAGGCGCAGATGGTGCCGCGCGAGGCGCTGGCGGCGTTGCGCGCGCAGTTCGGTCAGGCCGACTTCGACGCCGTTGCCGCACAAGCGAGGGCGCTGCGCGAGTGGTTCAGGGCATTCGTGCGAGAGCGCAAAGGTCAGCCATTGCGCGCTGCCGATCTGGACGCGCTCGAACCCCTGAACCGCTTGCTAGAACGCGACGAGCAACACGGCGAGCTCGTAGCCAATGCCCCTGGCGGCGCATCCTCATTTGCACTGCATGCGAGGCGCCGGCACAAAACACCGGAGTCCTTATTGATGCCGATAGCGGAAGCGCTGGCGAAGCTGGTGTGCGACGAGGACTTCACGCATGTGAAAGCCTGCGAGGGCCCGCGCTGCACACTCCTGTTCGCCGACCACACGCGCGGCCACGCGCGGCGCTGGTGCAGCATGGCTATTTGTGGCAATCGGGCGAAGGTGGCCGCGCACCGCAAGCGGCTCAAAGACGCGCAAGCCCAGGAAGGCGACGCGCGATAGCCGGGCGGCACTCAATCCGGCTGTGTCGCCTGGAGGGGCTGGAAGGGCACCATCTGATAGAGCGGCCCCTCGGCGCGCGAGCCGCACAGATGACCGTGAAAGGGCGTGGTCAGTGAGCCCTCTCCAATGCCGATCCTGACAAACGCCGCGTCGATGCATTGCGTGTCGTCGAAGACTTCTCCCGTCACCCAGCGCAAGCTCGCGCGCACGCGCGCCTGCGCGGGAATCTCGACGGGGAGCAGCACGGGTCCCGGGTTCATGCCGCGTATCGGCTGCAAGGACGCGCGCAGTGCCTCATCGTGCGCATCGAGGAAGGTCACGTCCGGGCGCGCGGGCACCCGGCACGCGCTGGCGCCGAGATTGCGCAACACCACCCAGGTGCCGCCATGGGACATGCCGGTGAACGCTCCGCCACCGTCGTCGAGACTCAGTTCGAGCTGGCCGGGCGTGCACGGCGCTACGTCGGCGGACGCGCTCGTGGTGCATGCGCAAACCATCGCGAGCAGCAACGTGCCGATGCACGCGGTCGAAATACGCTTCGTGTCGCTTGCGCTCATGACTTTCCTCGTCTATTCATCGGACAATTACGGACTATAGCGCGCGCGGTCCACGCCGCGCGCAACTACTGCGCTGCTGAAATAGCACACATACGCGCCACCCAATAAAGTTCTCGCCAGATCGACCGATAACGTTTAACAAACCCGCGGTTTAACGTTGTCGAGACCCCTTCATGTCCATCTGGCGCAAGCTTTCCATTCAGAACAAGCTGGTTCTGAGCATGACGACCTGCCTGCTGATCTTCATCGGCATTTCGAGCGGGCTGAGCATCTGGCTGATTGGCGACACGGTGCGCACGCGCGTCGTGCAAGACGAACTGCCAACCGCCGTGAAGGGCATTCGCGCCGACATCGAACGGCAGCTCGCCGGGCCCATTACCGCGGCGCGGGCCATGGCGACCGATCCCTTTCTCCAGCAATGGGAAGCCGACGGCGAGCCCGACGCCGGCACCGCCATGTGGATGCGCCTTGCGCAGAACGTGAAGACGGAGCAGAAGGCCGTCAGCGTGCAATGGGCATCCACGAAGAGCGGCAACTACTACACCGAAGCCGGCCTGCAGCGCAAGCTCGGCGACCACGATCAGTGGCTCCAGGCCTTCCTTGCGACCGGCAAGCCCTATGAAGTGAGCATGGACCGCGACGTGAGCCTCGGGACCTACACCATGTTCATCAACGCGCGCGTGGACAGCGCGAACGGCCAGGCGGGTCCGACTGGCATTGCGTCCATGGCGCTCTCCGTGGACGCGCTGGCCGCGGGCGTCGCGAGCTACAAGATCGGCGAGACGGGCTTTGCGTATCTCGTGCATCCGGACGGCGCGATCATGATTCACCGCGACACCGCGCTCGTCGACGGCAAGCACTTCCTCAAGGACCTGCCCGGCATGCCCGCCGACGCCGCGTCCAGGCTGCTGTCTGGCCAGCCCTACACCTACATGAGCTACGCGCCGCCCGGTGGGTCGCGATTCATCGCCACCTCGTTCGTTCCGCAGTTGAATGCTTACGTCGTGGTGGAGGTGCCGCAGGCTGAAATGCTCGGGCCGTTCGAGCGCGCGATCCGCATGGCGACCGTCATTGCCGCCGTCGTGGGTCTCGCTGGCGCGCTGGCGGTGATCCTGCTGGTGGGCCGCGCCATTGCCGCGCCGGTACGCCGCGCGGCCACGCTGCTTGCGGAGATCGCAAGCGGCCAGGGCGACCTCACGCGCCAGATGAAGGTCGAGAGCACGGATGAAATCGGGCAGCTCGCCGACGCGTTCAATCGCTTCGTTGCTTCGATGAACACGCTCGTGCGCCGCGTGCGGGCCTCTTCAATGTCGATCGCGATTGGCTCCTCGCAGATCGCAATGGGCAATGCCGACCTGAGCCAGCGCACCGAAGACCAGGCGAGCAATCTCGAGCGCACTGCGGCTTCGATGGAGGAGATCACGGCTGCTGTGAAGAACAATTCGGAGACGGCGCACACGGCTGCGCAGATGGCCAGCCGAGCTTCCGGCGCGGCCGCGCAAGGTGGCGAGGTGGTTGGGCAGGTGGTGAGCACGATGGAGCAGATCAGCGAGGCGTCGCGCAAGATCTCGGAGATCATCGTGGTGATCGATAGCATCGCGTTTCAGACCAATATTCTCGCGCTCAATGCGGCGGTGGAGGCTGCGCGTGCTGGCGAGCAGGGGCGTGGTTTCGCGGTGGTGGCTTCGGAGGTGCGCAATCTTGCGCAGCGCAGTGCGCAGGCTGCCAGAGAGATCAAGTCGTTGATCGAGCATAGTGCGGGGACGGTGGATGCCGGGTCGCGGCTTGTTGCCGATGCCGGTAAGGTGATGGACGATGTCGTTTCGCAGGTGCAGAGCGTTAGCACCATGATGAGTGAGATTACTTCGGCTAGTCTCGAGCAAAGTGCGGGTATTGGGCAGATTGGCGATGCGGTGCAGTTGCTCGATCAGGTGACGCAGCAGAATGCGGCGCTGGTGGAGGAAAGTGCCGCGGCGGCGGAGAGCTTGAAGCAGCAAGCGGCGGAGCTTGATCAGCTGGTTGCTGTGTTCAAAGTTGGGGAGGATGTTTGAAGCGCTATCGCGCTTTGTGCTTTCGCTGTTGGCGCTTTCGCGCGTTGGCCTTAACTTGGTTTCGCGGCGGGCCGCAAGCGTTGCCCCTGTGCGGGGCGGCACCTACTTTTCTTTGCAGCCGCAAAGAAAAGCAACCGTATTGGGAGTCAAGCGGTTGCTGGCTGGCAGAGGCTGGATTGCCGACACGTCTATCAGCAATGCATAGGCGAGCGCATACCGCACGATTGATGATCGCGCCCGGACTGCCCGCCAACGGGGCAATGCGTGATGAAACTCAGTTGAGCGGCGGACTCCAGTGCGTGGCGTTACGAACCATTGCATTAAGCGTGACGACGAGCTTGCGGATGCAGGCCGTGATAGCTACCTTGAACGGTTTGCCAGCCTTGCGTAGCCGGTCATAGAACGCCCGGATGGTAGGGTTAAAACGCAGCGCGGGCACGCAGGCCATATAGAGGGCGCGCCGCACGACAGCGCGCCCGCCACGGATACGGCGCTTGCCGATGTGCTTGCCGCTGTCGCTATTGAAGGGGGCGACGCCGGTGAGCGCAGCGATCTCGCGGCGGTTCAGGGACCCGAGCTGGGGCATGAAGGCGATCAGCGTCGCGGCGGCGCCGGGACCGATGCCGGGCACAGAGCGTAGCAGGTCTTCCTTCTGGCGCCACGCGGGCGAGGAGCGCAGGAATGAATCGATGTCATTGTCGGCGATCTTGATCTGCAGCTTGAGCCATTTGATGTGCTCGTTCAGACTGTCCCGCGCAGCAGCATGGGCGCGTTCAAGACGAGCTTTCTCGGCCACAAGCATCTCGATGAGCTGGGCGCGGCGCAGCAGCAGGGCCTGTAACTGCTCCGTCTGCAGATCGTTGAGCGGGCGCACGTCGGGCTTGAGGACCGCGGCGAAATGAGCGATGGCGAAGGCATCGATGCGATCGGTTTTAGCGCGCGTGCCGGTTGCGCGGGCGAAGTCGCGAACCTGCCGGGGATTGACCGCGACAGCGGGCAGGCCGGCTTCGCACAGGGCCCTGAGCAGGGCGAGTTCAAGCTTGCCGGTGGCTTCCAGGACGATCAGCGTGGGGTTCAACGCGATCAGGCGTTGCACCAGCTGTTCAATGGCGCGGGGCTCATTGTCGACACGAAAATGTTCGGTGGTGTCATGAATGGCAACATCGAGCGCGGTGCCGCTGACGTCGATGCCGATATAAACGGAATGAGAGTGGTTCATCACGGTACCCATACTTGCAGAAAAATACGAGCTCGGGGCTCAGTCAACTGTTCGGGCTAGGAGGATGAAAAGGACAGTCGCTCAAGCTTTTCTGCGTGCTCGAGGCACGGTAGGCAGACGAGCTGACTGTCCCTGTGACGGCAACTGATCAGGTCGACGTCACAGAAGGGAATATACAAGTAGGCAAAAGAAAGCGGCTCAAACCGCCAGTGTGACGCCGTCCACCACTGCCCTGTATGTCGGAGTGGCTCCGGGGCATCCGTCTCCTCGCACACTCCGCGTTAGTGACAAAGGGCTCATCCTTCCCGCCACTCGCTACGCGCGGGCGGAAAGGTCTGCAAGGCAAACCGGGCGGGCCGGCGAATGCGTTGGGTGTGCCACCCGGTAAATGCGCAGGGAGGGGCCGACCGATGAATGCAAGGGCGTGTTGGCTGGCGAATGCGTCGGGAGCACCTCTCGGCAAATGCATAGAAATGCTGACCGGCGAATTCAAGGGCATGCTGGCTGGCGAATGCGTTGAGAGCGCCGCCCGGCAAATGCATAGGAATGCTGACCGGCAAATGCGAGGGCGGGCGGGCTGGTGGCTGCGCGGCGAGCCGCAAATCGAATAAGCTGGAGTCCTACGAAAATACCTGCATCCCACTGGTTTTGGATATACCCCACGGCGCGCGCAGCGCCGCCGGATGAATGAGCCCTTAGTCACTCCGGTTGACGGCGAGAGGTGACAGACGCCCCGGAGCCGCTCCGATATACAGGGCAGTGGGGGACTGCGTCACACTAGCGGTGTGAGCCGCTTTCTTTTGCCTACTTTTCTTTGCGGCTGCAAAGAAAAGTAGGTGCCGCCCCGCACAGGGGCAACGCCCGCGGCCCGCCGCGAATACTAGTTAAGGCCAACGCGCTAAGCAGCGCGAAAAGAAATCCCATCGCACATTTCAACTGCGATACTCGATACGCAATCGCAACATATCCCGCAACCGAATGCCCTCTTCAAAAATCGGCTCACCATAGTGAGTAACAAAAAAATCGCGATCAATTTCAGCAACCCGAAAACCATGCCGCTGATAAAAAGTCAGCTGATACCCAAACGACCCGGTACCCACTTCCAGAGCCCTCGCGCCGGCCGCGCGATAAATCTCGATCACCCACTTCAAGAGCCGCGAGCCAACGCCCAGCTGTTGCTGCTCCGGCCTGACCGCAATGTTCATCAGCTCATGAACGCCAGCTTCTTTCTGCTGAACCGCACACACACCAACCACAACACCATCATTCAAGACAACAAAGCATCTTGACGCAGGCAAATAAGCGCGAACCTTTTCCTCAGAGGGATCGGCCAGTAAAAGTAGCTCCAACGGAGCAGCAGACGGCAAAACTTCCTCAATCGACAACGACATCATCGTGTTCCATTAAAAAGCGCAATTCGCAAAGACGGCCACAGGCACCAACGCCATCAACGCCAGATCAGGACTTACCCGCAATATCGCCTGTAAACCCCACACCGGGAGAGATTCTTGCGCACACCATTCGAATCCACAATACATCACAAGGTGACATATCATTGTAGAACCACCCTGGCGACCCATAGCGCGTATCGCGTGCATCACGGCTGATAAGGCCATCGCGCTCGCCAAGTGGCGCGCATTCGCCTGCCCATCGAATCCACCCGCCGCGCAACCAGAGTCACCAGACCCTATCACCCTTACTCCTGGGGGTGCGAAATGAGTGACAACCCGTCGGGAGCGCTGTTCCTATCGGAACAGGACGCCCACCGTCAATTGCGCCGTGCTGTGATCGCCAGCACGATCGGCACCACGATCGAGTGGTACGACTTCTTCCTCTACAGCATTGTCACGGGCCTCGTCTTCGCGAAGCTCTATTTTCCTCAATCGGATCCGCTAGTCGGTACGCTGCAGGCGTTTCTGATCTACGCCGTCGGCTTCATCGCGCGCCCGGTAGGCGCGGCCATTTTCGGCCACTATGGCGACCGCGTCGGCCGCAAGGCCACGCTGATCGTCACCCTGCTGCTGATGGGACTGGCCACGTTCGCCGTGGGCTTTGTTCCGACCTATGCGTCTATCGGCATCTGGGGCGCCGTGATCCTCACCGTGCTGCGCTTCATTCAAGGCGTGGGCGTGGGCGGCGAATGGGGCGGCTCGGTCCTCATGTCGATGGAATGGGCGCGCAGCAATTCGCATCGCGGCTTTGTCGCCTCCTGCCCGCAGTTCGGCGTGCCCGCGGGCTTGTTCATCTCCAACCTCGTGGTGCTGGCCATGAGCCAGATCTCCGGCAGCAGCTTCCTCACCTGGGGATGGCGCGTGCCGTTCTTCCTGAGCATCATCCTCGTCGCAATCGGCCTCTATATCCGCCTGAGCATCCTCGAAACGCCGATCTTCGCGAAGCTCCTCGCCGAACACAAGATCGAGAAAGCGCCGACGATGGAGGTCATCCGCCGCCAGCCTAAAGACATCCTGCTCTCGGCTCTCGCGCGCATGGCCGAACAAGCCCCGTTCTATATCTTCACGGCGTTTATCTTCGCCTATGGCGTAAGAACGCTCGGCGCCTCGCGCGATCTCATGCTCACGGCCGTGCTGGCCGCCGCAGTCGTGGAGTTCTTCACCATCCCGTTCTTCGGCCACGTCTCCGATCTGATCGGGCGCAAGCGCATGTACATGATCGGCGCCGCCTGCGCCGGCCTGTTCGGCTTCGCTTTCTTCGCGATGGTCGACACCCGCAATCCGGTGCTGATTTTCGCGGCCATCGTGCTTTCGCTGGTGCCGCATTCGATGCTCTACGGACCACAGGCCGCCTTGATCGCCGAGTCGTTCACGGGACGGCTGCGTTACAGCGGCGCTTCGCTCGGGTATCAACTGGCTTCCATCATTGCCGGTGGTCCCGCGCCGTTGATCGCCACCGCGCTCTTCGCTTACTACCGCTCGGGCTACGCGATCGCGGCTTATATTTTCGTATGCGGCCTCGTGAGCCTCGCGGCTGCCTGGCGCATGGGCGACTACACGAACAAGGACATCTCGCGCGAATACGACGACGCGCGATCGTTGGGCGATAGCGGACACACCGCCCGTCACGCTTGATCAGTCCTGCCAGGTATTGAGCATACGGGGCGGCACCTCGAGGCGCCGCCCCGCTTCTTCACCCGGATTGGGATCCCCCAAACATTCATGAAGCATAAAACCATCGATTCTCGCCCGCCTTTCATTGCCACTACACCCGGCCGCCATGCAATATCACGCAATTTCCACCCGACTGAGCCAATCGCATCTCCAATGCGCCACACGCTCGCGTTAAACTGCCGGACGAGAAAACCAGGATCGAAGCGGGGGTAGTTGGCATGGGCAAGACGCACTCTCATTCTTGGCCCGGGCAAGGTCTTTTCGGCGCGTTCCCCAAGAACCCGGAGAAAGAACAAGCGGTACTGCGTGTATCGCTCGGCAGCGTAGTCGTGCTGGCCTATCTCATCGCCGCGTCCGTTTATCATTCGAGGAGCGTTCACCTGGCGACGGCGATGTCCGCGTGTTACGTGGCCTACGGCGTCGTCACGTATATCGCTGCCACAGCCGGACCGCGCCGCTCGCCGCTGCGATTGACCCTCACCACGATCGCCGATCAGGCCGCGTTAATTGCGCTGATGGCGCTCGGCGGCCGGGCCGCGCTCCCGCTGCTTTGGGTCATATTCTGGTTTCTCGTCGGCGCGGGATGCCGCTATGGCCAGCGCATGCTGGCCCTCTCGTGCACGGTGGCGCTCACCGGCGTCGCGGGCTTGATGCATTGGCAACCGTGGTGGCGCACGAACTTCATGGCTGGGCTCGGGGTCGCGCTCAGCCTTGCCGCGACTTCGCTCTATCTGGCGGTGCTCGTGCGCCGGCTGGAACAGCAGGCCGCGACCGATCCGCTTACGGGGCTCAGCAATCGCGTGCGGCTCGAGCATGCCATCGGCCGCACGCTCGCCATTCGCGGACACGAGGCGAACCACGCCGCGTTGCTGCTGATCGACCTGGACGGCTTCAAGGAAGTCAAC
The DNA here is from genome assembly GCF_004524855.1 of Paraburkholderia pallida. Lineage (NCBI taxonomy): Bacteria > Pseudomonadati > Pseudomonadota > Betaproteobacteria > Burkholderiales > Burkholderiaceae > Paraburkholderia > Paraburkholderia pallida. The sequence goes on along the minus strand of NZ_CP038150.1, from coordinate 1,381,910 downwards.
GACGCCCACGGCCATGCGGTCGGCGACGAACTGCTGCGCAGCTTCGCGGCGGCGCTGATGAACTACATGCGCCGCGGCGATACGCTCGCCCGCCTCGGCGGCGACGAATTCGTGGTGCTGGCTCATCAGGTCCACGACAAGGAGCGCGCGCTGAGTATCGCCGCGAAGATTCACGCGATTCTGGACGCCTTGCACACCGTTGCGGGACATCCGGTTGCCGTCTCGGGCAGCATCGGCGTGTGCATGCTCTCACAGGGGAGCCGTGCCGGTGACCTCAATGCCCGCACGTTGATGCGCGCGGCGGATAGCGCCATGTACCGCGCGAAATCCCTCGGGAGCGGGCAAACCGTGTTCGCCGACGCAGCCGAATTGCATCCGGGCGCGTAACGGCACGTCGCTACGGCGACGTCGTCGCGCATCGAATCACGCGCTTGCGCCTTCGTCCGCGCTGTAGACGGTCAAGCCCTCGATGGGGTCCATCGGCGCCTCCCAGGGACGGGCGGCAATCGCGCGCATCGCGGCCTCATAGCCCGCGCGCTGGCGCGCGGCAATACCGGCCGGGGTGAAGTCGATATCCTTCAGTTGGTCGTCGCCATCGAGACGCGGCGCGGCGAGCTTGATCAGCCGCATGGTGGTCTGGCATCCCCAGGCGGCAAGCGCCTCGACCTCGGCCGTGGCGCGCTCGGCTTCCGGCAGCCGCTTGACCAGTTCGCGGATCACGTGGCGCAAGCGGTGGATCTGCTGCTGACGCGCAATGTGGCTATCGGTGCGGCTCGCGTACTGGATATCCTTTTGCCGCTCCGAGATCTGCCAGATGTTTTGCGGCTCGGGGCCCGCGGGGTTCCACATCTGCACCGAGAAAATGATCGAGCTTTTGCGCGGCTTGTCGTCCAGCACCACCTCGACCGGCGTGTTGGAATAGATGCCGCCGTCCCAGTACGGCTCGCCGTCGATCCGCACGGCCGGAAACGCAGGCGGCAGCGCGCCCGAGCTCATGACGTGCTCGACGTTCAGCCGCTGGTCGCGCGAATCGAAATAGCGCATCGCGCCTGTGGTGGCGTGAACCGCACCCACGGTCAGACGCGGGTGCCCGGCGTTCAGCAGGTCGAAATCGACTAGCGAAGCGAGCGTGTTGCGCAGCGGCTCGATCATGTAGTACGACGCGCGGTCCACGCCCAGCGGGAAGAGCGGACCGAACCACGACGCCGGATTCGGCTGGAAGAATCCCGTGATGCCGCCGCCGATGATCATCCATTTCGCAAACGCGTTTTCCCAGGCCTTCCCCCAGGCGGGCAAGTTGCCGGGCAAGCCGGCAGGCAGGTCGAGGCGCGTGCGGTCGGTCACCCGCGTCCAGAATTCCTCGAGCCGGCTATAGCGGCGCTCCGGCGGATTCCCGGCGATCAAGGCCGCATTGATCGCGCCGATGGAGGTGCCAATCACCCAATCGGGCTGGATGCCCGATTCGTCCATGGCCTGGTAGACACCCAACTGGTAGGCGCCCAGCGCACCGCCCCCCTGAAAAACGAGGACGACTTGCCCTGACAATGCTTGATGTGCTGGCCGTTTCGCCGCCATGTCCTGCCTCGCTGGTTGTGCCGTGTGTGACGCCGGGACTCGAATGCCATCAGCAAGTGTAGGCGTTTCAATGCGAGGGTGCGCTGGCAGAAGCGGTGGAGAGGGCGAAGAAAACGCCCTGTGCGGTTGCGCAAGGCGTGGCCGACGTGTGGCCGCTCACGTCAACACAGTCAGACTCATATTTTCGACAGCGCCTGCGCGGAGCCGATGAGATCCGCCAGCATCAGATCCCGCTTGGCCGGGTCGGTATCCCGGCTCGTCATGAAGCAGAGCGCCGCAATCGTTGCGCCGGAGCGGTCGCGGATGGGCGCGGCCATGCAGAGCCGGAACGTATTGGAGAGGCCTTCGGTGCAGCAGTAGCCGAGCTTCGCCGCGTGCTCGATGTCATGCAGAAAATCCGCAAACTCGACGCGCTTGCCATTGTCGAGCACGAAATCCTCGTCCGGAATCAGCGCGTGAATCTCGTCGGCGCTCAGGTGGCCCAGCAACAGGCGCCCCGTCGCGGTCCATGGAATCGGCACCTTGACGCCGATCTCCGAGCTGATGTTGAACGGCCGCGAGCTGTTCTCCGAAAGCACCACCGTATATTTGTTGCCTTCGAGCGTGCACAGTTGCGCGGTTTCGTCGTGCTTGCGCACGAGCGCGAGAATGGCCTGGTGCGAGCGTTTGATCAGGTCATTGTGCTGCGCATAGTCCGAGCCGTAGTAATGCATCACGCGGCCGAAAAACACGGACCCGTCTTCCGCAATCTCGAGCCAGCCCGCTTCGGCAAGAATCGTGACCAGCTCATAAACGCTCGAACGCGGCGCACCGGTTGCCTCGATGAGCTCGCGCATCGTCAGCGGACGCTGCGCGAGGTGCAACTGCCTGAGCATGCCGATGACGCGGTCCACCCCTCGGGCCCTCGATGATTCGGGTGACGACATGACTTGAACTCCGTGGGCGCTATGGTGTTTGTGGTAAATGACTGGCCGCGAGCATACACGATTCACTCGCCCAAGCCCTGCCAGTTCAATGATCGAGCACGCGATGCAGGAATTGCTTCGTGCGTTCGTTCTGCGGCGTCACGAAGATCTTTTCGGGCTCGCCCTGCTCCGCAATCACGCCCTTGTCCATGAACACCACGCGGTCCGCGGTCTTGCGCGCGAAGCCCATTTCGTGCGTCACCACGACCATGGTCATGCCATCTCGCGCGAGGCCGCGCATGACCTCGGTCACTTCGCCCACGAGCTCCGGATCGAGCGCTGAGGTCGCTTCATCGAAGAACATGATGCGCGGCTCGACCGCGAGCGCGCGAGCGATCGCCACGCGCTGCTGCTGGCCGCCGGAGAGCTGGCTCGGGTAGTGCTCCGCGCGCTCGGCGAGTCCCACGCGCTCGAGCGCTTCCATCGCGCGCTTGCGCGCGTCGGCGGGGCTCATCTTGCGCGCCTTGATCAGCGCGAGCGTCACGTTGCCGAGCGCGGTCTTGTGGGGAAACAGATTGAACTGCTGAAACACCATGCCGACGTGCCCGCGAATCTCTCGCGCGCGCCGCGCATCGTGCAGCGGCACCTCGTTGACCCAGACTTCGCCGGTGTCGGCCGTTTCGAGGCCGGCCATGATGCGCAGCACGGTGCTCTTGCCGGAGCCCGAAGCGCCGATCAGCACGAGCACTTCGCCCGGACGCACGTCGAGATTGATTTCGGTGAGCACCTTGGTGGCGCCGAACGATTTGCTCACGCCCGCGAGCGTGATGACGGGCTTCGCGGTGGCGGAGACGTTATGGGTGGCGTTAGCGGTCATGACAGCAGGTTCCTTCGATCATGGTGGCGCACCCACTGCGAGAGCGGGAAGCACACAGCGAAATAGAGCACGGCAACGAGTCCGTAGATTTCGGCCGGCTTGCCAACCCGGTCGACGATGGCTTGGCCCCCGTGCATCAGCTCGGACATGCCGATCATGCTGACGATCGAGGTGTCCTTGATGAGCGAGAGGTATTGGCCGATGAGCGGCGGCAGCACGATCTTTCGCGTCTGCGGCAAGACCACCGAAAAGAACGCCTGGGTCTTGCTCAGGCCGAGAATCTGCGAGACTTCCCACTGCCCTTTGGGCACGCCTTCGATGCCCGCGCGAAAGATCTCGGAGATATAGGCGCCCTGGTACACGCTCAGTCCCACCACGCCGGCCGCGAACACGTCGATCGCATAGCCGAAGTACGACACGCCGAAGTAAATGAACATGAGCGTGATGAGCACGGGCGTGCCGCGAAACAGCTCGGTGTAGAGCTGGGCGATGCGCGACGTGCCCCACGGCCCGAACGAGCGCAACACGGCGGCGATGAGCCCAATCAACGTGCCGCCAGCGATGGACGCCACGGACAGCAGCAGCGTCCCGAGCAATCCTTGCAGCAGGATCGACAGGCTGGTCATCAACAATTCAGTCGACATTCTTGATCTCCGGTTCGGCTCAGGAGCGGCTGGCCTGACGCGCCGCGAAAAACGGCATGCGCGCACGCTTTTTCATGACGAGCGGTGGATGAAAGACCCGCGCACCAATGCGCGCCGCGATCCACGACAGGCAGTTGCTGAGCACCAGATACGCCACCAGCGTGACGGAGAAGGTCTGGAGATAGAGCAGCGTGCGCGAGTTGATGACGGTGGCCGTGCCGGTCAGCTCGGGCAGGGCGATCGCCGAAAGCAGCGAGGTGCCCAGCAGCAGCTGAATGAGGTTGTTGACGATGGCCGGATACACGGCGCGCGCCGCCTGCGGCAGCACGACCTCGCGAAACACCTGCGCGCGCGAGAGGCCCAGAATGCTGGCCGCTTCGAGCTGCCCGCGCGGCACCGACTGAATGCCCGCGCGAAAGACTTCGGAGAGGTAGGCGCCCACGTTCACACCCAGCGCGATCACGCCCGCCACATACGCGCCCAGATTCAGCCCCAGCGAAGGCAGCCCGAAGAACACAATGAAGATCTGCAGCAGCACCGGCGTATTGCGAATGACCTCGACATAGCTGTGCGCCACGAGCCGCAGCACGCCCACACGCGAGGCCGACGCCAGCGCGGAAAGCAGGCCGAGCACCAACGCGAGGCAAAAGGCCAGCAGCGTGATCTGCAGCGTCAGCCATGCCGCCTGGATGAAGTCGGGCACGTAGCCCCACAAGGTGAGCCATTGATAACTCATTTCCTACCTCTGGGTAAAAGTCGGGCGCCCGTCGTGGACAGCGTGCATATCGTGCACTCGGGGCGCTTGCGCTCACATCTGCGGATTGAGCGAGTAGCGCGGCTCGACGCCGAACCACTTCTTGTACAGCTCGGCGTTCTGCTTCGAAGCGTTGATGTTGAAGAGGAACAGGTTCAGATAGTTCAGCCACACCTGATCGCCGGCTTTCACGCCGAACGCGTTGTATTCGAGCGGCACGAGGGCTTCGTTGGTGACGGCGAGATCCGGATCGAGCTTGGCCTGATAGGCGAGGAAGTTGTTGTCTTCGATCATCGCGTCGGCCTGGCCCTGCTTCACGGCCAGAATCGCGGCTTCCGAGCTGTCGTATTCCTGAATCTTCACCTGCATGTTCAGCGCGCGGACTTCGTCGCCGTTGGTGGAGCCCTTGACGGTGGCGATCGTGCGGTTCGACATGTCCTTGATCGACTGAATGCCGCTGCTCTTCTTCACCAGCAACGCCTCGCTCGCCACGACATAAGGCGTCGTGAAGCCGATTTCCTTCGCGCGCTCCATGTTGCGCGTGAAGTTGCAGAACACGACATCGACCTTGCCCGTCTGCAGATTCGGAATGCGGTTCGCGCTCGTGGTGTTCACCACCTCGAGCTTCACGCCCATTTCCTTCGCGAGCTCCTTCGCCAGATCGACGTCATAACCGTCGGGCTGGCCGTCCTTGTTGTAGAAGCCGAACGGCGCGAACGTCAGGCAGTCGCCCACGCGCAAAGTCCCGCGCTGCAGCACCGCCTGCAGCGTCGATGTCGCCGCCGCATCCTGGCCCGTGGTGGGCACCTTCGTGCAGCCGGCGAGCACCAGCAGGCCCGCTACCGCGAACATGCAGGCGAACTTTGCGCTTTGTTTTACGAGTCTCATTTTGCAATCCTGATCGGGAAGGAATAAATCCATGCGTGAAACCGGGTGGCGCTCAGCCTGGCGTTGGCGGTGGGCGCGGGCGAGGGCTCGGCAGTGGTCGTTCCCTCGCTTCTTGTGTCCGATATATCGGACAGCAGTCTGATACGCCGGATGCGAAGCAGTCTTCCACGGAAAAAAATTCCCGGCAATGGGGTATACGCGAGTACGCACTGGAAAAATGCGCCCGCTTTTGGAGGCCGCGATCGGCGATGGCAACGGGGAATGGGTCCGGCTGGGCGCCGCGAATTGGGCGAAGCGGATGAAATGCCGACGATGCAATGGCGGCGACGCACATGGCCGGCGTCGCCGAAGTGTTCTATGGGTATTCCGGCGAGGACGCCGCGCCTTATGGGCTATCGAACGCGGTCATTTATGCCGACCTCGCTAAATCGTTCGTAGAGCAAATCATCGAGGTCCGCCATGAGACGGTTCGGCTGGAATCGCGCGCGGACCTCTATGAGGACTGGAAAAGAGCGGCGGAAACGCCGTAGTCAAGCAACAGCCAGGCCGTGCCAAGCCGATGCAAAAACGCGGATTCGATGCAACCTGGCGACGCTCAAGCAGCCGTTTCATCGTCATCGTGACGGGCGGCATCTCGTTTCGGCCGGCGCACCGCGCGGATTTTCCCGCTGCCGCCACCGCCACAGAAGAACTGGTCGGCGCCGTCCGACTCGAGTCCCGAAATACCTATCCCCGGCGGCATGTCGAGCCGCTCGAGCACCTTGCCCGTGTCCGGATCGATGTGCCGCAAATCGCTCTCGTCGCCTTCCCAGGTGGCGTGCCATAGCTCGCCGTCCACCCACGTCACGCCCGTGACGAAGCGGCTCGATTCGATCGTCCGCAGGATCTCGCCGGTCTCGGGATCGACCTGGTGGATCTTGCGCTCGCGATACTCGCCCACCCAGAGCGTGCCGTCGGCCCATGCGAGGCCCGAGTCGCCGCCCTTGCCCGGCGCCGGCAGCGTGGCGAGCACGCGGCCCGTCTGCGGATCGATCTTCTGGATCTGCGCCTCGGCGATCTGGTACAGGTGCTGGCCATCGAAGGCCGTGCCCGCATGCGCGGGGACATCGATCGAGCGCACCGTCTCGCCGCTTTGCGGATCGAGCGCCGCCAGCCGGTTGCCGGCGGCGAACCAGACCTGATTGCCGTCGTACGTGACACCGCCGACGTTTTCGACGCCCGGGAACGGGCCATATTCGCGAATGATGCTGGCAGGGGTGCGCTTCATCGTTGCCTCCTTTCGGTCCGTAGTCGAACACCTGATGCCATCATCCTAGTCGCCCGGCAGCGGCGCAGGGAGTAACAAGCTGGTCGCGAATCCGGGAGCGGGCGGCATGGTCCAGCGGCGCGCGCGCCCCTGGCCGAACGCCTGCACCTTCTGCCCTGCCGCCAGCGCGTCGAGCGCGCGCTGCACGGTGCGCTGGCTCGCGCCCAGCGCGAGCGCGAGCGCCGAGCTCGACCACGACTCGCCGTCCGCGAGCAGGGCGAGCACCGCTGCGTGCTGCTCTTCAACGGGCCGCGCGAGCACGGCCACCTCGCGCGCGCGGACTGGCGCGATTGCAAAACCTTGCTGCGTCGCTTCGATGTCCACGATGCCGCGAAGCAAGCCGCGCAGGCGGCCGATCTCGACGCGCAAACGCGCACGGTGCGATTCGTCGGCGTGCTTCATGCGAAACGCGCTCGCAATGAGCGCATCGCGCGGCACGTCGCCGGGCCACGCTTCGGCCAGCGCGCGCGCCAGCACGAACAGCACCGGCCGCCGCGCGAGCGGCACCACGACCGCGCCTTCGCGCACGACGTAGCGGCATGCGTCGACAACGAGCGCCTGCGACGCCAGCAATGCTTCGACATCTTCGAGCCGCATGGCGCGCGTTTCGCCCCGCACGACGAGGCGCGCCGCGGGCGCTTCGAGCAGTTGAGCCGCGCTCTGGACCTCGGCGAAAAGCGGTGCAATGCCGGCGAGACGCGCCGCATGCGCGGCAATGGCCAACGCGTCGCGGGCCGCTTTGGTCTGAATGCGCCGCATTGCTATGCCCGCGGCAATCAACGCGTGCGCCGCGCGCAAGGCAGGTGGCAAAGGTGCGGGATCGATTCCGGCGAGCAGGTCTCCCGCCTCGTCGAGCCGGCCGATCAGCAGCAGGCGGCGGATCTCCAGATAGCGCGCATGCGCGACGTTCAGGCGGTCGCCGTGCGCTTCGAGCGTGCGGCGCGCCGCATCGAGTGTGGCCACGGGCCAGCCGAGATCGCGCGAAGCCAGCGCGATTTCGGCTTGCGCAACGATGCAGCGTGCGCGCGCCACCGCTTCTCTCGCGCCAAACGCGCTTGCCGCGCGGCGCAGGAGCGCTTTCGCGCGATCGAGGTCGCCGAGCTGCGCCATGGCAATACCGCGCAGCGCGAGCGCGGGCGGGTCGTCGCGCAACGCGACGCGATTGAGCGCGCCGAGCGGGTCACCGGCGGCGAGCGCGCGCGCCGCCGCCGTGATCAGCGAATCCATGCTCATCGGAATCCCGACACACTTGTCACTCCCTCCCGTGCGAAGCCCCGGCCTAATCTACCACGGCAATCAGGTGGTTCTCGATCGATCAACAGGAGGCAATCATGGCAACGCACACGACTGGAACACGCGAGCAATGGCTCGCGGCACGGCTCGACCTGCTCGCAGCCGAGAAGGAACTCACCCGGCGCGCCGACACGCTGGCCCAGCAACGCCAGGCCATGCCGTGGGTGCGGGTCGACAAGGCGTATTCGTTCGAGACCGAGCAAGGCCAGGCAACGCTGCCGGAACTCTTCGCGGGACGCTCGCAACTGCTCGTCTATCACTTCATGTTTGGGCCCGACTACGCGGCGGGCTGCCCGTCGTGCTCGGCGCTCGCGGACGGCTTTGCTGGCAGCGTCGCCCATCTTGCGAATCACGACGTGACGCTCATGGCGGTCTCGCGCGCGCCGCTCGCGAAGCTGCTGGCCTATCGGCAACGCATGGGATGGACGTTTGCGTGGGCGTCGTCGCGCGGCAACGACTTCAACTTCGACTTCAACGTCTCGTTCACGGCCGCGCAGCAACGCGCAGGAAGCGTCGAGTACAACTACATGCGCGGCCGCCACGCGATGGACGTGGAGCCGCCGCCGGCACCCGTCGCGCAGTTCGCGGCGAGCTGCGGCACCGACGCCGCCACCTACGCGCTCGACCGCCCCGGCATGAGCGCGTTCGTGCTCGAGGACGGCGTGGTCTACCACACGTATTCGACTTACGCGCGCGGCCTCGACGGCCTGTGGAGCATGTACCAGTGGCTCGACCGCGCGCCGCGCGGACGCAACGAAGCGGGCGTCTGGTGGAAGCGGCACGACGAGTACGTCAATCGCTGAGATCGCTGAAATCGCCGGGACTGGTCATGAACATCGTCGACATCGCACGCGTGCCCGGGGCATCCCGCCGCGAGAAATCCCCGCGCGTTGCGTCGAACGCGATCCTGATCGGCGCGGCGGCGCTGCTCTTCGCGGCAAGCGCGGCCACGACCGTGCGGCGCTACGCGTACATGGCGACGATGAGCGGAACGCCAATGGCGGGACGCTGGATGCTATCGGCGATCTGGACGCCAATGTGCGGGCAGACGTGGCTGCATGCCGCCGCCTCGTTCGCCTGCATGTGGGCGGTCATGATGCCCGCGATGATGCTGCCCGTGCTCGTGCCGATGCTGCTACGGGAGCGCACGACGTGGCGCGATATCGCACCCATTCGATCTGCATTACTAATCATATTGGCCGGCACGGGGTACTTCCTGGTATGGATGCTTGCCGGGTGCGCTGTATTTCCACTAGGCGCCGCGCTCGCCGCAATCGCGCTGCGGGTGCCGGCGTTCGCTCACGCTGCGCCTGCCGCCGCGGGCGCGGTCGTTGTGCTCGCGAGCCTGCTGCAATTCACGTCGTGGAAAGCGAAGCGGCTCGCCTGGTGCCATGACATGCGCCAATGCACGCGGCACGCTCCAGCGAGTGCATGTGCGGCCCTGCGCCGTGGGATGCGCCTCGGACTGAGTTGCGCAAGCTGCTGCGGCAACTGGATGATTGTGCTGCTCGCGCTCGGCGTAATGGATCTGGGGTCGATGGCCATCGTGACGGCCGCCATCGCCGCCGAGCGTATGGCGCCGTGTCAGGGGCAGATCGCGCGGATCCTCGGGCTTGCCGGCGTTGCTGCGGGTGTGTCGATGATGGTGCGGGGTTTTTGATGCATCGACGACCGGCTTTACTGCGCGCGGTTCGCGGCGCTCTGGTGCCGCGCTGACGCGGCGAGCGCCCGGGTCACGCTCTCATGCCACATGGGTTCGAAGCGCCGTTCGCCTACGGCGCGCCCCCAGGCGACCACCCAGCGCGTCGCCATGATCCGCTCATCGGCGGAGTCGACTTGAATGAGCCGCTTCATCGCGAGGGAAAGGCGCTGCATGGCGTAACGCTTGCGGCGCGTCTCGATCTCGGTTCGCATCATCGTCATACCTTTTCGGGTTGCGTGACTGGCAAAACAGAAGACCGAGTAGACCAGAAAGTTTGTTCAGTAGGGGCCGAAAATGCAACCTGGCCGTATTGGAGGAAACGCGAACAGGCCCGCAAGACCGGGCCCCGTTTTATTGCTCGAAAACCGCGAGCGCGCCCTCACGGAGATCATAAAGTGCGCGATCTCCGTCTCGCCGGGCTTCGGTTTCGTGGACGTACGTGGTCTCGCTATAGGCGATGACCTTGAAACCGCTGCCAGCAGGCCGCGGAACGGTAATACCCCAATGCCAGCCGCCTTCTTGCTCGAAGACATGCAGCCTCGGGGACGAGTGCAGCGTTGGCGTTTCGGACGTCATGATGGCACGCCCTCCTTTGAATGAAAGCATTCGACGTCAATAGCAGACTCAACCAGTGTAGGCGTCATTTTGCTGCGCTGCAATAAGGATTGTTACTGACTGTTTGCGCGGCACCACGCTTCGTGTCCATATAGCGGGACTTCGGGCAATCACGCCAGGCGAACGATGTTGCAAAGCGCAATAAAAATTACAAAGCAGGCGGCGCACCGTCGCTGCGCGGCAGCACGACACGCAATGCGCATCGATTCGCAAGCGCGAGCCGAGCAGGTATCATCGAATCCCGTAAAAACTCCCCTGCCCGCCACCGCTTATGAACACCCCTGCCGATGCTTCCTCGCCGCGCACGCTGCGTGCGCTCACGCCGCTTGAAGCCCGCATCGTCGGCGTGCTGGTCGAGAAGCAGCACACCGTGCCGGACACCTATCCGCTCTCGCTGAACGCGCTCACCTCGGGGTGCAACCAGAAGACCGCGCGCACGCCGGTCATGAACGTGAGCGAGGCCGAGGCGCTGAACGCCATCGAAGACCTCAAACTGGTGAGTCTCGTGTTCGAAGGCAGCAGCAGCCGCGTGCCGCGCTTCGAGCACAATCTGAACCGCGTGCTGGGCGTGCCGGCGCAGGCCGTTGCGCTGCTCACCGTGCTCATGCTGCGCGGCGCGCAAACCGGCGCCGAGTTGCGCCTGAACTCCGCGCGCCTGCACGGTTTCGCCGACGTGTCGTCGGTCGAGGCCTTTCTGAGCGAACTCGCGGAACGCGAGCCGCCGCTCGTGGTGAAGCTGCCGCGCGCGCCCGGCGAGCGCGAAAGCCGCTGGATGCACCTGCTGTGCGGCGAGGTGAGCGTGAGCGCAGCCACGCTGGCCGGTGCGGATGCCGGCGAACGCGAAGCGGGCGGCGTGACGCCCGACGAGTACGAAGCGCTCAAGGCCGAACAACAGCGCCTCTCCGACGAAGTCGCGCGCCTGCAGACGATGGTCGAGCGCATGGCCGAGGAACTGGGTATTTCTATCGAGAAGCTCTCGGGCGCCGCATAACGCAGCAAGGGGCGGCCTGAGCGCCGCCCGCACGTCGCGGACGCGCATATCGCGGGCGTGCATGTCGTGGACACGTGCATCGCATACGCGCATGTCGCAAACGTGCACGTCGCAAACGCGCATGTCGCAAACGCGCATGTCGATATCGAATCGGCATGCGCGTCGCTTTCTTCGCGATCCTAATCATATCCATCTTCACACAGGGACAGGCCGGCGCTCTCGCGGCCGGGCCGCGAGAGCGCCGCCGCGCACGTCATTGCCCGATCTGGCGGCTGACGTGGTTCTCCTGCTGATTCAGCGCGCGGTCATCCGCTCGCGTGATGTGGCTGCCGTCCTGGCTCGCCATCAGACGCTCTTCCTGGCGAATCTGGTGATCGTCGCGATGCAGACGGGCGGCTTGCGCGTGGGACATCTCGCCCTCTCTGACTTCGTTGTGAATGCGCCGGTCCTGATTCGCCAGCCGATGATTGACTTCGACGCGGCGTCCGTGCGTGGCGTCCCAGTGCGTAGAGGTCGAAGCGGACGCCGTCCCGGCGAACGCAAGCGTGAGGGTGGCGATGGCGGCAAGATAAACGGGCAACGTACGCATGATGTTCTCCCTTGGGGTTTCCGTGAAGGTCGACGACGGAACTATTCCGTCCATCCGCTCAACGCTGCCCGTTGCCGCGATGTTGACGTTGCATCTGTGAGTTCTGCAACCGTATATTTCCGCCGCCGGGCCGATCCGGGCCGGGCCGATCCGGCGCGCCTCGCGGCGGCGGCGGCTGCGCGGCATTACGAGTGGGCGTAGATCGGTTCGAGGCCTACGACATCCGCCTGAGCACCCGATCCCTGCGGCGTGCGCGCTTCGTGCATGGGCGCCGCGTGTCCGCCCGCCGCCGAACTGCCGCTCGTCACGCCGCCGTAGGCGGCATTCGCATTGCCCTGGCCGGCGTCGAGATGCGCGAGCGCGACTTGCAGGTTCGCGGGGTATTGCGTGTTGTCACTGGCGGGGCGATAGCCGCTCTGCTCGAGTTGGACGAGTTGTGCGCGGACTTCTGCGCGGGTGAGCGCGTGATCGGTCTGAGCGAACGAAATAGCGGGAACGGCAACGACAGCGGCGGCAATAAGGGTGCGAACGAGGTTCATGACTTTCTCCAGAGGTAAAGGAAGATCGCAATAAAGGTCTGCATCAAGACGGTACGCATGCGCCGCAATCCTGCTGCACGTGCGTGGTGTCCGAATTGATCGCAATTCGTGAATCCGTCTTGCGTGTAGGTATTTGAATCCTCGAACGTATCTCGCTTGTTTCCGCAACCGGGCCTTTTGCAAGCCGGTGTGTCTTTGTGCGCTACAGATACATTGCGGTACAAACTGGCAACGCATGCGCTGTGTTCTTAAGCGCATCAAGAGCGCGCGCTCGCAGGCAGCACGGGGCCGATACGGGTTGCCCGTGGAGCGGGCCACGGCACGGCGTAATGCGGATTGCGCCGACGGCCCCCACGCCAGCGGCAGCCCCTGCCAGGCAGCCTTCCGGAGCGCCACGAAGCGTGGTGTACTGGCCTGCGCTGCGCCGCAGCATCTTTCATCGTTTCGCCATTCCATTGTTCACACAGGAAAACAATCAATTCAGTGCACGAGTCTTTGCAGCGCGCCGCCACCTCCGTACACTGGCCTCCATCAACCCACCTGGCGAGGAGATGAGATGCAGGCCTATACCGATAGCGCAGACGTAGTCCACTTCATTGGCGGCAAGAGCGAGCGCGGCACGGGCGACCGTACCCAGCCGGTGTTCAACCCGGCCACGGGCGCGACCGCGCGGCGACTGGTACTGGGCGAGGCCGCCGACGTCGATGCCGCCGTGGCGAGCGCGAAAGCCGCGTTCCCGGCGTGGAGCAACACGCCGCCCATCCGGCGCGCACGCGTGCTGCTGCGCTTCCTCGAGCTCATGAACCGCCACAAGGACGAGCTGGCCGCCATCATCACCGCCGAGCACGGCAAGGTGTTCGCCGACGCGCAAGGCGAAGTCGCACGCGGCATCGACATCATCGAATTCGCCTGCGGCGCGCCGCAACTGCTCAAGGGCGATTACACCGAGCAGGTCTCCACGGGCATGGACAACTGGACCGTGCGCCAGCCGCTGGGCGTGGTCGCCGGCATCACGCCGTTCAACTTCCCGTGCATGGTGCCGTGCTGGATGTTCCCGGTCGCGCTGGCCGCGGGCTGCACCTTCGTGCTCAAGCCGAGCGAGCGCGATCCTTCGGCGTCGCTGTTCATGGCGCGCCTGCTCAAGGAAGCCGGCCTGCCCGATGGCGTGTTCAACGTCGTGCAGGGCGACAAGGTAGCCGTGGACGCGCTGCTCACGCACCGCGACGTGAAGGCCGTGAGCTTCGTCGGCTCCACGCCCATCGCCAGCTACATCTACGAGACCGGCGCGAAGCACGGCAAGCGCGTGCAGGCGCTCGGCGGCGCGAAGAACCACATGGTCGTGATGCCCGACGCCGACCTCGACCAGGCCGTGGACGCGCTGATCGGCGCCGGCTACGGCTCGGCGGGCGAGCGCTGCATGGCAATCTCGGTCGCGGTGCTGGTGGGCGACGTGGCCGACAAGATCGTGCCGCGCCTCGCGGAGCGCGCGCGCCAGCTCGTCGTGAAGAACGGCATGGAAGCCGACGCGGAAATGGGCCCGATCGTCACGCGCCAGGCGCTCGAGCGCATCGAAGGCTATATCGCAACCGGCGTGGAAGAAGGTGCGACGCTCGTGGTGGACGGCCGCGGCCTCAAGGTGCCGGGCCACGAAAACGGCTTCTTCACCGGCGGCACGCTGTTCGACAACGTCACGCCCGAGATGCGCATCTACAAGGAAGAGATTTTCGGGCCGGTGCTGGCCTGCGTGCGCGTCGACGACTTCGCACACGCCGTGCAGTTGATCAACGACCACGAGTTCGGCAACGGCGTGGCCTGCTTCACGCGTGACGGCAACGTGGCGCGCGAGTTCGGCCGCCAGATCGAAGTGGGCATGGTCGGCATCAACGTGCCGATTCCGGTGCCGATGGCATGGCACGGCTTTGGCGGCTGGAAGCGCAGCCTGTTCGGCGACATGCATGCCTATGGCGAAGAAGGCGTGCGCTTCTACACGAAGCAGAAGTCGATCATGCAGCGCTGGCCGGAAAGCACCGAAAAGGGTGCGGAGTTCACGATGCCCGTGGCCAAGTAATTCGTAGCACGAAGTAAAAGCAGACTGCGCCACTGCCCGCCACACGCGGGCAGTGGCGCATTTGTATTTTGGGGACGCAGCAGCACACGGGTGGTCGCCGCCGCAAAATCAGGCTGCTTTTAGGAATTATCCCGTTCAAGCTGCGAACGAGGCGTAGCAGGATGGACGACCCGCACAACAGACAAAGGTGAAAGCATGTGGAGCGCTGAATCCTGGCTGGCGTCTCAAACGCTTTACTCGTCCGGACACTACGACGAGGCACTGGCGCATCTCGAGCGGTTGCTGCAATCCGCGCCCTCACAGAGGCAAGCCATCGAGCTTGCCGCACGCTGCCTCCACGGGCTCCGCCACGCAGCCGGCGAACCGCCCGGCACGCAGTCGGGGCAACACGCGCAGGTTCGCCCGGCCGATCAGGCGGAGGCGCTCAACAGTCTCGGCTGCTGGTTTTATGGCCGGGGGCAATTACCGCAAGCGGAACACACCCTCGAACTGGCGCTTTCGGTCAAGCCAGACTGGCCAGAAGCGCTGAACAATCTCGGCCTCGTATTGCGCGCGCAGCAGCGCGAAGCGGAGGCGGAAGTCGCATTGCGGCGTGCGCTCGCCATCGCCCCGGACACTGTCCCCGCGCGCAACAACCTCGCCGTGCTGCTCTGGCAAATGAAGCGCCTCGATCAGGCCGAAGCCGAATATCGCTGGATTCTCGGCATTCAACCCGGCTACGCACTCGCACACAATAATCTCGGGTTGGTCCTGCTGGACCTCGGCAAGCCCCGGGACGCGGAAGTCGCATTCCGGCATGCGCTGGCGATCGACGCCAGCACGCCGGAGATGCACAACAACCTGGGCAATGCGCTGAATCGGCAAGGCCGCAGCAGCGAGGCCATTGCCGCTTATCGCGAGGCGCTGTCACTGCGCCCCGACTACGCGACCGCACGCGGGAACCTTGCAATGCTGCTGCTGGGACTTGGCGACTTCGAGGAAGGCTGGCGCCACTTCGAAGCGCGCAATGAAGCGTCCGCCGACACGCCCAACCGGCGGCAACCGCCGGTTCCTTATCCGAAATGGCGCGGCGAGCCTCTGGAGGGCAAGTCGCTGCTTGTCTGGCCTGAGCAGGGTTATGGCGACCTGCTGCAATTCTGCCGTTATCTGCCCTTGCTGAAGGCGCGCGGGGTGGCGAGGCTCGGCGTTGCCTGCCCGCCCGCGCTGAAGCGGCTTTTCGAAGGCCTGGAGGGCGTGGACGCACTCTATCCGCTCGACGGCACAGGCACGATTCCCGGCCATGACTACTGGTGCCTGATGCTGAGCCTGCCAATGCATTTCGGCACGACGCTCGAGACGATCCCGGCCCACACGCCCTATCTGCGCGTACCCGCTGACCTGACGCGCGAGTGGCGCGCGCGATTGCCCACAGGCGGCTTCAAGGTCGGTCTCGTCTGGGCCGGCGATCCACGGCCGCACGACCGCGCGTTGAATGCGATCGACCAGCGCCGCTCCCTGCCAGCGCGCGCGTTCTTGCCCTTGCTGCGCATCGCGGAGCGTGCGGATGTGCACTTCGTGAGCTTGCAGAAGGGCGCGGCGTCTCAACCCCAGATCGAAGACTTGCCGGCGAACCTGCGACCCTTCGATCCGATGGGCAGCGTGCACGACTTCGCCGACACCGCCGCGATCATCGAAGGTCTGGACCTCGTGATCACCGCGGATACCTCGGTGGCGCACCTCGCCGGGGCGCTGAACAAGCCCGTGTGGATACTCTCGCGCTACGACGGCTGCTGGCGCTGGCTGCGCGAGCGCGACGACACCCCTTGGTATCCGCGCGCGCGCCTGTTTCGCCAAACCGAGCCCGGCAACTGGGCCGGCGTCATCCATCGCGCGACGCAAGCGCTGGAGCGTCTGCTCAAGCCGTGAAGCGGGCCGCCCTGTCGCGCATGATCTCGCGCGGCGTCACGCCGAGCACGCGATTCATCCAGTGCGCCAGATGGCTCTGATGCGCGAAGCCCACCTCCAGCGCGACCTGGGTCGCGTTGAGGCCGCCCTTCAGTAACAGCGTCTTCGCGCGTTCCACCCGCCGCCGCACCACGTATTGGTGCACCGGCATGCCCAACGTCGCGCGAAACAGCACCTTGAAATGGGGCACGCTCAGCTCGGCCAAAGCAGCCAGCTCAGCGAGCGTGAGACGCGCATCGAGGTGGCTCTCGATGTAATCGGTCACGCGTGCGGCAAGGCGCGGCGAGAGCACGGCGACGCGCCGCGCTTCGAGCGGCCCGGCGGCGTCGAGCAGGCGCACCGCGATCGCCGTGCCGATGCTTTCCGCGTACAGCGGGTCCGACGCTTCGCCCGCTTCGAGCTCGGCGCGCAGCGCCCATGCGAGGTGCTGCAAGCGCGCATCGCGCATCTGCAGGCGCGGCTGAATCGTTGCGGTACCGGGCTTGCGCACGAGCTGCCCGGCGATCTCGCGCACGAACGTGTCCTCAAGGCGGATGCTGAGCACCGTGCAGTCGGCGTCGTCGGTCCATACGCCGTCGAGTCCTGCGGGAACGACGTCGGCATCGCCTTCGGCCTGGATGCGCGCGAGGCGCACGCCATCGCAGGCGCAATGCGCGCGCACCGGGGCGCCAAAATGCACGCCGACACGGTGGTATGCCGTGCCGGGAATGCGATGCCGCCCCGCCGAAATGGCCAGCATTTGCGCGCCGAAGCCGCGCCAGTCCAATGCGTCACTGCTTGCGAGCGTCACGCGGCCAACCGCCGGTGCTATCGCGTCTTCCAGCACTGCATTCATGGCATTCCCCATTGCGCGCCACCCGGGCGGCCCGCTGCGCAAAACGTCGAGCGGCCAGTCTAGTGGATTCGGGACGCCAGGCGCAACGCACCTGGAATGCATCATCTAGATTTGCTCGCTTCGATCCTTCCCTGCGCGTCTTGCCGTCCCGGCCCCTTTACGATCTGACCACCCCCATCGACCAGGACAGGAGTCGTCATGTACGTCATATTTGGAGCCTCGGGTAACGCCGGATTCGCAACGGCCGCAGCGCTGCGGCAGGCGGGCCGCGCCGTGCGCGCGGTCGTGCGCGACACGCGTCATGGCGCGCGCCTTGCCGCGCTCGGCTGCGAGGTCGCGCTCGCAGATTTGACCGACCTGGCATCGGTAGCCGCGGCGATGCGCGGCGCGCAGGCGGTGCAGATGCTTTGTCCGGTGCCCGTGGCCGATGCGGATCCCGAGGCGACGATGCGCAAGGTAATCGACGTCGCCGCCGAGGCCCTGCGCGCGGACCCGCCCGAGACCGTGCTCGCGCTGTCCGACTACGGCGCCGAACTGGATGCGAATACCGGCATCACGCGGCTTTTTCATTACCTCGAGGAGCAATTGAAGCCCATCGCCGGCCGGCTGATTCTGCTTCGTTCTGCTGAGCATATGCAAAACTGGCGCCGCACGATTCCTGCGGCGCTGGCCTCGGGCGTGCTGCCGAGTTTTCATCATCCGTTGAACAAGCGCTTTCCCACGGTCGCGGCGCAGGACGTTGGCACCGCATCGGCGGAACTGCTGCTCGACGCGGCGCGCGGCAATGGCACCCGCGTCGTGAGCATCGAGGGGCCGAGGCGGATCAGCGCGGCGTACGTTGCCGACGTACTCGCCGAGATCGGCGGCCAGGAGATGGTCGCGCGCGAACTGCCGCGCGAGCAGTGGACCCCGGTGCTGCTGCGCGCGGGGCTCAGCGAGCGTCATGCGCGGTTGATCACCGATCTCTACGATGTGCATAACGCCGGCAAGATCGACGTCGAGTTCGGCATGCATGAGCGGCGCTTCGGCAAGACGGAGTTGATCGAGGTGTTTGCGCCGATCGTTGCGGGTTTGCGCACGGAGGCGCGCTTGCAGGGGGCTTGAGGTTGGCGCGGCCGCTGCGGCGTGTAGCGGCCCGACACCACCCGACCTTTGGGGCGCCAGGCAGATCATTCGCGACCCGGCAAGGCCCTCGTTCCCGAGCGGGAACGAGGAGGCGTCATTGCACGCTCCGTCGTTCAATTCGTATCCGATCGGGTACGGGGAACACTCCCCACGACCTCAACGTCTACTTTCGTTCCCGTATGGGAACGTGGTACTCCATCGCCAGCGTTCTTGTGCAATAACGTACCCGGCGTCTCCTCGATCCGCCGATCTCCCGGTCCCCCATCCTACATGTTCGGATAGTTGGGTCCACCGCCGCCTTCGGGCGTGACCCACACGATGTTCTGCGTGGGATCCTTGATGTCGCAGGTCTTGCAGTGCACGCAGTTCTGCGCGTTGATCTGCAGGCGGTCGTCTTCCGAATCGCCTTTCACGAATTCGTAAACGCCAGCCGGACAGAAGCGCGACTCGGGACCCGCGTAGG
The DNA here is from genome assembly GCF_004524855.1 of Paraburkholderia pallida. Lineage (NCBI taxonomy): Bacteria > Pseudomonadati > Pseudomonadota > Betaproteobacteria > Burkholderiales > Burkholderiaceae > Paraburkholderia > Paraburkholderia pallida. The sequence goes on along the minus strand of NZ_CP038150.1, from coordinate 1,362,797 downwards.
TCTTGAGGTTGATGCCGACCGGCACTGTTGCGTCCTTCAGCGTCAAGTGCGCGGGCTGGTTCTCTTCGTGATTCGTATTGGAAATAAACACGGAAGAGAGACGGTCGAACGTGAGCTTGCCGTCGGGCTTCGGATACTCGATCGGCTTGCATTGCGAGGCCGGGCGCAGCATTTCGTGGTCGCGATGCTGGTGATGGAGCGTCCACGGCACGTTGCCGCCCAGCAGCTTCTGCTCGATGCCCACCATCAGCGTGCCCAGGTACAGGCCCTTGCTCATCCACTGCTTGAAGTTGCGCGCCTTGTAGAGCTCGGTGTAGAGCCACGACTGCTTGAACGCTTCCGGATAGGCCGTCAGTTCATCGCTCTGGCGGCCTGCCTGCACCGCATCGAACGCGGCTTCCGCCGCGAGCATGCCAGTCTTGATCGCCGCATGGCTGCCCTTGATGCGTGCCGCGTTCAGGAAGCCCGCGTCGTCGCCTACCAGCGCGCCGCCCGGGAACACGAGCTTCGGCAGCGACATCAAACCGCCCGCCGTCATCGCACGCGCGCCATACGAGACGCGCTTGCCGCCTTCGAGATACTTGCGGATCGCCGGATGCGTCTTGTAGCGCTGGAATTCCTCGAAGGGCGAGAGATAGGGGTTCTGGTATGCGAGACCGACGACAAACCCCACCATCACCTGGTTGTTGTCGATGTGATAGAGGAACGAGCCGCCGTAGGTGTCCTTTTCGAGCGGCCAGCCTGCCGTGTGGATCACCAGACCCGGCTTGTGCTTTGCCGGATCGATCTCCCACAGCTCCTTGATGCCGATGCCATAGACCTGCGGGTCCGCATCCTTGCCCAGCTTGAGCTTTTCGTTGAGCTGACGGCCCAGGTGCCCGCGGCAACCTTCGGCAAACAGCGTGTACTTGGCGTGCAGCTCCATGCCGAGCTGGAAGTTCTCGGTAGGCTCGCCATCCTTGCCCACGCCCATGTTGCCGGTGGCCACGCCCTTGACCGCGCCATCGTCGTTGTAGAGCACTTCCGCAGCCGGAAAGCCCGGGAAGATCTCCACGCCCAGCGCCTCGGCCTGCTGGCCCAGCCAGCGCGTGACGTTCGCGAGGCTGATCACGTAGTTGCCGTGATTCTTGAAGTTGTCCGGCAGCGCCCAGTTGGGCACGGCCTTCGCACCGCTTTCCGTAAGGAACAGGAATTGATCTTCGGCCACGGGCACGTTCAACGGCGCACCTTGCTCCTTCCAGTCGGGGATCAGTTCGTCGATGGCGCGCGGGTCCATCACCGCGCCCGAGAGGATATGCGCTCCGATCTCCGAGCCTTTCTCCAGCACGCATACGCCGATCTCGACGCCTTTCTCTGCTGCCAGCTGCTTCAGGCGGATCGCCGCGGACAGGCCCGCCGGGCCGCCGCCTACGATCACCACGTCGTATTCCATCGACTCGCGTGGGCCGTATTGCTCCAAAAGACTTGCGGGGGTCATTCGGCCACCACCTCGGGATTTTCAGCTTGTTGTTTGAGCGTTGCCGCCAACGCGAGAATCCGTTGCGCACGCAACATAACGGGGCGGTCGACCATCTTGCCGTCCACAGTGATCGCGCCCGCGCCGGCCTTGCTCGCCGCATCGGCCACGCGCGCCGCCCAGGCGAGCTCCTGCTCGCTCGGCCGATAGCAACGGTGCACGGCCTCGATCTGCTTCGGATGAATGCAAAGCTTCGCGCCGAAGCCGAGCCGCTTGCCGTTCAGCGCATCGCGCTCGATGCGCGCGAGATCGTGGATATCGGGCGTGACGCCATCGACGGGTGCCTCGATGCCGGCCACGCGCGAGATGAGCGCGAGTTGGCTCCGATAATGATTGAGCGGCTCGCCGTCGTCGGGCATGTCCATATCGGCGATGAAATCGAGCGTGCCGAACATCAGGCGCTTCACGAAAGGCGCCCTGGCAATGGCCATCGCGTTCCACATGCCCTGCGCGCTCTCGATCAGCGGATAGACAGGCACACGCCGCCGCGCGATGGCGACGACCGACGTGACGTCCTCGGCGCACTCGGCCTTGGGCAGCACGATACCCGCTACGCCATCGAGCGCGCCTAGCCTCGCGTCCTGTTCGAACCACGGCGTGGCGCGCGCATTGATGCGCACCAGCACCGGGTGGCAGCGCGACACCCAGCTCGCGATGGCCTCGCGCGCGGCATCCTTCGCCGATGGCTCGACGGCGTCTTCGAGATCGACGATGACCGCGTCCGCGCCGCTGGACAGCGCCCGTTCGAAACGTTCGGGACGGCTGCCCGGCACGAACAGGTACGACTGCGGCGAGAATGCCGACTGCGCGGCGCTCTCGCGCAAGGGCGCAAGGCCCGGTGCGACGTGCACGTCAGAGGCCATGCTCGAGCTCCGGCACGACCGTGAACAGATCGCCCACGAGGCCATAGTCGGCGACGCTGAAGATCGGTGCTTCTTCGTCCTTGTTGATCGCCACGATCACCTTCGAGTCCTTCATGCCCGCGAGATGCTGGATCGCGCCCGAGATACCCACCGCGATGTAGAGCTGCGGCGCGACGATCTTGCCGGTCTGGCCGACCTGGTAATCGTTGGGGACGTAGCCCGCATCCACCGCTGCGCGCGAGGCACCCAGCGCTGCGTTGAGCTTGTCGGCGAGCGGCTCCAGAACCTTCGTGTAGTTCTCGCCGCTACCGAGGCCACGGCCACCCGAGACGATGATCTTCGCGCTCGTGAGTTCCGGACGGTCGAGCTTCGTGACTTCACGGCTCAGGAATTGCGACAGGCCGCTGTCGGCTGCCGCTTCGAGCTTCTCTATCGCTGCGCTGCCGCCTTCGGCCGCGACTGCGTCGAAGCCGGTCGTGCGAACGGTGATCACCTTGATCGGGTCTTGCGACTGAACCGTTGCAATTGCGTTTCCCGCATAGATCGGACGCTCGAACGTGTCCGGCGAATCCACCGCCGTGATATCGCTAATCTGCGCAACGTCCAGCTTCGCAGCAATGCGCGGGGTAACGTTCTTGCCCGCTGCCGTCGAGGGCGCAAGAATGTGCGAGTAGTGCTTTGCGATGCTCAGGACCGTGGCCTCGACATTTTCGGCAAGACCCGCTTCGAGTTGTGGTGCGTCGGCCAGCAGCACCTTCACAACGCCGGCGATCTTCGCGGCCGCGTCGGCAGCAGCCTGGGCGTTGTGGCCTGCGATCAGCACGTGCACATCGCCGCCGATTTTCTGCGCGGCAGCCACGGTGTTCAGCGTTGCCGCCTTGATCGATGCGTTGTCGTGTTCGGCAATAACCAGATTCGTCATTTTGTTTCTCTCCCCTTACAGCACCTTCGCTTCGGTCTTCAGCTTCTCGACCAGCGTATTCACGTCGGCAACCTTCACGCCTGCGCTACGCTTGGGCGGCTCCGCAACCTTCAGGGTCTTCAGGCGCGGCGAGACATCCACGCCCAGATCCGAGGGCTTGATCGTTTCCAGCGGCTTCTTCTTCGCCTTCATGATGTTCGGCAGCGTGACGTAGCGCGGCTCGTTCAAACGAAGGTCGGTGGTCACCACCGCGGGCAACCGCAGGGAAAGCGTTTCCGCACCGCCGTCGACTTCACGCGCAACCGTGGCACGGCCATCGGCGATGGTGATCTTCGAAGCGAACGTGGCTTGCGGCAAGTTCGCCAGCGCGGCGAGCATCTGGCCGGTCTGGTTCGAATCGTCGTCGATAGCCTGCTTGCCGAGAATAACTAACGAGGGCTGTTCTTTATCGACGAGCGCCTTCAAAAGCTTCGCCACGGCGAGCGGTTGCAGATCCTCATTCGATTCGATCAGCACGGCGCGATCCGCGCCGATCGCCAGCGCCGTGCGCAGCGTTTCCTGCGCCTGCGCGACACCGGCAGACACGGCGATGACTTCCGTCGCCACGCCCGCTTCTTTCAATCGCACGGCTTCTTCCACGGCGATTTCATCGAACGGATTCATCGAGAACTTCACATTGGCGATATCCACGCCCGTGCCATCGGACTTCACGCGAACTTTCACGTTGTAATCGACCACACGCTTAACCGGCACCACGATCTTCACTTTCGTCCCCTCCACTGTTTCATACGCGCTACTTGAGAACGCATTACACGTGGGATCGCGATGTACGACAACTATCGATTAACTCTGCCCGTCATAGTCCACGCCTATTGGTCGGTGAATGAACCGCTGGACTGTGGCGACGCAGGCGGCTTGCACGAGTGCAATGGCACACTGTGCATGTGCATTCACGCGGTTAATTGCGCCGCGCGACTATCCGGTGAACGCGCTTGCCGGACGATGCATTGATGGCTTCGCTGTCGATCACGAGGGTGGCGGCGTTCAAGCCGTCTCGCACGATATCGGTGTCGAATGCGGCATAGAGGCGTCCAGCGCCATCGCGCAGACTCTCGCCCTCCGAAACGCGCCATGACAGATAGAGCACGCCGCCCGGCTTGAGGATATCGACGAGACGTGCGCACGCAGCGCTTATCTGCGGCACGGGCAGATGCATGATGACCGTCTCGCACAGCACGTTGTCGAATGCGCCGCGCGGCACGCCATCGAGTTCGGGCAGCGCAGCCTCCGTGAACCGGAGATGCGGGTAATGCGCCACTGCCTGAGCCAGCAATCCCGCTGACGCGTCGTAGCCCATCGCAGAGTAGCCGTTGGCGTCGAGCCATGCCACGTCGCGGCCCGCACCGCAGCCGATGTCGGCGGTCTCGCCGCCGTGCGCGAAGTGCTGCTTGAGCAGCGCATACATGTCGTCGGGCGCGGGCTGCGCCTGCCACTCTTCGGCATAGCGGCTCGCGGCGTTCGTATAAGTGTCGATGGTGGGTTTGTCCACGTGTGCCTCCGCAATGCGCCAGGTTCAATGCGCGCCGAGTTCAAAATTGAAGCGCATCCACGTCTGTCTCGCGTCATATCGTGACGATCAGCGTACGCATGATGCGCGAAGAACAAAAGATGAGCAGATATTCTGGTGTCCGTACTACCCGCTTCATGCACCTGCAACGCATTGTGGATGAATACGGCACGCCCCCGCATACGGGACAAAGGCCATATATCGACGTCGCTCGATGAAACGCTCAGGCAGCGGATTCGTGGCAAACCGCTTCAATGTTGTGCCCGCCCGCCCCCGTGGCGAACGCCGCATAGCAGGTCTTCCTAAAGTATCTGCGGCTTGCCCGAAGCGCGTGCGTGGGCTGGGAGCCCGAACTCGCGCGCCAGCCCAATGCTCAGAGGAAAGCGAAGCAATGCGCCACCTATCGGCATTGCCGATTGTTCTATCGCAGCAACGATTCGTTGTCGACAGATGGCTTTTTCGGGGAGTCGCAAGAAAACACAATGCCTCCACTTGCGCAACATTGCGCGCACAAGACCCGGAGCCGCCATGACCACGATTCTGCAATTCCTGCGCAATATTGTGCGCCCAACTCCCCAAAAAACCGCCGTTACCACGATTCTACAAATCAATTCCGCCGCCCGCTCGCAAGGCGCGCAGTCGACGCTGCTCGCCGACGAATTGACGGCCAAGCTGCGAAACTCCAAGCCCGGCGCGAAGGTACTTACGCGCAACCTGCAAGCCGAACCGCTGCCGCACCTCGACGACGCCGTGCTCGGCGCGTTCTTCACGCCGGCCGAGCAGCGCACGCCGGAGCAGCAGGCCATCGCCGCACGCAGCGACGCGCTGATCGCCGAGTTGCAAGCCGCGGACATCATCGTGATCGGCGCGCCGATGTACAACTTCGGCATCTCGTCGCAACTCAAGACCTATTTTGACTGGATCGCACGCGCAGGCGTCACCTTCCAGTACACGGCGAACGGTCCCGAAGGCCTCGTGAAGGGCAAGAAGGTGTTCGTGGTTTCCGCGCGCGGCGGCATCTATCAAGGCACGCCGAATGACAGCCAGACGCCGTACCTGACGTCGTTCCTCGGCTTCCTCGGCATGACCGACGTGAGCTTCATCTACGCCGAAGGCATGAATATGGGTCCGGAAGCGGCGAGCGCCGCGCTCGCGAGCGCCCGCGAGACCATCGCCGCCGCTGCGTAAGCCCGCCTTTCGGACTAGCACGCTCCCGCGTGCTAGTCACGCAATGCGCGCCGCAGAATCTTGCCCGTCACGGTCTTCGGCAGTTCGTCGATGATCGCGACGATGCGCGGATACTTGTACGCCGCCATGCGCGCCTTGCAATACGCAACAAGGTCCTCGGGCGTGACGCTCGTCTGCGGCTTGAGGCTCACCACGGCCTTCACCGTTTCGCCGCGATAGCTGTCCGGCACGCCCACCACCGCGGCCTCGCGCACGGCGGGATGCGTGTACAACACGTCTTCCACTTCGCGCGGCCAGACCTTGTAGCCGCCCGCGTTGATCATGTCCTTCTTGCGATCGACGAGATAGAACCCGCCGCTCGCGTCCATGAAGCCCACGTCGCCGGTGCGAAAATAACCGTCGACGATCGCCTTCGCGCTCTCCTGCGGCTTGTTCCAGTAGCCCGGCACGATCATCGGTCCGCGCGAGATGATCTCACCCACTTCGCCCGGCGGCAGCGGCCGCCCTTCGTCGTCGCCGATATACGACTCCACGTTGAAGACCGGCACGCCGATCGACAGCGTCCCCGACGCGGGATCGACACTCGCCTCGCGGCCAACCGGCACCATGTGAGTGGGCGAGCTCGTTTCCGTGAGACCGTAGCCGTTGTGGATGTAGTGGCCGAAGCGCGTGCGGAACGCCTCGATCACGCTCGGCGGTATCGGTGCGCCGCCCGAATAGATGCGCCGCAGCGAGGCAAAATGCGCGCGCGTCGCCTGCGGATGATTCATCAGCGCGATGAAGGCCGTGATGGCGCCGATCGTGAATTCGGGCTGGTGCTCCGCGATGGCGTCGAGCATCACGCCCGGCTCGAAGCGGAACGCGAGCACGAGCGGCGCCGCGCAGATAAATGCGGCGGCTATGTGGCCTACGAGTCCGGTGATGTGGAAGAGCGGCGCGAGGCCGAGAATCGGCGCGCCTTCGCGCAAGCCAGTCCAGTCGCGATACACCTGTGCATTGAACGCAACGTTGCCGTGCGTGTTCATCGCGCCCTTGGGCACGCCGGTGGTGCCTGAGGTGTAGACGAGCATGGCGACGTCATCGCTGCGCAATTCGATGGCGGGCGGCTTGCGCGAGAGATAAGCGGCGATGACGGTGCTGAGGTCTTCAGCGTCGGGTTGGTTCGCCGTTGCCGCCATAGCCGCCGCCGCGTTCGGACGCGCCATGCCCGCGAAAAGCCGTTCGTCGTTGCGGCGCTGATAGTCGAGCGCCGAGGTGGTCATCACGATCGGCTTGATGATCGCCTCGCCACTTGCGGCGCGCTCGGCCGCGAGGCATGCCTCCTCAGCGAGCAAAGGCCGCACCACCTCCTCATGCAGCGATGCATGGCAGACCAGCACGCGTGCGCCGCAATCCGCCAGCAGCACGCGCAACTCGCGCGCGCGGTTCATCGGATTGATGGGCACTGCAATCGCCCCGATCTTCCACGCCGCCACGAGCGCAATCACGAACTGCGGCACGTTCTGCAGATAGATGGCGATGCGATCGCCGCGGGCGCAGCCGCGTTCGAGCCACGCGCAGGCCAGCGCGCTGGATTGAGCGTCGAGTTCGGCATAGGTGAGCGCGCCGTCGAAATAGAGCAGCGCTGCAAGTTGCGGCGCGCGCTCGACGGCGGCGCGAAACAGGCTCAGCGCGTCGGCGTAGTCCTGCGAGATCGTTTCTGCGTGGCCAGGCGCATAGTGCGCCAGCCACGGTTTGCTTTCATAGGGCGTCATGTGCGCTCCGGCAGTCACGCCCCCGTGCGCTCGCGATGCAATGAATGGATGAACAGAGCGCACACCCGGGCGAGAGCATAAATTGCACGAGCGTGCGCAAAAAAGCAACCGGGGAAATCTCGCGAATCAGGGGCGATGATTCGCGGTGCATAGGCACGCCGTCACCCGCGCGCACCGTCCCGGTCGTGACGAGTGGCGCATAACGACATCGACGATACGCCCCGCCGTCGCGTCATCACGGCTTTCGGGCTTCGAGCGTCTGCGCGATGGCCAGCATGGCCCCGTGCAATGCATCCGCGCTTTCCTGCGGCGTGTGCGTGATCGCACCACCCGAGGCACTCGTCGGGCGCTGCGCCTGGTCAGGCTCGGACGAGAACTTGACGATCGTGAGGCGTGCGCGCGGATCGACGAGAATGGCCTGACCGAAGCGGCCACCGGCAGCGATCGATCCGTCGCCGTCGTTGAGCTGGTACCAGTAATCGTGGTAGCTGTAGCCGGGGCGGCCAGGCGCAAGATTGCCACGCGCGAATGCCGCCGCGTTCTGCGCCGGTTTCAACGCAAGGCGAGTCGCCGCCGCTGGAAACGGTGCGATGTCACCCGCCTCGCTCCTGCGCACCATCTCGCCGAAGCGTGCCGCGTCGCGCAGCGTGGTGTTCAAGCCGCCGCTGGCCATCTCCGTGCCCGTGCGGTCGACGACGACGTCGCCGTCATCGCCGGCGATCTTTTGCCAGATCATGCGTGCAACCCGCTTGCTCCACGATTCGCCGGTGACGCGCCTTATCGCCCAGGCCACGGCTTCCGGCGAGCCATTCTGGTAGTACCACACGTGCCCGTTGTCCGCTTCAGGGGCTTTCTGCGCCACCTTGAGGAACCCATAGATGCTGTCGGGGGCGCCGCCTGGGCGCGGCACGATGCCGACAGCGCCAAAGAGACCCAGATCGGGCGGCAGGGCCGCGGGGTAGCGAATGGCCACCTCCATGTCGAGATTCTGCTGCAGTGTCGCGTCGCCGAACGGCGTCCCCGCCAGCTCCGGCACGTAGGTCGAGAGCGGCGCGTCCGGGACGAGCTTGCCCTCGGCGATCAACTGCGCTGCGACCAGCCCCGTCACCGATTTCGTCATCGACGCCCACGCATGCGTCTGATGCGGACCGTAGCCATCGAAATAACGCTCCATCACAATGCGCCCGTCGTGAACGACGATGAAGCCATCAGTGCGCGTGCGACGCAGATAGTCCGCGAGCGTGAGCGTGGTGCCGTCTACCGTGAATTGCACCGCCTCGGGATCGAGCTTCGGACCATCGGGCAGGGGCAAGGGGTCGCGCGCACGGTCTACATTGGCGGTGGGGATCAGCATGCGCGTGTTGCGCAACGACCAGCGAAGGTAGGGATAGCGCAGCGAATTGGCGCGGTTGGTGAGCGCGCCGTCGGGCGGCGGAAAACCCTGCATGACGCTCGCTTCGGCGGCGGTGTCGGCAAGCGTGCCGGCGGTTTGCGCGCGCGCCGCAATGGGCAGTGCCAGGCTCGCACAGAGCAATGCGGTGGCAAGAAGCGCGTGGGTCGAGCGGGTTGCAGGATCGTGGCGTCGATTCATGAAAATGTGCTCCTCGAAATCGGTGTGGCCCGCGTCGTCTACAGCGACGCCCCGGAGACACGAATGCGGTTCTCTACGTGAATGACGCCGTCCACCTGCCTCGCTGCATCGGCGGCAAGCGGAATCTGCTCGCTGTCGGATACGGATCCGGAGAGCGTAATCTGGCCGTCGCGCGCCTTCACGAGAATGCGCGCGGCATTCAGCCCACGGGTGCGCGCCAGCCTGCTGGCTACGCGATGCGCGAGCTTCCTGTCGGCGGCCTTTGCCGACGACGGCGCGCTCGCGGCCGCCATGCTGCCCGTTGCCGCGCCCTGAGTTTGTGCGAAGGCGTGGGTCGTGAGCGTGAGGAGCATGGCCACGACAACCGTGCGCGGAATTCGATAAGAGGCGTTCATGCTGGTCAATGAGTCCATCAAAAGGGAAAAGGGAGGGGCGAGGCCTAGAAACGCGTCATGACGCCAAGCGACACGCCGGTCGTCGATCGCGTACCGGCTGCCGTGCCGAGCGCGGCGATATTCGACGGATCGAAGCGGTACGCACCCGAAAAGCCGTTGTAGTCCGCTTCGGCGTAGAGTTCGGTGCGCTTCGACAGGAGGTATTCGGCGATCGCGTAGGTGGTGATCTTGTGCCCGCTCGCGGACTGCGCATTGCCGAGGTGGCTGGCGATGTCGTCATAGAACGCCGCCGTGAACTGCAGCGACGCTGCCGGAACCCATACGATGCCGCCACCCGGGATGTGGTCGCGCCGGTTCGGCGCGGCGGCATTTGCCGCCGTCACCTCGAGGTCCGCGTAGCTCAGATAGAGACGCGCGGGCCCGACCTGCAGGGAGCCACCGGTCTGGAACGTCTGCGCCCACTGCGTTGCCGTGGCGTTCCAGGTCTTCTGGTACGACGCGCCGCCGAACGCCGGCCCCCACTGATACATCGCAGCGCCGGAATAGTTGGTGCCTGCCCGGGTGTTGCCCGCAACGCCGCCTGGCGAGTAGCTCGCACCGAAGCGAAAGCCGCCAGCCTGGCCCAGATATTTGATGGTGTTGTTGAACCGCGAATCGAGCGTGAAGTAGTTCGCGTCGAACACGACACCAGGCTCGATCGCGAGCGACTGCCCCTGGCCGCCGGCCGGATCGATCAGAATCGAGAAGTCTTCGTTGACGTTGAGCTGCCGGCCGAAGGTGAGCCGGCCAAAATCGCCTTTGAGCCCGACGAACGCCGCTTGCGAGAACAGCGTTCCTGCATTCTTCAACGCACCGGTGCCGCTGTTGAAAGCGCCTTCGAGCTTGAAGATCGCCTGAAGGTCGCCGCCCAGATCCTCCTTGCCGAAGAAACCAAACTGGTTGCCGGCGACGATATTGTTGTTGAAGCCGACGGTAGCGCCACCCTTTTGTCCATTGGTCCAGCGCATGCCGCCTCCAATGTCACCATACAGCGTGACAGTCGATTGCGCGTAAGACGTGAGCGGAAGCACGCCGCCGATCAGGGTGGCCATCAAAATCCTTTTCATGTGTCTCCTTGATAGTTCTATATTTTGTTTGTATTACTAATTATCGATAGGGCGACATCTCGCGAAGCGATACATCGAGCGCGGCTAACCGGGATCGCTGAGCGTCTGTTTCACCCCGGTTTCCGGCGTCGAGCCCGAGAGTCTGATGGACGATCGCTGGGGATCCAGACAAAACGCGCAGAGCGCGCCGCAGCCGAGTAATACGAAGCCACACACGGAGCATGCGGTTTCAAATCCCTGCGCCGTGGAACCTCCGGCCTGGTCGATGAGCATGCCCGTGACGACCGGCGCCGCGAGACCCGCGAGCGACGAGAAACCATTGCTCAGCGCGAGGATGCCGCCTCGTTGCGAATCGGGTGTCACCTCGCCGAGCATCGCGGGTCCGACCGAGTACGTCACGAGCGTCATGCCGCTGCCGAGCGTGAGCAGCACGAACTTCGCGAGCGGCGCCAGGCCGGGCAGTGCGAGCGCCGAGATCAGCATCCCTGCGACGGCGAGCGTTGCCGCAACGAATGCCCCTCGACCGAGCCTCGACGGCACGCCACGCGCCAGCAGCCGCTGCGAGAGCGCCGCAAGCCCGAGGCTCAGCGGTGCCGTTATCGCGACGAACAAGGCGAACATGCGTCCGGCGGCATGCGCCTCGTAGCCCATGCCGAGCTGCAGCCACGTCGGAATCCAGGTCAGCGTCATGGCGAGAATCCAGTTCGCCGCAAAGTGGCCGGCAAAGGTGCCGAGCACGGTGCGATCGGTCAGCAGCAGCGCATAGGGCACGCGTGCCTGGCGCTCGGCCGGCGCACGCGTGGTCAGGGCGCCTTCCGCACCGAAGGCAAGCCAGGCAATACACCAGAGCGCGCCAAGCGCGGCCAGCACGAGGAAGTTCGCGCGCCACCCCCAGTGCGCGCTGACGACCGGTATGCCGAGCCCCGCCACGAGCAGCCCGAGCGCGCTTCCCTGGTGGAGCACGGCAACCGGCAGATTGCGCTTCGCATCGGGAAACCACTTGTAGAGCGCATGCACGGCGACTGGCGAGGCGGGCCCTTCGCTCGCGCCAAGCAGCACGCGGCAGGCGAGGATGCTCCAGATCGATCCGGCAAGCAGCATCGGCAATTGCAGTGCAGTCCACGCCGCGGCCATTGCGAGCAGCAGCCATTTCGTCGACGCCCGGTTTGCCATCAGACCGCCGAGCACCGCTGATATCGAGAACAGCCAGTTCAGGCTGCCGCCGATCACGCCGAACTGCGTCGACGTGAGGTGAAGCTCCCGCATCATCGGTACCGAGACGAGTCCCAGTACGACCTTGTCCAGGAAATTCACGAGCATCATCAGGGCGAGCATGGCCGCGATGGACCACGCGCGAACCGGGCTGTAAGAGGGGTCGTCGATTTTCGCCGTATCTGTCACCGTATCTGTCTCCGTGATTGTCGTTCTGGCCGGACCTTATCTTTCGTGCTCGCCGAGCATCGGGACGTTGTCGTCGCCGTCGGGCAGCCCAAGGGAGAACTTCACCGGAAAGCGGCATGCGACGGTCTGGTTGGCGGCGATCTCGCGCACCATGCCGCGCGCCTGCACATGGGGGTCCGCGAACAGTTCGTGTGCGTCGAGCACGGGCGAGACGGGCAGGTCGAAGCGTTGCAGCGTCGCGATCCATTGCGCAAGCGGACGCGTCGCAAAGATGCGCGCGAGCAGCGTGTTGACCTCCAGCTTGTGCCGCTGGCGCCCGGCGCGCGTCGCGAAGCGCTCGTCCATCAGCGCGGGAAAGTCGGCGCCGATGGCCTCACGCAGATTCAGCCAGAACTTGTTCTCGAGAATGCCGAGCGCGAGATGCCGGCCATCGCGTGTCTCGAAGAGATCGTTCTCCGGCATCACGCCCGGGGAGTCCAGCGGATGGTCGACGTACTCGCGCGACGCCCACGCGGCGGGTGTCGTCCACGCCATCACGCAGTCGTGAATCGAAACGTCGAGATGCTGGCCGCGCCCGCTCGCACGGGCGCTCAGAATGGCCGCGGTGAGCGCGAGCGCGGCATGGCTCGACGCCGCGTAGTCTGCGATCCGGATGCGCGGCCGCGTCACGCGGTCGTTGACCTGAACCGGAACCGACCAGAAGCCGCCCAGCGCCAGGTAGTTCAGGTCGTGGCCCGCCGCGTGCGCATAGGGGCCGGTCTGCCCGAAGCCCGAGATCGAGCACATGACGAGGCGCGGGTTCACCGCGGCGAGCGTCGCATAGTCGATCCCGAGCCGCGCCATGACGCCGGGCCGGAAGCCCTCGACCAGCGCATCGGCTTCGCGGATCAGTTCGATGAACGCTTGCTTGCCGTCCGGTGTTTTCAGGTCGAGCGCCACCGAGCGCTTGCCGCGATTGAGCTGCGCGAACAGGACGGGGCTCAGCGCGCGGGTCGGGTCGCCGGCACCCGGGGGTTCGACCTTGACGACATCGGCGCCGAGTTGCTTGAGCAGCGACGTCGCGTGGGGCCCCGGCAGTAGCTGGCTCACGTCGACAATCGTGACGTCTTTCAGGCAGGACCACTGCGGTTTCGTTTGCGCCATGGCTTGAGTCTCCTTATGCCCGTGTTGCCGGTTCAGCTGGTTGCCTGGGTGGGCTCGAGGATGGCGCGGGCGATCGTGTTGCGCTGGATTTCGCTCGTGCCGGTGAAGATGCGGAACATGCGCAGCTTGCGGAACGTCTGCTCGATCGGGTGGTGGCGCGTGACGCCCACGTTGCCGTGGATCTGCACGGCCTTGTCGGCCACTTCGAAGCAGCGCTCCGAGACGAACAGCTTGCAGGCCGCCGCCTTGGTGCGCAGATCGGCGCCGGCATCGGCCAGCATCGCGGTCTGGGCGATCATGCTCTCGCAGGCCCAGAGCGCGGCGGCCATGTCGGCGAGCATGTGCTGGATCGCCTGGAAGCGCGCGATCGGGCCGCCGAACTGGCGGCGCGCGCGGGCGTAATCCAGCGAGGCCTCGTAGGCCGACGTCGCGAGCCCGAGCATCGTCGGGCAATGCAGCAGGCGGTTCACGTTGATGCGCGACATGCCGAGGCGGAAGCCGTTGCCCTTGCCGCCGAATACGTTCGCCAGCGGCACGCGCACGCTGTCGAAGCGGATATCCGCATCGATGTGCTGGCCCGACATCGGCACGTAGCGCTGCTCGACCGTCACACCGGGCAGATCGAGATCGACGAGAACGGCGGTGATCTCGGGCGGGCTCGTGCTTGCGTCGGTCACGCACATCAGAATCGCGAAATCGGCGAACGGCGCGCCGCTGATGTAATGCTTCACGCCGTTGATCACGAGCGCGTCGCCATCCTGGACGGCGGTGGTCGAGATGCTCTGTGCATCGGAGCCGGAATGTGGTTCGGTCAGCGCAAAGCAGGTCGACTTCTCACCGCGAATGACCGGCCTGAAATACCGCTCGAGCTGTTCGGGCGTCGCGTATTTCAGCATGTTGCCAACGCGCGGCGGGCCGCCCAGGTCGCCCAGCACATGCGGGGCGAGCGCCGATCCTGAAGCGGCGAGGTCGGCCTTGAGCGCGCATTGCTCGAGGATCGAGAGTCCCTTGCCGCCAAGCGCAACCGGCAAGCAGGCCGCGTAGTAGCCGAGTTCGGCCGAGCGCCGCCACACCCGCTGCAGTGTCTCTTTCGGCCAGACATCCTCGCTGCCGAGACCGAGCTCGCGCTCCATCGGCAGCAGTTCGTCGGCGATGAAGCGGCGGATGCCTTCGCGCGTTTCCATCAACGCGGGCCCATTCAGGTGGTCGAACATAAGTTCTCCTGTGAATTCAGTTGACGCGGCGCGCGGTGCCTTGCCAGTACTGCTCGCGCACGAGCTTGCGGGCGATCTTGCCGCTCGCGTTCTTGGGCAGGCCCGCCACGAAAGCGACCGAGCGTGGCAGCTTGTAGTCGGCGAGCTGCGTGCGGCAGTGCGCGGCGAGCGCCTCGGCCGTCGCCTCGCGCCCCGGCTTGAGCACGACCACGGCCTTGACAGCTTCGCCCCACTTGTCGTCGGGCACGCCGATCACGCAGGCTTCGAGCACGTCCGGGTGACGGTAGAGCGTTGCTTCGACCTCGGTCGGATAGACGTTGAAGCCGCCCGAGATGATCATGTCCTTGCGGCGATCGACCAGGTAGATGAAGCCCTCTTCGTCGACGCGCGCGAGGTCGCCGGTGCGCAACCAGCCGTCGACGAGCGCCTCGGCCGTCAGCTCGGGCGCGCCCCAGTAGCCGCGGAAGACGTCGTCGCCGCGAATCACGATTTCACCGATCGTCTCGCCGCTCACCTCGCGACCCTGTTCGTCGACGACACAGACCTCGGTTTCGCCGAGCGGCCGCCCGCACGAAGCGAGCCGCGCGGGACGATTCGCGAGCGCGTCGGCGTGATCGGCGATGGACAGGCGCGTCACGCCCGAAGTCGATTCGCTCGCGCCATAGCCTTGCGAAAGCACCGGGCCAATGCGCGCCCACGCTTCTTCGATGCGCGCGGGCGCCATCGGGGCCGCGCCGTAGCCGAGCATCTTCAGGCTGCGCAGATCGGCGTGATCGAGCGCGGATTCGCCGAGCAGCATGTTGATCATGGCCGGCACCATGAAGGCATGCGTGATGGACAGGCGCGAGATATCGGCGATGAAGCGGGCCGGCTCGAATATATCGAAGAGCACGAGCGTCGCGCCGTTGAACAGATAGGGCTGCATGAGCATGCCCGAGGCGTGCGTGACCGGGCCGATCAACGCGAGGCGGTCGCCCGGGCGCGCCGGGCGGTCCATGCCGAGGACGATCTTGCGCAGCGACGCGAGGCGGTTGCCGTAGGTCTGCATGGCCGCCTTGATGCGTCCGGTCGACCCCGACGAAAAGTGCAGCACGGCCAGGTCGTCCGCCTGCGGGCGATAGTCGGGCGCGTACGGACTCGCGCGTTCGATCAGCGTCTCGTAGCTGGCATAGCCGGGGGCGTCGCCCATGATCGAGATGAACGTCTCGATCGAGGCGAAACCGGCCGATGCCCGCGTGTAGGCGGTATAGCCCGGGCCCGCGATCAGGACGCGCGGCGTGCAGTTCTCGACCACATCGGCAGCCTCATGCGCCGTGAAGCGCGGGTTCAGCGCAGCCTTGACGAGCCCGGCCTTGTAGAGCGCGCATTCGATTTCGACCAGCTCCGTGCAGTTGCGTGATTGCACGGCGACGCGGTCGCCTTTTGCGAGGCCCAGTCCCAGCAGTGCGTTGGCGAGGCGCGTCGAGCGCTCGTCGAGTTGGCGAAAGCTCAGATGCCGGTCGTGGTGGATGACCGCCGTGCGGTCGCCCCAGTAGCGCGCGGCGCGGCGCAGAAAGTAGGCAAAGCTCAATGCAGTGTCTCCTGGTTCATCGGTCTGACCGTAGTCTGTAAGATATGAGGCATCACCTCAATGCCGTACCTGGCATAGGTGCATAACCAATGGGAATGACCTTGGAAACACGCGACCTCGACTATCTGCTGGCCGTGCAGGAGCACGGTGGCATCGGCAAGGCGGCGGAAGCGCTCGGCATGAGCCAGCCGGCGCTCACGAAGGCGCTGCGGCGCGTGGAAGAGCAGGCGGGCTTGCCGCTTTTCGAACGCACCGTGAATGGCGTCACGCCGACGCCCGCGGGCACGCTCTTTCTTGCGCGCGCGCGGCGTATCGCGCTTGAGTACGACGACGTGCTAAAGGAGATGGAAGCGCTGCGCAGCGGCGAGCAGGGCCTGCTGCGGATCGGCTATTCGCCGACCGTGCCGGGCTCGCTCGTGCTAGGCGCGTGCCAGCAGCTGATGACCGAGCGGCCCGCGGCGAAGCTGCGGTTGCGCCGGCGGCTCGCGCGCGATCTCGGCGCGCTGCTGTTCGCGGGGGAGCTGGACCTGATCGTCGCGCCACAACTCGACAGCGCCGATGGCAGCTGCGAGTTCGTCGAGCTCTTTCATGACAGCCTCGTCGTGCTGGCCGACGAGGGTCATCGGCTGCATCGCAAGCGCGGCCTCACGCTGGCCGACCTCGCCGAGGAGCAGTGGCTGCTGCCCGCGCCGCACATCCGGATTCGTCAGCAGGTCGACGAGGCGTTCCGGCAGCGCGGCCTCGCCGGGCCGAAGCTGCGCGTCGAGACGGACTTCGGGAGCCACTCGCTGCTTCACCTGCTGCGCGGCACGACGATGCTCTGCGTGGCCGGAACCGAGTCGCTGGGGCCGCTGCGGGGCTTGCGCGCATTGCGGCTCGGCACCGAGCAACTCGACCTGCGCCGGCAAGTCGGCATGACGTACCGGGCAGGCGCATATCTGTCACCGCTTGCTCAACGCGTGATCGCGGTGTTGCGGGAAAGGATGGGATGAGGGTGGTGGAATGTCGGGACACCGCAAAAGAAAGGCAGCGCTGCTAGCCGCCCCGCTCCCTGCCGAGATACGCAGCAACCGCGTTCGTGACCGCAATGCCTTTCAACTCCTCCGGCGACGCCAGATGCGCGGCAACAATCTCCCGATTATCGAGCCGCAACTCAGGCAGGCGATCGAGGTGCAGCTCGAAGAAATGCACGCGGTCCTGTCGCCCGTCCCAGATTCCGAAAGCGCTGCCCGCGGGGACCAATGTGTACGACGAGAGACCAATCTCCTCGTCCATTTCTCGCCGCGCCGCTGCCTCCGGCGCCTCACCAGGCCGGATACTCCCGCCGGGAAAATTCCACTCGGCCCGATACGACGACTTCAACAGCAACAGCGCCTGCCCAACATAGATTGCGACTAGCGCACCCTCATGGTGGGGCCGTCGAAGTCGCCACCAGACGCGAGCAAGCGGGAATGCAAGACGAAGCGCCACGCGCCAGACAGCGTCGATAAGCCTGGCCAGCCGCGTACGCTCAAGACTCGGCATGAGATCTCCCGTTTCGTTTCATGATCAAAGTATCTTCCGGCTCGTACGCGTTCATGTGACAAACCACGTCGTTCAATCCGCGGCGTCGCGCGCCGCAGACTCCGCTTCACCCGTCCCCCTGCGATCGACATCCAGAGTCCGAACCAACGCACCGCCACCCCGCGCGCATGCTTCCCTTACCCGCTCGCGCAGCCACCGGTTGCCGGGCTCGTTGCCGGTCCGTTCGTGCCAATACAGATTCAGGCTCACGGGCGGCAGATCGAGCGGCATCGGCAGGACGCGGTTGCCGAGCGGCGCATTGATGAGCCGCGCATAGCGGTCCACCATCGTCAGCAGCAGATCGCTCTGCGCGGCCACGAGGCTTGCCGCCAGGTAGTGCTGGCAGCGGTGCACCACGTTGCGCGAAAGCCCCACACGGTCGAGCGCGAGATCCTCCACCGAAATGCCGCGCCGCCGCGACGTGACCGCGATGTGCTGCGCGTCCAGGTAGCGCTGCGCCGTGAGCTCGCCGCGAAACTGCGGCCCCACCACCACGCACAGCGGCTCGCTCAGGAGCTGGCATTGGTGCAGTTCCGCATCGGCGGGCCGGGCGATCTCGATGGCGAGGTCGACCTGCCCCGCCGCCATTTCGAGCTTGAGCTCGGCCCAGCGCACGCCGCCGCTGCGCACCCGTGCCAGCGGCGCACGCGCGCGCAGATCGGCGACGATGGCGGGCAGCAGCATCGGCTCCAGTTGCTCGGGCATGCTCAGCGTGAAGCAGCGGGCGTCGCGGCCGGGATCGAATTCGCGCAGGCGACCCACGCTGTCCTGCAGCAGGCCTAGCGCCTCGGTAATCGCGGGGGCGAGCCGCCGCGCCTCGGGCGTGGGCGCCACGCCGCGGCCCTCGCGCACGAACAGCGGGTCGCCGATCTGCTCGCGCAGGCGCGCGAGCGCATGGCTGATCGCCGACTGGCTCAGGTGCAGGATGGCCGCCGCGCGCGTGAGATTGCGCTCGCGGTAGACCGCCTCGAAGACCCGGAAGAGGTTCAGATCGATGCGGTCCGCAGCGGGCCATTCATGCTGTCTGTTCATGTCGCCTGCCCTGGTCATGGTCGTATCGGGTCGTGTCTCGTGGAGCCGCCGGTGCCCTTGCGCGCCGCCCGGTTGCATAAAGAAGCACACAGGCACGGCATCGCACCGGCGCGCGAGGCAAACGCGGAACGAAATCCGGCCAAACCAGCGCGCCGCCCCAATCATGCACATGATTCATGGTTTGCGATGAAAAACCATCAGTTCCGGCCCGCGTGCGCGCCCCATTAAGATGCCCGGGCAGCCTTTGAACACCGGTGAAACCGCGAGACATCCGATGAACGAACGCGAGTATCTGGACCACCTGCAGCGCCTCTGGGCCCAGGCGTGGCCCGCGCACGCGCCGCGCGAGCCGCAGTATCCGCTCGGGCAGCGGCCCTTGACGGCGTATCTGCGCGAATGGGCGCGCCGCGCGCCCGAGCGCCCTGCCCTGCACTTCTATGGCCGCACGCTGAGCTACGGCGAACTCGACGCATTGAGCGAGCGCTGCGCCGCGCTGCTCGCGGAGCTGGGCGTCAAGCCCGGCGACCGCGTGGCCGTCTTCATGCCGAACTGCCCGCAAATGCACGTGGCGTTCTACGGGATTCTCAAGCTCGGCGCCGTGCATGCCCCCGTGAGCCCGCTCTCGAAGGCGCTGGAGCTGGGCTATCAGCTCAAGGACAGCGGCGCGCAAGTCGTAATCTGCGCCGATCAACTGTTGCCCATCGTCGAGCAGGTCCGCAGCGAATGCGCGTTGCGCGAGGTGATCGCCACGAGCGTGGGCGAGATGTGCGGCGAGATACGTGGCGACCCATCGCCGGATGCCGCCCCCCTGCCCGTGCCGCTCCCCGTGCCTTTCCCCGATATCGTGCTGGCACCGAAAGTGGCGAGCGCAACCGCCATCGACTTTCTGCCCGCGCTAGAAGCCACACGCGGCCCCGCGCCCGCGCACGAGCCGCAACTGAGCGACATCGCCGCGCTCAACTACACGGGCGGCACGACCGGCTTGCCCAAAGGCTGCATCCACACGCACGGCGACATGCTCTACACGTGCGCGAGCTTTATGCCGGTAGCGCTGCAAGCGGGCGAGGACGCGGTGTTCCTCAACTTCCTGCCCGAGTTCTGGATCGCGGGCGAGAACGCCGGATTGCTCTTTCCCGTGTTCGCGGGCGCCTCGCTCGTGCTGCTCGCGCGCTGGGACCCGCTCGCGTGGATGAGCGCGGTGCAGCACTACCGCGTGAGCCATTGCGGCATGCTCGTCGACAGCATCGCCGAGGTGCTGGACCATGCGCGCGTGCACGACTTCGACTACGCGTCGCTGCGCCAGGTGGGCGCGATCTCGTTCATCAAGAAGCTCACGCGCGAATACCGGCGCCGCTGGCGCGAACTCACGGGCTGCACGCTCTACGAGTTCAGCTACGGCATGACCGAGACGCACACGTGCGACACCTTCACGCTCGGCCTGCAAGACGACGACCGAGATCTGCGCGCGCAGCCCACTTTCGTGGGCCTGCCTGTGCCGGGCACCGAGTTCAAGATCTGCGACTTCGCGAGCGGCGCGCTGCTGCCGCCCGGCAGCGAGGGCGAGCTGTGCGTGCGCTCGCCCTCGCTCTTCAAGGGCTACTGGCAGCGCGCACAGGCGAGTGCCGAGGCGCTGCGTGACGGCTGGCTCCATACGGGCGACCTCGCCGTGATCACCGAAGAAGGCTTCATCCGCTATCTGGGCCGGCGCAAGGAGATGCTCAAGGTGAACGGCATGAGCGTCTTTCCGAGCGAGCTCGAGGCGCTGCTCGGCCAGCATCCCGCGATTCTCGGCAGCGCTGTGGTCGGGCGCCCCGATGCGGCGCGCGGCCAGCAGCCGGTGGCCTTCGTCGTGCTCAAGCCCGGCAGCGGCACGCAGGCGGACGAGCTCGCCGCCTGGTGCCGCGAGTCGATGGCGGTCTACAAGGTGCCGGAAATCCGCGTGATCGACGCATTGCCGATGACCGCGACCGGCAAGGTCAGGAAACAGGAACTGGACAAGCTGCTGTGACGACATCCACCGTGAATCCGATCGGGACGCTCCTGATCGCCAACCGTGGCGAGATCGCCATCCGCATCGCCCGCGCCGCCGCCGAGGCGGGCGTGCGCAGCGTGGCCGTCTACGCCGAAGACGACGCCCACGCGCTGCACGTGCGCCGCGCCGATCTGGCCGTGCCGCTCGCCGGGCGCGGCGTGGCGGCCTACCTCGACATGGACGCGTTGATTGCCGCGGCCCGCGCGCACGGCTGCGACGCCGTGCATCCCGGCTACGGCTTCCTGAGCGAGCGCGCCGACTTCGCCCAGCGTTGCGAGGACGCGGGCCTGCGCTTCGTCGGCCCCGCGCCCGACGTGCTGCGCATCTTCGGCGACAAGGCCCGGGCGCGCGAGCTGGCCGCGCGCTGCGGCGTGCCGCTCGCGGCGGGCACGAACCACGCGACCACGCTCGACGAAGCGCGCGCGTTTCTGGCCGTTCATGGCGCCATCATGGTCAAGGCGCTCGCGGGCGGCGGCGGACGCGGCATGCGCGCGGTACGCGACGCGGCCAGTCTCGAAGAAGCCTTCGCGCGCTGCGAGTCCGAGGCGCGCACCGCCTTCGGCAACGGCGCGCTGTATGTGGAACGTCTGATCGAGCACGCGCGCCACGTGGAGGTGCAGATACTCGGCGACGGCGCGCAGGTCGCCCATCTCTGGGAGCGCGACTGCAGCCTGCAGCGGCGCCACCAGAAGGTGATCGAGATCGCGCCCGCGCCGGGCCTCGACGCCGCGCTGCGCCGCGCGATCATCGAGGCCGCGCTCACGCTCGCGCGCGCCGTGAACTATCGCGGCATCGGCACGTTCGAGTTTCTCGTCGATACCGTGCGCGGCGACTTCGTGTTCATGGAGGCGAACCCGCGCGTGCAGGTCGAGCACTGCGTGACCGAGGCGGTCACGGGCGTCGACCTGGTGCGCACGCAGCTCGCGCTCGCGCAGGGCGCGACGCTCGCCGGGCTCAAGCTTCAGGAGCCGCCGCACCCGCGCGGTTACGCCGTGCAGGCGCGCGTCAATCTGGAGACGATGCAGGCCGATGGCAGCGCGCACGCGGCGGGCGGCATCCTGAGCGCCTGGGAGCCGCCGAGCGGCGCGGGCCTGCGCGTGGACGGCTATGGCTACGCGGGTTACGCCACGAGCCCGAGCTACGACTCGCTGATCGCCAAGCTCATCGCCCACGCGGACGACTTCGCCAGCGCGCTGCGGCGGGCTTCGCGGGGGCTCTGCGAGTTCCGCCTCGAAGGCGTGGCGAGCAATATCGGCTTTCTGCTGAACCTGTTGCAGCGCCCCGAGCTGCCGGGCTACGCAGTCGACACGCGCTTCATCGAGCGTCATATCGGCGAGCTGGTCGAAACGCAGAACGACGCGCATCCGCAACTGTTCTTCAGCGCGGATTCCGCACCGCCTATTCCGGCGCACACGGCAGGCACGACGCACCATGACGCCCCGCCCAGCTGCGTGCCGCTCACGGCGCCCAGCCAGGGCGTGCTCGTGAGCCTCGACGTGCAGTTGGGCGACGCGGTCGCCATCGGCCAGCCCATCGCCGTGCTCGAAGCCATGAAGATGGAGTTCGTGGTGCAGGCCGCGCAAAGCGGCATCGTGCGCGCGCTCGCCAGCGAGCCGGGCGGCACCGTCTACGCAGGCGCGCCGCTCGTCTTCATCGAGCCCGCCGAAGTCGCGGCGGCGCAGGTCGAGACGGAGGCGAGCCGCGATCTCGCGCACATTCGCGCCGATCTCGCCGAAGTCCTCGAGCGCCACGCGATCACGCGCGACGAGCGCCGCCCGCACGCCGTGGAGCGGCGCCGCAAGACGGGCCAGCGCACGGCGCGCGAGAACCTCGACGATCTGCTCGATGCGGAGAGCTTCGTCGAATACGGCGCGCTCGCGCTCGCGGCGCAGCGCGGACGCCGCCCGCTCGACGATCTCATTGCGCAGAGTCCCGCCGATGGCCTGATCGCCGGCCTCGGCACCGTGAACGCGGCGCACTTTGGCGCGCAGGCCGCGCGCTGCATGGCCATCGCCTATGACTACACCGTGTTCGCGGGCACGCAGGGCATGATGAGTCACAAGAAGACCGACCGCATGCTGCAGCTCGCCGAGCAATGGCGCCTGCCGCTCGTGCTGTTCGCGGAAGGCGGCGGCGGCCGCCCCGGCGACACCGACCACGTGGGCGTGGCCGGCCTCGACTGCCGCACCTTCGCAAGCATGGCGCGGCTCTCGGGCCAGGTCCCGCTGGTGGGCGTGGTCTCGGGCCGCTGCTTCGCGGGCAACGCGGCGCTGCTCGGCTGCTGCGACGTCATCATCGCCACGCGCAACGCGAGCATCGGCATGGCGGGACCGGCGATGATCGAAGGCGGCGGCCTCGGCAAGTTCACACCCGAGGAAGTGGGCCCGGCGAGCGTGCAGGCGCCCAACGGCGTGATCGACGTGCTCGTGGACGACGAGGCGCACGCTGTGCGCGTGGCGAAGCAATATCTCTCGTATTTTCAGGGGCCGCTGAACGACTGGACCTGTGCCGACCAGCGCCTCCTGCGCGCGGCCATTCCCGAGAATCGTCTGCGCGTGTACGACATTCGTCAGGTGATTGCCTCGCTGGCCGACAGCGGCTCGGTGCTCGAGCTGCGCCGCGCGTTCGCGCCCGGCCTCATCACGGCGTTCGTGCGCATCGAGGGAAAACCGTTCGGATTGCTTGCCAATAATCCGATGCATCTGGGCGGCGCCATCGACGCCCAGGCCGGCGACAAGGCCGCGCGCTTCATGCAGCTGTGCGACACGTTCGGCATTCCGCTCGTCTCGCTGTGCGACACCCCGGGTTTCATGGTGGGCCCGGATTCGGAAAAGCAGGCCACCGTGCGCCACGTCTCGCGCATGTTCGTCGCGGGCGCGAGCCTGCGCGTGCCATTCTTCACGGTCGTGCTGCGCAAGGGCTATGGACTCGGCGCGCAGGCGATGGCGGCGGGCAGCTTTCACGCGCCGCTCTTCACGATCGCCTGGCCGAGCGGCGAGTTCGGCGCGATGGGCCTCGAAGGCGCCGTGCGCCTCGGCTATGCGAAGGAGCTGGCCGCCATCGAGGACCCGGCCGAGCGCGAGGCGCTATTCGAGCGCATGGTCGCGGACGCGTATCGCAACGGCAAGGCCATCAACATGGCAAGCTTCCTCGAAATCGACGGCGTGATCGACCCGGCGGAGACGCGCCGCTGGCTCATGCGCGGCCTCAATGCGAGCCAGGGCCACGCGCCGCAAGAGGGCGCGAGTGCGCGGCGGCGTTTCGTCGATACGTGGTGACACGCCCCCGTACAACTGGATTGAATCAGGAGCAGACATGAACGCAGGCCCTAACGAAAGCAGCGCACTCGTGGAAATCGCCATCGCGGATGGCGTCGCCGACGTGCGCCTGAACCGCGCGGACAAGATGAACGCGCTGAGCCCCGCCATGTTCGACGCGCTGATCGCGGCGGGCGAGCGGCTCGCCAACGAGGCCGATCTGCGCGTGGTCGTGCTCTCGGGCAACGGCAAGGCGTTCTGCGCGGGCCTCGATCTGGAGAGCATGGGCGCCCTCGCGCAAACGGCCCGCGAGAAGCCGCTAGCGCAGCGCACGCACGGCATCAGCAATGAATTCCAGTTCATCTGCACGCTATGGCGCGAGCTGCCGGTGCCCGTGATCGCGGCGCTGCATGGCGTAGCCTTCGGCGGCGGGCTGCAGCTCGCGCTGGGCGCCGATCTGCGCTACGTGGCGCCCGATACGCGCCTTTCGGTGATGGAAATGAAATGGGGCCTCGTGCCCGACATGGGCGGCATGGTGCTCACGCGCGACCTGGTGCGCGACGACCGCTTGCGCGAATTGATCTACACCGCGCGCATCGTCCCGGCCGCGGAAGCGGTCGAGCTCGGGCTCGCGACGCGCATGGCCGACGATCCGCTTGCCCTCGCGCTCGCCACCGCGCGTGAAATCGCGCAGAGGAGCCCCGATGCGATTCGCGCCGCGAAGCGTCTGCTCGAGGTTGCCGCGCGCGGCGACGCGGCGGCCACGTTGATCGCCGAATCCGTTGAGCAGGAGGCGTTGATAGGCGGCGCGAACGAGCGCGAAGCGGTCGCGGCGAATCTGGAGAAGCGCGCGCCGCGCTTCGTGCCTGCGTCGCCGCGCGCGAAAAGCTGAGGCCGTCGCGAGCCGGGCACATGCCCCGCTCGCCCCTCGCAATGCAAAGGCCTGCGTGCGCGCAACGCCACCGGCAGCCCCTTGAATCGCCAGGCACGGCGTGAGCACAACGCCCGCGCCGCCATTCGACGGCGCGCGCCCTTACGCCGCCTGCGCCTCTTCGTTCGACGGCAACACACTGCGGTCCGACTCCGGCAACGCGTTCACAGGCCGGTGGATATCGTGCGTGACGAAGCCCTGCTCGCGGCTCGGCATCGCGAACCACTCCGGATGCGCAAACGACGCGCGGATGTCTTCGAGCCCGCTCGCCCAGTGCTCCTCCATCGTGTCGACGCTGAACTCATAGTCCTTGTAGTGCCCTTCATACGGCTTGTTCTTGTAGATCAGGTGCACCACGTTGATCGCGGAACCGTCGGCCACGCGCTCGGCCAGCTTGAAGAGCGGATCGCCGCGGCGCGTCTCGGCGGGCACGTGCTCGAGCAACTCCTTGATGAAGCGCGCATGCTTTTGCCGGTCGGCCAGCATGTTGGTGATGGCGCGCGTGCGGCTCGAATACTGAATGTCCTTGGCGCGCTCGGCCACGTCCAGGAAGTCGGCGGGCGCATTGCCGCTCGCGCTCCATAGATCGACCTGGAACACCAGCGTGTCCTTGTGGTCCGCATCGCGCAGCACTTCCGTGAGCGGCGTGTTCGACACGAGGCCACCGTCCCAGTAGTACTCGCCGTCGATCTCCACCGCCGGAAAGCCCGGCGGCAACGCGCCCGACGCCATGAAGTGCTCGGGTTCGAGACGCATCTTCGTGTTGTCGAAGTAGACCAGATTGCCGCTGCGCACGTTCACGGCGCCCACCGAGACGCGGATCGGGCCGTCGTTGATGCGGTCGAAATCGGCGAAACGCTGCAACGTTGCTTTCAAAGCGGCCGTGTCGTAATAGCTCACGGCGCTGGGCGGCGTCTTGTGCCAGCCCGCCACCGGCAGCGGCACGCGCGGCGCGAAAAAGCCGGGCTGCCCTTCGGTGAGCGCGCGGCCCGCGGCCCACATGCTGGCCCAGCGGCGCGCGAAGTCGTGCTGGCCGATGAGCGGCAACGCGAGCGAGCCGAGATTGCCGAACCAGTCGAGCGGATGGCAGATCGACTCCCAGAAGCCGCGCAGCGCCGCTACGCGCTGCCCCGGCTCGTTGCCCGCGATGATCGCCGTATTGAGCGCGCCGATCGACACGCCCGCGATCCGGTGCGGCTCGACGCCGGCCTGTGCGAGCCCCTCGAACACGCCGGACTGGTAGGACCCGAGCGCGCCGCCGCCCTGCAGGACCAGCGCGATTTCATCGTAGCGCGGCAGCTCGAACGGCTTGTGCGCTTGGCGGGCGGTTGTATTGCTGCTGCGCATACGTGTTTCCCCCGCCTTAGTGCATCGACCAGCCGTGCGTGACCAGCACCGACTGGCCCGTCAAGGCGTTGGACTCGAAGCCCGCCAGGAAGGCGACCGTGTTGGAGACGTCGTCGAGCGAGGTGAACTCGCCATCGACCGTGTCCTTGAGCATCACGTTCTTGACGACGTCCGCTTCCGAAATGCCCAGTGCCTTCGCCTGCTCGGGAATCTGCTTGTCGACGAGCGGCGTGCGCACGAAGCCCGGGCACACGACGTTCGCGCGCACGCCGCGCGGGCCGCCTTCCTTCGCCACCACGCGCGCGAGGCCCAGCAGGCCGTGCTTCGCGGTCACGTAGGCGGCCTTGAGCTTCGAGGCCTCGTGCGAGTGCACCGAGCCCATATAGACGATCGAGCCGCCCTTGCCGCTGCCGTACATATGCTTGAGCACGGCCTTGGTGGTCAGAAACGCGCCGTCCAGATGGATCGCGAGCATCTTCTTCCAGTCAGAGAACGCGAACTCGTCCACGGGGCTGATGATCTGGATGCCCGCGTTCGACACCAGCACGTCGATCCCGCCGAACACCTTCACGGCTTCTTCGATGCCCGCGTTCACGGCTTCCTCGTTGGTGACGTCCATGGCCACGGCCAGCGCCTTGCCGCCCGCCGCCACGATGCTGTCGGCCACTTTGCCTGCGTTCGCGAGGTTCAGGTCGGCGATCACGACCGCCGCGCCCTGGCTCGCAAACGTGCGCGCGCAATGTTCGCCAATGCCGCTTGCAGCGCCGGTAATCACAGCCACTTTGTTCTTCAAAGACATGAGTAATCCTTACTTAATCAATCAACGATCAGACGAGTTCTGCTTCGGCTTCGCTCTGGCGAGCCGGGGTTTGCGCGAGATAGTCGAAAGCGACTTCGCCGATATCGAGCGTGAGGTCGGCGATCACATGACGCGCGCCCACCACGCGACGCACCGGCAAATCCGCCACGGGCGCGAGCGCGTGCGGATGCAGCTCGATCGCGGCCGGACCGCTCCATGCGCCATGCACGGTCACATCGCGCAGGTAGAAGCGCACCAGTTCGCAAACGCGCGCCGTGCCGTCCACGTGCGGCAACACCTTGAGCAGATAGTTGGGGGTGTCGGCGAGCTTGCGGCGCTCGTCTTCGCTATTGAGCACGTGGTGCTTGTAGCCCATCGTCCCGGTGGCCACGCGCTGCGTGCCGTAATCGAGCGTGCCGAGCAGCGTGTCGTTGCCGTCCACGGTGAGCACCGGGCGCGCGAGCTTCTTCGGAAAACCCCAGATCTCGCGGCCACCTGCGATGGGGCCTTCATCGTCGAGATACATGGCATGCGTGTAGTTCGCGAGCCGGCCTTGCGGGTCGCGCACCGTCACCACCTGGCCGCTCTCCGTGTAGTCGCCGAAGCCCGACGAGTCCGGCATGCGGATGAACTCATAGTGGACCAGATTGTTCTCCGGCTTCAGCGGCTCCGGCACGATGGCGCGCAGCGCATCCGGATCGGTCTCATAGGAGATGATGAAATATTCGCGCTTGACGAAGCGAAACGGCGGCCGCGGATAGGCGGGATTGTGAACGGGCATCGCGAACGCTTCGCGGCGGATTCTTTCCAGGTCCATACTGTCCTCTTGACTGAGCTGCGGTAAAACGTCGCGAATAATCATAGAGGCGATTGAATCGTTGGGTGGTATTCGATACGAATAAACACCGTTGCGATTTCGTCAATTAAAAGGCTGATTGAAAGTATTTGCATGCCCTTTAATAGAATTTACAAAAAATCACAATTTTGTATTGTTGTGCCATTCGGATTTATTTATTGCTTGCTCTATCGTTGACGTGGGAAGCACGGCCTGCCTGGTCCAGTATCAGTGCGAACCGGGCAGCGCGACTGCGCTGCGCCATCCACAAACTGGAGCGACCACGGGAACACATTGAAATTCCTGCACTACGCTGACCTTTGAATAGCCGAACGCTGAGTCGATTTTCGGCGGATTATCAATTCAGCGCCAGATTCATAATCGTTGCGCCAGCGCGATGCTTTATTTCCAGAATCAGGGAAATCGGGAAATCGAAAAACACAACAATCTGTTGCAAGCAAGGCGTGATATCAGGGCAATAAACTCGGCTTGCGAAAACGAACGAAGGCTCCTGTACCAATCGGCACACTAAACATGCGTGCGCAACATCGCGATCTGTTCGCGCCAGCGTGCGAGCACCTTCTCGCGCTCGTGGAGGCGGAAGGTTACGCCGCTCAGCACCGCGGCATACTTCGCGCGATGCACGTCCACGCGCTCGATACGCAAGCGGAACACGCTGAGGTCGAGCGCCGTCTGATGCTCGGCGACCAGGCTCGCGCGCGCGCGTATCTCCAGCACCGCGCCGTCGTGAACCAGCGTCAGCGTGAGGCGCGCGTCACGCAGCATGTTCTGCGCGGTGTTCGAGCGCGGCCACATCGCCACGAGCAACGTCTGCGCGTCGGCCGCCAGGACCTCGCCCACGCTCAATTGCGCGCCGTGCGGCCAGCCATCGGCGCTCACGGTCGAGAGACGCATGGCCTCATCGGCGAGCACCTCGAGGTGCTCGCCGTCCAGCGCGCTCACGAGCGCGGGCGGCAATGCGCAAGCGTCGTCTTGCTCGCGAGGGTTCGGGGCCGCTTGCGCGGGGTTGCGGGTATCGCTTCGATGCATCGGGTTCTCCTTGGGCGCTTGCCGTCACGCCATCATTGCGGCGTCAGCACGAAATCGAACTGCGAGCGCCATTGCGTCTCGCCGCCTTCCACGCGCTCGTAGCGCGCAATGAGGCGCTCCTTCACGCCGAACACCGCTCATGTTCCGGCCCTCCCGGGCGCGATTCAGGTGACGCGCGCAAGCGCCACGTCAATCTACCGCAAGGCGCGCGGCGAGGGAATCGCACGGCGGAGCTTGCAAAAGCGGGGTGGACAGCGCTGCAACGAAGCACGCGCGAGCGGCTTGCCGCAAAGACGCAAGCGGCGTGCAACGTGCGTCGTGTCGAGCGTGCACGGCGCGGTATTCGCCGACATTTTTCAGGCTTATACTCGGCGTCTTCCCGTCCCCCACTGCGCCATTTCAACGACTATGAAACGTGTGACAGTCCGGCAATCGCCGGTGCATGGCAAAGGCGTATTCGCGCTGCTTCCGCTGCGCGCCGGGGAACGCATCTTCGAATACAAGGGGATGGTGACCACGTGGCGCGAGGCGGCGCGCTGGAATGCGCGGCGCAACGACTCGGGCCATACGTTCCTGTTCGGCCTCTCCGACGGGCGCGTGATCGACGGCGGGCGCGGCGGCAATGGCGCACGCTGGCTCAATCATGCGTGTGCCGCGAACTGCGAGGCGATCGAGGACGGCGCGCGCGTGTTCATCGAGGCGATCCGCGATATCGCGCCGGGCGAGGAGCTCTTCATCGACTACGCGCTCGAGATCGATCAGCAAGCCGAAAGCGACGCGCAGCGCGACTACGCGTGCCGCTGCGGCGCCCCGCTGTGCCGCGGCACGATGCTGGGCAAACTGGCCGCGGATGCGCTCTTGCTCGCGGTGTGACGCGCGCCGGGCGCGCAATTTGATCAGGATTCCGATACAGTTTTGCGGCTGCCGGGTTGCGGCGCCGCCATTGGAAAACGTACCCGGATCAACCAGGCAGGTTATCCACAGTTTTCGTGGACAAGCTTGTGGATACTCCCTGGGACGAATCACCTAAGTCATTGATCCAGCGTCAACATTTCCGCGTGCGCGGGTCCGGCGAACGGCCCGACATTCGTCACGCAGCGCTTTGCTTGAGCTTGCCGTACACGAACTGTCCGAAATACCACGACAGATCGGAGTGGCTGAGGATATTGGCGTCCGACAACGCGCCGGCTTCGAGCTTCAGGCGGCGCAGCATGAGCTTGCCGGCCTGCGAGGCGATGTACAGGCGCACGAGCTCCTTGCGAGTCTTCTCGTCTGCGGATTCGAAGTGCTCGCGGCCACGCAGGACCTCGTCGTTGCGGCGCGTGCGCGCCTCTTCGTCGCGCGCGGCGATGCTCTGCTTCACGGCCGTGCCGGCCTCGGCCTTCGCCGTTTCCTCTACGCTCGCGGCAACGGCCAGCTCGGTCTGGATCGCGACCATCTTGCGCTCGGCCTCCGACACCTGCCAGTTGTGGCTCAGCGCCTTCATGAGATAGCCGGCCGGGCTCTTGGTGACCTTGCCCTGGTTCAGGCGAAAGCGCGTGTACTCGATGGCCTGCTGGATCCGCTCGTCGGTCCAGCTCATGCGATGCTCGGCAATCACGTCGAACTGTTTGTTGCTCAGGCCGAACTCCTCCTTGAGCGTGAGCAGCAGGTCGTGAGCGTCGGGCTGCCGGCTGAGCATGGCGGCAACCGTATCCTTGCGCTTCAGGCGAAAGCGGATCTTGTTGATCTTGCGCGAGGTTTCGGAATCGGCCCGCGTCTCGTAGCTCAAGTCGATGTCGGAGAGCTCGTTGATTTGACGCACGGCCGGGTCGAGATACTTCGGCCGGAAGTGCTTGAACTCCGAGGCGCTCGAACCGAGCTTGCCGGGCCAGCGGCGCATGACGTCTAGCTCGATCCACTCGGTAAAGCCGGTGCTCACATAGGGCAGCACGTAGTCGTAGATCGCTCGCGCGAAAGTCTGCGAGAAGGCGGCGGTGATGCAGAGGTTGAGCCAGTGATGCTTGTCCGGGCCGGTGATGTGACGCAGCATCAGCGGCGGGATGCGAAACTGGATGCGCCCCTTGCCGATCTTGACGCTGCCCATCAGCTGCTCGGAAATCCACTGGTCCTCTTCGCTGGGCGCGCGGTCGGGCGGCGTGTCCGTCACCTCGATGAGCACGCGCTGCGCCTCCTTGATCACGCTCTGCAGATGGCGCACGTTGCGGCTCTCGTAACGCATGAGCCACTTGAAGTAATTCAGGTCGACGTCGTAGATCTCGCGCGGCAACGGTTCCTGGGCAGCGATGAAGTAGGCGGCGTCGATAAAGCGCCGCGACGACAGGCCAAGGCCGTTGATCGCCACGAAAACGTTGTTGCGCTGAAAGCCGATCTCTCTCGTGCTCTCGCTGATGGGCTGGCCGGACATCTCCTCAAACAACCCGAGCGACATCTGCTGGGTGGTCGTCCTGCGTCCGTTGTCCTCCGACATTCGCATGCTCTCCGTCGATATTGGCCGCGACTCTATCACTCCGCTAACACAAGTCAACACAATAAACGTTACCTCGAACGGCGAGCGTTGAAGGGTGCGCACAAAAAACGTGCCGAACTGCACATAGACCTCTCCATTGCCAGCACAAAAATCGGCACCTCTTCGCACATAAACCGATGCCTCTTGCACATAGACCGGTGCTTTTCGAGGCCAAGTCCTTGAAGACAAAGGATCTGGAAGCGTGCGTTAGTGGGTTTGTGGGTTTTCTATGTTTAAGTAAACAAACCAACCGCGAACAAAAAAGACGCTTCGCGCGAAAAATCATGCAAATCGGCTAGGGGAATGCAGGTGAATTTCTCGCTACGAAGTGCATGGAATGCCGGGTAGACGGGGGATTGACCAGGGAATCGCACGGGTTTCGTGGGACCAGTGGTACTTCGGCAGGTACTCAGCGGTCTCCAGGAGCAACGTTTTATGTGCGAACGGACGCCACTAAGGTAACGGTTTGTGTGTGGAGCGCCGAACCCAGGTTCACGAGGGCAAATTTCTCGTGCCTTCAGTTGTGTCCGGTAACGGTTTTTGTGCGTGCCGACGTCTTCGAACTGAAGGTAGCGGTTTTTGTGCAGCACGGCCGGGTTTTCCCTGGGGTAACGTTTTATGTGCAGAGGTAGCCGGGAATGCGCCCGGACGTGGTGAGAGGCTTCGAAGCAGCGAACGGTAACGGTTTTTGTGCGCGGTTTGGCGTGCTAGTACGTGCTGAATTGGCTTTGGGACACGACTTTCACAGTTTCGAGGCGTCGCGTCAGCGGCGGCTGGCCTGGAAGCGCTCGGCGATGGTCACGTTTTTTGTGCAATTCCGCGGCTTGGCATTTCTCCGCCCACCCCGGCCGGAAGCAGGTAACGGTTTTTGTGCCGATAGCGGGCACTCGAGTCGTTGAAGCACGGAGGGTGCACAAATTCCGTTACCGTTGAACCGGGCATCGATTACGTCATTTCGTGGATTAGCGAAAGTGCACAAAAATCGTGACCTTCGCGGGTCCCAGTGGTGCGCGCGGATTCTCGTGCGAAGTTGTGAAACCGGAATGAAGGGCAACGCGTGCGAGCGTGGCAGGAGATTCCAGGGTCAAATTGCCTAAAAAATAAGCAGATCGACGGAAACGGCCTTAATCGCCGCATAGGCGGCTTGGCGCGTGGGTGAAGGCCTAAGGGTGGACCGAACGCTCCGAGCCCGTTATAGCGCAAATAAAAAGGTCGATTTTTTTAAAAATCGTCCTCAATGAGTGTGTTTCGATACGCTTTTCCTGTATTCTACGCTTTGTCCAAATTCCGATAAAAAGCGTATTAATGGCAAAAACTATCGAATTCCCATCGATTGACCGGCGCGTGGACCTTTCAGCGGTTACGCAGTTTGCAGAAGAAGCCGGTCATCTGTCAGAAGAACTTCGGGAAATGATGCTGGCGCCCAAGCCGCGGAAGATGGCGCCCACATTCACGTCCGCGCAAGTCGCCGAGATGTGCGGCATCGACCGCATCAAGCTCAACAATCTGCTCGCCACACGCGAGGGCTTGCCGCAAGGCGAGGCGCAGGGTTCGGGGCGCAGCCGGGTGTTTACCTTGCCTGATGCGCGCACCTGGGTCCAGCAGGTTTCGGATATTTATCAGACGCCGCTCCATACAGGCGTGCGCGACGCCGACGGCAAGGTGATTCTCGTCGCCAACTTCAAGGGCGGCTCGACCAAAACCACCACGACGATGTGCCTCGCGCAAGGTCTGACGCTGCGCGGCCGCCGCGTGCTGCTCATCGACCTCGACCCGCAGGCATCGCTCACCGAGCTGTGCGGTCTCTACGCGGAAAAGGAAGTGACCGAGGACAGCACGGTCCTGCCGTTTATTTACGATCCGCAAATGGAAGGCGGTCTGCTGAATTTCGTGCAGCCGACCTATTGGGATGGGCTCGATGTCATTCCGGCGCACCCCACGCTGTTCTCGGCGGAATTTCATATTCCCGGCACCGTCATCAAGAATCCGGGCTTCAAGTTCTGGGACTTGCTGCGCCAGGGCATCCAGTCGCTGCGCCAGCACTACGACTACATCATTCTCGATACCGCGCCGTCGCTGTCGTACCTCACGATCAACGCCCTGATGGCCGCCGACGCGATGGTCATGCCGCTGGTTCCTGAGAGCCTCGACTTCATCAGCTCGGTTTCGTTCTGGAGCCTGTTTTCCGATCTCGCCCATACGATCATGGAGCGCGGCGACGAAAAGACCTACGACTTCGTCTCGGTGCTGCTGTCGAAGGTGGACTACGGCAAGACGTCGTCGGCGCCCGTCGTTCGTTCGTGGGTGCAACGCACCTACAAGGATTGGGTCAGCGCCGTGGAAGTGCCGGCGAGCTCCGCGATGAGCAACGGCGCGCTGGCGATGGCCACTGTGTTCGATATCAGCAAGGGCGACCTCGCCGACAAGACGGTGGCGCGCGTTCGACAGCCGCTGACCGATTACGTGCGCTGGATCGATGACCTTTATGTTGAGCAATGGAGGGCCGGGAAATGAGCTCATTTCGCGACAAGATGGCGGCCAAGACCGCCGAGCTTGGTTCGGCTTCCGAGCGCCAGACGACGGAGCGGACTGAACGGCCTGCACCCGCGGCGGTGGAACCGCGCCGCAGCAGCGCGTTCAAAACTGGCCCCGGAATGCTGGGCGCGCTGGCCGTGGCCCAGCAGCGTATCCAGGAACTCGAGAACACGAGCGACAAGCTCATGCTTCCGGTAAGCGCGATTCAACCGAACCCCTGGCAGCCGCGCAAGATCTTCAGCGACGAAGGTCTGGCGTCGCTGGCCGAATCGATTCGCGAAGTAGGGCTGGTGGAGCCCGTCGTCGTGCGCCGCGCGGACAACGGCTACCAGTTGATCGCCGGCGAACGACGCCTGCGTGCGCACGTTCTTCTGCATGAGGAAGAGATTCGGGCCTCGGTGATCGACTGCTCGGATCAGGATATGGCCGTGCTCGCGCTAGTGGAGAACGTCGGGCGCGAGGATCTGACCGACTATGAAATCGGCCAGTCGCTGCGCCGCGCGGAGCGGGAATTTCCGACGCGCACGCGTATGGCGGAGGCGCTGGGCATGTCGCGCAAGGGCTTGTATCGCTTTCTCGCGTTCGAGAAACTGCCCGACTTTATCCGGCGCGACCTTGATTTGAATCCCCGGTTGCTGGGCGGTTCGGCGGCGGACGAGATCGTTTCCGCCATCAAGAAACATGCTGCGCAAGGACTGAAGGCGGCGCGTGAGCTTTGGCCGGCAGTGGTGGCCGGGACGCTGGATCAAGGCAAACTGGCTGCGGCGATTGGCGCGCAGTCGGATCGCGGCGACAGCGAGCAGAGCGTTTCAGAACGCAGCATCGAGAAGATTTTCTCGGGCAAGAGCCACGCGGGCAGCATCACGAAGGATACGAATAGCTTCACCGTGAAGCTGAAGACCGGCGTGCTTTCGGATGCGCAGGAGACGCAGATTCGTGAGCTCATCAGCCAGTTGTTCAATGTGAAGCCTGGTTGAGGATGGATTCAGGTTGTCAGAAGGTTGGAGAGAGCCCGCGGATGCGGGCTTTTTTTTCGTCACGAGATTTTGTGTGTGTCGAGTCGACACATGGGAGTGTGGGGTGGTTTGGAGGCTGGTGGAGTGGGGCGGAGGGCGTTTGGGTGCTGTGTCGTGCCGACACAGCGCGGCCTGGCGTTGTGCAGCCAAGCGGGTGTCTGCGGGAGTGTGTGTCGAGTCGACACACGGGGGGAGTTCGGAACTGGGGGATTGGGCCGGTGGGCGATTGGCTGCCGTGTCGAGTCGATACAAGGGATGGTGGGGTAGTTAAGGGACCGGTGGAAAGGCGCGGTAGGTGATTGGATGCTGCGTCGAGTCGACACACTGAAGGGGGGAGGGGCTGGTGGAATGGCGCCGGGGGTGATGGGGTGCTGTGTCGAGTCGACACACGGGTGAGTGGGGCAGTTGGGAGGCTGGTGGTGTGGAGCAGTGGGCGATTGAGTGCTGTGTCGAGGTGACTCGTCGCGCGTTGGACTTGTGCATCAATCGGGTGTCTGCGGAAATATGTGTCGAGTCGACACAGCGACTAGGTAGCGGCTCGGGCGCGGCAGCGCTTGGTGGCGGCATCAGCGAGCGGAGGCGCGGTCAGGTTTTGTCAGCGCTGTGTGCTGGTCGTACGGTGCACGGTATGGTTGTGTCGAGTCGACACACGGGCTTGGTAGCGGTTCAGGCAAGGCTGGTGCGGAGGCTGAGTACGCACAGCGTGTGCCTTTGGGATCTCCCGGGACTGGTTGTGTCGACTCGACACAACTTCCGCGAGGTGGTTAAAGCGTGCGTCAATCTCGTAGCGGATGAGGCGCGCCGCCGGACGGGGCAGATAATAGCTCCCCCCTTTTTGGTTCGAATCCCCTCGTCTTATTTGAGCCTCGAACGGTTCGCCGGGGGAGGTATCTGGTGTGTCGACTCGACACACCAGATCCGATGGGGGGCCGTTGAGTGTGGCGCGGCCTGAGACGTGTGTCGAGTCGACACATTGCTCATACCGCGTTTCAGGCAAACGCTCTGCAGCACAATTGCCGACCCCATGGAACTCGGCAACGAGGGCAACGGGTTCGAAGGTTGGCGAACCGAATCCGACATGCGACTCAGCCATCGGATATCTGACGCGGGTAATGAACGGTGGATCGAGTCGACACACCAGAGTCGCAAGGCGGGCGGGCGATCCGACGTAAGCAGAGGAGTGTGTCGAGTCGATACAGCGGTCATATGGAGTTCGAGGCAGGCGGTCCGCCGCGCATTCGGCGACACGCGGAGCACAGCAACGACGGTCGCACGCGATCGAAGCTTCAAAGCGGACACGCTACTCCAGCATCTGATACTCGAGGGGAAGCCAGTCGGTGTGTCGACTCGACACAGCAAGCAGCCAAGGCGTGACAATTTCCTTTTCTCGCGCAGGCAGGCTCAACCAAGCCTGCTCGGATATCTAACTCTCTCCATCCCTCGTGACCGAATATCTGCCGAGAGAATCGGCTACGCCGAACCTGCAAGATCTGTGTCGACTCGACACACCGGCACAGGACGATCAAGCAATCGGACCTGCGCTCAAACGGATGCCTCCATTGCCCGAGACAGCGATTGAGGCGTCATGAAGGGAGATCGGAGCATGGTCCGCGTGCAGTCTGACTATCAGAATCCCTCTCACCGTAAGCGTGTGTCGACTCGACACACTGCGGGGCAGGCGCGCAGCGTACGCCCGATCGGAGCGCCCGATTTCGGCCGCCGGCCAGTGATTTCCCGCAATGGCTTGGCCACCGGGGGAGGGCGGCCGCATGGATGTCCTTGGGACATGGATGGCAGCCCGGACACTTCAACCTCCACGTCGTGGAGTGTGTCGATTCGACACACCGCGGGACAGACGTGGAGCGCACGCCCGATCGGGGCGCCCAATTTCGCCGGCCGGCCAGTGACTCCGACAACGGCCGGGCGGACGGCGGCTGCATGGATTTACTTGGGATATGGATGCCGGCCAGGCCATTCCGACCGACACGTCGCGGCGTGTGTCGAGTCGACACACGCCGGAGCGCCCACGAAGTCCCGACCCGATCGGGCCGCCCATTTCCC
This sequence comes from Paraburkholderia pallida, assembly GCF_004524855.1. Lineage (NCBI taxonomy): Bacteria > Pseudomonadati > Pseudomonadota > Betaproteobacteria > Burkholderiales > Burkholderiaceae > Paraburkholderia > Paraburkholderia pallida. Next base: position 1,325,600 of record NZ_CP038150.1, on the reverse strand, counting down.
CTAGCGGCTAGCGTCGACGTTCTATGGTCACGCTGCAGCACGAAGGCATCAATACGAATCTTCAGGAGAAGTATGTGCCGCCCGAGCCACGTCGACCGACACGCCGCAGAGTGTGTCGACTCGACACACTGCGTCAAGCAGGAAGGCAATGACCTCCGGATCGCACGATCCCGTATCGGCACGTGAAGACGTTAGCTGATGGGGGAGGACCCCGCGCTGCAGGTGGCCAACGTCGCGGGACGGCACGACACATAGGGTTACGCCGTCCTTATCGTGATCGACTTTTGGCCATGGTCGCATGTCCGCTCGTCCCCGACACATAGTCGCCAATTAACCACGGTGCGCGCCGGCCCGGCGTGAAGTACACGTCGCCGCCACGGAGTTAGCAGTCTGTGAGCTAGCTACAGGACTCTCGTCCAATTCAGACAGCAAGCGCCTTGTCGCGATTTACCACGAACGTATGAACTGAATTTCGAGCCAACGCCAAAGAGGATGGCGCTTACTATGAACGGCGGCACTGCCAGCGCGTGCGTAGGTCAGGTTGAGCAGATGTGCTGTGATCGTCCCTGGCGCTCACCACGTAATGAGCGAGTGTCGCAGCCCAAGATATTAGGAGCACAAGGGCTTTCCGATACCGCGTCTCGCCCCCGACAAAGAGCAATACGACGGACACGCAGCCGACATCTGGCACGTCGCACACAGCGAGAGCCGATCGCTCGAACACCCTCAATCCGGGGGATCGCACTTCGCCTTACGCCTCCCGCCGCCCGATATTCAATTCCCATAACTCAGCCGCGGCTACGGCCACGAGCGCCACATTGTTACGGGCAAATGGACCGGTGCCCATGGCGTGACTGTGTCGATCGCTCTCCGACACGGCGTGCCTTCGGAGTCATGCGGGCGCTCATCCACAGGCGATGATGGGGCACCAGCCGCAACGTGGGTGTTGTGTGCATGCGAAGGGCAGCGTCGCCGCATCGGGGCAGAGTCCAATGCCAGTCAGGTGCAATCACCTGAACTGCTCCTCGCTAGACTTGTGTCGTCATACGGACGAAATCCAATAACGCAACTAACCGTCAAGTCGACCAAAAGAACTCAAAGCGGCTTGGAAACACATTCCCAATAGCGTGAGCGGCAACGGTTAGCGTCGAGGCTGGAGCAGCTACCTCACGAAGCATGAATAGACGCGAGCCGCCGGCCGTCAACGCATCGACGAACGCCGATAAAAAACGCAGCGCCTCAGGCTAACGGACTGCAGCCCGCCGCTGCCGTGGGAAAATGAATGACCGTAGCCGTAGCCGTAGCCGTAGCCGTAGCCGTAGCCGTAGCCGTAGCCGTAGCCGTAGCCGTAGCCGCAGCCGCAGCCGCAGCCGCAGCCGTAGCGGTAGCGGTAGCGGTAGCGGTAGCGGTAGCGGTAGCGGTAGCGGTAGCGGTAGCGGTAGCGGTAGCCAGCCGCCCGAGTTCCGATTTCAAGACACAGACGCCGAAGCATTCCCACCATAGCGCACCCAAAATCCGGGGTTCCGTGAAACATTCGGTGAAAATCGAAGAAATCGTTGGAACCCTTATGCCATCGGCCTTTGCGCGCGTCGAAATCGCTCCGGAACCCCAATGTTCCACGGGCAAATGCGTTTTCGGACCCTAAAACAGGCACAAGCGCCGCATTCACCCACCAAACAGGCGTATTTTCCGTTGAAGCGTACTTAACAATACGTATTTTGTAATTTATAGAACGCCGACCAACACTCAACCCGCAAACAAGCCCCTTCCGCCGCCCATGCATGGCACCGCCGACGCATCTTAGTCAGCAAGCTCCCGGGCCTTCACCGCATCGCTGGCCAAAGCAAAGTTCCCCGCGCCGAGATGATGGATCGTATGCAGGTCGCGGTTGCTGTCATCGAAGACCCAGTGCCCCCGATCGAACACGCGCGGATCCGCCGCCGCCGAGACCACTTCGCAGAAACACGTGTCATAGGCATCTTCGGTGTGCCGCTCGGGAATGAGCCGGCATTCCATCCACGCGGCGCAGCCCGCTTCGAGCAGCGGCACGCCGAGCACCGGGCCCTTTACGGCTTCGATGCCGAAGCGCTCGAATTTGTCCGCGTCGCGTCCACTGATGCTGCCGACGGCGTAGGTCAGATCCATCGCCGCGGCACCCGGCACGCAGATACCGAAAGTCCCGCTCGCATGAATGAGCTCGCGCGTGAAGGTTTTCTTGTCGATGACGATCGCGATGCGCGGCGGCGTGAATTCCACCGGCATCGACCACGCGGCGGCCATCACATTGTGACGCGCGCCGTCCGAGCTCGTGACGAGCACCGTCGGGCCGTGATTGACGAGGCGGCTCGCGTGTTCGAGCGCAACGGCTTTGAAGCGGGAGAGGGTTTCCATCGTGCGGTCTGTCCGTGTCGTGTCGAAGTTCGACGGACTGTACATCAGATGGAAAAAATCTGCGGATCGCGTCAGCCGTCCGCGCGTGCGCGTGCCGCGCTAGCCAATCGCCTGATCTGGGGGCGCGGGCAGATGTTTGCGCACGAGGCCGATCGCATAGCCGTGCGACTGCATCTCGGCGAGCCGGCTCGTGGTGCGCGAGACATCATGCGCGCCGTCGAGACCGACGAGCGCCGCGCGAATCGGCTGGTCGGAAGCGATGAACAGCGCATGCTTGCGGTCGTAAAGAATATCGATGAGCCAGACGAAACGCTGCAGCACGTCGCGGCGCTTGAGCATCCCCGTTTCGAGGCGATCGACAATCACGCCGCGCCAGCGTTCGGCGAGCGCGAGGTAGTCGAGGTGCGAGCGCGGCGCGCCGCACAGCGCGTCGAAGTCGACCCACACCAGTTGCGTGCCCGCCGCCGTGACGGGCAGCGCTCGTCCGGCCACTTCTGTCGTTGCGGCCTGCACGCCTGCATGCGCCTCATATTGGCCGAAGAGCTCCCGCAGCGGTTCGCGCGTGCCTTCGAGCGGCGCAAAAAAGCGCTGCTCGGCCGCTGTCGTGCCAACGGCATGGTTGTGTTCGCGGTAATCGCGCTCACCATCGAAAGCGACGATTTCGAAATGCCGCTCGATGCGTTCGATCGTCGGCTCGAAGCGTTCGTGAAACTCGGGGTCGGGCAGCAGATTACGCGGACTGTAGTTCGAAGTGAGCACGATGCGCGTGCCGCATGCGAGCGCCGTTTCGAGGAAGCGGCCCATCAGGAACGCATCGGCGATGTCGTGCACATGGAATTCGTCGAAGTAGAGCAGATCGACGTCCTTCAGCCACGCGCGCGCGACGTCGCCAAGGCGATCGTCGCTTTTGGGCGCCTGCACGAGCAGGCGGTTCACGTCGCGAATGAACTGATGAAAATGGATGCGCCGCTTCGCGCACGTGGCGAGCGCATAGACCGTATCGACGATCAGGCTCTTGCCGCGCCCGGGCAGGCCGTGGCAGTACACGCCTTGCCAGGCGCGCTGTCTCGTGCTCGTGTGTTCACTGTCGAGCAACACGCACAGCGCGTCGATCGCCCGCTGCTGGCTCACGTCCGCGACGATACCTTGTGTGGCGAGTGCGCGGGCGACAGAGGACGGGGCGATCATGCGGCAACGAATGATTGGGAGAACGACGGAAAGGGTAAGCGGTGCATGCGATGCGCATGCACCATCACGCAAGTTTAACAGGGCGCTTACTTGCGCCGCTCGCGTCCGTTCATGCCCCAATGGCCGGGCGCGCCGCCGCGCGCCTCGAATCTGCCACCGCATCCAAAGCCACGCTTTCCCCTGCGATGCTCACAACCTTTCGATCAGCCGCGCATCGCCGTGATCGCAGTACGCGTGGCACGCAGCGCGTGCGGCGTTCGCTGCGCCATGCACGAATAGGGGCGCATCGCTGCGTCGCGACATCGAGACCACGATGGACGGCGGCGAAGGCTGCAGCGGCAGCTCGACCAGTTCGCCGCGCGCGACGAGCTCATCGACGAAAAGACGCGGGATGGCGGCCACCCCGAAGCCGTCGCGCACGAGTTGCACGATGACCGAAATCGACGGCGACCCGGTGATGCGCGTCTCGGAGAGCGGCACGCCGTTGGCGAGCGCGAGCTTGCTGACAATGTCCTCCATCGCGCGATGCGGCGCGGTTCCGCGCCCAAACGTGAGAATCGGCTGGCGCAGCACGCGCTTGGCCAGTCCACTGCGCGACAGCGGCAGCAGGCCCGCGCGCGCGATCCAGTGCACGGGATAGTTGGCGAGCGCGTTACATACTACGGATTCCTCATCACTGCCTTCCACACGGACGATCAAGTCGAGTTCGCCCGCCATCAAGCGCCGCTGCAGCACGACGCTCACGTCCACGGCAAGCTCCACCTCGAGTTGCGGGTAGTCGCTCGCGAGCCGCCGCATGTAGTCGGCGAGCCAGCTGTGCACCACGGTCTCGATCACGCCCAGCCGCAGCTTGCCGCGCATCGCGCCTTCGTTGGACGCGGCGGCCTGCAACTGGCGTGTCGCCTCGACTACCGCCTTCGCGTAGCCGAGCAGATATTCGCCGTTCGGCGTGAGCCGGAACTCGCGGCTTTCGCGCTCGACCAGCACCGTCTGCAATTCGTCTTCGAGCGCCTTCAGGCGCTGCGAAATGGCCGCGGGCGTGGCGTGCAGCGCGGTGGCCGTCGTGCGGAAGCTGCGCAGTCTGGCGAGCGTGACGAAGGTTTCAAGAAAGCGTGTGTTCATGGCGCGAGGCGTGTGAAGGGGCGCTTGAAAAAAGACAACGTGACCCGGGAAAACCCGCGTTTTCGTTAAGAAATTCTATTCACCGGAGCCAAAAAAAACTAGTTGGCGTCAAATTTTCTTCTTTTCTATGCTTCGCTCTACCGGTGTGCGACCTGCCACGCGCGCCGGCAACGTCCCAAGCCCGACGCGGTTTGCGACCCGACACCCATTCACGTCACACACTAGAAACGCCCGAAATCATGACCCCGTTCGAATTCCGCCAGGCCGTCCGTCACCGCGATTTTCGTGGCTCGACCGCCGGCTACTGCGGCGAGTACGCCCAAGCCAATCTCGCGATTCTGCCCGCTGCCTACGCGCACGATTTCCTGCGCTTTTGCCACGCGAATCCGAAGCCGTGTCCGCTGCTTGGCGTGGGCGAGCCTGGCGACTTCCGCGTGCCGATGCTCGGCCGCGACATCGATATCCGCACCGACGTGCCCGCCTATAACGTTTACCGCGATGGCGTGCTCAGCGAGCGGGCCGAATCGATCGAGGCCTTGTGGCAGGACGATTTCGTGGTGTTCGCCATTGGCTGCTCGTTCTCGTTCGAGCACATGCTCGCGCTCGAGGGCATCGGGCTGCGCCACGTGGAAGAGGGCCGCAACGTGCCGATGTACCGCACGAACATCGCGAACCGCCGCGCGGGCGTGTTCGGCGGCGAGCTGGTCGTCTCGATGCGCCCGATGCGCGGCGCCGACGCAATCCGTGCCGTGCAGATCACGAGCCGCTTTCCGGGTGTGCATGGCGCGCCCGTCCACATCGGCGACGCGGCAGAGCTCGGCATTGCTGACCTCGCGCGCCCCGAGTTCGGCGACGCGGTCACGATCCGTCCCGGCGAGCTGCCCGTCTACTGGGCGTGCGGCGTGACGCCCCAAACCGCGCTGATGGCCGCGAAGCTGCCGATCGCCATCGCGCACGCGCCGGGCCACATGCTGATGACCGACATCACGAATGCATCGCTCGCGGTGTTCTGAACCGCGCAGCGCCCCATTTTCCCTACGCGTCTATCCAAAGGAGCAGCAGATGGACAGCAAGACACTCACGGCGAGCGCCGGCGAGGCCGGTCACCCCGGCGCGATCGGTGACACTGGAGACATCGGCGAACCGGCCGGCACCCAGCCTCTTTCCTGGTATGCCGAAGCCGGTCCGCGCGCGCGCCGCGCGTTCTGGAGCTGCAAGGTGGGCTACATGCTCGACGGCATGGACACGCAGATGCTTTCCTTCGTGATCCCGACGCTCGTTGCCACCTGGGGCATCTCGCTCGGCGACGCCGGCTTTATCGGCACCATGACGCTGCTTTCTTCGGCGCTCGGCGGCTGGATCGCCGGCATTCTCTCGGACCGCATCGGCCGTGTGCGCACGCTGCAGCTGACCGTGCTGTGGTTCGCGGTCTTCACGGGCCTGTGCGGGCTCGCGCAGAACTACGGCCAGCTGCTTGCCGCGCGCTCGCTGATGGGCTTCGGCTTCGGCGGCGAATGGACCGCGGGCGCCGTGCTGATCGGCGAAGTGATTCGCGCGCGCGATCGCGGCAAGGCCGTGGGGCTCGTGCAGTCGGGCTGGGCCATCGGCTGGGGTCTGGCCGCGCTGCTCTACGCCGTGCTGTTCTCGGTGATGGCGCCCGAAATCGCGTGGCGCGCGCTGTTCCTCATTGGCCTCGTGCCCGCGCTGCTCGTGCTGGTTATTCGCCAATATGTAAAGGAACCCGAAGTATTCGAGCATGCAAAGGCCGCGCAGAAGGACGCCCAGGATACCCCGCGTTTTACCGAGATTTTCTCGCCGAAGCTACTCTCCACGACGCTGCGCGCCGCGCTGCTGACCACGGGCGCACAAGGCGGCTATTACGCGATCACCACCTGGCTGCCGACGTTTCTGAAGACCGAGCGCCACCTCACCGTGATGGGCACCGGCGGCTATCTCGCGATGATCATCGTGGGGTCCTACGTGGGCTACCTGTCGAGCGCGTGGCTCACCGACCGTCTCGGCCGCAAGCCCAACTTCATCCTGTTCGCGGTGGGCTCGATGGCGATTGCCTTTGCCTACACGTCGCTGCCGCTCACGAACGGCTCGATGCTGTGGCTCGGCTTCCCGCTTGGCTTCTTCGCCTCGGGCATCTTCTCGGGCATGGGCGCGTTTCTCACCGAGCTCTTTCCCACCCGCGTGCGCGGTTCCGGCCAGGGCTTCTGCTACAACGTGGGCCGTGCGATCGGGGCGCTTTTCCCGGTGCTGATCGGCGCGCTCTCGAAGCAATTCGGCCTGGGCCCGAGCATCGGCATGTTCGCCGTGGCGGCCTATGGCGTGCTGATCGTCGCCGCGCTCACGCTGCCGGAGACGCGTGGCCGCGAGCTGGAATCGGCCTGAAGCGGGTTTGAACTGCCGGCTCGCATCGAATCCGTCCGCATTCGCTTCACCATATATCGTTCTACTAATCGACTACGCATCGCACCATGACTCTTGATCACGCTTCCGACGCCTGCATCCCGTCCCGCTGGCAATTCTGGATCGACCGCGGCGGCACGTTCACCGACATCGTTGCGCGCCGCCCAGACGGCACGCTCACCACGCACAAGCTGCTCTCCGAGAACCCCGAGCAATACCGCGATGCGGCAGTGGCGGGCATCCGCCATCTGCTCGGGCTGCGCGCCGATCAGCCGATCACGCCGCGCGACGTCGAGATGGTCAAGATGGGCACCACGGTTGCCACGAACGCGCTGCTCGAGCGCAAGGGCGAGCCGGTTGCGCTCGTGACCACGCGCGGCTTTCGCGACGTCCTGCGCATCGCGTATCAGAACCGTCCGCGCCTGTTCGATCTCGACATCGCGCTGCCCGAAGCGCTGTACGCGCGCGTGGTCGAAATCGACGAACGTGTGAGCGCGCAGGGCGAGCTGGTCGCGCCGCTCGACCTGGCCAGCGCCGAAGCCGCCTTGCGCGAGGTCTACGCCACGGGCATTCGCGCGCTCGCCATCGTGCTGATTCACGGCTACCGCCACACCGCGCACGAGCGTGAGCTCGCCGATCTGGCGCGGCGCATCGGCTTCACGCAGGTCTCGGCCTCGCACGAAGTCTCGCCGCTCATGAAGATGGTCTCGCGCGGCGACACCACGGTGGTCGACGCCTATCTTTCGCCGATCCTGCGCCGCTATGTCGATCAGGTCGCGAGCGAGATGCCGGGCGTGAATCTGCAATTCATGCAGAGCAGCGGCGGCCTCACGCGCGCGGACCGCTTCCAGGGCAAGGACGCGATCCTCTCGGGACCAGCGGGCGGCATCGTCGGCATGGTGCGCGCCGCGCAGGCGGCCGGCTTCGGGCGCGTGATCGGCTTCGACATGGGCGGCACCTCCACCGACGTCTCGCATTTCAACGGCGAGTTCGAGCGCGTGTTCGAGACCCAGGTGGCCGGCGTGCGCATGCGTGCGCCGATGATGAGCATCCACACCGTGGCGGCGGGCGGCGGTTCGGTGCTGGGCTTCGACGGCGCGCGGCTGCGCGTCGGGCCCGATTCGGCGGGCGCCAATCCCGGGCCTTGCGCCTACCGGCGCGGCGGTCCGCTCACGGTGACCGACTGCAACGTCATGCTCGGCAAGATCCAGCCCGAGTACTTCCCGCACGTGTTCGGTCCGCATGCGAACGAAGCGCTCGATCGCGACGCGGTAGTCGCCCGCTTCAACGCGCTCGCCGATGAAATCTTCGCGGCCACGGGCCAGCGCCGCGCGCCCGAGGAAATCGCCGAAGGCTATCTGGAGATCGCGATCGGCAGCATGGCGAACGCCATCAAGAAGATCTCGGTGCAGCGCGGCCACGACGTCTCCCAATACGTGCTCACGACCTTCGGCGGCGCGGGCGGCCAGCACGCTTGCGGTGTGGCCGACGCGCTCGGCATGAGCCGCGTGTTCGCGCATCCGCTCGCGGGCGTGCTCTCGGCGTTCGGCATGGGACTCGCCGATCAGACCGCGATGCGCGAGCGCGCGCTCGAAATCGTCCTTGAAGACGCGTCGCTCGCGCGCATCGACGCGGCGCTCGACGCGCTCGCGCAACAAGCGAGCAGCGCGCTGCTCGAACAGGGCGTGGACGCCGCGCGTATTTCCACGGCGCGGCGCGTGCATCTGCGCTATCAGGGCACCGATGCGGCGCTTGCGGTGAGCGCCGGCAGCGTGGACGCGATGCGCGCGGCGTTCGAAGCCGCCTACCGGCAGCGCTACGCGTTCCTGATGCCGGACACGCCGCTCGTAGTGGAGCTCGCCTCGGTGGAGGCGATCGGCCACTCGGACGCGCAGCCGGTGACCGGCACCCTCGCGCCGCGCGAGGCGGGTGGCGCGCCATCGGTGCGGGCACGCGTGCGCCTCTACTCGGGCGGCCGCTGGCACGACGCGTCGCTTTATCTGCGCGATACGCTCATGGCCGGCGACGTGCTCGACGGCCCGGCGATCATCGCCGAGAAGAACGGCACGACCGTGGTCGAGCCGGGCTGGCAGGCGGCGCTGACCGCCCAGGGCAATGTCGTGATGACGCGCGTGCTGTCGCTGCCCACGCGCCGCTCGATCGGCACCGAGGCCGATCCCGTGCGGCTCGAGATCTTCAACAACCTGTTCATGTCGATCGCCGAGCAAATGGGGCTGCGCCTGCAAAACACGGCGTATTCGGTGAACATCAAGGAGCGGCTCGACTTCTCGTGCGCGATCTTCGACGCGGCGGGCAACCTCATCGCCAACGCGCCGCATATGCCCGTGCATCTCGGCTCGATGGGCGAGAGCATCAAGACCGTTATCGAGCGCAATCGCGGCACGATGCGCGACGGCGATGTGTTCATGCTCAACGACCCGTATCACGGCGGCACGCACCTGCCCGACGTGACGGTCATCACGCCCGTGTTCGCCGACGGCAGCGCGGAGCCGCTCTTCTACGTGGGCTCGCGCGGCCATCATGCGGACATCGGCGGGATCACGCCGGGCTCGATGCCGGCAGCTTCGCAGCATATCGAAGAGGAGGGCGTGTTGATCGATAACTGGCAGCTCGTCAGGGCCGGCACGCTGCGCGAGCGCGAAACGCGCGATCTGCTCGCCTCGGGCCGCTATCCGGCGCGCAATATCGATCAGAACATGGCCGATTTGCGCGCACAGGTGGCCGCGAACCAGAAGGGCGTGGACGAATTGCGCCGCATGGTCGCGCAGTTCGGCCGCGAGGTGGTGCTCGCATTCATGCAGCACGTGCAGGACAACGCGGAAGAAGCGGTGCGCCGCGTGATCGGTGCGCTCAAGGACGGTGCGTACCGTTACGAGCTCGACAACGGTGCGGTGATCGAAGTGGCGATTCGCGTGGATGCGCAAACACGCAGCGCCGCAATCGACTTCACCGGCACGTCGGCGCAGCTGCCGAACAACTTCAACGCACCGAAGGCCGTGTGCATGGCGGCCGTGCTCTATGTGTTCCGCACGCTCGTGGGCGACGACATCCCCCTCAACGCGGGCTGCCTCAAGCCGCTCACGGTGACGGTGCCCGAGCGCTCGATGCTCAATCCCGCGTATCCGGCGGCGGTGGTGTCGGGCAACGTGGAGACTTCGTCGGCGATCACGAATGCGCTTTACGGGGCGCTCGGCATCGTGGCGTCGAGCCAGGGCACGATGAACAACTTCACCTTCGGCGATGCACGTTACCAGTACTACGAAACAATTGCGGGCGGCAGCGGCGCGGGCGAGGGCTTCAGCGGCGTCGATGCGGTGCAGACCCACATGACCAACTCGCGCCTGACCGATCCTGAGGTGCTCGAATGGCGCTATCCGGTGCGGCTCGAATCGCATTTGATTCGCGCGGAGTCGGGCGGCGGCGGGCGCTGGCACGGCGGCAACGGCGCCGTCCGGCGCATCCGCTTCCTCGCGCCGATGACAGCCTCGATCCTCTCGAACAACCGCATCCACGCGCCGTTCGGCGCGGCGGGCGGGCGGCCCGGGCGCGCGGGCAGCAACCGCGTCGAGCGCGCGGACGGCGAGATCGTGGCGCTCGGCCATATCGCCAGCGTGGAGATGGGCGCGGGCGATGTGTTCGTGGTCGAGACGCCTGGAGGCGGCGGCTTCGGCCACGCGTAGTGTGTTGCGGTGCCGCCTGCACGGGGCACCGGCCGCGCCGAATGAACGAATGTTCATCCACTTGAGGCCGGCATGAGAGACGAAGGCGCCTAATCTGGGCTGCAGCCGATCCAGAACGACAATCCAGGACGAAGATCCACGGCTCCTTTGAATCTCATGACATGGAGACAGATCATCATGAACGCGATCCTCAAGCGCGCCATTCCGCTCATTCCACTGGTGCTGATGACGGCCAGTTCGCTGGCATGCGCCGCCGGCCACTTGACGCCGCAGCAATGCAACAGCTATCCGTTCAAGTCGGCGCACGGCGCGCTTTCTAGCGACGACGTGGCGCGCGAGCTCAACGAGCTGGCGTCGGTGGGCTATCGGCCCGGCATCGATAACTACTCGCCCGATATTGCCGACGCCCGCGCGAAGCTCAACGCCGAATACGCGAAGGACTGCGCGCCGGGAGCGTCCACCGCGAGCCAGTCGGCAACCGGCGCGGCCACGAGCGGCTAAGCCTGTCTCGCGACCCAAGCCTCATCATTTTCCCTTTGTAGTTCATTCGGCCGCCGTCACAAAACTTAAAAGCAGCTTCGTTATGCTTCGGCGTTGCCTTGCCGCCGCGTTCGCGCGCGCGGGAAGGCGATGCTCGGGCCGCTCCTCGAGCCGTTGTTGTGCCTCTATCTGGATGGAGACTTCGATGACGGTCGAATTCGTGCCGGCGCGTCCGCTCGTGAGCGGCGCGCCGCGCAAACGTTTGAGCTTGCCCGGCGACCTGCAGATTCCGCGCATGTGTGCCACGCTGCTGGTTTGCATAATGGTTGCGTGCACAACTACGGCATGCGGCGATCGCACCGGCGAAGCACGCGTGGCGCTCACCACGAGCGCCGCACGCGAGCTCGCGCAAACGCAGCCCGCAACGCCACTCGCAACGACATTTGCGGCCGGCGCTTCCACACCGAATTCCGCCGATGGCGCAAACAGCGCGGCTGCCCTTGCCGCGCACGCGGTGCGCTCGCCCGCGCGGCCCGGCGCTGCCGCGGGCGATCTCGCCGCGACAGATGCCGACAACGCACCGCTCGTAACTCCCGTAATTCACACCGCTGACTGACGCACCTGGTCGCGCGAAGCTGCGCTGCCGGCCGTCTGGTCAGGCGGCGCAGCTTCGCGCGAGCTTTCTCAACCTGAAGACGGAAACCACAACATGACTTCGAGAAGCCGCCGTGACTTTCTCCGCACCGCCGCGATGAGCGCCGGTTCGGCCACTGCCCTGACGATGCTGCCGCTGGGCATCCGCAACGCGCTCGCGATTCCGGCCAACAATCGCACGGGCAGCATACGCGACGTCGAGCACATCGTGATCCTCATGCAGGAGAACCGTTCGTTCGATCATTACTTCGGCACGCTGCGCGGCGTGCGCGGCTTTGGCGACACGCGCGTGATTACGCTGCCCAACGGCCAGCCCGTGTGGAACCAGCCGCTCGCGGCCGGCGCGGGCGAGGTGCTGCCGTTCCACCCCACGGCGGCCAACCTCGGGCTGCAGTTCATCCAGGATCTGCCGCACGACTGGACCACGACGCACGCCGCGTGGAATGGCGGCCGCTACGACCAGTGGGTGCCGGCCAAGGGCACGACCACGATGGCCTACCTCACGCGCGACGACATTCCGTTCCACTACCAGCTCGCCGACGCCTTCACGATTTGCGATGCGTACCACTGCTCGGCGATGACCTCGACCGATCCGAACCGCTATTACATGTGGACCGGCTGGGTGGGCAACGACGGCAGCGGCGGCGGCCCGGTGATCGACAACGCGGAAGCGGGCTATGGCTGGTCCACGTATCCTGAAGTGCTGCAAAGCGCGGGGATCTCGTGGAAGATCTATCAGGACGTGGGCGAAGGGCTCGACGCGAAGGGCTCATGGGGCTGGACCGGCGACAACCCGTATATCGGCAACTACGGCGACAACTCGCTGCTGTACTTCCATCAATACCAGAACGCGCAGCCGGGCAACCCGCTCTACGACCGCGCACGCACGGGCACGAACGTGCTCGCGGGCGGCGGCTACTTCGACGTGCTCAAGCAGGACGTGCAGAACAACGCGCTGCCGCAGGTTTCCTGGATCGTCGCGCCCGAGGCGTATTCCGAGCATCCGAACTGGCCCGCGAATTACGGTGCGTGGTACGTCGACCAGGTGCTGCAGATCCTCACGTCGAACCCCGAGATCTGGAGCAAGACAGTACTGCTGATCAATTACGACGAGAACGACGGCTTCTTCGATCATCTCGCGCCGCCGTTTGCGGCCGCATCGAGTGCCAACGGGCTTTCCACGGTGGATACCGTCAACGAGATTTTCCCGGGCAGCAGCCAATACGCGGCGGGCCCGTATGGCCTCGGGCAGCGCGTGCCGATGCTGGTTGTCTCGCCGTGGTCGCGCGGCGGCTGGGTGTGCTCGCAGACTTTCGATCACACCTCGGTGATCCGCTTCATCGCAAAGCGCTTCGGCGAGCAGCACGACCTGCGCGAGCCGAACATCACGCCGTGGCGCCGTGCCGTGTGCGGCGACCTCACCTCGGCGTTCGACTTCGCCACGCCCAACGCCACGCTGCCCGCTCTGCCGTCCACGAGCGGCTACGCGCCGCTCGATCACATTCGGCATCCGAGCTATGTGCCGCTGCCGCCCGCGACCGGCAGCGTGCCGAAGCAGGAAAGCGGTGTGCGCCTCGCACGGGCGCTGCCTTATGAGCTGTTCGTGCGCTTCGACGCGAATGGGGCGTCGGGGCAGGCGGGCATGCACTTCATCAATACGGGGCGTGCCGGCGCGGTGTTCCTCGTCTACACGGCGGGCAGCGCCGATGCGCCGCGCAGCTATACGGTGGAGGCGGCCAAGCGTCTCGAAGACAAGCTGACGCTCGGCGCGAACGGCGCGTACGACTTCACCGTGCACGGGCCGAATGGCTTCCTGCGCCGCTTCGCGGGCAAGCAGGTGCAGATGAGCTGGTTTGGCGGCGACACTGCGCGCCCCGAGGTGGCCGAAGGCTACGACGTGGCGAACGGCAATCTGCAATTGCGCCTGCAAAACACGGGCAATGCGAAATGCCAGTTCACGATCGTCAACGCCTACGACCCGGGCACGCCCATCGTGCACAGCGTGCGCGGCGGCGACACGGAGCAGGTTTATCTCGATCTGCGCAACGCTTATGGCTGGTACGACCTGACGATCACCGTCGATAGCGACGCGAGTTTCGTGCGCCGCATTGCGGGCCACGTGGAAACGGGGCGTCCTGGCTATAGCGATCCGGCGCTCGGCGGCTGATGTGCTTGGGGCGCCCGATAGAGCGCCTTTACGGGGGCACGCGCGATCGCTTAGCGTCGCGCGTTGCCCCAAGAGCTACGCGAAGAGTCTTCGATCTCGTCGCTGAGGCGCAGAGCACGACCACGCATGCTCTGCGCTTTGGACTCTCCATGCATTCGACATTACGAAGCATGGGTAATACGCAGCGTTCGGCCGCGTGCGGGCTGAAAATGATCTAATGCGACGATCAGATCCCGCGTGGAGCGATATGCTCGCATGCACGCCAACTCCATGGAGAAGCGATGAACGAATCACGCAAGCTAGCCTGCCTGTGCGGCGCGGTGACGGTCGACCTGATCGGCGAGCCCGCCGCGTTGGCGAATTGCCATTGTCAGACGTGTCGCGACTTCTACGGCACGTCGATGCTTTCGGCAACGGCATGGGCGCCCGATAGCGTCGCGACCAACGGTGCGCTGCAAGTCTTCCAGCATCCGCATAAGCAGATGTCACGGGCCTTTTGCCCGGCGTGCGGCGAGACGATGTTCGGCACGAACCGGCTGAACATGCGCGTCGTGCCGAACAGCCTGCTCGCGCGAGCGCACGGCGGGACCTTGCCTGCGGATAGGCAGCCCACGATGCATCTCTTTTACCGGCATCGCGTGATCGACGTAAGCGATGCGCTGCCCAAGTATCTCGACGGGTGGGATGGGCCTGTGTACGAAGAGGGAGATTGAGCGGGACACGCAACTGGTTCAGCCTTCCCCCCTCGCCTCCCTTTCCAGCAGACCAAGCAGCACGCCTGCCGCCTCGCTCATCTGGCTCGCGTCGCGGTGCACGATGCCGACATCGCGGTGAAACGTATGGTGGCCGAGGTCGATCGCGCGCACTTTGGCCGGCCAGCGCCGCCAGGTGGCGGTCTGCGGAACGAGCGCGACGCCCACGCCGTTCTCCACCAGCTTCACGATGGCCTCCAGCTCGTCGAGCTCGCACACGTCCTGCACGGGCAACTGCATGCGCCGCAAAAAGCGGTCGACCTGGCGGCCGCCGAATGACGCACGGTCGTAACGGATATACGGCCGCGTGGCGATCAGCTCCATCCAGTCGCTGCCTTTCACGCCGCGCGGCACGATCAGCCGATAGGGCTCTTGCGCGAGCGGGGTCCAGCGCATATCGCTCTGGAGTGCGAAGGGTGGGCGGATGATGGCGGCCAGCTCGATTTCGCCGGCGTCGACGAGGTTGAGGAGTTCCATCGATACCCCGGGAATTACGCGCGTGCTCACGCCGGGGCGCTGTTGACGCAACGTCGCGAGCGCGTCGGGCAGCAACGCGCGCTGTACCGAGGCAATCGCGCCGATATTGACCCGCACGGCCACCGCCGGATCCACGGTGACGGCGCTCAGATTGCCGTAAAGCCGGATCACCTCCTGCGCCTGCACGAGAATCTGCTGACCGCGCGCGTTCAGCCGCGCGGTGCGCCCCTCGCGGTCGAACAGCGCGAAGCCGAGTTCGGCTTCGAGACGCTGCATCTGCGCGCTCACGGCGGCCTGCGTGAGGCCGATCCGCTTGCCGGCGGCGGCGAAGGTGCCCTCGCGGACGACGGCAATCAGCGTCTTCAGCTCGCGGATCATTCACAAATTCCGTTTGTATATCGCGAAATTATATATTGATTTTATTTTTCAACCGTGCCGTCTATCATGGCCCGACAATACGCCGGCACGAACGGCAAACCGCATTGCATAACGAGCACGGAGCGAACCATGAGCCTTTCCCCCTTTCACCTGGCGATTCCCGTCTATGACCTGCCGGCCGCGCGCGACTTCTATGGCCGTGTATTCGGTCTCGAAGAAGGGCGTTCGAGTGACCATTGGGTCGACTTCGACTTTTTCGGCCATCAACTGGTGATTCACGAGCACCCGAAAACCGCTTCGCAGGACAGCGCGCATACGAACGCGGTGGACGGCCACGACGTGCCGGTGCCGCATTTCGGCGTGGTGCTGGAATGGAGTCAGTGGGAAGCGCTCGCGCAGCGGTTGCGCGAGTTCGGCACGCAATTCGTGATCGAGCCGTATATCCGCTTTCAGGGGCAGGTGGGCGAGCAGGCCACCATGTTCCTGTTCGATCCGTGCGGCAACGCGCTCGAATTCAAGGCGTTCAAGGACATCGGGCAACTGTTCGCCAAATGAGGCGGCAAGCAGGCCCGAAAACGGCAAACGGCGCGCGTGGCGCCGCGCGCGTCAGGCCTGCGTGATGAAGTTGCGGACGTGTGTATTGAAGAGATCGGCGTGCGTGGCGTTCATGCCGTGCGTTGCGCCTTTCATCGTGATGCGCTGCGCGAAGTCGATCCACTCTTCGAGCGCCTCGACGTTGTTGCGGAACATCAGCGGGCTGCGCTGGCCGTCGATCAGCAGCGTGCGGCACTTGATGTCCGCAGCGGGGCGGCGCACGTAGGCGGGCAGCGGATCGATCAATTGCTTGGGCAGCGTCGTGGCGTTGGCGATGGCCATCTCGCGGAACGCGTGCGGGCTCTTGCGCCAGGCGCCGGGCATGCTCACCGAATTTACGAACAGCTCGAGCCCGGCTTCCAGCTCGCCGCGCTCGATGAGATCGGCTGCGCGCGTGCGCAGCGCGTTGGTGGCGGGGGGCAGCACGTCTTCGTCGTCTTCGAGGCGGCGCAGCGGGCCGCCCGGATCGGCGAGCACGAGCGTGCGCACGAGGCGCGGATAGCGGCGCGCAAGGTGATACGCGATCGAGCCGCCGCGCGAATGACCGACCAGATGCACCGACTCGAGCCCCATCGCAGTGATGAAGTCGGCCAGTTCATGCAGATGGCTTTCCCAGCCGAATTCGCCCTGGATGCAGGCATCGGCGGCCGGCCAGTAATGGCTCAGGCTCGGGGCGATGCAGCGGAAATCGTCCGCGAGACCGTCCAGCTGCGGCGCCCAGTAGCGGTAGTCGCACAGCGAGCCGTGCACCAAAAGCAGCGGCTCACCTGCCCCCCGTTCGAGGTACGGCAGGACGACGCCCGAATCCAGCGTCGCGAACGACAGATCGGGTGGGGCAAGTAGGGACGGGTCGATGCGTTGATTCACGGAGATCACTCCATTCGCGGAGATGACACTTTGCCGCATGGCAACGCTTAAGGGAAACGCAATAAATTGAACGTTGCTATCAGGTTTTCTGATTGAAATAATAATGAAAGCTTGCGGCGCGGATACCCCGGCCAACCCCGGGCCCGCCGCGGTGGGACGCTGGTAGACTCCGGCCGGCATTCAGCCACATCCCATCGGAGTCATTCATGCGCCGAAACCTGCTTCGCGTCTGTCTTGCCGCTGCCACGTGCCTGCTTGGCGCTTGTTCTGCCGCGAATTCCACGACCCCGTCCACCGTGGTGGGCGCCGATCGCGACGCACATGGATGCATCGGTTCCGCGGGTTATTCGTGGTGTGCACACACGCAGCGCTGCGAACGCCCGTGGGAGCTCGCGAAGCAGCAAGGCTTTGCTTCCTCAGAGGCGAACTTCGCGCAATACTGCGCGACCGGAACGGTTAACTGATCCCGGCCCCGAAGCGCGCAGCATGCATGCGCTTCAAACCGTGCCATCGCGCATGAGTCAATAAGGAATCCATACGATTTGGGGCGGGGCTACCCTTATTCATCAGACATTTAGCAATGCGGCATGCATCGGGAACGGTGACGCCCCACGCTCGCGAGTGCCCTATACCGGCCTCGCGACGAAGCATTTCTCTGCATGAATTCCGGCGCCTTTCGCACCGACGTTGCGAAAAGCCACGTGCCGCGAGCGAACTTTTCCTTTTTCGAAAACGTTTGCGCCAGGGGTATCAAGCTGCGTCCGATGCGAGCCGAAAACGCGCCTATAGGCATGAGGTTTCGAAAAGGGGCAAACGTGAAGCACGTCGTGTTCTTGATGGCCGTGATGGCGATGGCGGGGTGCGCGCAACTGCATCCGGCCGATACGGCAAACACTGAAAAGCCGGCCGCGCCGACTGCGGTGATGCGGTTCGATATTCCGGCCGACGCGCTCGGCGCACGCGATCCACAACTCGCCACGGTGCTCGCGAAGGCGGGGGCGCTGGCCGCTGCCCAGAAGCAGCCGACGGTGATCCGTGTAACTGCGCTCGGCCAGGATCTGCGCTATCTGAACGAGGCAATCTGGAAGGGCGTGCCGTCCCGCCAGTCACCGAAGCCAGCGCTCGAGAATGTCACGGCCGGCGCGAACCAGACATACAGCGTGTCGATCGAACCGCTGCAATCGGGAGACTGACGCGATGCGCCCGACTATTCTCGCCGTGGCCGCACCGTTGCTGGCCCTGCTCGTCTCCTGCAGCGCGTGGGCGGGCCAGCCCAGCACCGTTGCCCTGGTGTCGGATACCGACGCGTCGCGCGTCTATCCGCCGTTGCCCACGCTCGCCATGCTGCCGCCATCGAACGGCGACGACGACGAGCCACCCGCCTCGCATTCCGCCTCGCGCAAAAAGAAGGCGCGCCAGCACGACTGCCATTGCGCCATGCCGACTCCCAGACTCGTGGTGTCCGATGCATCGCGCGTCTACCTCAAGGACATCGAACGGCAGCTCGATGTTGCGTTGGCGCGATAACCCCCACATTGGAGGCCAGAACGATGGTTCAGCAGATGTCTCTCGCACTCCGGTGTTCGAAATACGGGATCGTGTTTGCTTGGCTTGCCTCGGCCGCACTCAGCTGCCCAGTGGCGCATGCCGCGACCGGCGACGAATGTTTCGAAAAAGCGGGCGCATACCAGGGTGTCAATCCGCTCGTGCTACGTGCCGTGGCATGGCGCGAATCGAAGGGTGACGCGGCAGCGATCAACCACAACGCCAACGGCTCGATCGACGTGGGGCAACTGCAAATCAACTCGGTCCACTTTTCCGAGCTCGCGCGCGAGGGTATACCGCATCGCGCGTTGACCGATCCGTGCGTGAACATCTTTGTGGCTGCATGGCTGCTCAAACAGAAGATGGTGCGCTACGGCAACACGTGGCGCGCCATTGGCGCGTATCACTCGGAGTCGCCGCGAGAACGCGATGCGTATGCGCGGAGCATCCAGGCGATCCTCGTCAGCTGGGGGTTGTTGCGGCCCCAGCAATGACGTCTTGGCGCCGCACGATTTCTCTTCTGGCAATTCAATTAGGATGCCGACATATCAACCCGTTGGTATGCGCCTGCCCGCGTATTATTGCTTGATCTCCGCACGTGCAGCAAGCATTGGGCACGGCGCGTCAATCCGACCCGAGATTCACGCTTCGGTCGCACTCACAATATATCACAACGTGATATATTGCCTATAATGAAACTGGGATTCTGTGCAGGTGCACAGGAGGGCAGTGAATCGGATCCCGTTTCGTCCAGGGCGCGCGATTGAGTGCATCGACGATCCGGTGCCCATAGCGTCGCCGCAGTCGTTTCGTCTTATGGCAAATGGAAACAATGACCACGGAGGCACATTATGGGTGGCAAACTCTCCAATCCGGCGCCCCTCG
Organism: Paraburkholderia pallida; assembly: GCF_004524855.1. Classification (NCBI taxonomy): domain Bacteria; kingdom Pseudomonadati; phylum Pseudomonadota; class Betaproteobacteria; order Burkholderiales; family Burkholderiaceae; genus Paraburkholderia; species Paraburkholderia pallida. The sequence continues at coordinate 1,305,984 of NZ_CP038150.1, read as the reverse complement.
GGCTAGCCGGGTTTGCATTTACGACGTGGATGCTCAGCATGGTCAATGCCGGCTGGTTCAATGCCGACGCATTGGGACTGGTTCTTGCGCTCGCATTCGCGTTCGGCGGCACGGCGCAAATGATCGCGGGCGTGATGGAATTTCCGCGCGGCAATACGCTAGGCACGGTGGCCTTCCTCAGTTATGGCGCGTTCTGGTGGTCGTTTGCGCTCTTCGTCGCGTTCCTCGGCACAAAGGTGCCTGAAGCGTTCGTGGGCTGGTATCTGCTGGTGTGGGGCGTGTTTACGTTCTACATGTGGATCGGCTCCATGCACACCAGCACGTCGGTGCAAGTCGTATTCCTCGCGCTCTGGATCACCTATCTGCTGCTCGCGATCGGGGCGTTCACGGGCTCGGTCCTCGCCACCCATCTGGGCGGCTACACGGGCCTGATTACGGCCGTGCTCGCGTTCTACGCATCGGCGGCCATGGTGATCAACGAAAGCTTTGGGCGCATCGTGCTGCCCACCCATCCCTATGTAGAGCCGCCGCATCCACAAGTCGCGTAGCGGTCTCGCGCCGGCGGGGGCGCGTGCCCGAGGGCGCTTCCCGCCGATGGCATGGCAGCGCAACGTCCTCAATAAGGAGGAAGCCATGTCTGAGCATCTGACTTTTCCCGTGACAGCCGAGTGGGCGAAGCATGCCTCGATCGACCAGGCGCGCTATGAGGAGATGTATCGCCGCTCCACGCAAGACCCCGAGGGTTTCTGGGCCGAGCAAGGCCAACGTCTCGACTGGATCAAGCCGTACACGCAGGTCAAGGACGTTTCGTTCGCGAGCCAGGACCTGCATATCCGCTGGTTCTACGACGGCACGCTCAATGCGTGCAGCAATTGTCTGGACCGTCATCTCGCCACGCGCGGCGACCAGACCGCCATCATCTGGGAAGGTGACGATCCCGCCAACAGCCGCACGCTCACCTATCGCGAACTGCACACGGAAGTCTGCAAGTTCGCCAATGTGCTGAAATCGCTGGGCGTGAAGCGCGGTGAGCGCGTGACCATCTACATGCCGATGATTCCCGAGGCGGCCGTCGCGATGCTCGCCTGCGCGCGCATTGGCGCGATTCACTCTGTGGTGTTCGGCGGTTTCTCGCCGGAGGCGCTCGCGAATCGAATTCAGGACTGCGCATCGAATATTCTGATTACCGCCGACGAAGGCGTACGCGGTGGCCGCGCGATTGCGATGAAGGAAAGCGCCGACGCGGCGATGGAAAAATGCCCCGAGGTGAAAACGTGCGTCGTGGTTCGGCGCACGGGCGGCAAGGTCGGCTGGCGCGAGGGTCGCGATCATTGGTATGAAGATCTGATGGGCCGGAGCTCCGCAGACTGTCCGCTGGAGGAAATGAATGCCGAAGACCCGCTTTATATCCTCTATACCTCGGGCTCGACGGGCAAGCCCAAAGGCGTCGTGCACACCACGGGCGGCTATCTGACCTATGCGGCGATGACGCATCAATACGTCTTCGACTATCGCGACGGCGACGTCTACTGGTGCACGGCCGACGTGGGCTGGGTGACGGGGCACAGCTATATCGTCTACGGCCCGCTCGCCAACGGCGCGATCACGCTGATGTTCGAGGGCGTGCCGAACTATCCGGACAGCTCGCGCTTCTGGGAGGTGTGCGACAAGCACCAGGTGCAAATCCTCTACACCGCGCCAACCGCCATTCGCGCGCTGATGCGTGACGGCGACGCGCCGGTCAAGAAGACGTCGCGCAAATCGCTGCGGTTGCTCGGCACCGTCGGCGAGCCGATCAATCCGGCGGCCTGGCTTTGGTATTACGAAGTCGTGGGCGAGAAGCGCTGCCCCGTGATCGACACCTGGTGGCAAACGGAAACGGGCGGCATTCTGATTGCGCCGCTGCCGGGCGCCACGACGCTCAAACCCGGTGCCGCCACGCGGCCGTTCTTTGGCATTCGTCCTGCGCTCGTGGGCGAGAAGGGCGAAGTCATCGAGGGGGCGGGCGCAGGCAGCCTGTGCATGCTCGATTCGTGGCCCGGACAGATGCGCTACGTGTACGGCGATCCGGACCGGATGCGAACGACGTATTACAGCCAGTTCGAAGGCAAGTACTACACGGGCGACGGCTGCTATCGCGACGCGGACGGTGATTACTGGATCACGGGGCGCATCGACGATGTGGTCAACGTTTCGGGGCACCGGCTCGGCACAGCGGAAGTGGAGAGCGCGCTGGTCACGCACCCGTGCGTTGCCGAGGCCGCCGTGGTGGGCTACCCCCATTCGCTCAAGGGGCAGGGCATCTATGCTTATGTGACGCTCAAGGTGGGCGTGGAGCCCACGGAGCCGTTGCGCCAGGCGCTGGTGGCGCTGGTGCGCAAGGAAATCGGCCCGATTGCGAGCCCCGACTTCATCCAGTGGGCACCCGTTTTGCCGAAGACCCGCTCAGGCAAGATCATGCGCCGCATCTTGCGCAAGATTGCCGATGGCGACTATGACAATCTCGGCGATGTCTCCACGCTAGCCGATCCGCGCGTGGTCAAGGAACTGATCGATCACCGGATCGCGCATTGAAGCGCAAGCGCCAGCGAAGCCTTGCATATAAACACGGCGGCGCGATGGACCTTTATCATGGGCCATCGCGCCGCCGGTCATGTTGCGGTCATCGACCGCAGCGTCAAGCCTTCTTCACGTAAGCGTTGCACCACCCCTTCGCATACACCAGCTTGCCGCCGTAGGTCGCGCACGGTCCTGTCGCTGCGCCGGGCTTGCCTGAATACAACTGGCAATTGGCGCAGGTCTGGCCGGCCTGGTAGCGGGCGAACTTCGACTTGTCGACTTTCGAGGCGTCTTCCGTGTAGCCGAGCGCCTGTGCTGTGGGGTCGGTCACGGGGAGCAATGGGGCGTCGGCGCGCGACTCGGTGGACAGCACCGTGGTCGACGCGACAGAGGCGGCAATGATCATGAAGCGCCGGCGGGAGACTGGCATGATATGGACTCCTGTGTGTATGCGAGCCGGCGGAACGCAAGACGCATGGCATGCATCGCCCTGGGTCCGCTTACGTTGTGTGCATCCCGTCGGTCCATGGAAGTTCGGTCAGCATGCGCCATACCCACCAGCCACCGGGCCGGATTCGCTGGCGCGAGATAGGCCGCGCAATCGGCCCGTGGGCGATTTTGTCGGCATCGACTTCGATAACACTGGTGCGGGAATCAATATATCACGGCGTGAGATGTGAATGCGCACAGCGCGCGCGGGCGCTGTGCGTGCCGGTTTCGGCGGAGCGGTTGCCGGCCAGGCTTGCCTCGCAGCGCCCTGGCAACGCCCCCGCAGGCGGCGAATCAGCCGCGCGCCTGCGCGTCGCGCAGGCCGGTGAGCGACTCGCGCTGATTGCCATCGGCGTCGAAGTTGCGGGCGTCGAGCCATGTTTCGAACGCCCGTTTCACGCCCGGCCAGTCCTTGTCGACGATGGCGAACCACGCGGTGTCGCGGCTGCGCCCCTTGTACACGATGGTCTGCCTGAAGATGCCTTCGAATTGAAAGCCGAGCCGCAGCGCGGTCTTTCGCGAAGGCGCATTGAGGCTGTCGCATTTCCATTCGTAGCGCCGGTAGCCCAGCTCGTCGAATGCGTAGCGCATCAGCAGATACTGTGCCTCGGTGGAGAGCGCCGTGCGCTTGAGCAACGGGGAGAAGGTGACGTTGCCGACTTCGATTACGCCGTTGGCCGGATCGATGCGCATCAGCGAGAACGTGCCCACAGCCTTGCCGCTCGCCTGGTCGATGATCGCGTAGTGCAGCGGGTCGGCGGAGGCCGCCGCGCCCGTGAGGTAGGCGCGATACGCCGCGAGGTCCGCGAACGGGCCTATCGTCAGATAGGTCCAGTCGCTGCCGTTGGCGGCCTGGCTGTAGGCGTCGAAAAGGTCGGCGGCATGCCGGTCGACGTCGATGGGCTCGATGCGGCAGCGCGTGCCTTCGATGCTCACGCGGCCGGGCCGCTCGCGCGCCGTCCAGCCGGACAGGGCGTCGCCGATGGGTTGCTCGTATTCGTTCGTTCTGGCTGCCATTCTTCACATGCTCCATTCGCACGGCGCGTGCACGTGCATCACACGTTAACTCAGGAATGACAGCTACAGTAACCTTGCGCGTGGCACCTTGAAAAGGTCCACGGCGCTGCGAGTCGTTGGAGCCACGCTGTGTGACGCGGCAGGATACGCTGCCCGCGGCGCAATTCGGTCTACGGTGCAGCTGACGAAATTGCGCCGCGAGCCGCGGGCTCATTGCGACATCGCACCCGAAGCGGGATGGCCCATGGCGTCGTTCTTCTTCATGGCCGTATCCTTGCCCATCTTGTCGTGCGACATCGCACCGTCCTTGCTCATCTTGTCGTGAGACATGGCGTCTTTGCCCATGGTGTCCTTCTGCATGGTGTCGTTGCCCATCGCGCCGCTTGCCTGCGCGAATGCGGTGCCGGTGCCAGCGCCCAACGTGGCGGCGCTGACGACGATAGCGGCGAAAATGATCTTCTTCATGGCTGTGCTCCTTGGTGGGTGAAAAAATGTGGTCCGGCAATTCAGGTCGTCACGAACCGCCGAACCAGTTGTAGCCCTGGTCGACCCAATAGCCGCCGGGGTACGTGTTCGTGACGAAAATTTCGACGATGTGCTTCGGATTCTTGTAGCCAAGCTTGGTCGGCATGCGCAGCTTCATCGGATAGCCGTATTTCGCGGGCAGGCGCTCGCCGTCGTAGTCGAATGCGAGCAGCGTTTGCGGATGCAGCGCAGTGGCCATGTCGATGCTCTCGTAGTAGTCGTCCGCGCAGCGAAAGCCCACGTACTTCGCGCTGGTGTCCGCGCCCACGCGGCGCAGGAAGCCGGCGAACGGCGTGCCGCCCCAGCGCCCGATGGCGCTCCAGCCTTCCACGCAGATATGCCGCGTGATCTGCTCGGCGTGCGGCAGCGTGTAGAGCTCGGGCAGCGTCCACACGCGCTGGCCGGTCACGAGCCCGCTCAGCTTGAGGCGGTAGCTGCCGCCATCCACGACCGGCGCTTCGTCGACGCTGTAGAACGCGTTGAACGGAAACGGCCGCGTGATTTGCGCCTCGGAATAGGTGGGCGCGAGCTGGTGAGGATCGAAGAGCCAGGCCTGCACGCGGTCGTTCAGCCGCGAGACGGCGGTCAGAAACGTGTTGACGGAAGCCTCGTCGGTGATCGAGCAGCCGGTCAGCATCGAAAGTCCGCCGAGCGTGAGCAGGCGCTTGCCGAACAGCCGACGCGAGGGCATGTCGAGCTTGCCAAGTTCGCGGCGCGCATCGGTGAGGATCGCCGCGCGGTCCAGCGTGACGATCTTGCGTTCGTTCGTGTTCATCTGGAATCCTTATCGATGATCTAAGGCGTGCTCAACGGCCGCGCAGCATGGTGAGGAGCGAGCGTGGCACGAGCGCCACCATCGTGACGTGCACGACCACGAACGCGGCCAGCAGCGACATCGCGCAGAAGTGCACGACGCGAGCGTTGTCATAGCCGCCCATGAGCTCGCGCAGCAGCGGGAACTGCACGGATTTCCAGATCGCGAGGCCGGAAAGCACGAGCACGATGAGATCGGCGATGGCGACCAGATAGGCGAGCTTTTGCACGGCGTTGTAGTGGCGCAGGTCGGCGTGCGACAGGTGGCCGGTGAGCGCGGCGCGCAGGTCGGCGAACACGGCGCGCGGGCTTAGCGGAAAGAATTTCGTGAAGGCGCGCCGGCTAGCGATATTGAGCGCCAGATAGACGAGCCCGTTGAAAACGAGCAGCCACATGGCCGCGAAATGCCATTGCAGCGCGCCGCCCAGCCAGCCGCCGAGCGTGATCGACGTCGGGATGACGATGTGGGGGAAGACCGGCGAGGCGTCATAGATGCGCCAGCCCGAAAACATCATGATGAGCGCAGCGAATGCGTTGAGCCAGTGCGTGACGCGCAGCCATAGCGGATGGATCGGGCGCGCCCCGTGCACGAGCGGCTGGCTCGCAGGCGGCTGGGCGGTTGTGGTTTCCATCGCGGTCTCCTCGTGACGTGCTGGTAACGGTGAATTCGTCGAGGGCCGAACTGCGGTTACAGCAGCGCGCGAAAATTTGCATGAAGCGCGCTCAATTGCGGCCGCTGTGAAAAATTTCATGCGATGTGTAACCGCGCGTGCGACGCAGACGAATAGCTTCCAGGGAGCCCCACGCCGTGCGGCGCACGGCAGGCGCGGGCAAGTTCAGGAATGGGGAGCGAGAGCGTGGGCTGGGCGAACACAGCGGCGGGGTGGATGGATACGGGCGAGCGCACCGCGCGCGGCGGCGGCGGAGCGGCCGCTATTGCGGTGCGGGACGCCATGGGCTACGCTCACGCGATCCCGCCCGTATTCGGAGCCGGCGGCGTTGCCGAACCCGGCGATGCCGCGCGCAAGCCTGTTGCAAGCTTCGGCGCGGGTGTGGAAGTCGGCGCGGGCACCGGCACGGGTGCAGGCGCCCCATCCCATCGTCGCGACAACACAGGACGCCCTTTGCATCCCGCGGAAATCCGTCTCAAAGCGCTGTTTCTCGCCGGCCTGGAAGGCGACGCCGACGCGTACCGCCTGTTCCTTCAGGAACTGACGCGGCATTTGCGCGGCTTTCTGCGCAGGCGCATTCCGCAATTGCACGACGACGTGGAAGACCTCGTGCAGGAGATCCTGCTCGCGGTGCACAACGCGCGTCACACGTGGCGCCCCGACGAACCGCTGACCGCCTGGGTGCACGCCATCGCCCGCTACAAACTGATGGATTTTTTCCGCTCGCGCTCCCGCCGCGAATCTTTGAACGACCCGCTCGACGATCACACCGACTTGTTCGCCACTCCCGACGACGAGCCGGCCCAGGCGCGCCGCGACATCGGCAAGCTGCTCGACCAGTTGCCGGACAAGCAGCGCCTGCCCATTGTTCATGTGAAGCTCGAGGGACGCTCGGTGGTGGAAGCCGCGCAACTCACGGGGCTTTCAGAGTCGGCCGTGAAGGTGGGCATCCACCGCGGCCTGAAGGCGCTCGCCGCACGTATTCGGGGGGCGCAATGAAAACCGACGATCTCATCAACCTGCTTTCCACCGGTGTCACGCGCGTGGACCGCAAGGCGGTCTTGCGCCGATTCGCGCGTGCGCTGCCGCTCGGGCTCGCCGGGTCGCTCGTGATCGTCGCGCTGGTGTTCGGCGTGCGGCCCGATCTCATGAGCGTCGCGCAGACGCCGATCTTCTGGGCGAAGCTCGCCTTCCCGGTTGCCGTGGCGCTCACCGCCGCGCGGGTCGTGAGCCGGCTCGGGCGCCCCGGTGTGCGCGGCGGCTTTGCGTGGGCGCTGGTTGCCCTGCCGTTCGTGGGCGTGTGGCTGGCGGGCTGGCTAACGCTGGGCGCGGCCGCGCCGGCCGAGCGCGTGCCGCTCATGCTCGGCGAGTCGTGGCGCATTTGCCCGTTCAACATCCTGCTGCTTTCGGTGCCCACGTTCGCGGCCGTGTTCTGGGCCGCGCGGGGCCTCGCGCCCACTCGCCCGCGTCTGGCGGGCGCCGCCTCGGGCCTCTTTGCGAGCTCGCTGGCCACCATCGCCTACTGCGTGCACTGCCCGGAGATGAGCCCCGCGTTCTGGAGCATCTGGTATGCGCTCGGCATGTTGTTGCCGGCCGCGATTGGCGCGTGGCTCGGGCCGCGGCTGCTGCGCTGGTAATTGAGCTCGTGAATTGGCCGCATTCGAAGCGCGAGTGCGACCTGCGTGTGACATGATTTAACAACCTTTATGCAGGTAGTTGCTCAATAATAGCGTCACTCATCTATAACCCACGTCGAGCTGCATGGCGTGGATGCACTGAGCCCGAGGCGGGTTGCGGTCCACGCTGTTCCCCCACCGATGACCCGCTTCTTTCGCCAGTCCCATTGCTCTTCATACGGGCCTGGCATTTTCTACATCGAATGGATTGCAGCGTGTTCTGCACGTGCGCGCTCGCGCGCAAAAATACTTTGCATCCATTTTGTAAGGCAATAAAAGAGGCAGCTTGATCGAATGCGAATTGCCATTCTCGATAGCGATCCGGAACAAGCAGAGTTCATTCGCGGCGTGCTGGCCCCCGAGGGGGGGGGGTCTGCCGTCCCTTCACGCAGGGCAGGGCCTTGCTGCGCGCGCTGAGGCGCGAGACATTCGACCTGCTCATACTCGATCATGCATTGCCCGATATGGCGGGGTTCGATGTCCTCACGAAGATTCGGGAGATCGTCGCCACGCACGTGCCGGTTGTTTTCGTGACCTCGTTCCAGGCCGATAGTGACGAGACCTCGGCATTGAACGCAGGGGCTGACGACTATCTGATCAAGCCCGTGGAAGCCGGCGTATTGCGCGCCCGCATCGGCTCGGTGTTGCGTCGCGCGCGAGCGGTTGCGTCGGGCAATGGTGAAGAAGCCGGCGACGGGTTCGCATTCGATCCGGTGGCATGCAGCGTTTCGCGCAATGGCGTGGCCGTTCATCTGACCGAGCGGCAATTCAGGCTTGCGCTGCTGTTTTATCAGCATCTGGGAACGACGCTATCGCGCGAGCACATTCTCGATCTGGTCTGGAATGGCGACGCTGGCGTCAGCACGCGAACCATCGACACGCAGATTTGCCGCTTGCGCACGAAGCTCACGCTCGCGCCGGAGAGCGGCTACCGGCTTGCGTCCGTGCATGGACGCGGATACCGGCTCGATCGTCTCTAGTATCGGGTATGCACCGCGCGTGCACTTGTTCGCCACCCGGCCTATGCGTTTGTGAGCTTTTCGAGGCAGTAGCCGTAACCGTAGACGGCGATAATCACGTATTCGTTTTCGGGGCACAGCATAAGCTTCGTTCTTAACCAGCTGACGTGCGTATCGACCGTGCGGGACGGCATGCCCGACGTTTGATGCCAGATCGATTCGAGAATCTGCGCGCGCGACACAGGCAGCCCGGCCTGGCGAAACAGCAGGTAAGCAAGCGCGAATTCGCGATGCGTCAGCGCGATCGCGTTACCGCGCAATGTGACGATGCATTTCGCCGTATCGAATTCGTATGGGCCGAATCGCACCGGCATGCGGGTTTTGGGCCACTGCGCCCGTCGCAGCAGCGAGCTCACGCGGGCACGCAGGACCTCCGGGGTGCGCGCCTTGAGGACATAGTCGTCTGCGCCCGCGTCGAGCGCGGCCGTTTCATCGGCGGCCTTGCGCGGCTCGCCGATGAACAGAACCGGCAGGTCCGCTCCGCAATGCGCTCGCACCCACTTCAGCGCCGTCATGGCGTCGGAGTCGGGATCGAGCCCGATCAGGATCAGCAGATCGAATGGCTGGCTATCCAACCCGGCCGTGAGCAGACCCAGCCTGCGAAAGCGGTGGCAGACGTAACCGTCGTCGCTCAACGTTCTCGCGACATAAGAGGCGAGTCGGGTCGTATCCTCGAAGATGGCGACGATCGTTGCCCGGTCGACGGGCGCTGCTTCATTGTGGCTAAATCGAGAATCGCGGCGAGGCTTCAATGATTTCAGCTTGGTCATAACCGTGAGATACCATCAGCAGTCTGAGCGCATGGTGTTCCTTGATTCCAAAGACGCTCCTGGGGTGCGCGCGCTCGCCATAGTTGGGGCCGATCCAGACTTCACGAACGGCTTCAGGCAGAAATCCGTACTTGAAATAGCTGGTCAGTCCGAACTGCGTCACGCGCCAGCGCAGATGGGGTGTCGGGCCGCTGCGTCCTGACTGTGCGGCGCTTGCGCTGTCGGCAGGCGACGCGTAGACGAGGCGCCATTCCTGCTCGTGCCGGAACGAAGGATCCTTGGCAACGACGCCGAGCCACTCGCAAGCCTGCGCGGCGATACGGGCGCGCAGCGTTCTGTCATGCGTGCCGCCGTCGACGACCAGGCTCTTCAGCGCTTCGATGTGCCGTGTCAGCGTGGAGTCGTCGCCGTAGAGGACAGGTGAGAGCACGTATCCGCGTTCGGAGTCGGCTAGCACGCTCTGTGGTTCCGCGGTACGCGCGTCGCCCGGCGTATCCGCACAGTCCATTTCCAGTTGCAGCACGCCCGTATCGAATCCGATCGCGAGCCCTCTACCGCGGTCCGCATAGTTGAGCCATTGCGTAGTGGCGTCGCGGTTCCCCGAGAAGCAACAGGTGAACAACTCCCGGCGGCTGACGTTCAGGGCGAGCAAGAGCTCGGTGGCGGCTCCATTCGGTGCCTGCGGCTCGCGCTGATTGCCGGCCAATGCATTGACGAGCATCGAGCCGATGCCATCGCCCACGCGAGGATCGAACATCTTTCGTGCATTACTGAGCCAGAGCGCCTTGCTCTCGATGATCGAGAGAAAGGCATGCGGATCGCAGTAGTGGTAAATGATGGCCATACGATTATCCGGGGTGGCGATGAAGCGCTCGAGCGCGGTTCAGGGCGATCGAAAATTGCATACACGGTTCGCAGGGCATATCGGGCTATGGATGCGGCAAGGCCGTTCCTCCACGAAAGTATTTAATGTGGATTGCTTAACAATGTTCGAATCATGAAATCGATAAATCGTCGTGCAATCACGACGGCCGATCAGAACAGGTATTGAAACGTGCGGCTACGTGTCGGTGCGAATTCTTGTCGATTTAGATGTCGAGGCGCGACAGTAACTGTTCAATATCCGTCAAACAATAGGCCAATTGTTAATAAGTTACAGTGCTCGCTGCACGCAAAGTGCGCTGCGCATGCGTATTGAAAGATTAGGGCCGCAGTTTCTCCGGCCAGAAATAGAAAAAGCGCCGCTTGAATGAAGCGGCGCTTTTTGCGCGAACAGGAAGGCAGCAGAATGCGAAAGCCTCAGCGCCCCTCGGTACTGCACGCGACCGTAGCGTTGCTGCCCAGCGCCTGGGCATCGCCGGTTTCGGGTTTGATGTCTTCGAGCGCGGCGCAACTCGTCTCCACGCGCAGCACGAGAATGGCCGCGCAGAGGACGGCGAGAATGGCGCTCACCATGGCGATCACACCCGAGACGCCGAATCGCTCGTAGAGCAGCAGCGCGAGCCACGGTGTGGCGATCGACGAGGCGCGCCCGCATGTTCCGGCCACCCCTGTGCCGCGCAGCCGTACCTCGGTGGGAAACAGTTCGGGAATGTAACCGAACAGCCCGAGTGTGCAGATCGTGTAGATCGCGCTCACGAGACAGAAGCCCACGAGCATGATGGCGAAGGGCTCGCGTAGTGTCACATAGACCCAGCCGAGCGCGACGCTTACGGCCGAAGCGATCAGGATGCCGCGCGCGCGGCCCACGCGGTCGGCGATGAAATAGCCGATCAGGCCGCCGACGGGCGAACCTGCCGACATCGCGAACACGAAGCCGAGCGACTTGACGACGGAGAGCCCCTGCGCGACGAAGAACGTCGGCAACCACGCAATGAAGCCATACAGGCCCACGTTGACGCCGATGGCCGTAAGCGAAGCCACGACCGTGCGGCTGCGCATGCCCTTGGCGAACAGCGCGCCGAGTGGCACCCTGCCCTTGTTCAGATTGACGGCGCGCTGTACGGGTGGCAATTCGCCGGTCTGGGCGCGCACTTCACGCTCGATTTCGGCGAGCGTCGCTTCCGCCTCGTCGAGTCGGCCCACCGATTCGAGCCAGCGCGGCGACTCCGGCATGCGGTGGCGCAGGAACCAGACGACGAGTGCGCCCACGCCGGCGAGCGCGAACATATAGCGCCAGCCGAGATGCGGAATGACCCAGTAGCCTGCCGCGAGCGCCGCGAACAGGCCGCTGTTGGTAATGACCGCGAGCAGTGAGACCCACTTGCCGCGCGTGGCGGGAGGAACGAATTCCGCGAGCGTGCCCGCAGCGACGACAAGCTCGGCGCCAAGTCCGAGACCCATGATGAAGCGCAGCGCGATGAGCCACTCGATGCTGGGCGCGAAGCACGCGGCGATCGAGGCGAGGCCGAACACGGCAAGATTGAGCTGATACGAGTAGCGACGGCCGAGCCTGTCACCGAGCCAGCCCGCGATAAATGCGCCCAGCATCATGCCGACGAACGTGGAGGAAACGAACATCGCGCCATGATGAAGGTCGGTGAAGCCGTCCTTCACCATGGCTGCGACGGAGCCGTTCGCGAGATAGATGTCGAAGGCGTCGAGGAACGCGCCGCCGGCGATGAGACCGAGAATCTTCCAGTGGAAGCGGGAAATGGGTAGCCTGTCCAGGCGCCCGGCGGCGTTGACCGCGTGTTGCATGGTGTCGTCTCCTGTGTATTGCCGCCAACGCATGCAGGGCGCGTGCGCTGGCTCTTGCTTCTCGTGCCGCTGCGTTGTTGGACTTATGTGTGCGGCTTATGTCCTGCTGAATTTATTCAGTATTGCTTAGCTAATTGGTGATTTGCGAAGAATCGGAACGGCGCGATTCGCCGCACGCCTTCAAACCGCACCACCCTCCCGCAACGCGCGAACGCTCACCTCGTCATAGCCAAGCTCACGCAGAATGGCATCGGTGTGCTCGCCCAGCGCGGGCACCGGGTCCATTCTCGGATCATCGGCGAGCGTCACGCCCGGCGGCAGCAGCGCGGGAATCTCGCCAGCGGGCGTGCCCACGTGCGTCCAGCGCTCGCGTGCGGCGAGTTGCTCGTGCGCCCACACTGCCTGCATGTCGTTGATATGCGCGTTCGCGATCTTCGCGGCTTCGAGGCGCTCGATCACCTCGCCCGCAGTGAGACCGCCAAACGCCTCTTCGATAAGCTTGCCAAGCTCCGCGCGATGCGCCACGCGCCGGCTGTTCGAGCAGAAGCGCTCGTCCCCGGCCAGCGCCGGTTGGCGCAAGACGATTTCGCAGAAGCTCTTCCATTCACGCTCGTTCTGCAGACCGAGCATGACGGACTTGCCGTCGCCGGCCTTGAACGGGCCGTAGGGATAGATCGTCGCGTGCGCCGCGCCGTTGCGCTGCGGCGGCGTCTGGCCGTCGATCGCATAGTAGAGCGGGTAGCTCATCCACTCGACCATGCTCTCCAGCATCGAAACGTCGATGCGGCGCCCGCTCCCCGTCTTGCCGCGTTCGATGAGCGCCGCAAGGATGCTCGAATACGCGTACATGCCCGCCGAAATATCGGCGATCGAGCAGCCGGCCTTGGCCGGCTCGTCGGGCGAGCCCGTGATGCTGAGAAAGCCCGACTCGCTCTGGATCAGCAGGTCATAGGCCTTCTTGTCGCGATACGGGCCGTCGCTGCCATAGCCGGAGATATCGCAGACGATCAGGCGCGGGTAGCGCTCGCGCAGCGTCTCGTAGTCGAGCCCGAGCCGTTGCGTGGCGCCGGGCGCGAGATTCTGCACGAACACGTCGGCGTTGGCGAGCAGCGCGTGCACGATCTCCAGGGCTTCGGCGCGCTTCACGTCGAGCGTGATGCTCTCCTTCGAGCGATTCGTCCAGACGAAATGCGAAGCGAGACCGTGCACGCGCTCGTCGTAGCCGCGCGCAAAGTCGCCCGCGCCGGGGCGTTCGACCTTGATGACGCGCGCGCCCAGATCGGCGAGCTGGCGCGTGCAGAAGGGCGCCGCGATCGCATGTTCGAACGTGACGACCTTGATGCCTTCGAGAGGACGCATGGCAGGCTCCCTGGTGCAATCAGAATGAACGCGGCAGGCCGAGAATGTGCTCGGCGACGTACGAGAGAATCAGGTTCGTCGAGATCGGCGCGACCTGGTAGAGGCGCGTCTCGCGGAACTTGCGCTCCACATCGTACTCGCAGGCAAAGCCGAAGCCGCCGTGGAATTGCAGACAGGCGTTCGCGGCTTCCCACGAGGCGTCCGCCGCGAGCAGCTTGGCCATGTTCGCCTGCGCGCCGCAGGGCTCGTGCGCGTCGAAGCGGCGGGCCGCCTCGAAACGCATCAGGTTCGCGGCTTCCACGTTGATGAACGCGCGCGCGATGGGGAACTGCACGCCCTGGTTCTGGCCGATCGGGCGGCCGAATACCTGGCGCTCCTTGACATATTTCGAGACCTTGTCGACGAACCAGTAGCCGTCGCCGATGCATTCCGCGGCAATCAGCGTGCGCTCGGCATTCAGCCCGTCGAGGATGTACTTGAAGCCCTTGCCTTCTTCGCCGATCAAGTTTTCCGCGGGAATTTCGAGGTTGTCGAAGAACAGCTCGTTGGTCTCGTGATTGACCATGTTGAGGATCGGCTGCACAGTCAGGCCCTTGCCGATCGCTTCGTGCAGATCGACCATGAAGATCGACATGCCTTCGCTCTTCTTCGTCACGTCCGAGAGCGGCGTGGTGCGCGCGAGCAGGATCATGAGGTCGGAGTGCTGCACGCGCGAGATCCAGACCTTCTGGCCGTTGATCACGTAGCGGTCGCCTTTGCGCACGGCCGTGGTCTTGATCTTCGTGGTGTCGGTGCCGGTGGTGGGCTCGGTCACGCCCATCGACTGCAGGCGCAACTCGCCGCTCGCGATCTTCGGCAGATACTTGCGTTTCTGCTCGGCCGAGCCGTGGCGCAGCAGCGTGCCCATGTTGTACATCTGGCCGTGACAGGCGCCCGAGTTGCCGCCGCTGCGGTTGATCTCCTCCATGATGACCGAGGCCTCGGTGAGGCCGAGACCCGAGCCTCCGTATTCCTGGGGAATCAGCGCGGCCAGCCAGCCCGCTTTCGTGAGCGCGTCGACGAAGGCTTCGGGGTAGCCGCGCTGTTCGTCGATCTTGCGGAAATACTCGCCCGGAAACTGGCTGCACAGATCGCGCACGGCTTCGCGGATGTCCTGGTATTGATCGGTAGCGTCGTTCATTGCATGGTTCCCTGCGTGTTTCCTGGTTGATTCGTCCTGGTGGATTCGTCCAGATGGTCCGGTGATTCAGGCGAGCACGGCGCGGGCCGACATGGTCAGCCAGCCTTCGTGATCTTTCGCCCAGAGTTCGACCGCCTGGCCGTCCGCGGTGCGGCGGCCGCATACGGTGAAGGAGTGGCCGAGAAAGGTCGGGCGCACCGCCTTGAAGCTGTACTCGCGCACGACGGCTTCGGGCGCGAAACGCGCCACCGTGTCGAGCAGCAGCGTGGCGATCAGCGGCCCGTGCACGACGAGGTCCGGATAGCCTTCGACGTTGCGTGTGTAGTCGCGGTCGTAGTGAATGCGATGGCCGTTGAAGGTGAGCGCCGAATAGCGGAACAGCAGCGCCTCGGTGGGCGCGATCTCGCGCTGCCAGTCGGCACCGGCCGGCGCCGGTGTGGGCTTGGGCTGCGGTTGACCCGGCGGCGCGGACTCGCGATAGACGATGTCCTGCTCTTCGCGGATGGCGGTCACGCCGCCGACCTGAATATCGTGCTCGACGGTGACGAACGCGAGACGACCGCTGCGGCCCTCCTTGTGCTCGACCGAGAGCACGCGCGAGACGCGCGCGGCCTGCGCGCCTATCGTAAGCGGCGCGTTGAACGTCATGCGCCCGCCTGCCGCCATGCGCCGCGGCAGACCCAGATCGGGAAGGAAGCCGCCCTTTTGCGGATGCCCGTCGGCGCCCAGCCCGGCTTGCGGCGCGGTGGTCCAGAAGTAGAGCCAGTGCCAGATCGGCGGAAGTGCGTCGCCCAGACCCGGCGTGCGGCTGCTGTCGAGCGTAGCGGCCAGCGCGCCAGCGGGTGCGGGGGCTATGAGGTCGGTGACCGTCTGGACCGGTTGTATGAGCGGTTCAGCCAGGGGGGTGTTCATCGCCGTCTCCAATGCTGGTTTCGCCAACACTTTGCTATAGGGGAATGAGGCGACTGTATGCGAATGTTCCGGAGCGCGGAAATACGGATTGAATGTACCGGTCATAAGGGTATCCTATGACCCTCGCACTGGAAGGATCACAAGGGCCGCGCCCATGGACGTTCGTCAGCTTCGCTACTTCGTGAACATCGTCGATTACGGCAGTCTCGGCAAGGCCGCGGAAAAGCTCTACGTGGCGCAGCCGTCGCTCAGCCAGCAGATCGCGAAGCTGGAAGACGACCTCGGTGTGCCGCTGCTCGTGCGCAGCCCGCAGGGCGTGAAGCCCACTGCCGCGGGCCAGGCGTTGTACCGTCACGCGCGCCTCGTGCTGCATCAGATGGAGCAATTGCGCCAGGAGGTGCGCGAGGGCGTGGGCGCGGAATCGGGCACGGTCGCCATCGGCTTGCCCACGACCATGGCCTCGGTGCTGGCGATGCCGGTCTTCGAGCGCGTGCGCGAGCGCTATCCGGGCATCCGTCTGCAATTCTTCGAGAGCATGAGCGGCTACCTGAACGAACTGCTTGCGAATGGCCGTCTCGACCTCGCGATCCTGTTTCGCGACACGGCCACGCCCGGTATCTCGGCGCAGCCCGTGCTCGACGAAGAGCTCTGCGTGCTCGGCGAGCCGGGGCTGCCGGCGCGCGCGCGTACCTGCCCGCTGGCGGCGCTCGCCGATGTGCCGCTGGTGGCGCCCGGCGTGGCCAACGGGCTGCGCCTGTTGATCGAAAGAACCTTTGCGCGCGAGCAGGTGCCGTTGAACATCGTCGCGGACGTGGACTCGTTGCCCATGTTGCTCTCGGTCGCGCAGTCTGGCGCGGCGTGCACGATTCTGCCCGCTTCGGCGCTGGCGTTGCGCGCACAGGCCGAGCGGCCCAGGATGCGGCGCATCGTCGATCCGGTGATCAGGCGTCCGGCGAGCATCTGCTGGCCGAATGCATTGCCGGTGAGTTCCGCTTCGCTTGCCGTGCGGCGCACGCTTTGCGAACTGATCGAGGAGCTTTGCGCGAGCGGCGTCTGGACCGGAATTGAACTGCGGGAGGCGGGGCTGGCGGCGGGGTGATGCGTGGCGTCGAGAAAGGCGCCACGCATGGGTCTGCTGCGAGGCCAGTCCAGGAGGATGCTGGCCTCACGCACTATCTTAGTGCTTGATATCGGCTTGCTTGGGCTTGGGCGGCGATACGACCTTCGCGTACTGGAATGCCGGCGTGGCCTTGATCGCTTCCTTGGTTGCACCCGGCAGATACAGATTGCCGTTGCGCACGTCGAGCGAGGCGATAGGCACGGCCACGTCGTGGGCGGCGACGCCGAGGAAGCCGCCTGCCGAGACGATGGCGGCCGAGACGGTGCCGTCCGGCGCGATGATCAGGTCGCGCACCGTGCCCACCTTGGCGTTGTCGTCGTTATAGACGGCCTTGCCGAGCACGCTCTTCTTCACGCTCCAGCCTTCGAGCAGCGCCTGCGATTGCTCGACCGTCACGCTCAGCGGCTGGGCGCCGGCGACCTGGGCTTGCGCGCCTGCGCTCACCACGCTTGCAGCCAGAACGGCGGCCGTCAACATCGTCATGCGGAAAGACATTTACTGTGCTCCTGATTCAAGGTTCTACTTCAAATTCAACCGGCCGCAGGGACCGCGCGAAAAACTCAAATTGCAATACTAGCGGGATTGAGCAATGGCTGCGCGTAACTTGCATGCGGGTTTGATGCGCTGACAGGAGACACAGATAACGGGCGACGCATACGCAGTCCCCACTTGACATCACGGAATTCTCTTTTTACGGGCGTGGGAACGATCGTTCCGCTGCTGGAGCGGCGCGAGGTGAGCAGCTAGATGGTGGAGGAGGGCGAAGCCTGAAGCAGCGATGGCCATCAGGTTTTCACCTTGCGGGGCTCGGAGCGCTGGGCGCGCCCGAGCCGCCGCCGCCGCGCGAGGGCGGCAAAATCGCGGCGTGGCGCTCAGGGAAGGCGCGTGCGCGTGACATCGACCATCGGCGCGACATCGAGCACCGGCGCAACAGGGGGCACCTCCACGCCCGCTTCGTCCGCATCGAATGCGAGCGCTGGCGTCCGCCTTTTCGCGCGCCGCGCGCTCTTCCAGATCATCAGCAGGTGATAGTAGAGCCGCGGGCTCAAGCCGAACCGGTATGCATGCAGATTCCCGAGCGCGAGGTGCAGGCCGGCGCGCGCCTTGTCGTTGCGCGCATAGAGCGACACCACGATAGGCACGAAGCGGCGCATCGCGAGCTTGCGCGCGGGCTCGAGCGCGGGCGGCAGCGTCAGCCCCTGGAGGAAGCTCCAGGCGGCGAGCGACGACGCGCTAGTCGTATTGCGCGTCGACTGGGAAACCGAGACATCGGTTTTTCGGTAATAGGAGACGTGTTCGTCGATGTAGCAGACCCCACGCGCGGCCAGGCACAGGCGCACGCCGAAGACGTAATCGCAGCACACGGCATGCTGCTCGTCATAGCTGATCTGCTTGACGAGCGCGGCATCGGCGAGCCAGCCGTTGTTCGGGAACATCTGCACGATGCCGGTGCGTCCCGGCAGGGCTTGAAGCCCCGCCGCCGCCGGCGTGCGGTGATAGGCGTGATTCATGCGCTGGCTCGACGCGTGATCCACGCTGCCGTCGTGGTCGACTTCGTATTGATTGCCGAACGCCGCCTGAATCTCCGGATGGCGCTCCCATTGCGCGAGCAGGCGTTCGATGCAGTGCCCGGCGAGGTAGTCGTCGTCGTGGATCAGCAGGATCTTGTCGCCCGTTGCGCGCGCAAAGAGGCTCGCGACATTGCGCGACTGACCGAGCGCGGGCGTATTGCGCCGATAAGCGATGCGCTTGTCGTTGCCGTACCGCGCGGCGATCAGGCGTTCGGTCTGCTCGTCCGGCGAATCGTCGCCGATCACGATTTCGATGTTCGTGTGCGTCTGCGCGAGACACGATTCGATGCAGCCGATCAGCAGATCCGGACGCTTGTACGTGGGCAGACAAATCGAAACTTTGGTTTTTATCGTCATGGGCCTACCCCTTGTTCCTGAGGGACGATGAAGAGGTTCGCATTGCGAACGCCAATCAACTGGCATGACGGTAAGGGATCAAAACTCAAAAGAAATTGAAAATAAATCGCAAGCCGGGGTAATGCGGGAAAACGCGTATCTGGCGGGAATTGCGCGCGAATCGTGCGAAGATTCGAAAAGAAAATCGTGGTTGCGTCAGCAAGCGCCATGCCTTGCGGCTTGCCGACGGGGCGCGTGCCCGCAAAGTGGCGTCCGGTGGGTTTCTCGCCCTAAATTCGAGTGACCCGGCGCGGCGGCGCGAGGCACCTGGAAGCCGCGTTGAAGGGGCCGCATCTCGATGGCTGGCGTGGCTTTCCGGCGCGGCCGGATTATTTTCTGAATGGCGGCGCCATATATTGCGCTTTTCCCATTCCGAAATGGCGAAATACACGCCATTCACGTCAGGCTCATTTTGTCGAAGGTGGTCTCAGCCAGTGGCTGTGTCGCGGCGATGCCTCCAGCCGATCGGCGCGAAGAGAAAATAATTCTTTAGCCGCCGAGTGCCGGCCGCAATTATGGAATCCCTTTCTACGGACCGCCGCGTAGCATGGTGCCCCATTCAATCAGCAACAGAACGACGGACAATGGGCGACAAACTGCACTATTTCGATTACGCGGCCACGACGCCGGCCGACCCGCGCGTGATCGCGTCGATGTGCGAATGCCTCGGCATCGAGGGCGCATTCGGCAATCCCGCTTCCAGCTCGCACGCGGCGGGCACGAAGGCACGCGGCCTCGTGGAGCAGGCGCGCGCGCAGGTCGCGGCGCTGATCGGCGCCGGGGCCGATGAAATCGTCTGGACCTCGGGCGCCACCGAATCGAACAACCTCGCCCTGAAGGGCTACGCCGACGCGGCCACGGGCAAGCGCCATCTGGTCACGAGCTGCCTCGAGCACAAGGCGATTCTCGACACCATGGCGAGCCTCGAAGCGCGCGGCATGACGGTTACCTACGTGCGTCCGTCGGCCGACGGCAGCATTGGCGTGGAGGCCGTCAAGGCGGCCTTGCGCAGCGACACCGGCCTCGTCTCGCTCATGCTCGTGAACAACGAGATCGGCACGCTCACGGACATCGCCGCAATCGCGCCGCTCGTGCATGCCGCGGGCGCGCTGCTGCATGTGGATGCGGCGCAGGCGCTCGGCAAGACGCCCATCGACGTGAAGGCGATGGGCATCGACTTGCTGTCGATGTCGGCGCACAAGGTCTATGGGCCCAAGGGCATTGGCGCGCTCTATGTGCGCCGCGAGGTGGCCGCGCAAATCGCGCCGCAGATGCATGGCGGCGGCCACGAGCGGGGACTGCGCTCGGGTACGCTCGCCACGCACCAGATCGTGGGCATGGGCACGGCCTGCGCACTGGCCGCATCCGCGATGGAGGCCGATACGCAGCGCATCGCGCGTCTCGCCGAGCGTCTGCTCGATGGCGTGCGTGACTTCGAAGGCGTGACCCAGAATGCGCGTGCGGCGCGCAGGATCGTGCACACGCTGAGCCTCACCATCGGCTTGCCCGGCTTCTTCCCGTTCATGCTGGCGGCGGATCTGGCCGTATCGTCCACCTCGGCGTGCAACTCGGCCTCGGGCGCGCCTTCGCACGTGCTGAGCGCGATTGGGCTCGACGCCGAAGCGGCCAGCCGCACGCTGCGCTTCAGCATCGGCCGCTATACGACGCAGGACGATGTCGATCGCGCGATCGAGTGCATACGCACGGTCGTCGCGCAATGCGCACCTGTTGCAGCCTGCGCGCGCGAAGCGTAAGCGGCGCTTAACGCGTATGCCGGTCTCACTCGAAGTCTGCGTCGACAGCGTGGATGGGCTCGAAGCCGCCATTGCTGGCGGCGCGGATCGCATCGAACTGTGCTCCGCGCTCGAGCTCGGTGGGCTCACGCCCACGCCGGGGCTGATCGCGGCGGCGGCGCGCGCGCCCATTCCGGTCTACGCGATGATCCGGCCGCATGCGCGTTCGTTCGAATGGTCGAGCGCCGACGCGGTGGCGATGCTCGCCGAAATCGACGCGGTGCGCGCGGCGGGCCTCGCAGGCGTGGTGCTCGGCGCGGCGCTGCCTGACGGCAATCTCGACGTCGCGCTGCTGCGCACGTTGTGCGAGCGTGCGCGCGAAGGCCACGGACTCGGCACCGCGCTGCATCGCGTGTTCGACCTCGTGCCGGACCCGGCACGCGCACTCGAAGAAGCGATCGCGCTCGGGTTCGAGCGCATTCTCACTTCGGGCGGCGCGGCGCGCGCGGTGGATGGACTGGCTATGCTCGGCGATCTCGCGCGCCGCTCGGCCGGGCGCATCGCCATCATGCCAGGCAGTGGCGTGAGCGCCGATAACGTCGCGCGCATCGTCGAGGCGACCGGCGCCACGCAAGTGCACGCATCGTGCCGCGAAGCGCTCGCGCAGCGCGACGGCAAGGGCGTCGCGCTCGGCTTCTTTCCGGCTCATCCGGGGCGCACTTCGCAACACCTCGTTGAAGCGTTCAAACAAGCGCTTGATTCAGTGAGCTGAAGTCAATCGGCTGAACGTCGTTACGAAATCGGCTTCGCGTCTGGCGTGGGATTGCCCAGATCGTCGGTTGGCAGCCGTTGCTGGTCGAACGCGGCCACGTAGAGCGCCCACTGCGGCGTACCCAGATCCACGAGTAAAGCACCGTCCTGCCAGATGTCGTTGTGGTCGTTGCTGTCATTGCCGGGGCGGTGAATGAACTCGCCCGTGGATCCCTGGTTCATGTGCACGTCGTGGATGCCGTCGCCTTCGCTATAGAAGCGGCCGAACACGTAGACGTCGAGGTTCGATTGCTTCGCTCGCACCAGCAGGCGCTGCAGCGTGGCAACCGGCTCGACGGCGTCCGAGCCGTCCATGACGTCGCTGTCGCGCCAGCTGCCGGTATTGGCGAGGAAGTCGCTGCGCTGGAAGTCGAGCGCGGGCAGCGCCGCTTGCCCGGTCAGGTCGTGGGAGCCCGGCGCCGCGCTCTGGAGCGTCGCGAGCACGGGGTGGCTGAAGTCGAACGGCAGCCTGTACTTCAGCAAGTCGTCGGCGTCGGTGGTGCCGACGTTCACCGCAATGTCCCATTGCGCACCCGCGACCGAGAGGCCAAAGTGCAGGTGATACTGCACTTCATGAGGCCGTTGCGTGGGCTTGAGTTGCGGCGTCGTTACGATCTTGCCTTTTGCGTAGCCGTAGGGAAGCGTCATCTCGGGCATCTCCTGGAATTGCTTGTCGCTTGCAGCGGGGCCGCCCATCATAGGACGACCGCGTGACAGTTGTGCTGCGCGGCGTCTCGCGCGGGCAGGGGCGCGGCCCGCGCAGTCGGCGTTATGCGGCCCCTTGTGCGGCCCATTCCGCGAGCGTGGCCACGGTGTTCATGTTGCGCGCCGTGCCGTCCTTCGCCGCGGGAATCTTGAGCTTCGAACGCCCGATGCCGTCCTTGTAATAGACGTAGATTTCGCGCGTGCCGAGCGCGATGGTTTCCGTGCCCTGGCCGCTGACTGTCTTGAGCGCGTCGGCGCTCGGGGCGGTGTCCAGAAAGAGCGCGAGCGTGCGCTCGGGCGGCGCGCTTGCGAACGGATTCGCCGCGAGCACGGCGGCCATCTCTTCCGCGCTGCGCAACAGCACGCCGACCGGTTTGCCCGCGTATTCTTCAAGGCTGCGTTCGAGCCGCTTCTTGACGCTCGCCGCCGCGAGCCGGCTCTGGAAGACCACGTTGCCGCTTGCGATATACGTGCGTACGCCGGTAAAGCCGAGCGCTTCGCACATCGCACGCAGTTCCGTCATGGGAAGTTTGCCGGTGCCGCCGACGTTCACGGCACGGAGGAGAGCGATATAGGTAGGCATGGGGCGCATGATACTGCGCATCGGGCATCGGGCATCGGGCATCGGGCATCGGGCATCGGGCATCGGGCATCGGGCATCGGGCATCGGGCATCGGGCATCGGGCATCGCGCGTCGTGCATCGTGCATCGTGCATCGGGTATCGCGCGTCGGGCGTCGCGCGTCGGGCATCGGGCGTCGCGCGAAACGCTGGGCGCATCCAGCGCCGTTGCGACGCGCGGCGGTATCATCGAAGCGATGGGACGCGCCATCCCGGCGCGCCAGCGGACCGACGAGCGAATACGCATGAAGACGCTGCTGATCGTCTATCACACGATGACCGGTGGAACGCAGCAAATGGCCGAGGCGGCCGCCGCTGCCGCACGCGAGCAATCCGGCGTGGCGGTGAAGCTGCAGCGCGCGGACGCCACGCAGCCCGCAGACGTGCTGGCCGCCGACGGCTATCTGTTCGCGACGCCGGAGAATCTGGCGGCCATGTCCGGGCTGATGAAAGACTTCTTCGACCGCAGCTATTACGCAGCGCTCGACCGCGTGAACGGCCGCCCCTACGCGGTCATGATCTGCGCGGGCAGCGACGGGCAGAACGCCTTGCGCCAGATCGACCGTATCGCCACGGGCTGGCGGCTGAAGGCGGTGGCGCAGGGCGTGATCGTCTGCACGCATGCGCAGACGCCCGAGCGCATTCTCGCGCCCAAGACCATTGGCGCCGACGATCTCGAACGCTGCGCGGAGCTGGGCGCGGGACTCGCGGCCGGGCTCGCGCTCGGGGTCTTCTGAGGCGCGCATGCCGCTGCGCCTGTAAAACTGAGATGAGGTCCTGCGCCCGCCTTTCATAATGCTCGGCTCACGCATTAAACGCAGGATGACGAATTTAATGAGATCGAGCTTGAGGCTGCGCTGGCATGGCGCGATAGGGGGCGTGTTGCTGGGCGTTGGCGGGCTATTGTCGGGTTGCACGCTCGTTGGGGGCCCGGCCTTGTCTGTCTTCACGACGCACTGCGGGACAGTGAGCGCCGGGTACTACTGCGTGCAGCCGGGCGATACGCTCGATGGCATCGCACACGGGTTTGGGCAGAAGCCACAAGACGTCGCGCGCTGGAACGATGTCTCGCCAGGCACGCCGCTGCTCGTGGGCCAGATGCTGCGCATGGCGCCGCCCGATGCCCCGTCACACCACGCGGCCGCTCCTCATGCAGACGAGCCGCACCCGGCTGCTCCCCATCCTGCCGCCGGCACGGCGGGCGCCATGCATGCCGTTGCGTCGGCGCAATTTGTGTGGCCGGTCAGTGGCGTGGTTATCCGCGAATTCGGCGAGGACGGCGCACGCGGCATCGAGATCGCCGGGCGCGCGGGCATGCCCATCAAGGCCGTCGCCGCGGGCCGCGTCGTCTACGCGGGCGACAGCATCAAGACCTATGGCCTCATGGTCATCATCAAGCACGAAGACGGTTTCGTGACGGCTTACGGCAACAACCGGCGGCTGCTCGTTCGTGAGGGCGATGTGGTGCAGCGCGGTGCCACCATCGCCGAAATGGGCACGCAAAGCAACGGCGAGGCGCTGCTTCAGTTCGAGATGCGCGAAGGCAACCAGGCGGTGGATCCGCTGGCGCATCTGCCCGCCGACTCCGGTCCGGTCGTGGAGTAGTGCGAGGCAGGGCTGCGGGGATTCGGATGTCACGTCGAAGTATGGCTTCGGCGTGTGCAGATTACCTGGGAATCCAGAATAACAGTGCAATATAAAAGCGCGATTCAAATACGCGGCCTGAGCGCGCAATCCCGATGCGTGACGCTCAACGATGGCCGTGGCGTCGCTTGTGCGCCTGCGCCAGCCTGGCGACATAGCTCACGTAATCCGTCACTGCCTGCGTGTCGGGGCCGTGCGCGGCGCTTCCTGCCGGCGCACCCGCACCTGGACCCGGACCCGCACCCGCACCCGCTTGAACCGCCGTGGCGTGCACGCCCACACCGGGCTGCGCATGCAGGCGTGCGCCGAACAACGCCCGATCCTGAATGGCCGGCACGCCACCCAGGTCTTGCGCCATCTGCAGATCCAGCGCGTGCGCGATCGTGGCGAACTCATTGACCTGCGTGGCACCCGGAGCGATTGCGGCGGACGCCTGCGCCGCACCCGCGTGAGCCGCTGTGGCCGCAGCCGTGCTAACAGCGGCGCCACCAACAGTTGCCGCGGCGGTCGCAGCCGCAGCCGTGGCCGCCGAGGCGGCGGCACCCGCGGCGGCGAGCGCAGGCGTGAGCGGCGCGCCCAGGGTCCGCGGCCCGTCGCTGCCGCTCGTGCGGCATGTATCGAGCAACGCGGCCGTCCACGCGGGCGATGTCGCGTCGCGCTGCGTGAGCGGCTTGCCGATGCCAAAAAGCTCGCGCACCGAACGCACGATCGACGCGTGGTCGAACGCCGTATCCTGCGCCGCATCGGCCGCGCGCGGGAACAGCTGGCTGCCGGTTTTTCCGCGCGGCGCCCACGGCGAAATCAGCAGCGCGGGCACGCGCACGCCCAGCCGGTCGAACGCGAAGTGGCACGGTTTCTCCGCGCGCGCGCCGTTGGTGTTCGCGTCGCCGGGCGGCACGGCGGCGGGTGGCACGCGATGATCGAAGAAGCCGCCGTGCTCGTCCCACGTGAGCAGCAGCGCGCAGCGCGGCCAGACCGGCGCATTGCGGATCGTCTCGTAGACGTACTGGATGAACTGCTCGCCCGCCCGCATCGAGCCGACCGGATGCTGCGAATTGCCATCCGCGAAATTGCCGCTCAGCAGCCCGTAATTCGGCTCGATGAAGGTGTAATCGACATCGTAGTTGTCGTGCAGGTCGTGTGCGAAAGCGTCGTCGGCGTCCTTCGGCGAGATGGTGCGGAATGTGTCGCCATTGAAGAAGCCGCCCACGAGGCCGCGGATCGCCAGCACCTGGGGAAAGGCGTCGGCGTGATAGACGCGCCATTTCTTGCCGGCTGCGGCAAGGCTGTCGAACAGCGTGCCGTTCTCGAACGAGAACCCGAGGCTGTGGACCGTTTCCGAGGCCGCACTCGTCAAGCTGTCCGGACTGTTGTCGAGCCCGCCCGAGGAGGCCGCGTGCGCGAAAAAGCGGTTCGGCCAGGTGGGCCCGGGCATCGACGAGTACCAGTTGTCGAACAGCACGAACTCCTGGGCGAGCTGCGAGATCACTGGCAGCGTGCCCGGTCCGAAGCCGCGCATCGCGAGCGCCGCGGCGGCGCCCGTGCCAAAGCCGCTCATGGGCGGCGTGCCGCCGATCTGCGCGGCGACGTCGTCGAATTCGTGGGGCGGGTCGCTCGCGATCCGGTCGGCGGCGCCCGCCAGGAAGTTCCACGAGGCGGGTGGCGGCGTCACGCCGTCGAGGCCGGCGAGGCCGAACAGATGGTCGAAGGAACGGTTCTCCATCATCAGGACGAACACGTGCGCGATGTCGGCCATGGCTGGCTCCATGTGGGCAGGGGGCTCGGGCAGGCGTGAACGGGCGGTCAGGGGCTGGCGATTGGCATGAGCGAGCCGCCGCTGACGCCGTGCTGCGCGAGTTCGGCGGCTAGACTAGCACCGTGTGGAGCAAGCTGGAGCGAACCTGATCGCAGGTTCGCGAGGTTATCGAACGCGTTGTCGAACGCGTGTCGCGCGCCGCCCGATGCGCGAGCGGCCCCGACCTTACGTCACGCTCTCGCCGGCGCGCGCGACGCGGTTGCGGCCGGCGCGCTTGGCCGCATAGAGCGCCGCGTCGGCGGCGGCAATCAGCGCATGGGGTGCGGTGCTTGCCGCCGGCCCGTCTGCAACGTCTGGTGCGCCCGGGCCGCTCGTGGCGCAGCCGGCGCTCACGGTGACCCTGCCGGCGGGCGCGGGAATGGCGAGCTGCGCGACCGCCGCACGGGCGCGCTCCGCCACGGCGCAGGCTTCGTCGGCGTGGGTGCCGGGCAGGACCAGCGCGAACTCTTCGCCGCCATAGCGTGCGACGAAGTCGCCGGGCCGCAGCGTGAGCGCGAGCGCCTCGGCCACCGCGCTCAGGCACGCATCGCCGTGCAGATGGCCATAGGCGTCGTTGTAGAGCTTGAAGTGATCGACGTCGATCATCACGAGCGAAAGCGGCTGCGCACCGCGCGCCGCGCGCTCGAATTCCCGGTGGAACTGCTCGTCGAAATAGCTGCGGTTGTAGACGCGCGTGAGCGCATCGTGCGCCGATGTCTGGATCAGCGAAGCATGCGCTTCCGACAACTGCCGGTAGAGCGCCGTGACCTCCCAGACCAGCACGCACACCAGCACGCCGGGCGCGAACATGCTGAACAGGCGCGCGACGTACCAGCCCAGCGTGAAGCGCTCGACGCTCAGCGTATTGAGCGCGGCATCGACGAGCGAGGCGAGCAGCGCCACCGCGATCCACCAGTCGAGCACGAGCCGCAGGCGCCCCTTGAGCAGGACGACGGCGATCGCCACGGCGTTGAGCGCGCAGACGACGAGTCCCGTTGCGTTGGCGGTCATGCTGGCAGGCGGCATGGGAGCAGCGGCGGTCCCGCTCGCGCGCCACGGCGCGACGAGATCGACATGAACGACGAGCACACCCAGTGCCGCGGCGAGCACGGCGGGGCCGGCGAGCAGGAGCCAGGCGCGCGCACCGAGTCCCGCAAGGCCCGGAGCCGCGGGCGGGTCGTCCGGCGCACGGCTGCGCACCAGTTCGGCTACGATCACGAGCGCGGGGAAGCCCGCGTGCCAGAAGACCCACATCCACGCGGCGCTGTGAGGGCCTGCGCCCAGCAAGCCCGCGCGCGTGAACACGCCAGGAAACATCAGTAACTGCAGCGCGACGGCGATGGCGGTGAACGCGTAGGCGCCCCCGAGCGCGCCGAGCATGGGCAGGCGCGTGGCCGCGAAGCGCGCGCCAAGCATGAATGCCGCGATGCACGACGTGGTGAACACGGTGAGCGCGCACATCGGCATGAATGGCCCGATGGCGGGCAAGGCATCGCGTGCGCGCGGCGCGGCGAGCGCGAGTGTCAGCAGGATTGCGAGCGCGCAAAGGCCGGCGAAGATCGCCTGCCTGCGTGTTGCCGGTCCGATCAGCAAGCCGTACATGGGGTCCCGTTGCGTTGGTTGTTGTGCGTTTATTGATTATGGATGCCGGCCGCGCATGGGTTGCCGCAAGGCCCTGGACAGCAGGCGTGCAGGCCGTGAGTTTGCTAATGAAGGGAGAAACGTTTGCGCGTCCGGTTGCACGGCTATTTTGCGCCGATTCGCTTGGCGATGGGGGAGCGAATGACAGGAAAGAAGGGCTTCTGATGCCTGGCGCGCACGAGCGTTGCGGTTGAGTTTCCTTATCGAGCGCGCTACATTGGGCGCGCGCGTTTCGGCCCGCCAGACAAGCGTTGCGACGCTAGCCCGCTTTTCGTAATTGTTATGTAAGGATACCTGATGGTGCATCGCGCAGCTCGCGACAACCACGAAGCCTATGGGTGGTTCGCCGGCCGTGCGGGCGAGAGCCGGCTCGGCGCGCTTGCGTTGGGGCTCGGTGTTGCGCTCGGCTTGCTCGCATGCGTGCCGGGCCTGCCGCTCGATGCGCGCGCTTGCGCGGCCACGGCTAGCGCGTGCCTCAATATTGGCATCGCCGTGACCGGCACGCGGCTCATCGCTGCGCGCGAGGCGGCTGCGCCGTCCGCTCGTGCGCCCTTGTGGAAGACGCTGCTGGGCCTCGCGCGGCTGGCGTTCAGGCGTGATGACGCTGCGCGTGCCGCGCAGGATGGCGACACCAGCGAGGCCAGCCAGAACGGCGAGGCTCCAGGCCACGACCAGCCCGACCTGCGCGCCCTGTTGCGCGCCTTGCCCTGGCAGCCCTGGGCCGTGCCGTTCATGGCGCTCGTTTCGCTCGGGCTCGCCGCGCTCGCGTGGGCAAGGCCCGAACCGGCGCCAGCCGGCACGCAGGCCGCGTTGCTCGTGTTCGTCGCGCTTACGTTCGTGCTCGCGTTCGGCGCACTCGTCGCGGAGCGCTTTCACGCACAACGTAGCGCCGGTTCGCGCGCATCCGCTGCGCTCGTGGGGCTGTTGCGCGTGCTGATCGTCGCGGCGCTGGGCGCGGCGGCCGCGGGCGTGTGGTCCTTGCATGGGGAGCCGGCGCCGGACTGGCTGTCACGCGCGATTGCCGTGCTGAGCGGCGCGGTCGCGATCGAACTGGCGATGCGTTCGGCATGGGCTTGGCTGACTGCGCCCGCAGTGCTCGTGTCGGGTTCCGCGGGCGCGGACGATGCGTGGTTCCTGCGTAGCGTCGTCGCCGCCGCGTTGCGCCCGCAAGCGCATCCGCTCGCCGCGCTCGATGAGCGATTGCGCGCGCGCTACGGCATCGACTTGCGGCAGAACTGGGCGCTGCAGAGTTTCGTGCGCCTCTTGCCGGGCACGCTCGCGGCCATGGTGCTCGCGGGCTGGCTGCTGGGCGGCGTGACGATCCTCGGTCCCGATCAGCGCGCCGTCTACGAGCGCTTCGGCGCGCCGGTCGCCGTGTGGCAGCCGGGTCTGCATCTGGGGCTGCCCTGGCCCTTCGGCCGCGCGCGCCCGATCGACAACGGCGCAGTCCATCAGCTGATTGTCTCGGGCAGCGCGAACGACACGAGTCAGGCCGCGCCGCCCGTTGCCGCCGACGCCGCCCCGCCCGACCAGCTCAACCGGCTCTGGGACGTCACGCATCCGTGGGAGACGACGCAGGTGATCGCGGGCACGAGCGGCGACCAGCAGGCCTTCCAGATCGTGAGCGCCGATGTGCGCCTCGACTACCGCATCGGCCTCTCCGACGCGGCGGCGCGCGCCGCGCTCTATCGCACCGTCGATCTGGACGCGACCGTGCGCTCGATCGCGAACCGCGAAGTCGTGCGCTATCTCGCGTCGCGCACGCTGCAGTCGCTGCTCGACACCCCGCAGACCGCCATGGCCGCGACGCTGCGCGCGGCCGTGCAGCGCCAGCTCGACCCGCTCGTGAGCGGCATCGAGGTCGTGGCGGTCGTGATCGAGAGCGTGCATCCGCCGGCGGGCGCGGCGGCTGCGTATCACGGCGTGCAGGCGGCGCAGATCCGCGCTCAGGCGAGTGTGGTGCAGGCACGCGGCTTCGCCGCGCAGACGCTCGGCGGGGCGCAGCAGCAGGCGATCGAAACCGTTGCGCAGGGCAGCGCGAACGCGGCCGACACGCTGGCCGCCGCGCGCGTGCAGCAGGCGGGCTTCGACGCCGACGTGATCGCGCAAGGCCTGGGCGGCCCGGCGTTCGCCTTCGAGTATTACTTGCACAGCCTGCAAAAAGGATTGCAAAGCGCGAACGTGACCGTGATCGACGACCGTCTCGCGAGCGGCAGCCGCGCGACCCTCGACCTGCGCACGCTGACGCCGGCCACGGCGGCGGGCGTGAGGCAGGCATGGTGACGCGCGCGCGGGGCCGCGTGGACGCATTCAGTGCGCACGCGCTGGCATCCACATTGGCATCGGATCTGGCATCGACATTGAACAAGGTGATTTGAACGTGGGCCTCTTTCACGCGCACGGCGATGCGCACTCTCATCATCACGGACATGGACACGGCCACGGCCACGGCGGCGAGCAAGGCACAGGCGCGCCCGTGAACCGGCCGCGCTTCGCGCTGCGCGCGGCGCTTGCCCTCGCGTGCGTGATCGTCGCGCTCGTGGTCGCGAGCTTCGTGCAGGTGCGCGAGGGCGAGGCG
Organism: Paraburkholderia pallida; assembly: GCF_004524855.1. Taxonomy (NCBI): domain Bacteria; kingdom Pseudomonadati; phylum Pseudomonadota; class Betaproteobacteria; order Burkholderiales; family Burkholderiaceae; genus Paraburkholderia; species Paraburkholderia pallida. The sequence goes on along the minus strand of NZ_CP038150.1, from coordinate 1,275,681 downwards.
GACGTGATCACGCGCTTCGGTGACCCGGTGCGCGTGGTGCTCGCTCCGGGCCTCGCGTGGCGCTTGCCCGCGCCCATCGAGGCGGCGCTGCCGGTGGACCTGCGCCTGCACACGACCTCGAGCGGTCTGCAGGACGTGGGCACGCGCGACGGCCTGCGCATCATCGTGCAGGCCTATGTGGCGTGGCGCGTGCCGGCCAATGCCGGCGACGTCGGCCGCTTCGTGCGCGCGGTGCGCAACGAGCCCGACGAAGCCGCGCGGCAGATCCGCTCGCTCGTGGGCTCCGCGCTGCAGACCACCTCGGCGGGCTTCGATCTCGCGTCGCTCGTGAATACGGACCCATCGCAGGTGCGCATCGGCGAATTCGAAGAGGCGCTGCGCCGCCAGGTCGACGCGCAGGCGTACGCCGCGTATGGCGTGCACGTCGTGCAGGTCGGGCTCGAGCGGCTCACGCTGCCCACCGTGACGCTCTCGGCGACGGTCGACCGCATGCGCGCCGAGCGCGAGACCGTGGCCGCGCAGCGCACGGCCGAGGGCCTGCGCGAAGCGGCGCAGATCCGCTCGGACGCCGACCGCGACGCGCGCGTGCTGATCGCCGATGCCAACGTGAAAGCGGCCGGGATCGAGGCGCAGTCGCGCAAGGACGCGGCGGCGATCTACGGCAAGAGCTACGCGGCCGATCCGCAGCTCTACACGATGCTGCGCTCGCTCGACACGCTGGGCTCGGTCGTCAACCAGAACACGAACCTGATCCTGCGCACCGACGCGGCGCCGTTCCGCGCGCTCGTGCAGGGTCCGCCGGGGATGAGCGGCAATGCGGGTGCGGGAGCCGGCACGGCCGCGCCGCCCACACGCACCCACGGGCAAGGCCGATGAGCACGCGCGAAAATTTTCCCGCGCTTGGCCCCGGCGCGCAGGCGGTCCGCCTGTCGTTCCGCTTCGTCGCGGCGCTGGCGGTGCTGGCCGCGCTCGCCTGGGCCACGTCGAACGTGCGCCGCATTCCCGCCGACAGCAGCGTCGTGGTGACGCGCTTTGGCGCTTACGTGAGGACTCAGGGCGCGGGCTTGCTGGTGGCCTGGCCGCGTCCGTTCGAAGCGGTGCGCCTCGTGCCGGGCCGCGAGCGCGTGCTCGAGCGCCGCATCGTTTCGCTGATGCGCGATCCGCGCGCGGGCACGCAGCTGAGCATGGACTCCGACGCGCTCGCCGGGTCCGGCTACGTGCTCACCGGCGACAACGGTGTCGTGCAGGTGAGCGCGACGCTGTTCTACCGCGTGGCCGATCCCTATGCCTACGCGCTGCAGCTCGACTATCTCGACGCGGCGCTCGAGCGCATCGTCTCGGCTGCGGTCGCGCAGACGCTCGCGCAGCGCGACCTCGACGCGATTCTCGTGGCGCGCCCGGAGATGGTGGCCGCCGACCAGCAAATGGCCGCGCGCCGCGAAGCGCTGCGCGGCGACCTCGCGCGCGCGGTCCAGCGCGATCTCGACGCGCTCACCGCCGCACATGCGGGGCTCGGCATCGAGGTCGCGCGCATGGACGTGCAGGCATCGTTTCCCGCTTCGGCCATCGACGCGTTCAACGCCGTGCTGAGCTCGATGCAGAACGCCGAGCGCGACATCGCCCAGGCGCGCACCATCGCCGAGAAGACGCGCCAGGGCGCGCAGCAGAACGCCGACCGCATCGTGCAGGATGCCCAGGCAAACGCCGCCGAGCGCGTGGCCACGGCACAATCGGAGACTTCCACGATCGCGCAACTCGAAGCGGCGCTCGCGCTGGACCATGATCCGGGGCTCGTTGCGCGTGCATATCGCGACCGCGTTCAGGCCGTGCTCGCGAAGGCCAGACACGTGACGACGATCGACCCGAACGATGCATCGAGCCTCGTCTTGCCGGGGCACGCGCCATGACGACACCGTATGAACCGGCGGGGCCGCACGCCAGCGCTCGCGCGCCACATGCGGCGCACGTCGGGCAGCGAGGCCACCAAGGCCAGCACGGGCACGACGGCCACGATTGGCACGACGGCCATGAAGTCCACGCGCTCGCGATGTCCGCCGCCGAGCGTCGCGCCATTACGCGCCATACCTTGCTCGCGCTCGTCGCGGGCGGCCTGCTCCTGCTTTCGCTTGCGTGGTCGTGGCTCGGGCCCACTAGCGCACGCGGTGGCGCGACGCTTGCGCAACTGCTCGCGGCGGCGGCCTCGCTGGTGGTTGCGCCGCCGGTGTTTGCGGGCGCATGGCACAGCCTCAAGTCGCCGAGCCTGCACGGCGTGACCGATCGCCTGATCGCGCTCGCGATGCTGGGCGCCTGGGCCGTGGGCGACATGACGACGGCCGCGTTGCTACCTATTGTGATGACCTTCGGCCACGCGCTCGAGGAGCGCAGCGTGCTCGGCTCGCAAGAGGCCATACGCGCGCTCGGGCGTCTGACCTCCGGCAACGTGCGGCGCGTGACCGGCGAGGGGGCGATCGAAGAGGTGCCGTACGACGCGCTGTGTCCGGGCGACCTCGTCGACGTGCTGCCGGGCGCGCGCATTCCCGCCGACGGGGTCGTGCGTCACGGCCGCTCGAGCATCGACAACGGGCCGATCACGGGCGAATCGCTGCCGCAGGACGCGGGCGAGGGCGCGAGCGTGTACGGCGGCTCGATCAACCTCGACGGGCCGTTGCGCGTGGAGATCACGCAGGTGGGCGGGGACTCGACGCTCGGCAAGGTCATCGAACTGATGCAGCGCGCGGAAGCCGCCAAGCCGCCCATCACCCAGGCGCTCGAACGCTACATGGACGCCTACCTCGCGCTCGTGCTGCTGATCGCGGCCATCGTCTGGTTCGTGAGCGCCAACGCCTCGGCGATGCTTGCCGTGATCGTCGCGTCGTGCCCGTGCGCGCTCGTGCTCGCGGCGCCTTCGACGGCCATCGCGGGCATTGCGGCGGGCGCGCGGCGCGGCATCTTGTTCAGGAATGCGGCGTTTCTCGACAAGATCGCCGAGATCGATACGCTCGTGATCGACAAGACCGGCACGCTCACGCACGGCGAGCTGCGCGTCACGCGCGTGGCGTGGCAGCCGGGCGTGGACGAGGCACAGGCGCGCGCGCTGGCGGTGCGGCTGGCGTTGAGCAGCGCGCATCCGGTATGCCGCGCGCTGGTGCGCGAGGGGGAGCATTGGGCGGTTGCGTCCATCGACACGGCGTCCGCGATTTCGGGTGTAACCGGGGCCCCCGTGGATACGGGCGCCGTGGATACGGCCGCCGTGGGTACGGGAGCCGTGCATACGGACACCTCGCGCGTGGGTGTGCCGTTTGCCGATGCGCGCGAATTGCGCGGACTCGGCGTGCGTGCGCAGACCGACGCGGGCGTTGCCGTGCTTGGCCGCCACGATCTGCTCGTGCAACACGTGCATGAGCTACCGCCTGCGCCCGCGGACTTCGACGGCACGTGCGCGGGACTCGCGCTGAACGGCCGCCTGCTCGCGTGGTTCGCCTTCGCGGACACGTTGCGCCCCGAAGCGCGCGAAGCGCTCGACGATCTGCGTGCGCTCGGCATTACACGCGAGGCGCTGGTAACGGGCGACCGCGAGAGCGTGGCGCAACGGCTCGCGGGCGAGGTGGGCATCGAGACGGTGATCGCGCAGGCGCTGCCGCACGACAAGCTCGACTACGTGCTGCGCGAGATCGATGCGGGCCATCATCCGCTCGTGGTCGGCGATGGCCTCAACGACGTGCTGGCCATCAAGGCGGGCTCGACGAGCGTGGCGATGGGCGAGCGCGGCATCGACATCGCGGTGGCCTCGGCGGACGTCGTGCTGCTCGCCGACGACCTGCGCCGCCTGCCCGACTGCATTCGCCTTGGCAGGCATTGCCGGAACGTTGCCACGGCGAACGCGGCGATTGGCCTGGCATGGACCGTGGCCGTGATCGCGCTCGCGGCGCTCGGCGCGATCGGCGCCGTGGCGAGCGCGATCTTGCATAACGTGGGCGCGCTCGTGGTTATCGCGAATGCCGGGCGGCTGCTGCGGCGCGATGCGGATGCAGCGGCTTCGTCAACGAATGCGGCTGGTGCGGGGAATGCGCAGGGCTGAGCCCGGGTACGAATGCGCGTGATTGGAGTTAAGGGAGCGCGCGCTCCCTTCGACTTCGCTATAGCTTTCGACTCACTTCGCAGGCAGCGCAGCCGGCATGCGCATCCGGTACAGCGACACGGCCTGAATTGCGAGCGTACAGAAAATTGCGCTGCCGTACGCGGCCACCAGGTTCGTGCGCGTCAGCACGAGGCTCAGCACGAAGAAGAACGTGGCAAACCCCAGCAGACTCGCCGTCATGCCGCGCATCACCTGCTGCGGCGCTTCATGGCCGGCGATGCGATGCGCGAACACCGCGATAATGATCGCCATGAACGGGAACGACGCGAGCACGCCGCTCGCCTCAGGCCCGACATAAGGCGCGATCATCGTCACTCCGACCACGAGCCCGGCGATGAGCGCCATGCGCGCGGGCAAGTCCCACCACGGCGGATCGACTCTTGCGCTCCTGGCTGCGGTGTTGGGCATGAGGTTGAGCGCGATGGCGATGGCCACGATGGCGAGGAGAAACAAGCCCGTTTGCTCCAGCCCGCTCCATTGCAGCAGCGCGGCCACGACCGCAAACGTCAGGCTGGCGCCCGAGAGCGCCATGCGCCATCCGAGGCTCGCGAGCCTGCAATAGACCACGCAAAAGGCCACTTGCGCCACCGTCGCGACGAGCGAGCCCGCCGTCGCCTGGGCCGCGAAGGCGGGCCCGTGCTCGAGCGAGAGAAAGACCGAGATCGGCCCCGAGGTGAGCGGCAGCCCGACCATGAAACCGCCGATCGCTTCGCCCCAGCGGCGAACGGCAAGACTTGCGGCCAACAGCAATAGTGGCGTGACGACGAGCTTGAAAACGAGTAGATCCATGATGAGCGCAACGAAACGGAGAGAGTCAGCCTTGAACGATGCTGTCGATATTGAAGGTGGCTCTCGCGTCTGACAAACCATTTGTCGTCATATAATGCGTGAGTAAAACTCACGCATGGCTTAGTTATGTTCGACCGGCTTCCTCCATTGCAAACCCTGCGCGCCTTCGAGGCCACTGGGCGGCTGCTGAGCATGACGCTGGCGGCCGAGGAATTGCATGTCACGCATGGCGCGGTGAGCCGGCATATCAAGACGCTCGAGAACCACCTTGGCGTTGCGCTGTTCCAGCGCTTGACGCGGCGCATCGTCCTGACTGAAGCGGGGGCCGAGTTTCTGCTGGCCGTCACTCGCGTGCTGGGGGAGCTGACGAAGGAAGCGGAGCGCCTGCGGGCTCACGATAGCGTTACGCGGCTGAAGATCAATTCCAGCGTGTCCTTCGCGAACAAGTGGCTTGCGCCGCGGCTGCATCGGCTGAAGGCTCGGCACCCGGAGCTCGATGTTCACCTGGAGGTGACCGACAAATATGTCGATCTGAATGAGGGGGAGGCCGATGTGGCCATCCGGTACGGGAGCGGGCGGTATCCGCGCGTGCTTGCCGAGCGGATTCTGGAGGAGACCGTGACGCCGGTTTGTACTCCTGCCTATTGGGAGGCCAAAGGAGAGGCCAGGGCGGGCCGGCCTTCGGTCGAGAGTCTCAAGCGTTGCACCTTGTTGCATGAAGACGGCATGCTGGCCAATTGGGAGCAGTGGCTTGCGCTGGCGGGAATCAAGGGTATACGCAGCGATCGTGGGTCCGCCTACAGTCATGGGAGCATGGCTATCGAAGCCGCGATTCGAGGTGAGGGTGTGGCGCTCGGGCGTAGTGTGATTGTGGCCGACGATATTGCGGCCGGGCGGTTGGTGGCGCCTTTTCCGGATATTTGTCTGAAGTCGGAGCGGGGGCATGATCTTGTGTATCGCATTGGTAGTCGCGATGATCCTAAGGTTTGCGCTTTGCGCGATTGGCTTGCTGATGAGATTCGGATTTTTCTTGGGCAGGGCGGGTGAAGGTGGATGACGCCTTCGGGCATCGCGGTGTGCGATTCGCTCGCGCTTTTGTGTTTGCAACGTCGTTGAGAGTTGATTTTTTGTGGGTTTTAAGGCGGTGGCCTTAACTTGTATTCGCGGCGGGCCGCAGGCGTTGCCCCTGTGCGGGGCGGCACCTACTTTTCTTTGCCGCGGCAAAGAAAAGTAGGCAAAAGAAAGCCGCTCAAACCGCCAGTGTGACGCCGTCCCCCACTGCCCTGTATATCGGAGTGGCTCCGGGGCGTCTGTCACCACGCGACGTCACCCGGAGTGACTAAGGGCTCATCCATCCGGCGGCGCTCCGCGCGCCGTGGGGCATATCCAAAACCGGTGGGGCACACGCGTTTTCGTAGGACTCCAGCGTATTCGATCGGCCGCCCGCCCACGCATTCGCCAGCCAGCACGCCCGTGCATTCACCAGTCAGCACTCCCGCGCATTTACCAATCAGCACGCTAACGCATTTGCCGGTCAGAACCCCAGTGCATTTACCGGTCAGCACCTTCGCGCACTTACCGGGTGGCCCCCAGCGCATTCGCCCGCCCGCCCGGTTTCCCATGCAGACCCTTCCGCCCGCGCGTAGCGCGCGGCGGGAAGGATGAGCCCCTTGTCACTAACGCGGAGTGTGCGAGGCGACGGATGCCCCGGAGCCGCTCCGATGGACAGGGCAGTGGTGAACGGCGTCACACTAGCGGTTTGAGCCGCTTTCTTTTGCCTACTTTTCTTTGCGGCTGCAAAGAAAAGTAGGTGCCGCCCCGCACAGGGGCAACGCTTGCGGCCCGCCGCGAAAACAAGTTAAGGCCAACGCCGGCCCAGCGGCCCAAAAGAGCGTTCTTTTAAAACAAACTCGCCTGCCCAGAAATCAGCGTTTCAAATTCCTCCCGCAGAAACGGCAAAATAGCATCAGCCACCGGCTGCAACTGCCGGCTCAAATAGAACCCATAATCGATCGGCGAGCTGAGCGTCTCCAGCGGCTCAGGTCCCACCGTCGTCATGACATAGCTGATCCAGCCGCCATTCTGATACTGCAACGGACGGCCTTTCGCGCGATTAAATTCGTCAGCGACACGCGCCGCACGCACATGAGGCGGCACATTGCGCCGATAATCACCAAGCGGCCGACGCAGCCGCTTCCTGAACACAAGCTGCTCATCGAGCTCGCCGCCCAGCGTGCGCTTCACATAGTCGCGCACATAATCGGCATACGGCTCGCGCTTGAAAACGCGCCGATACAACTCGCGCTGGAATTGCTGAGCAAGCGGCGTCCAGTCGGTGCGCACGGTCTCCAACCCCTTGAACACCACCTCCTCGCCGCCGTCCCTGGTGCGCGCAAGCCCCGCATAGCGCTTCTTGCTGCCTTCCTCCGCGCCGCGCACGGTGGGCATGAGAAAGCGCGAATAATGGCGCTCGAACTGCAATTCCAGTGCACTCTCGAGACCATAGCGTTCAAGCAACTCGGCCTTCCACCATCGATTAACGTGCTCGACCAGCGCGCGGCCCGTGCGCGTGGCCTCCTCTTCCGTATGCGCGCGCTTGAGCCACACGAAGGTGGAGTCGGTGTCGCCATAAATGACGTCGTACCCCTGCGCCTCGATGAGCTCGCGCGTCTTGCGCATGATCTCGTGGCCGCGCATCGTGATCGACGAAGCAAGGCGCGGATCGAAGAACCGGCAGCCCATCGAGCCAAGCACGCCATAGAACGCGTTCATGATGATCTTCAGCGCCTGCGAAAGCGGCGCATTCTTCTGGCGCTTCGCATTTTCGCGGCCCTCCCAGACCTGGCGCACGATCTCCGGCAGGCAGTGCATCCCACGCGAAAAGCGCGCGCCCAGAAAGCCAGGCACGGAGTGCTCGTCATCGGGCTCGCGCAGGCCTTCGATCAGCCCCACAGGATCAATCAGAAACGTGCGGATGATCGAGGGATAGAGGCTCTTGTAGTCGAGCACGAGCACCGAGTCGTAGAGGCCCGGCCGCGAGTCCATCACGAAGCCACCCGGACTGTTTTCGCCCACCACGTCGCCGAGATTCGGCGCCACGTAGCCGAGCCGGTGCATGCGCGGCAGATAGAGATGCGTGAACGCCGCGACCGAGCCGCCGTTGCGGTCCGCGGGCAATCCCGTGACCGAGGCGCGTTCGAGCAGGAACGCGATCAGCTCGGTTTTCTCGAAGATGCGCGTGACCAGTTCGCAGTCCTTGATGTTGTAGCGGGCCAGCGCGGGCTTGTCTTCGTCAAAGCGGCGCTGGATCTCGTCCATGCGCTGATACGGATTGTCGATGGCCTTGCCGGCGCCCAGCAGCGCCTGCGCGACCGATTCGAGGCTGAACGACGCAAAGCTCCAGGTGGCCGAGCGCAGCGCCTCGATGCCGTCGATGATGAGCCGCCCCGCCGCGCCCGCGAAAAAGTGGTTCTGGTTGACGCTATGCTCGCGCCAGTCCATCACGGCGCCGCCGCGTCCGAGGCGCAGCGGCACGCCAGTTTGCTGCGAATGCGCGTGCAGCACGCGCAAATCGAACTGCACGAGGTTCCAGCCAATGATGGCGTCGGGGTCGTGCTGCGCCATCCATTCGTTCAGGCGCGTGAGCATCTGCGCGCGGCTCTCGCAGTACTCGAAGTCGAAATCGAGTCCGCTCGCGTCGCCGTTTTCGGGGGCGAGCATGAAGACCTGGCGTTGGCCGCAGCCTTCGAGCGCGATCGAATAGAGCTCGCCCTGCGCGCTCGTTTCGATGTCCAGCGAGACGAGCCTGAGCGTCGGGCGATAGTCGGCGGCGGGCCTGAGCTCCGCGTCCAGCAGCAGGCCGCTCGCGTCCGGCCTGCCGCGAAACAGCACGGGCGCCGTGATGAAGCGCTCCATCATGTAGCGCTCGGGCGGCTGGATATCGGCTTCGTAGACGTCCACGCCCGCCTTCGTCAGGCGCTTCGCCGTGCCGGTGAGCTGTCGGTATTGCGGCGCATAGAGGCCCAGCACGGGTCGCTGGCTGAAGTCCTTGAGGTCGAGGGGCCGAAGCTCGGCGCCCTTGCTGCTCTCGAGCGCGCCGAGCGCCGTCTCGCGGTGCGCGGCCGGCACGAAAGCGACCGACGTTTGCGCGCGCAGGCGCAGTTGCCTCGGGCCATCGGGCGTCGCCAGCCAGAATTCAACTTCGGTATGGTGAGGCGTGTCGCGCCAATGTCGCGTCAGAATGAAGCCCGGCTCGAAGCCGGGTTGAAGCTCGGTCACTGTGCGTACCCGCAGGCCTGGTGTGTCTGCCGAAATTGTAACGCCACTCGTCGGCGAGACCGTGCGGGTCGAGGCGCGGTTGGGTGTGATTCGACGCGCGTAATGCGTGACCAAATGGAAAGGCCGGCGCTTCGCGTCAAGCGCCGGCCCCGGTTGCCGCGTGGGTTACTCGTCGGACTTCAGGCCGAGTCCAGGCAGCACCTGCGTGCCTTCCACCGCAACCGCATGCAGCAGGTTCGGATCGAGATTGAGCGCGCGCAGGATGGTGGGCGCGACCTGCTTGGTCTGAACGCGCTCTCGCACCTCGCGGCCACCGTCAGGAACGCCGGCATACCAGACGACGAGGCCGAGGTGGCTGTCGTCGGGCGCGTTGCCGCCATGCTCTTCATCCTTCGTCTTGCTCGACGTGTAGATCACGCCCGGGTTCGGCTGCACGATGATGTCGGGCGTGCGGCCTTGCGCCGGATCGCCGAAGCGCGCGACCAGCTCGGGACCGCTCAGGATGTACGCACGCGGGCCGTCCGCGCAGATGCCGGGCGCGTTGCACGAGAGGTTGCGCTTGAGCGTGGCGACCGCGGCGGCGCGCTGCGATTGATCGCGCAACCAGATAAGGCCCACGTCGTCGGTCTGCACGAAGCCCGTGTCGACCAGACCCGTGCCGTCATTCAGGTTGCCGCTCTTCGTGTTGTTCTGGCCGAAGTTGCCGTTGGGATCGAGATAGTTGCTCGTTTCCAGCAGCTTGGTGAGCGTATCGCCGTTCTTCACGAGCTTCGTGTGATCGGTGGGCGACTGGCCGTGCTTGGCGGTGACGATGATGAGCGTCGACTTAAACAAATCCTGCTGCTTGAGCGCCGCAATGATGCGGCCGAGCGCGGTGTCGAGATACGTAACCGCGCCGCTCACCTGCGTGCCCGGTGTGAAGTCGGCGTCGAGATAGCCGCCGCCCGAGGTCACGATGGCCTTTTGCGCCACGCTCAGCGTCTGGAAGTTGGTGCCGAACACCGTGGGCACCGGCTCGTCGCGCGTGCCCGTGGAGTCCTTGCCGCCGATCTCGTTGATGAGCGCCTGCACGTGGTAGTCGTCGAACTTCTCGGTGTGCGTGTAGGTGTCGAGGTAGTTCGTCTGCGTGGTCGGATCGATCGAATTGATCTCGGTGCGCGCGAGATCGTCCACGCCGCGGCCCGACGGGCCGTTCAGCCAGTCGTAGCCCCATGCGTGCTTGTCGGCCCAGGCGGTGTACGAGCCGGGCAGGTTCTGCTTCACGGCTTCGAAGACCGTGTTCGTCTTCACGTAATCGTGCGGAAACACGGGCACGCATTTTGCGCCCTGGCGCGCGCGCGGAATGGCCTGCGGATTGAATGCGCCGCCGCCGTCGAGGTGCACGAGCGCGCCGCCGTTTTCCGCGTCGATGCCGGTCGTCTCGTCGAACACGACGTTCCAGCCCTGCTTGCCCACGCAACCGGTGTCGTTGGGCGCGTAAAGCGTGCGATCGTACGAGACGTCATAGAAAAGGCCCGCAGTCTTGGGCGAGCCGCCCGTCACGAGCGCAGCGAGACCCGGAAACGAGTCGGAAAGCCCAGGCGTATAAGCGTTCGTATACGTGACGCCCGACTTGGCGAGCAGCGCGAGATTCGGGCAGCTATTGCCGCCGATGCAGCGCGCGACGTCCTGTTCGTGCAAGCCGTCGAAGCTGATGAGCAAGACGTGCTGAACGCCCCTTGCCTTGCTCTCCTGTGCGGATGCGATTGCACTACCCATGGCGAGTGCGATTGCGCTGAGCGCCACCAGACCCGCCGACCACCTCCGTGCCGTTTTCATCGTTCACCTCATTTGCTTGTGGGGGGAAATCGCGCGAAATGAAGTGGGAATTTGAAGACTTTTTGCGTCGAAGCGATGAATAATGACTTTCAATTACATTTTATTACACGCAACTCGCATTATGCGCATGGCGCTCATACGGATGCGCACGCAACGGATGCGGGCTCGCGTAGCTCTACCGTTTGCAAACGAGCCTGTCGACGAGCACGGGTGGGTGTCTTCGAGTCGCGCGAGGCGTGTTCGCCGGGCCGATTGCGCAGGTTGAGCGAAAATAGCGCCGGGACACGAGAAAGAGTCACGCGAAAAACCATCGGGAGACGCAATGCAATTCACAAGATTCGCGCGAGCGACACGGTGCGCAGCCGCGCTGGCGATGACGATTGCGCTGGCGGCGCTGGCCGCACCGGGCGCGTACGCGCAGCAAACACAGTCCGCGCCGCTGGGCCGGACGATCGCCACGCAAGGCAGCGCCAACGGCGTTCCGGCATGCATCAGCTGTCATGGTGCGAACGGCGAGGGCAACGCCGCGGCGGGCTTCCCGCGGCTCGCCGGCCTGGGCGCGGGGTACTTCGAAGCGCAACTCGCCGCGTTCGCCGACGGCAGCCGCGAAAATAGCGTGATGCAGCCGCTCGCGAAGAATATGTCGGCCAATGAGCGCACTGCCGTGGCGCAGTATTTCAGCAGCCTGAGCGCGCCGCCGGGCATTCGCACGCAAGATCCCTCCGACGCCGTGCCCTCCGATAGCGGCGCCTGGCTGGCCACGCGCGGCCGCTGGCAGCAGGACCTGCCCGCCTGCGTGCAGTGTCATGGGCCGGGCGGCGCGGGTCTCGGCACCGCATTCCCGCCGCTGGCCGGTCAACCCGCGGCCTATATCGAGGCGCAGCTCAATGCATGGAAGAACGGCAAGCGGCCGCCCGGCCCGCTAGCGCTGATGCCGGCCGTTGCGAGCAAGCTGAACGACGCCGATATTCACGCTATAGCGCTGTATTACGCGCAACAGCCGCAGGCCGAAGCGAATGGTGCGACCGCCGCATCGCAACCCCAGGCGGCTACGAGCGAGCACGCCGCGTCATTCCAGCCGCCGCCGGAAAGCGCCATGCCGGACGGCGACTTCGGCAAATCGGTGAAGCTCGGCGAGCAGATCTTCCGGCACACCGGCCAGTACGCAGGGAAATTCGTGGGCAATTCGCTCACCTGCGCGAATTGCCATATCGATGCGGGACGCAAGGCCGATTCGGGCCCACTGTGGGCCGCCTTTGTTTCGTATCCCGCTTATCGCAGCAAGAACGGGCACGTGAACACGTTCGCGGAACGGTTGCAGGGCTGCTTCAACTACAGCATGAACGGCAAGGCGCCGCCGCTCGGCGATCCGGTGCTGGTCGCGCTGGAAAGCTACTCGTACTGGCTGGCCACGGGTGCGCCCGTGGGCGGCAAAGTGCCTGGCCGCGGCTATCCGAAGCTGCCTGCGCCCGCGCAGAAAGCGGATTACGCACGCGGCGCCGCGGTTTATGCACAGCATTGCGCGTTGTGTCATGGCGCGGACGGCCAGGGCAAGAACAGCAATGGCCAGACCGTGTTCCCGCCGCTATGGGGCGCGCGTTCGTTCAACTGGGGCGCGGGCATGCACGAGGTCCAGAACGCCGCCGGCTTCATCAAGGCGAATATGCCGCTGGGTCTTGGCGGCACGTTGACGGATCAGGAGGCGTGGGATGTCGCGACGTTCATGGACAGCCACGAGCGGCCGCAGGACCCGCGCTTCACGGGCTCGGTCGCGCAGACGCGCGCGAAGTATCACGACACGCCGAACTCGCTTTATGGCACGGTGGTGAACGGCCATCTGCTTGGCAGTCCTTGAGGCATTCGGGGGCGGCGGCAGGGTACGTCCTGCCCGCCGCGGCGGTGATGCGTCGCCGCCTCACAGGCTGAATTGCCGGAAATCGAGCGGCGACATCTCATAGGCGCGCCGGAATGCGCGATTGAAATCCGACGCGCTGTTAAAGCCCAATCCATAGGCGATTTCGACCACGGCCTTGTGAGGGTAGCGGCGCAGCTCCTCGGCCGCCTGGCTGAGCCGGCGATTGCGGATATAGGCCGCGAGGCCGCCTTCGTGTTCGAACAGGCGGTAGAGCGTGGGCCGCGATAGCTGCGATACGCGCAACACGCTTTCGGGCGACAGGTCCGATTCGTGCAGATTCTCGTCGATATAACGCCGCACATGAGCAAACGCCGCCGCCCGCACCGCCGCGCGCGCGTTGCCGGTGAGCCCCGCCTCCTTGCCGAACGCCGCGCCAATCAAGAGCGCGCACGCGCGCATCGCCTCCCACGATTCGCTCGCGCTCATGTGCTGGATGCTGCGTGCGAGGTCCGCGAGCTGCGCGGGAATCAGACGCGCGATGGGCGAGCGATATTCGATCACGCTGCCATGAATCGATTCGGGCTCGGGCAGAACGGAAGCGAGCAGCGTGCGGGGCAGGAAGAACGCCAGCACGCGGCAGCCGGTGCGCGTCATCTGCATGGGCTGCCCCATGTCCAGCGCGAGAATGCCGGGCTCCGACTGCGTGGCGACGCGCTTCGGATGCGTGCCCGTGCGCGTTTCGATCGTGCCTTCGACGAGCACATGGAAAACATACTGGCGCATGGCGTCGGTGGAAATGCGGGCAGCGGAGCGTGATTGCGATACCGGATCGGTGCGGCTATCCACGAACGCAAGATCGGCACCGCGCCAGGCGTCGATGGTGCCGTGAAAGCCGCGCGCCTGATCGGCCCGCGAGATCGGCACGTCGAGATAGTGCCCGAGACGCTGGCGCCACGCGGGCAGTTGCAGATGCGGCGCCTCATGCGCGGTGCTGAAGCGGTCGCGCAGACAGCCCGGCGATGCCGGGTCGTCGGTTGGGCGTTCGTGCGGGAATTCAGTTTTCACGATTCGAATGAGCCTGGCGATCCGGGTAGTGTCACTGAATGGGCAGGCGCTTCAGATCGCCACGCGCCTTGGGCTGGAACGATCCGCGCGCGCGACGCGCCCGCTTTGTCTTTGTATATCGGCAGCGCAGGGGCGTTGCTGGAGGTGCGCGCGCGGAACCTCAAATAGCGATTTCAGTTTATCCGGCTGGCGATCGCTCGGGAAACATTAATATTCATATTTTCGAAGTCAATGCGCCGTACCGATTTTGTACGAACTCTATTTAAAATACATATATCAGTACGGAATATGCTTATACCCGCACGCTATTCTGCCAGCGGCATTGCGTCGGGGTCGAATCAGATGCAGTCTCGCATCTTGCCAATTCACGGCTTCCAGGCGGCGGAGCCCCGTGCGGCGGGCGTTGCGCCGGTGTGCGATGAGCGCACGCTTCTTGTTGTATGGCTGGCCACGTCTAATGATTGAGCTTGCAAACGCAAGAAATGATCCGGTGGACATGGATCCCAGGGTTTGTACCTAACCCTTCTTCCACAAAATTGTTAAATTCTCCGCTTAGAATCAACTCTCTAATTTCATCGCCACGGCAATGTCCGCATTTCGAACATTGCTGATCGTCGTGTTTTAGGGCCGTGTTGGGTGGCGGCCCTCAATTCAATCTGTTTCGCATCACTAACCATGAGGCATAGCCGATGACCGAGCCCGTGACATTTTCTGCCCCCGATCGTCTCCGCGCCCACTATGAATCGGGCGTCGCGGTGTTTTTTGCCCTGGCCAAGCCAGCATTCGAGAGCTTCGAAGCCACGATTGCGCTCAATCTTCAGACGGCCCGCGCGGCCATCGCCGACAACGAAGCCGCGCTGAAGAGCACGCTTCAAATCAGCAATCCGGTGGAACTTTTCACGCAGCAGTTGAACGCATCGCAGCAGGCTGCTTCGAAGGCCATGTCGTATGGCCGCAAGCTCTTCGATATCGCGGCCCATGCCCATTCCGAATGGACCGAAGTGGCGCAGGCGCAAACCGAGCGGCAAGAGCAGTGCGTCAAGGCATTGGCAGAGCGCTTCTCGCAAAGCGCGCCGGCGGGCTCGGAGCCGTTTGTCGCTGCAATGAACACGACGTTTGCGGCTTACGGCAACGCCGCCGATTCCGTGCGCACGTTGACGCGTCAAGCCATCCAGGCTGCGCAGGGCCGGCTCGATACGGTTGCCGCCGCAACGCAGCGTGCCGCGCAAACGGGGCACGCTGCGAACTGATCGCTACGGCGCTCACGCTTCAGGGCGCGGGGCGGCTGCCAATCGGATATCGACGGATCCCGACGCATCGCGCTTGCAGCGCGCCGCCCGCCCCATTCCTCGCTTTCAATTCATACCTATTCGTCGCGCAAAAAATATTTGCGCGCATTCTCTGATTTGTCATCTTCGTGTGACAGGACGCAGCTACGCTCATTGCGAAGTTGCTGTGGCGCCGCTGCGGTTCCCGTCGCGTTTCACCGCGCGGGCATCGTGAGTACTTTTAACGCAGGAGTGGAAATTGACTGACATTGTGATCGTTTCGGCCGCACGTACCGCGGTCGGCAAATTCGGCGGAACGCTTGCGAAGATTGCGGCGCCCGATCTGGGCGCGCTGGTCATCAAGGCCGCGCTGGAGCGCGCGGGCGTGAAGCCCGAGCTGGTGAGCGACGTGATCATGGGTCAGGTGCTGACCGCGGGTTCGGGCCAGAACGTTGCGCGCCAGGCGTCGATCAAGGCGGGGCTGCCCACGGCCGTGCCCGCGATGACGATCAACAAGGTCTGCGGCTCGGGCCTGAAGGCCGTGATGCTCGCGGCCAACGCGATCCTTGCGGGCGATTCGGAGATCGTCGTGGCCGGCGGCCAGGAGAACATGAGCGCGGCGCCGCATGTGCTGCCGGGCTCGCGCGACGGCTTCCGCATGGGCGATGCGAAGCTCATCGACAGCATGATCGTCGACGGCCTGTGGGACGTCTATAACCAGTACCACATGGGCGTGACCGCGGAGAACGTGGCGAAGGAATACGGCATCACGCGCGAAGAGCAGGACGCGTTCGCGGCGCTCTCGCAGAACAAGGCGGAAGCCGCGCAGAAGGCGGGCCGCTTCGACGCGGAAATCGTGCCGGTGGAGATTCCGCAGCGCAAGGGCGAGCCGCTCCTCTTCAACACCGACGAGTTCGTGCGTCACGGTGTGACCGCTGAATCGCTTGCTGGCCTGAAACCTGCTTTCTCGAAAGAAGGCACGGTGACGGCGGCCAATGCCTCGGGCCTGAACGACGGCGCGGCGGCGGTGGTGGTGATGTCGGGCAAGAAGGCCGAGGCGCTGGGCCTCACGCCGCTCGCGCGCATCAAGGCCTACGCAACCGGCGGCGTGGATCCGAAGGTGATGGGCATGGGTCCGGTGCCGGCCTCGAAGCGCTGCCTCGAGCGTGCAGGCTGGTCGACGAGCGACCTCGATCTCATGGAGATCAACGAGGCGTTCGCGGCGCAGGCGCTGGCCGTGAACAAGCAGATGGGCTGGGACACGTCGAAGATCAACGTGAACGGCGGCGCGATTGCAATCGGTCACCCGATTGGTGCATCGGGTTGCCGCATTCTGGTGACGCTGCTGCACGAAATGCACCGCCGCGACGCGAAGCGCGGCCTGGCTTCGCTGTGCATCGGCGGCGGCATGGGCGTGGCGCTCGCGCTCGAGCGCGCCTGAATGCAGCCCGGCAAGGCTGACCAGGCAGTACTAAGGTAATAAGGTTCGCCCGCGAGGCACGAAACGTGCATTAGCGGGCGGGCCGAACAAGTTTCGCGCAAGATAAGACGGACACTAAAAGCCGCGCGATCTTGCCCGAGCAGACTTCGCCTCGCGTGCGAGGATGCCGGGCGACGCAAGAGGTGGTGCTCCAATCAGGGCGTGCCACTCGATTCACTGAAATTTTATCTCGCGGATAGATAGCATGACTAAGCGTATTGCATTGGTAACGGGTGGTATGGGCGGTCTCGGTGAGGCAATCAGCGTACGGCTGTACGACGCAGGCTATAAGGTCGTCGTCACGCACTCGCCGGACAACGCAGGCGCAAAGGACTGGCTGGCCAGAATGAAGGAGACGGGCCGCGATTTCCACGCATATTCCATCGACGTCGCCGACTACGATTCGTGCCAGCGCGGCTCGCAGAAGATCAAGAATGAAATCGGCCCTGTCGACATTCTGATCAACAATGCCGGCATCACGCGCGACATGACCTTCAAGAAGATGGACAAGGTCAATTGGGATGCGGTCCTGCGCACGAACCTGGACTCCATCTTCAACATCGCGAAGCCGCTGTGCGACAGCATGGTCGAGCTCGGCTGGGGCCGCATCATCAATATTTCGTCGGTGAACGGCTCCAAGGGCGCCGTGGGCCAGACGAACTATGCGGCGGCGAAGGCCGGCATGCACGGCTTCACGAAATCGCTCGCACTGGAAGTCGCCCGTAAGGGTGTGACGGTGAACACGATTTCGCCGGGCTATCTCGCGACGAAGATGGTCACCGCCATTCCGCAGGAGATTCTCGATACGAAGATCATCCCGCAGATCCCGATGGGCCGCCTCGGCAATCCGGAAGAAGTCGCCGCGCTCGTGCTGTTCCTGTGCTCGGACGAAGCCAGCTTCGTCACGGGCGCGAACATCCCCATCAACGGCGGTCAGCACATGCAGTAATGTGCGGCAGCGAGGGCCTGTCATGAGACTCAACGGGCCCTCGCTTTGCTTCGCTGCGACCGGCGCCGGCTTTCATAGCCGGCGCCGGTCGTTGCGTGCGCGATACGGCGGTCTATGCCGCCCTGCGCTCGAGGCCGAACGAAATCAGCAGCACGCCTATCCCTAGCGCGGCGAGAATCGCGCCCACCCAGCCCGTAGCGACCCATCCGAATCCGGCGGCGATCACGAGCCCGCCCAACCAGGCGCCCACCGCGTTGGCGACATTGAACGCGCTGTGATTGAGCGCCGCCGCCAGCGACTGCGCATCGCCCGCCACGTCCATCAGGCGCGACTGGAACGCCGGCGTGCAGGCCGACCCCGCCCCCACGCAAAAGAGAATCGCCAGCATCGCCCAGAGGTGCGGCGCGGCCACCACGAACACGAGCAATACCGCCGCCGTGAATGCGTACATGCCGAGCATGGTCCGCTTGAGCCAGCGGTCCGCGAGCCATCCGCAGGCGGTGTTGCCGGCAATCATCCCGAGCCCGATCAGCGCCAATGCCCAGGGCACGTGATAGCTGGCGATCTGCGTCACATGAGTGAGCGTGGAGGCCACATAGCTGTAGACGGAAAAGATCCCGCCAAAGCCGACCGCCGAAGCAAGCAGCGTCAACAGCACCTGAGGGCGGCCGAGCGCGCCGAGCTCGGTGAGTGGACTCGCCTTGCCCGACATCGGCAGGCGCGGCACCGACCAGGCGATCATGCCCGCCGTGATCAGCGCAATGACGGCGACCGCCGCAAAGCAGGCTTGCCAGCCCAGCGCCTGGCCGAGCCACGTGGCCGCCGGCACGCCGATGACGTTGGCAACGCTCAAGCCCAGCATCACCTTGCCGATGGCGGCGCCGCGTTTGTGCGGCGGCACGAGCGCCGCCGCGGCGAGCGCCGCAAGCCCGAAATAGGCGCCATGCGGCAGCCCTGCGATGAAGCGGCTCGCGAGCGCGAACGTATAGCTGTGGAAGATCGCCGTCGCGCCATTGCCGATGGCGTAGAGCAGCATCAGGACGATCAGCAGCGCGCGCCTGGGCATTCTCGCGAGCGCAACCGTGATGAGCGGCGCGCCGACGACAACGCCGGCCGCATAGGCGCTGATCATGTGTCCCGCTTGCGGAATCGAGACGTGGAGGTCGCCGGCCATCTCCGGCAGGATGCCCATGGCCGCGAATTCCGCCGTGCCGATGGCGAAGCCGCCGAGCGCGAGGGACAACTCGGCAAGCGCGAGTCCGTGCGGCGGCTCGACGAGGGGCGCGGCGACGGCGGCGTCGCGCGAAGCTGCGTCGTGTGCGCGGCTAGCGGGGCGAATGGGAGATTCGACGGGTGCACTCATGTCTATCGTTCAGAAAACTGGGCCGCGAATTGCGCGGCGTGCTGGATGTTATCGGTAACAACTCGCGCGCATTCGTTATCCGCCACGCCCTGGCGATGCACATTGCACGGCGTGGATCGTGCAGCACCGCCTAGCGGGTACGCGCAAGTGAGGCCGTTCGGGTTCGGAAAGGGGCAAGCCGGTCTTTAAAGCCGGGCCCTGACCGCACGCATGGCGTGCAAGGTTCGGAAAGGACCCGCACGGTGAGCCGCATGTCGAGCAAACCGGCGGCAGTATCGCGGGAATGCGTCGGAATCGAAACACGGATAGCGCGCACGATGCCGGACTGCCAGGTTGCGCATTCTAGATGATCTGACGTATTTGCGCCGGGCGCGGCGCAAACGATGGTTTGACCTCGTGCTTCTCGATCGTGATGCCAACGTGCAATGGTTAGATCGGGACGACTGCGCCTTTGCAATTGCCGAGGTCGCGCGTCGTTCTCGAAATGACGTGTAATCTTTCGCACGCACGAAAGCTAATCGTTTGCTCTTGCAATTGGCTAAAAGCACCGCATGTCATTCGGTGGACCTGGATTGTCTCGCGGCAAGCGCGGCTTTTTCAAAGCCCGTATCGTGAATCTCAAATGTGCCGCGTGCGGATCGGGTTCCGGCAATCGCCTCGACTCGTGTCATCGAATGAAAGGATTCGGAAGAATTCGGCTTCGAAATCGTCGCGATTGATCTGCGAATGCGCACGCTAATAGCAGCCAATTTGCATGTATTGCCGTTTTGCGTACATAATTGTATGTGCCATGACGGCATTGCCTAAATGGGCCAAGCCAAACTTCGACATGCAAACGAAGTTTAAACGGTTGCTTGGGGGTGAATTCCTGACAGGGAGAAAGAGTATGGTTACGTTGGACGCGATCACGCAAAAGATCGCAAAGCTGCAGAAACAGGCGGAAGCGATTGCCGAAAAGCAATCGTCCATCGGGCTCGCAAAAATTCGCGATCTGATGCACAAGCACGGTTTGAACCTTGCCGATATCGAGAGCTTCGTCGGGAAAAGGCGTGGCCGGAAGCCGGGCGCCAAGGCTGCAAATGGCGCAGCAAAAGCGCTGCATCCCAATGCGCATCCGGTCGCGCCGAAATACGCCGATCCGAAAACCGGCGCAACCTGGACCGGGCGCGGCCGTGCGCCGGCCTGGATTCGCGACGTCAAAGACCGTTCGAAATTCCTGATCGAGGCAGGCGCGGCGCCCAAGGCGGCATCGGCTAAAACCGCCGGCGCGAAGAAGGCCGCGGCTGCGAAAAAGGCCGGCGCAAAAACCGCCACCGCGAAAAAGACCACGGCCGGTCGTGCCGCCACGCCCGTCGCGGCCAAGCGCGGTCGCAAGAAAGGCGTACCCGCGAAGAAGGCCGCTGCGCCGCGCAAGACGGTTGCACGCAAGGCACGTGCCGCCGCAGCGCCGGCTCCTGCTGCACCGGCACCGGCCGCAGCCTGATAGAAGCGTGTTTGATCCGGCGGCCCGATAAAGCCGCCTGGCCACAGCCGGCGTTGCGCTGATTCCCACGAGGAGCGGCGCAACGCCGGCTACGGTTTTCACCGCAAAGCATTCGCCGCCGACGTTTTTCATCGCGGCCGTTCAAGAATCCTCGCTTTACATTTTTGCAATGGCGGGCCTGATTATTTCAGCCGGCCTTGCTCTCATTTCGAGGTCAGCCAGACACCGGTAATGATTGCGCCCACGCCCAGGACGCGCGTCATTTCGAGCGGGCGTGCGGTGGCGCCAAGCCAGCCGAAGTGATCGAGCATGACCGACACGGCGAATTGCGTGGCCACGATGATGGTAAACGCCGTCGTGAGCCCGAGACGCGAAGCGGTATAACCGATCGATCCTGCAATGACGAGACCGAGTGCGCCTGCCGAAAGCGCATACCACGGCACCTCGGTCCACGCCTTGAGGCTCCCGCCTTGAGCCGCGGCCAGCAGCACGATCGCCAGCACGGCGCCACTGATGTAATTCACGAAAATGCCGCCGGTCGTGCCAATGCTCTTTGCCATGAGCCCCATGAATTGCCCTTGCAGGGCGACCGCGCAGCCACCGAGCGCCGCGATGGCGCCAAGTCCAATTACGTTGTTTGCCATAATTCCTCCGCTCTAAAAACCGCGTTGTTGTTCAAATACTGCCCGTAACAGTATCGATCTGCGCGGATCGAACGTGAAACGGTATATTTTCACGCGTGCCTTCAAAGGAATTCACAGCAAGGAGACGTGAAGTGCTGTCTATCGAGTCGCTCCAGCTCATCGAGCTGATCGCGCGAACCGGCAG
Organism: Paraburkholderia pallida; assembly: GCF_004524855.1. Classification (NCBI taxonomy): domain Bacteria; kingdom Pseudomonadati; phylum Pseudomonadota; class Betaproteobacteria; order Burkholderiales; family Burkholderiaceae; genus Paraburkholderia; species Paraburkholderia pallida. Next base: position 1,254,367 of record NZ_CP038150.1, on the reverse strand, counting down.
CTTTACCGCCGCAGCCAGGACGCTGCACCGGGTGCCCTCGGCCGTGAGTTACGCGGTGCGCAACATTGAAGAGGAACTGGGCGTCGTGCTATTCCGGCGCTTGCATCGCAACGTGGTGCCCACCGAAGCCGGGCAGCATTTCGTGAACGAAGCGCGGGGCGTCCTGAACAAAATAGAGGAAATTCGCCGCGAAACGCTGCGCGTGGCCAATGGCTGGCAGCCGAGTCTTTCCATTGCGTTAGACAATATCGTGTCGAGTCATCGCATCAACGCGTTGATGGCCGATTTTTACCGGCACTTCGACAACGTGGAGCTGATCGTGCGCATCGAGGTGTTCAACGGCGTGTGGGAGGCGCTCGCCACGGGGCGCGCCGATATTGCGATCGGTGCGACGACGGCGGTGCCCGTTGGCGGGGAATTCTGCTTTCGCGACATGGGGGCGATCGAGTGGGCGTTTCTCGTGAGTCCGAATCATCCGCTCGCCGCTGCCCAGTCGCCGCTGACCAATGAGGTGCTCGCCACGTTTCCGGCGATTTGTCTGGAAGATACCTCGCGCGAAATTCCGCGCCGCGACACCTGGCTGCTGCCCGGCCAGCGGCGGCTCGTGGTGCCGGACTGGCAGCGCGCCATCAACTGTTTCGTGGAAGGGCTTGGCGTCGGCTATATGCCCGTGCATCTCGCGCGGCCCTTCGTCGAGTCCGGCCGCCTGATCGAGAAGGCGATCGCGCATCCCAAGACGCCTAGCCCATGCTGCGTTGCATGGTACGGCCAGAAAACGCCACCCGTGCTGCGCTGGGTGCTCGACTATCTGGGCGAGACCGAGAAACTGCACGCCGAGTGGATTTCGTGAGTGCAGGCGGTGCGCCGCGCGAGCGGCGCACCGCCTGGCATCAGAACGTATAAGTGAGTTTCCCGAATGCCGTCCGGCCCAGCGTGTTATAGCCGTAGGCAGTCATGTATTGCCGGTTGAACAGATTCGATAGCGAGGCGGACAGCATCAGGTGCGTATTCACCTTATACGAGGCTCGCAGGCTCACCGTTGTATACGACGGTAAATAGAGCGTATTGAATTGATCGTCATAGGTCGAGCCGCCGTAGAGCAGCGAGACGCCGGTGCTCAATGCATGGAGATTGAATTCGTCCCACGTGTGGTCGACGCTGAGGCTCACGGTCTGCCGCGGGCGGCGGTTCAGCCAGGTCTGGTCGGTCACGTCCTGCGGATTCAGAATGCCGACCGCGAGACTCACGGGCGTGGACTTGCCGAGCGTGCCCTTGTACGAGAGGTCGATCCCCTGGATGTGCGCCCGCCCGACGTTCACCGGCAGAAAGGTCTGCGAATCGTAGGTAATCAGGTCGTGCACGCGGGTGTCGTATATCGCCGCCGTGAAGGTGCCGAACGACGTGTTGGCGTCGAGCGCCGCCTCGACGCTGTCGCTGCGCTCGGGCTGGAGATTGGGGTTCGCGTAGCCCGGGTAATAGAGGTCGTTGAACGTCGGCAGGCGGAATGCGTTGCCGTACGAAACGCGCGCCGTGTAGACCGGCGTGATCGCCCACGAGAGCGCGGCGTTGCCGGTATTGACGCTCTGCCCCTGGACGATCTCGTGGCGCCCGGCGAGGAACAGCGTCACGTCGCCAAGGGTGGTGGACTGGTGCAGCGAGACGGCGGAGTCGTTGCGTGCGGGCAGGCCGCTCGGGACATCGACGGGCAGAAATGCCAGCTCGCGCGAGAAGTCGTAGGCGAGCTTGGTTTCGCCCGAAAGCGGCAGCCCGAACAGCGTGTGGCCGGTCTCCTGATGCGTGATCGAGGTCGAGGTGGAAAAACGCGTCGAGTTGAATTCGTCAGTCGGTATCGTGGGATCGTTCGAGTAGATGAATTGCCGATCGGTTGCGTAACCCACGGACTGGTCGAATTGCGTAAACGGCGTGATGTCGAGGTGGAACGCGACGCCGGTCGTCAATTGATAATCGGCTTGCCGGTCGTTGCCGCCCGCATTGTCATAGGAAAGATCGGAGCGGTGATACAGCGCGAACGTGGAAATCGACCAGTTGTCGCGCGCGTAGCCGAGCCGCCCATTCACGTCCTGCGCGTGATACGGATTGCGGCCGTCCTCGTGGCCGTAGGCCCAGGGGCGTGTCGCGTCGATGCCTGCCGTGTTGTAGTCGTGCAGCCCGAGCGAGTAGGTGAGGCCGCCAAGCGCCGCGAGCGGTCCCGTCGATGGCACGGTGCCGGAGGTGCGCAACTGCGTGTCGAAGGTCTTGTTGGACCCGCCGCCGAACGAAACCGTCGTCTGATTCGGCAGGTTCGACGCGTGACGCGTGAAAAGTTGCACGACGCCGCCCACGGCGTCCGCGCCGAACGAGGCGGCGGCCGGGCCCGAGATCACCTCGACGCGGTCGAACGCCTCCGTTGGCAGATCGGCCCACTCGGCCTCGCCGGTCGTGACGGAGCCCACGCGAATGCCGTCGATGAAGACCGCGACCTGATTGCCCGCCGAGCCGCGAATGCTCACCGAGGTCAGCGAGCCCGGACCGCCGCTCTGCGAGACGGTCACGCCCGGCAGCGTCGCGAGCGCCTGCGTGATGCTCGGGTCGGCGGGCGAGAGGCGGTCGAGGTCCTCGCGTGTGAGCACCTGGGTGCTCGCGTAGCGCTGGTCGAACGATTGCGGCAGATGTTGCGTGTCGCCCACCACGAGAATGTTCGGCAGCGTGGTGCCGGTGTCGTCGGCGGAAGTGGCTGAAGTGCTGGAAGCTTCGGCGGGCGATAGCGGCGCCGGTGGCGCGCCGTCGGCGGCGTACGCGCCGTGCCATGCGCATGCAGCGAAGGCGCAGGCGGCCGCGAGTGGGCGCAGCGTGGTCCGGCGGACATCTTGGTTGGCAGGGCCGGAAATCGGGTAAGTGCCGGCAACGCGGCGGCGGGTTCTCTGCGCGGGAACCGTTTCAATCATGGTGGTGGACATGCGACTGATCCTGAGGTCGGGCTGTCCATGCAACGGGCGACCGCATGCATGCGGTGCTGGCGCTTCGGGACACCCCGCCCCTTGCGGCTGCTTGGACCTCGGTCGATGGCAGGTCTCCTGGCTCGCGGGTCGACGCCCCTTGCCGGCCTTCCCGGTTTCCCAGTGGCACGTTCGGCATGGACTCGCCGCTCACAGTTGCGGGGGCAGCCGCAGACTCGTGGCGCATGTGCGCCCACTGCGTTCCCTTTTGATCCCGTCGCCGGGAACCATCAGGGCGCAAGGGTAAGGGGCGCGCCTTGCGCGCGTCAACTCATTGCGGATTGGGCGTTGCGAAAATGTTCTTTGAGCCTGTGCGGCTCGTCGCACGCTGGTTTGGTGTGGGTTTTTTGGCGCGTTGGCCTTAACTTGTATTCGCGGCGGGCCGCAGGCGTTGCCCCTGTGCGGGGCGGCACCTACTTTTCTTTGCCGCGGCAAAGAAAAGTAGGCAAAAGAAAGCCGCTCAAACCGCCAGTGTGACGCAGTCCCCCACTCGCCTTATAGCGGAGCGGCTCCGGGGCGTCTGCCACCACTTGCTACTCGCCGGAGTGACTAAGGGTTCATCCATCCGGCGGCGCTGCGCGCGCCGTAGGGCATTTCCAAAACCATGGGGATGTACGCGTACTCGTAGGGCTCCAGCGTATTTTCATGGAAGCACTCTCGAAAATCGGTAGGACTCCAGTGGATTTACATGGAGGCGCTTTTGCGCATTAGTAGGAATTCAACATATTAGGCGGCAGCACTCCCGCGTATTCGTCAGGCAGCCCACCCGGTTTTCCTTGCAGCCCCTTCCGCCCGTGCGTAGCGCGTGGCGGGAAGAATGAGCCCCTTGTCACTAAGGCGGAGTGTGCGGGGTGACGGATGCCCCGGAGCCGCTCCGATATACAGGGCAGAGGGGGACGGCGTCACACTAGCGGTTTGAGCCGCTTTCTTTTGCCTACTTTTCTTTGCGGCTGCAAAGAAAAGTAGGTGCCGCCCCGCACAGGGGCAACGCTCGCGGACCACCGCGAAAACAAGATTTCAGATTAAATACTCAGAGCCGTCCTGCCAGACAAGCAGCCAAGCCTCGCTTGAAAGGGCGCAGCTGGCCGCCCCAGCCATGCCCCCCGATTATTCACATTTCGTGTTCAATGTCTCCACACGTCGGGGGCTTATCTCCAGCCTCCTTTGAGGCATCCTTGCAGTCACGGAGAGCGCGCCAATCCAGGCGTGCCAGGCAACGGAGAACGAGACATGAGCAAGACCTTCAAGATCGCGGCGATTCCCGGCGACGGCATCGGCCTGGAAGTGATGCCCGAGGGCGTGCGCGTGGTGGAGGCGGCGGCCGCGAAGTTCGGCCTGAAGATCGAATTCACGCACTTCGACTGGGCGAGCTGCGACTACTATCTCGAGCACGGCAAGATGATGCCCGACGACTGGTTCGCTACGCTCAAGGGCTTCGACGCCATTTACTTCGGCGCCGTGGGCTGGCCCGACAAGGTGCCCGATCACATCTCGCTGTGGGGCTCGCTCCTCAAGTTCCGCCGCGAATTCGACCAGTACGTGAACCTGCGCCCCGTGCGCCTGCTGCCCGGCGTGCCGTGCCCGCTCGCCAACCGCAAGCCCGGCGACATCGACTTCTTCGTGGTGCGCGAGAACACCGAGGGCGAGTACAGCTCGGTGGGCGGCAAGATGTTCGAGGGCACGGACCGCGAATTCGTGCTGCAGGAGTCGGTGTTCACGCGCCAAGGCGTGGACCGCATCCTGAAATACGCGTTCGAGCTCGCGAACCAGCGCGGCCGCAAGAAGCTCACGGCCGCCACGAAGTCCAACGGCATCTCGATCAGCATGCCCTACTGGGACGAGCGCGTGGCCGCGATGGGCGAAGCCTACCCGGACGTGAAGTGGGACAAACAGCACATCGACATCCTCTGCGCGCGCTTCGTGCTGCAGCCGGACCGCTTCGACGTGGTGGTGGCATCGAACCTGTTCGGCGACATCCTTTCCGACCTCGGCCCCGCCTGCACGGGCACGATCGGCCTCGCGGCATCGGCGAACCTGAACCCGGAGCGCAAGTTCCCGTCGCTGTTCGAGCCGGTACACGGCTCGGCGCCCGACATCTTCGGCAAGGAAATCGCCAACCCGATCGCGATGATCTGGTCGGGCGCGATGATGCTCGACTTCCTCGGCAACGGCGACGAGCAGTTCAAGGCCGCCCACGACGCGATCATGCAGGCAATCGAGAAGGTGCTCGTGGAAGGCCCGCGCACGCCGGACATGGGCGGTGCAGCGAAGACGGCCGACGTGGGCAAGGCCGTGGCCGCCGCGCTGTGAGCCGCTGCAGCTCGCTGTGAGCCCCAACTGAGCGCGCCCGACGCGCGTTCGTGAAAGTGCTTTGAAGGTGTTGCGAAGATGTCCAGACGCCCGGTGTTCCGATGAGGAACCCGGGCGTTTTTACGAATGGCTTACCTGGGATAAACCCTTGTCTCGATGAAAACGAATTTTCAGATGAGGGCTGGCGTGTAATTATATTTACATCGTTATGCTGACACGCCCAGGTTCCCCATGGCCGCACGGTCACCCCATCCGCTGACGTCCGATTCACCTGATGCCGAAATCGTCGCGCGCCTGAACGCGGCGATGCCGGACCTCACGCCTGGCCATCGGCGCATGGCCGAGTATGTGCTCGCCAATCTGTTCCAGTCGGCGACCATGCGCATCGACGAGCTCGCGCACGCCGTGGGCGCCTCGGTGGCCACGGCCAACCGCTTCGCGCGCGCGCTGGGCTTCGACGGCTATCCCGCGTTTCGCGAGGCGCTCGTGCGCGGCTTCGAGGCCACGCTCGCGCCGGTCGAGCGGCTGCGCACGGCGCAGGAGTCGCCTACGAGCGGCGCCGAGCTGTTCGGCGCCTCGCTTGAGCAGGCCGAAGTCAACCTCCGTGCTTCGCGCCAGTCGATCGACAGCGCCGCGGCGGCCGCCGCCGTCGACGCCATCATGAAGGCGCGGCGTGTCTTTATCGTGGGCTCCGGCACGAGCGCATTTCTGGCGGGACTCATGGAGCTCGCGCTGCTGCCCTACCTCGACAACGTGCAGACGCTGTCCACCATCGGTGGCCCGACGCACGCCGCGCGCCGGCTCTTCGGCGCCGGCAGCGACGACCTCCTGATCGGCATCGCGTTTCCCCGTTACGTCGACGACACCATCAAGCTCTCGCGCCGCGCCGCGCATCTGGGCGTGCGTGTGCTCGCGCTCACCGACAGCAGCGATTCGCCGCTCGCGCGCTTTGCCGACCTGACGCTGCTGGTGCGCGCGGAACGCCGGCTCGCCGCGAACTCGGAGGCTGCGGTGCTGGCCGTGATCGAGGCGTTGTGCGACGCCGTGGCCTTGCGCGCGAAACATTCGGTCGAGGCCGCGGCCACCATCACCGAGTCGGTGCTGCCCTGGCTGACGCCCGAGTCCGCCGTGTCGGCGGCCGCGAGCCTCCCGGCAGCGGCGCCTTCGAACCCATCCCCCCGCGAAACTTCGCGCTCCAGGAGCAAGTCATGAACGCCAGCCCAGTCATTGCCATTCACGGCGGAGCGGGCACGATCCTGCGCACCGCGATGGCCGCCGAAACCGAAGCCCAATACCTCGCCGCGCTGAGCGGCATTCTGGCGGCCGGGCAACAGATTCTCGCCGATGGCGGCAGCGCGCTCGACGCGGTCACCGAAGCGGTGCGCCTGCTCGAGGACTGCCCATTCTTCAACGCGGGCCACGGCTCGGTCTTCACGGCGGCGGGCACGCATGAGCTGGACGCATCGATCATGGACGGCCGCACGCTCGAAGCCGGCGCGGTGTGCTGCGTGAAGCGCGTGCGCAATCCCGTGCTCGCCGCGCGCCGCGTGCTCGAGCACAGCGAGCACGTGCTGTTCACGGGTGAGGGCGCGGAAGCGTTCGCGGCAGCGCAGGGGCTCGAATTCGTCGAGCTCGGCTATTTTCATACCGACGCGCGCCACCGGCAGTGGCTGCTCGCGCGCGGTGCGCAGCGCGCGATGCTCGACCATGACGGCGCGACGCTCGCGGCTGGGGTGGACAAAGCGTTGGACAAGGCGGCAGACCGCGCGGCAGACAAATCGGCGGACCAGACCGCAGCCGGCGATGGCGGCCTGCCGCACGAGCCGATCGATCCGAACCGCAAGCACGGCACGGTGGGCGCGGTCGCGCTCGACGCTCACGGGCATCTCGCTGCCGCCACCTCGACGGGCGGCGTCACCAACAAGCAGCCGGGCCGCGTGGGCGACTCGCCGCTGATCGGCGCGGGCTGCTACGCCGACGACGCTACCTGCGCCGTCTCCACGACCGGCTCGGGCGAGATGTTCATGCGCATGGTCGCGGCCTACGACGTTGCTGCGCAGATGCGCTATGGCGGCGCGACGCTCGCCGACGCCGCGGCGAACGTCGTGATGGAGCGGCTGCCGCGCATCGATGGACGGGGCGGTTTGATCGCGGTCGATGCGCGCGGCAATGTCACGCTGCCCTTCAATACCGAGGGCATGTATCGTGGCTATGCCCGCGTGGGAGACGCACCCGTCGTGGCGATTTATCGATAAAGCAGCACTTGCGGGGCAACTCGAGGGGGAGTGGTCCCTGCGCTATAAATGCACGAGTCCAAATCGTGCAGATGCATTCAGGCGCCGACGCACAGGCGGGCGCGCGTGCCGGGACCGGTATCGTCTTGCCGTCCCGCCGTGTGATCGAAGTCCGCGAGGGCGTGCTCGTGCTCGCGAACTTCGGCCGCCTGCCCATGCTCACCGTCGCGGGCGTGCCGCTTGGGCGCAGGCTGGCGGAGCGTCACGCGAGCGATGGCAAGCACACCGAGCCCGAGAAAGGATCGATCATCATGCTGATCGCGCTCGATGCGCCGCTGGATGCGCGGCAGTTGCGCCGCGTGTCGATGCGTGCCGCTGCGGGGCTCGCCCGCACGGGGTCCTGCTATGGCCACGGCAGCGGCGACATAGCCATGGCGTTCAGCACGGCTTACACGTTGCCGCACGATGCGCCGCTGTTCCGCCTGCCGCCGCTTCTCGCCGACGCGCATCTCGACCCGCTGTTCCAGGCGAGCGCGGACTGCGTCGAGCAGTCTATCCTCGACGCCTTGTGGCAAGCCACGACGGTGCATGGCCGCGACGGCCACGTGCGTCTCGCGTTGCGCGACGTCGCGTGAAAGAAGCAGGCGGCCGTGCGAGCGCCCATACGCTGTCGTTCACCCAAAGCCGTGCCTCGATCCGCGACGCGGCGCGCGTGTCCTAATATCTTGCGCAAAGCTAAAGGAGTGCTTCTTTTTGAGACGCTTGATGGCTCTTTGCGGTTAGCGTTGCCCCACGCGTGTCCGATCGAAAATACGATCGCGCGCGTCGGCCGGGGAACCTATCGAGAACGCCTGCCATTCCCGGCTTCGAGGCAGGTACTCACAAGGAGACCAACATGCGTGAGAAAGGGGAGGTCGCTGCGCGCCTGATCGATGTGATGCAAGAGGGGATTTGCGGCACGGCCACGGAACTGGCGATGCGGGTCAAGGCCGATGCCCGCAGCGTGCGCGCGGTCCTGCGCCTCTGGCTCGAAGCGGGGATCGTTCACGTGGCCGAGGAGGTCGTGCCCGGCCGCGCGCGCGTATTTCGCTATGGCGGCACATCGTCGCCGCCTGCCGGCTTGTCCGGAGCAATGTCCCACAAGCCTCGCCGCGGGCCCGTGGTTGTCGTGGACAGATGGCCCCAGCTCGATTCAGACCTGGCGGCTGCGGTTGACGCAATGGTTCGCGTACGGGGGCGCGAGCCTGTACGAGCGCGTTGAGCATTGTCGCCGAGGGCGCTCCGCCAAGGGCGCTCTTCAGGGGCGCTGGCGACGGGCATGCATTAAGGCGTCTGACCGATCGCTAGCCCTTAGCTTTCTGCAGCCGGCTGCGCCGCCGCCGCTGCGTTCGCCGTCATGTCGGCGGGCTGCGCCGCGCGGCACAGCGCCGTGAGCCACACGTCCTCGCCATGCGGCGCCACGCGCGCGTGGCCCTGCTCCACCACGAGCCGCCACGTGTCGTCGGGCAGCGAGGCGCGATACAGCACGCGATAGTCGGCACGGTGCGCGAGCGCATCGTTCACGGCCGCCTCGCGCGCCGCGCGGTCATCGGGATGGATGTGCTGCGAGAGCTCGACGTAATGGCGCGGCGCTTTTGCGGGATCGACGCCGAACAGACGGCACCATTCATCGGACACGATCAGCTCGTCTTGCGCGCGCAGCCAGCGCCATGCGCCGAAGCCCGCGATGCGCGCGGCGTCGTTGAGCAGCTGCAGATTCCGCTGCAGCACGAACTCCGCTTGCTTGCGCGCGCTGATGTCGATGGTGGTGCCCACCACGCGCACGGGCCGCCCCGCGTCGTCGAGCAGCGTGGCGACGCGCGATTCGATCCAGCGGATCTGCCCGTCCGGCAAAATGATGCGGAAGTCCCACACGCGCGGCGCCTTGCTGGCGACCAGCTCCTTGAGGGCCTCGTCGTTCAGCCAGATCGAATCTTCGGGGTGCAGGATCTCCCAGAATTCTTCGTTGCTGTGGATCTCGCGGCCATAAACTTGCGCGCAGTTGCTCGAGTAGATCAGCTCGTCGGCCACGAGATTCCACTCCCACGTGACGATGCCGGAGGACTCCTGGGCCTGCTTCATGCGCGCTTCGTTCGACATGATCTCGGCCGTGTAGCGGCGGCGCAGGTCGGTCATGGGCAGCTCGGTCGTGCCCGCGAGGCCGAGGTCCTTCACGGCATCGTCGCCGTAGCGCAGCCAGACCCAGTTCACGTCGAGGAACGCCGCGAGACGGCGCAGGTTCGAATAGTCGATCTCGCCGCCGCGTGTCCACTTGTGCACGGCGGGGCGCGAAATGCCGACGACGTCGGCCACTTGCTGCAGGCTCAGCTTCTTGTGCTCGAGCAGCACTTTGAGACGGAACGCGAACGTATCCTCGGACATCCATTTCCCTCTATGACGAATCGCGCGGTCGAACGGGTCGAACGGATCAAGTGGAACAAGCAGGGTGAAGCAGGATCAAGCGGACCAAAAGAAAAGGGCGGCATACGCCCCAGGCCGCCGAACGGGCAGGGCAGATGCCGCCGGTGATGCGCCGGTGATCTCCTGGGCGCGCGGCCCTAACGTCGTTCATCGAGCCGCGTATCAGTCGCTAGTTTAACGGATCGGGGCTTGGGCCGTTCCGCAGGGCGCGCTCGCGGCCTCGCGTCGCAGGAGGCCGTGGCGCGGCACCCGATTTACAGGTCGATCACGAGGCGCGGCGTGCGCGAGCGCGATACGCACAGCAGGATGGTCTTCTGCGCGGCCTTTTCGTCGTTGTCGAGATACTGGTCGCGATGGTCGGCCTCGCCTTCGAGGATCGCCACCTCGCAGGTGCCGCACACGCCTTCGCGGCACAGCGACTCCACGGTCACGCCGGCGCGCTCGATGGCCTTGAGGATGGTTTCGTCCTCGCCCACTTCGAGCTCGATGCCGCTCTTCGCGAGCACGACCGTGAAGGCCTTGCCGGCCGTATCGGTAGCGGCGAACTGCTCCGAGTGCAGCTGCGCCTTCGGCCAGCCGAGCAGCGCCGCGTTGGCGTAGACGGCGTCGTTCAGGCCCTGCGGGCCGCACACGTAGACGTGCGCATCGGCGGGCAGGTTCTTGAAGAGCTTGAGCAGGTCGAGGCGCTGACCTTCGCTATCCACATAGCAATGCACGTTGGCCGCGTGCGGGCCGGCCTTCAATTCATCGACGAACGCGCCGTGCTCGGGGCTGCGGTACGCGTAATGGAGCTCGAGCTCGAGATCCTCGGGGCGATGCTCGGCGAGCTGCGCGAGAAACGGCGTGATGCCGATGCCGCCAGCGATGAACACATGACGCTTCGCGCCCGGCGCGAGCTCGAACAGATTGGCGGGCGAGCCGATGGCGAGGCGCGTGCCGGCCGCCACCTGCTCGTGCATGAACGCCGAGCCGCCGCGCGAAGCCTCTTCGCGGCGCACGGCAATCTGATACTGGCGCGTATCGTGCGGCGAGCTCAACAGCGAGTACGCGTTGTGGTGCCACGCATCGCCTTCCTGCATCGAGACGAGCACGTGGGCGCCGCCGTTGAACGAGGGCAGCGGCGCGCCATCGGGCAGCGCGAGCGTGAAGCGCTTGATGAGCGGAGTGAGTTGCTCGACGGCGACTACGTCGACAGTGATCGATTCGCGGGCGTTCATGGTGCCTTCCTTTACCGCAGGCCGCCGCGCGTTTCCGCTTCGTTGCGGGCAGGCGCACGCCTGGGGATGCTTCGTTATTGCCCGTACGGGTATTGCGGGCGGTTGATTCTGAATCCGGAAAAAGGAGCGGATGCGGCGCGGACCGCACCCGCCCGAACGTCAGCGCGCGTTAGCGCGCCACGCCTGCCATGCAGAGGTACTTGATCGACAGGAAGTCTTCGATGCCGTACTTCGAGCCTTCGCGGCCGATGCCCGACTGCTTCACGCCGCCGAACGGCGCGACTTCGTTCGAGATCAGGCCCGTGTTGATGCCGACGATGCCGTACTCGAGCTGCTCGGCCACGCGCCAGATGCGGCCGATGTCGCGGCTGTAGAAGTACGCCGCGAGACCGTAGATCGAATCGTTCGCGAGCTGCACGACTTCGGCGTCGCTCGAAAAGCGCACGATGGGCGCGACCGGCCCGAAGATCTCTTCGGAGAGGACAGCCATGCCGGGCTTCGCGTCGGCGAGCACGGTGGGCGCGTAGAAGTTGCCGCCGCGTGCGTGCGGCGCGCCGCCCGTGACTACGCGTGCGCCTTGCTGGACCGCGTCGCGCACGAGCCCGTCGACCTTGTCGCGCGCCGCTTCGGTGATGAGCGGGCCGATGTTCACGCCCTCGGCGAAGCCGTCGTCCACCTTGAAGGCGGCCACGCGTTCGGCGAAGCGGCGGCAGAACTCGTCATAGACCGAGTCGTGCACGTAGAAGCGGTTTGCGCAGACGCAGGTCTGGCCGGCGTTGCGATACTTCGAGAGCAGCGCGCCTTCGATGGCGGCGTCCAGATCCGCGTCGTCGAACACGATGAACGGCGCGTTGCCGCCCAGTTCCAGCGAGACCTTCTTGACCGTGTCCGAGCACTGGCGCATCAACAGGCGGCCCACTTCGGTCGAGCCTGTGAACGTGAGTTTCTTGACGAGCGGGCTCGACGTCATTTCGAGGCCGATCTCGCGCGACTTGCCCGTGACGACGTTGATCACGCCGGCCGGAATGCCGGCCTGCTCGGCGAGCGCCGCGAGCGCGAAGGCGGAAAACGGCGTCTCGTTGGCGGGCTTGATGACGATGGTGCAGCCGGCGGCCAGCGCCGGTGCGGCCTTGCGGGTGATCATCGCGGCCGGGAAGTTCCACGGCGTGATGGCGGCGACGACGCCCACCGGCTCCTTCGTCACGACGAGGCGCTGGTCGGGGTTCGGGCTCGGGATCACGTCGCCGTCGATGCGCTTGGCCTGCTCGCCGAACCATTCGATGAACGAGGCGGCGTAGCCGATCTCGCCGCGTGCTTCGGCGAGCGGCTTGCCTTGCTCGCGCGTCATCAGCTCGGCCAGCGCGTCCTGGTTCGCCATGATGAGCTCGAACCAGTTGCGCAACAGGCGCGCGCGCTCCTTGGCGGTGGTGGCGCGCCAGGCGGGGAAGGCGCGGTTAGCGGCTTCGATGGCGGCGCGCGCTTCGGGCGCGCCCATGTTCGGCACACTCGCGATGCGCTCGCCCGTGGAGGGGTTGTGGACGTCGAGCGTGGCGCCGTCGTTGGCGTCGCGCCACTGGCCGTCGATGTAAGCCTGTTGGCGGAACAGGCCGGGATTCTGCAGGGAATTCATGGGTGTCTCCTGTCGACCAGAGTTAGCGCTTCAGCGCTTACTCTGGTCCCATGCAAAGCTGTCGACCAGAGTGAGTGGGTTAGTACTCACTCCGGCCCCATGCTTCGCGGTCGATCGGACCAGGCGCATTAACGCTTAGTCCGATTCCATGCGTTGCGGTCGACCAGAGTGAGTGCCCACTCCGGCCCGATGCCAAACGCCGCGCCGCGGCTTCAGTCCTGGTACTGCTGCGCGAGCAGGTTGTGGAAGTGCGCAATGCCGTGCTCGCTGATGCCGCTGCGCTGCTTGTCGACCATGATGCGGCCCTGGCCGCGATAGCCGCGCGACTTCAGGCCCTTCTGCACGCTTTCCACGAGGCGAATGTCTTCCGGGCGAAACACGGTGCGATACCACTCGATCAGCTTTTGCTGCTCTTCGGTCGGCTCGTCGTTCAGGAAGTAGATGTCGTAGTGCTGGAGCGTGATTTCGGCGCTCATCGGGAATTCGTAGATGACCGTCATGAAGTCGCTGCCCGGCGGCACGTTGAACATCGTGCACGGCCATGCCCAGTAGCCGCTGAAGCTCGGGTCCTTCACGGACGGGTCGAGCTTGAACGAGCGCTCCGACGACTGCGCGTGGCCGAACTGCACCGTCCAGTTACCATGCAGCGTGTGCGTGTACTGGTCGATCTTCACGGAGTCCGAGAAGCCGGGGTGAGCCGGGCCGCAGTGGTAGCACTCGAGGTAGTTGTCGACGATCGACTTCCAGTTGGCGGGCGTCTCGGTCACGAAGCGCGCGGCCAGCTTGAGGTCGTCGATGACCGGGCAGGCCTTGCGCAGGCTTGCTTCGAGGCCGGGCAGCTGCGCTTCCACGCCTTCCGCGTCCGGGTTCAGGTTGATGAACACGAAGCCCGCGTATTCCTCCACGCGCACCGGCACGAGCGTCGAATTCTCCTTGTCGAACGATTCGACGTGGTCGCAGTTGTTGGCGTGCGCGAGCGCGCCGTCGAGCTTGAACGCCCAGGCGTGGTACGGGCAGGTGATGACGTTCTTGGCCTTGCCGCTGCCTTCGAGCAGCTGGTGGCCGCGGTGCGGGCAGACGTTATAGAAGGCGCGCAGCACCTTGTCCTTGCCGCGCACGAGCAGGATGCTTTCGCCCACCACCTCGCGGGTCACGTACGCGTTCGCCTCGGCCAGCTCGCTGCGGTGCGCGACGCAGATCCACGCGTTCTCGAAAATCTTCTTTTCTTCCGCCTTGTAGACAGCCTCGGAGGTGTAGTAGCTCGCCGGGATGGTCCAGGCGAGTTCCGGGTTGGAGCAGAAGTCGGCCGGCAACTTCGGCAGTTCAGGTTTCTTGTGAAATTCGATCGGGAGATAGGTCATGGGGTCCGCCGCACTGGAAGTGGTTAACTGACAGTTACAACAAAACTATGGGTTAACGAAACTATAGGAGAAATCTCAACTGCAGTGGATCAGGGTTATCCCTCGATGCGGTACCAAAAGGATGCCGCATTGATGCAAAACGCCTATTCTTACCGTTTGAAATCAATAAGAATTGACTTAACGCATTGCAAATAGATTTCTCGGCGGACGTCAATAGGAGGATCCGATAGTGAGACGAAACCGTTCAGGCTGCGTACCATTGTTAACCAGTAGTTTGATGTTAACCGCAGGATAACCGCGCCGTGTCAGGACACTGGAACTTCTGGTATCGGGATCGGCGTGGGAGGCGGAGCCGCGTCACGCGGGCCCGCTCGAGCCACCCCACTACTGGAGGAGACATGTCACAAGACGCAATCGCCGACGCGCTGGCCAACGAGCCCTCGCGCAGCAAATCGCGGATCGAATCGCGTTCGATCGATTACGTGCCGCTTGCCGAGCGCAAGGGCAAGGCCTGGCACCTGTGGCCCGTGTGGTTCACGGGAGACGCGAACCTCGCGACCATCGCGGCGGGCGCCATCGGCATCAGCATGGGGGGCAACCTGTTGTGGAGCGCGATCGCCATCGTGCTCGGCAATGTGCTGGGCACTTTCTTCATGGCGTTCCATTCGAGCCAGGGGCCGCAGCTCGGGCTGCCGCAGATGATCCAGTCGCGCCCGCAGTTCGGCTATATGGGCGCGCTGCTCGTGTGGGTGGTCGCCCTCGTCACCTATATTGGCTACAACTCGTTCAACCAGCTCATGGCGGGGCAGACCGCGCATCACCTGCTCGGCACCGAGCCGCATGTGAGCTACATCATCTTCACGGTGGTGTCGGTCGCGCTGGCGGTGTTCGGCTATGACCTGATCCACAAGGCGCAGCGCTGGCTCGCGTTCGCGCTGCTTGCCGCGCTCACGATCTTCAGCATCGGCATGTGCGTGAAGGTGCAGTTCCCCGCCGGCCAGCTGAGTCTCGCGGGCTTCAAGACCACGCCGTTCCTCGTGCAGCTCTTCTCGGCGGCCGCCTATCAGCTCTCGTGGTCCATCTACGTTTCGGACTACTCACGCTACCTGCCGCCCAAGACCGGCGTGCGCGCCACCTTCTGGTGGACCTTCCTCGGCGCGCTCATTGGTGGCATCTGGATGATGCTGGTCGGCACGGCGGCCGCGGCGCTGAACTCGCAGATCGAGATCTCGGATGCGGTCCAGCGCGCGGGCGACATGATCTTTCCGGGCTTCGGCACGGTCACGCTGCTGCTCTCGCTGCTGGGGCTGCTCGCTATCACGGGACTGAACTTCTACGGCGCGTCGCTCACGCTGCTCAGCATCACCGACTCGTTCAAGCCGCTCAAGTCGAACGCCACCAAGCGCATCGTCAGCCTGGTCGTGGTGGCGGTGATCGCGACCTCGCTCGCGTTCTCGGCCTCGGATGACTTCATGGGCAAGTTCGGCGACTTCCTCGGCATCCTGGGCTACTTGTTCACGCCGTGGACCGCGATCAACCTCATCGACTTCTTCGTCGTGCGTCACTCGCACTACTCAGTGCGCGAGATCTTCAACCCGCGCGGCATTTACGGTCGCTGGAACTGGCGCGGCCTGACGGCGTACGCAGCGGGCTTCGTCGCGATGATTCCGTTCTTCAAGACCGACATGTACACCGGTCCGGTCGCCCGCGCGCTGGGCGGCACCGACATCGCGATGCTCGTGGGCCTGCCCGTGGCCGCGCTGGTCTACCTGTGGACCTGCCGCTCGCTCGACATCGAAAAGGAACGCCAGCTCGTGCGCGAAGCCGACCGTGGCCTGAACTGATCCCGCTGACTATTAAAACATCATGAAATCGACGCACACATTGCGTAACACAGTACTCCTAACAGCATTGCGGGCGGCGATGCTCGCGCTCGCCGCGCTGCCGATGGCCTCGCATGCGCAAAGCAGCGTCACGCTCTACGGCGTGATCGACGCCGGCGTCACCTACGTCTCCAATGCGGGCGGCTCGCATCAGGTGAAGTTCGACGACAGCGTCTCGTACGCGAACCGCTGGGGTGTCAAGGGCAGCGAAGACCTGGGCGGCGGCAACAAGGCGATCTTCGAGCTGGAGAGCGGCTTCCATCTGGGCAACGGGCAGATCTCGAACGGCGGCTCGCTGTTTGGCCGTGCAGCCTTTGTCGGTCTGCAGGGCGACTGGGGCACGCTCACGTTCGGCAATCAGATCGACATGACGCAGGAGATGGTCTACCTGTACAACGTGTCGGGATGGGCGAGCGGCTATGCGATCAACCAGGGCGACTTCGACCGCATGAACGGCGACCATCTGCCGAACGCCGTGAAGTTCATGTCGAACACGTACGGCGGCTTCCAGTTCGGCGGCATGTATTCGTTCAGCAACACGCCGGGCGACTTCCACACGGGCAGCGCGTGGAGCGTGGGCGCGCAATATCAGCATGGCGCGTTCTCGATGGGCACGGCGTACACGCAGCTGAACAACCCCTCGGGCATCTACGCGTTCGATCCGTATGCGCAGATCGGTGTGAGCTCGTTCTTCGGCAAGCCCACCGTGAGCGTCGATCCGGCCACGGGCGCGATCACGGACCTCTACGCGAACACGGCGTTCCCGGTGGACAAGCAGGGTGCGTTCGGCGTGGGCGCGAGCTACGCAATCGGCAATGTCACGCTGATGGGCGACTTCACCTACACGCAGATCAAGGCGTTCGGGCAGAGCGAGCACATGCAGGTGGGCGAAGGTGGCGCGACCTGGCAGATTACGCCTTCGACGAGCCTCATCGGCGGCTACCAGTACACGCACTTCGACGGGCACCACTGGAACCAGCTTTCGGCGGGTCTGCATCATCTGCTCTCGAAGAGCACGGATGTCTACATCTCCGGCGACTGGTTGAAGGCGTCGCAAGGCGTGGATGCGGTGATCGGCTATAGTTTTACGCCATCCACCACGACCACGCAGGCTGACGTGCGCATCGGCATGCGCCACTCGTTCTGATGCCACAGTGAAGCGGGCGGGGCCAACGCGCCCCGCTTTGCGCTCACGCCTGCGTATTTGCCTGCGCGTTAGCCTGAATGTCTGCCATGAAACTTCCCGGCTCTCCCGAACTCGACGACCTGCGTGTGTTCTGCATGGTCGCCCGCAAGTCCAGCTTCAGCGCGGCAGCCGAGGCGCTTTCCGCGTCGGCCGCCTACGTTAGCAAGCGCGTGGGCGTGCTCGAGGCGAGCCTTGGCACGCGTTTGCTGCACCGCTCGACGCGCCGCGTGGCGATGACGGCGGCGGGTGAGCGCGTGTTCGCGTGGGCCGAAAAAATCCTCGACGACGTCGACCAGCTCGTCGAAGACGTCTCCAGCACGCGGCGCATGCCGCGCGGCACGCTGCGCGTGTCGAGCAGCTTCGGCTTCGGCCGCAAGTTCGTCGCGCCCGCGCTGGCGGACTTGCAGGACCAGTATCCGCAACTGAACGTGCGGCTCGATCTGTTCGATCGCGTGGTCGACGTGGCGGGCGAGGGCTTCGACCTCGACGTGCGCATCGGCGACGAGATCGCGGGCCATCTGATCGCGAGGCGCCTCGCGACCAACTATCGGGTGCTGTGCGCCGCGCCCGCGTACATCGAGGCGCACGGCGCGCCGCAAAGCATCGCGGATCTGGAGTCGCATGCGTGCCTCGCGATCAAGGAGCGCGACCATCCGTTCGGCGTCTGGCGTCTCGATACTGGCGGCGAGACCGTTGGCGTGAAGGTGACGGGGCCGCTCTCGACGAACCACGGCGAGGCCGCGGTGCAATGGGCGCTGGCGGGGCGCGGCATCGTGCTGCGCTCGATCTGGGACGTGCAGCCCTTGCTCGACGAAGGGCGGCTGCAGCGCGTGCTGCCCGACGTGACGCAACCGGCCAATGTGTGGGCGGTGTTTCCGGAGCGCCTCGCGCAATCGGCCAAGGTGAAGGTGTGCGTCGATTTTCTCGCCGAAGCGTTCGCGCAGGCCGGGATTGGCGGCGGCGCCGATGACCCGGCAGGCAGTACGGCTGCAATCGGGGCTGCAAACGCCGCTGCAAATACGGTTGCAACGGAGCGCAACATCGAATCCGATTGAAAAGGAAAAGGAGGAGCATTCCGTGATTGATCTCGCCCATGTCCGTTCGTTGCTCGAGGCGCGGCGCTCAGGCCATAGCCTCGCAGGGGACTTCTATACGGCGCCCGCGCTGCACGAACTCGACATCGACGCGGTGTTCTCGAACGAATGGCTGTTCGCCTGCAACGTGGCAGAGATTCCGCACGCGGGCGACTACGTCACGCTCGATATCGGCAAGACCTCGGTGGTGGTGCTGCGCGACAAGGATGGCGGCGTCAATGCGTTCTTCAACACCTGCCGGCATCGCGGCTCGCTTTTGTGCACCGAGCCGCAAGGGCATGCGAAGCGGTTCGTCTGCCCCTATCACCAATGGGTCTATGAACTCGACGGCAGCCTGCTGAGCGCACGGCAGATGCCCGCCGGCTTCGACCGCGACGCGCACGGATTGCACCCGGTCCACGTCGAAGTGATCTGCGGCATGGTCTATATCTGCATCGCCGACAATCCACCCGATATTACGCGCTTCAAGGCGGCCGTCACGCCGTATATCGCGCCGCACCGTCCCGAGCGCACCAAGGTCGCGTACTCGGAGACCCTCGTGGAGGACGCGAACTGGAAGCTCGTGATCGAGAATAACCGCGAGTGCTATCACTGCGTGGGGAATCATCCCGAGCTGCTGGCCACGCTGATCGAGTTCGCGCTGCCCGACGACCCGCGCGCCAACCGCGATTTCCAGCTATTGATGCAGGAAAAGACAGCGCTCTGGGACAGCCTGGGCTTGCCGCATCTGCCTGCGGACGGCGGCACGGAGTTTCGCTGCATCCGTCTGCCGTTCCATCGCGGGGCGGTCTCGTTCACCTCGGATGGACGCCCCGCATGCAAGAAGCTGCTTGGCGATTTCACCGAGCCCGATATCGGCTCCGTGCGGATGTTCAGGGTTCCGAACAACTGGAATCACTTTCTCTCGGACCATATCATCCACTTCCGCGTGCTGCCGCTCTCGGCCACGCAGACGGTGCTCAAGACGACCTGGCTCGTGCACGAAGACGCCGTCGAAGGCGTGGATTACGACATCGAGACGCTCACGCAAGTCTGGCGCGCGACCAACGATCAGGACGCCACGCTGGTGGCGCACAACCAGCGCGGCGTGAGTTCGAAGGGGTATCGGCCGGGGCCTTATGCGCCTTCGGAGTTCATGCTGACTAACTTCGCCGACTGGTATGCGGGGAAGCTGGCGACGTATCTCGAAGGTCTGCCGTCGCGCCATGCGCCGATCCGGCTCGCGATGGCGCAGGCGTAAGGCGAGTGCCATGCGCGGGCGGCTGCATGAGCCATTGCGCGAGCCTTTCGTGCACGGCGGCACGCGTGAAGATCTCGAAGTGATTCGTGTCGGGGAGCACCGTGAATGTGGTCGTCGGCGAGTCCCGCTCGAATAGTGCCCGCAGCCGTTGCGCGTCGACGGCCTCGTCATGCTCGCCAATCAGCACCGCGCCCTTGTCCGCCAGCTTTCGCACGTCGGCGGCGTAACGTGTGCGCGGTTGATAGGAGATGCTGAGCCGGTGCGAATAGGCGAGCGTTTCCGAGCCGTCGCGGAATCGCACGGGCTTGTTGAATTCGATGACCGGCAGCGCGTTGAAGCCGCGCATGCCAAACCCGTTCAGGATGCTCAATCCAATGATGCGCGCGAGGCTGACCTGCGCCCAGCCGCCCGCCGATCGGCCCCTGAGCGTAGAGGAGGTTGGAATCACGGGGCTCAGCATCAGGAAACGCGAGGCGAGCTTCGCGTAGGCACCGCCCGCAAAGCGGATCACGAACCCGCCGCCGCTCGAATGGCCCCCAAGCACAACCGGTCCATCGAAATGCTGATTGCGCAACTCGGCGATCAGATCCGCGATATCGTCTTCGAGCTGGCCCACGTAATCGATATCTCCGCGGCGGCGGCCGGACAGATAGTGGCCACGCAGGTTCGGCAACACGACCTTGGCCGCGCCGGCAGCGGCAATCGCGGCGGCCAGATGATGGTAGGAACGTCCGTGAGCGGACGATCCGTGGATGAACACCAGTATCTGCTCCGCCGCCGAATCATAAAACCGCCAGGCGAGCTGCTCGCCGTCTCTGGCCGTATATCGGCGCAGCGCCGGCAAATCGGCTTCCGGCGTCCGGGGCAAGGCATCGAAGCCAAACACGTCCTTTTCCTCGTCCTCCTCGCGCGCCGGGCGTGGGGCAATCGCGGCCAGTGCAATGGCAACGGCGATCACCGCGAGCGTCGCCACGAGCATGTGCAGCATCCCAAACAATATGACCACGGGTGTCTCCTGCATTGATGGGTATCGAATGCGCCGCCACGGGTTCGCGGCGGCGCTTCCTGCCGCTCACACGAGGGGGAGGTAGATATCGGTTTGCCACTGGTCGTGAGGCGTTTCCGGCCAGGCGCTCAGGTAGTGGAAGAACAACGGGTGGTCCCGCAGCTCTTCGCCGCTGGAAGGCAGCCAGTCGCGGTAAATCGGATAGATGCTTTCGCCCACGTGGTCGGTCGAGCCGATATGGCGGACCACCGCGCAGCGTCCGCCCGGAATGACGAGCTCGCGCACACCATAGGCGTTCGGCGCAACGGGCTCGTTGATCTCGCCGCAAATATCGAAGCGAAAATCATCTGCCGGCGTGGTGTCGGGGTTGCCGCGCGGGATGCCGAACGTGCGGCTGGTTTCGATCGGCGATTGGCCGCTTTGCTTGCGCCAGTCGATGAACTTGCGCACGCTCTCGTTCACGAGCCCTGTCGGGCCGCAGTGTTCGAGCGCGGCGACGCGCGTTTCGGAAAAGTCGATAATTCGAACTTGCATGGTGAGCTTCCTCGTAAGGTAGGGGACGACAAAGGTTGCACTCCAGACCTGCCAGTTCGGATGCTGGCGGAACGCGCTTGGCGCCATGCCGAACGCACGCTTGAATGCGCGGCTGAAGGCTTCGGGGCTGTCGAAGCCGGCGTCGAGCGCGGCATCGAGCACCGTGCACGCGTCCTGTGCGGCGAGCCGATGGGCCGCGCGGCGCAAACGCATCAGCTGCACGTAGCGCGCCACCGGCACGCCCACGTAGGCGGCAAACTGGCGGTGGAAGTGGAACCTGGAGAAATGAGCGATGTGGCTCAGCGTGTCCAACGAGAGGTCGCCTTCAAGGTTCGCGTCGATGTGTGCGAGTACGGCGTCGAAACGTTTCGTGTAGGCGCGTGTGGCGTCGGTGTGGGCTTGCATGGGCTGGAGCGATCAAAGCTGCGATGGACGTATGATCGCCCAGATCCGTCGCTGCGCACCTAGCCGCGCTTGCTCTATTGAGTGAATTGCCCGAGGGGTGTTTCGGCGCGGGGGAGCGCCGCATGCTGCGGATTTACGAGGTTGGCTCCCGCGCGGTGCAGGGGAGCGGGAGCCGGCATCGCTCAGATATTGGCCTGATTCACGCGCTTCGTCAGTTCCTCCGCGCTTTCCTTGCGCTCGCTGTACCGGTCCACGAGGTACGGACCGATATCGCGGGTCAGCAACGTGAACTTGACCAGTTCCTCCATCACGTCCACGACGCGGTCGAAATACGCCGATGGCTTCATGCGGCCGGCTTCGTCGAATTCCGTGAACGCCTTGGCCACCGACGACTGGTTGGGGATGGTCAGCATGCGCATCCAGCGGCCGAGCACGCGCATCTGGTTCACGGCGTTAAACGATTGCGAGCCGCCGCTCACCTGCATCACGGCGAGCGTCTTGCCCTGAGTCGGCCGCACCGCGCCTACCGAAAGCGGAATCCAGTCGATCTGCGCCTTCATGATGCCCGTCATTGCGCCGTGCCGTTCCGGCGAGCACCAGACCATGCCTTCCGACCACAGCACCAGCTCTCGCAG
The DNA here is from genome assembly GCF_004524855.1 of Paraburkholderia pallida. Classification (NCBI taxonomy): domain Bacteria; kingdom Pseudomonadati; phylum Pseudomonadota; class Betaproteobacteria; order Burkholderiales; family Burkholderiaceae; genus Paraburkholderia; species Paraburkholderia pallida. Next base: position 1,232,176 of record NZ_CP038150.1, on the reverse strand, counting down.
CTCGGCCACTTTGGGATGCGTGTCCGGCGCGTCGTCGGGCAGCGGCAGGCCGCTCGGGTTGAACGTGCGGACTTCAGCGCCCATGGCCGTGAGCAGGCGCGCGGCTTCTTCGGTGAGCAAGCGGCTGAACGAGCGCTCACGCGGCGAACCATAAAGCAGCAGGATGCGCGGCGGATGCGGCGACGTCTTCGCGGGCTGCAATTGGGCGATATCGGGAACGCGGAACAGCGCGGGATCGACTTGTGGCAGGTCAGTCATGGTATTTATTTCGTAGTCCTCAGGCACATTCGTACCAGTCTTTTGAACGGTTGACGATGCGCACCACCAGCAGCATGACCGGCACCTCGATCAGCACGCCCACCACCGTTGCAAGCGCGGCGCCCGAGTGGAAGCCGAACAGGCCGATCGCGGTGGCGACTGCCAGCTCGAAGAAGTTCGATGCGCCGATCAGCGCCGACGGGCAAGCGATATTGTGCTTTTCACCGACTGCGCGATTGAGCCCGTATGCCAGCGCCGAATTGAAGAACACCTGGATCAGGATCGGCACGGCGAGCAGCACGATGACGAGCGGCTGCTTCAGGATGGCCTCACCCTGGAACGCGAACAGCAGCACCAGTGTCGCGAGCAGCGCGGTGATGGACCAGGGCCCGATCTTCGCCATGGCCGAGTCAAAGGCCGCCGGTCCTTTGCCGAGCAGCACCTTGCGCAGGATTTGCGCGAGGATCACCGGGATCACGATATAGAGCACGACCGAGGTAAGCAGCGTCGCCCACGGCACCGTAATCGCAGAGATGCCGAGCAGGAGGCCGACGAGGGGCGCAAAAGCGACCACCATGATGCTGTCATTGAGCGCGACCTGCGAGAGCGTGAACAGCGGATCGCCGCCGGTCAGCCGGCTCCAGACGAACACCATCGCCGTGCACGGCGCAGCGGCCAGCAGGATCAGGCCCGCGACATAGCTGTCGAGCTGTGCGGCAGGCAGCATCGGCGCGAAGAGGTGCTTGATGAAAATCCAGGCAAGCAGCGCCATCGAGAACGGCTTGACCAGCCAGTTCACCACGAGCGTCACGCCAATCCCCTTGATGTGCTGGCGGACTTCATGCAGTGAGCCGAAGTCGACCTTGACGAGCATCGGGATGATCATCACCCAGATCAGCAGGCCGACCGGGAGATTGACCTGAGCGTATTCCATCCGGCCGATCGTCTGGAAGACGGCGGGCAGAAGCTGGCCGAGCAGGATGCCGGCGACGATGCACAGCGCGACCCAGACGGTCAGGTAGCGCTCGAAGAAGCTGATGGCCGGCTTCGCTGCGGTCTTGCTCGAAGCGGCAACATGGGGGGTGTTCATGGGACAGCTCGGTGGAGAAGGGATCAGCTTTGCAGGATGTCGTTCAACGCTTGCTGAAGCTCGGCATTGCTGAGACGGTCCAGCGGAAGCTCGAGCAATTGCAGCATGCGATAGCCGATCGCCTGGCGTGTCAGCTCGAACGCTTGACGCTTGCCTACGTCGCCGCCTGGCGCGTTGGACGGGTCGGCGTAACCCCAATGGACCTTGACCGGGCTGCCCGGCCAGAAAGGGCATTGTTCGGCCGCCGCGCTGTCGCAGACCGTGATGACGATGCGCATTTGCACAGCGCCGTCTTGCGCGAATTCATCCCAGCTTTTGCTGCGATAGCCTTCGGTATCGATACCCGCGTTCGTCAGCGCTTCGAGCGCGAACGGATTGATGCGGCCGCTCGGGGCACTGCCAGCGCTGAACGCGCGAACATCCTTGCCGAGCTTGCGGGCCCAATGGTTCAGCATGCCCTCGGAGAGCACGCTGCGCGCGGAATTGTGGGTGCAGAGAATGAGTACGTTCGTGGTCATGTCAGTCGGTGTCTTATGGTTTGGCGATATCGTGGACGGGTTTGCCGCGCGGAGCGCAACAAGCCGATGCCGCTCTCGACGGCAACGCCTGCCGGCTTTCGCCATAGACCTGCGCGCGATCGAGCGTATGGAAATGCTCCCAGGCGATGCCCTGCGGATCGACAACCCAGTGCTTGTCGCTGCGCGCATAGCAGCATGTGGTTTCGCCCTGGTCGAGCAGGGCCATGTCGGCGGCCCTGGCACGCGCCGAGAGCTCGGCCAGCTCCGCTGCGTCATCCACCTGGAAGCCCAGGTGGTCCACGCCGGTTTTCGTGCCACGCGTCGAGATCGCGAAATTCACGCGAGGATCGTCCAGCATCCATTTCGCGTAGTCCGTCTCGACGCGCGCCGGTTCCGCGGCGAACAGCTTCGTATAGAACGCGACACTGGCCGCAAGATCGTCAACGTGAACGTGAAGGTGAAACCGTTTCATGGAGGTTCTCCATCAGCATTGGCATGAGTCCGCGCCCGGCTCGAGGCAAGCCTGGCCCTGGCAGCAGTTTTCCGTCAGGTAGCCAAGGAGCCCGTTCATCTGCGCGTAGGCTGCGCGATAAATCAGGCTGCGCCCATCGCGCTCCTGCGTGATCAGCCCCGCGTGCATCAGCTCTTTCAGATGAAAGGACAGCGTCGCGTTGGGGATATCGAGTTGCTCGGCGATGGCGCCAGGCGTCAGTCCCACGGGACCGGCCACGACCAGCATCCGGAACACACGCAGGCGAAGCCCGTGAGCAAGCGCCGCAAGGGCGCGGATAACGTCGTTTTCTTCCATATTTCCAATATAGTCGAAATGAAGGTGATCGGCAAGCGAGTCGCCAAGCCGATGATTCAGCAAACGCCACGACGGATACCGTTAGCGGGCCGTTTTCATCAATATCAGGGTCGAAAGCCTTATGCGCGCTGTGAACGAATGCGCGGATCGATGCGGACTGGGAAATGCGCCGGGCGGCGAGGAGGGAGGGCGCGCACTGTCGTGTGAAGCCAGACAGCGGCGCCTTTCGAGACGCGCTGGCGCGAGCTGCGCCAGGCGGAGCCGGGGCGGGCGGCGCAGTGGCCGCCCCGCGCCGGTATAGGCTTACTCGGCGGTTGCGAGCTGGCCTTTGGCTGCAGCGCCTTCAGCGCGATCGTTGTTTTGCTGGTGCGCGCGCGCGAGGCGGCCCATCAGCGGCAGCAACAGGATGGCGAGCAGGGCGCCAGCGGCCGCGAGCCAGCCCAGGCCGTTGAAGAGCTTCTCGTACAGCGGCAGCGATTCGAGCGGCGAGAGGCTGCCTTCGGGCATCTTCGCGTAGGTGGCAACCACGCTGCCGAGGTATTGCGACACGCCCGTGGCCACGAAGTACGCGCCCATCATGAAGCCGCTCATGCGCGCGGGCACATAGCGCGCGATCATCGCGAGGCCGAGGCCGCTCACGAGCAACTCGCCGAGCGAGTAGAGGCCGTAGCCCGCCACCATGAACCACGACGAGACGCGGCCTTCCACGGCGTAGCGGCCGCTCGCCGCGAACACGAAGAAGCCCGCTGCCACCACGACGAAGCCGAGCGCATATTTGGCTGCGACCGGCACATCGCCGCCGCGGCGCGCGAGGCCCGAGTAGATGGCCGCGAGGATCGGGCTCATCACCATGATCCATATGGGGTTCAGCGCCTGGAACTGCGCGGCGCTCCAGCTAAAGAGCGTGGTGCCGAACAGGTTGAACGCGGGGTCGACGTTGTGCACCGCGAACAGCGTGAGCGAGGTCGACATCTGCTGGTAGAACACGAAGAACAGGATCACCTGCAGCGTGAGGATCAGCGCCGCCGTGAGACCCGCGCGCTCCTGGCGCTCGCAGGTGACGAGCATCCAGCCGAAGATCGCGAGAATGGCCGCAGCCGCCGTGTAGACGCACGCCACGGCGAGCTTCTTGTCCTTGAGCACGAACAGCGTGGCCGTGCCGAGCACGGCGGCGCCGATCAGTACCCACGCGAGACGCTTCCACTGCACGGGCTCGGCGTCCGGCGCGGAGCCGATATGCGCGAGCGTGCGATGCATGAGGAAGAAGTTGGCGATACCGAGCGCCATGCCGCCGCAGCAGACCGCGAACGCGGTGTGCCAGCCCCAATGGTCCTTGATCCACGGCGTGAGCAGCATCGAGAACGTCGAGCCGATGTTGACCGCCATGTAATAGATCGTGAACGCGGCGTCGATGCGCGATTCGTCGCCTTCATAGATGCGGCGCACGAGGTTGGCCGCATTCGACTTGAACAGGCCATTGCCGACCACGATCACGCCGAGCGCGGCGTACATCAGCGTGAGCCCGTCGTTGGGGAGCGCCAGCAGGAGATAGCCGGCGAGCAGGATGACCGCGCCGATCAGCATCGAGCGGCGCGCGCCGAGCACACGGTCGCCGATCCAGCCGCCGATTGCCGGCGAGGCGTAGACGAGCGCGGCGAACGCGCCCCAGGTGAGGGTCGCATGCTCTTCCGTGAAGCCGACCCGTTGAACCATGAAAAGAACGAGCAGCGCCGCCATGCCGTAGTAGCCGAAGCGCTCCCACATCTCGATCAGGAAAATTGTCGAGAACGATTTCGTCCTGGAAACCGATGAATTCATTGTGACCTCAATTTGCTGCGAAGGTGGCGAAGACACGCGTTGTGCGTGTGAAGCGCGCGGCAACTTACGCCAGACGTTGCGCGGCTTGCGTTGACGGCGCTTATGGCGCCCCTTGATTTCATGCCTCCTCCTCGACCGGTGTGCGGATCACGCAGGCACCAGGCTTACAATTTCATATTTCTTGCGTTGGTCCGGTGGTGGCGCTTGCGGGTCTCGCTGGCGCACGTTTCCGGTGCCGGATCACATAAGTGGAATTCCGGCAAGGCGCAAGGGTATCAAAACAGATTTACACTTATCAAACAAATTTTGATGATTTTTTGCGTGCCTGATCCGGTTTCTGCCTGTGGAAACCGGCATGCGGACGCGCGGGCGCTCGGGGAGAAGATGCGCGCGCAGTGGCAGCGCCTGAAGCAGGCGCGCTAGACGTTCTACGGAAAATGCGCAGGAGTCCCAGGACTGGAAGCCATGTTCTGGCTACGATTCGGACCCGGGCAACAAGGGCGTACCGGCTCGTCGTGGACGTGCCGCTCAAGGTGTTGGGATCGGTGCGGCGCCAGGGTCGATCAACGCCGGTCAGTGCCGATCAATTCCGGTCAACGCTGGTCAGTGCCGCTCAATGCCTATCAACGCCGCTCAGTGCCGCTCAGTCGCGCGCGGCCACTGCCGGGACGGCGCTTCACGCGCTTTTTTTGGCTGGCACTTTGGCAGGCGCCTTGGTTGGCGCTTTCGCCCGCGTGCTCGCCGGCGCTTTCTTCGTCTTCTTGATCTGGTTGAATTCGATGGCCGCGCGAATGAGCGCCTTCAGGGCGCGCGCATTGACCTTGTCGCCCTCGAAGTAGTCGATCGCGCGCCGCGCATTGCCATCGAGCCCGGCGTTGAACAGCTTGTCGGGGTCGGGGAGGCTCGCGCCGTACTGGAACGTGAGCTTCACCTTGCCCTTATGCGCATTGGCGACCGCGATGATGCCGTCGCGATACCACACGGGGCTGCCCATCCACTTCCATTCCTCGACGATCTCCTTGTCCGCTTCGAGGATGGTCTTGCGCACGGCGGCGAACGTGGCGCCGCGCCAGTCGGTGATGCCAGCGATCAACGCGTCGATTTGCTCGGATGGGGTCATGGGCGCTCCCTGTGTTTTTGTCGGCTCTTCTATCGCCGGCATTGCAGCCGGAACCGGAGGTGCCGCTGCCGGTGGTGGGCGGAGGCGCCATTATCCAACGTGGTGCCATTGCCCGTATTTTGCGGGGACGGCGAGCAGAGCGCCCGTCCGTTGCCATGACGCCCCACTGTGCCTTACTGGATGGAGCGATTGACCGGAATCCGCGCGTCGATGCCGGGCTTGCCGTCGCGCTTCATCCACGATGGCCCGCGCGGAGCAAGTTCAAGCGTGAGTTGTCCTGAATCGCAGGTGGGGTGCGCTAGTCCGTGGATTCGAGCAACCCGAGCATGAGCGCGCGGCGTACCGCGTGCTTGCGAGAGCTCGCGTCGAGCTTGCCGAACAGATTCTTCAGGTGCCACTTGATGGTTTCTTCGCCCACGCCCATCGCGAGTGCGATTTCCTTGTTCGACAGCGTGCGCCCGAGCAGTTCGAGGATCTCGCGCTCCTTGGGCGTGAGGACGACGCCCGACACCGCACGCGTTTGCGGCGCCGCGCGGATAACGCGGGGCGCGGCGATCGGGTTCGGGCCGTGCGCGGCGGCGCCGGGCGTGGTCTCGAGCGTGCGCCGCGCCCAGTCGGCCACGGCGGGGTGCAGATCGGAAAGCGTGCGGGCGAGATGGAAGGTCTGCGCGAGGTCGACGGCCTCGATGAGCAGCGCGCGGCCGCTTGCGCCCGTCTGCTCCAGCGCGTAGGCGCGCAGCGCCATGATCGCGATGGCGTCGCAGCGGCGCTTCATGGCGTCGGCAAGCTGCGCCGCCTCATCGAGCGCGTCGAGCGCCTGCTGCCAGCGGCGCGCGGCGATGGCGGCGTTCGCCTCGGCAAGTGAGCGCATCAGCAAGATTTGCCGGCGCCATAGCGGCCGTTGCGGCGCGGCTTCGTTGAGCGCAAGTTCGTCGATGCGCTGCATGAGCGCCTCGCAGGTCTGCACGCGATAACAGCTCGCGTGCAGGCGCACCTGTTCGGCCAGGCTCGCCATGGACAGGCGCGGCAGCCGCCGCGTCACGCCGAGCGCATGCAGCGATTCGAGCAGGTCGAGCGCCCGGTGCTCGGCGCCGCGTGCCGCGGCGATGCGCGCCGCCGTGCGCCACGCAAGGATCACGGTGTCCGGCGTTCCGCTGCGCTCCAGCACGTCGAGCCGGTTGGCGAGCAGGGCGGCCGCTTCATCGACGCGGCCGGCTTCGTAGGCAAGCGTCGCGCACAACGTGGCCAGCATGCAGCTGAGCGGATGGCGGCGGCCGAGATCCGCATCCGCGCTGGCGAGCGCCGGCGTCAGCACGGCGTCGGCCAGTTGAAGCTGGCCCTCCCAGATGTAGCTGAGCCCGACCACGAAGGCGCCCCAGCGTCCCACGTAGCTTTGCTGCGCGGGCTCCCGCGGCGCGCGCGGCAGGCGCTGCTGGAACTGCCGGGCCTGGGCGGGCTCTCCCAGTGCGAGCGCACGCGCGCCTAGCCGGTTCGCGTGCACCTGGGCGAGCCACGGCTGCGCGCCCGGTGCCGCGTCCATCCACGGCTCGAACAGCGCGATGCAGCGGTCGATATCGTCCGCGAAGTACGCGGCGGCGCTCAGGATCAGCGCGCATTCGTAGCGCAATTCGGCATCCACGTTCGGCCCCGCGAGCACGCGTTCGACTTGCCGGCCGGCCTCGGGGTGGCGCTCGCCGAGCGCCAGCGCCCATGCCGCCGCAAGGCGCAGGCGCGGGCGCGCTTCGAGCTCGGCCTCGGGCAGCAGTTCGAGCCACTCCAGCATGGCGCTCAGGTGACCCTGGCGCACGGCGTCGAGCAGGCTGCGCTCCGCCAGCTCGAACGCGAGCCGGTGCTGCCCGGCCGCGTGAGCGTGGCGCGCCGCCCGATCGGTCATGCCTTGCTCCGCGAGCCAGGCGGCGGCGCGCGCGTGCAATTGCGCTTGTGTTTGCGCCTGCGTTTGTGCCGGGGTTTGCGCCTGAGTTTGTGCCGGGGTTTGCGTCGGGCGTGGTGTCCGGGGTTGCGTCTGCAATGCCGCGCCCTCGGACTGCGGCCATTGCGCGAGGCGCGCGCGCAGCACATCGCGCACGAGCGCATGGAGCTGGAGCCATTCGTTGCCGTCCGCGGCCGTGAAAATCGGCGTGTCGCGCGCGAGACGCGCGAGTTGCTCTGCCGCTTGCGCCTCGCCGGTCAGGGCGGCGCACAGTGCCGGGTGGAGCGTGTCGACGATGCAGATGCGCGTGAGGAAGTCGACATCAGCAGGCGCGAGCCGGGCGATCAGCGCCCGCACGAGGCGCTCGCGCAGCTCGCCGGACACGCCTTCCAGCGGCTCGACGATCCGGCGCGGATCGCTCGCGCGCTCCATGGCGGCCAGCGCCAGTTGCAGGCCCAGCGGCCAGCCTTCGCAGAGCTCGAAGAGGCGCGCGCTGGCGTCGGCGTCGATGCGCTCGCCGAAGCGCGCGGCCGCGAGCGCGATGGTTTCGTCGACCCTGAAACGCAGGGTGTCGGCGTCCACCAGCGCGCACTGGCCGTAGGCGAGCAGATCGGTGAGCGGCGCGTCGAGCCCGTGCCGCGCCGCCACGATCGTGCGCAGGTTCGGCGGCGCGTTGTGCAGGATATAGGCGAGCGCATGCACGCCCGAGGCGGGCAGCCGTTCCGCTTCGTCGACGATCAGCACCAGCTCGAACGAAAGCTGCGCCACTTTCGCGAGCCAGGCCGTCACGCCTTCCAGCTCGTGCGCCGCGCCCACCACGCCGTCGGCGAGATGACGCGCGAAGGCCGGGCGCGCGCAGGCCGTGCGCACCGCCTGCACGAGGCCGGGCACGAGACGCTGCGCGTCGTCGCGCTCATCGGCCGAAAACCAGGCGACAGCGGTGCCGTGGGCGAGATGTTCGCGCCGCCAGAGCGCCAGCAGCGAGGTCTTGCCGAACCCCGCCGGCGCCTGCACCAGCACCGCCGGACGCTCGCGCACGGCCGCGTTCGCGGCGCCCAGCCGCGCGCGCGTGAACAGGTGCGCCGGCTCGCGCGGCGCGATGGTTTTCAGGACGAACTCGCTGGCGGCGCGCCCGGCGCCCGGGGCGTCTGGGGCTGAAGGGGGCACTGCGGGGGGCACTGAGGGGGGCATCGGGCAGGCAGGATCGAATCGGTCGACCAGTCTTGCGGGCTGGCCGGTGCGGGGGGCGGTCTGAAAGCATCGGCTGGACAGGCGGCCCGCGTCAAGCCCCCCGCGCGTCAAGCCCCCCCGCGCGGAGGGGGGCGGTCGTGTGCCGCGCCGCTACCATGCTTTCAAGGCTGGCGAGGCCGCACGCGACGCACGCCGGCTGCGAACCGGATGGAACCGGCACCAGAGGGAAGCGGCACCAGGCGGAACCCGCACCGGACGGCACCGGCACCGGAGGGAACCGCCGCCAGCACCCAGACGGCAAGTGCGAGGCCCGCATCCTTTGCCTGCCGGATTTATGTGAGCTTGAGCCCATGTATCGCCATTTCCTCGTTCTCGTGCATGACTCCGACGCCGGCATCGACACCGTGGCTCATGCGGTTGCGTTGGCGCGCTCGGTTGGCGCGCGCGTGACGTTCGTTCACTTGGTGCGCGAGCCGCGGGAGGGGGCGCGGGCGGCGTCCGGGCGCCTGTTCGACGATTGCGTGCGCGAGATGGTCGCCGCGAAGGCCGAGGCGGCGGCGCGTGCGCTGGGCGTGCCGTGCGAGTCGATGCGCGTGACTGGCGGTGTCGCGCAGCGTGTTCGAGCGGGCGATGCCGGCGCATGGGGCTGCGATCTCGTTTGCGTCGCGGCGCAGGTGGTTGCGGCGCGAGATGGCGTGGGCGAGGCTGCCGACCACGATGCCGATGCCGATGCCGATGCCGATGCCGATGCCGATGCCGATGCCGATGATGCTGATGCTGCCGCCGCCGGCACCGACGTCGCGGCAGGTTCGGTTGCCGCGCAGTTCGCGGCCGCGAACGTGCCGGTGCTGAGTTGTGCCGTGCGGCGCAGCCCGGCTGCGGCGCGTGTGGTGGCGGCGCTCTACAGCGCCCATCGCGCCACGGCCGTCGCGCTGTGCGAGCGGTTGGCCCATAACGGGTCGCCCCATCCCGGACTCGACGCCCTGCGCATCCCGCGCTTCGGCACCGCAGACGCGTGCCTGCTCTCTTCGCTGCTGCGTGGGCGTACGAGCGTGGTCGATGCCGAGCTTGGCGAGCTCGAGCGGCAGCATCAGCGTGGCAAGGTGCTTTTCGAGGAGCTCGAGCGTGTAGCCGCCGCCAGCTCCGCCGGCGACGCGCCGCCCGAGCGTGTTGCAGAGGCGTTGAACGGCTACGCGCAGTTTGTCTGGGAATATTTCGGGCGCAAGGAAGGCGTGATCGTGCCCGCCGCGCAGCGCTATCTGCGCGAGGCCGACTGGCGCGAGATCGAGGCGGCGTTGGCCACTGCCGCCACGCTTGCCGGCACAGGCCGGCCGCAGCCCAAGGAGACGACTCGCGGGCCGCAGGGCCGGCGAGCCTGAAAAGACGAATATCGGAGGAGACACAGTTGCATACGCATTCCATCGAGGCCGGCATGCACGCGCAAGGCGCGGCCGATTCTTCCCCGCGAGCCTATGCGTGGGTCGTGTTCGCGTTGACGTTCGCGCTATTGCTGTCCGACTACATGTCGCGCCAGGTGCTCAATGCGGTCTTCCCGCTCCTCAAGGCGACATGGGGGCTCTCGGACACGCGGCTCGGCTCGTTGAGCAGCATCGTCGCGCTCATGGTCGGCGTGCTCACGTTTCCGCTTTCCGTGTTCGCCGACCGCTGGGGCCGCGTGCGCAGCATTGTCCTCATGGCGGCGCTCTGGAGCCTCGCGACGCTCGGCTGCGCCGCCGCGGCTAGCTATGGCGAGATGCTGCTCGCGCGCGCCTTCGTGGGGCTGGGCGAAGCGGCGTACGGGAGCGTCGGCGTCGCGCTGATCCTCAGCATCTTCCCGGCGCGCCTGCGTGCGACGCTCACCGGCGCGTTCATGGCCGGCGGCGCATTCGGGTCGGTGCTGGGCATGGCGGCGGGCGGCATGCTCGCAGTGCACATGGGCTGGCGCGCCGCGTTCGGCGCGATGGCGTGCCTTGGCTTCGTGCTCGTGCTTGCGTTTCGCCTCATCGTCACCGAAGCGCGCATTGCGCAGGGCCACGGCGCGCGCGCCCGTGCGCGCGGCGTGGCGAATAACGCCGGACGTCCCGGCCTGCGCAACGTGTTCGCGGGACTGTTCTCGTCGGTCTCGGTGATCTGCGCCTATCTCGGCAGCGGCCTGCAGCTCTTCATCATGGGCGCCGTGGTGGCCTGGATGCCGAGTTTCCTGAACCGTTATTACGGCATGCCGCCCGACCGTGCGGCGGTGTCGGCGGCGGTGTTCGTGCTGCTGGGCGGGACCGGCATGATCGTGTGTGGCGCGCTGACCGACCGCGTGAGCCGTGACGCACCCGGGCGCAAGTGGACGATGGCGATCGTCTTCTCGCTGCTGTCGTTCGCATTGCTCGGCTGCGGCTTCTACGCGGGCCCCGGCCCGCTGCAACTTGTGTTGCTGGGCGGCGGCATCTTTGTCGTGGCTGGCACGTCGGGGCCGGCCGGCGCGATGGTCGCCAATCTCACACCCGAGTCGATTCACTCGCCGGCGTTCGCCACGCTCACGCTCGTGAACAACCTGGTCGGACTCGCGCCGGGGCCGCTCGTGACGGGCTTTATCGCGGACCGGATTGGCCTTCTCGGCGCGTTGCAGGCCGCTCCACTGGTGGCGCTCGTGGCGACCCTCGCGTTTGCGCTCGGCAAGCGCCGCTATGGCGCGGGACTGCGGGCCGTGCGCCAGCGCCAGGCGGTAGCCGCGCTTCAATGACCGAGCCGTGGAGCATTCATCGATGAATACCCTGCATTCTCCCGCACGGGAGTTGCGCGTCGAGTTTTATTTCGACTTCGTATGCCCGTGGTGCCTGATTGGCAAGCGCAACCTCGAAGCGGCGATTAGCGCGCTCGAAGCGCGGCAGCCTCGCATGAACGTGCAGATCGTATGGCGCCCGGTCGAGCTGCTGCCGCATACGCCCGTGGGCGGCGTGCCTTATGAGGCGTTCTATCTGGCGCGTCTCGGCAGCGCGCAGGCCGTGGCGCAGCGGCGCGCGCAGGTCATGCAGGCGGCGCTCGGCGCAGGCGTGGAGCTAGCGTTCGAGCGTATTCGTGTGTTTCCGAATACTGCGGCGGCGCATGAACTGGTTGCGTGCGCAACTGATAAGGCATGCGGACATGATAGCGGCCGGCAGGCCGCCCTGATCGAGCGCCTCTTCATGGCCTATTTTTGCGAGGGCGAAGATATTGGCGATGTTGGCACGCTCTCGCGGATCGCGCTTGCCTGCGGCATCGGCGATACGGCTCCCGCGCGGCGGCCGGAAAGCGCTGCGGCGCAAATCGAAGGCGTGCCTTACTTCGTGTTCGGTGGGCGCTACGCAGTGTCGGGTGCACAGCCGCCTGGTGTGTTGCTCGATGCGATGCTGCGTGCGGTAGATCTGATGGAGGCACAGTCCCATGGCGCATGAAATTGCAATTGGCGATGCGGACAGCCTGGAAGCGGGCCAGCGCAAGCTCGTGTTTATCGGCGGCGGTCGCAGTGTGGTTGTCTTCAACGTGGACGGGCGTCTTCATGCGATTGAGAATAGTTGTCCGCACAACGGGGCGTCGCTCGCTAATGGGCGTCTTGATGGCAGTTTGCTTACTTGCCCGGCGCATGGGTTGCAGTTCGATCTGGATGCGGGCTGCACGCCCGGGGTGGGGAAATTGTGTCTGGATTTCTTGCCGATTAGGGACCTGGACGGGCAACTGATGATCACGATTGACGTGTAATGAGTGACGGTGGTGCGTTCGCGTCACGACGCGGTTGGTATTGCGTCTGGGCGCGCGCTATTGCGCTCTTTGTATGTTTGAGGGTTGTTTCGGTTCGATGTTGGCCTTAACTCGTTTTCGCGGCGGGCCGCAGGCGTTGCCCCTGTGCGGGGCGGCACCTACTTTTCTTTGCCGCGGCAAAGAAAAGTAGGCAAAAGAAAACCGCTCAAACCGCCAGTGTGACGCAGTTCACCACTCGCCTTATAGCGGAGCGGTTCCGGGGCGTCTGCCATCACTTGCTACACGCCGGAGTGACCAAGGGCTCATTCATCCGGCGGCGCTTCGCGCGCCGAGGGGTATATCCAAAACCAGTGAGATGTACACTCGTTTGTCGCGCTCAAATATATTCGCTCGACGGCTCGACCACACATTCGCCAGCCTGCACGCCCGTGCATTCACCGGTTAGTACCACAACGCATTTACCGATTATCGCCCCAGTGCATTTACCGGTTAGCACTGCCGTACATTTACCGGTCAGCACCGCCGCGCATTTACCGGATGGCACCCCTAACGCAATCGCCGGCCCGCCGCCGGTTTTCCTTGCAGACCCTTCCGCCCGCGCGTAGCGCGTGGCGGGAAGAATGAGCCCTTTGTCACTAACGCGGAGTGTGCGAAGACACGGATGCCCCGGAGCCGCTCCGATTGGAAGGGCAGTGGGGGACTGCGTCACACTGGCGGTGTGAGCCGCTTTCTTTTGCCTACTTTTCTTTGCGGCTGCAAAGAAAAGTAGGTGCCGCCCCGCACAGGGGCAACGCCTGCGGCCCGCCGCGAAAACAAGTTAAGGCCAAGGAAAGGCCAACACCACCAACACCACCACCAGGGCACTCAGTGCCCACCACGAGCACCCTGCTCAGCTCGCCACCGACTAGGCGGCTGCCCAAACTCCGCACTAAACCACCTCGAGAACGCACTGGGTTCAGAAAACCCCAACCGATCGCTAATATCAGCCACAGCATGCCGAGGCTGCGCCAAATACCGCACCGCAAGCGAGCCCCGCACCTCATTCACGAGCGCAGAGAACTTCTCACCATCCTGTTCAAGCTGGCGCTGCAGCGTCCGCGGCGTGAGCCCGAGCCGCGCACTAACTGGCTCGATCGTACCCGCGCCACGCGGCAACAGCAGATGAATCGCACGACGCACGTTATCGGCAAGCGAAGCCTCGCCATACCGCGGCTGCAAATCGATCAGCTCCTGCGCATACCGCGCAAGATGGCTATCCGCAAGCGGATTCGCGCGATCAAGATCACCGCGCGCCATCACGATCCCATCAAACTCACTATCGAATTCGATTCGCGCCCCGAAGAACCGCCGGTGCACCTGCAGCCGCTCGGGCGCCGCATGCGCAAAATGCACACCACGCGGCGCGTACTGGGCACCGAGCATGGCGCGCACGAGACTGAGCACCGCGCCAACTGTGAGCTCCACGATCTCCGGCCCCGGATCCGGGCGCGCCGTGACAAGCGCGACGTGCAGCACCGCGGTGTCCTCGATCTCCTCGACCTGAACGGAGACGGAATCGCTGAGCAAATGCCGATAGAGCTCGATGCGCGCGAGCGCCTCGCGCAGCGTGGGCTGGTGTTGCAGCAGGAGGCTGAGCGAGCCGAAGTCGGAGAGCCGCCATGCCTCGCCAATGCGTGCGCCTAGTGTGCGGCACTCGGCCTGCCCAGCGCCGCCCGCCAGCGAGACCTCGAACACGCGCGCGAGACTCGTTTCGGGAATGCGCAAGTCCGGTGTCGTGAGGCACGACAGATCGAGCCCGGCGTCACGCAGCGCACGGACCGGATCGATGCCCGCATGGGCGGCGATCTCCGAAAATTTGGTCAGGGACGCGCTTCGAACCAGGATGGGCATGGGGTCACAAGGAGGGCTTCAATGACGATCGGACGGGCAGGTGCCGTTAGCCAAGCGTAACGCCGCGACGGCGCATCGTCTGTGAGGAATAACCATGAGTGACCGTCAGTGCGTGCGCATGTCGTCACGCGTCAGGTCGTGGCGCGCAGGGTCAAGCACGCGGGCCGTGCATTTCACACAATGCCAGTCATGGCGGCGCCGACAAGTCCATCAAGCAGATCACGCCGGTGAGGCGCGCGCAAACCCGTTCAAAGGAGACCGCCCATGCAAATCGAACGACTGACCTGCACCATCGGCGCCGAGGTGTCGGGCGTTCATCTCGGCGATGCCGCGCGCGACGACGCGCTGTTCGCCGAAATCAAGGCGCTGCTGCTCACGCACAAGGTCCTGTTTCTGCGCGACCAGCACATCACGCGCGCCGAGCACGTGGCGTTCGCGCGCCGCTTCGGCGATCTCGAGGATCACCCCGTCGCGGGCAGCGATCCCGAGCATCCGGGCCTCGTGCAGATCTACCGCAGCGACAAGAAAGAGCACTACGAAAACAGCTATCACACCGACGGCTCGTGGCGGCCCTGCCCGCCGATGGGCGCGGTGCTGCGCTGTATCGAATGCCCCGAGGTGGGCGGCGACACCATCTGGGTCGACATGGCGGCCGCGTATCGACATCTGCCCGAGGACATCAAGCAGCGCATCGGCGGACTGCGCGCGAAGCACAGCATCGAGCATTCGTTCGGCGCCGCAATGACGCCCGATGCGAGAGCGAAGCTCGCGGCCGAGAACCCGATGGTCGAGCATCCGGTCGTGCGCACGCACCCCGAGACCGGCGAGAAGATCCTCTACGTGAACAGCTTCGCCACGCACTTCGCGAACTTTCACACGCCGGAGAATGTCCGCTACGGGCAGGACAAGACGCCCGGCGCGAGCCATCTGCTCAATTACCTCATCAGCCAGGCCTACATTCCCGAGTATCAGGTGCGCTTTCGCTGGAAGCCCAATAGCGTCGCCATCTGGGACAACCGTGGCACCCAGCACTATGCCGTGCAGGACTACTGGCCCGCGCCGCGCAAGATGGAGCGCACGGCGATGGTCGGCGACCGGCCTTTCTGAGTTCAGGCCATCGTGTTCGATGGCATCCGATCGCGCCGCGCAGCCAGCCGCGTTGCAGCGGCTCGATCAGATCGATTGGCACAACCGGCACAATCGGCACAATCGGCACAATCGGCACAATCGGCTCAAGCGCCTCAAGCGCCTCAAGCGCCTCAATCGCCGCTTTCCAGCAACCCCAGCAATTGAGCGCGCAGCACCGCATGCTTGCGGTTGCTCGCGCTCAGCTTGCCGAACAGGTTCTTCACATGCCACTTGGCGGTGACTTCCCCCACACCCATTGCCTGCGCGATCTCCTTGTTCGAGAGATTGCGCGCCAGCAATTCGAGGACTTCGCGTTCCTTGGGTGTGAGCACCATGCTCGGCACCGCGCGTGGCGCGCCCTGCGCGCGCGGGGGACGCCCGGCGGGCTCGGCCGCGCGCGCAGGTCGCGCCGCCGCGATGGCGGTCTGCTCGCCGCCGTCTTGCGCCACCAGGCTGCGCACCCAGTCGGCCAGCGCCGGATGCGCGTCGGCGAAAACGCGCACGAGGCCATAGGTGCCGGTCAGCCCGATGGCTTCGCGCAGCAGCGCCAAGCCGTCTTCGCCTTGGGCTTTGCTGGCGAGCGCGCGCAGTCCCATGATCTCGATGCGCTCGCGGCCGAGCTTCATTGCGTCGGCCAGTGCCTGCGCCTGGGCAAGCTGCTCGAGCGCTCGCGCGCCGTCGTGCCGGGCCAGCGTCGTGTACGCATGGGTCATCGCCCGGCGCAACGCCACATCGCGACGCCAGAGTGGGCCATGCGATCCTTCGGACTGCTCGACGAGTGCGTCGAGCTGCGCGCTCAACGCACGGCACGTCTCGGCACGCCCGTGGCCCGCGTGGATGCGCACACGCTCCGCAAGGCTCGCGATCGACAGGCGCGGCAGTTCGCGCGCCGTGCCGGCGGCCTGCATCGCTTCGAGCAGATCGAGCGCGCGCCGCTCCACGCCCTGTGCTTGCGCCACGCGCGCGGCGCACACATAAGCGATCAGCGAAGTCTCGGCGGAGCCGGCCCGCTCGAGCACGTCGAGCCGGTTCGCGAGCAGCGCATCGGCTTCTTCCACGCAGTCGCGCTCGAACAGGGCGGCCGCCAGCACGGCCGCGAGCATGCAGGGCAGCGGATGGCGGCGGCCCAGCTCGGCTTCGGCGCTCGTCAGCGCGGGGCGCAGCACGGTCTCGGCAAGCACGGCCTGGCCTTCGCTCAGGTAGCTCAGGCCGGTCACGAATTCGCCCCAGTGCGCGGCGTAGCGGTGCGCCTTGCCGAACTCGCCGCGTGGCGTGAGCTGCAAATGGCGGCGCGCGTTGGCGGGCTCGCCCTGCAGCAGCGCGGCCATCGCGAGGCGGTTCGCGTGCGTCTGGAGCCGGCGCGGTTCAGCGAGCGGCGGCGGCTCGCGCCACGGCGCAAGGAGCGCGAGGAAGCGGTCGGGCTCGTCGGCGTACCAGGCCGCCACGCTCAGGATGAGCGCGCATTCGTAGCGCCGCTCGGGCGTGCAGTCGGGCGCCTCGGCCATCGGCGCGACGAGCTGTCCGGCCTGGGCGTGGCGCTCGCTGAGCGCGAGCGCCCAGGCGGCGGCGAGGCGCAAGTCCGGCTGCCGGTCGAGCTCGTCCTCGGGCAGCAACTCGAGCCATTCGAGCGCGGCGGTGAGGCGCCCTTGCATGACCGCACCGTAGAGCGAGCGGCCCGCCAGTTCGAACGCCACGTCGCGCTCACCGGCCGCATGTGCGTGGCGCGCCGCCACTTCATGGATCCCATGCGCGGCGAGCCAGTGCATCGCGCGCCGGTGCAGGCCGGCGAGCTCATCGGGCGCAAGCTCGGCCAGACGCGCGCCGAGAGCCGCGCGGGCGAGCGTATGCAGGCGGCACCAGTCGCTGCCGTCGCTGATCATGAAGATGGGCGTATCGCGCATGAGCCGCGCGAGTTGCGCCGGGGCCTGCGAATCGTCGAGCAGCGCGCGGCACAGGTCGGGATGCAGCATGTCGACGAGCGCGAGGCGCGTGAGGAACGCGAGATCGTCCGGCGCGAGCCGCGCGAGCAGGCTGCTCACCAGATGCTCGCCTTGAACGCCTCGCTGCCCCGACATCGCGTCGATGACGCCGCGCGGGTCGCCGTTCTTTTCCATCGCGGCAAGCGCGAGCTGCAGGCCGAGCGGCCAGCCGTCGGTGAGCTCGTGCAGGCGCGCGCAACTGTCGGTGTCCACGCGGTCGCCGAAGCGCCGGCGCACGAGCGCCAGCGTTTCTTCGAGACGAAAGCGCAGCGCTTCGGGCCCGAGGCAGACGCACTGGCCGTATGCGCTCAGGTCGTCCACGGCGGTCTCGAAGCCGCTGCGCGCCGCCACGACGATGCGCAGGTTCGCGGGCGCGTTGTGCAGCAGGTAGAGCAGCGCCGCGCTGCCCACCGGCGAGAGCCGCTCGGCTTCGTCGACGATGAGCACGAGATCGAGCGCCGATTGCGCGACTTCGGCGAGCCAGCCGGTCAGGCCCTCGGTCTCGCCGGGCGTGGCGAAGCTGCTTTCGAGCAGCGTGCGCCCGAACTCGGGGCGCGCGCCGCCCACGCGCACGGCGAGCACGAGGCTGTGCAAAAAGCGTTGCGGGTCGTCGTGTGCATCGGCCGACACCCAGGCGACGGCGGCGCCGTGCGCGAGGTGCTCGCGCCGCCATTGCGCGAGCAGCAGCGTCTTGCCGAAGCCGGGAGGCGCTTGCACGACGATCGCGCTCTGATTGCGCAAGGGCTCGCTCGCGAGATTCAGGCGCTCGCGCGCAAGCAGGTGACGCGGCGCGCGCGGCGGCATGGTCTTGAGCGCGAGTTCGGAATACGCGGGCAGTGCGCCGCGGTTCGCGGAGGTCATCTGACGAATCGGAATAGGCCGTGGGGCTGGCGAGGTGATCTAAAGCTGCGCGCACCGGCGCAGGCGCTTGAAGTCGCGCCGCGTGGCAGGACCGGGCGGCGCGGGCAATCGATCGGAAGATTATAGGCATGGCAGGGCCATCCCTGACAATCCGGTGACAGCCGGGTAAGGATCGACTCAGAAGCGAGTCGGAAGCGGCTCAAGGCGGGATGGAAGGGGCCGCCCCCTCCTGCAAGGAGGGCGCGCGGCGCGCCGCCCCGTCCTACGATGAATTCAGACACCCCATCCCGATGCATGGGGCCGCCCGTGCAGCAACACGTGCGCCGCCACGGGATTTCGACGGGGCAAGCAGCAAAGGTCAAGCAGCAAGCAGGAACAACAAGGAGACAGAAGATGGCACATGCGATCAGGTTCCACGAGACCGGCGCGCCGGAAGTGATGCGCTGGGAAGAAGTGGACGTGGGCGCGCCCGGCCCGGGCGAGGTGCGGCTGCGCCACGAAGCGGTCGGCCTGAATTTCGCGGACACGTATTTCCGCTCCGGCCTCTATCCGGTGCCGCTGCCGGCGGGCATGGGCGTGGAGGCGGCGGGCGTGGTGGAGGCGGTGGGCGCGGGCGTGACCCACGTCGCGCCGGGCGACCGCGTCACCTACACCGGCTTCGTGAACACGCTGGGCGCCTACAGCACCGAGCGGCTGATTGCGGCGGCGTCCCTCATCAAGCTGCCCGACGCCATCGCCTGCGAAACGGCGGCGGCCATGACGATGCGCGGCCTCACCTCGGCCTACCTCATGCGCCGCATCTGGCCGCTGCAAGCCGGCGAGACGATCCTCGTGCACGCGGCCGCGGGCGGTGTGGGCCTGATCGTCTGCCAATGGGCGAAGCTGCTCGGGCTGAAGGTGATCGGCACGGTCTCGACCGAGGAGAAAGCGGCCATC
This sequence comes from Paraburkholderia pallida, assembly GCF_004524855.1. Classification (NCBI taxonomy): domain Bacteria; kingdom Pseudomonadati; phylum Pseudomonadota; class Betaproteobacteria; order Burkholderiales; family Burkholderiaceae; genus Paraburkholderia; species Paraburkholderia pallida. Next base: position 1,212,920 of record NZ_CP038150.1, on the reverse strand, counting down.
GCCCGCGCCCACGGCTGCGATCACGTGATCCTCTACCGCAGCGAAGACGTCGCGAAGCGCGTGCGCGAGCTGACCGATGGCGTGGGCGTTTCGGTGGTCTACGACAGCGTCGGCCAGGACACCTTCGCGATGTCGCTCGACTCGCTCAAGCGCCGCGGCCTGCTCGTGTGCGTGGGCACGGCCTCGGGCAAGGCGCCCGCGTTCGAGCCGCAGATGCTCGCGATGAAGGGCTCGCTCTACGTCACGCGCCCCGCGCTGGCCGACTATATCGCCGATCCCGCGGAGAAGGCCGAGCTCGCGGAAGAGATCTTCGGCCACGTCGCGGCGGGGCGCATCAAGATCGAGATCAACCAGCGTTACGCGCTGCAGGACGCCGTGCAGGCGCACCACGATATCGAAGCGCGCAGGACGACGGGCTCGTCCGTCTTCACGATCTGAGGCCGCCCATCATGAGAGTCGAGCAACTGACTTGCGCCATCGGCGCGGAACTGGTGGGTGTGCATCTGGGCGATGCGGTGCACGACGAGGGTTTGTTCGAAGCGATCAAGGCCGCGCTGCTCGAGCACAAGGTGCTGTTCCTGCGCGACCAGAAGATCACGCGCGCCGAGCACGTGGCCTTTGCGAGACGTTTCGGAGAACTGGAGGATCATCCGGTGGCGGGTAGCCACCCCGAGCATCCGGGCCTCGTGCAGATCTACAAGACGCCCGAGCAGCCGAACGACCGCTACGAGAACGCCTGGCACACCGACGCCACCTGGCGCGCCGCGCCGCCGATGGGCGCGGTGCTGCGCTGCGTGGAATGCCCGCCGGTGGGCGGCGACACCATGTGGGCCAACATGGTGCTCGCCTACGAGAACCTGCCGCAGCACGTGAAGGACGAGATCGCGGACCTGCGCGCGAGCCACAGCATCCAGGCGAGCTTCGGCGCGGTCATGCCGATCGAAAAACGTCTCGCACTGAAGGCGCAATACCCGGACGCCGAGCATCCGGTGGTGCGCACGCACCCGGAGACGGGCAAAAAGGTGCTGTTCGTGAACGGCTTCACCACGCACTTCGTGAACTATCACACGCCCGCGCGCGTGCGCTACGGCCAGGACGGCAATCCGGGCGCGGCGCAACTGCTGCAATACCTGATCAGCCAGGCGTACATCCCCGAGTACCAGGTGCGCTGGCGCTGGCGGCCGGACAGCGTGGCGATCTGGGACAACCGCAGCACCCAGCATTACGCGGTCATGGACTACCCCCCGTGCCACCGCAAGATGGAGCGCGCGGGGATCATCGGCGACGTGCCTTATTGATTGGCCCATTGGCCGCTACGCGAAATCAGAACCCGACACTGGAGGAAGACATGCAATTTTTCGACGATTCGCTGCACCCCGAGAACATGGAGAAGGTGGTCATCACGGTGGCGCCGTACGGCCCCGAATGGATGCCCGAAGACTTCCCCGAGGACATTCCCGTCACGATGGATGAGCAGGTGCAAAAGGCGGTGGACTGCTACAACGCGGGCGCGACGGTGCTGCACCTGCACGTGCGCGAGCTGGACGGCAAGGGCTCCAAGCGTCTCTCGAAGTTCAACGAACTGATTGCGGGCGTGCGCGCGGCGGTGCCCGACATGATCATCCAGGTGGGCGGCTCGATCTCGTTCGCGCCGGAAGACGACGGTCAGGCCGCGAAGTGGCTCTCTGACGACACGCGCCACATGCTCGCGGAGCTCGAGCCGAAGCCCGACCAGGTGACCGTGGCGATCAACACCACGCAGATGAACATCATGGAGCTGCTCTACCCCGAGTATCTGGAGGGCACCTCGCTCGCGAACCCGGCGCTGCAGGCCGCCTACAGTGAAATGACGGTGCCCGCGGGGCCGCAGTGGCTGGAAGAGCATCTGCGCCGCCTGCAGGCCTCGGGCATCCAGCCGCATTTCCAGTTGACGGGCATCCATGCGCTGGAAACGCTCGAGCGCCTCGTGCGCAAGGGCGCTTATCGCGGGCCGCTGAACCTCACGTGGATCGGCATCGGCGGCGGCTTCGACGGCCCGAACCCGTTCAACTTCTTCAACTTCGTGCATCGCGCGCCCCAGGGCTGCACGCTCACGGCGGAGTCGCTGCTCAAGAACGTGCTGCCGTTCAACATGATGGCGATGTCGATGGGCCTGCATCCGCGCTGTGGTATCGAGGACACGATCATCGGCCAGCATGGCCAGCGCATGACCTCGGTGGAGCAGATCGAGCAGTGCGTGCGCGTGGCGCACGAGCTCGGGCGCGAGGTGGCGTCGGGCAAGGAGGCGCGCGAGATCTACCGCATCGGCACGTTCTATGAGGATGCCGAAGAAACGCTCGCCGCCAACGGCTATTTGCCGAACCGCAAGCCGGCGGGTCTCGGTCTCGTGAAGTCGGCGGCGTGAGCATCATGCGCCAGGAGCCCACCATCGTGATCGTTCCGGGGCTGCGCGACCACGTCGCGCAGCACTGGCAAACGCTGCTCGAAGCGCGCTTGCGCGCGCAGAACCGGCCGGTGGCCGTCGTGCCGCCCATGGGCCGCGACGATCTCGATTGCGCCGCGCGCGTGGAGGCGATCGAAGCCGTGGTCGCGGGCATCGAGACGCCCGTGATCATCGTGGCGCACAGTGGCGGCTGCGTGATGATCGCGCACTGGGCGCAACGCTATCCGCGTGCGCCTGGCGGTGCGATCGCCGGTGTGTTGCTGGCGGCGCCGCCGGACTTCGAGGCGCCGATGCCCGACGGCTATCCCACGCTCGAAGCGCTCGATGCGAGCGGATGGCTGCCGGTGCCGCGCGCGCCGCTGCCGTTCGCCTCGATCGTCGCGGCGAGCCGCAACGACCCGCTCGCCCGCTACGAACGCGTGCTCGAACTCGCGCGCGTGTGGCGCAGCGAGGTGGTCGATCTCGGCAACGTCGGCCACCTGAATCCGGCCAGCGGATTCGGCGAGTGGCCCGGCGCCGACGACCTGATCGACGCGCTCGAGCGTCGCGCGCAGGCGCGCGACCTGGCAAACGAGGCATCCCGACAAGGCGAGCTGCAAGACGCGCTGGACGCGTCGCGCCGCGCCTGACCCCGCCCGCTTACACGCGTTGCTATAACGCGCGTAAGCGGACGCCGGACCCGCTGCACTTTCGCGAGGAGAACGCGATGGAGCTGGAAGGAAAGGCAGCAATCGTCACCGGCGCCGGCCGTGGCGCAGGCGTTGGCATCGCGCGCGTCATGGCGCGCGAGGGCGCGCGCATCGCCGTCGTGGACCGCGACTTCGACGCGGCGCAGCAGGTGGCGGCGGCGCTCGTCGCGTCTGGCGCACAGGCGCTCGCGATTCGCGCGGACGTCTCGAAGAAGGCCGATGCGCAAGCGATGGCCGAGCAAACGCAGGAGGCATTCGGCGCCATCGACATCCTCGTGAACAACGCGGGCGTGGGCGGCACGGCTTCATTCATGCGCGACGTCACCGAGGAAAACTGGGACCGCGTGATGGACGTGAACGCCAAAGGCATCCTGTTCTGCTGCCAGGCGGTGCTGCCGGCCATGACGGCGCGCGGCAAGGGCAAGATCGTCAACATCGATTCGATTGCGGGCATGCGCATGGCGTTCTTCAGCAGCGTCGAATACACCGCTTCGAAGCACGCGGTCACAGGGCTCACGCGCCATCTCGCCTGGGAGCTCGCGGACCTGCGCATCAACGTCAACGCCGTGTGTCCCGGCGGCATCCTCACCCCCGCCATCGAGACCTATGCCACGCCCGAGCGTCGCGCGGCGATCGTCGAGCGCGTCGTGCCGCTCGGACGCTTCTGCGCGCCGGAGGACATCGGCGAAGCCGTGTGTTTTCTTGCGAGCGCGCGCGCCGATCTCATCACGGGGCAATTGCTCGCCGTCGACGGCGGCGCGCTCACGGGATACGGCGAGGACTTGCGCGCGGTGCTGCGCACACGCGTGAGCGAAACCCGGGCCGCAGCGCAGCCTCAGGCAACAGCCGCGGCAAAATCGGGTTGACGCTCGCCCGCTATAGCATCAAACAATAAAAGACACATTCGGAGACAACAATGCAGACGCAAGAACCGCAGCTACGCGGCAAGGTCGCCATCGTGACCGGCGCGGGCAGAGGGATCGGCCGGGCCATCGCGCTCGCCTACGCGCGCCAGGGCGCGGCGGTGTGCTGTGCGGCGCGCTCGCTGGGGCAGGTGCAGGAGACGGCCGCGCAGATCGTGGCCGAGGGCGGCCGCGCGCTGGCGCTCATCACGGACGTCACCGACTTCGCGAGCGTCGAGCGCATGGTGAACGAAACCGAGCAGGCGTTCGGCGGGCTCGACATCGTCGTGGTCAATGCGGGCGTGGGTGGCGGCCAGCAGACGGTCGAGGCGAGCGACCCGCAAACGTGGCGCACGACCATCGAGGTGAACCTCGTGGGCGCCTACTACTGCGCGAAGGCCGCGGTGCCGGCGCTCAAGCGGCGCGGCGCCGGCAAGATCATTGCGATCGGGTCCGGTCAAGGGCAGCGCGGCAGAGCCGGCATTTCCGATTACGCCTGCTCGAAGGCCGGACTCTGGATGCTCACGCGCGTGCTGGCCCAGGAGCTGGCGCCCCACAACATCAGCGTCAATCAACTGATTCCGGGCCCCGTGCTCACGGAGATGACCGGCGACCTGCTGGCGCGCAACACTTACGAAGGCGAGTGGGCCAAGTCGCCCGAGGACGTCGCGCCGCTCGCGGTGTTTCTTGCCGCGCAGCCCGAGCCGGGACCGACCGCGCAGAGCTTCAGCCTCATGCGCCGCGATGCTTGACAATTAAGGAGACGAAAGTGGGAATGCATGTGACCGCCGCGCTGGGAGACGCCCACGCGGGCGCACCGTCCGTATCCCGGGCTTATGCCTGGACTGTCTTCGCACTGACCTTCGGCCTGCTGCTCGCCGACTACATGTCGCGTCAGGTGCTCAACGCCGTCTTTCCGCTGCTCAAGGTCGAATGGCTGCTCACCGATACCCAGTTAGGATCGCTGAGCAGTGTGGTCTCGGTGATGGTGGGCCTGCTCACCTTCCCGTTCTCGATTCTCGCGGACCGCTGGGGCCGCGTGAGAAGCCTCGTCCTCATGGCCGTGCTGTGGAGCTTCGCCACGCTCGGCTGCGCGGTGTCCGCGAACTATGGGCAAATGTTCGCGGCGCGCTTCTTCGTGGGCGTGGGCGAGGCCGCCTACGGTAGCGTCGGCCTCGCGGTCGTGCTGAGCGTCTTCCCGGCGCACCTGCGCGCCACGCTCTCGGGCTCGTTCCTCGCGGGCGGCGCCTTCGGCTCCATGCTGGGGATGGCGTTGAGCGGCATCGTGGCCGCGCATTTCGGCTGGCGCTGGTCGTTCGCCACGATGGCGGTGTTCGGCCTCGTGCTCGCCGTGATCTATCGCCTCGTGGTGACCGAGCGGCGCCTCGCGCCCGAACGCGCGCTCGCGTCCGGCGGCGTTGCGCGTGCCGCGCGGACCCGCTTCACGCCGCGCGGCCTCGCGCTTGCGCTGTTCGCCTCGAAATCGGTGGTCTTCGCCTATCTGGGCTGCGGCGTGCAACTGATCCTGCCCGGCGCCATGTTCGCGTGGCTGCCGAGCTATCTCGTGCGCGCCTATGCGATGCGGATCGACCACGCGAGCGTGCTGGCCGCCGCCTTCGTGCTCACCTCGGGGATCGGCATGATCACGTGCGGGGTGCTGACCGACCGCATCAGCCGCCGCAACCCGGCCCGCAAATGGACGATGGCGGTGGCCTATTGCGTGCTGGTGGGCGTGGCCATGGCCACGGCGTTCCACCTGCCGCCGGGGCCGTTGCAGCTCACGCTGATCGGCATCGGCATGTTCCTCGCCTCGGGCGTGTGCGGCCCGACCGGCGCGCTGGTGGCCGAGCTCACGCCGCCCTCGATTCACGCGACGGCCATGGCGCTCTGGGCGCTCGCCAACAACCTGCTCGGCCTCGCCGCGGGCCCCGTCATCGCGGGCATGATCGCCGACCGCATGGGCTTGCACGTGGCGCTCGAATGGATCCCGTTCGCGGCGATCGGCTCGGCGCTGCTGTTCGTGCTCGGCAAGCGCCGCTACGCGGACGATCTTGCACGGATCGGGGCGGCGCAGCGCGAGCCTTGAATGCTGCCGCTATCAAGCCGAAACAAACGGCAGTGATCGATCGGAAAGAACCACAACAAGACAACAATAAGAAACAGCCGTTGATTAGAAGGAAGACAGCGGGCCCAAAAGAAACAGGCGGCCTTGACAATAGTTTGGAGGAGACAGCATGAAACGGAAGTTGAGCGTCCTGGCCGTACTCGCGGTCATGGCCGGCGCGGCGCACGCGCAATCGTCGGTGACGCTATACGGCGCCATCGATACGGGTCTGTTCTATCAAAGCACGGGCGCGACTTCGTTCGCGTCGAACGCGAAGAACCTGGGCCACGTCTACGCGTTGAAGGACGCGGGCATCTATGCAAGCTTCTGGGGGATCAAGGGCACCGAGGACATCGGCGGCGGCTACAAGGTCAATTTCCGGCTGCAAGGCGTGTTCAACAGCGGCACGGGCAAGCTCGGCCTCGCGGACACGACCGGCGGCACGGCCATCTTCAACCAGCAGACGACCGTTGGCGTGTCGGGGCCGTTCGGCTCGATCGACCTGGGGCGGCAGTACACGCCGATGATCTACGCGATGGCGGACACCGACGTGCGCGCCGCGCAGTACTTCGGCAGCATCTTGAGCGCGTGGCTCGGGCTCAATCAGGCCGGAGGGTGGAGCGGCACGAACACGAACGTGCCGATTGGCGCGCTTTACGACAGCAATGCGATCGTCTACCAGTCGCCGAAGTTCTACGGCGCTTCGGTCGGGCTCGAATATGCGCCGGGCGGCGTGCCGGGGCAAATCCAGGGCGGCACGCGCGAGTCGGCCGTGCTCAGGTATTCGAACTATGGCCTGAACCTGGCCGCCGTCTACTACAACGCCCACGATACGAACCTGCCTGCCACCACGCCGGCCACCGGGCTCGACAACAACCGCTTCTACTATCTGGGCGCGAAATACACGTTCCACTCGGTTTCGGTGTCGGCTTCCTATGGCATCGGCAAGAATCCGTCGAATACCGGGCAGTCCGACTATGAGATGATTTCGGGCGGCCTTGGCTACCAGTTCACGCCCTTCTTCAAAATCACCTCGGGCTTCTATTATCTGAAGGACCGCAACAACTCGGCGAACCATTCGAGCGAATACGCGCTCGGGGCGGAATACGGCGTGTCCAAGCGCACCCTGCTATATGCTCAGGTGGGCTACGTGGCGAACCACGGCACGATGAATCAGACGATCACCTACGGCGAGCCCGTCGCACCGGGCGTCTCGACCACCGCGGCGATGCTCGGCATTCGCCATACCTTCTGATCCCGCAGTTCGGCTAACCGGAGCATTCCCATGAATAAAAAAGGATTCCTGCGTATTGCTGCGACTGCCACGGTCGCTGCGTTGCTGGCAAGCGGGTCGGTGGCCGTCTGGGCCCAGGGTAGCGAGACGGCGGGCGCATCGGCGGCGCCTGCCGCTTCCACGGCCAAGGAGGTGAGACAGGCGAACCGCGCGCTGAGTCGCAAGGTCTATGCGGCGCTGGCCAAGCACAAGGAGATCGATGCCGGCAACATCAGCGTCGTGGCGCGTGACGGCGCCGTGACGCTCAACGGCACGGTCACGGACGCCGCCCAGATCGACAGCGTGGCGGCCATAGCGAAGACCGTGCCCGGCGTGAAATCGGTGGCCAACCGGCTATCGGTGCAGCGGCCGATGGGCGAGTAGCCCGGCGGGCGAGCAGAGCCTTTCTTCAGACGAAGAGCCGGCGCGCTCGCGCGCCGGAGCACCCACGCCCGAACGAGGACATCCGCATGACCCCAGACACTGAATCCCAGGCACCGGCCACGCCGGTTTGCGACGCGATGCGCGAGCGCGGCGCATGGAACCCGCTTTGGGATCCGTTCGCCCAGCTCGACGCGGCATGGACCGAGAAGTTCATGGCGCTCGCCGTCGTGCCGCAGGCGGTGCTCGACCCCAAGACAATCGAGTTCATCTCCATCGCCGTCAACGCCGCCTGCACGCACATGTACGCACCGGGCGTGCGGCGGCATATGCGGCGCGCACTCGATTTGGGCGCGACGCCCGAGGAAATTGTTGCGGTGCTGCAAGGCGTCGTGACACTCGGCATCCATAGCATGAGCCTCGGCGCGCCTATCCTGCTCGAAGAGCTCGAACGGCGCGGCCAGCGGCCATAAGAGGCGCAAGGAGGTCTTTCCCCGGGGCCGGATGCCCGGCCCCAATGCGACCCAAACGGCAACCATAAGGCCAGCCGATAGAACAGATCGCGAATCGCGACTTTTATTATGTTGACGGGGTTTATACGATGAGAGGGCAATCACACACATGCCGCCCCCATCGCAGGCGGACCGGGAGGAACGATGGAGCACAAGGCCCGCACCCAGAATGAGCAGCTCGAAATCAAGACCACGACCTGCTACATGTGCGCCTGCCGATGCGGTATTCGCGTTCATCTGCGCGACGGCGAGGTTCGCTACATCGACGGCAATCCGGAGCACCCGCTCAACCAGGGGGTGATCTGCGCGAAAGGCTCGTCGGGCATCATGAAACAGTATTCGCCCGCGCGTCTCACGCAGCCGCTCATGCGCAAGCGCGACGCCGAGCGCGGCACCGCACAATTCGAGCCGGTCTCGTGGGATGTGGCGTTCGACGTGCTGGAGAAGCGCCTTGCCCACCTGCGCGCCACCGACCCCAAGAAGTTCGCGCTCTTCACCGGGCGCGACCAGATGCAGGCCCTGACCGGCCTCTTCGCCAAACAGTTCGGCACGCCTAATTATGCGGCGCATGGCGGCTTCTGCTCGGCGAACATGGCGGCCGGCATGATCTACACGATGGGCGGCTCGTTCTGGGAGTTCGGCGGCCCCGACCTCGACCGCGCGAAGCTGTTCTTCATGATCGGCACGGCGGAGGACCATCACTCGAATCCGCTGAAGATTGCGCTTTCGAAGTTCAAGCGCGCCGGCGGCCGCTTCATCGCCATCAATCCGGTGCGCACCGGCTACGCGGCCATTGCCGACGAATGGGTGCCCATCCGTCCCGGCACGGACGGCGCGCTCTTCATGGCGCTGATGCGCGAGCTGATCGAAAACGGCGCCTACGATCACGAGTTCGTCGCGCGCTACACGAACGGCGCGGAACTGCTCGACCTGCGCGCGGAAAGCGACGCGTATGGCCTCTTCGTGCGCGACCCCGGGGTGGAAGAGCGCAACGCGCTCTTCCCGCAGAACCACCTGTGGTGGGACCTCGAAACGCAGCGTGCCGTGCCGCATCACACGCCGGGCGCACGCCCGGCGCTGGAAGGGCGCTATACGCTCGAGGACGGCACGAGCGTCGCGCCCGCGTTCACGCTGCTGCGCGAGCGCATGGCCGAGTGCACGCCGGAATGGGCCGCGGAAATCACCGGCATTCCCGCGGATACGATCCGCCGGCTCGCGCGCGAAATGGCCGAGGTGGCGCGCGACCAGAAGATCACGCTGCCGATCCGCTGGACCGACGCGTGGGGCGAGACGCACGAAACCGTCACGGGCGTGCCGATCGCGTTTCATGCGATGCGCGGCCTCGCGGCGCATTCGAACGGCTTTCAGTCGATCCGCGCGCTGGCCGTGCTGATGTCGCTGATGGGCACGATCGACCGGCCGGGCGGCTTCCGCCACAAGTCGCCGTATCCGCGTGCCGTGCCGCCCTCGGCGAAACCGCCCAACAAGCCCGAGGACGTCAAGCCGAACACGCCGCTCGCCAGTGGCCCGCTCGGTTGGCCGGCCGCGCCCGACGACCTGTTCATCGACGAAAACGGCGGCCCGGTGCGCATCGACAAGGCGTTCTCGTGGGAGTATCCGCTCGCCGTGCACGGCCTGATGCACAGCGTGATCACGAACGCGTGGCGCGGCGACCCGTATCCGATCGACACGCTGCTGATCTTCATGGCGAACATGGCGTGGAACTCGTCGATGAATACCGTGGAGGTCCGCAAGATGCTGGCGGACAAGCACGAGAACGGCGAGTACAAGATCCCGTTCATCGTCGTCTGCGATGCGTTCCAGTCGGAGATGACGGCTTTCGCCGACCTGATCCTGCCCGATACGACCTACCTCGAGCGCTACGACGCGATGTCGATGCTCGACCGCCCGATCTCGGAGTTCGACGGCCCCGTGGATTCCGTGCGCGTGCCCGTCGTGCCGCCCACGGGCGAGTGCAAGCCCTTCCAGGAAGTGCTGGTCGAGCTCGCGGGACGCCTGAAGCTGCCGGCCTTCACCACGCCGGAGGGCGGGCGCAAGTATCGCGACTATCCCGACTTCATCGTCAATCACCAGACGGCGCCGGGCTCGGGCGTGGGCTTCCTGATCGGCTGGCGCGGCAAGGACGGCAAGGACGCGCTGGTGGGCGAGCCCAATCCGCGGCAGTGGGAGGAGTACGCGAAGCACAACTGCGTCTATCACTACACGCTGCCCGAGACCCTGCAATACATGCGCAACTGCAACGGGCCGTATCTGGACTTCGCCGTTGAGAAGGGCTTTCGCAAGTTCAATGAGCCGATCGTCATCGCGCTCTATTCGGACGTGATGCAGAAGTTTCGCCTCGCCGCTCAGGGCAAGACCAAAGGACGCCAGCCGCCGGACCATCTGCGCGCGCGCGTGGAGCAGTATTTCGATCCGCTGCCGTTCTACCATGCGCCGCTCGAGCACGCCGCCACCGATCATGCGAAGTACCCGCTCGCGGCGCTCACGCAGCGCCCGATGGCGATGTATCACTCGTGGGATTCGCAGAACGCATGGCTGCGCCAGATTCATGGGGAGAACTATCTATACATGAATCCGGGCACGGCCGCCGCGCAGGGCATCGAGGACGGCGCGTGGATCTATGTGGAATCGCAATGGGGCAAGGTGCGCTGCATGGCGCGCTATAGCGAGGCGGTGGAGCCGGGCACGGTGTGGACGTGGAATGCGATCGGCAAGGCGGCCGGTGCATGGAACCTCGGCCCGGACGCCAACGAGTCGCAGCGCGGCTTCCTGCTCAATCACCTGATCTCGGACGAGATTCCCGCGGCGAATCGCAATGGGCGCGTATCGAACTCCGATCCCATCACGGGGCAGGCCGCGTGGTACGACGTGCGCGTGCGCATCTATCCCGCCGAGCACGACGCCGATCACACGCTGCCGCAGTTCGCGCCCATGCAGGCCTTGCCCGGCGTGACCGGCACGGGCGTGGGCGGCATGCTCCAGCGCGTCGTGCAGACCTATTTCGCGGGACGCGGCGAGTTCGCGCGTCGCCTGCGCAAAACCACACAAGACCATTGAAGCAAGGAGCACGCTATGACACAGATGGCGCTCGTAATCGATCTGAACGTCTGCGTGGGCTGCCACGCCTGCGTGACGAGCTGCAAGGAGTGGAACACGTCGGGCGAGGCCGGCAGCCTCTCGGACATCCGCCCTTACGATGCGGATCCCTCCGGCACGTTCTTCAATCGCGTGCAGACCTTCGAGGCCGGTGTGTTCCCGCTCACCGACACGATTCACTTCCCGAAGTCGTGCCTGCACTGCGAAGATCCACCGTGCGTGCCGGTCTGTCCGACCGGGGCCAGCTACAAGCGCAAGGAAGACGGCCTCGTGCTGGTCGACTACGACCGCTGTATCGGCTGCAAGTACTGCTCGTGGGCCTGCCCCTATGGCGCGCGCGAACTGGACGAAGAGCGCAAGGAGATGACCAAGTGCACGCTCTGCTTGGACCGCATCCATAACGAGGCCTTGCCCGAGCGCGACCGCAAGCCCGCATGCGTGCTCGCCTGCCCGACCTCGGCGCGCCTCTTCGGCGACATCCACGACCCGGACTCGGTGGTGTCGAAGGCGATTCGCGAGCGCGGCGGCTATCAGCTGATGCCCGAATGGGGCACCCGGCCCGCCAATCACTATCTGCCGCGCCAGAAGGTGTCGTCGTGCGGCAGCGGATCGTGCTCGTGCAAGGGCGAGTCCGCCGACGATGCGCCGGCTTCCCTCGAATCGCAGGTTGAACGCGGCGAGCTGCACCTCGCTTCCATTGCCTCGCGTCCCGCAACGCATTAACCTCCCGCGGACAAAGGAACCAACATGAATCCGGCATTTTCCGTGGTGTTTCTCACCACCTTGATTGGCGCGGCGCAGGGCCTCGTGATCGCGCTCGTGGGCGTGGAAGCGGCGGGCCAGCTCGGCCTCGGCGCTGGGGCGGCGGTGCCGCAGCTCTTCTATGTGGTCGGGGCGGCGCTGGCGTGCGTGCTCGGCGCGGCGGGGCTCGTTGCGTCGTTCTTCCACCTCGGGCATCCCGAGCGCGCGTGGCGGGCCATTGCGATGTGGCGCACGTCGTGGCTCTCGCGCGAATGCCTGTGCCTGCCGCTGTTCCTCGCTTGCGCGTTCGCCTACGGCGTCGCGCATTTGTGCGGCTTGCCTTATACGCTCGCGATCGGCGCCGTTGCCGTTGTGGCGAGTGGGCTGCTGTTCGTCTGCACCGGCATGATCTACGCTTGCCTGCGCTTTCTGCAGGAATGGGCGACGCCGCTCACGCTCGTCAATTTCGCGCTGCTCGGCTGCGCCTCGGGCTTCACGCTGGCGACCGCCTGCGCCGCGTGGCTGGCGCCTGGGCTGGTCGGGCCGCTCGCGCTGCTCGCTTGCCTGCTGACGCTCGGTGGATGTGCCTCGCGTGTCGCCTCGCTCAAGCGCAATGCGCGGCTGCGACCCAAATCGACGGTGCAGAGCGCAACCGGCATTCGTGGCGCACGCGTCGAGCAGAAGTCGCGCGGGTTCACGGCCGGCGCATTCAATCTGCGCGAGTTCTTCCACGGCAAGACGCCGGCCACGCTCAAGCGCATCAAGTGGACGTTCCTCGTGGCCGCGTTCGCCGTGCCGTTCGTGCTCGTGGCGTTCGGTGCGAACGTGCGGCCGGTGGGGGCTTCATTGGCCTTGCTGTGTGCCGCCGCCCTGATTCAGTACGCGGGGCTCGTAGCGGAGCGGTGGTTCTTCTTCGCCGAGGCGCGGCATCCGCAGAATCTCTATTATCGTCAGGCGTAGTGGGCACGCTCGAATCGAACGCTGAGGATATTGGCAAGGCCGCCTGACCAGACCGAGGGTTCTGGTTCAGGCGGTTTTCATTTTCTGGTAAATAAATAGATATCCTGATTATTGTTTGGGGTGCTGAAGACGCCTTGCAGTGCGCGCCCCGCGCCGGCATAAATCCTTCACGAAGTGCCTGTACGATAGCCTCGATTCGCACACGCTGCGTGCGCGTGCGAGCAGGCAACGATGATTGTTTGATTACCTCTGGCAGAGATTCCGCGATGAGCATTCAATCGCGCGCATGAAGCGACTTTGATGTGAGTGCACTATTAATGCGATGGGTCGATTTCCAGGGAGATCGAATCGAATCGTTGTGCGCGGCATTAATCTGAATTAAGCGAAACTATAATCTAGCCAGACAGTGTTGCCGCTCATGCGGGTGCTGTAACAAGTACCGAAATATTTTCTATCGGTAAGTTAAAAATGTCTATGATCTACTAGTATTGCCTTCATGGTGACCGCAGGTGATGGACGATCGCGTTGCAGCGATGTTGCTGTCATGTGGATCGTCTCGATCAGCTTTTCGCGCCCGGTAGCAGGTCGAGCGCCGCAAAAGCATGACGCGAATGAGCGGTTGCCTTGCAGGTCGTCATTGAGCTCGCTTCGAACGTTGCGGCCGCGAACGTGCATCCTGAACGATCGGGATGAGTGCGGCGCATGTTTGCAGACCGGGAGCTATTCGCCATGCAGAACGGCATGTCAGATTGCGGACTGGTGCCGACAGTTCTCGCTGCCATGATCACGTGGTGCCGCGCATCGCAGCGTCCGCGGTTCCGTCCTCTTGCTGTCCTGACCGGGGTGACTCGATCCGTTCGGCGCTTGAGCAGGCACTGGGCGCCCGAAGCACGGAGGGCGCTCGCACCGCAAAACCGCGCACACAGGCAGCACCTCGGGGGCGTCGACCCGTTCCTCGCCGGTACGCCCATGCGCGAAGCACTGGAACTCGTGCCGATCGCGATTCTCGCCATCGACGAGGCTGGCACGATCATGTTCGTCAATGAGAAGGGGGCCGAGCTGTTCGGCTACCACGGCGACGAACTGAGCGGCGCGCGCGCGAGCCTGCTGATTCCCGAATGGCGCGCGCAGGGCTCGCACGCGGTGGCGGCGAAGCACGCGTCAGCCGACTCGGCGCTGCGCACCGTGATTGCGCGCCGCCACGACGGCGCTGAATTTCCCGCCGAGGTCACGACGCGTCCCTGCCGCGTGGATGGCGTGCCGACCCTGCTCGCCGTGGTCGTGGAGCGCAGCGAGCGCAACGAACTGCACCGCAACCGCCAGGAGCTCGCGCATCTGACGCGCGTCTCCGCGCTCGGCGAGCTTGCCGGCTCGCTCGCGCATGAACTGAATCAGCCGCTCACCGCGATCCTGTCCAACTCGCAGGCCGCCCAGCGCTTCATGGAAGCGGACCCGATCAACTTGCGCGAAGTGCGCGAGACGCTCAAAGATATCGTCGCCGACAATCGCCGCGCGGGCGAGATCATTCGGAAGATGCGCGCACTCGTCAGGAAGTGCGACATGGAATGGCAGCCGGTCGACGTGGGCGGCGTCGTGCGCGACGTGGTCTCGCTCATGCACAGCGACGCCATCGTGCGCGGCGTGCGCACGACGATCGAGATCGCCGGCGCATTGCCCACGGTGCTCGGCGACAAGGTGCAGTTGCAGCAGGTGCTGCTGAACCTGATGCTCAACGCGCTCGACGCGGTGCAGGAGTGTCCGGCCGGATGCCGCCTCGTGACGGTGCAAGCGGGCGTCGAGCCAGGCGGCGACGTGCGCCTTTGCGTGCGCGACTGCGGCCGTGGATTGACGGTGGACCAGATGGACAAGATCTTCCAGCCATTCTTCACGTCGAAGCCGCATGGCCTCGGGCTCGGGCTCTCGATCAGCCGCAGCATCGTTGGCGCGCACGGAGGGCGCGTCTGGGCCGAGAACAACGCCGAGGGCGGCGCCGCCTTCTATGTTTCGCTGCCCGCCGGTCGCGCGAGCGGAGCGAACTCCGCAGGCTCACGGCCATGACTGACTCGTCGCCCCGCGTGTTTGTGGTTGATGACGACGATGGCGTTTGCCGCGCCCTCGGGCGCTTGCTGCGCTGCGCCGGGTATCGCGCCGAAGTCTTTGCCTCCGCGCGCTCGTTCCTGGCCGATGCGGACTTCACGAGCGAGCCCGCCTGCCTCGTGCTGGATTTGCAGATGCCGGAGGTGAACGGGCTCGAGTTGCAGCGCGAACTGAACAAGAGCCTGCCGATCGTATTTCTGTCCGGTCACGGCGATATAGGCACGACCGTCAACGCCATGAAGGCGGGCGCGAGCGATTTTCTGACCAAGCCGGTCAACGATACCGAACTGCTCGACGTTGTGGAGCGCGCGCTCGCCCGCGCGAGGCAGATGCACGAAGAGCGGCGTGGGCTCGCGGAGATCGAGCAGCGGCTCGCGACCCTCACGCCGCGCGAGCGCGAAGTGATGGCGCTTGTGGTCACGGGGCGCCTGAACAAGCAGATTGCATTTGACCTTGGCATCGCCGAGAAGACGATCAAGGTGCATCGCGCACGCGTGATGGAGAAAATGAAAGCGGACTCGCTGGCCGACCTGATCCATCTCGCCGACAAAGCGAGTGCCGCCGGGATCGCATACGCGGTGCACTGAGCCCACGCGCGCCCGCGTTGCGCGCCGTCACCCTCACGCTGCGAGATAGTCGTGCACCACCGTGCCGAGCCCGAGCGTGAGGTCGCTCAGGATATGCACGCCGGAAATCACCTCCAGCACGGGCAGCGCCGCGACCGGCGCGAGCGCGTGATGGAACAGTTCGAGTGCGGCGGGGCCGTCCCACGCGCCCTTGATGGTGATGTCTTCGCAAAAGTAGCGAACCAGTTCGCAGATCCGCACCGTGCCATCCACGTGCGGAATGATCTTGAGCAGATAGTTGGGCGCCGAGAGCGACGCGAGTATCTTGTCGTGCGGCAGGGCGCGATACTTGTAGCCCATCGTGGCAACCGCGATCGGCACCGGCCCGTAGCGCAGCACGCCGCCAATCGTATCCTTCTCGACGCGCAGCTGGGGCGACGCAAGCTTCTTCGGAAACCCCCAGATTTCGCGTCCGCCCGCTATCGGTGCCATGTCGTCGAGATACATGGCGTGCACGTAGCCGCCGGACTCGCCGTTGAACCGTACCGGGATCACCTGCCCGCTCTCGGTGTAGTCGCCAAAGCCGGTCGAATCGGGCATCCGGATGAATTCGAACTTGACGATTGGATCAGTCATCTCCAGCGGCGCGGGGATCACCGCGGCGAGCGCGTCCGGGTCGGTCCGGTAGGTCACGATCAGAAACTCACGATCGACGAAACGATACGGACCCGGCGCAAACGCCGGGCTCGTGAGTGGCATCGCGAATGCGCGCTCCTTCACTTCGGATTCAGTCATCGTCGCTACTCCTTTTGAGCGTGTTCCATCGGCGTGAGGTCGCAGACGTGAATGCCTTGCGCCATCTCCGTCGCATTGCGCCACGCCTCGGTGGCGATCGCATGGCGCACGTCGCCATGACCGCCTTCCCATAGTTCCAGCACGGTGGCGCGCGAGAACTCGTAGTCCTTGAAGTCGGACGAGCGCGTGTCGTGGCGGTTGGTGAAGCGCACGAGCAGCACCTCGCCGCGCGTGCTGATCGCGGCCAGCCGCTCGACGTCGGGATCGGATTGCGCATTGGCGGGCAGCATCGCCAGCACGTGCCGCAGCGACGCGCGCAGCTCCTCCTGCTGCTTGACCCGCGCCGCGTTGAAGCGCACCTTGCTCGCGTACTGCAGGTCCTTCATGCGCTCCTGGACCTGATTCATGTTTTGCGGGAACGGGCCCGCGCCGCTGAACAGATCGATCTGCAGCACGAGGCCGCTTTCGCGGTAGGCCTCGTCAACCACGTACCACAGCGGCGTGTTCGACGAGATGCCGCCGTCCCAGTACCATGCGCCGTCGACCTGCACGGGCGGAAAGCCGGGCGGCAGCGCGCCGCTCGCCATCACGTGCTCGGGCCCGAGACGCATCCTCGTGTTGTCGAAATACACGGATTCCCCGGTGCAGATGTTGACCGCGCCGAGTGACAGGCGCACCGCCTGGCTGTTGATGAGATCGAAGTCGGCAAGCTCGGTAAGTGTTGCGCGCAGCGGCTCCGTGTCGTAGAAGCTCAGCGCGCCGGGCGAGCCCTCGGGCGCGAGCAGCGGAGAGAGCATGCGGGGTGTGAAGAATCCTGGGACCCCGAATGAAATCGCCGAGGCGGCGCTATACAGGTTGAAGAGCGGACGCATCGTGTCGAGCGACGAAAGCAGTGTGACAGGCGCCCATGCCGATGAGCGCTCCCAGAATTCGCGCAACCGCTCGACGCGGCGCTCGGGCGGATTGCCCGCGATCAGCGCCGCGTTGATGGCGCCGATCGACACGCCAGCAACCCAGTTCGGAGCGATGGCCGCTTCAGTGAGCCCCGCGAAGACGCCAGCCTGATACGCGCCGAGCGCGCCGCCGCCTTGCAGCACGAGGACCGTGTTGGTGAACCTGCCCGCGGGCAGCGTGGGGATGGACGATTCCGCTTTGCGTGTACGGGCCATGGCTGTCCCCGGCGGTGGGCAATCCTGCCTGTGCGGCGCGCATGGGGCGGCGCGTCGCGACTGTGATCGAGAGGGTCCGTAAAGCGTATGTCGCTCAGGCCGCGCGGACAATTGGACCTTGGTCGTACCCATGAGGGGCCTGTCGCTTGCGTGTTGGACCAAAGGCCTATACCGGTTGTGCCTCGGGCCGCATAGCCTGAATCTCAAGGATCGCGGTTACATGGGTAACTGCCGAGTCTGGACTTCGCATGATGGGTGATCCAGATCCATTTGTGGCCATTGTCGACGACGACGAATCGGTGGGCCGGGCGATCAGGCGTCTGCTGCGCTCCGCCGGGATCGGTGCGGACGCGTATTTGAGCGGCGAGGAGTTTCTGGACACGCTGTCTTCAATGCCCTCTTACCGGCCGGACTGCGTGATCCTCGACATCCAGATGCCGGGGCTCAATGGGCTGGAAGTGCAGCAGCGTCTTGGCGGCAGCGGCATCCCCGTGATTCTGATCACCGCTCACGACGATGTCGGCGTGCGCGCGCAGGCGCTTGCGTCGGGGGCGTTCGGCTATCTGTGCAAGCCTTTTAACGATTCGCTGCTGATCAAGACGGTGCAAGCGGCGCTAGGCATTGCGCCGGCGCCATGAACCGGGAGAGAGGGGCGGCTGGGTATGGGACCAAAGTCCCATTGAGTTTGCCACTAACAGCTACCAGACTTGACCACGAAGGGCCGTGCAAGCCATTCGGGGTCCTGTTCATTTGAAATCGCAACGGGAGTCGGCATCATGATCCAACCTGTTCACAAGCTGGCGATCCTCTCTCTCTTCACGCTGCTCGCAGCGTGCGGCGCCACGCAGCAGACGTCCATGATTGACTCGGGTGGTCCGTCGCAGACTGTCGCGCAGGCCGATCCGACGCTCGACGCCGATTGCAAGGCGGCGCTGGCGTCACTGTATGCGAATACGCCGCATGCGCAGGACCTTGGCAAGGAGGCGAAGGGCATCCTGGTCTTTCCGCAAGTCATCAGGGCGGGATTCATCGGCGGCGTCGCGCACGGCGCGGGCATTCTGTATGAGAACGGCAAGGCCACGGGCTCGTATGCCACGACCTCGGGCACGTTCGGGATGCAGGCTGGCATTCAAACTTACGGGTATGCCATGTTCTTCATGACGGACAAGGAACTGAACGACGTGAAAACGAACCCTGGCTTTAGCGTGGGTGTTGCTCCGACGATCGTGATTGCGGACCAGGGTACGGCGAGGAACCTGAACACCACAACGCTCCAGTCCGAGATCTATGCGTTTATTTTCAATCAGAAGGGACTGATGGCCGGATTGGGCCTGGAAGGGTCGAAGATCACCAAGATCAGGGATTTTTCACCGTCGTGATGAAACCCGCAGCTGCCTGAGAGTCGTGTGTGAGTGTGAATAAATTCGGATGACGAATCAAGTTGTAAGGCGATAGAGGCGATACATGAAGCGGCCGTCAAAACCGTCGAACGGTGCGCGAGCGGGCGTCCAGCCCGTGGGCGGCCTGCCGGGCATCGGCAGGCGCGCGGCGGGCGCGCTGATGTTGACGTTCGCGGCGTTCGCATGGGCGCAGCAGCAGCCCATTTTCTACCCGGCGAAAGGCCAGAGTGCGCAAAAGCAGCACAACGACATGACGCAGTGCCAGGGCTGGGCGAAGCAGACCACGGGTGTCGACCCCGTCGCGCTCGCGCAGCGCTCGGCGAACCAGCCACCGCCGCCGGGTCCGCAAGGCCAGCGGCTCAGAGGCGCGGCCGGTGGCGCCGCGCTGGGCGCGGCGGCTGGCGCGATCGGCGGCGACGCGGGCAAGGGCGCGGCGAT
The DNA here is from genome assembly GCF_004524855.1 of Paraburkholderia pallida. Lineage (NCBI taxonomy): Bacteria > Pseudomonadati > Pseudomonadota > Betaproteobacteria > Burkholderiales > Burkholderiaceae > Paraburkholderia > Paraburkholderia pallida. The sequence continues at coordinate 1,193,333 of NZ_CP038150.1, read as the reverse complement.
CGGCGCGGTCACTGGCACGGTGGCCGGGGGCGTGCGCCAGCGGCGCGAGACGCAGGCCTACAACCAGCAGGAGCAGGCGGTGCAGCAGAACACGCAGAGCCAGCTCGCAACGTTCAATCGCGCCGTGACGGCCTGCATGAACGGGCGAGGCTATACGAGCCAGTAGCATCGAATGCGGGTGGAGGATTGCGGCCATGAAGAGCTGGGTCACAGCGGCATTCGCCGCTTGTATCGCGCAGTCGCAGGATGCCTGCGCCGCCCACTTGTGACGCGCTGCGGGAGGTCTTTCATGAGCGACCCGTTGTTTCCCAACCCTCGACGGTTACGTGGCTTTGCGACTCTCGGGAGCCTCCTGCCGCCGATCCTCGTCGTCATGGCGATGGCCTTGTTCGCGGGCTGCAAGAAGGCGTCAGGCCCGCCGGCGCTCGGCGCGCCAGAGGTGACGGTGATGACGGTCGTCGCCCAGAACACGCCCGTCGATCTCGAGTTCACGGCGCAGACGCAGAGCTCGCGCGAAGTCGAGATTCGCGCGCGCGTGGACGGCTTCCTCGACAGGCGGATGTACACCGAAGGCGAGGAGGTGAGGGCCGGTCAGACGATGTTCCAGATGGACCCGAAGCCGTTCGAGGCCGCACTGCAGACGGCGCGCGGTCAGCTCGCGCAACAGCAGGCGCGGCTCACGGTTGCGCAGCAGAACCTCGCGCGGGTCAAGCCGCTCGCCGCACAGCAGGCATTGAGCCAGAAGGACCTCGACGATGCGATCGGCAACGAGAAGCAGGCGCAAGCCGCGGTGATCTCCGCGCAAGGGCAGGTCGACACGGCGCAGATCAACCTCGGCTACACGACGATCAAGTCGCCGCTGAACGGTCTAGCGAGCTATGCGCGGCAGCAGGACGGCAGCTATCTGATCGCGAACGCATCGGGGCTCCTGACGTACGTCTATCAACTCGACCCGATGTGGGTGAACTTCAGCATTTCGGAAAACGAAATGCTGCACTTTCAGGATCAGATCTCGGCGGGCAAGCTGGTCTTTCCGCCCAATAGCGAGTTCGTCGTCTCGGTCGTGCTGGCCGATGGCAGGGAGTTTCCTCAGCACGGTACCATCAGTTTTGCGAACCCGGCGTTCAGCACCGAGACCGGGACCTTCCTCGTGCGGGCCGTCCTCGCCAACCCGAAAGGCACGCTGAGGCCAGGACAGTTCGTGCGCGCGCGCGTGTCGGGCGCGGTGCGGCCGGATGCGATCCTCGTGCCGCAGCGCGCGGTGTTGCAAGGTGCGAAGAGCCACTTCGTATGGGTGGTCGACGGCGAGTCGAAGGCTCATCAGCGCGTCGTAGAGGTGGGCGACTGGAACGGCGACAACTGGTTCATCACCGATGGCCTGAAGGCCGGCGAGCGCATCGTCGTCGATGGCGCGATCCGCGTCGTGCCCGATGTGGCGCTCAAGATCGCCGGCACGCTCGCTTCGACGCAATCGGGCGGCAAGACCATTGTCGAGAAGGGCGGCGCTTCTGCGCCCGAGGCGCCCGAGGGCGCCCGCCCGATGGCGCAGGGCGCGGCCAGCGGCGCGTCGCAGTAAGGGCGGATCCGATGAACATCTCCCACTTCTGCATCGACCGGCCGATCTTCGCGTCCGTCATTTCGATCGTCATCACGCTGGGTGGCGCGCTGACGTTGTTCTCGCTGCCGATCGCGCAGTACCCGGATGTCACGCCGCCGCAGATCACGGTTTCTGCGACTTACCCGGGCGCGAGCGCGGACGTCGTAGCGAACAACGTGGCGGCGCCGATCGAGGAGCAGGTCAACGGCGCGGACAACATGATCTACATGTATTCGTCCAGCTCGTCGACCGGCAATGTGACGCTCAACGTCTTCTTCGAGATCGGCACCAATCCGGAGCTCGCCCAGGTCGACGTGCAGAACCGCGTGAACCTCGCGCTGCCGCAACTGCCGCAGCAGGTGCAGTCGCAGGGCGTCCAGGTCCAGAAGAAGTCGAACGCGTTCATGATGGTGATTGCGATCTACTCGCCAGACGATCGCTTCGACCCGACCTATATCGCGAACTACGCGAACGTCTATGTGCTCGACACGCTCAAGCGGATCCCGGGCGCGAACCAGTCGGCGATCTTCGGTACTCCAGACTATGCGATGCGGATCTGGCTGAAGCCGGACCGCATGGCGCAGCTCGGCATTACCGCGGGCGACGTGCAGAACGCGGTGCGCGCGCAGAACCAGCAGTTTGCCGTGGGCACCGTCGGCCAGGCGCCAACCGGCAACCCGGTCGAGCAGTCGTTCGCGGTGACGACGACCGGGCGGCTCGCGACGGCCGAGGAGTTCGACAACATCATCATCCGCGCGGCGAGCAACGGCGCGGCCATTGTCCGCCTGAAGGACATCGGCCGCGCCGAGCTGGGCCAGAAGAGCTATTCGAACCGCACCACCTATCAGGGCAAGCCGGCCACGATCATTGCGGTCTACCAGCAGCCGGGCGCGAACGCGCTCGACGTCTCGAAGCAGGTGCACGCGACGCTCGCGGACCTGAAGAAGGCGTTCCCCCAGGGGCTTGACTACAAGATCGCCATGGATACGACGGACTTCACGCGCGCGTCGATCACCGACGTGATCCACACGTTCTTCGAGGCGCTCGTACTGGTGGTGATCGTCGTGTTCGTGTTCCTGCAGAGCCTGCGCGCGACGATCATTCCCGTGCTGGCCGTGCCAGTGTCGATCGTTGGCACGGCGATGGGGATGGCGGCGCTGGGCTTTTCGATCAACATGCTGACCCTGTTCGGCATGGTGCTCGCGATCGGTATTGTCGTGGACGACGCGATTGTCGTGATCGAGAACGTCGAGCGCAACATGACCGTCCACAAGCTGAGCCCGAAAGACGCGGCCAAGCGCGCGATGGACGAGGTGTCGGGCCCGGTGGTCGCGATCGTGCTCGTGATGTGCGCGGTGTTCGTGCCGGTTGCGTTCCTGGGCGGGATCACGGGGCAGTTGTACAAGCAGTTCGCCATCACGATCGCGATCTCGGTGGTGTTCTCGGGCATCGTGGCGCTCACGCTGTCGCCCGCGTTGGCCGCCATCCTGCTCAAGGCTACGCACCACGAAAAGCGCGGCTTCTTCCTGTGGTTCGACACCCGGTTCGCACGCATGACGGCCAGCTACGGGCGCGCGGTCGAGTTCATCATCAAGCGTTATGTCATCGGCCTCGTCGTGTTCGTGGGCGTGATCGTGCTCGCGGTGCTGATGGGCAAGACGATTCCGGGCGGCTTCCTGCCGCCCGAGGACCAGGGCTACCTGCTCGGCGCGATCATCATGCCGGACGCAGCCAGCCTCGACCGGACCGCGGACGTGGGAGACAAGGTCACCGACTACTTCATGAAGCAGTCCGCGGTGAGCAGCGTCACGATCGTGAATGGCTACAGCCTGCTCGACAGCCAGAACAAGAACAATGCGGGCACGTTCTTCGTCGGCCTGAAGGGATTCGACGAGCGCTACAAATTCTCGAACATCAAGGAGCAAAACGCGCGCGCGGTGCTGATCAAGGCCTATGAGACGCTATCGAAGGTCCAGGAAGGCATTGTCGTGCCCGTGAACCCGCCCTCCATTCCGGGCCTTGGCACGACGGGCGGCACGGAGATGTGGATCGAAAGCCAGGGGGATGGATCGATCCAGCAACTCGCGGCCGTCGTGCAGGACTTCGTGGTCAAGGCGAAGGCGCGGCCCGAACTCTCCGGCGTGACCTCGACCTTCAACGCGGCTTCGCAGCAACTGCTGGTGAACGTGGACCGGGATCAGGCGGAGACGCTCGGCGTGCCGGTCGAAGAGGTGTACAGCGCGATGCAGACGATGTTCGGCTCGCTCTATGTCTCGCAGTTCAACAAGGACGCGCGGCTCTGGCAGGTGATCGTGCAGGCCGATCCCCGCTACCGGCTCACGCCGGCCGACCTCGACCAGATCTATGTGCGCAGCCGGACCAACAACATGGTGCCGATCAAGGCGGTGATGACCTACAAGTACGTCACGGGCCCCGACCTGATCACGCGCTTCAACAACTTCCCGGCCGTGAAGATCACCGCGAACGCGGCGCCGGGCTACAGCTCGGGCCAGGTGATCTCGACCTTGCAGGAGCTCGCCGCGCAGATGCCGCCGGGCTACGCCGTCGGCTGGAGCGGCGAGGCATTCGAGGAGATCAAGTCGGGCTCGACCGGCGGCCTCGTGTTCGTGTTCGGGATCATCATGGTGTTCCTGATCCTCGCCGCGCAATACGAAAAGTGGTCGCTGCCGTTCGGCGTGCTGATGGCGGTGCCGTTCGCGCTGTTCGGCGCGCTGCTCGCGATCCTGCTGCGCGGCCTGAACAATGACGTCTACTTCCAGATTGGCCTGACGATGCTGATCGCGCTCGCCGCCAAGAACGCGATTCTGATCTTCGAGTTCGCGGTGCTGAACCGGGAGGAGGGCAAGTCGCCGTACGACGCGGCGCTCGTTGCCGCCGAAGAGCGTCTGCGGCCGATCGTGATGACCTCGCTCGCATTCATCCTGGGCTGTGTGCCGCTCGCCATCGCGCTGGGCGCATCGCAGAACAGCCGCCATTCGATCGGCACGGGCGTGATCGGCGGGATGCTGGGCGCGACCGCGATCGCCGTGTTCTTCATCCCGATGTTCTACTGGGGGATCGAGTCGCTCGGCTCGCGCAAGGGCGGCGGCAAGGCAAACCCCGAGTCGGGCAGCGGGACGCCGCCGGCAGGGTCGGGCGGCTCGGGCTCGCCGCATGTCACGCCGTCCGCGCGGCATGAGGATGACTGAGATGCGTCCCGCCGCCTTCGCGCGCCTTGCTGCGCCGCTCCTCGTCTTAGGGTTGCTGCACGGTTGCCTGCTCGGCCCCAACTACGAGCGGCCAAAGGTGGCCGTGCCCGACACCTACCGCTTCCCGTACGCGAACGCGGCGGATGTCGCCAACACCCCCTGGTGGGAGCAGTTCCAGGACCCGGTGCTCAACGACCTCGTGAAGACCGCGCTCGCGAACAACCTCAACGTGAAGCAGGCGGCCGCGCGCGTGGACGAGTTCCTGGGCCAGTTCGTGAGCACGCGTTCGGCGTTGTTCCCGCAGGCGAGCGTCGGCTTCGGCGCGTCGCGCCAGCGCGCCTCGCAGGATGGGCCGACGCCGATACCGGCCGGCGTCTCGCCGGTGTTCAACGAGTTCCAGCCGAGCGTCTCGGCCTTCTGGAATATCGATCTGTTCGGCCAGGTGCGGCGCGAGACGGAGGCGGCGCGTGCCAATGTGAACGCGGCCGAGCAGAGCCGGCGCGCGACGATCCTCACGCTCGTCTCGTCGGTCGCGACGTCGTATATCACGCTGCGCAGCCTCGACGCGCAACTCGAGATTGCCCAGAGCACGCTGGCGAGCCGCGCCGATTCCGTGCACGTGTTCACGCTGCGCCGGCAGTTCGGCCAGACCTCGGAGATGGAGCTGGCACAGAGCGAGTCCGACTATGAGGCCACGGCGGCGACCATCCCGCAACTCGAGCAGCAGATCGGACAGCAGGAAGATGCGCTATCGGTGCTGCTCGGCAGCAATCCGAAGCCGATCCTGCGCGGCCGCGCGCTCGCGGATCTCGCTACGCCCGACGTGCCCGCGGGCATGCCGTCGGACCTGCTCGATCGCCGGCCCGACCTGTTGCAGGCCGAGCAGAACCTGGTCGCGCAAAACGCGCTGATCGGCGCGGCGCGGGCCTTGTATTTCCCGCAGATCTCGCTCACGGGGCTGTTTGGCTCGGTCAGCACGCAGTTCTCGAACCTCTTCACCGGACCCGCGCGGGTATGGTCGTTTGCCGGCTCGGCAACGTTGCCGATCTTCACGGGCGGCAACATCTACGGCCAGAACAAGCAGGCCGACGCGCGCCAGCAAGAGGCGCTGTTCGCGTATGAAAACGCGATCCAGGTGGCGTTCCAGCAGGTCGACGACGCGCTGATCGCGGTGCAGAAGTCGCGCGAGCAAGTGGCGATCCAGAGCCGCCAGGTGGACTCGCTGCGCACCTATCTGCGGCTCGCGCGGCTGCGTTACGAGGGAGGCTACACGAGCTACCTGGAGGTGCTCGACGCCGAGCGCAATCTGTTCAGCGCGGAGCTTCAATTCACGCAGACGCAGGCCGCGACGCTCACGACCCTCGTCAGCCTCTACATGGCGATGGGCGGCGGCTGGGTCGTCGAGGCGGAGCGCATGAGCGTGCCCGCGCCGGCGCCCGGACAGGCGCAGGCTGCGCAACCGGCCGCGTCACAACCCGCCGCGCAGGTGCCGCAATGACAGCCGGCAAGCTCATTGCATGCCACGAATGCGACCTCCTGCAGCGTGAAGTGCCCGTGCCGGAGGGTGGGGTGCTGCGCTGCCGCCGCTGCCACGCCGAGTTCTACCGCAACCTTCCTGACAGCCTCGAGCGTGCGCTCGCGCTCTCGCTTGCCGCGGTCGTGCTGTTCGTCATCTCGAACGTGTATCCGATCGTGGGACTCTCGGTCAATGGCACGGTCGTCGAGACGACGCTGATGGGCGCGGTGCGGGTGCTGTATCGGGACGGCAAGTGGCCGCTCGCCAGCCTCGTGTTCGCGACCACGGTGCTCATGCCGATCCTGCAGACCACGGGCATGTTGTGGATCCTGCTGCCGTTGAAGTACGAGCGCGCGCCATGGGGTGGGCCATGGGTGTTCCGCTTGTGCCATCTGTGCCAGCCGTGGGGGATGACCGAAGTCCTGATCCTCGGTTTGCTGGTCGCGCTCGTGAAGCTCTCGAAGATCGCGGGCGTGGTGGTCGGCCCGGCGCTCTGGTCGTTCGGCGCGCTGATGCTGGTCCTCGCCGCGGCCGCGGCCGCCTTCGATACGCACATCCTGTGGTTGCGCGTGGCCGCGGTGGAGCACAAGGGCGGGCCGCCCACGCTCGACGAGCCGTTGCCGCCAGGCACGATTACCGCCGCGCAATGCGGTCTCGCGCTGTGCCACGACTGCGGACTGCTCGCGAGCGCGCGGCAGCATGGGCACCATTGCCCGCGCTGTGGCGCGACGCTGCACCTGCGCAAGCCCGCGAGCCTGTCGCGCACCTGGGCCCTGCTGATCGCCGCGATGGTGATGTACATCCCGGCGAACATGCTGCCGGTGATGTACACGAGCTCGCTGTTCGGCGCCGAGAACGACACGATCCTCTCCGGCGTCGTCTACCTCTGGACCTCGGGCTCATGGCCGCTCGCGATCGTCGTGTTCGTCGCGAGCATCGCGGTGCCGATGCTGAAGATTCTCGCGCTCTGCTACCTCGCGCTTTCGACGCAGCTGCACTCGCGGTGGTACCCGGTCGAGCGCACGCGCATCTACCGGATCGTCGAGTTCGTCGGGCGCTGGTCGATGCTCGACATCTACGTGATCACGATGCTCGTCGCGCTGGTGCAGTTTCAGGCGCTCGCAACGATCCAGGCCGGCAACGCGGCGATCGCGTTTGGGGCGGTGGTGGTGCTCACGATGTTCGCGGCGATGGAGTTTGACCCACGTCTGATGTGGGACGAAGCGGAGCAAGATCATGCCAGCACAGGACCCCAAGCCTGATTTCCCCGACGCCGAGGCGGTGCCGCGCTCGCGCTGGCGCCTGCAGCTCATCTGGTTCGTGCCGATCCTGGCAGTGTTGATCGGCGGCTCGCTCGCGCTCAAGGCGGTCATCGAAAAGGGGCCGACGATCACCATCAGCTTTACGACGGCCGAAGGGCTCGAGGCGGGCAAGACCAAGATCAAGTTCAAGAACGTCGATATCGGCATCGTCAAGTCGGTGACGCTCACGCCCGACCACATGCGCGTGGTGGCGACCGCCGACATCAACAAGGACGCGACCGACATGCTGGTCGACAACACGCGCTTCTGGGTCGTGCGTCCGCGCATTTCAGGCGGCACGGTGTCGGGGATCGGCACGCTGCTGTCCGGCTCGTACCTCGGCATGGACGTCGGCAACGCCAAGGCCGAGCGGCGCGACTTCGTCGGCCTCGAAGTGCCGCCCGTGATCGCGAGCGACGTGCCCGGCCGCGAATTCGTCCTGAAGAGCGCGGACATGGGCTCGCTCGACATCGGCTCGCCGGTGTACTTCCGCCGTCTGCAGGTCGGGCAGGTCTCGGGCTACAAGCTCGATCCCGATGGCGGCGGCGTGACGCTGCGCGTGTTCATCAACGCGCCGTACGACAAGTTCGTGCTGGCGGACACGCGCTTCTGGCACGCGAGCGGCGTCGACGTGACGGTCGGCTCCAATGGCATTCAGGTCAACACGCAGTCGCTGGTGTCGATCATGATCGGCGGCGTGGCCTTCGAAGCGCCGCCGGACCCACTCGACAAGACCGTTGCCACGAGCGGCTCGACCTTCACGCTGTTCCCGGACCGGACCGAGGCGATGAAGGCGCATCACCGCATCGTCGTGAAGTATGTGGCCAACTTCAATGAATCGGTGCGAGGCCTGACGGTGGGCGCACCCGTCGATTTCCGCGGCATCGTGATTGGAGAAGTGACGGCAATCTATACGCGCTTCGATCCGAAGCTGGAAAAATTCAGCATTCCGGTGGAATTCAATCTCTATCCGGCACTCTTCACGTCCCGCTACCGGAACCGTGCGGCGACCAACCCGAACGGCCGTTTGACCGACCAGCCTCACGCACTTGCAGACAGCCTCGTCGAGAAGGGACTGCGCGTGCAGCTGAGAACCGGCAACCTGCTGACCGGGCAACTGTACCTGGCCGTCGACTTCTTCCCCGACGCGCCGAAGGCCATGGTCGACTGGGACTCGTCGCCTCCAGCGCTGCCCACGATCCCCGGCAACCTGCAACGGTTGCAGGACGATGTCGCGCAACTCGTGGCGAAGCTGAACAAGATCCCGTTCGAGTCGATCGGTAAGAACACGCAGCAGACACTCGCGAGCGCCAACGCGCTGCTCAACCATCTCGATACCGAGATCGTCCCGGAGGCGCAGGGCACGCTGGTGGCGGCGCACGCGGCGCTCGGCGCCGCCACCAACGCGTTGCAGCCGAACTCGGCGCTGCAGCAGAACACCGCGGACGCGATGCAGGAGCTGGCGCGCACGGCCGCGTCCTTCCGCACCCTTGCTGATTATCTGGAGCGGCATCCGGAAGCGTTGATTCGCGGAAAGCCGCAGGAGACCCAGCCGTGAAGCGCACCTTCCTGTTCCCCGCTGTCGTGCTGATCGCCGGCCTGGCCGGCGGCTGCAGTAGTTCGCCGACCTCCAGCTTCTATCGCCTGAAGCCCGACGCCACGCTCACGGCCCTGGGCCCCGCCGCGCCGCTGTATGTCGTGGTGAACCCTGTGACCATTCCGGAGCTGGTCGACCGCCCGCAGATCGTGGTGACGCTCGCCGGCAACCAGGTGTCGCCCAATGAATTTCAGCGCTGGGCCGACCCGCTGAAAAGCGGCATCCAGCGCACAATCGCGGGCGACCTCGCGGCGCTGCTCGGGTCCGAGCACGTGAGCATCTTTGGTGCCGACTCCAGCGGGCCGCCAGTGTGGCGCGTGCGCGTCGACGTGATGCGCTTCGATTCGGTGGTGGGGGAGGCGGCGAGCGTCGACGCGCAGTGGACGATCTGGCCGCCGAAGGACACGAAGCCGATCCTCGGGCACACCTCCGCGCATGAGCAGGTGCAAGGGCAGGGCTATGACGCGCTCGTGGCCGCGCACGATCGGGCGCTGGCTTCGGTGAGCCGCGATATCGCGGCGGCCATTCAGGCGGACTTGCCGCGGTGACCTGCGCAGGCGCGGCTCTGGGGTGTCGTTGCAGTCTTCCGTGCCGGCTTCACACGTGTTGATCGAGAGGCAGCGGGGTAGCGAGAAGTGCCCTCAATTGCAGCCGTGACTGTTGGCGCTTCGATAACACGTGGTGCCGCCGGGCCCCTTGACCACGCCCTTGCCATTCATCGTTTTGGCTTCGCCGCCCCGGTTCGTCTGGGTCGTGCGCACGCCATTCTGGTTCACCTGGGATGTCCACGCCGTGCCGGTATTGCGGTTATAGCCCCCAGCGGTCTGACCGTTGCCGCAGACCGTCTCGCCACGGGCGTTCGTCGCGCATTCCGCATACGCATGGGCGCTGAGCAATGCGCATACCAATATCATCAGGGTCTTCATGGAAGTTCTCCTGCAAGCGCTGAATCCATCGAGAAAGCCTGGTTGTGCAGACCGAATCACGATGCCAAAGCAGTGGAGATCGAGGCGACTCGGTACCTACAAGTCTAGGTCGTCGCCATGCGTTTTTCTTCTGGAGCGACTTGTTTTTCTCATCGAGCGCTACGCTCAGTGGCCCAGCCACGCCCCGAGTTGTTCGACGATCGGGCCGAGCGCGAGCGCAGGCAGATAGGTGATGGAGGCGATCAGCACAACCGTGCCGATCAGCAAACTGACGAACAGCGGACCATGCGTGGGCAGCGTGCCCGTGCCTGCCGCGCGCTTGCGCTTCGAGGCGAGCGAGCCGGCAATCGCGAGGACAGGCACGATGACGGCAAACCGGCCGAACCACATCGCGATGGCAAGCATCCAGTTGTAGTACGGCGTATTCGCGGAAAGCCCGGCGAACGCGCTGCCGTTGTTGTTTGCCGCCGACGAAAACGCGTAAAGGATCTCGCTGAAGCCGTGCGCGCCGGGGTTCGCAATGCCCGCAACGCCGGCCGGCACGAGCACGGAAATGGCCGTGCCGACCAGCACGAGCATGGGCGTGGCGAGAATCACGATGGCCACCATTTTCATCTCGTAGGCGTCGATCTTCTTGCCGAGATACTCGGGCGCGCGGCCTATCATCAGCCCGGCGACGAACACCGCGAGCATCGCGTAGATCACCATGCTGAAGAGCCCCGAGCCGGGCCCGCCGAAGACGACTTCACCCGTTTGCATCAGGACCATCGGCACGAGCCCGCCCAGTGGCGAGAACGAGTCGTGCATTGCATTGACGGCTCCATCGCCGCCGCTGGTCGTGACGACCGCATAGAGCGCCGACGATACCACGCCAAAACGCGTCTCTTTCCCTTCCATATTGCCGCCCGCGAGCGCCGGTCCGTTCAGCGCGCCTGCGGCATGGGTGAGTGCCGGCGTGGCCGATTGCTCGGCGTGGATCGTGAAGGCGGCGGCCGCTGCGAACATCACGGCCATGGCCGCGAGCAGCGCCCAGCCCTGGCGCCGGTCGCCAACGATCACGCCGAACGTGTAGCAGAGGGCCGCGGGGATCAGCAGGATCGCGAGCATCTGCAGGAAGTTCGACAGTGGAGTCGGGTTTTCGAACGGATGGGCGGAGTTCGCGTTGAAGAAGCCGCCTCCGTCGCCGCTCAGCAGCTTGATCGATTCTTGCGACGCCACCGGGCCCATCGGCAGGTCCTGGCGTTGCGACGTCATGGTCTGCACAACGGCATTCCCGGCCGCATCGCGGACCGGCTGGCCCTGCGCATCGAGCTTCGGCTGCTGCCATGTGGCGAGCTGCAGCGTATGAGCGGATGGGTTGGCGGCGAAGCTCTGTATCACGCCCTGGCTCATGAACGCCGCGGCGAACAGCACGGAAAGCGGCAGCAGCACATAGAGCGTCGAACGGGTGAGATCGACCCACAGGTTGCCGACCGTCTGCGCGTCGCGTCTTGCCAGCGCGCGCATCAACGCGAACATCACGGCCATGCCGCTGGCCGCCGAGAGGAAGCTCTGCACCGTGATGCCGAGCATTTGCGTGAGATAGCTGAGCGTCGTCTCACCCGCGTAGCCCTGCCAGCTCGTGTTGGTGACGAAGCTCACGGCCGTGTTCCATGCGGAGTCCGGACTAACGGCGGGGAGCGCCTGCGGATTGAGGGGTAGCCAGCCCTGCACGCGTTGCAGCGCGTACAGGAACAGGGTGCCGGCGGCGTTGAACAGAATGAGCGCGACTGCATAGGTCGACCAGCTCATTTCGGCGCCCGCGTCGATGCCCGCGACGCGATAGAGCACACGTTCGAACGGCCGCCCCACGAAGCCGAGCAACGGCGCATTGCCGTCGATCGCGCGCGCCATGTAAAGGCCCAGCGGTTTCACCAGCGCAATCAATACAGCAAGAAAAAGGGCGATCTGAAAACTGCTGCCAGCAACCATTTCCACTCCTGCGCAATGCCCAAGCGCCAACGTGCCCCTCTATTTCACGTCGTGCAATATCAATTCAATGCAAAGAACCCGTGCTCCCGTATAAAAATGTGGTCAAGGTCGCGTCGTATATCCCGTCTATGCACAAACCCTTTCCGGATTTACGGAATTTTTATCCGGGGCCTCCTATACCTTAAGCACCCCGCAGAACACGGGGGGCACACTGCGCGCTCGGGCGCAGCGGCAACGTTTTGCCGAAACATGCTTATTGGGGAGGCGCAATGAACCTCGTCGTCTGGATGCCGCTCTTGTTCGGGCTTGGGCTGGTGAGCCTCGTCCTGTGCCTGCTGTTTGTCGATGCCTGCGAGCGTATCTAGGGAGAACGCCATGGCCTGGCTTGCCGCTGCGATATCCGCACTGACCTTCGTGTATCTGTTCGTGGCGCTCATCCGCCCCGAATGGTTCTGACGCGCCTCGCGCGCGAACGCTGCTACTGCGCTCATTCTCAATCGATTGCCTTTTCCGGCTTGAAAGGGGCTGTCCATGTGGACCTTGCCGATCATCATTCTCGTCATCGCGATTGCGATATCGATTCCGCTCAGCCGTTACATGGCCGGGATCATGGATGGCCATTTGCATGCGCCGCGCCTGCTGCGCTGGTTCGAAGCGCGGCTCGACAGCGGCGAGCAGGACTGGAAGCAGTACACCGTCGCGCTGCTCGTCTTCAACGTGGCGCTGTTCATTTTCGGCTTCGTGGTGCTCTCGCTGCAGCCGCTCATGCCGCTCAATCCGCTCGGCCGCGGCATGCTGGCGCCTTCGACGATCTTCAATACGGTCATCTCGTTCATGACCAACACGAACCTGCAGCACTACTCGGGCGACCAGCACTTCTCCAACTTCAGCCAGATCTTCTTCATCCTGCCGAACATGTTTCTTTCGGCGGCGGTGGGCGTGTGCGCGCTGAGCGCGATCATCCGTGCGCTGCGCGGCCAGCCGTTGATCGGCAACTTCTTCGTCGACATGTGGCGCGTGGTCGTTTACATGTTCGTGCCGGTCGCGCTCGTGGTGGGCACGATCTTCATTCACGAAGGCATGCCGATGACCTACGCGAGCGACGTGCAGGTGACGACGCTCGAGCCCGCCGCGATGGGCACCGACGACCATGGCCAGGCGAAGCCGCAGACGCTGATCGTCGGCCCGGTTGCCGCCGTCATTCCGATCAAGATGCTCGGCACCAACGGTGGCGGCTTCTACGGCATGAACAGCGCGCAGCCCTATGAGAACCCCACGGCGCTCTCGAATATCGTCACGACGCTCGCCATGATGATCTTCCCGTTCTCGCTCGTGCTGATGTACGGGCGCATGCTCGGGCGCATGCGGCACGCCGTGGTGATCTACAGCGTGATGCTCTCGATGATGATCGGGCTTATCGTCTGGGCCGTGTACTGGGACACCCTGCAGCCCAATCCCGCGTTCACCGCGCATCCGGCGCGCACCTATGCGCTCGCGGGCACGCACCATGACGTGACGAGCCCTGCCGTGGCGGCGCTGCCGGTCGATCAGCATCTGGGCAATCTGGAAGGCAAGGAGCTGCGCTTCGGCACCTCGGCCGGCGCCACCTTCGCCGCGATCACCACCGACGTGACCTGCGGCGCCGTCAACGCCGAGCACGACAGCCTGAACCCGATCGCGGGGCTCTCGCCAATGATCGGCATGTGGCTGAACTGCGTCTTCGGCGGCAAGGGCGTCGGCATGATCAACCTGCTGCTGTTCCTGATCGTCGGCGTGTTCCTCGCCGGCCAGATGGTCGGGCGCACGCCCGAGTATCTGGGCCGCAAGGTGGGGGCGCGCGAGATGAAGCTGGCGATGATCGCGCTGCTCGTGCACCCGATCCTGATTCTGGGGCCGACGGGCCTGTTTTCCGCCACCGACTGGGGCACGAAGGCCGAGGCGAATCCGGGCGCGCATGGCTTCAGCGAGATCGTCTATCAGTTCTCGTCTGCGTCCGCCAATAGCGGCTCGGCGTTCGACGGACTCTCGACCACCTACGGCCTGAACGCGAATCCGAACCCCGCGCCCACGGCCGTGCAGTGGGATACCGCGACGGGCCTCGTGATGCTGTTCTCGCGCTATCTGCCGATCGTGGCGCCGATCGCCATGGCCGCGTTCCTCGGCCGCAAGAAGATGGCGCCCGTCACGCTCGGCACGATGCGCGACAACACGGCCACGTTCGGCTTCCTGCTGCTCGGGACCATCATGATCGTGGGGGCGCTGCTGTTCCTGCCGGTCGCCGCGCTCGGGCCGCTGGCGGACCATTTGGGACCGCTGCCGTTCGGCGGATGACGAAGCAGGAAAAAACCGTTTCCCTTGTAGACAACGTATTCAGGATGGCGAATCATGAACTCCACTCATGCCGTTCCCGATGCGGTAAAACCGGTTTCGAGCGGTCCTCAGCCGCCGCACCACGGGCATCGTGATCAGCTGTTCGACCGCGAACTGGTGCGTCTTGCGCTAAGGCAGTCGATTATCTCGTTGCGGCCGGATATCCAGTGGAAGAACCCGGTGATGTTCGTCGTCGAAATCGGCGCCGTGCTGACCTTCGTGTTCATCCTCGAGATCGCCTTCGGCATTGCCCATAGTGCCGCGCCGCTCACGTATTTCATTGCGCTCGACGCCTGGCTGTTCCTGACCGTGGTGTTCGCGAACTTCGCGACCGCGATCGCGGAAGAGCGCGGCAAGGCGCAGGCCGACACGCTCAAGCGCGCGCGGCGCGATACGTCCGCGAGCCGCGTGCGCCGCGACGGGACCGTCGAGACCGTGCCGTCCGTGAGTTTGCATCGCGGCGATCTCGTGATCGTGCGCTCCGGCGAAGTCATCCCGGGCGATGGCGAGGTGATCGAAGGCACGGCCTCGGTCGACGAATCGGCGATCACCGGCGAGTCCGCGCCGGTCATTCGCGACGCGGGCGGCGACCGCTCCGGCGTCACGGGCGGCACTACGGTGCTCTCCGACGAGATCACGGTGCGCATCTCGGCCGATCCCGGCGAGACCTTTCTCGACCGCATGATCGCGCTCGTCGAGGGCGCGGTGCGCCAGCGCACGCCCAACGAGATCGCGCTGACGCTCGTGCTCTCCGCGTTCACGCTGATCTTCCTGATCGTGGTCGTGCCGCTGTGGCCGATGGCGTTCAACGCCGAGCAGTACATGACGAGCTACCTGGGCCTTTCCGAGCCGCTGCACAGCCTGGGCACCGACGTGCCCACGCTCGTGGCGCTGCTCGTGTGCCTGATCCCGACCACGATAGGCGCGCTGCTCGCGGCGATCGGCATTGCGGGCATGGACCGCGCGCTGCGTGCGAACATCATCGCCAAGAGCGGCAAGGCCGTGGAAGTGGCGGGCGACATCGACACCGTCGTGCTCGACAAGACCGGCACGATCACCATGGGCAACCGCCGCGCCACGGCGTTCATGCCGGTGGGCACCGCGGACGAAAACGAGCTCAAGCGTCTCGCCGCGATGGCGTCGTTCGGCGACATCACGCCCGAAGGCAAGAGCATTGCCGCTGCCGGCGGCTCCCCGCTCGCGCCGTATGCCGGCCATGCGAGCCACGGCATTCCCGGTGCGATGACGGACACGAACACCCGGGTCATTCCGTTCTCGGCGCAAACGCGCATGAGCGGCGTCGATCTCGCGGACGGCCGCTCGATCCGCAAGGGCGCGCCCGACGCGGTGATCGCGTGGGTGCACGAGCGCGGCGGCGAGGTGCCATACGGGCTCGAGGCCATCCTCAAGCATGCGGGCGCGCAGGGCGCGACGCCGATCGCCGTGGCCAACGGCAACGAGATCGCGGGCGTCGTGCTGCTCGAGGACATCCTGAAGCCCGGCATCCGCGACCGTATCCAGCGGCTGCGCGCGATGGGGCTCTACACGGTCATGGTCACGGGCGACAACGCGCTGACCGCCGCCACGATCGCGCGGCTCGCCGGCGTGGATCACTTCATTGCCGAGGCCACGCCGGAGGCCAAGCTCGGCTACCTGCGCGCTGAGCAGGCCGAGGGCAAGCTGGTCGCGATGATGGGCGACGGCACCAACGACGCGCCCGCGCTCGCGCAGGCCGACGTGGGCCTCGCGATGAACTCGGGCACGCAGGCCGCGAAGGAGGCCGGCAACATGGTCGACCTCGACAGCGACCCGACCAAGCTGATCGAGGTGGTGGAGATCGGCAAGCAGTTGCTGATGACGCGCGGCGCGTTGACGACGTTCTCGATCGCCAACGACGTGGCCAAGTACTTCGCCATCGTGCCGGCGCTGTTCGCGGGCACGCTGCCGTGGCTTGGCGCGATGGACGTGATGCATCTGCATTCGCCTACGTCCGCGATCTTGTCCGCGGTGATCTTCAACGCACTGATCATTCCGCTGCTGATTCCGGTTGCGCTCAAAGGCGTGCGCTATCGCGCGCTCGGCGCCGACGCGCTGCTGCGCCGCAATCTGCTGATCTGGGGGCTGGGCGGCGTGATCGTGCCGTTCGCGGGCATCAAGCTGATCGACGTCGTGATGACCGCGCTGCACCTCGTTGCCTGACGCCAAGGGGAAAGTCATGCTACGCCACATTTCAAAGAGTCTCTGGCTGCTGGGTCTTGCCGTCGTCCTCGTGTGCGGCATCTACCCGGGCATCCTGTGGGTGATCGGCCAGACCGCCTTTCCGTTCCAGGCCAATGGCAGCGTGGTCAAGGGCCCCGACGGCAAGCCCGTTGGCTCGCTCCTGATCGCGCAGCCGTTCACGAAGGACGAGTACTTCCAGCCGCGGCCGTCTGCGGTGTCGTACGACGCCACGTCGTCGGGATCGTCCGGGCTGGGTGCCGCGAACTACGCGTTGCGCGACCGCGTCGCGCGCGCGATCGGACCGATCGCTCAATATGCTGGCGGACCGAACGCTGGCAAGCCCGTCGCGCCCGACGTGGAAGCCTGGTTCCAGGCGGACCGCTTCGGCGGCCAGCCGCATATCGTTGCGCAATGGGCCAACGCACATAACAGCCTGGCGCAAGCGTGGGTGAACGCCGATCCCACACATGCGGCCTACGTCGACGCATGGGTGAAGCAGCACCCGAACGACGTGAAGCAGTGGATTGCAGCGAATCCCGGCATGCCGCAGCCCAAGGCAGCCGATCTCGCGGTGCCTTTCTTCGCGTCGTTTTCGACGGAGCATCCGGGCAAGTTCCCTTCGGCGGTCACGCACAAGGACAGCAACGGCAAGGACGTGACCACGATCGAACCGGTGAGCACGGGCAGCGATATCCAGTCGATGTTTTTCGACATGTGGCGCCAGGACCATCCCGACGTCGCGCTGCAAAACGTGCCGGGTGACCTCGTGACGACGTCGGCTTCGGGTCTCGATCCCGACATCACGCTCGCGAACGCGATGTTCCAGCTGGACCGTGTCGCGGCGGCGTGGGCGAAGGACACGAAGCGCGATCCCGCGCAGGTTCGCACCGAGGTCGAGGGGATCTTGCACGATGCGACGCAGGCGCCGCTCAACGGGCTGGTGGGCGATCCGTTCGTCAACGTGCTGCAGGTCAATCTCGAGCTGCGCCGCAGGTTTGGGGCGCCGGCATGACGATGCTAGTCGCCGGCCGTTGAATACGAGGAAAGCATGACTACTTCCGCTCAACCACCTGTCCATCGTCCCGGGAACCTTGGCCAGACACGCACGGCAGCACGCTCGATGTTCGATCCGGTGCTCGTGAAGCCCGCGATTGTCGATTCGTTCAGAAAGCTTGCGCCGCGCACGCAACTGCGCAATCCGGTGATGTTCTGCGTGTACGTGGGAAGCCTCCTGACGACGATTCTGTGGGTGGCCGCGCTTGCCGGCCAGGCCGAGGCGCCGGCCGGCTTCATCCTCGCGATTGCCCTGTGGCTGTGGTTCACCGTGCTGTTCGCCAACTTTGCCGAAGCGCTGGCCGAGGGGCGCTCGAAAGCGCAGGCGGCATCGCTACGGAGTGCGAAGCACAACGTGATGGCCAAGCGGCTCGGCGCACCGCATCCGAAAGCGGCCGTGGAGGTCATGGCTTCGAAAGATCTGCGCAAGGGCGATGTCGTGCTGGTCGAAACGGGGGACACGATTCCGGCGGACGGCGACGTGATCGAAGGTGTCGCGTCCGTTGACGAGTCCGCCATCACGGGCGAATCAGCGCCGGTGATCCGCGAATCCGGTGGTGATTTTTCCGCGGTGACAGGGGGCACGCGCGTGCTGTCGGACTGGATCGTCGTGCGGGTTTCGGTCAATCCGGGAGAGGCCTTCCTCGACCGCATGATCGCGATGGTCGAGGGCGCCAAGCGGCAGAAGACCCCGAATGAGATCGCGCTGACCATCTTGCTGGTGGCCTTGTCGCTCGTGCTGCTGTTCGCCACGGCGACGCTGCTGCCGTTCTCGATCTTCGCTGTCGAGGCAACCAGGGCCGGACATGTCGTGACCGTGACGGTTCTTGTTGCGCTCCTCGTATGCCTGATTCCGACCACGATCGGCGGCTTGCTGTCTTCGATCGGCGTCGCGGGCATGAGCCGGATGTTGCAGGCGAACGTCATCGCCACGTCGGGCCGCGCGGTCGAAGCGGCCGGCGATGTCGACGTGCTGCTACTCGACAAGACCGGCACCATCACGCTCGGCAACCGGCAGGCGTCGGCATTCGTGCCCGCACCGGACGTTTCGGAGCACGACCTTGCCGATGCGGCACAGCTCGCATCGCTGGCCGATGAAACACCGGAAGGCCGCAGTATCGTCGTGCTGGCCAAGCAGCGCTTCAATATCCGCGAGCGTGACATGAGCGCGCTGCACGCCACGTTCCTCGCGTTCACGGCGCAAACGCGCATGAGCGGTGTCGATTTGCCGAACCGCGAAATTCGCAAGGGTGCTTCCGATGCGGTGAAGCACTATGTCGAGGCGCACGGCGGCCACTATCCGGCGGAAGTCATCAACGCGGTAACCGATATCGCGCGACGCGGCAGCACGCCGCTGGTGGTGGCGCAGAAGCCGGGCGGCCATGACAGCGTGGATAGTGGTCCTGCGCGCGTGCTTGGCGTGATCGAGCTGAAGGATATCGTCAAGGGAGGCATCAAGGAGCGCTTTGCCGAGCTGCGCAAGATGGGCATCCAGACCGTGATGATCACGGGCGACAACCGGCTGACTGCTGCCGCGATTGCAGCCGAAGCCGGGGTGGACGACTTCCTTGCCGAAGCGACGCCGGAAGCCAAGCTCGCGATGATCCGCTCGCACCAGGCGCAAGGGCGTCTCGTCGCGATGACCGGCGATGGCACCAACGATGCGCCCGCGCTCGCCCAGGCCGACGTCGCGGTGGCGATGAACACGGGCACGCAGGCCGCCAAGGAAGCCGGCAATATGGTCGACCTCGACTCGAACCCGACCAAGCTGATCGAGATCGTCGAGATCGGCAAGCAGATGCTCATGACACGCGGTTCGCTCACGACGTTCTCGATTGCCAACGACGTTGCGAAGTACTTTGCGATCATTCCGGCTGCATTCGCTTCGACGTATCCGAGCCTGCGTGTGCTCGACGTGATGCACCTCTCGTCGCCATCGTCGGCTATTTTGTCGGCGGTGATCTTCAACGCGCTGATCATCGTCGCGCTAATTCCGCTCGCGCTCAAGGGCGTGCGCTATCGTGCGCTCGGCGCCGCGTCGCTGTTACGCCGCAACCTGCTGATCTACGGCCTTGGCGGAATCCTTTTGCCATTTCCGTTCATCAAGCTCATCGACATGGTGCTCACCGCGCTCGGATGGGGCTGAACCATGAGGCATTCGTTGCGGCCCGTGCCGGTATTGTCATGAGCGAGCCAATGGCCAGCGTTGTCGTGATCGAGGACGACAGGTCCATTCGCCGGTACGTGCGCGCTTCGCTGGAGAGCGAGGCGATGCGTGTGTTCGACGTGGAAACGGGGCTGCAGGGTCTCGCCCTGGCGGCCACCGCCAGACCCGATCTCGTGATCGTCGATCTCGGCTTGCCGGATATGGACGGCCTGGACGTGATCCGGCAACTGCGGGGCTGGTCCGCTATTCCGATCATCGTGCTCTCGGGCCGAACGCGGGAGGACGACAAGATCGCGGCGCTCGATGCAGGCGCCGACGATTACCTGACCAAACCCTTCGGCATGGCTGAATTGATGGCGCGCATCCGGGCACTGCTGCGCAGGCATGGCCGATCCGTGGCAGCGGACCTGGCGACGGTGTCCTTCGGCTCGATCACCGTCGATCTGGCGGCGAGGCAAGTGCAGGTCAACGGTGAAGTCGTGCATCTGACGCCCATCGAGTATCGCCTGCTGATCGCACTCGTGCGTCACGCCGGCTGTGTGCTCACGCATCGTCAGCTTCTGCAGGAGGTCTGGGGACCCGCGCATGCGGAAAGCTCGCAATATCTGCGGACCTATATGGCTCATTTGCGCCACAAGCTGGAGAGCGATCCGGCTCAGCCCGAACACATTGTGACGGAGACCGGGGTGGGTTACCGGCTCCTGGGCGTCAAGTAGAGCGGGCCCGCGCCGCCCGATTCTTTACGACATTTTTTCTTGCTGCGTATCTTGGCCGTCCCTAGACTTGAATAAACGACGATGCAAGGGAGTGGTCATGTCGAAGCGAAATCTGTCGCGGTCCGGGCATAAGGTGCACCGGCAGACTGGGCGTGGTGTGGGCAATGTCGTGCTAAGACGCTTTGACCCATTGCACGACTCCTATGAGGAGCTCACGGTGCTGCTGCATCGCGCTTTCGCGCGTCTCGGGATGATGGGGCTGAACTGCACGTGCGTGGATCAGGACGCGGCGCTCACGCAACGCCGCGCACAGGCTGGCGACTGCTTTGTTGTCGTGGGCAACGGCAAGCTGATCGGTACGATGACACTGTATTCGCGCGATGCGGAGTCGCGCTGCGAGCACTATCGACAGCGTGACATCGCTTCGGTTCGCCAACTGGCGATCGATCCTTCGTGGCAAAACCGCGGCATCGGCAAGTCGCTACTGGCTTTCGCCGAGCACTGGGCCGCAACGCGCGGCTATGCGGAGCTCGCGCTCGATACGCCTTATCCTGCTGCGCATCTGGTTGCCTTTTATCGTTCGCAGGGTTATCGCATTGTCGACACGCTGCGGTTTCCAGGCAAGGTCTACGACAGCGCGATTCTCAGCAAGGCGCCCGTCGTGGCCCGGACGCTGGCGGCGTGGACGCACCAGATCGCTCTGCCGCGTTCGCGGTTTGTGCGCTTTGCGGCATGAGGGGCAATGGCATGCACGAACCTGAGCGAGACGCCAACAATCCCGATCCATTGAGCGAAGCGGAACGTGCACGTCTCAAGACATTGATGCGTTCGCGCGCCTGGCTGAAGATCGTGATCTTCACGATATGCGTCGACCAGGTCCTGACTGCAGTGTTTACGTACGTTGGTCAGATGATCGATCCAGCCATGGCGGGGATCGAATCGCTGGTCTTTAGCTGTTTGACCTGCGTGTTCGTGAGCAACTGGCTGGTTAGCGATGCGCGCGCGGCTTGGGACAATGCGAAGAAACACGGGCACGTTGCAACGACGCGCTCCGGTTCCGGTGGCCGCGAACTCAATATCGCCGATGCCTGCCCGCGGCGCTGGCTCGTCATGCTTCACATCGAGTTGAACCCGGAACTCGCTGAGATCGCCTGATTTCAGCAAATCTTGTTTCCAATGATCGTGCGGTGCCTCGAACAACCGACGCTTGCTGTGTCGCGCCGGCTGTTCGGTTGAAAGTCACGCCAAAGTCACGCGATAGCCATCGGCAATTCCGCGCGCAGCGCTTGCAACACTTCGCGCGCTTGCACCAGCCGCTCACGCAGTTCGTCGTGGACCGGTGTGATGGGCATGCGGGCTTCCGGTGTAATGCGTCCCTCGAGGGCAAGCATGGCCTTGATCGCCGAAGGATTGGGCGCGGCAAACAACAATTTCAGCACCGGACGCAGTTGCGCGAAGATTCGGCAGGCCGTGGCGGCTTTGCCCGCCTCCATCAGCGTTTGCACCTCGATCAGCAGATCTGCGCAGACGTGCGCGCTTGCCAGAATCCCGCCGCGTCCCCCGGCGACGAGACATTCCGTGAACGCCTCGTCGGTGCCGCATAGCATGTCGACAGGGACATCGCCGAGCGCACTGAAGTGCTGGCTCGCACATGCCTTGATGGCGACGACGTTATCGAGTTCGGCGAGCCGGCGCACCGTGTCCGGATCGATCGCGACGCCCGTGCGGTGCGGCACGTCGTAGAGCACGATGTGTCGGTGCGTGGCCCGCGCGATCTGCTGGAAATGCCATTCAATCCCGGCCTGACCGGGGCAAACGTAAGCCGGTGCGGAAACGAGAAAGCCCGACACGTCCCAGCGTTCGAGCCGCTCAATCTCGCGCACGAAATCGCGGGTATTGATGCCTCCGACGCCGGCCAGCACCGGCAAGCGTTGCGCAACGACGTCCGTGATCGCCTGGAGCACGGTCGCGCGTTCGAGATCGGACAGCAGCGCTGCCTCGCCCGTCGTGCCCAGCGCAACGAAACCGGCAATGCCACTGCGCGCGTAATGGTCCGTGAGCGCCTGCAGGGCTGCGACGTCGACTTTGCCCCTGCGAAAAGGGGTCACCAGCGGGAGCCAGACTCCGGAATACATATCAGCAGGCCTCTTCGCATTCGTGGTATTGAACGGAGCCAATGACGGCTTCGGGCAAAGTGGCCAACAGCGTGTGCAAGGTGAAAGCGAGGTCCTCGGGCGCGATGTCGAATCGTACCCGCACGCGGTCGCGCAAGACTTCGGTGTGGGTGACGTAGACGCCGAGCGGCGAATGTAGAAGGGTGCGGAGATGAGTGCGTGGGACTTCCGCAGCGAGTCCCGTGAGGCAGACGTCGAGTTCGGCGCGCTGTGCATGCGAAGACGTGGTGCCGGCGCGCAACAGGCGGGCGTTATCCGGAATGCCGTCGCGCAGGGCGATGAGTTGTGCTGTGTTCATACCCAGGGTTTGCCTTGAAGTTTGTCGAGGTAAAACCAGCGTAGCCTCAAATGCATAAGGGAAGTGTTAAAAAAATGCCTGAACCGATATAACGTGTGTCATCGCGCGCAGGATAAAACGAGGCGTTTATGAATTGCTGATGCCCTTTTACGCGACTTTTAGATTGAATCCATTAGGCTTGAAGCATGAAAGTCACCATGCTTCAACAGGACTGCCGTATGTCTCATCTGGCGTATTTCACACATCGAATCGGCCTTCGGAAGCTGGACGATATCGGAGCAAGAGTCGAGCGCAGGCGCGCGCGTGTGCGGTTCATGCGCACGCTCGTCATTGCCGGGGCGCTCGTTGCTGTCGTCGCGGTCGCGTCGGGCTGGGCTGTCGCGGGCCTTGCCGCTTACGTTGCATCGCTCGCGCCGCTGATCATTCTTTCATGGTGAACCGGGAGAATAGATAGTTTGCGATACTAATCGTATCCAGCCGGGCTTCGCATCGCTTGCCAGGCGACGCATCACGCCGCGATCTTTAATCAGGCCCATCGCAATGCAGGTGGCGCCTCAAATGTGCACAAGCCCACATCCCTGCAACAAATCCTTCACGAAGAGCCTATACGGTAGCGTCGATTGACCTCGAGTTCGTCCGAACAAGAAGCATTCAATTCCTTACGGAGACGTTACAAATGGCCATCGCAATCGATCGTTCCGCATTTCGTCCCACGCTTCTGGCTCTTGCCATCGCCTGCGCCAGCACCGGCGCCATCGCCCAGCCCGACTTCGGCGGACCGGGCATGCTGGTCGTGAGCCGCAGTGTCTACGACAACCTGTCCAGCAACGTGCAGACCGGCGAGGTGCTGCCGCCCCAATGCGCAAGCACGCAGGCCGGCTGCCCTTCCGGCAACGGCGCTACCAATGACGGCACCTACCCGTACGTCTGGAACAACGCGCTCTACGATGCGAGCTTCGGCGTCACGGCGCGCGTCTTTCTCGACGCCATCACGCCGGGCGGCGAAGTCGTTCACTCGCTCGAAGTGCCGAACAGCCTGCATCCCGGCGACGGTCACGACCAGCTCGTGACGAGCTTCAGCTCCAAGTCGGAGCTCGCGCTCAACCTCTCGGCGGACGGCCGCTACCTGACGTTCATGGGCTACGTCGCGCCGGTCAACGCCATCGACGTGTCGAATTCGAACACGCCGGGCGCGAACGATCCGACGAATCCGGATGGCGTGGCGTACTACCGCGCCGTTGCGCGCGTCGACCGCGAAGGGCACTTCACCTTCACCGAGACCAACGCCTATAGCGGCAACAACGGCCGCGCCGCGATCCTGAACAACAGCAACGCGAACGGCAATGGCGACGGCTTCTACTACACGGTCGGCAACGCGGGCAACGGCTCGAACCCGCAGCCCACGAACGTGATTCTCGGCGCGGGCTCGCAGTTCATCACGGCCACGCACGAGCACGAAGCGCAGCAAACGCCGGGCACGCCCGCGCCGCTCGCGAGCTTCTCCGTCACGGAGCTTGGCGCGAAGGCCGACAAGGTGGGCAAGGATGACAACTTCCGCGGCCTGACCGTGTTCAACAACGTCGTGTACTTCACGAAGGGCAGCGGCGGCAATGGCGTGAATACGGTGTACTTCGTCGATACGACGGGCACCGCCTGCCCCTCGGGCGTGGGCGTGCCGGCGCAGGGCGCGAAGCTGCCGACGCAACCGCTCGCCTATAACCCGGCGACGGTGCAGGCGAGCGGCCTGCCGAGCAACGTCTGCGTGCTCGCGGGCTTCCCGACTACGCCGAACAAAACGGCCACCACGACGGCCTATCCGTTCGGCGTCTGGTTCGCCGACGCGAACACGCTCTATGTCGCCGACGAAGGCGATGGCTACGCGGGCGGCACCGACCTGGACACGCACGCTGCGGCGCAGACCACCGCGGGCCTGCAGAAGTGGGTGTACAACGCGAACACGAAGTCGTGGAAGCTGGCCTACACGCTGCAAAACGGCCTTGGCCTGGGCGCGCCCTATACGGTGCCGGGCTATCCGGGCGGCACGAACAGCGTGACTGGCCTGCCGTGGGCGCCGGCCACCGATGGCCTGCGCAATCTCACCGGACATGTCGATGCCGACGGCACGGTCACGCTCTGGGCCATCACCTCGACGGTGAGCGGCAACGGCGACCAGGGCGCGGACCCGAACCGCCTCGTCGCGATCCGCGACGTGTTGCACAACACCCAGTTGAGCGGCGCGGCGCAGGAGCACTTCGTCACGGTGCGCAATGCCGGTTTCGGCGAAGTGCTGCGCGGTGTTTCGCTCGCGCCGGGTGCCATCAACGGCAAGTGGTTCTGAGCACGGGGCAGGGCCTGCCGGTTGCGTGAGCAGGCCCCCTGAGCCACGCGGTGGCGAGGGGTACAAGCGGGGGACAAGCACGGCAGGGCGGCACGCCGCCCTGCCGTTTTCACATCCCGCGCCGCCCTGTTGACGATATTTCATCAATGTTTCCGTTGAGCGCCGCGGGCCCGGCGCTTATGTTTGATCCAACGAAAGTCACACGCCGCACGAGGCGCGGCGAACCGGATCAAGGAGACATAGGTGTCGAACACGCAAACAGGCTCGCGTACGGCGTCCGCCGTCACGGGGCGGCAGGCTTACCGGCTCATCGGCGGTGCGGGTGAACGGGCGTACGCCGCTGGACTCGTCAATGCGCAGTGGTACAAGTGCCCGGTGCCGCGCTCCACGATGAAAGCGCTGATGCAGCGCGGCGATGCGCGCGCGATCCGCGACACGCTGATCTGGTATGCGGCGATCGTTGCCAGCGGCGTGCTCGCGTGGTTCGCATGGCGCGCAAATTCGCTGTGGGCCATTCCCGCCTTTTTCCTGTACGGCACGCTCTACTGCAGCCCGGCCGATTCGCGCTGGCACGAATGCGGCCACGGCACGGCGTTCAAGACGCGCTGGATGAACAGCGTGGTCTACCAGCTCGCTTCGTTCCAGGTGTTCCGCCGTCCCACGGTCACGCGCTGGACGCACGCGCGGCATCATACCGACACGCTCATCGTCGGCCGCGACCCCGAGATCGCCGCGCCGAGGCCTACCGATTGGGTTGCACTCCTGCTCAATATTTTCGCGCTCAAGCACGTGGCGACCGAGGTGCCGAAGATCGTCGCAGCGGCATGCGGCAACATCGGCACGGAAGAAAAGACCTTCGTGCCCGAGTCCGAATGGCCGAAGGTGGTGCGCGAGGCGCGTCTGACGCTGCTCGTCTATATGGCCGTGATCGCCGCGTGCATCGTATGTCATTCGGTGCTGCCGCTCCTCTATATCGGCCTGCCGAGTCTCTACGGCGCCTGGCTCTACCTCTATTTCGGCTTGACGCAGCATGCGGGCCTGCCGGAGAACGTGCTCGACCACCGCAAGAACTGCCGTACCGTGATGATGAATCCGGTGTTCCGCTTCTTGTACTGGAACATGAACTATCACATCGAGCACCACATGTTTCCGATGGTGCCGTTCCATGCGCTGCCGCGCCTGCACGAGACCGTCAAGACGGACATGCCGCCTTCGTATTCGAGCAGCCTCGCGGCCTATGCGGAGATCATCCCCGCGCTAGTGCGCCAGACGCGCGACCCGGCCTGGCATGTCACCCGGCCCGTGCCGGATGCCACCTGAGGCTACCCGAGGCCCACCCGCGAGCGCAGCGCGGGCGAGACGCTCGCGAACGAACACTGATGGACATATACACAACCGAAGGAGACACGACATGACGCAATGGATCGACGCGGCTGCGCTGAACGACATCGAAGACGAAGACGTCATGCGCTTCGACCACGCAGGCCGCACCTTCGCCATCTACCGCGTGGACGACGCCGTCTACGCCAGCGACGGCCTGTGCACGCACGAGCAAGTGCACTTGTGCGATGGTCTGGTGATGGGCCACACGATCGAATGCCCGAAGCACAACGGCCGCTTCGACGTGCGCGATGGCCGCGCGCTGTGCGCGCCCGTGTGCGAAAAGCTCACGACATACCCGGCGCGGGTCGAGGCCGGGCGCATCCTGATCGAGATCTGAAATCATGGTGACGCAACGGGTCATGGCGATCGTTGGCGCGGGCCATGTGGGCGGCCGCGCCGCGCAGACGCTGCGCGAAGCGGGTTGGCGCGGCGGTATCGCGCTGATCGGCGCGGAGCCTCATCTGCCCTATGAACGGCCGCCGCTTTCCAAAGGATTGCTGACGGGCGAGCGCGCCGCGGTGCAATGCGGCTTGCGCGATCCCGAGGCATGGCGCGAGGACGCGATCGAGCACGTGGTGGCCACCGTGCAATCGTTCGATCCCGTCGCGCGCGTGCTGTATCTGGCCGATGGCCGGACCATCGAATACGAGGCGCTGCTGCTCGCGACGGGCGGCCATGCGCGCCGGCTCTCGATTCCGGGCGCAAGCGAGCCGGGCGTCCAATGCCTGCGCACGCTGGACGACGCGGCGGCGCTGGGCGGGCGGCTCACGCCGGGGTCGAATGTCGTGGTGGTGGGCGGCGGGTTTATCGGCCTCGAAGTGGCTGCATCGGCGCGCGTGCGCGGATGCGAAGTCACCGTAGTGGAGGGGGGCGCACGCTTGCTGGGGCGCGCCGTGCCCGCCCCGATCGCGGCGAGCGCGCAAGACTTGCATGCACGCAATGGCGTGACGATCCGGCTCAAGTCTGCGCCGCGCGCGTTCGAGCGGCGCGACGGGGACACGCGCGGCACGCTGGCCGTGACGCTCGACGACGGCGACGTCCTGCATGCCGATAGCGTGATCGTCGGCATCGGCATCGAGCCCGCCGATGAGATCGCGCGCGCAGCGGGTCTGGACGTCGAGCGCGGCATTCTCGTGGACGAGACGCTCGAAACCTCGGCACGCGGTGTTTTTGCAGCGGGAGACGTGGCGGTGTTTCCGAGCCGCTTCGGCGCGCATCGCATTCGCCAGGAGACCTGGCACAACGCCGAAACCCAGGCGAGGGTGGCGGCGCGCAACATGCTCGGCGCGCGCGACGCGTACGGTGAATTGCCGTGGTTCTGGTCCGATCAGTACGACCATCAACTGCAGGTCGCCGGCGAGCCCGCGCTGGGCAGCCGCTCGATCGTGCGCACGCTGGACAGCGGTGCCCAGATTCATTTCGATCTGGATGGCGAAGGGCGGCTCGTTGGTGCAAGCGGCTTTGGCCTCGCGAGCGCACTCGCGAGAGAAATGCGCCTCGCGCGGATGCTGGTCGAGCGCGGCGCGCCTATAGACGGGGAGCAGTTGGCGAACCCCGAAGTGAAGCTAAAAAGCCTGCTCTGAATGCAGGGCAACGCGAAACATCCCGCTGCGTGAACGACGCCCGCATGGCGAGGCGCCGACGCGGCAACACGGAGACACGATGGCGCAACGACTACTGGTGTTCCAGTCGCTTTGGGCGATGGAGCGCCGACACACCGATGGCTACGAGCGCTCGCTCGAAGAGAACGTCCGCATGATCGCGCAGGCCGGCTTCGACGGCGTGAGCGCACACTGCACGAACCGCGAGGACGTGAAGCGTCTGGCCGGGTTGCGGCGCGAATACGGACTGGCAGCGGAAGGCCAGTGCTTTCCGCAAACCGTGGACGACCTGCAGCCCGTGCTGGAGCTCGCGACCGAATTCGGCCTGCATCACGTCGATCTGCAACCCGACGTGCGGCCGCGAACTGTTCGCGAGGCGCTGGTCTTGCTCGATGGCTGGCGTCGACTTGCGGAGCAGGTGGATATGCCCGTCTACATCGAGACGCATCGCGACCGTATGACGACGGATCTGTATTTCACGCTCGATTTGCTCGACGCGCGGCCCGATCTCAGGCTATTGGGCGACATCTCGCACTTTCTCGTCGGGCGCGAGTTCGCGTGGCCCGTCTCAGACGAGAATCATGCGCTCATGCATCGCATACTCGACCATTCATGGGCGTTTCATGGACGCGTGGCGAGCCGCGAGCAGGTGCAGATCGAGCTCTCGTTTGCACCGCACCGCAAGTGGGTGGATCTATTTCTCGGCTGGTGGGGCTACGGCTTTCGCTCGTGGCGACGCCGGGCGGGCGAAAACGATACGCTTGCGTTCACCTGCGAGCTGGGCCCGCAGCCCTACGCGATCATAGGCGCGGATGGCAATGACACCACCGACCGCTGGGCCGAGTCGCTGCAGATGCAGGCCTGGATACGCGAGCTCTGGTGCGAGATCGAAACGCAAACGGCGCGCGACGCCGCTACGGCGTAGCGCGGCTCAATGCCCGGCGGCAAGGTAGGGATTGCGCCTCACGTTCGCCGAGCAGAATATCCGGAACTCGACGGTCCCGAGCGGCGCGGGCGTCTGCACCACGCCGCACGCATTGAGCGCGTGCTGCAATGCGGATATCACTTGCCCGTCCGGGTCCTGGTCGATTGCAATGTCCATGGTGCCCTGCTCGATGTATTCGCGATGCCGGTCGAGCATCTCATGGCCCACCCACACGACTTTCCCCGCCGCCCCCACCTTGCGTAGCGCCGCCTCGATGCCCTCCGACGCATAGCCGCTGTTGTAGATGCCCACCACGCCGCCGCGCTTGAGCTCCTTGAGCACCGCGCGATGGCACTGGTCCACGTCGTCGAGCGTCTCCACCGCCTCCGCATCGCAGACGAGATGGGGAAACGCCTCGGCCAGTTGCGTGCGGCAGCCGCTGATGCGCTCGATATGCGCGCGATAGTCCTTGCGCGAGCAGATCAGCAGAACCCGGCCCGGCTGCGTGGCGAGCCGCCCGACGAAGTAGCCCGCCGTGCGCCCCGCATTGGCGTTGTCGATGCCGGCGTAATGCACGCGCTCGACCTCCGGGATATCGGTGACCATCGTGATCACAGGCTCGCCTTGCGCGATGACCGTGCGCAGCGCGTCGCGCACAGGCGCCGTGTCGTGCGTCGTGACGATCAGCCCGGAGCGCTTGTAGTTCGGGCGGAGGATGGCGCGCGTGATCACGTCGTCGTCGGCTTCAGGAAGGAACTGGCGATGCAGCACGATGCGCGGGTCGAGCATCTGCATCGAGCGTTCGAGCCCGCGTGTCAGGCGCTGGAAGAACGGCGTGCTGTTCTGCGGCAGCAAGACGTCGATATGCACGAGGCCATGGCTGGTTTGCGGCAAGACGCGCGGCACGCCGAGCTGTTGCGCCGCCTTCACGACGCGCTCGCGCATGGCCGCGGACACACTGCCGCGCTCGTTGAGCACGCGATCGACCGTCGCGGGACTGACGCCCGCCGCTTCGGCAATTTCAACGAAA
This sequence comes from Paraburkholderia pallida, assembly GCF_004524855.1. Classification (NCBI taxonomy): domain Bacteria; kingdom Pseudomonadati; phylum Pseudomonadota; class Betaproteobacteria; order Burkholderiales; family Burkholderiaceae; genus Paraburkholderia; species Paraburkholderia pallida. The sequence continues at coordinate 1,162,941 of NZ_CP038150.1, read as the reverse complement.
CGCGCGCTGCGTTTGCGGCGCGGTGGGGGGGCTGCGGCCATGAGTGTCTCCAGTATTTTTTGTCGATTTCGATGCGCGCGGCATGGTCGATTGGCGCGCTCGCATTGCAGCTCGAATCGCAGAACGAATTGCACCACGACTGGGCGACTTCCCGCGTATTCGTGCTGACGAAAAATCATCAATCTTTTCGTTGAGGCGAGTCAATGGGTCACTTACCTTTCTCACATCGGCAACGCCAAGTCATGCTGAACCGGGACGTAATCAAACGGCTAGAAGTGGTCGGTAGACCGCAAATAAAACTTTCGATTTGCATTCACTGGAGACAACGATGAGCGAGGCAGTGCAGTTTTCCCTCAACCGAATGAGCGCGCCGAAATTGAAGTTCCCGGACTACGTGGCGCTGTGCCAGCGTCTGGGTATCGACGCCATCGAGATCCGCAACGACCTGCCTGGCGTCGAGATCACCGACGGCACGCCCGCCGGCCAGATCAAGGAGGCATGCGAGCGCGCGGGTCTCACGATTCTCTCGATCAACGCGTTGCAGCGCTTCGAGCAGTTCGACGCCACGCGCCGTGATGAAGCGCTGGCGCTCGCGAAGTACGCGGCGGGTTGCGGTGCGAAGGCGCTCGTGATGTGCCCGACCAACTCGATGCTCGACAAGCGCACGGCGAGCGAGCGTCACGCCGATCTGGTCAAGGCGCTTGCGCAGCTCAAGCCGATCCTCGACGACCACGGCCTGCTCGGTCTCGTCGAGACGCTCGGCTTCGAGGAATGCGCGCTGCGCCGCAAGTCCGATGCGGTGAAGGGCATCTACGATGCGGCCGGCGAGCGCCATTTCAGGCTCGTGCACGACACGTTCCATCATCACCTGTCTGGCGAAGACATCTTCTTTCCCGACCTCACGGGGCTCGTGCACATCTCGGGCGTCGAGGCGAGTGCGGTGACGGTGGGCGAAATGCGTGACGGCCATCGCGTGCTCGTGGGCCGCGACGACCGTCTCGGCAACGTGCGCCAGCTCGCGACGCTGCGTGCGCGCGGCTATCGCGGCTACGCCTCGTTCGAGCCGTTCGCCGAGGAAATTGCCGAAGCCGCCGACATCGAGCCGCGCCTTGCCGCAAGCATCGCCTATATCGGCGAGGCCCTCGAAGCGGCGAGCCTGCGCCAGGCCGCCTGATACCTGGCATCCGGGCCACGGAGACGCCGCGCCATTCGGGCGCGGTGCGGGGCCGGCAAACAAGTCGGCAAACGCGCCGGCAAACAAGTCGCAACGAAGCAGTGGCAGACCGTGCACCGCACGGCTTGAAAGGCTCTGTGCGCCCAAAAAAGGCAGAGCCGCAAACACTTGGATGGAGACAATCATGAACTTCCTCAGCCGGTCCTTGCTCGCGCTCGCGACAGCCCTTCCGATTGCCGCCTATGCAGGCACGACGATAGGCGTCTCGATGGCGCACTTCGACGACAACTTCCTCACGACAGTGCGCGAGTCCATGGCGTCCGAAGGCAAGGCGAAGAACGTGAGCCTCGACTTCGAGGACGCGCAGGGCGACGTCGGCCGCCAGGTGAGCCAGGTCGAAGCGTTCGTGGCACAGCACGTGGCCGCGATCATCGTGAACCCCGCCGACGCATCGGCCACGAAGCGCATGACGGACGCCGCGCGCAAAGCCGGCATCCCCATCGTCTACGTCAACCGCAAGCCCGACGAGCCGCTTGGCAACGGCGCGTACTTCGTGGGCTCCGATAGCCTCGTGGCGGGCCATCTGCAAATGGAGTACCTCGCGAAGAAGCTCAATGGCCACGGCAATATCGCGCTCATGCTCGGCGAGCTCTCGACCGACGCCACGCGTGACCGTACTCGCGGCGTGAAGGACATCGTGGCGAAGAACCCCGGCATTCATGTGGTTGCGGAGCAGACCGCCAATTTCGATCGCAGCCAGGCCATCAACCTGATGAGCCAGTGGCTGAGCGCGGGCAAGAAGTTCGACGCCATCGCCGCCAATAACGACGAGATGGCGCTGGGCGCGCTGATCGCGATGCGCCAGGCCGGCGTCTCGCCGAAGGCGGTGCTGGTGGGCGGCGTGGATGCGACGAAGGACGCGCTCTTTGCGATGTCGAAGGGCGACCTCGCCGTGACCGTGTTTCAGGACGGCAAGGGCCAGGGCAAGGCGGCCGTGGACATGGCCGCGAAGCTGGCCGGCGGCGACAAGAGCGTGCAGAGCGAGGCCTGGATTCCCTATCAGCTCGTGACGCCGGAGAACTACAAGGGCTTCGTGAACCGCTGACTCACGCGGCTTCGTGGCGGACGACGCCTGTCGTCCGATGGCTTCGATTGCTTCCATCGCTTCATTTGCCAGGTCAGGCGAGGGTAACCATGCAAGATTCGACGTTCACCGCATCGCGTCCAGCCGAGCGGCGCAGCGCGCTGCCCCCTGTGTTTCACGGCCATGCCGCGCCGCTGCTGGCGGCGCGGCATGTACGCAAGGCGTTTCCGGGCGTCATCGCGCTCCAGGACGTGTCCATCGAGATCCGGGCGGGGCGCGTTCATGCCCTGATGGGCGAAAACGGCGCTGGCAAGTCCACGATGATGAAGATCATCGCGGGCGTGTATACGCCCGACGGCGGCACGCTGCATTTCAAGGGCGAGCCGATCGCACTGAAGTCGCCGCGCGACGCGCTCGACCGCGGCATTGCGATGATTCACCAGGAGCTCAATCTGCTGCCGGAAATGACGGTGGCCGAAAACATCTGGATTCGCCGCGAGCCGCGCGGCCGGCTGGGTCTCGTCAATCACGGCGCGCTGAACCGGCAAACGCGCGAGCTGTTCGCGCAGCTCGGCATCGAGATCGATCCGCAAACGCCGCTCGGCAGGCTCAGCATCGCGAATCGGCAGATGGTGGAGATCGCGAAGGCCGTCTCGTTCGACTCCGATCTGCTGATCATGGACGAGCCGACTTCGGCCATCACGGACAAGGAAGTCGAGCACCTCTTTCGCATCATTGCGGAGCTCAAGGCGCGCGGCAAGGCGATCATCTACATCACACACAAGATGGACGAGGTGTTCCAGATCGCGGACGACATCTCGATCTTCCGGGACGGGCATCACATCGTCACGCGCGAGGCGAGCCGCTTCGACAAGCAGTCGCTGATCGCCGCCATGGTCGGCCGCGAACTCACCCAGGTGTTCCCGAAGGAAACGGTGCCGATCGGCGAGGTGGCGCTCGCCGTGCGCGATCTGGGGCGACGCGGCGTGTTCTCGGGCGTGAGCTTCGACGTGCGCTACGGCGAGATTCTCGGCGTAGCGGGCCTGATGGGCTCGGGGCGCACCGAAGTCATGGAAGCCATCTTCGGCGTTTATCCGGCTCACAGCGGCGAGATCCTTTTCGAAGGCAAGCCGAAGACGATCCGCTCGCCCGCGGACGCCATTCGCGCAGGTGTCGCGTTCCTCACCGAGGACCGCAAGGGCACGGGCCTGTTCTTGCAGCTCTCCGTGGGCGAGAACATGGCAATCACCGCGCTCAGGCGCCATAGCGCGCTCGGCTTCGTGCGGCAGCAGCGCGTGAACGAGGAATGCGAGGCGCTGTGCCGGAGCCTGAAGGTCAAGACGCCGGGGCTCGCGCAGATCATCGAGAACCTGAGCGGCGGCAACCAGCAAAAGGTGCTGCTCGCGCGGTGGCTGCTCAACCAGCCGAAGATCCTCATTCTCGACGAACCCACGCGCGGTGTGGACGTGGGCGCGAAGTCCGAGATTCACGCGCTCATCACGCAACTGGCCAGAAACGGCGTGGCGGTCGTCATGATTTCCTCGGAGCTGCCCGAGGTCATCGGCATGAGCGACCGCGTCGTGGTCATGCACGAGCGCAGGGTGAGCGGCATCCTGCCTCGCGAGCTGGCCACGCAGGAAAACATCATGACACTCGCCTCGGGCGAGCACATCTGAGTATCCAGAGATTTGAAGCCGACCATCGGCAAGGAGACGGACATGAGTGCATCAACCATCAATGGCGCCGCCGAAGCGGCGGCCAGTGCGCCGCGCAAGTGGCGCTTGCCCCAGGAGACCAGCATTCTGGTCGTGCTCGTCGCGATCGCGCTCGTGTTCGAGGCGATCGGCTGGATCGAGCGCGGGCAGTCGTTCCTGTATAACCCGCAAGGACTGCTGATCATGGTCCTGAGGGTCTCGGAGATCGGCCTCATTGCCGTTGGCGTGACGATGGTCATCATCGCGGGCGGGATCGACCTGTCGTCCGGCTCGCTCGTGGCTTTGTCGGCCATGGTGGCGGGCAGTTTCGCGCAGGCCGGCGGCTTCGGCGCGACGGTATTTCCCGGCGTGGCCGATTTGCCCGTGCTCGTGCCGGTGCTGGCGGGCACGCTGGTGGGCGGCCTCTGCGGGCTCCTGAACGGCGCGCTGATCGTGCGCTCGAACGTGCCGCCTTTCATCGTCACGCTCGGCATGATGGTGTCGGCTCGCGGCCTCGCCCGCTACTACACCCACGGCCAGCCGATCAGCATGTTCACCGACGCCTATTCGGCCATCGGCTCCGGCGCGCGCCCGGTCGCGATCTTTCTTGCCGCCGCACTGATCTTTCATATCGTGCTGCGCTACACCCGCTTCGGAAAGTGCCTCTACGCGATCGGCGGCAATGTGCAGGCGGCGCGCGTCTCGGGCATCAGCGTGGGGCGCAACCTGGTTGCCGTCTACGCGATCGCGGGGCTCCTGAGCGGGCTGGCGGGCGTGGTGGTGTCAGCGCGTGCACAAACCAGCCAGTCGGGCATGGGCCTCTCGTATGAGCTCGACGCTATTGCGGCGGCGGTGATCGGCGGCACGAGCCTCGCGGGCGGCATGGGCCGTATCACCGGCACGGTGATCGGTGCGCTGATCCTCGGCGTGATCTCGAGTGGCTTCATCTTTCTCGGCATCGACTCGTACATCCAGGAGATCGTCAAAGGCGGAATCATCGTTGCCGCCGTGGTCGCCGATCAATACCGCAAGCGGCGCGCCCGCTGAAGCCGGATGCTCAACCGATTCCCTTACGGACATCATTCTTCATGAACCGAAACACTGCATTCGCTGCGCAACGCCCGCTCGACATCATCTGTCTCGGCCGGCTCGCCGTCGACCTGTACGCACAGCAAGTGGGCGCACGGCTCGAAGACGTCACGAGCTTCGCGCGCTACCTGGGCGGCTCCTCGGCCAACATCGCATTCGGCTGCGCGCGTCTCGGCCTGAAAAGCGCGATGCTCTCGCGCGTGGGCAACGACCACATGGGCCGCTTCCTGGTTGAAGCCCTCGAGCGCGAAGGCTGCGATGTGAGCCATGTGAAGACCGACATGGAGCGCCTCACGGCTTTGGTGCTGCTCGGCCTGAAAGACCGCGACACGTTTCCGCTGGTGTTCCATCGCGAGAATTGCGCGGACATGGCGCTCGACGAGACGGATTTCGACGAAGCGTTCATCGCGTCGAGCAAGGCGCTGCTGATTACGGGCACGCATTTTTCGACCGGGGGCGTGCATCGCGCGAGCATGACGGCGTTGCGCTACGCGCGGCGCAACAATGTGCGCACCGTGCTCGATATCGACTACCGGCCGGTATTGTGGGGCCTCGCCGGCAAGGGCGACGGTGAAACGCGCTTTATCGCGGATGGCGGTGTCAGTGCACACCTGCGCGCCATCCTGCCCGAGTTCGACCTGATCGTGGGCACGGAGGAGGAGTTCCGCATTGCAGGCGGCGAGGACGATTTGCTCGGCGCGCTGCGCCGCGTGCGCGAGGTGAGCGCCGCGACGCTCGTGGTGAAACGGGGGCCGCTCGGCTGCACCGTGATCGACGGTGACATTCCCGCGGATCTGGACGGCGACGCGCATTATCGCGGCGTGCAGGTCGAGGTGCTGAACGTGCTGGGCGCCGGCGACGCGTTTCTCTCCGGCTTCCTCAAAGGCTGGCTGCGCCAGGAAGACTACGCTCGCTGCTGTGCCTATGCCAATGCGTGCGGCGCCCTGGTGGTCTCGCGCCACGCGTGTGCGCCCGCGATGCCCACGCCGGTCGAGCTCGACTATTTCCTCGCCAACGCGGCCAGCCTCGCACGGCCTGACCGGGACGCGGCGCTGCAGCGCTTGCACCGCGTGAGCGTGCCGCGCAAGCCACGCGACGAAGTGCTCGGCTTCGCGTTCGACCATCGCAATCAGCTCTTCGAACTGGCGCAGCAAAGTGGCGCGCCGCAGTCACGCATCGCAGCGCTCAAGCAACTGTTCGTGCAGGCGGTGGAGCAGACGGAAAGCGAAGGCGGCCATACGGGCAAGATGGCCGTGCTGATCGACGACCGCTACGGGCAAGACGCACTGAACGCAGCCACGGGGCGTGGCTGGTGGGTGGGCCGCCCCGTCGAGCTGCCGGGATCGAACCCCCTGGTGTTCGAGCATGGGCGCTCGATCGGCTCGGCGCTGGTTAGCTGGCCCGCGGAGCATATCGTCAAGTGCCTCGTCCAGTATCACCCGGACGACGCGCCGGCGCTGCGGCTCGAACAGGAGAGCCAGTTGCGCGCGCTCTACGAGGCGACCCAGGCGAGCGGCCATGAGTTGCTGCTCGAAGTGATTCCGCCCAGACGCGGGGCCAACGCGCCGGACACGGTAGTGCGTGCGCTCAAGCGGCTCTACAACATCGGCATCTATCCCGACTGGTGGAAGCTCGAGCCGATGAGCGCCGCCGCGTGGCAAGAGGTGGACGCATTGATCGAAGCGCGCGACCCGTACTGCCGCGGCGTGGTGCTGCTGGGCCTGAACGCACCGGCCGAACAACTTGCCGAGGGCTTCGAGGCGGCGAGCGCGAGCCGCACCTGCCGGGGCTTTACGGTGGGGCGCACGATCTTTCATGAGCCGGCGCGCGCGTGGCTTGCCGGCGAGATCGACGACGCTACACTGATTGGCGCAGTGCGCAGCAACTTCGAATACCTGATCCAGGTCTGGCGCAAGACACGCCGCAATGCGGCCGAGGCCGCACGCGAGGAGTGTGCAGCATGAGCCAGACGATTCGACTCACGGTGGCGCAAGCGCTCGTCCGCTATCTCGCGGCATTGCGCGTTGCCGACGAAGAGGCGCCCGGTTCCGCGCCCGAGCCGCTGTTCGGCGGCGTGTTCGCGATCTTCGGGCACGGCAACGTGGCGGGGATCGGCGAGGCGCTGCATCAGTATCGCGACGCGCTGCCGACCTGGCGCGCGCACAACGAGCAGGCCATGGCGCACACGGCCATCGCCTACGCGAAGACACACATGCGCCGGCGCATGATGGCGTGCACCACGTCGATCGGCCCGGGCGCGACGAATCTGGTCACCGCGGCGGCGCTCGCGCACGTGAACCGTTTACCCGTGTTGCTGCTTCCCGGCGACACCTTCGTGTCGCGCGCGCCGGACCCTGTGCTGCAGCAGATCGAGGACCCCCACGACGCCGGCATCTCGGCCAACGATAGCCTGAAGCCCGTGTCGCGGTACTTCGACCGGATCGTCGCGCCTGCACAGTTGCTGAACGCGCTCCCCCGTGCGATTCGCGTCCTGACCGATCCCGAGCTGTGCGGGCCCGTTACGCTCGCGCTGCCGCAAGACGTGCAGACGCATGCGTACGATTTTCCGCTGGCGTTCTTCGAGCCGAAGGTCGTCACGCTGCGCAGACCGCAACCGGCTGAGGATCAGCTCGCCGCGGCCGCGGAGGCGGTGCGCGCCGCGAGGCGTCCGTTGATGGTTGCGGGCGGCGGCGTGCTGTACGCCAAAGCGTCCGCCGCGCTGCGCGCATTCTGCGAGCGGCACGGCGTGCCCGTCTGCGAAACCCAGGCGGGCAAGGGCGCACTCGCATGGGACCATCCCTTGCAGCTGGGTTCCGTGGGCGTGACGGGCTCGCCCGCGGCCAACACGATGGCGCGCGAAGCGGATCTCGTGATCGCCGTGGGCACGCGCCTGCAGGACTTCACCACCGGCTCGCACTCGCTCTTCGGTCAGGCAGCGGCGCTTGCCATCAACGTGAACGGCTTCGACGCGGGCAAGGCCGGCGGCGTCGAGCTGATCGCCGACGCACGGCTCGCGCTCAATGCGCTCTCGCGCGAACTGGGGGGCGGCGGCCAATACGAAGCAGGCGGGCGCGCCGCATGGCAAAGCGATGAGGCGTGGCACGAGCAGGCCCGCATGGCGGCGCGCGGCTGGCGCGCGACGGTGGCGGAATTGACGGGCACGCGAACGCTCGAGCAAGGCGTGCTGCCCTACGACGCCGAAGTCATCGGCGCCGTGCAGCGCTCGCGCGGGGATTCGCCGTCGCACGACATTGTCGTGTGCGCGGCCGGGACACTGCCCGCCGAGCTGCACAAGCTCTGGCGCACAGGTCATCCCGGTGGATACCACGTGGAATACGGCTATTCGTGCATGGGCTATGAAATCGCGGGCGGGCTGGGCGCGAAGATGGCGCGGCCCGATCGCGAGGTGATCGTGATGGTGGGCGACGGCAGTTATCTGATGATGAACAGCGAGATCGCCACCTCGGTCATGCTCGGCCGCAAGCTCATCGTGGTCGTGCTCGACAACCGTGGCTACGGATGCATCAACCGGCTTCAGCAGGCATGTGGCGGCGCGCCGTTCAACAATCTGCTCGAAGACTGTCTGCAGGGCCCGCTTGGCGCACCGCCAATCGACTTCGCGGCTCATGCGGCCGCACTGGGTGCGCACGCGGAGCATGCCGGAAATATTGAGGAATTCGAAGCAGCGATGCGACGGGCACGGGCCTCGGATCGCACCTATGTGGTCTGCATCGATACGGACCCGGCGCGCACCACGAAGGAAGGCGGCTGCTGGTGGGAGGTGGCGGTGCCGGAGGTTTCAGATCGCGAAGCGGTGCGCTTGGCGCGTGCCGATTATGAACGGAACAAACAGATGCAAAAGGTCTTGCCATGACGATCGCACATGACATCGCAGTACACCGTTTCGACGTGAAAATCGGCATCAATCCGATCTCCTGGTTCAACGACGACCTCCCGACGCTCGGCGGGGAGACGCCGCTCGAAGTCGCACTGACCGAGGGCAGCGAGATTGGCTATCAGGGCTTCGAGCTCGGCAACAAGTTTCCGCGCGAGCCGCGCGTGTTGCGCGAGGTGCTGTCGCGTCATGGGTTGGAGCTGGTCTCGGGCTGGTACTCGGGGCGTCTCGTCGAACGATCGGCCGACGAGGAAATCGCTGCGGTCGTCCCGCATCTGGAATTGCTCGCGCAAGGCGGGGCGACGGTGATGGTGTACGGCGAAGTATCGGGCTCGATTCAGGGCGATCGCGGCGCGCCGTTGTATGCGCGACCGCGCTTCACGTCGGACGAGCAATGGCGCGCCTATGCGAAGCGCCTTGATACGCTTGCGCGCTTTACGCTCGCGCGCGGCGTGCGCCTCGCTTATCACCACCATATGGGCGCCTACGTCGAAACGCCCGACGACGTCGACCGGCTGATGGCGTTGACCTCGCACGACGTCGGCCTGCTGTTCGACAGCGGTCACGCGGCCTTCGGCGCAAGCCGCTCGAGATTCGACGCGGCGGCGCCGGCCGCGCTGCTGGCACGACACATCGGGCGGGTTTGCCACGTCCATTGCAAGGACGTGCGCGCAGAGATCGTCGAGACAGCGCGCAACCGCGACTGGAGCTTTCTGGATGCGGTCATCAACGGCGCGTTCACTGTGCCGGGCGATGGGGCGATCGATTTTGCGCCGCTGATCGAGCAACTGCGCGCGCATGGGTATCGCGGCTGGCTCGTGGTGGAGGCGGAGCAGGACCCCGCCGTCGCGCCGAGCTATGCGTTCGCGCAAGCGGGATTCCGGCATCTGCAGGCGCTCGTCGAGGGCGTGCAGGCCCGCGCGGAGGCCGCATGAGTCTGCTGGTGAAGGGAAGCCGGAGCGGGCGCCTCATTGCCCAGGTCACGCCGGAAAGCGCGCAGTGGCGCCATGTGGGTTTCGCGGCTCACCGCTTCACGCGCGGCGACACGCTCTCGTTCGACACGGGCGAAACGGAAATCTGCGTGGTCGTGCTCACGGGCGTCGTGAGCGTGACGACGCCCGCGCAGGCGTGGCGCGAGATCGGCTCGCGCCGCAGCGTGTTCGAGCCGAAGTCGCCTTATGCCGTCTATTTGCCGCCTCGAACGGCGGTGTCGATCGAGGCCCACGACGCCGCAGAGGTCGGGCTCGCCAGCGCGCCGGCGCAAGGCCGTCTGGAGGCACGGCTGATCGAGCCGGGCACGATGACGCGCTCGACGCGGGGCCGCGGCGCGAACCTGCGCTACGTGTGCGACATCCTCCCGCAAACCGAGCCAGCGGAATCGCTGCTCGTGGTCGAGGTGCTGACACCAGCCGGGCATTCGTCGAGCTATCCGCCGCACAAGCACGATGCCGATGACATTCCCGTCGAGAGCTTTCTTGAAGAGACCTACTACCACCGCATCGATCCGCCACAAGGGTTCGGATTTCAGCGCGTCTACACCGACGCGCGCGACCTCGACGAGACGCTGGCCGTCGAGGACCACGACGTGGTGATGGTGCCGCGCGGCTATCACCCGGTGGTGATGCCGCATGGCTACAACGGCTATTACCTCAACGTGATGGCCGGGCCGAAGCGCGTGTGGCATTTCAAAAACGATCTGGCCCACGAGTGGATACTCGCGGGCATCTGAGCGGGATGGCGGGCCGGTAACCCGCAATAGCGCGGTCCGCAGATGGAGTTAGTAGCAGTTGCAGTCGAGCATTCAAGCTTTATGTATTTAGTCATGCGAATAAAAAAGCAATGAAACGTACCACCCTCACGCTGCGGACGACGAATTCGCCGTCTGTCGCGTGAGGGGACAACTCAATGCAATAACGAAAACACGTTTGGAGACGCGATGAAAAAGGCAGTACAGATCGGAGTGGCCGCAATGAGCCTTGCGACGCTGCAAGCCCACGCACAGAGCTCGGTCACGCTTTATGGCGTGGCGGATGCGGGTTTTGACTACCTGAGCCAGGTGCAGACGGGCACCGGCACCACGGCGTCGCGCTTTCGTGCGGAGAGCAGCGACTGGGGCGCGAGCCGCTTCGGGCTGTTGGGCCGCGAGGATATCGGCGGCGGCTACGGCATCATCTTCAATCTCGAATCGGGCACGAACCTGATGTCCGGAATGGCCGGCGATGGCAACGGTCGGCTGTTCAGCCGCAAGGCGCTGGTTGGCGTGCAGAACGACCAGTTCGGCAAGTTCACGATGGGCCGCAACTTGTTCATCGCCAATGACCAGTGGGATTTCGACCCGATGCTGCAACAGGCCTATTCGTCGACGGCGCTGGTGCGCAGCCGCAACGTGCCGATTACGAGCAACAACATCGAATATCAGTCGCCCTCGTGGGCGGGATTCAGCGTTCACGCGCAATACACGCTTGGCAACCAGGCGGGCGGGTTCAATCTGGGCGCGCCGAACGAAGTGGGCCGCAGCGACGGCATTCAGATCACCTACGCGAACTCGCTCTTCATGCTGCGCGGCATGTACGACGAGATTCGCGACACGAACGGCAAGATGAGCAATGTCTTCGTGAGCTCGCGCGAATTCTTCGCCGGCGCGAACCTCTATTTGAGCTCGCTGGAACTGCAGGCCGCGTACACGCACCTCAATGCACCGGACACGCCGGCAGGGCTTGCGAGCAACGCCGACCACTACTGGGCGGGCGCGAAATATCGCGTGATGCCAGCGCTGAGCGTCGATGGCGCCGTCTATTACGTGCACGTGGGCGCAGGTGCGGGCGATGCGACGCACGATCCCTCGGGCCACGCGACGATGTTCGCGCTGGGCACGACCTACAACCTCTCGAAGCGCACGCTGCTTTACGCGACGGTTGCGCATGTGCGCAACGCGAGTGGATCGAGCTTCTCGGTGGCGAACAATAACCCGGGATCGAATAACGACAATCTCGACAACCCATTGCCGGGGCGCTCGCAAACGGGCGCGTATCTCGGCGTGAATCATTCCTTTTGAGCGTTCGGGGCGTTGAGTGCGCCCCCAAGCGATTGGCCGCTCATGCCGCGAGGCATGGGCCGTATTTTGATGAAGGCATTGAAACCGGAGAAGAGCATGATTGAATTTGCATTGTTTGGAGCAGGGCGCATCGGCAAGATTCACGCGTCGAATCTGGTGCGGCAAGCGGGCGCGCGCCTGAAGTATGTGGTGGACATGCACACGCCTTCGGCACAGGCGCTCGCGCAGGCGCACGGCGCGCAAGTGGCTAGCGTCGAGCAGGCCTTGGCCGATCCCGCGGTGGGCGCCGTGGTGATCGCCTCGAGCACGGACACGCACGCGAATCTGATCATTGCCGCCGCGAACGCAGGCAAAGCGGTGTTCTGCGAAAAGCCCGTCGATCTGACCATCGCCCGCTCGCGCGAGAGCGCCGAGGCCGTGAGCCGCAATGGCGTGGTTTGCATGATCGGCTTTCAACGCCGCTTCGATCCCACTTTTGCGGCACTGAAGGCGCGCATCGAGGCCGGCGAAATTGGCGTTCCTGAGATGCTGATCGTCACCAGCCGCGACCCGGGCGCGCCGCCCGTCGACTACATCAAGAGTTCGGGCGGGATCTTCAAGGACATGCTGATCCATGATTTCGACGTGTTCCGCTGGATCATGGGCGACGAGGCGCAGAGTTTGCACGCCACGGGCAGTTGCCTCACCGACCCGGCCGTGGCGGCCGCCGGCGACATCGATTCGACTGCCGTCACGATCCGCACTCAGCGAGGACTGCTTTGCCAAATCAACACGTCGCGGCGTGCGGCCTACGGCTACGACCAGCGCTTCGAGGTGCTCGGCAGCAAGGGCATGCTGCAGGCGGGCAACGTGCAGCCCACGCAGGTGACGGCCTGGCTGGCGGGGGGCATCTCGACGGATGTGCCGGAGCCGTTCTTTCTGGAGCGCTATCGTCAGGCTTATGCGGCGGAAATGGCGCATTTCGTCGAGGCGGTCACGAAGGGAACACCAGTGCGCACGACGATCGAAGACGGCGTCAAGGCGCTCGAGCTGGCCGAGCTGGCCATGTCGTCGTGGCGCAGCGGGGCCGCGGTGGACCTGCCATCGAGCGAAGAGGCGAGTGTCGCCGAAGCGCTATAGCGGCGAGTTTGTGTCCAGAATGACGAAGCAGGGCGGCGTGCGGAGCATGTCGCCTTTCACAGGCATGCGGACAATCGGCAACGGTGGATGCATGTACGATTTGCATGCATCCATCAACCGCTAGCGAGGCTCAGGCCATTGGCGCTTCGAGCGGCGCGCCGAAGATCGCGGTCTGATACTCGGCGAGCAGCGCCGGTTCCTCGATCGACCCATGATGATGAAGCTGCCGCCATTCGCCATCGATCTTCGCGAACCAGCGCGTCGTGCGTATGCGCAAAGGGATCGTGCGATCGGGCAGCGCGCATGTCCCTTCTTCACGGCCGACGAACAAGTGCCAGTCGTCGCCGCCATCCGACGTGAAGTCGTGGAACGCGACCTGCACGCGCGCCGGACCTTCAAAGAGCGCCTGGTAACCCGCGCGAATGGCGGGCCAGCCGCGCCGGATCCCGCCGATGGGATTGTCCATGCTCGGACGCTCGCCTGGCGCCCAGTTGGCCGCGAGCGCGTCCAGATTGCCCGTGTTGAAGGCGCGATAGAAGGCCACCAGCGCTTCCAGGGGACTGCCCTGGGGTGCGAGTTCATTGCCGGTCACGCGAAGAATGGGGGTGTTCATGTCGGTTTGCTCCGTTGGGGTGGTTGAGTGCAGACTACGCGCGATTACTGATCTATAGAACTGAATTGTTTTGATATCAGTAATCTGTATTTTCGATATGTGCTAGTCTGCATTCATCTACGCTCAGGATGGCGCCGATGGATCTGACCGACTTGAAGACATTCGAGGCTGTTGCGCGTTTGGGCAGCATGAACAAGGCCGCAGCCGAACTCCACACCGTGCAGTCCAACGTCACGGCGCGCATTCGGGCGCTGGAGGAAGACTTGGGGCTCGCGCTGTTCGAGCGCCACGCGCGCGGCGTCGTGGCTACGCCCGCGGGCAAGCGCATGATGCCGTTCGTGGGGCGCATCGCAAAGCTCGTCGAGGACGCTCGCGCAGCGGCACGAGACGACGGCACGCCGGCCGGTGCACTGGTGCTCGGCTCGCTGGAGACCATCATGGCGCTGCGTCTTTCTACTCTGCTGGCGGGCTTTGCCAGGAAGTGGCCGCAGGTGCAACTGGTGGTCAGTTCCGGCAATACGGCGAAGCTGGTGCGCGACGTTGTGGAATGCAAACTGGACGGCGCGTTTGTAGCGGGCCCTGTCGAGCATCCCGAGATCGAGCAGACGCGCGTCTTTACCGAGGAGCTGGTGCTTGTTGCCAGTCCTGCGGTGTCGTCATTGAAGGATCTGGTGAAGATTGCCGACCTTAAAACCGTGGTGTTTCAGCTTGGGTGTTCGTATCGGCAGCGGTTGGAGGCGTTTCTCTACGGGCGCGGGCTCGTTGTGGCCAAGCCGCTGGAGTTCGGTTCACTCGATGCGATTTTGAGCTGCGTGGCGATGGGCGTTGGGGTGACGTTGCTGCCGAAGGGTGTGGTCGCGCAAGCGGCCCTTGAGGGGAAGGTTAGCGTGCATCGTATGCCGGCGGAGCTGGCGCGTATGCAGACGCTGTTTATTCGGCGGCGCGATGGGTATGTTTCGAGCGCGCTGGGGGCGTTTCTGGAGATGGCGGAGGGGGCGGCGCGCGGGAAGGTTAAGGCGGCTTAGGTGGCGGGCGACGTTTGTCGTCACGCATGATTGCCAAGACCTCATCCAGCTTGCGGAAAATGGCATTGCGCTGACAACCGGGACCAGCGCGCGTTCGCCTACTGGGCCGCGCTATGGTCGGCGGCGCTGCGCGCGTGCAGGCCCAGCGCGGTAGGTATGTTCTACGGACTGGCGGTAACTTTCCCCGTCAACCGACTATATGCAGGCCGGGGGGTATGGCGTGGAGTCGTGCCCTGGTGCAAGCCGGATGCACGCCCGCAGCTGGGCCGCTTTACGGCGCAATGCGAATACGTCATATGGGGCACGGCGGGCTCGATGTCCGCGAATCCATCGGGCGAAGTGATACCGGGGTTTTATGAGTGCGTCGCGCCCCGCGATCGTGTCCACGTCACACAAAAGCCATTGCCGCTTATGCGCGAGCTATTGCGGATCGTGCCGCCTGGCGCGACCGTGCTTGATCCGTTCATGGGCTCTGGGACAACGGGCGTAGCATGCGTGCAAACGGGCCGCCGCTTCGTCGGCATCGAGCTGGACCCCGTGCATTTCGAATGTGCGTGCGAGCGAATCAGCAATGCGCATCGCCAAGGCGCGCTATTCGTTCATGCCGACAACGCCAGCGAACAGGCGCGATTGACGCTCGAATGAAAAAACCCCGCCGAAGCGGGGACTTGTCCTATCGCCCAGCGCCGAGAACTTTCTGGATCGCGGCGCACTTCGGAGCCGCTGAAGTTTCCATATCATCAGGGCATGTTAGCGACTTATAGAATTCAAACTCTTGCGCCGCTACCTTCTGCCGGCACGCTGCAATCTGGAAATCTGTATCGGGCGAATATTCGTTTTTCCACTCATTGAACGCGAAGCCGATTAGGTTGCAATCAGATTTAATCTTTTCTCCCCATAATTTATAGTTCGCATCAAGTGCGATTCGTTTATCTCCGGACGAAATTTTCCGGATATACGCGTATAATTTTACGGAGTCGGCAAGCATTCGTGCCGTATCCGTTTTCGAACAAGAAAGAGAATCGTCTCTAGTCTTTGCATTTTGTTCGCAGGCGGTATTTCCGAGTGCCGACACCGATATGACGATAGCCATAGTGGCAAAGCAGAATTTAGTGACTCGAATCATAGTTTCCATCCCTGAAGAGATTTCCCTCTGAACGCCGGCGCTTCACTAGACCACTCGGTTGTGCGCCGCTGGCCCATGTATATTCCATAAATTTCGCCGGCACGCGATCATAGTGGCCGGAATTTACAAGATTCAATAGAGCGTCGTTATGGTGGCGAAGATTGTAGACAAAATCAACAAGCGCATCATATTCGTATTGGAAAAGTGGTACATGGATTTTTTTATTTACTATGTGCTCAGGGTCTCTAAGATCTTGCAGTAGTAGTTGCCTGGCCTGGGCGATCGTGACCCCTGCGTGAAAAGGGGCTTCAGATGCAGCGCCCGAGATTGGCCCCATATGAACCAGGTGCCCGAAGCCGATAGTCGTATTACCGCCGCCGCCAGCGCCATCGTTATCGTACAAATGTGCACGGAAGGCTTCCCAATCAGCAACAAAATCTATCCCCTGTTGCGAGACGTGCCACGGCTTGCAAAGCCTCGCCGTTTGTACGGTTACACAGGAATTCGGATTGGTATTTGTTACTGCTGTCGCAAGTGCGTCTGACATAAAATCTCCTGTAACTGTGCGTCGGATGGATTTCCGCGCATACGCGCCCTAGTGCATCGTGCGTGCTGCGCGTTCGGCGGGGTTATCGCAACGCGCGTCCTCGCCGGATATCCACGCGTCGCGGAGCGGGCTATAGACTCCCCATAGCGCGCGATCTCGTGCCGTAGGCTCGCGGCATATGTTCGCGCGTCCAATCGCAGTGTTTAGCGTCGCCGCGAACGTCGCGTCGTCCATTTCATCGATACTTTCTAGTTCTTCGTCGTACTTCGGCAGGCCGATTGATTTAAATTCGTCCGCAATGAAATCGAAAACCCATTGACTGAATAGAAGCGTTACGTCGTCATTATCAGTGGGCGGCGCGAAGTACAGCGGCGCATATCGGGTACGTGGCGCACCCGTTGTCACGATGATTGATCCAGGTTCCTCCAGCGTCACGCCGAATCCCATCATGCACCAGAGTTCCCCATCGCAATCACGAACGTGCTGGAGCAAATCGAATTCGTGCATGGGAATAACGCGCCAGTTATCCGAATCATCCTTCTGGTGGTACTTGTTGCGAACGTACGCGTAGAACGACGCAAGAATACGCGACGTAAATATGAGCGGTCCGTTCTGTTTTCCGTTCCCGATCCATGCGGGTTCAACGAATAGGCCATTACTCGAAAAGCGCTTTCGGACGACAAGCCACAGAGACAACGGCGCGATGTATTGCGTTTTGATTTTCATGTTATAGCTATCTGTTGATCGAATATTTATATGTAATTTATTTGAAAATTATTCCACGATTTCACGGTGGCCAAGGTAAATAACAACGCGTTGCGCGTTGTCCGTCGGGTAGCGACGTGTTCGCCCCTGTGAATCTGTTATGCCGTGGACTAATTCACCCGAAGGCATGCGAACGGTGTAGTACGTGTCTGCGAGCGGCGAGCCCTTTACGTCGCGAAGCGTGAACTGTTCGTCGTATGTATCGGCCCTCGTCGGCGCAACGGGCTTTTCGGTTTTTGCCTCTCCCTTGCTTTCCGAATAGAACGTATTCGAACCGCTGGACGCAAGAACAAAGTTTTTACCGCATGGGCACAGAACGCGATCCATGTCTTTCACGTAAGGCTTGCCGTTATCCATCCAGGTGCCAGCGGTGCCGTAGATCGGCCATCCACCTTTGCAGTTTCCGCACGTCGCGTGATTCTCCTTGCGCGCGTACATCTTGCCTGCTTCGTTATAGAAGTCGCTGCGGCCAATCACTTCGCCGCCCGTGGTGGTGCGGTCTCCGTCTGCTACAAGTCGATCGAACATGCTTACTCCCTGTGTCCGAGATAGATGCTGACGTGTTGTGCGCCTTCGGTAGCGTATCGCCCGGTGCGGCCCTGTGAATCGGTTATGCCGTGTACGCGTGCGCCAGAAGGTAACCAGGCGGTGTAATAGGTATCGGGAAGGGATTTCCCGGTTGAGTCTTTGAGTGTGAATTGTTCGTCGTAGACACCTTGAGTCGGACTGGAACGCGGCTCGTTCGCGATTCCGTATGCCGTGCCTTCCAACTCGCTCGCCGTAAATTCATGCCAGGCGGTGTCTTGAGACGCGATCATGACGGGCGGCGGATCGCAATTGCAGAGGCACAAGTCGCCCTCCAGGGCTTGCTGCTTACCCTTCATCGTGGACTTTCGATGCGGACCTTTCCACCCGATTACGCCCGTCGTATTGCAGACAGGGCACAAGACCTTTGCACCGGTGAATGTCAAGGAACGGCCGTGGTGCGTGCAACTTTCTTCGCCTTCGATAACGACGCCGCCCGCCGTGGACTTGTCGCCCAGTCTTAGCAGGGATCGCCTCATACCGCGCTCCACAGAATTCGCCTTTGTCCCTTTACCATTTCCATACCTCCAGGGAGTCGATGAAAACAACCGGCCGGCACGGCGACCGGTTACGCGCGGGCTTGGATTTCGCCCGTTCAGGCGATGCTGCCGCTGCTCCCGATGGCGCGAAATCAGACGTGTCCGAATAGGGGGATGAACGATTCGCGGCGCATTGTGGCGTGCTCACAATTTGACATTCGACAATTTCTCTAGAATATGGCGATTAATTCGAATGCTTTAACTGTGCACCGAATTTTTGACTAGCCCGCACAATGCGGGCTTTTGCGTTTCTGGACCGCACAATTCCCGTAAAGGCTCACCATGCGCGACCTGTACACGAGTCACGCCGCCGCCTTGCGCGACGCGCTACGCCATGCCGTCGAACGTGGCGGTATGTCTTCGCTGGGCGTGCTGCAACAAGGCGTGCCGTCCGCCTCCACGCTCACGGGCACCGATGCGACCGCTCAGGCGGCCCGGATTCGTCGCCAACTCGAAAGCCTCGCGCCGGTGCCGCGCGCGCTACTTGTCATCGCCTACGCGCCGCGCACGCTCAAATGCTCGTGCGGCTCGCGGTGCTGCGCGGACAGTTATCCGAATCCCGAATGGGCGAAGCCATGTGCATAACGCTCGCGCCGTCGCTCACACGTGTAGCGGTAAAGGGAAATAAATCGAACTCCTTATGAATCGAATCTGCGCTCCACAACCCCACCTGCAGCCGCAAATGCAATGAAAACGAAAGCAAAACGCATGCGGATGAAGTGTCTTTGAAAGCCGTCGTACGGCGACCCATTCCGTTTTTCGATTGATCGTTCAATCAACTTAAAACCTTGTCGTTCGGACCTCGCGGCGTCGAGGTGTCGCAAATGCGCAAGTGCTCGTCGCAATTGCTACGTTGATCCGCTTTTTGCCAAACGACTATTGACCGTGGGATGCGCGTCCTCGCCGCCTTTCTTCCCGTCAGCCCCGCCACAAGGGGTACCGGGGCAGAGGAACAGGGGCGGGCACGCGTCTTGCGCTGGCCAACCCGCAGTTTGTCCGCGAGTTTGCCGCCATCCCTTCCATGCGGAACCGATCGACGCTGTGCAATCTCGAGGAGACGAAGATGTGCCGATTCCAGACCCTGCAGGCCTGTGCATTGCTGTTTGCCGCCGCTGCCTGCTCCAGCGCCTATGCGGCGGATCCCGCCGAATGCAAGGCGGTGCGTTTTGCCGACGTCGGCTGGACCGATATCGCGGCGACCACGGGCGTTGCGTCCACCATACTGAGCGGACTCGGCTACGAGCCGACGAAGACCATCGCGTCGGTGCCCATTACGTTCGCGGGCCTGAAGAGCAAGCAGATTGACGTGTTCCTCGGCTACTGGTCGCCGACGATGGACCCGATGATCGAGCCGTTCACGAAATCGGGCGCGATCAAGGTGTTGCCGACCCCCAATCTCACCGGCGCGAAATACACGCTCGCGGTGCCCGACTATGTGTACCAGGGCGGCCTGCACTCGTTCCAGGACATTGCAAAGTACGCGGATAAATTGCAGGGCAAGATCTACGGCATCGAACCCGGCAACGACGGCAACCAGCTGATTCAAAAGATGATCAGCTCGAACCAGTATGGCCTCGGCAAGTTCAAGCTCGTGGAGTCGAGCGAGGCCGGCATGCTGGTGCAGGTGAACCGCGCCGAGCGCGACAAGCAGTGGATCGTGTTCCTCGGCTGGGAGCCGCATCCGATGAACGTGCAGATGAAGATCGACTACCTCGCGGGTGGCGACGACGTCTTCGGACCCAATTACGGCGCGGCGAAGGTCTTGACGGCGGAACCGCCTGATTACAGCGCGCGTTGCCCGAACGTCGCGAAGTTCGTCTCCAACCTGCAGTTCACGACCGCCATCGAGAACCATTTGATGGTGCCCATTGCGGCCAAGGAAGACCCCAACAAGGCGGCCGCCGACTGGCTCAAGGCCAATCCGCAGATGCTCGACAAGTGGCTCGCCGGCGTGACAACCCTCGACGGCAAGCCGGGCCTGCCCGCTGTGCGCGCGTATCTGGGCGTGCATTGACGCGTCTTGCAGCGACAGGTTGTGGCCGCCGTTCGCACCCTCTTGCGGACGGCCGGGGCGCCCGGGGCGAACTGTGTGTATGCACGGCACGTCCTTGGCGATCCCTGATCGCCCCAATTGGCGCGGCAATTTTGGTTGATTAGCGTTAGACCTCAGGAGGAATTGGATGGAGCAAGCTGGAATACGTACGCGGGGTGCCGACGATGTTGGCGCCCGAGGCGACCAAGGCCATGCGTTGCAGCGTGGCCTTACCTGGAAAGACGCATTTTGGGTCACGAGCGGCGTACCGGCGGGTGTGCTTTTCACGATCGGTGGCGTATGCGCCACGATAGGCCAGCCGGCGTGGGCCATCTGGATCGCTTCGATCACGATGGGCCTCATGCAGAGCGCGACCTATGCCGAGATTTCCGGCCTTTTTCCGCACAAATCGGGTGGCGCGTCGGTCTATGGCGCGATCGGATGGGTGCGCTACGGCAAGATGATTGCGCCGGTCTCCGTGTGGTGCAACTGGCTCGCCTGGTCGCCCATGCTGGCGCTCGGCTGCGGGCTGGCCGCAAACTACGCGCTCGCCACGCTGTTTTCGCCCGATGCGGCCATCCTGCAATGGCACTGGACGCTGGCGAACCTCGACTTCATCAAGCCCGGACTCACGCTGCGCATCAACGCCACCTTCATGATTGCAGCGGCGTTCCTGCTCATTACGTTCCGGCTTCAACATAGCGGCGCATCGAAGGCCGCGAAAACGCAGAAGATACTCGGCATCGCCTCGCTCACGCCGCTTCTGATCGTCGGTCTCGTGCCGTTCTTCACTGGCGACGTGCCCGCAAAGCATCTCTTCCCGCTGCTGCCGCTCGGCCACGACGCGCAGGGCAATCTCACCGCCTCGCGCTTCGGCGCATGGAACGGCCAGGGTGTGGTGATGGCGCTGGGCGCCATGTTCATGGCCGGCTGGGCGTCGTATGGCTTCGAGACCGCAGTCTGCTACACGCGCGAATTCCGCGATCCGCGCCGCGATACCGCGCGGGCGATCTTCTGGTCGGGCGCGCTCTGCCTCGTCGTGATGACGCTCGTGCCGCTCGCGTTCCAGGGATCGCTCGGCATGCAGGCGATGCTCGATCCGCGCATTGGTGACGGCACCGGCGTTGGCATGGCGATGGCGTCCATCGTGGGCGGCGGCGCATGGGTCGGCAACGCGGTGGTCGTGATGCTGATGCTCTCGATTCTGCTGATCGTCATGACTTCGATGATGGGGTCCTCGCGCACGCTGTATCAGGCTTCGGTGGATGGCTGGCTGCCGCGCTATCTCTCGCGTGTGAACGAGCACGGCGCGCCTACCGCGGCCATGTGGACCGATCTGGGTTTCAACCTCGTGTTGCTCGCGATGTCCGACTACATGACGGTGCTGTCCATCTCGAACGTGTGCTACATGCTGTTCGTGTTTCTCAACCTGCAATCGGGGTGGATTCATCGCATGGATCGGCCGTCGTGGGATCGGCCGTTCCGCTGCCCGACGTGGCTGCTCGCGCTTGGCGCGCTGTGCGGTTATGCGAATCTCGTGTTTGTGGGCGCGGGTGCGAATTTGCAAGGTGCTAACACGCTGCGTGATGGCTTGATCGCGATGCTGTTGATCGTGCCGGTGTTCGCTTATCGCCACTATTGGCAGGATCGTGGTCACTTTCCCGCGGGCAGCGCGCTCGATATGGAGGTGGAGATTCCTGCGCGCAGCAAGTGGCGCGATATGTTGCCGTATGCTGCGTTGATTGCGGCGGCGTTGACGATTGCGATTTCGTATCGGTTGGCTGCGGCGGTGTAATCGGGCAGTTTTATTCCGCTTTGGATTTCACGGCGTCATGTTGGCATTCGGATTGCGGGTGCCGCGTGACGCCGTTTTTGCTTTGTGTCTGCCTCGGCTGTCTCGGCGATTGGCTGTTTCGCCGGCGTGAGGGTGTCCATCATTTTCTTGCAATGGGCGCTTTTCTCGTGGGGATTGAGGTTTTGGCCTTAACTTGTATTCGCGGCGGGCCGCAGGCGTTGCCCCTGTGCGGGGCGGCACCTACTTTTCTTTGCCGCGGCAAAGAAAAGTAGGCAAAAGAAAGCCGCTCAAACCGCCAGTGTGACGCCGTCCACCACTGCCCTTTTATTCGGAGCGGCTCCGGAGCGTCTGTCGCCACGCGTCGTCACCCGGAGTGACTAAGGGCTCATCCATCCGGCGGCGCTGCGCGCGCCGTCGGGCACAACCAGAACCGATGGTATGCGCGCGCATTCGTATGGGCACCACCACCTCCGCAGTATCCCGTCTGGAATCGTCGCTCGCGAGCGAAAAACATTCTCCGTCTCTGGCAACGCTGCGCAAGTACGCCGCTGCCTGCGGAAAATCCTTGAGAATTTCACTCGTATAAATACAAGCGGGCCGGATTCGCCGCGCTTCGCGCTTCGATTCCGGCCCGCAACGGATACCCAATTATTCAGGTATCCGATGAACTTCCATAATTACGATACCGCGTGCGCCTTCCGCTTCGCTCCGCTCGGCGCCGCCTTCATTCCTTTGCCCCCCGTCGGGCGCAGCGGCAAATCCCCGCCGCGCGCCGGCGCACCATTGGCCACGTAATACTGTGCCGTCGAGCGCGCGAGCGGCTGGCGGCCGCGAATGCGGTCGGCAATCTTCTCGGCGAGCATGATCGTCGGCGCGTTCAGGTTGCCGGTGGTGATGAGCGGCATGATCGAGGCGTCCACCACGCGTAAGCCTTCGATGCCGTGCACGCGGCCCTCCGCATCCACAACGGCCATGTCGTCGTAGCCCATCGCGCACGAGCACGACGGGTGAAAGGCCGTCTCCGCGCGGCCGCGCACGAAGGCGTCGATCTGCGCGTCGGTCTTCAGGTCGGCGCCGGGGTTCAGCTCGCGGCCACGGTAACGGTCGAGCGCCGGCTGCGCGATGATCTCGCGCGTGATGCGGATGGCGTCGCGGAACTCGCGCCAGTCGAGCGCTTCGGACATGTAGTTGAAGAGAATCGACGGATGCTGGCGCGGATCGCGCGAGCGCAGCTTCACGCGACCGCGGCTAGGCGAACGCATCGAGCCCACATGCGCCTGAAAGCCGTGCATCTTGATCGCGTTGCTGCCGTTGTAGTTGATCGCAACAGGCAGGAAGTGATACTGGATATTGGGCCACAGGTCGTCGTCGCGCGTGCGGATGAAGCCGCCCGCCTCGAAATGATTGCTCGCGCCCTTGCCGGTGCCGCGCAGCATCCATTCGAGCCCGATGGCGGGCTGATTGTGCTTGAGCAGGGCAGGGTAGAGCGAAACGGGTTCCTTGCACTCGTACTGCATATACATCTCCAGGTGGTCCTGAAGATTCTGCCCCACGCCGGGCAGGTCGAGCACAACCGGAATGTCGAGCTCGCGCAGCCACGCGCCGGGGCCCACGCCCGAGCGCTGCAGCAGTTGCGGCGAGGCAATCGCGCCCGCGCACACCAGCACCTCGCGGCGCGCGTAGCGCTTCACCTGGGCATTGCCGTCGAGAAACACCACGCCGTTCGCGCGCTTGCCGCTGAACAGGATACGGTCGGTGGTCGCGTGCGTGACGATATCTAGGTTGGGCCGCTGCTTCGCCTGATCCAGGTAGCCACGCGCGGTGCTCGCGCGCCGGCCCTTGGCCGTCACCGTACGGTCCATCGGCCCGAAGCCCTCCTGGCGGTAGCCGTTCAGGTCGTCGGTGCGCGGGTAGCCGGCCTGCACGCCAGCCTCCACCATCGCCTCGAAAAGCGGGTTCACGCCGGGCTTGCTGGTGGTCACGTGCACGGGGCCTTCGCCGCCGTGATAGTCGTTCGCGCCCACGTCGCGCGTTTCCGCCTTGCGGAAGTAGGGCAGGCAATCCAGATAGCTCCAGTCCTCCAGCCCCTTGCGCTCGGCCCAGCCGTCGTAGTCGAGCGCATTGCCGCGGATATAGCACATGCCGTTGATGAGCGATGAACCGCCCAGCCCCTTGCCGCGCCCGCATTCCATGCGCCGGTTGTCCATGAACGGCTCGGGATCGGTCTCGTAGGCCCAGTTGTAGCGGCGGCCCTGCAGCGGATAGGCGAGCGCCGCGGGCATCTGCGTGCGGAAGTCGAAGCGGTAGTCGGGACCGCCCGCTTCCAGCAGCAGGACCGTGACGTCGCGATCCTCGGTAAGCCGGGTGGCGAGCACATTGCCCGCCGATCCCGCGCCGATGATGATGTAGTCGTACTCTTGCGCTGCCATGCCGTGCTCCCTCAAATACCCTTAAATACCCTCAAAAGGCGGGCCGATACGGTCCCAGTTCGACCTGGACGGATTTGATGCGCGTGTAGTGCTCGAGCGTCGTGATACCGTTCTCGCGCCCCACGCCCGATTGCTTGTAGCCGCCCACGGGCATTTCCGCGGGCGATTCGCCCCAGGTGTTGATCCAGCAGATGCCCGCTTCGAGCCGGTGAATCACGCGATGCGCGCGCGACAGATTCTCGGTGACGACACCCGCGGCCAGGCCATAGAGGGTGTCGTTCGCGCGCGCGATGACTTCGGATTCCTCAGTGAAGGAAAGAATGCTCATGACCGGGCCGAAGATTTCCTCGCGCACGATCTTCATGTCGTCGCGGCAATCGGCGAATACGGTCGGCTGCACATACTGGCCGCGCGCGAATTCGCCTTCCGCGAGGCGCGCGCCGCCTGCAACGAGCCGCGCGCCTTCGCGCTTGCCGCTCTCGATATAGCGGAGCACCTTGTCGAGTTGCGCCGCGCTGGCGAGCGGGCCGAAGTTGGTGGCGGGGTCGCCGGGATGCCCGACGCGGATGCGCGCCACGCGTTCGACGACTTTCGCCTCGAACGCCGGGAGCAAGGACGCGTGCACGAAGACGCGCGTGCCGTTGGTGCAGACCTGGCCCGAGCTGAAGAAGTTGGCGGTGACGGCGATATCGGCGGCGCGATCGAGATCGGCGTCTTCGAAGACGATCAGCGGCGACTTGCCGCCCAGCTCCATCGTCACTTCCTTCAGCGACGAGCCGCCGGCCGCGGCCATGACCTTCTTGCCCGTTTCCACGCCGCCCGTGAACGAGATCTTTTCGATGTCGGGATGCGTGCTGAGCATCGCGCCCACGCGTGCGTCGCCTTGCACGACGTTGAACACGCCCGGCGGCACGCCGGCTTCGAGATAGATTTCGGCGAGCTTCGAGGCGGACAGCGGCGTGACCTCGCTCGGCTTGAAGATCATGGCATTGCCGGCGGCCAGCGCGGGCGCCGATTTCCAGCACGCGATCTGAATAGGGTAGTTCCACGCACCAATGCCCGCGGTCACGCCCAGCGGCTCGCGGCGTGTATAGACGAACGAATCCTGGCGCAACGGAATCTGCTGGCCCTCGATGGCGGTGGCAAGGCCGGCGTAGTACTCGATCACATCGGCGCCCGTGACGATATCCACGGCGCTCGTTTCCGCGATGGGCTTGCCGGTGTCGCGCGTTTCCAGCGCGGCGAGCGCGTCGTTGCGCGCGCGCAGCAGCTCGACGGCACGGCGCAGGATGCGCGAGCGCTCCATGGCCGTCATGGCGGCCCACACGCGCTGGCCGGCGCGCGCCGATTGCACGGCGCGATCGATGTCGGCGGCGCTGGCTTGCTGCACCGTCGCGAGCAATTCGCCGGTAGCGGGGTCGCGCGTTTCGAAGGTCTCGCCGCTGGTGGCGTCGGTGAATGCGCCGTCAATGAAGAGGCGTTCGAGCGGATAAACAGACATGGTGGGTGACTCCAGGCTAGGCGGACTTGCTCGAGCGTGCCTTGGCGCGCGTTTCGAGCATGAGATCGATGTATTCGTTGGCGACGCGCAGGGCGGCCTTGGTGTCGAACGGTTCGCCGGTCAGGGTGCCGCGCAGCCACAGGCCGTCGATCATGGCGGCGAGGCCGCTGGCGGCGCGCCGCGAGGCTGCGTGCGGCAAGACCTTCTCGAACTCGGCGCACAGGTTCGAATAGAGCCGGCGCGTATTCACGCGCTGCAGGCGGCGCAGGGCGGGCTGATGCATGCTCTCGGCCCAGAACGCGAGCCAGGTCTTCATGACCGGCGTATTCACCTGCGAAACGTCGAAATTCGCAGCGACGATGGCACGCAAGCGCGCGCGCGGCTCGTCCCTGGCCGCCGTACGGCGGCGCATGGTGGCTTCCCAGAGATCGCGCAGGATGTGGCGCATGGTGGCCTCGAGCAGGCCGTCCTTGCCGCCGAAATAGTGACTGACGATCCCGGTCGAGATATTCGCGTGCTGCGCGACCGTTGCAAGCGTCGTGCCCGACAACCCGGACTGGTCGATCGATTGCAGGGTCGCATCAATAAGTTGCGCGCGACGGACGTCGCGCATTCCGATCTTGGGCATGGCGATTCTTCAAGGCGCAGCTGGAAGGCCCTCACTCTATTCTTTTTTTATTGAACGATCAATCAAGAAAAACGCCCGATTGGCGGGGCGGCGCTTTTTCCCAAGTGTGCGTCGCGTTCGCGAAAGTCACGCGAGATTTGGATTTGTACGTTCTCACGATCCGCATAAGGCGTGCAGCGGGCTCACCGATTTGCACGCGATTTGTACGTCTCAGGGGACGTCCTTTATGCGGCCCATCAACCGTATCCCAAGAGAAGAGAGACCTGGACCATGAAGAAAGTGAAAGTGGCGGCACTGACTGGCATCGCACTCGCATTGGCAGCGCTCTCCACCGAGAGCGAGGCTCAGAGCAGCGTGACGATGTACGGGATCATCGATGCGGGCGTGACTTACGTCACCAATGCGGGCGGTTCGCATCAGGTGAAGTTCGACGACGGTGTTTCGTATGCGAACCGCTGGGGCATCAAAGGCACCGAGGACCTTGGCGGCGGCAACAAGGCTATCTTCGAACTGGAAAGCGGCTTTCATTTGGGTAATGGCGAAATCGCCAATGGCGGCTCGTTGTTTGGGCGTGTGGCTTATGTAGGTCTGCAGAGCGATTGGGGAACGCTCACGTTCGGCAACCAGTCCGATATGACGCAGGACATGGTTTACCAGTACAACGTCTCCGCTTGGGCGAGCGGCTACGCCATTAACCAGGGCGACTTCGACCGCATGAATGGCGACCATTTGCCGAATGCCGTGAAGTTCACGTCGAATACGTATGGCGGGTTCCAGTTCGGTGGCATGTATTCGTTCAGCAATACGCCTGGGGAATTCCATACGGGGAGTGCGTGGAGCGTGGGCGCGCAGTATCAGAACGGCAACTTCTCGGCGGGCACGGCGTATACGCAGTTGAATAACCCGTCGGGGATTTATGCGTTTGATCCTTACGCGATGATCGGTGTGCATTCGTTCTTTGGGCAGCCTACGGTGAGTGTTGATCCCGCCACCGGCGCCGTTACCGATCTCTATGCGAACAACGCGTTTCCGGTGGACAAGCAAGGGGCGTTCGGTGTGGGGGCCAGCTATGTGATTGGCCCTGTTACGTTGATGGGCGACTTCACTTATACGCAGATCAAGGCGTTTGGCCAAAGCGAGCATATGCAGGTGGGCGAAGGCGGCGCGGACTGGCAAATCACGCCTTCCCTGAGCCTGATCGGCGGGTATCAGTACACCCATTTCGATGGGAATCACTGGAATCAGCTTTCGGCAGGGGTGCATTACTCGCTTTCCAAGCGGACCGAGGTCTATCTCTCGGGAGACTGGCTCCATGCCTCGCAAGGGGTGGATGCTGTGATCGGGTATAGCTTCACGCCGTCGTCGACTACGACGCAGGCCGATGTGCGTATCGGGATGCGGCATTCGTTCTGATTTCGGAATCTCTGGGGGCCCTGGTTGGCCCCAACTTGTTTTCGCGGCGGGCCGCAGGCGTTGCCCCTGTGCGGGGCGGCACCTACTTTTCTTTGCCGCGGCAAAGAAAAGTAGGCAAAAGAAAGCCGCTCAAACCGCCAGTGTGACGCAGTTCACCACTGCCCTTTTAATCGGAGCGGCTCCGGGGCGTCTGTCGCCACGCGGCGTATAGCGGAGTGACTAAGGGCTCATCCATCCGGCGGCGCTCCGCGCGCCGTGGGGCATAACCCAAACCGGTGGGTGCACGCCTATTCGGAGAACTTCCGCGTATGCGCCTGACCGCCCGGCCTGTTTCCCTCGCAGATCCGACCGTGATGCGCGTCGTGGAATGCACGAATCCTTTGTCACCGGCGGGTAGCGTGCGAGATGGCGGATCGGTAATGTCTACCATACCCGTATACACCTGTTCGAGGTTGGCGCATTGGCCTGCCTGCTCGACGTCAGCTATGCGGCGGGCCGCTTCAGATTGAAGATGAAGGCAGGGCTGTGTCTTGGGGTTGGTGCCAAGGGGGAAATCGAACTTTCTGTCGATGCGCTTTGTATCGCGGATTTCGTTGCGTGGTTCTTCTATCAACTGTATCATGCGAATTTCAAACACCTGCAATACATACAGAACGAAGCATTTCAGGCAATGACGTATATTCAGGTCACAGTGATTCAGGGGGCTCAAAAGCTAACCGACTCAATTGACCTTGACATCGCTGACCTGCAACGTTCATTTGCTGATCTGCTCCTCTCGTATGAGCAAGAACAGCAGCGCGTTCAACTCATGAACAACATCCTGGCAAATCCATGGATGTTGCAGTATGCGACACCCGAATCAAAGGGCATCATGCTTTATCAGTTGACGCGCCATTGGGCCTTCACAGATGGTCCGGATCCGGAGAATCACGCATTCGGGCGCTATTACGGTCGTCGCAAGGACGCAGTCAAGCAGATCCTGCAATGGTCTCACACGCGTCACGATCTCGATAACGTCGTGCAACATATGAATCGGGGTGGCACCAAAGGCGATCTCACACAAAACCGGATTGCGTTGAAGAATTTCCTGAGCATGTCACTTACTGGCACTCCGGCTAGTGACGCACAGGAAATGGACGACTACTACGATAGCCTTCAGGCGATGCTGAAGGTCGATCCGACGCCGGGTTATGCAGTTGTCGAAGTCGCTTCACAGGCGTACAGCTTTCAAGCCGCGGCGGGTGAGCACCCAATGTACGAGAGCCTGCCCGACACGAGGCTTGCCTAGTTGCCTTGGGGTACCTTCGACGTGTTCTGCACGGCGCAGCGAAATGTATCGGTAACGAATGTGGCCATAACGGGCTTGCCGGCTATCAACGTCTTCAATGCATAGGGTGCAGGCTTTTTCTTGTATCGATAAATAGTCATCGCTGTCTCGTCGCTGCCCCCTTCTTCGCCACGAATGACCTTCTCTGTTCCGGTAGCCGGCCCTTGGGGATTCTTCTCGGGCGAGTGGTCGTAGTAGTCGGGAGCGAACCAGTCGTTGACCCAGTCACGGCCATCGAAACCCATGTCATAAAGACCAAGCGGGTTCGGCGGATATTTTCCAATCGGGTACGTGCCCATCGAGACACCGCCGTAACCGAAGTCCGGCGCCAGCTTGTTCGCAACCGTATCGCCAGACGGGAAGTTGCGATCCGGCTCCCATTTTCCGTTGTCGGTTGCGAAGATGAGCGGCTTTCCTCCCGAGCGAGCCGCATATTCCCATTGGGCTTCCGTCGGCAGGTCGATTGGCAAACCACTTTGCTGGCCTAGCCATTGACAATAATCTTTGGCCATTTGCCAGGGGACGCCGACGGGATAGTCCGGACGTTTGTACGTGATGTCTATTGCGTCCTGGGGCCACGATGGTTTTCCGGTCGCCTTCGTATAGACATCAAAATCGGCATAGGTGACCTTGTATCGGCCAATAGAAAAGCTGTCGAGTGTGATTTGATGCGCGGGCTTGTTTTCGTGTTGCGCCGTGTACGGTAATTTCTCCGGCGTTGCCGATGGTCCAAAATCACCCATCATGAAAGTGCCGCCTTTCACGAATACCATATCCGCCAACGACTTTTTTACCAGCGCCTTGACATCTGGCGTTTGGCTGTTTTGCTGGCTGCAGGCCGGCAGGCAGAAGGTCAGCCAAATCGCAGCTGACGTCATTGCGGTGAATCGGCGACTAGTCGAAAGGCGTGCCATAAACTCCCTATTCCACGTGCCAAAAAGTTGAAACATTATAAGCGTCCGGTGCCTGATTTCCCGCTTCTCCCAGAGATATCGCCACAGCTTGGCCCGGTCGGCTTCTTCCCGACCCGGAGGAAACAACCGGGCACCGCACTCCTTCGTTTTATTGGGCTCGCCGCGCTTTACGCGAGCTTCGGCGCCCATGAGAATCACTGTATATAGACGCGGCAAGCAGGCCGCCGCCAACCAGGGCAGAGATGCTGCCGAGCAGGCTGACTATCAGGGCGCCGAAGCTACGCTCGAGAAAGCTGTCGATTTCGGCGTCCTCGGGGTCGGCCGGATCATAGAGCACGGGCACAGTATCGCCGAGTGAATAGTCCGGAGAACTCGTGCCCGCCGAGCCAGTGGCACGCAAGCGCTGACCATCGGGAGTGGTGAACTCAAATTGCGTGTGATACGAGAGATTCCCTTTGCTGTCGCGACCCGCTATTAAATCGGTCACTTTTCCTTGCGTACGCACCGCATGCTCTGCAAATCTTGCATCAGAGTGCCAAAGCCAGATGCCTAACGACAGGAAGCCGATGCCGAACACAAAAAATGGCGCACCGATTATTGTCGTGGTTCTCACTTCCGCCTCCTGCATGGGATCGTTAGCAATTAAGAGTGGTCAACACAACCTGGACAGGCGGGCAGGCATAAGGTCAGGAGCGCCACGGCTGAATTTGCTGCTGCGAGTGGGTAACTGATCGGTAACGTGCCATGAAATCATGATTCCACGGCCCGAAATTCGAAGCATTATAAGCGCCCGACGCAGGAACTACCTTTCAATAAATGAAGTGTTCCGGGTATGGAGAAAAGGGCGATTCCCGCTTTTTTGATCGAGGAGGCTGCTAACGGGTTGGGGGAGCAGCAGCGAAACGCCAAAGCGCCATAACCTGCACCCCAAACCACTAACCCTTCTCACGCCGGCACCCGAGTCAATCTAAAACCCGTTCCGCGCGTCTCCGGGCGTTGTTCGCGCATTCGCGCTGCAGCGCAGCAATCGCCTTGGGGCATCGGTGAGGCGGCCACAACCGTGATCCCCTTCCCCACTTGCGTTTTTACGCCGCAAATCACCGCCAAACCGCACTTCCAACCCGCCTGAAGGCGCTGCTGGCGGCGCCATCCAACGGCAATGGCGGTTTTGTTCTATCAGGCGCATGGGCCTCTTTGATCTACTAGCGTCTACCGTCAACGGTGCAACTCCACACCATTGCACCCCTAACCCCAGGTGAGGGAAGTCAGATGAACGTCAGCGTCTTCGACCTGTTCAAGATCGGGATCGGTCCATCGAGCTCGCATACGGTCGGCCCGATGGTCGCCGCGTGCCGCTTCGTGTCCCATATCGAGGACGCCAATCTGCTCGCCTTCGTGCGTCGCGTAAAGATCGAGCTCTACGGCTCGCTCGGCGCAACGGGCAAAGGCCACGGCACCGACAAGGCCGTGCTGCTCGGCCTCGAAGGCAACCTGCCCGACACGATCGATCCCGACCGCATCGAGCCGCGCCTCGCCGCCATCCGCGCGGAAAAAACGCTCGTGCTGCTCGGCAAGCAGTCGATCCGCTTCGACGAGAAGGAAGGCATCGGCTTCTATCGCAAGACCATGGGCGGCGCGAACACGCTGCATTCCAATGGCATGCGCTTCCAGGCCTTCGACGAGAACGGCCAACTGCTGGTCGAGAAAGAGTATTACTCGGTGGGCGGCGGCTTCGTCGTCAACCGCGAGGGCGACCGCGTGAACGGCGTGCGCAGCGGCCGCGAAATGCCGTATCCGTTCCGCACCGGCGACGATCTGCTGCGCGTGTGCCAGGAAAGCGGCCTCTCGATCGCGGAAGTGACCTTCGCCAACGAGTGCGCCACGCGCACGCCCGAAGAGGTACGCGAAGGACTGCTTGGCATCTGGCGCGCGATGGCCGCCTGTGTCGAGCGCGGCTGCAAGATGCACGGCGAGCTGCCCGGCCCGATGGCGGTCAAGCGCCGCGCCGCCGATCTCTCGGTGCACCTGCGCTCGCGCTCCGAGGAGTCGCTGCGCGATCCGCTCTCGATGCTCGACTGGGTCAACCTCTACGCGATGGCCGTGAACGAGGAAAACGCCGCCGGCGGCCGTGTGGTCACGGCGCCTACCAATGGCGCGGCCGGCGTGATTCCCGCGGTGCTCCACTACTACGTGAAATTCGTGCCGGGCGCGAACGAGAAGGGCATTGTCGACTTCCTGCTCACCGCAGCGGCCATCGGCATCATCTACAAGGAAACGGCCTCCATCTCCGGCGCCGAAGTGGGCTGCCAGGGCGAGGTGGGCGTGGCCTGCTCGATGGCCGCGGCGGCGCTCGCGGCCGTAATGGGCGGCACGCCCTCCCAGGTGGAGAACGCCGCCGAGATCGGCATGGAGCACAACCTGGGCATGACCTGCGATCCGGTGGGCGGCCTCGTGCAGATTCCGTGCATCGAGCGCAACGCCATGGGCGCGATCAAGGCGCTCAACGCCTCGCGCATGGCGCTCAAGGGCGATGGTCAGCACTACGTCACGCTCGACAACGTCATCAAGACGATGCGCGAGACCGGCGCCGACATGAAAACGAAATACAAGGAGACGTCGCGCGGCGGTTTGGCCGTGAACGTCATCGAATGCTAATGGTAACGAGCAAGGCAACGAGCAAGGGGTCCGCAAGATGAGCCGCTATTCGATATTCAGTCTGTTCCGCAACGGGTTGTCGTATCACGAGAACTGGGAGCGGCAGTGGAGGAGCCCTGAGCCGAAGAAGGAGTACGACGTGGTGATCGTCGGCGGCGGCGGGCATGGTCTCGCAACCGCCTACTATCTCGCGAAGGAGCACGGCGTGAAGAACGTCGCGATTCTGGAGAAGGGCTGGATCGGCGGCGGCAATACGGCGCGCAACACCACCATCGTGCGCTCGAACTATCTGTGGGACGAGTCGGCGGCGCTCTACGAAAAGGCGATGAAGCTCTGGGAAGGGCTCTCGCAGGATCTCAACTACAACGTGATGTTCAGCCAGCGCGGTGTGATGAATCTCGCGCACACGCTGCAGGACGTGCGCGACACCGAGCGACGCGTGAACGCGAACCGCCTGAACGGCGTGGACGCCGAGTTCCTCACGCCCGAGCAGATCAAGGAGATTGAGCCCACGATCAACCTGAACAGCCGCTATCCGGTGCTGGGCGCCTCCATTCAGCGCCGCGCCGGCGTGGCGCGCCACGACGCGGTGGCCTGGGGCTTCGCGCGCGGCGCGGACCAGCACGGCGTGGACATCATCCAGAATTGCCAGGTCACGGGCATCCGCCGTGACGGCGGCCGCGTGACCGGCGTGGATACCGTGAAGGGCTTCATCAAGGCGAAGAAGGTCGCCGTGGTGGCGGCCGGCAACACCACGACGCTTGCCGACATGGCCGGCGTGCGCCTGCCGATCGAAAGCCATCCGCTGCAGGCGCTGGTGTCCGAGCCTATCAAGCCCGTGGTCAACTCGGTCATCATGTCGAACGCGGTGCATGCGTATATCAGCCAGTCCGACAAGGGCGACCTCGTGATCGGAGCGGGCGTCGACCAGTACACGGGTTTCGGCCAGCGCGGCAGCTATCACATCATCGAAGGCACGCTGCAGGCCATCGTCGAAATGTTCCCGGTGTTCTCGCGCGTGCGCATGAACCGCCAGTGGGGCGGCATCGTCGACGTCTCGCCGGACGCCTGCCCGATCATCAGCAAGACCGATGTGAAGGGCCTCTATTTCAACTGCGGCTGGGGAACCGGCGGCTTCAAGGCGACGCCGGGCTCGGGCTGGGTGTTCGCGCACACCATTGCGAACGACGAGCCGCATCCGCTCAATGCGCCGTTCGCGCTGGACCGCTTCTACAGCGGCCATCTGATCGACGAACACGGCGCAGCTGCCGTGGCCCACTGATTACGCACCGAGATTTGGAGAACACAACATGCTGCTGATCGAATGCCCATGGTGCGGGCCGCGCGCCGAAATCGAATTCACCTGCGGAGGCGAAGCGGAGATCGCGCGCCCGCTCGACACCGACGCGCTGAGCGACCGCGAATGGGGCGAGTACCTGTTCATGCGCGATAACCCGCGCGGCGTGCACAAGGAGCAATGGCTGCACACGCAGGGCTGCCGCCGCTGGTTCATGGCCACGCGCGACACGGTCACCTATGAGATTCAGGGATACGAAACGTTTGGCAAGGCCAATGCGTCGGTGAACGCACAGGCCAGGACACATAACGGCGCACAAAACGGGACGCAAAAGAGCACGCAAGGGAGCAAGCAGCGATGAGCCAGAAGAACCGACTCGGCGCCGGCGGGCGCATCAACCGCGCGATTCCGCTGACCTTCACGTTCAACGGGCGCACGTATCAGGGCTATCAGGGCGACACGCTCGCCTCGGCGTTGCTCGCCAACGATGTGCACTTCGTCGCGCGCAGCTTCAAGTACCACCGTCCGCGCGGCATCGTGACGGCCGACGTGGCCGAGCCGAATGCCGTGGTGCAGCTCGAGCGCGGCGCCTACACCGTGCCGAACGCGCGCGCCACCGAAATCGAGCTCTATCAGGGACTCATCGCGACCAGCGTGAACGCGGAGCCGAGCCTCGAGCACGACCGCATGGCCGTGAACCAGAAGTTCTCGCGCTTCCTGCCCGCGGGCTTCTACTACAAGACCTTCATGTGGCCGCGCAAATGGTGGCCGAAGTATGAAGAGAAGATTCGCGAGGCCGCGGGTCTGGGCAAGGCGCCTGAGGTGCGCGACGGCGACCGCTACGACAAGTGCTTCGCGCATTGCGACGTGCTGGTGATCGGCGGCGGCCCCACGGGCCTGCTGGCTGCGCATACGGCGGGCCTCGCCGGCGCACGCGTGATTCTCGTCGACGACCAGCGCGAACTGGGCGGCAGCCTCCTGTCGTGCAAGACCGAAATCGATGGCCGCTCCGCGATCCAGTGGGTCGAAAAGATCGAGGCGGAGCTCGCGGCCATGCCGGACGTGAAGGTCCTCTCGCGCAGCACGGCGTTCGGCTATCAGGACCACAATCTCGTGACTGTCACGCAGCGCCTGACCGAGCATCTGCCGGTCTCGACGCGCAAGGGCACGCGCGAGCTGCTCTGGAAGATCCGTGCGAAGCGCGTGATTCTCGCGACCGGCGCGCACGAGCGGCCGATCGTGTTCGGCAATAACGACCTGCCTGGCATCATGCTGGCGTCGGCGGTGTCGACCTATATCCACCGCTATGGCGTGCTGCCTGGCCGCAATGCCGTGGTGTTCGCGAACAATGACGCGGGCTATCGCTGCGCGCTCGACCTCAAGGCTTGCGGTGCGAACGTGACGGTGGTGGACTCGCGTGCGCAGGGCAAAGGCGCATTGCAGGAAGCCGCGCGCCGCCAGGGCGTGAAGATCATGAACAACGCGGCCATCATGGCTGCACACGGCAAGCTGCGCGTGAGCTCGGTCGAAGTGGTCGCGTACACGAACGGCCAGACCGGCGCGAAGCAGGCGGACCTGCCCTGCGATCTGGTGGCGATGTCGGGCGGCTTCAGCCCCGTGCTGCACCTGTTTGCACAATCGGGCGGCAAGGCACACTGGAACGACGCGAAGGCCTGCTTTATGCCGGGCAAGCGCGTGCAGCAGGAAGTGAGCGTGGGCGCGGCGGTGGGCGAATTCAGCCTCGCGCGCGGCCTTACCCAGGCTGTCGATGCGGGCATCGACGCCACCAAGTCGCTCGGCTTGGCGGCCACGCGCCCGCAAGTGCCGAAGGCCGCGGAGGTCGCCGAAACGCCGTTGCAGGCGCTGTGGCTCGTGGGCAGCCGCAAGGCCGCGCCGCGTGGCCCGAAGCAGTTCGTCGACTTCCAGAACGACGTGGCCGCATCGGACATCCTGCTCGCGGCGCGCGAAGGCTTCGAATCGGTCGAGCACGTGAAGCGCTACACGGCCATGGGCTTCGGCACCGACCAGGGCAAGCTCGGCAACATCAATGGCATGGCGATCCTCGCGGATGCGCTCGGCAAGACGATTCCCGAAACCGGCACGACCACGTTCCGCCCGAACTACACGCCCGTGACGTTCGGCACCGTGGCGGGCCGCGAGCTCGGCGATTTCCTCGATCCGATCCGCAAGACCTGCATTCACGAATGGCACGAGCAGCATGGCGCGCTGTTCGAGGACGTGGGCAACTGGAAGCGCCCCTGGTACTACCCGAAGAATGGCGAGGACATGCACGCGGCCTTGAAGCGCGAGTGCCTCGCCGTGCGCAACGGCGTGGGTATTCTCGACGCCTCGACGCTCGGCAAGATCGACATTCAGGGCCCGGACGCGGCGAAGCTGCTCAACTGGGTCTACACGAACCCGTGGCTCAAGCTCGAAGTGGGCAAGTGCCGCTATGGTCTGATGCTCGACGAGAACGGCATGGTGTTCGACGACGGCGTGACCGTGCGCCTCGGACCGCAGCACTACATGATGACCACGACGACGGGCGGCGCCGCGCGCGTGCTCACGTGGCTCGAGCGCTGGCTGCAGACCGAGTGGCCCGACATGAAGGTGCGCCTGGCCTCCGTGACCGACCACTGGGCGACCTTCGCCGTGGTGGGCCCGAAGAGCCGCAAGGTTCTGCAGAAGGTGTGCAAGGACATCGACTTCGACAACGCCGCGTTCCCGTTCATGTCGTATCGCAACGGCACCGTGGCGGGCGTGAAGTCGCGCGTCATGCGCATCAGCTTCTCGGGCGAGCTGGCCTACGAAGTGAACGTGCCGGCCAACGCGGGCCGCGCCGTGTGGGAAGCGCTGATGGCCGCGGGCGCCGAGTTCAACATCACGCCGTACGGCACGGAAACGATGCACGTGCTGCGTGCGGAGAAGGGCTACATCATCGTCGGCCAGGACACCGACGGCTCGGTCACGCCGTTCGATCTGGGCATGGGCGGCCTGGTTTCGCAGACCAAGGACTTCCTTGGCCGGCGCTCGCTGAAGCGCTCGGACACCGCGAAGGATGGCCGCAAGCAGTTCGTCGGACTGCTAACCGATGACGCGAAGTTCGTGCTGCCCGAAGGCGGCCAGATCGTTGCCGAGGATGCACGCCAGCAGGCGGACGGCACCACGCCGATGCTCGGCCACGTGACGTCGAGCTACTACAGCCCGATTCTCGACCGCTCGATCGCGCTTGCCGTGGTGAAGGGCGGCCTGAACAAGACGGGCGAATACGTTGCGATCTCGCTGGCCGATGGCCGGCGCGTGAAGGCGAAGATCACCAGCCCGATTTTCTATGACACTGAAGGGGTGCGTCAGCATGTTGAATGAAACGATGGATACGATGCCCCTTGCGGAGCGTACGGTAGCGGTGCGGCTCGAGTCGCCTTGCGTCAGCGTGGCCGGTGTAATCAAGGCCCAGGAGGGCCGCGGCCAGAAGGGGTTCGCCATGCGCGAGCTGCCGTTCCGCGATCTCGTGAACGTGCGCGGCGACCTGAGCGACCCCGCTTTCGTCGACGCGTTCGCCCAGGTGGTGGGCTGCCAGCCGCCCGCGCAGCCCAACACGGTCGCGCGTGGCAACGGCTACGACGTGCTGTGGCTCGGCCCCGACGAATGGTTCGTGCGCTCTAACGCGGCCGTTCAGGCGGGCGAGCTCGAGGCGAAGCTCGCCCCCGCATTCGGCGAGGCGTACGCCGCAGCGGTGGACGTGGGCAGCGGCTACACGGTGGTGGAGATCGACGGCGCGCGCACGCGCGAGCTGCTTTCGCGCGGTTGCCCGCTCGATCTGCATCCGCGTCTGTTCAAAGAGGGGCAATGCGCGCAGAGCGTCTTTTTCAAGGCCTCGATCGTG
The DNA here is from genome assembly GCF_004524855.1 of Paraburkholderia pallida. NCBI lineage: Bacteria > Pseudomonadati > Pseudomonadota > Betaproteobacteria > Burkholderiales > Burkholderiaceae > Paraburkholderia > Paraburkholderia pallida. The sequence continues at coordinate 1,124,754 of NZ_CP038150.1, read as the reverse complement.
CTGATCCCCACCGGCGGCGACCGCTTCGAGATCGTCGTGCGCCGCAGCTTCGCCGACTACTTCTGCCGCATCATGCTCGACGCCGCCGCGTCGCTCGCATCATGAAGATCGTCGACGGAACGTTCGATCCGGCGCCGGGTTCGCACTCCGCGCTCGACGCGCCGCCCGCGCGCGGGCGCGGCTGGAGCGTGTTCGTCGAGGGCTTGAGCGTGCCCGCGCGCATCGGTATTCATCCGCACGAGCACGGGCAACCGCAGCCGCTCGTGATCGATGCGCAGCTCGGTTACCGCTCGATGCCGAAAGAAGAGAGCGACTGGATCGACTATGAGAGCTATTGCACACGCATAGCCGAGTTTCTCGCGAAGAAGCCGCATACGCGGCTGCTGGAAACGCTGGTGGCCGATATTGCGGCGCTCTCGTTTCGCGAGTGGCCGGCGCTGGACTCGCTGACGATCGAAGTGCACAAGCCGAAGATCCGGCCGGGCACGCGGCGCATCGGCGTGTCGCTCGACTGGACGCGCGCCGACTATCTGCAATGGAGCGCGGCGGGACGTTCATAACGCGTAGTGCGCCGCATCGCATGATAGCCCCAGCCGATGTCGGCGCCGTGCAAGCGCGCGTCGGCTTTTGCACATCGCGGGGTAGGTGCGGCGGGCTACGCTCCAGATATCGCTGCATGCGCGGCATTGCAAGCGCAACGCAGTGCTAACTCACTTCGAATCGACAGGAGACAAGCTGATGAGCAATCGTGGCGTCGTGTATCAAGGACCGGGCAAAGTCGAAGTGCAGAAGATCGACTATCCGAAGATGGTTGATCCGAGCGGGCGCGCGATCGGCCATGGCGTGATTCTCAAGGTGGTCAGCACGAACATTTGCGGCTCGGACCAGCATATGGTGCGCGGCCGCACCACGGCGCCGGTCGGTCTCGTGCTGGGTCACGAGATCACGGGTGAAGTGGTCGAGATTGGCAAGGACGTCGAGACGCTGAAGATTGGCGATCTGGTGTCGGTGCCGTTCAACGTTGCGTGCGGACGTTGCGCGATGTGCCGCGAGCAGCACACGGGCGTGTGCCTGACCGTGAATCCGTCGCGCGCGGGCGGCGCGTATGGCTATGTGGACATGGGAGGCTGGATTGGCGGGCAGGCCGAGTATGTGCTCGTGCCGTATGCCGATTTCAATCTGCTGAAGTTCCCGGACAAGGATCAGGCGATGTCGAAGATCCGCGACCTGACTTGCCTTTCCGATATTTTGCCTACCGGCTATCACGGCGCGGTGACGGCGGGTGTCAAGCCGGGCTCGACGGTGTATATCGCTGGCGCGGGTCCTGTGGGGATGGCGGCGGCTGCTTCGGCGCGTTTGCTTGGCGCGGCATGCACGATTGTTGGCGACATGAATGCGGAGCGTCTCGCGCACGCCAAGGCGATGGGGTTCGAGGTTGTGGATCTTTCGAAGGATGCTTCGCTGGGCGAGCAGATTGCTCAGATTCTGGGTAAGCCGGAGATTGATTGCGCGGTGGACTGCGTGGGTTTTGAGGCGCACGGGCATGGTGCTTCGGGGCATTCGGAAGAGGCGCCGGCTACGGTGCTCAACTCGCTCATGGAGATTACTCGCCCTGCGGGCATGATCGGGATTCCGGGGCTTTATGTGACCGATGATCCGGGTGCCAAGGATATTGCTGCTCAGCATGGTAGCTTGAGCATCCGCTTCGGGCTTGGGTGGGCGAAGTCGCACACGTTCCATACCGGGCAGACGCCCGTGCTCAAGTACAACCGGAATCTGATGCAGGCGATTTTGTTTGATCGTTTGCCGATCGCGAAGATCGTTAATGTTTCCGTGATCTCGCTGGATGATGCGCCGGAAGGCTATAAGAAGTTTGATGGCGGTGCGCCGCGGAAATTTGTGATCGATCCGCATGGGTTGCTGGCCGCTTGAGCGCGGTTGGTTGATACTGCGCGATAGCGTGTGATGGAAGCGGGCGGCGCTTTTGGGCCGCCTTTTTTTGTTGCCGGTTTTTATGGCGTTGGCCTTAACTTGTATTCGCGGCGGGCCGCAGGTGTTGCCCCTGTGCGGGGCGGCACCTACTTTTCTTTGCCGCGGCAAAGAAAAGCAACCGTATTGGGAGTCAAGCGGTTGCTGGCTGGCAGAGGCTGGATTGCCGACACGTCTATCAGCAATGCATAGGCGAGCGCATACCGCACGATTGATGATCGCGCCCGGACTGCCCGCCAACGGGGCAATGCGTGATGAAACTCAGTTGAGCGGCGGACTCCAGTGCGTGGCGTTACGAACCATTGCATTAAGCGTGACGACGAGCTTGCGGATGCAGGCCGTGATAGCTACCTTGAACGGTTTGCCAGCCTTGCGTAGCCGGTCATAGAACGCCCGGATGGTAGGGTTAAAACGCAGCGCGGGCACGCAGGCCATATAGAGGGCGCGCCGCACGACAGCGCGCCCGCCCGGATACGGCGCTTGCCGATGTGCTTGCCGCTGTCGCTATTGAAGGGGGCGACGCCGGTGAGCGCAGCGATCTCGCGGCGGTTCAGGGACCCGAGCTGGGGCATGAAGGCGATCAGCGTCGCGGCGGCGCCGGGACCGATGCCGGGCACAGAGCGTAGCAGGTCTTCCTTCTGGCGCCACGCGGGCGAGGAGCGCAGGAATGAATCGATGTCATTGTCGGCGATCTTGATCTGCAGCTTGAGCCATTTGATGTGCTCGTTCAGACTGTCCCGCGCAGCAGCATGGGCGCGTTCAAGACGAGCTTTCTCGGCCACAAGCATCTCGATGAGCTGGGCGCGGCGCAGCAGCAGGGCCTGTAACTGCTCCGTCTGCAGATCGTTGAGCGGGCGCACGTCGGGCTTGAGGACCGCGGCGAAATGAGCGATGGCGAAGGCATCGATGCGATCGGTTTTAGCGCGCGTGCCGGTTGCGCGGGCGAAGTCGCGAACCTGCCGGGGATTGACCGCGACAGCGGGCAGGCCGGCTTCGCACAGGGCCCTGAGCAGGGCGAGTTCAAGCTTGCCGGTGGCTTCCGGACGATCAGCGTGGGGTTCAACGCGATCAGGCGTTGCACCAGCTGTTCAATGGCGCGGGGCTCATTGTCGACACGAAAATGTTCGGTGGTGTCATGAATGGCAACATCGAGCGCGGTGCCGCTGACGTCGATGCCGATATAAACGGAATGAGAGTGGTTCATCACGGTACCCATACTTGCAGAAAAATACGAGCTCGGGGCTCAGTCAACTGTTCGGGCTAGGAGGATGAAAAGGACAGTCGCTCAAGCTTTTCTGCGTGCTCGAGGCACGGTAGGCAGACGAGCTGACTGTCCCTGTGACGGCAACTGATCAGGTCGACGTCACAGAAGGGAATATACAAGTAGGCAAAAGAAAGCCGCTCAAACCGCCAGTGTGACGCAGTTCACCACTGCCCTGTCCTTCGGAGCGGCTCCGGAGCGTCTGTCGCCACGCGGCGGATAGCGGAGTGACTAAGGGCTCATCCATCCGGCGGCGCTGCGCGCGCCGTGGGGTATATCCAAAACCAGTGGGATGTACACGCGTTTGTCGCGCTCAAATATATTCGCTTGACCGCTTGACCGCTTGACCGCTTGACCGCTTGACCGCTTGACCGCTTGACCGCTTGACCGCTCGCCCACGCATTCGCCAGTCAGCACGCCGGTGCATTCACCGGTTAGCATCCCAACGCATTCACCAGTTAGCACGCCAGCGCATTTACTGGTCAGCACCGCCGCGCATTTACCCGGTGGCACCCCAACGCATTCACCGGTTAGCATCCCAGCGTATTTACCGGTTAGCGCCGCCGCGGATTTACCGGGCGGCACCCCTGACGCAATCGCCGGCCGGCCCGCTCGGTTTTCCTTGCAGACCCTTCCGCCCGCGCGTAGCGCGTGGCGGGAAGGATGAGCCCCTTGTCACTAAGGAGGAATGTGCGAGGAGACGGATGCCCCGGAGCCGCTCCGATTGGAAGCGCAGTGGTGGACTGCGTCACACTGGCGGTGTGAGCCGCTTTCTTTTGCCTACTTTTCTTTGCGGCTGCAAAGAAAAGTAGGTGCGGCCCCGCACAGGGGCAACGCCTGCGGCCCGCCGCGAATACAAGTTAAGGCCACCGGCCAAACAAAAAAACGCAATTTAATGCGTAGAAAGCGACGTGACGCTAGTCAACACCGGCGTATCCACCCCAGAAAGCGGCGCGATGCGCTTCCGTCGCTCCCCAGTAGGCGCATTCCCAAACGCATCACGATAGCTCTTGCTGAAGTGACACGCAGACTGGAACCCACACGCCATGGTGATCTGCATAATCGACATATCAGTCTGCAGCAAAAGCTCACGCGCCCGCCGCAACCGCAAGGTCAGATAGTAATGCGTAGGCGTCATCCCAAGATGCTCATGAAAGAGCCTTTGCAACTGCCGTTGCGACATATTCGCGAGCCGAGCGAGCTCCTCCCGCGACAGCGGCTCCTCAATATTGTTCTCCATGAGCGAGATCACTTCGAACAGCGACTTGTTCGCCGACCCAAGCCGCGCGACTAACGGCATGCGCTGCTGCGCACTGGTATCGCGCACATGCTCGACCACGAACTGCTCGGCAATCTGCGTAACACGCGCGGTGCCCACACGCGGCGTGATGAGATTGAGCATCATATCGAGCGGAGCCACGCCACCGGTACAAGTCACGCGGTCGCGATCGACCACAAAGAGCTCCTTGAGAAACCGCGTGGACGGAAACTCCTCCTTCAGCGCCGACATGTTCTCCCAGTGAATCGCGCAAGCATAACCGGCCAGCAAGCCCGCCTTGGCAAGCGCATACGTACCGGTACACAGGCTCCCGAGCGTGACCCCCATACGCGCAAAGCGCCGCAACGCGGAAAGATGCTCCGGCGTGGTCACACGCTGCACATCCACGCCGCCACACACGAACACGATATCGGGCTGGCCCGCACATTCGGCAGGGCCGGTATCGATAGAGAGTCCGTTGCTCGCCATGACCTGTCCGCCCTGAGGGCTGATGATCGACCACCTGTATAGCGGTTGGCCGCTCAGGTAGTTAGCCATACGAAGGACTTCGATGGCGTTCGTGAACGCGATCATCGTGAAGTTGGGCAGCGGCATGAACGCGAAATGCGCCAGTGACGCCGATCGGTCGGGCAACATGGGGGGACGATTCCTTTCATTCTGAAGCCGTGGGCCGGAAGCCGGGGCCAGGCTACCGCAATTCTGGAATCTGGCAGGTCCAGTGTGCCATGCGGCTAAACCCTAATTCAAGCCAGTCAAAAATACAGGTCGGTATTTCCGGAGGACACCCAATCCGTGGCAACTCCGGGGGCCTTTTTATTCACCACGAATACGTATGACGATTGTTTGGATCGGAAACCATTCCACCTATGGTCAGCGTCCGGGCTTACTTGTGAAAAATGGACGCCGATGGCGGAAAAGGAAAAGAACGCGTCTGAATTCATACATCGACCATAAATCCGAACGACAAGAATAGAGCCGTCAACCGCCACCGTCCCCACCAGCGGGAAACCCAGGCGGGGCGGGGCCTGAAGCGGTGCCGGCCTTTCATCTCACATCGTCACGGATGCTCTATGTCGAATACTCAAGCTTTCTTTTCGCAGCCGCTAGCCGAGCGCGACTCCGCGGTGCGTAAAAGCATTTTGAAAGAAATCGAGCGGCAGCAGTCGCAGGTCGAAATGATCGCGTCGGAAAACATCGTGTCGCGCGCCGTGCTGGAGGCGCAGGGCTCGGTGCTCACCAACAAGTACGCGGAAGGCTATCCGGGCAAGCGCTATTACGGCGGTTGCGAATTCATGGACGATATCGAGTCGCTGGCGATCGAGCGCATCAAGCAACTCTTCAACGCCGGCTTCGCCAACGTCCAGCCGCATTCGGGCGCCCAGGCCAACGGCGCGGTCATGCTCGCACTGGCCAAGCCCGGCGACACCGTCCTCGGCATGTCGCTCGACGCGGGCGGCCACCTCACGCACGGCGCGAAGCCCGCGCTTTCGGGCAAGTGGTTCAACGCGGTGCAGTACGGCGTGAACCGCGAAACCATGCGCATTGACTACGACCAGGTCGAAGAGCTCGCGCAGCAGCACAAGCCCAGCCTCATCATCGCCGGTTTCTCCGCTTATCCGCGTCAGCTCGATTTCGCGCGCTTCCGCGCGATCGCCGATAGCGTGGGCGCGAAGCTGATGGTCGACATGGCGCATATCGCGGGCGTGATCGCCGCCGGCCGTCATGCGAACCCGGTCGAGCACGCGCACGTCGTTACGTCCACCACGCACAAGACGCTGCGCGGTCCGCGCGGCGGCTTCATCCTCACCAACGACGAAGACATCGCCAAGAAGATCAACTCGGCCGTGTTCCCGGGCCTGCAGGGCGGCCCGCTGATGCACGTGATCGCCGGCAAGGCGGTGGCGTTCGGCGAAGCGCTCGACCCGAGCTTCAAGACCTATATCGACAACGTGCTCGCCAATGCCCAGGCGCTGGGCGAGGTGCTGAAGGCGGGCGGCGTCGATCTGGTCACCGGCGGCACCGACAACCATCTGCTGCTCGTGGACCTGCGGCCCAAGGGCCTCAAGGGCGCGCAAGTGGAGCAGGCGCTCGAGCGCGCCGGCATCACATGCAACAAGAACGGCATCCCGTTCGACACGGAAAAGCCCACGGTCACCTCGGGCATTCGCCTGGGCACGCCGGCGGGCACGACGCGCGGCTTCGGCGTGGCGGAGTTCCGCGAGATCGGCCGCCTGATCCTCGAAGTGTTCGATTCGCTGCGCGAGCATCCGGAAGGCGACGCCGCCACCGAGCAGCGCGTGCGCCGCGAGATCTTCGCGCTCTGCGAACGCTTCCCGATCTATTGATGATCCATGGGCCCGGCAGCGTGCCGGGCCTGTCGCCCAAGAACATCGACCCGATTCGACCCGCATCGACGTCAGACAATACTGGAGTAAAGACACATGAGCACGCTGCATCAGGACAGCATCATCATCGACGGCCTGAACATTTCGAAGTTCGCGCGGCCGGTATTCGAAGACATGCACAAGGGCGGCATCACGGCTGCGAACTGCACCGTGTCGGTGTGGGAGAACTTCACGAAGACGGTCGACAACATCGGCGTGATGAAGAAGCAGATTCGCGAGAACAGCGAACTGCTGACGCTGGTGCGCACGACCGAAGACATCTTCCGCGCGAAAAAGGAAGGCAAGACCGGCGTCATCCTGGGCTTCCAGAATGCGCACGCGTTCGAAGACAACCTCGGTTATATCGAAGCGTTCGCCGACATGGGCGTGCGCGTCGTGCAGCTTTGCTACAACACGCAGAACCTGGTCGGCACCGGCTGCTACGAGCGTGACGGCGGGCTGTCCGACTTCGGCCGCGAAGTGATCACCGAGATGAACCGCGTGGGGATCATGGTCGACCTCTCGCACGTCGGCGGCAACACGTCGTCGGAAGCGATCGCGTTTTCGAAGAAGCCGGTGTGCTATTCGCACATCCTGCCGCTGGGCCTGAAAGACCATCCGCGCAACAAGAGCGATGCGCAGATCAAGGAGATCGCGGACGCGGGCGGCTTCGTTGGCGTGACGATGTTCGCGCCGTTCCTCAAGCGCGGGATCGAATCCACGATCGAGGACTATATCGAGGCGATCGATTATGTCGTGAACATCGCCGGCGAAGACACGGTGGGGATCGGCACGGACTTCACGCAGGATTACGCGAAAGAGTTCTTCGACATGCTCACGCATGACAAGGGCCGTTATCGCCAGCTGACCAACTTCGGCAAGATCGTCAATCCGGAAGGCATTCGCACGATCGGCGAATTCCCGAACCTGACTGCCGCGATGGAATGCGCCGGCTGGAAGGAGTCGCGCATCCGCAAGATCATGGGCGAGAACTGGGTGCGTGTGTACAAGGACGTCTGGGGCGCGTAAGCCGCAGAGCAGTCGAGCCAGCGAACAAACAGCAAACAAAACATGGGACGTGCCCGCGCAAGCCGCGCGGGCACACGGGCGATGCCGCGCCTGCGCAACGACGCAATCGGCTTTTTTCCCCTCACGGAGTCACCACGATGCAACCGCAACTGCCGATCAACGTCGATCCCGAAACCGGTGTCTGGACCACCGACGCGCTGCCGATGCTGTATGTTCCGCGCCATTTCTTCACGAACAATCACGTTGCTGTCGAGGAAGCGCTCGGCGTCGAGGCGTATGCGGAAATTCTCTACAAGGCCGGCTACAAGTCCGCGTATCACTGGTGCGACAAGGAAGCGAAGCTGCACGGCCTGACCGGCATGGCGGTGTTCGAGCATTACCTGAAGCGCCTGTCGCAGCGCGGCTGGGGTCTGTTCTCGATCATCGAGGCCGATCCGTCGAGCGCGCACGCGAAGATCGAGCTGCGCCATTCGTCGTTCGTGCTCCAGCAGCCGGGCAAGGAGGGCAAGCTCTGCTACATGTTCGCGGGCTGGTTCGCCGGCGCAATGGACTGGGTCAACGACACGACGCCGGAAGGCAAGGGCGCGCCGCGCTCGCAATCGAAGGAAGTGCAGTGCGCGGCCGAAAACCACGATCACTGCGTCTTCGAAGTGTCGCCGATCGCCCACTGACACAAAGAACTACACCGAGTAACACGAGACATACGAACGCCAGAGGTCGCTTGCGATGCGCTATCCCAACCTGTTCAAACCCCTCCAGCTCAATCAGCTGACGCTGCGTAACCGCATTGTCAGCACGGCGCACGCCGAGGTCTATGCCGAGCCGGGCGGCCTGCCGGGCGACCGCTATATCCGCTACTACGAGGAAAAGGCGAAGGGTGGCGTCGGCCTGGCGATTTGCGGCGGGTCGAGCCCGGTGTCGATGGATAGCCCGCAGGGCTGGTGGAAGTCGGTCAACCTGACGACCGACAAGGTCATCGATCCGCTGTCGCGCCTCGCTGAAGCGATGCACCGTCACGGCGCGAAGATCATGATCCAGGCGACGCACATGGGGCGCCGCAATGCCTACCACGGCGAGCACTGGCCGCACCTGGTGACGCCCTCGGGCGTGCGCGAGCCGGTGCACCGCGGCAACGCGAAGATCATCGAAGTCGAGGAAATCAAGCGCATCATCAAGGACTTCGCGGCCGCCGCGATCCGCGTGAAGAGCGCGGGGATGGACGGCATCGAAATTTCGGCTGCGCACCAGCAGCTGATCGACCAGTTCTGGAGCCCGCGCACGAACTTCCGCACCGACGAATGGGGCGGCAGCTTCGAGAACCGTCTGCGCTTCGGCATCGAAGTGCTGAAGTCGGTGCGTGAAGCCGTGGGCCGTGACTTTTGCGTCGGTCTGCGCATGTGCGGCGACGAATTCCATGAGAACGGTATCGACCACGAGCACGCGAAGGAAATCGCCCAGGCGATGGAAGCGACCGGCCTGATCGACTACATCAGCGTGGTGGGCTCGGGCGCGGACACGCACAACACGCTCGTGAACTGCATGCCGCCGATGGCGCTGCCGCCGGAACCGTTCGTGCACCTCGCCGCGGGCATCAAGTCGGTGCTGAAGCTGCCGGTGATGCACGCGCAGAGCATCCGCGACGCGGGCCAGGCGGAGCGCCTGCTGGCGAACGGGATGATCGATCTCGTCGGCATGACGCGTGCGCAGATCGCCGACCCGCACATGGTGATCAAGATCCGCGACGGGCGCGAGGACGAAATCAAGCAGTGTGTCGGCGCGAACTACTGTATCGACCGCCAGTACAACGGCCTCGACGTGCTGTGCGTGCAGAACGCGGCAACGTCGCGTGAAGCAACGATGCCGCACGTGATCGAGAAGTCGCGCGGCCCGAAGCGCAAGGTGGTGGTGGTGGGCGCGGGCCCGGCGGGCCTGGAAGCGGCGCGTGTCGCGCGCTCGCGCGGCCATGACGTCGTGCTGTTCGAGAAGAACGCCGAAGTCGGTGGCCAGATCATGATCGCGGCGAAGGCGCCGCAACGCGAGCAGATGGCCGGCATCGTGCGCTGGTTCGACATGGAGACGAAGCGCCTGGGCGTGGATCGCCGGCTCGGTGTCGCGGCCGACGAGAAGATGATCATGGCCGAAAAGCCGGACATCATCGTGCTGGCGACGGGCGGCCACAGCTACACGGAAGAGGTGCCGGGCTGGGGCGTGGCGGAAGGTCTCGCGGTCAGCGCGTGGGACATCCTGAACGGCAAGGTCGAGCCGAAGCAGAACGTGCTGGTCTATGACGGCATCAGCACGCATGCGGGCTCGGGCGTGGCCGACTTCCTCGCGAGCCGCGGGTCGAAGGTCGAAATCGTGACGCCGGACGTCAAGGTGGCGGACGACGTCGGCGGCACGACGTTCCCGATCTTCTATCGCCGGTTGTACGCACAAGGCGCGGTGCTGACGCCGAACTACTGGCTCGATCGCGTCTACGAAGAGGGCGACAAGAAGATCGCGGTGCTGCGCAACGAGTACACGGAAGAGCTCGAGGAGCGCGCGGTCGACCAGGTGGTGGTCGAGAACGGCACGCGGCCGAACGACGAGCTGTACTGGAAGCTCAAGAACGAATCGGTGAATCACGGCCAGGTCGACGTGAACAAGCTGTTCGCTTCGGAAGCGCAGCCGTGTCTTTCCGAGGAGCTCGGTAATGGCCGCTTCCTGTTGTTCCGCGTTGGCGACTGCATCTCGATGCACAACATCCACGGCGCGATCTACGACGCGCTGCGGCTCGTGAAGGACTTCTGACCCATGAACCCGACCTGGCTCATTACCGCACTGCTGTGGTTGTCGATGGCGGGCCTCGCGTTCGCCGTCGCGAAGCGGGCCGCTTACTGGCGCGTCGGGCGCGCTGCGGCGCCTGGCTCGTTCGGCGCTTTCGGTTTCACCAAGCTGTTCAGCATTCCGAAACGCTATTTCGTCGATCTGCACCACGTGGTCGCGCGCGACCCGTATATCGCGAAGACGCACGTGGCGACTGCGGGCGGCGCGATTGCGGCGCTCGCTCTCGTGTTCGTGAACTACGGGCTCGCGATCTACTCGCCGTGGCTCGACAAGCTGATCTTCCTCGCGGCGCTCGCGATGCTGGTTGGCGTGGTGTTCGTGTGGCGCCGCCGTCACGCGAAGAACGTGCCCGCGCGTCTGTCGAAGGGACCGTGGAATACGCTGCCCTGGGTGCTCGGCTCGTTCGCGCTCGGCCTCGTGCTGTTCATGCTCGTGCCGACCGGCGCGATGTCGGGCGGCTTCGCGGTGCTCTGCGCGCTGCTGATTGGCGTGGGCGCGTTCGCGATGACGTTCGGCGCGGCCAAGGGCGGCCCGATGAAGCACGCGATTGCGGGCCTGCTGCACCTCGCGTTCCATCCGCGCCAGGAGCGCTTCGCCGCCACACGTGACGGCTGGACCGGCAACGGCACGGCCACGCCGCCCACGGCGCTCAAGCTGCCCGATATCGAGCAGCAGGAGTATGGCGTTGCGAAACCCGTTGAATTTCGCTGGAACCAGCTCCTGAGCTTCGACGCCTGCGTGCAGTGCGGTAAGTGCGAAGCCGCGTGCCCCGCCTTCGCTTCAGGCCAGCCGCTCAATCCGAAGAAGCTGATTCAGGATCTCGTGGTGGGCATGGCGGGCGGCACCGACGCGGCCTACGCGGGCAGCCCGACGCCTGGCATCAAGGTCGGCCAGCATGCTGGCTCACCCGGCGGCCCGATCGTCTCGGGCCTGATCGAAGCGCAAACGCTGTGGTCGTGCACCACCTGCCGCGCCTGCGTGCAGGAGTGCCCGATGCTGATCGAGCATGTGGACGCCATCGTCGACATGCGCCGCAACCAGACGCTCGTGCACGGCACGGTGCCGGGCAAGGGCCCCGAAGTGCTCGCGAACCTGCGCGAGACGGGCACGATGGGCGGCTACGACAAGGCCGCGCGTTACGACTGGTCGGTGGACCTGAACGCGCCTATCGCGCAACCGGGCAAGCCCGTGGACGTGCTGCTGGTGGCGGGCGAGGGAGCATTCGACATGCGCTATCAGCGCACGCTGCGTGCGCTCGTGAAGGTGCTCAACAAGGCGGGCGTGAGCTACGCCGTGCTCGGCGGCCAGGAAACGGATACGGGCGACGTGGCGCGCCGTCTGGGCGATGAGGCAACGTTCCAGCGCATGGCCAAGCAAATGATGGGCACGCTTTCGAAGCTCAGCTTCAAGCGCATCGTGAGCGCCGATCCGCACGTGATGCACAGCCTGCGCAACGAATACCGCGCGCTCGGCACGCGTTACGAGGTGCTGCATCACACGACCTTCCTCGCCGAGCTCGCCGCGAGCGGAAAGATCGCGCCGAAGGCCGTCGAGGCGCTGCGCGAGAAGCGCACCACGTATCACGATCCTTGCTATCTCGGCCGCTACAACGGCGAGACCGAAGCGCCGCGCAAGCTGCTCAAGACCATCGGCATTCAGGTGGTGGAGATGGAGCGCAACGGCATGCGCGGACGCTGCTGCGGCGGTGGCGGCGGTGCGCCGCTGACCGATATCCCGGGCAAGCAGCGCATTCCCGATATCCGCATCGCCGATGCGAAGGCGGTGGGCGCCGAAGTGGTCGCCGTGGCGTGCCCGAACTGCACGGCAATGCTCGAAGGCGTCGTGGGTCCGCGCCCCGAGGTGCTCGACGTGGCCGAACTCGTTGCTGCTTCGCTGGAGTGAACCGATGAACGCGATCAAACGAATCGATCCGCGCCGCCCCTTCATCATTACGGCGGCCGGGCTCAGGCGCATCACGCTTGGCGAGAGCGGCAGCGCGGATGAAAGCGCCGCGCACTGGAGCAGCCATGCGCATGGCGCCGCCGCTGCGAAGCCACGCCGTCAGGTTAGCGATCCGAAGCAAATCATGCTGGTGGTGGCGCATGCCGAGCGCGGCGCGCTCGACGACCACACGTGCCAGACCATCGCTGCAGCGGCGCTGCTGGCCGATGCGCAAACCGAAGTGGCGCTGCTCGTGTTCGGCGAGTTGAAGGACGATGCAGCGGCGCTCGGCGTGGACAAGCTGATCGAGCTGCCGGGCTTCGAGCGCCGCGTGTTCGCGCCCGAAACCGAGCTGCGCGCGTTGCAGGCCTGCGCCGCGGCGCTCGCGCCCAGGCACGTGTTCGTGCCCGACAACGCAACCGGCGGCGGCGACCTGGGCCGCCGCTATGCGGCTGCAGCGGGCGCGAGCGTGGCGACGCACGTGGTCGAGATCGATGCGAAGCACGTGGGCGCATACGAACAGGCGAAGCGCGCTTTTGCAACGCGCGCGCTGCCCGATGTAATTCTGCTCGAGCCCAACGCGGTGGACGCGAAGCTGCCGTTCGTGGGCGCGGGCGAGCGCCTCGCGGGCGACTTCATTCGCCCGGCCGGCGATATCGGGCAACCCTATCGCGATCTGGGCCTCGAGGAAATCGACGCCGCCCAGGTGGCGCTCGAAGAAGCGGACTTCATCGTCTCGGCCGGCAACGGCGTGACCGACATCGGCTCGTTCGAACGCCTCGCGGGCGCGTTCGGCGCGGCCATTGGCGCGAGCCGCGTGGCCGTGGACAACGGCCATTTCACGCGCGACAAGCAGGTGGGCGCGACCGGCAAGACGGTCGAGGCGAGCGTGTATATCGCGTTCGGCATTTCCGGGGCTGTCCAGCATTTGCAGGGCATCAAGGACTGCCGCCACGTGATTGCCGTGAATCTCGACGGCAGCGCGCCGATCGCGAAGCGCGCGAACCTGACCGTGGTGGGCGACGCGCAGCAGACCATCGCCGCGCTGATCCAGCAGGTGCAGAGCGCGCGCGCGACGCGCGGGCAAGCCCCGGCCGCCGCCGAACAACGTCAACCCGCAGGAGTGGCCGCATGAGCGCGCAACGACAGTTAGAACGCATCGCGGTGCTGGTTTCCGCGGGCCGCCATCCCGTGAGCGGCGCGCCGCGCTATAGCCGCAACGATGCGCAGGCGCTGGAGATCGGCCGCAAGCTCGCCGGCCAGCATGGCGCGCAACTCGACGTGATCCACGCGGGCGACGCCAACGAACCGGCGCTGACCGAATATCTCGCGCTGGGCGCGCGTGAAGTCGAAGTGCTCGCCTGCGCGCCAGGCGACGACGCGGCGCGCGCGCTCGCCGAGCGTGTGCGTGGCTACGACCTCGTGCTGACCGGCACGCGCGCCGAAGGCGCCCACGACAGCGGCATGCTGCCGTACAGCGTGGCCGCTGCACTAGGCTCGCCGCTGGTGGGCAGCGCGGTGGACATCGACGTCGCAGTGGACGCAAAAGGAGGCCGCGCAACGGTCCGCCAGTTCCTGCCCAAGGGGCTGCGCCGCCGCGTGGAAACGGCGCTGCCGGCGGTGATCGCCGTGCATCCGCTCGCCAACGCCGAGCCGCAGTACGCCTATGCGCGGCTGCGCGCGGGCACGATCCGGCCCCAACGCGCCACGCGCTTTGCGAGCGACGAAGCCGCCGCCTGGCAGGTCGGCCCCGTCGAGCGCAAGCCGGTCAAGCTCGCCGCGCCCGAGAAGCGCTCCGGGCATGCCCGGATGCTCTCTGCGGTGACGACCGAAAGCCGCGGCGGGAGCGTCGTAATTGAGGGGAGTTCGGTCGAAAAAGCACAAGTGATCCTTGCGTATTTGCGCGAGCATCAACTCATCGATTACTGATATTTGCTGATCTGTTGGCAAGAACCAGGGATGAAAAATCCGGAGCAAACGATGAACGTATCGGCAGACATTCGCGCGCTGGTTGAGCGGCGCCAGGCGGGTTACAGCCTCGAGGCACCCTTTTACCGCAGCGAGGACATTTTCGCGCTCGACATGGAGGCGATTTTCCGTCAACACTGGATTCAGGTGGCCACGGAACCGGAACTTCCGGAGCCGGGCGACTACGTAACGGTCGAGCTGGCCGGCGAGTCGATCCTGATCGTGCGCGACGACGACATGGAAGTGCGCGCGTTTCATAACGTGTGTCGCCATCGCGGCGCGCGGCTGTGCAACGAGCAGAAGGGGACGGTGGGCAACATCGTCTGCCCGTACCACAGCTGGACCTACAACCTGACCGGCGAGCTGATGTTCGCCGAGCACATGGGCGAGCAGTTCGACCGCTGCAAGCACAGCCTCAAGCAGGTCCACGTACAGAACCTGGCAGGCCTGATTTTCATCTGCCTCGCCGACGAGCCGCCCGCCGACTTCGAGATGATGCGCGCCGCGATGGAGCCGTATTTGCTGCCGCACGATCTGCCGAACTGCAAGGTGGCCGCGCAGATCGACATCGTCGAGAAGGGCAACTGGAAGCTCGTGATGGAGAACAATCGCGAGTGCTATCACTGCGTCGCGAACCACCCCGAGCTGACGATCTCGCTCTACGAATACGGCTTCGGCTATCAGCGCTCGGACGCGAACGCGGAAGGCATGGACGCCTTCGAGCGCACCTGCGTCGAACGCGCGAAGCAGTGGGAAGCATTGAACCTGCCGTCCGTCGAAGTCGAAAAGCTGCTCGACGTGACCGGCTTTCGCACGCAGCGCCTGCCGCTCGACCGCAGCGGCGAATCGCAGACGCTCGACGCCAAGGTCGCATCGAAGAAGCTGCTCGGCGAGTTCCGCACGGCCGATCTCGGCGGCCTCTCGTTCTGGACGCAGCCGAACTCGTGGCATCACTTCATGAGTGACCATATCGTCTCGTTCTCGGTGATTCCGCTCTCGGCTGGCGAAACGCTCGTGCGCACGCGCTGGCTCGTGCACCAGGACGCGGTGGAAGGCGTCGATTACGACGTGGCGAATCTCACCGCCGTCTGGAACGCGACCAACGACCAGGACCGCACGCTGGTGGAGTATTCGCAGCGCGGCGCGGGTAGCAGCGCCTATGAGCCGGGCCCGTACTCGCCGTACACCGAGGGTCTCGTAGAAAAATTCACGGCCTGGTATGTCGGCCGTCTTGCCGAAAAGATCGGCGCCCTGGTGCGCGAGTAGAGCGGAGTTTGACATGATGCGAGATGCGGCCCAATTCGATCCCACGGACAGCCGGGTGACGCGCCCGGCCTTCTGGGGCACGCTGGCGGAGCGCTGGACCAGCGATGCCGAGGAGACGCTCGTGTGCTGCCATGTGCGGCAGGAAACGCACGACGTAAAGAGCTTTTTCTTTCGTTCGCCGCAAGGACGCACCTTTTCGTTCGAGCCGGGACAGTTCGTTACGCTCGAACTGGAGATCGACGGCGAGCCGGTGAACCGGTGCTATACGATTTCGTCGTCGCCGGCGCGGCCGCACACGATCTCCATCACAGTCAAGCGCGTGCCGGGCGGCAAGGTGTCGAACTGGCTGCACGACAACCTGCAGCCGGGCGCGTCGATCCGCGTGCTCGGGCCGGGCGGCGAATTCACCTGCGCGCGCCATCCGGCCAACAAGTACCTGTTCCTTTCCGCGGGCTCGGGCATCACGCCGCTGATGTCGATGAGCCGCGCGCACCACGATCTCGCAGAGGATCGCGACATCGTGTTCGTGCATAGCGCGCGCACGCCCGACGACATCATCTTCGCGCGCGAGCTCGAGCTGATCGCAGCTAGCCATACGCACTTCCGCACCTCGTTCGTTTGCGAGCGGGTGGGCGCGCGCACCGCATGGCCCGGCGTGACTGGCTTTCTCACGCTGCCGCTGCTGAAGCTGATTGCGCCGGACTTCATGGAGCGGGAGATCTTCACCTGCGGGCCCGCACCGTACATGAAGGCCGTGCGCGACCTGCTCGAGGAAGCCGGCTTCCCGCGCGAGCGCTATCACGAAGAGAGCTTCTCGTTCGAGACGCTCAACGCGAGCGAGCCCGAGACGCAGGCCGAGGCGCTGGCCGAAGCGCCGGCGCAAACGGGCGATGAAGCCGCGACGTTCAAGGTCACGTTTGCGAAGAGCAATCGCGAGATCCAGTGCGGCACGAACCAGCACGTGCTGGAGGCCGCGCGCCAGGCCGGCGTACGGCTGCCTTCGTCGTGTGCGCAGGGCATGTGCGGGACCTGCAAGGTCAAGCTGGTCTCGGGCCAGGTGCAGATGAAGCATAACGGCGGCATCCGGCAGCGCGAAATCGATCAGGGCATGGCGCTGATGTGCTGCTCGAAGCCGCTGTCCGATCTCGTGATCGACAAGTAACGCACGGCAAGGACCAGACGAACACGTTGCCCGGCGCGTGGCGTCCGGGCGCGCGCTGGGTGCGCGCATGTCGCCGACGCGCATGTCGCCGACGCGCATGTCGGCGCCGTGCATGTCGCAAAACGCGCATGTCGCAAAACGCGCATGTCGCAAAACGCGCATGGCACCTAAGCGCATGTCGCAGAACGACAAGTTAGCGTCGCAAATCATCGATAACAACAGATTGTGGCGGGGGAATCTGGAGATGCACGACGGGTGCGTGTCCAAATTAGAGGAGATCGACCGTGAAGCTGCTGCAAAAACTGTTGTGGACCGGCGTGATGTCGGCGATGGTGACGTTGAGTGGTTCGGCGTTCGCGGACAGCAAGCCGACGCTGAAGATTGGCTACGTGGAGGGGTGGGACGACAGCGTGGCCACGTCGAACGTGGCGGCGCGCATCATTGAGAAGCGCTATGGCTACCAGGTGCAGCTGGTGCCGGTGGCGGCGGGCATCATGTGGCAGGGCGTGGCGCGCGGCGATCTGGATGCGACGCTTTCCGCGTGGTTGCCTGTGACGCAGGGCGCGTACTGGGCGCAGTTCAAGGACAAGGTGGTCGATCTCGGGACGAACTTCCCGGGTGCGAAGATTGGGCTTGTGGTGCCTGATTACGTGAATGCCAAGAGTATCGACGATCTCAATGCGCAGAAGAGTGCGTTTGGTGGGCGCATTGTTGGGATTGATGCTGGCGCAGGCGTGATGAGGAAGACCGACGAGGCGGTCAAGCAGTATGGGCTTGATTATTCGGTTATGCCGAGTTCGGGGAGTGCCATGACGGCTGAGCTGGCGCGCGATGTTAATGCCAAGAAGCCCGTTATTGTGACGGGCTGGACGCCGCATTGGATGTTCGCCAAGTATAAGCTGCGCTTTCTTGAGGATCCCAAGGACGTCTATGGCGCGGCGGAACACGTTGATAGTGTCGTGAATCCGGATCTGGAGAAGAAGGCGGCGCCTGTGGTCGCCTTTCTTAAGAAGTTTCAGTGGAAGCCGGGTGAGATCGATAGCGTGATGCTCGCTATTCAGAATGGGGCTAAGCCTGAGGCTGCAGCGGATACTTGGATCGCCGCGCATGGCGATCGGGTTAATGATTGGGCGCAGGGGGCCCAATGAGGGCCTGACTTTAAGGTCTTTCAGTAATGAGGGCGGCGCCGCCCTTCGCAGGCGTGGAATAGCGCGCTTTGCGGGCCGCCCTTGATTGCTGGTCTGTGCTTTTGCGCCTTTTGATTTGGCCTTAACTTGTATTCGCGGCGGGCCGCAGGCGTTGCCCCTGTGCGGGGCGGCACCTACTTTTCTTTGCAGCCGCAAAGAAAAGTAGGCAAAAGAAAGCGGCTCACACCGCCAGTGTGACGCCGTCCCCCACTGCCCTGTAAGTCGGAGCGGCTCCGGGGCATCCGTCGCCTCGCACACTCCGCGTTAGTGACAAGGGGCTCATTCTTCCCGCCACGCGCTACGCGCGGGCGGAAAGGTCTGCATGGAAAACCGGGCGTGCCGGCCGGCGAATGCGCGGCAATTCTGCCGACCAAATACGCTGGAGTCCTACGAATACGCATAAATCCCACTGGTTTTGGTTATGCACCACGGGGCGCGGAGCGCCGCCGGATGGATGAGCCCTTAGTCACTCCGGGTGACGTCGCGTGGTGACAGACGCTCCGGAGCCGCTCCGATATAAGGCGAGTGGTGAACTGCGTCACACTGGCGGTGTGAGCGGCTTTCTTTTGCCTACTTTTCTTTGCCGCGGCAAAGAAAAGTAGGTGCCGCCCCGCACAGGGGCAACGCCTGCGGCCCGCCGCGAAAACAAGTTAAGGCCAACATGCAAAGGCGCGAAAGCGCAAAAAATCGCGAATGCGCTGAAATCTATATGAAAGCGCAAAAGCGCACGATCAGCAGCCCCCATCGATCGTGTCGTTTTTTCATAAGCTCCTGTCGCAAATAGCCATCCCGGCGGGGTTTTTTCTGGCAACTATGTAGTTACACAGAGCGGGCGGGCGCCTGCATGACGAGGAGATGGAGTCGATGAAATCGCCAAAGATCGTAGTCGATGGACTATGCAAGGTTTTCGGGCCGAACCCGAAAGTGGCACGCGAGCTGCTTACGAGCGGCGCCACCAAGGACGAGATGTTCGCGAAAACCGGTTATGTGCTTGGCGTGAATAACGCCTCGTTCTCGGTGAACGAAGGCGAGATTTTCGTGCTGATGGGGCTCTCGGGCTCCGGCAAGTCCACGCTCATTCGCCTCATCAATCGTCTCGTCGAGCCCACCGCGGGCAAGGTCGTGATCGATGGCCGCGATATCGCCGCCGTCAAGAAGCGCGAGCTGGTCGCGCTGCGCCGCACCGACATGAGCATGGTGTTCCAGTCGTTCGCCCTCATGCCGCAGCGCACGGTCCTCTCGAACGCGGCCTTCGGCCTCGAAGTGGCCGGCGTCGGGCGCAAGGAGCGCGAGCAGCGCGCGCTCACGGTGCTCGAACAGGTCGGCCTCGCGCAGTTCGCGCACAAGCTGCCCGCCGAGCTGTCCGGCGGCATGCAGCAGCGTGTCGGTCTCGCGCGGGCGCTCTCGGTCAATCCCTCGCTCATGATCATGGACGAGGCCTTCTCGGCACTCGACCCGCTCAAGCGCAAGGAAATGCAGAACGTGCTGCTGCAACTGCAAAAGGAGCAGCGCCGCACGATCATGTTCGTCTCGCACGATCTGGAAGAGGCGCTGCGCATCGGCACCCGCATCGCCATCATGGAAGGCGGCCGCATCGTCCAGATCGGCACCCCGCAGGAAATCATCAGCAATCCTGCTGATGAATACGTGCGCGCGTTCTTCGACGGCGTCGACACGAGCCGCTATCTCACCGCAGGCGACCTGATGCAGCGCGAGGCCGTGCCGCTCATCCGCACCCTCGACAAGACGAGCGTGGCCGCCTCGCTGAACGGCAGCAACGAATACGCGTTCGTGCTCGACGCGCAGCGCCGCATCAGCGGCTTCGTCACGCGCGATGCTATCGGCGTGGACAAGCCCTCGTTGCGCAAGGTCGAATGCATTTCGCGCGCCGCGCCGCTCGAGCAGGTCGTCTCACGCGTGTGCGCGACCAACACCGCATTGCCCGTGGTCGACGATGAAGGCCGCTATTGCGGTTCCATCGATCAGGCCGCCGTCCTCAAGGTCATTACGCGTAACAGGGGTGCCCATGTCTGAGCTCATTCCACTCGGCCAATGGGTCGATCAGTCGGTTCATTATCTGCTCGACCACGATGCCAACACGTTCGATGCCATCGGCCGGACGATCGAAAGCTTCGCCAGGCTCATCGAACAAGGCCTGCAAATCGTTCCCATGTGGGCCATGATGGCGTTTTTCATCGCGCTCGGGCTTTGGCGCGTGGGCTGGCGCTTCGCAATCTTTGTCACCGCTTCGCTGCTGCTCATCTATGCAACTGGCTTCTGGGACCAGATGATCGTCACCCTGGGGCTCACGCTTTCGTCGACGCTCATTAGCCTCGTGCTGGGCATTCCGCTCGGCATCTGGACGGCCAAGAACAAGCTCGTGCATACCATCGTCAGGCCGATTCTCGACCTGATGCAGACGATGCCGGCCTTCGTCTACCTGATCCCGGCCGCGATGCTGTTCGGTCTGGGCCGCGTGCCCGGCATTCTCTCGACGGTGATCTTCGCCATGCCGCCCGCCGTGCGTCTCACGAGCCTCGGCATCAAGCACGTGAACCGCGAGATCGTGGAAGCGGGCCATGCCTTCGGCTGCACGCCGTGGCAACTGCTCTACAAGGTGCAGTTCCCCAATGCGTTGCCGTCAATCATGCAGGGCGTGAACCAGACCATCATGATGGCGCTCTCGATGGTGATCATCGCCTCGATGGTGGGTGCGGGCGGCCTCGGCAACGACGTGCTCGCGAGCATTCAGCGTCTGGACATCGGCCTCGGCTTCGAGAGCGGGCTTTCGGTGGTGCTGCTCGCCATCATTCTCGACCGCATTACCGAGAGCTTCGGCCGCGCGCCGGGTGCCGCGAAGGCGCCGCTGTTCTCGGGCGTCAAGCAGTTGTTTCGTCCGCGCGCCGTAGTGGCGCAGGCCTGAACGGCGCAGCATCTGCCGTAATCGCAGTTGTCTTATCGGGTGGACCGGCTCGCGCCAGCGGGCCGGTTCTTCGTTCTCAGTCTGTGCAGGTTTGTCTCCATAGGGGCGCAATGTGACGTCCGGCACCGCCGTGGCCGCCGAAGCACCAAGGGCGGCTTCTTCGCTGCAGCATTTCGGGTTCCTTACATTACCGAACTTTTCGATGATCGCGTTTTCGAGCGCCGTCGAAGTTTTGCGCATGGCCAACTACATCGGGCGCGGTGATCTCTACCGCTGGTCGGTCTACACGCTCGACGGCGCGCCCGCCCGCGCGAGCAACGGGATTTCGGTGCGTCCGGCCCAGGCGCCGGACCCGGCCGATCTGCCCGACGTGATGATCGTTTGCGGCGGCATTCGCATTCAGGAAGCCGTGGACGATAACGTGCGCGCCGCGCTGAACGGCTTCGCTGAGCAGGGCATTCCACTCGGCGGCATCTGCACGGGCGCCTACGCGCTGATGGCGAGCGGCCTGCTCGACGGCTACCGCTGCGTCGTGCATTGGGAGAATCTCTCCTCGCTGCACGAAAGCTTTCCGCACGTGCAATTCGCCGACGAGCTCTTCGTGGTCGACCGCGACCGGTTGACCTGCACGGGCGGCACGGCGCCGCTGGACCTGATGCTCGATCTGGTGGGCGCGCGCTTTGGCCAGCAGATGGCCGCGAAAGTGTCGGAGCAGTTCATTCTCGAGCGCATTCGCGGCGCGACCGACTTGCAGCCGATTCCCGTCGACGCACGCGTGGGCTTCTCGCGCGCGGAGCTGGTCGAGGTCGTGCGGTTGATGGAGGCCAATATCCGCGAGCCGCTTTCGCTCGAAGAGCTTGCGCGCCTCGTGCGGCTTTCGCAGCGGCATTTGCAGCGCATGTTCAAGGCCTATCTGAACGTGTCGCCCACGCACTACTACCTCACGCTGCGCCTGAAGCGCGCGCGCGAGCTATTGCGCACGACCGATGCGTCGATCGCGCGCGTGACGGCAGTCTGCGGGTTCAATTCACCGTGCCATTTCAGCAAGGCGTATCGCGTGCAATTCGGCCATGCGCCGAGCCACGAGCGGCGTGGGGCGGAATGAGAAGCTCGCCGCGTGGTGCGCGGCGAGTGTGCGTATTAGTTAGTGCAACGAAGAAGAGGCAGGCGTGCTGGTTTCGCCCGCCACGAGCGGGTCGTTGCGAAAGAACGCGTCGAGGTCCGCCATCTGCGAGGGCTCCTGCCCGCTGCGCTGCTCGCGGAACATGATCGGCGGCACGCCGAACTGCTTGCGGAATTCGCGTCCGAGATGCGAGGCGTCCGCGAAGCCGCAGCTCGACGCGATATCGGCCACGGTGCGGTCCGAGCTCGTGAGCAGCCATGCGGCCGTGCGCAGGCGCAGCACGTTGGCGAACGCGCGCGGGCTCTTGCCCGTCTCCGCCTTGAAGAGCCGTTCGAGCTGGCGCGGCGAGAGATTGAGCTTGCAGGCCAGCTCTTCGAGCGGAATGTTGCGTCCAACCTGTTGCTCCATCAGCAGGATCGCGCGCTTGACCTTCGGATGCGTGGCGGGCTCGAGGCCCGGCGGATGCGGCTGGGGCGCGTTGCCCTTTTGCATTTCGCCCACCAGCAGGATGCGCAGCGCCTTTTGCACGGTGGCGTGATCGAAGTGGCGCAGCAGGATCGCGGCGGCCACGTCGATCGACGCGCGCCCGCCCGAGCAGGTGATGCGGCGGCGGTCGATCACGAAGAGCCGGTCGGCAACCAGTGCATCGGCATTCACGGTGGGAAAGCGTTCAATGAAATCCCAGTAGTGGAACCAGCTCACGCAGATGCGGTGATCGGCCAGCACGCCCGCGCGCATCAAGGCGAACACGCCGGTGCAGATGCCCACGACCGTGGTGTTGCCCGCGGCCGCGCGGCGGATGTAGCGCAGTGTTTCCTCGCTCGCCTGCGGGCCCGAATGCAGCAGGCCGCCTACCACCACGAGGTAGTCGACGGGCTCGGCATCCTCGAAGGTCTCCCATGGCGTGATCTGGATGCCGCAGCTCGCGCGCACCGGCGCGAGCGTCTCGCCGATCACGCGCCACGAGCAGCGCACGGGCTTGCTGTAGTCGCCGTCGTCGGCCGAGAGGCGCAGCATGTCCACGAAGCCCGAAAACGCGGTGAGCGTGAAATTGGGCAGCAGCACGATGCCGAAGCGGATGCGCTCCTTGGGCTGGGCATCGGGCGAGGGAACGATCGGTAGCGGGTCGGACATGGCGGCGGCTGGCTCAGGAATACGCATGCGAGGAACGTCTGCGGCCCGGACATGCGCAAAACCCGCGGCGATGCAGTTCGCTCAAGCGTCGCCGATCCGGCGTGCGCTCACTTGTGATTATGCGTCAGGTATCTGCGTCAAAGCGAAATTTCGGGGCGCCGGCGCGGCCCGTGGCGCGGGCGTTCCGCGGCCACGGCGCATTTGTTCTATCGGCTTGGCGCCGCGTTGGCGACACTCGGCGAGGCGTGGCAGCGGGTGCCGCGCGCCGGCCGCTCAGGGCCGCTTCAAGCCGACTCCAGGCCACTCCAGGCCGAATTGAGCCGAATCCAGCTGATTCACGCGAAAAGGTCCTCCACCGTGTCGCACGTGCCGCGCGCCAAAACCGTCGATCTCAATCAGCGCGCCAGTCTCGGCGACGCCGCCGCCGCGCTTGCGCTGCTCGAGCAAAGCATGGCGCGGGGGCACCAGCGCATCGGCTTGCTGCGCTATCTGCGGGCGCGCTGCCTGGGCGCCGCGCTGGAAGGGCGGCATCACGACTATGCGCAGCGCGTGACGGCGAGGCTCAGCGAGGTGGCGCTCGCCGGGCTCGCGCAGGAGGCGCAGCGCCGCCATCTGGGGTGCCAGGAACAGCTTTAGTTTGGTGTGCGGTTTTTCTGGGGGTGTTGGCCTTAACCTGTATTCGCGGCGGGCCGCAGGTGTTGCCCCTGTGCGGGGCGGCACCTACTTTTCTTTGCCGCGGCAAAGAAAAGTAGGCAAAAGAAAGCCGCTCAAACCGCCAGTGTGACGCCGTTCACCACTGCCCTGTAAATCGGAGCGGCTCCGGAGCGTCTGTCACCACGCGGCGTATAGCGGAGTGACTAAGGGCTCATCCATCCGGCGGCGCTACGCGCGCCGTGGGGCATAACCAAAACCGATGGGATATACGCGTATTCGTAGGACTCCAGCGTATTCGATCGGTGGCTCGCCCACGCATTCGCCAGCCAGCATGCCCGTGCATTCACCGGTTAGCACACCGGCGCATTTACCAATCAGCACGCCAACGCAATTGCCGGTCAGAACCCCAGTGCATTTACCGGTCAGCACCTTCGCACACTTACCGGGTGGCTCCCCAGCGCATTCGCCGGCCCGCCCGCCTGGTTTTCCTTGCAGACCCTTCCGCCCGCGCGTAGCGCGCGGCGGGAAGCATGAGCCCTTTGTCACTAAGGCGGAGTGTGCGAGGAGACGGATGCCCCGGAGCCACTCCGATATACAGGGCAGTGGTGGACTGCGTCACACTGGCGGTGTGAGCCGCTTTCTTTTGCCTACTTTTCTTTGCGGCTGCAAAGAAAAGTAGGTGCCGCCCCGCACAGGGGCAACGCCTGCGGCCCGCCGCGAATACAAGTTAAGGCCAACGCCGCAAAAAAAAATCAAAGCACGACCGTGCGCCCGTCATTAATGAAAACGCGACGCTCCAAAAACGCCTTCACGGCCCGCCCGAGCGTCACGCACTCCACATCGCGGCCCACGGCGAGCAGCCGTTCCGGATCGCACGTGTGATCCACGCGCTGCACTTCCTGCTCGATGATCGGGCCTTCATCGAGATCGTCGGTAACGAAGTGCGCCGTCGCGCCAATCAGCTTCACGCCGCGCACGTGCGCCTGATGATAAGGGCGCGCGCCCTTGAAGCCAGGCAGGAACGAATGGTGGATGTTGATCGCGCGACCAGCGAGGCGCTTGCTCGTTTCGTCGGACAGAATCTGCATGTAGCGCGCGAGCACGAGCAACTCGGAGCCGCTCGACTCGAACAGATCGAGGATCGCGGCTTCCTGTTGCTGGCGCGTCTCCGGCGTGACCGGCAAGTGCCGGAACGGCAGCCCGTGCTGGCGCGCGAGCGGCTCGAAATCGGGGTGGTTCGAGGCGATGGCCGCAATGTCCATCGGCAGCTCGCCCATGCGCCAGCGGAACAGCAGGTCGGCCAGGCAGTGCTCGAGCTTCGAGACGAGAATCAGCACCTTGGGCCGCACCTGCAGATCGTGGATCGCCCACGTCATCTCATGCGTGCGCGCCGTGGGCTCGAATTGCTTGCGCAGGCTCGCGAGGTCGAGCTCGCCGTTGGATCCCGGAATCACTTCGTGAAAGACGCAGCGCAGGAAGAAGCGCGAGCTGATGTCGTCGTCGAAGACGGTCAGCTCGTCGATATAGCAACGATGCCCGTCCAGAAAACTGGCGACGGCGGCCACCTGTCCGGCGGCGCTCGGGCAGGACAGGGTCAGGACGTACTGGTGTGAGCGAACATCGTTGGACATGCGAGAGTCTCCAGGTGTCGTAAAGCCCCTCATGCGGCGTGTCATTCGCGCATTGGGGCGATGCCTGGAGTAAGCCATTTCTTGGGCGCGCACACATAGAACGCACGCGCTATGTTGCGGGTACGGAAACGCCAACCGTTGCGCGGGGTGCGCTTTACGGCGCGAGCACCCGCACGTCGATGCGCGCGAGGCGCTTGACGTGGCGCGGCGCGGGCACGAGGTCCGCGCCCGAAAACAGCACCGGCGCGCCGTCTTCCTCGGCGAGGGGCGCGCCGCCGCATTCGTAGGCGACTATCACCTGCTTGCCCACCGGTGTGTTGAACAGCTCGTGCCACGTGAAGGGGACGGCGTAGCCGTCATGGCCGCTGGCCACGAAGACCATGCGCTTGAAGTCGCCGTGCGCTTCGCAGCGCAGCCCCGCGTCGCCGAGCAGTTCCGTGAGCAGGACGCCACGGTAAGGCTCGATGGTGCGAATGAAGCGCTGGGTGGTGTAGCAGCGCAGATCGAACGGCGCGCTCGTCACGGCCGGATACGCGCGCAACGCGTCGAGCGAGAGCGTCAGAGGGCGCAGCACGCTGCCCGTGAGCCGCAACGTGGCAGAAGCGTCCGCGGCGTGGGCGGGCGGGGCGGTGGGGTGTGCGAGGTCCATCGTCGGGTCTCCGGGCCGGAATGCGGCCAACAGGCGGATCGGGAGCTGGGTCGATATGATCGCACGTATACTACGGTATCGGGCGTGGGTTTTCCCATGCCCGCGGGATCATGGCGGTTATTTCCCTCCGCTTATTGGCTTATGGGGGCCGGAACTTCGGGAAACAAATGGGTCTTGATGGATGACGCCGGCGCTGTTCGGTATGCTCGGAAGAACCCTATATATCGTCGTTCCGGCTTGCAGAAGAATAGGCGAAAGATATCGTCACTCGATGCGGTTTCGCGCAAGTCGATGCCGCTGTTTTACAGACCGCTTTCTCTCGATCCTGATAATTTCGAGGAATGAGCAAGATGAATAAGTGGCCAGGCTCGGTTCAGGATTTTGTCAACGAAATTGCCGCGAGTGTCGCCGTTATCGCTTACAACGCGGCGGGTGAACTCATCGTGACGGCCTGCAATGACAGCTTCCTTGACATGACAGGCATACGGCGCCAGTGGACCCACAGTTCTCCCGTGGCGTTCGATGCGGTGATACCGAGCTACGCGCGCTCCGAGTTTCGGGAAAAACTCCGGCAGTGCTTTACTACGGGCACTGCGCAAGAACTGGAGCAGGTCTACGATCTGAAAGGCGGAACCCGCTGGTGGCGTTTGTCATTGAAGCCATTGCGGCATGCGGAAGAAGGCTATGTGGCGCCGCAAATCCTTGTCACGGGTCTCGATATCACGCAAAGAATGGAGTTGATGCGTGCGCTGGAAGTGAGCACTTCGCGCTTCCGGTCTGTTGTCGATGCGGCTTATGACGCCATCATCACGATGGATCAGCGACATAATATTACTTTATTCAATCACGCTGCGGAGAAACTCTTCTGGTATGAGGCATCCGAGATGATTGGAGAGCATATTGAACGCCTCATTCCAGAGGAATATCGGCCCAATCACGCTCAGTATGTCGATCAGTTTGCACGTTCGCCTATTCGTTCGCGAGAGATGGATGAGCGCAATCGTGTGTTTGGGTTGCATCGCGACGGATCGTTGTTGCCGGCCGAAGCGGCAATTTCCAAAATAAATGTCGATGGGGTGATCGAATTTACCGCGGTGATCCGGGACATCACAGATCGCATGCGTTTGATGGACTTGTTCCAGAAGCAGGCCATCACGGACGAATTAACGGGTTTGCCAAACCGCAGGCAATTTATCGACGCAACCCGGGCGATGATGGAGTCGGATGAAATACTGTCCGTGTTTATACTCGATGTCGATTATTTCAAGAAGATTAACGATACCTATGGTCATGACGGCGGGGACGAAGTGCTGCGTGCCCTCGGAAAGGCAGGGACGGCGACCAGTCGCCAGATGGATATTTTTGCGCGATGGGGCGGCGAGGAATTCGTCGCGGCGCTGCCGGGGACGGATGCGGAGCAAGCGCGGGAGATTGCAGAAAAACTGAGGTCGATTTTCGAAAATCAGGACTTCGCGCACACCTGGCAGATTGGCAAGATACCCGCGTTTACCGTCAGTATCGGTGTCGCGACACGCGCCCCGGGCGAAAGCGACCTGGATGCCATCCTCCGGCGCGCGGATGAAGCGCTTTACCGGGCGAAGAACGCGGGTCGAAATCGCGTAGAGGTCAACGGGCTGACGGCGGACGCCAGCCAGCATCGGCCGGTTGAAGGCGCGTCAACCCGTCAGCAGCCACGCGAACCGGATTGAGGACGCAACGATGCGCCTCGCCGCGGGAACGGATCGCCCGGCTCGCAGCCATCAGGGCAAGCGAGTGCTCGCGCTGGCTCAATCAGATTGCGCGTCAGTAGGGCCGCCAACCCTCGGATGGGTCCTTCGGCAGATTTCCCCGTTATACCCGTTCGTCAGGCAGATCTCCGGGAGACTACCTGGCTGGTTTCCCGAAACAAGCGAATAGTGCTCGATACCGCTGGCGGGTTCATGCTTGCCGTCTGCCGTCTTGATCATTACGGTCAAGTCGAACGATTTCAGGCGTTTGATCATCTCGGCCGGTTCTACGGCGGGAGTCGTCTCGCGCAGTTGCGCGACAAGTGCCGCGATGGTCAGGTCAATCGCGTCGCCACCGACTTCGACGGATGGGTCACCTGCATGTATCGCCAACCAGATGTATTTAATCCATGCAGCATCCAGTTGATGCGCGAACATAGGCCAATATTTTTCATCCATGTTGGATTCCTAAGTAAATGCATGATCGACGAGAGGTAAGCAAACGCAACGCGAGCGCGTGCATTTTCAGAGCCAGATGCAAGTCGTGTCTATGCGAAGATCAACGGGTGAAGGCCGAAGATACGGTGTTGCTTCAAGCTAGAATAGATTATTTGGACGATTTTTCAATTGTGCTTACCCTTGCGGACTTCGCACCAAAATGAAACCCGCTCTCGCACCAGCGTGAGCGGCGTCTATATCAATCAAGAACGAGATGTTTTAAAAGCTTGGCATAGAAGGGCCCGGGGGCAGTCCGAATGCAACACCGCACCGCCACGCCAGCCCCATTCACAAGATCAATGACGTGAACCTCACGCCGCCAGCTTGAGCGCCTGCGAGAAGTCCTCGATCAGGTCGTCGATATCCTCGATGCCCGCGGACAGCCGCAGCATGCCGTCGGAGATGCCCATCGTCTTGCGCGTTTCCGCGCCGGCTTCGAAGAAGATCGTCGGCGCAACGGGAATGATGAGCGTGCGGGTGTCGCCGAGACCGGTTGCCTTGATCGGCAGCTTGAGCGCGTTGACGACCTCGATCATGCGCTCCGTGTTGAGCAATTCGAACGACAGCAGCCATGACGCGCCCTTGAACAGCGCCTGCGCGACCTCGTATTGCGGATGGCTCTTCAGGCCCGGGTAGAACACCTTGCCAATGGCTTCGTGCCCTTCGAGAAACTGCGCCAGTGCGAGCGCGTTGTCGCTGCTTTGCTTCACACGCAAGGCGAGCGTTTCCGCGCCCATCGCGATCGTGTGCGCCTGCTCGGACGACAACGATGCACCCATGTCTCGCAGGCCTTTCTTGCGAATCTGCAACAGCCCCTGCTCCTTCGCCGCCGAGCGCCGGTAGTCGTCGGCGATATTCGGATACGTGCTCCAGTCGAACAGCCCCGTGTCGGTCACCGCTCCGCCAAGCGCGGCGCCATGGCCCGCGATGGTCTTCGTCAACGAGTTGATGACGAGGCTCGCGCCAACTGCCTTCGGCTTGAACAGGGCGGGCGAGGTGATCGTGTTGTCGACGACGTACGCGATGCCGTGCTCGCGACACACGTCGCCGATGCCCTGCAGGTCGGGAATCTGCGTGCCCGGATTCGCGATGGTTTCGACGAACACCATGCGCGTATTCGGGCGGATGGCGTGCTTCACGTTCTCGACGTCGCAGGCATCGACGGTCGTGACTTCGATGCCGAGCGTGCGCAACGTGCCGAACAGGCTGTTGGTGTTGCCGAACACGTAACGGCTCGACACGAGATGATCGCCCGCGCGCAGCAGCGTGAGGAAGGTTGCCGTGATCGCGGCCATGCCGGTGCTGAAGCAGATCGTGCCGGCGCCTTCTTCCAGGCGGGTGATCTTGCGCTCGAGCGCGGCGGTGGTGGGGGTGCCCTGCCGCGCGTAATTGAAGCCGCCCTTCTTCGTGCCCTGGAACACGCCGATCAGATCCTCGACGCGCTCGAAACCATATTGCACGGACGTATGAATCGGCTGATGCACGCCGCCGTGCTCAGAGCCCGTGATTCTGTCGCCGTGAACGATATCCGTGGTGAAGCCTTGCTTGCTCATTCCGTCTCCGTTGCTCAAGTCGATTGCGTCCGGTGATTATCTCCTGTAACCGTTGGGTCGCGAAATCTCGACTGGCGCCGGCGCACTCGATCCTTCCTGTTCACAACTCGCCGATTTCGGGGTTCAATCGCGATCGGTTATGACAAAATGTCCCCCCGACCCTCGAAGACATGGGACATTTTGTCAATATCGCAATGAAGCCTGCCGACCTTTCCTATGCTTTGGCGCGCCTCGGCTGGACCCAGGTGACCTTCGCCGAATACTCGGGCTATGACCGCCGGACCATCGGTCGATGGACCCGCGGGGAATCGGCCATTCCGCTGCTTGTCGAAAGGCACCTCGATCTCCTGCTCGCCATTCGTGATCGATTGCCCTGATGGACGGTTTCGGATCTTGCCTGAGTCGTGAGCCCCGGGTCAGGCGGCGCGGTGGCCTTCCGGACGGCCCGACCAGCTCGCCCGCACCAGCGCCGCTTCCTCCAGATCCAGTCCTTGCAAGTCCGCATCGAGTCGCTCGCCCGGAAACCAGTCCTTGTACGTCCGCACCTCCTGCGGCGCGAAGCCATAAGCGCGTCGAAATGCGCGCGTAAAGTCCGACGCGCTGTTGAAGCCGACGGACCAGGCAATCTCGGCAATGGGCGCGGCAGGGAAACGCACGAGATCGTCCGCCGCGGCGCGCAGCCGGAGGTGCCGGATGTACGCGTGGAGCCCGCCTTCGTGCTGAAACATCCGGTAAATCGTCGCCCGCGAGAGCCCGAGCGATTCGACCACGCTCTCCGGAGACAGGTCGGACTCGGCCAGATTGGCCTGCACGAACCTGCGTGCGGTGTTGAACGCGATGGCGCGGGCAACGGCGGGTTTGCTCCCGCGTACCCCGGCCTGTGCGCCGAATGCATCGACAATCAATTGAACGATTTCACGCAGGCGCAGAATTGCGCGTTCCAGCGACATCTGCGGGATGTGCGCGGCGAACACGTTCAAGCGCTCCCTGATGAGCTGCGCGGCAGGCTCGTTCGCGCCCAGAACGCGACCGTGCAGCGTGCCGGGGTCGGGGAAGACCTCCTGCAATGCGGTACGCGGCACAAACAGCGTCACGTGCCGGCATGCACCCCGCAGCACATGCAGAGGTTGATCGAAATCGACCGCGAGCACACCGACGTCGAGCGGTGTGTCCACGCGCTTCCCTGGTCGCGTAACGAGTGTCGCGGCGTCGCCGTCCATGACGATGTGAAAGGCGATGGAGCGCGCGTTGTCTTGCGAGATTCGGGCAATCGAGCGTTCGAGTGTCAACGCATCGGTATAGACATTGGCAAAGAGCAATTCTTCGAGCCAGTATGTGTCGATCCGGCCGCGAAAAGGCCGCTCGATTTGCGCACGCGTCGGCACCACGTCCAGGACCTTGCCGATACGCTCGCGCCATGCCAGCAGTTGCTGGTGCACCGGTTCCGCTTGCACATCGAAAGGAACATGAAGGATCCTGCTCCCGGACTCGGGGCTTACGGTGGGATAGCTTTGCCTTTGCGGCATGCTGGGCGCCTTGACGGGATCTGACCGGGCCATTCTACTGGGAAACGCGGCATAGCTAGTGGCGCCAAACGCCGGGCCAGGGCGGCGGAGATTGCCGCGGCGGCCTTGCATTTTTGAATGCCTGCAACGGACCGCCGGGTTATCGAAAAGGTTTTGAAAGGCAACGGCCGGTTATTGGCCCGATCGCGCTTTCCCTACGGGAAACCAGCGAGGAAGCATGGTCGTCAGCACGTTGTCCCTGAGGACGACATGATGGAAAAGCGCCGCGAGGGCGTGAAGTCCCGCAAGCCACATGATGGCATCGCCGAGCAACTTGTGGACCGACGCGAGCCTTGCACCGGCATCATGTGAAGGCGCGAGCAAAGGCGCAATGTCCTTTCCGGCAAGGAGCGTCAGCGGATGCCCTTCGAGCCACGCGCCCGAGATGGCGGTCAGCGGAAGTGCCAGCAGAAGCAGATACAGCGCCGCCTGAACGATCGTTGCCATAACAACCATCCAGCGCGGAGACGCGACGGCCTCGGGGCGCGTATCGGCGGCCCGCCACAGCAGGCGGATGAGTGTCAGCGTGAACACGCACAAACCCAGTGTCTCGTGAAGCCGCCGGTCGAACTCGTGCACCGATGAGTAGACACGCTGCTCCGGTCCGCCAGGCCCATAGATAAACGCCACGAGAACGAGAATTGCCGTGCACCAGTGGAGGAACTGGGTTACCTGGCCGTAGCGTGTGACGGGGGTTTTTATCATGGCGTTTCCAGTGAGATGATGGTTGTTCGCTCAACTAATTTCATTTCAAGGGACGATTGCGCGGGCCTAAGCAAACGGCCTGAGCTGCGACGCCGGCACGTCGATGCGCAGGTCCTCCATGAGCACCGTTTCTATCGGCTCGCGCGAGGCACTCTCGCTCACGACCTTGACGGGCAGCCCTTCGCTGGTATCGAACCATAACTCATAGCGGGACACGTGGGTCATAACGTGTCCGGGCCCGCATGTCACGATCACGTGCGACGCCTGGCACGTGCCGACTATATCCGTACCGGCAACCTGCGTGTCGCCATGCTGTTGAAGCGCCTGGACATTGACGAGCAGTGTGCCAATATCGGACTGGTCGACGCGATGCCCCTGCGGGCTGCGGATCATGCGGCTGTCGGGGCTCAGCACGAGCCGCGGAAACGTGTCGAAACCGAATGGCCAAAGCATGACCTTCCGCGATGCCGGGCTGTAGACGAGTGTCGCGCCGGCATGGGGACGGATGAAGTCCATCCGCACGAAGCCCGGCTTGCGGTAGGCGTAGAGCACCTCGACCGGTTCCGCGCCCGCCGATGTCGATATCAGCCGGACCTGATAGTTTGCGAGCGCATCGAAGCGTGCTTGCGCATCGGCAACGAGATCGCGCATCGCCGCCTCCTATAC
The DNA here is from genome assembly GCF_004524855.1 of Paraburkholderia pallida. NCBI lineage: Bacteria > Pseudomonadati > Pseudomonadota > Betaproteobacteria > Burkholderiales > Burkholderiaceae > Paraburkholderia > Paraburkholderia pallida. The sequence continues at coordinate 1,091,634 of NZ_CP038150.1, read as the reverse complement.
TCGAACGTATTCCCACGTACCGGCCGTCGATGAGGGATGATTTTGGCGCACTGTTACGCACCACGCAATGCTCGCGCGAGTGCACGTGCACACACGGCGCCACCCTGCAAGCACGCGTAGCCGTATCGCAAACAAGGAGAACAGCGCGATGGCGGAATTCCGCTTGACCACCGTGTGGTGCATCGAGGCGCCGGTGCAGCCGGTGTGGGACGCGATCCACGATTCGCTTCATTGGCCGGGCTGGTGGAAGAATGTCGAAGCGGTGCGCGAGTTGCAGGCGGGCGGGACCGACGGCCTGGGCGCCGTGCATCGCTACACGTGGAAGGGGGTGCTGCCCTATCGGGTGATCATCGACGTGCGCGTGACGCGCGTCGCGCCGCTCGTTGCGCTGGAGGGAGAGGCCAGCGGCGCGCTGGAAGGCGTGGGGCGCTGGCACTTCGCAGCGGACGGCGACCGCACGGTGGTGCGCTACGACTGGCACGTCAGGACGGCGAGTGCCTGGATGAACGCGCTCGCGCTTGCGCCGCTCGCGCGGCTGGCGTTCCGCTGGAATCACGATGCCATCATGCGCGAGGGCGGTCTCGCGCTCGCGCGCCTGCTCGAGGCGCGTCTTGTCGATATCGAATAGCGGCGCGGGCGACAATCCACGACATACAGCGCACGACGCACAGCGTCGAACCGCGATAAGTGCAACAATCGGATCCATCAGCGCACTGGCAAACGCTTTCTGCGAGACGGGGGTGTGATGAACGTCCCCATGCTCACTTTCTTACGCTGCCGAGGCGGGAGGCAACATGACTGAGATCGAGAAGGAACCGGTCGTCGCAGTGCTGAACAAGATCCTCGAATCCGAGCTGGCCGGCGTGGTGCGGTACACGCACTATTCGTTCCTGGTGTTCGGATTCGCCCGCATTCCGATCGTCTCATGGCTGCGGCAGCAGGCGGACGAATCGCTCGTGCATGCGCAGCAGGCCGGCGAGTGGATCACGACGCTCGGCGCGTATCCGTCGCTCGCCATCGGGCCGCTGCTCGATTCCCATACGTTCGATATCGGCTCCATCCTGCGCGAATCGCTCGAAGCCGAGCAGATCGCGCTCGGTCATTACCGCGAGCTGCTCTCGCTCGTGGAAGGCCGCGCGGTCGCGCTCGAAGAGTACGCGCGCCAGATGATCCAGGTCGAGGAGCTGCACGTGGGCGAGGTCGACAAGATGCTGCGCCGCCCCGGTTCGACCACAACTTCGCCGCAGCGCGGCATGGGCACCGCCGCCGAGTAGTGCCGCGTTTGTCGGAACAATGCGATGAAGATGATATGGCTCAGCGCGGCGCTCGTCTGCGCCGCGCTCGCTGGCGGGATCGCGCACGCGCAGCAGCCAGCGCCTTTCGACAGCTTCGCGGTGCCGCGAGGCAGCGCGCCGCATGACGTCGCGCCGTCGCCCGACGGCACGGTCTGGTACACGGCGCAGGCGCAGGGCGAGCTCGGCAGACTGGACCCGCAGACCGGCAAGATCGTGCGGGTGCCGCTTGGCAGCGGATCGGCGCCGCACGGCGTGATCGTCGGCCCGGACCGCGCGGCGTGGGTCACCGACGGCGGGCTGAACGCGATCGTGCGCGTCGATGCGAAGACGCTGGCCGTCACGCGTTTTGCGCTGCCGCAGAATCGGCCCGACGCCAACCTGAACACGTCCGTGTTCGACAAGCAAGGGCACCTGTGGTTTACGGGGCAAAACGGCATCTATGGCGAGCTCGATCCGCAGCACGGCACCCTGCGCGTCTTCGATGCGCCGCGCGGCCGCGGTCCCTATGGCATTTGCTTGACGCCGGACGGCAGCCTGTATTTCGCGTCGCTCGCGGGCAGCTATCTCGGCCGCATCGACCCCGTGAGCGGCACGGTGCAAGTGATCGAGCCGCCGACGCCCGATCAGGGCGCGCGCCGCGCGTGGGCCGATTCGAAGGGCCGCGTGTGGATCAGCGAATGGAACGCCGGCAAGGTTGGCGTATTCGATCCGGCGACGCAGCAATGGCGCGAATGGCGTCTGCCGGGCAAGGACCCGCACGCGTACGCGATCTTTGTCGACGGCCACGACATCGTCTGGCTCAGCGAATGGAGCACGAACGCGCTCGTGCGCTTCGATCCGGGCAGCGGGCGCTTCGATGTCTTCGCGCTGCCGCGCCAGCACGCGAACGTGCGCCAGATGATGGGCCGGCCGGGCGAGCTCTGGCTCTCCGAATCGGGTACCGATCACCTGCTGCGCTACCGGTCCGGCGCGGCCCAGCAGGGCGAATGAGAACGGCGATGGAGGAATAGACGACCGATGATGCTGACGCTCGCCAACGTATCGAAGCACTATGACGGCACCACGTCGCGCAACGTGCTGCGCGGCGTGAATCTCGAACTGCGGGCGGGGGAGTGCGTCGCGATCATGGGCGAATCGGGCGTCGGCAAATCGACGCTGCTCAATCTCGCGGCCGGCCTCGACCGGCCGGATGCGGGACAGATCATGTTCGACGGACACGACCTCGCCACGCTCGACGACGACGCGGCCACGCTGCAGCGCCGCCAGAAAATGGGCTTCGTGTTCCAGGCGTTCCACGTGCTGCCGAACCTCTCGGCGGCGCAGAACATCGCGCTGCCGCTGCTCCTGAACGGCATGCGCGCGAAAGACGTGACGGTGCGGGTGTCGTTCGCGCTGCTGGCGGTGGGGCTCGGCGGGCGCGAGCACGCGCTGCCGCGCGAATTGTCGGGCGGCGAGTTGCAGCGCGTGGTGATCGCGCGCGCGCTCGTGCATCAGCCGCGCCTCGTGCTGGCCGACGAGCCCACCGGCAATCTCGATCACGACACGGCGATGCGCGTCCTCGCGCTGCTGCGCGAGCTGGCGCAAAAGAACGGCGCGGGCGTGCTGCTCGCGACGCACTCGGCGGCCGTGGCGGCGGCCGCCGACCGCGTGCTGCGGCTCACGCCCGACGGGCTCGAGCCGTATGCGCCGGGCACAGGCGGCGTGTAGGCGATGCGTTGGCTCGACGCCGTGCGTCCCTTGCTCGATTCGGTTGCATCACGCGCCTCGGGCCGCGCGGGCGATCGGATGCCCGCTGGCGGCGTTGGCGCGGCGCTCATCGGCGGCGAAATGCGCGCGCATCCGCTGCGCACCTTGATCGGTATTCTCGCGATCGCCTTGGGCGTTGCGATGGGCTATGCCGTGCAGTTGATCAACCGCGCGGCGCTCACTGAGCTGTCGGCCACCGTCAATTCGCTGATGGGCAACGCCGATCTCGAGCTGCGCGGCCCGCGCGCGGGCTTCGATGAAGCGCTGTACCCGCGCATTGCGCGCTTGCCCGAGGTCGCGGCGGCGAGCCCGGTGGTCGAGGTGGATGCGCGCGTCGCGGGGCGTGACGCGTCGTTGAAGCTGCTTGGCGTCGATGTGTTTCGCGCCGGGTATGTCACGCCCAATCTCGTTGGACGTGTGGAGCAGACGGATCGCGCCAGTCGCGCGCATGGCGTGAATGGCTCAAGCGCCCCAAGCGCCCCAAGCGGCGGCCCCCTCGCGCTGCTCGACCCCGATACGGTATTTCTCTCGCCCGCCGCGCTGAGCTGGCTCGCGCTCCAGCCCGGCGATTCGCTGACGGTGCAGGTCGGGCTCGCTTCGGTCGTGCTGCGCGTCGCGGGTGTGCTGCCGGCTTCGGGCGATGCGGTGCGCGTCGGCGTGATGGACATCGGTGCCGCGCAGTGGCGCTTGCAGCGGCTCGGCACGCTGCAGCGCATCGACATCAAGCTCAAGCCGGGCGTCGACGCCGAAGTGTTCGCGCATGCGCTCGCGCCGCGCTTGCCCGCGGGCGTCGCCGCCGTCACGCCGGGCGACAACGCGCACCGCACGTCGATGCTCTCGCGCGCGTATCGCGCGAATCTCAACGTGCTCGCGCTCGTCGCGCTGTTCACGGGAGCGTTCCTCGTCTTCACGATGCAGGCGCTCGCCGTGCTGCGGCGCCGCGCGCAGTTCGCGCTGCTGCGCGCGATCGGTGTGACGCAGCGTGGCGTGCTGTGGCTCGTCGTTTCGGAGGGCGCCATCCTCGGCGTGCTCGGCGCCGCCGTGGGTCTCGCCATCGGCTTCGCGCTCGCGGCCGCCGTGCTCCGCTACGCGGGCGGCGATCTCGGCGGCGGCTATTTCGAAGGCGTCCAGCCGCGTGTGCATTTCGACGCGCTGCCCGCGGCGAGTTTTTTTGCGCTGGGGGTGGCCGCTTCGGTGCTCGGCAGCCTCGCGCCCGCGCTCGAAGCGGCGCGGGCGCGACCCGCGCGGGCGCTAAAGGCAGGCGACGAGGAGGCGCCGACTGCAAGGCTCTCTACCAGGCGGACCGTCACCGTGGCGTTGCTCGCGATCGGCGCCGGGCTCGTAGCGGCACTCTTGCCGCCGGTGGCCGGCTTGCCGGTGTTCGGCTACCTCGCGATCGCGCTGTTGCTGCTGGGCGGCGTGCTCGCGATGCCGGCCATCGCGCGCGCCGTGTTCGCCGTGCTGCCCCGCTCGCGCCATGCCTTGCCGCAGCTCGTGCTCGCGCAGCTCGCCAATGCCCCCGGCCGCGCGACGATCGGCCTGGCGGGCATCGTCACGAGCTTCAGCCTGATGACGGCGATGGCGATCATGGTGTCGAGCTTTCGCGTCGCCGTCGACGACTGGCTGCAACTGCTGCTGCCCGCGCCGCTCTACCTGCGCGCGGCGCCCGGCGGCGACAGCGCGTTCCTGACGCCGGGCGACCAGGCAGCCATCGCGGCCACGCCTGGCGTGGCGCGCACCGAGTTTCTGCGCGCGACGCAAATCTCGCTCGACGCGCGCCTGCCGCCCGTGAGCCTGCTCGCGCGGCCCATCGATGCACGCGATCCCGGCGCGCGCCTGCCGCTGACGACCGCGCCGCTCGTGCCGCAAGCCGGCGACCCGCCGCCGGTGTGGATCAGCGAGGCGGCCGCCGATCTGTATGGGATGCACACGGGTCAGCGCATCACGCTGCCGCTGGCGGGCCAGCGCCTGCCGTTCACGGTGGCCGGCATCTGGCGCGACTATGCACGTCAGTTCGGCGCCATCGTGATCGACACGAACGACTATCGCCGGCTCACTGGCGACACGCGCGTGACCGATGCTGCCCTATGGCTCGCTCCGGGCGTGGCGCCGGCGCAAGCGATCGCGCGCCTGCGCGCCAGCGTGCCCGGCGGGCAGCGACTCGAATTCGCGCAGCCTGGCGAGATCCGCGCCGCGAGCCTGCGGATTTTCGACCGCAGCTTCGCCGTGACGTATCTGCTGGAAGCGGTGGCGGTGATCATCGGACTGTTCGGCGTTGGCGCGAGCTTCGGCTCGCAGGCGCTTGCCCGCACGCGCGAGTTCGGCATGCTGCGGCACATCGGCGTGCTGCGCCGCCAGATTGCGCTCATGCTGGCGATGGAAGGCGCGCTCGTGGCGCTGCTCGGCGTGCTCGCCGGCCTCACGCTGGGCTTGAGTCTCGCGATGGTGCTCGTGCATGTCGTCAATCCGCAGTCGTTTCATTGGACGATGAGCGTGCATATGCCTTGGGGATTGCTGGCGGCGCTGGCGTCGGCGGTCGTGATTGCCGCCGCGCTCACGGCGCTCTTGAGCTCGCGCGCGGCCATGTCGGTCGATGCGGTGCGCGCCGTGCGCGACGACTGGTGACGCGATGAGACGGCGAACCTTCCTGCGTAGTCTCCTGCTATGGCCGCTAGCCGCGCTGACGCAACGCGCTGCGTGGGCGCGCACGCCGGATTTTCCAACGGTGGCGAGCGGACAGCCGCTTGCGTTCCCGCGCGACTATGGCGCGCATTCGGGTTATCGCAACGAATGGTGGTACGTGACCGGTTGGCTGCAAGCGGATGCCGGCGCGGCAGCGGGCGCCACGCCGGGCGCCGCTGCGGAGCCATCGTTGGGCTTCGAGGCGACGTTTTTCCGCTCGCGCCTCGCCATCGACGACGCGAACCCGAGCCGCTTCGCGCCGAATCAATTGCTGTTCGCCAACGTGGCGCTGAGCGATCCGCACGCGGGCAGCCTGCAGCACGGCCAGCGCGCCGCGCGCCGCGGCTTTGGCCTGGCCGAAGCGAGCGAGACGGACACGGCGGTCCACATCGACGACTGGTCGCTGGAGCGCAACCTGGACGGCCTCTACCGCCTGAACGTCGCCACGCCCGGTTTTGCGTTTGCCTTCACGTTGCGGCCGACGCAGCCGATGCTCGTCAACGGTGCGGGCGGCTATAGCCGCAAAGGTCCGCTTGCGAGCGAGGCGAGCTACTACTACAGCGAGCCGGGGCTGACAGTCGACGGCGTGCTCAGGCGCGGTGGTCAATCGGCCGGCAAGGATGAGCACGTGCTGGGTCAGGCGTGGCTCGATCATGAATGGTCGTCGTCGCCGCTCGCGGACGTTGCGGTGGGCTGGGACTGGATCGGCATCGACCTTGAAGACGGCGGCGCGCTGATGGCCTTTCAGATCCGCGACAAGGCGGGGCGCAAGTTCTGGGCGGGCGGCACGCTGCGCGCAGGCGATGGCAGCACGCATGCGCTATCGCCCGATAGCGTGAGCTTCACGCCGCTGCGCCGCTGGCGCTCGCCTCATACGGGCGCGGTTTATCCGGTGGCGATGCGCGTCGATGCGCAGGACCTGCACCTGACGCTCGTGCCGCTCATGGACGATCAGGAATTCGATGGCCGCGCGAGCACCGGCGCGGTGTATTGGGAGGGGGCGGTGACGGCGTTTCAGGCGGGTGCGGTGGGCGCGAGCAGTGCAAAACCCGCTGTGAAGCCGGTAGGGCGCGGCTATCTCGAGCTCACGGGATATGTCGAGCGACTTGCGCTTTAGTTTTAGAAGCTGAGCGGTAACGTTCAACCCCGTGCGGCCCTTGTCACCCCAGCTCAAACGACGTCACGCCGAACACGCGATCGATCGCTATCGCTGGCGCGTCTTTCGTGTACATCCGCGCGGTTTCGAAGACGCTCGTCATGCCATGGCGTTCTGCCAGCGCGACGGCGGCAGGATTCGTTTCCGGCACGTCGAGCACGATGACCTCGCCGGGCATGTGCGCGGCCAGCGCGCGCAGCAGGCCCGTGGCGACGTCTGCGTCATCGGCGAAGAGCGGGCCGATCTTGCAGCCCGTCTTGCAGCGGCGTATGACGCCGTATCCGGCGATGCGGCCCGCGTCGACTGTTGCGAGCGCAACGGCATTGGGTTGTGATATCCAGGCGGAGATGAAACGTTCGCGCGCCGCGGGAAAACATTGGCGATCGTAGGCGAGCAATGGGTCGAATGGCACGTTGGATGCTGCCGTCACATGTGCGCAGCCGATGCCATTCACGTGGCCCTGATAGCGGATGTTGCGGTATGCGAGCTGGAATCCGGACTTCCTGTAGTTCGGTTGCTGGGCGACTACGCCGTCGAGGCCGATGTTGCGGTTTCCCAGGTAATGCATGCCATGCTGCCAGATTCGCATGCCGAAGCCATGGCCGCGATATTCGGGTTTTACGATGTACAGGCCGATGAAGCCAAAGTGGTCGTTGTAGGCGACGGCGGCGAGGCAGGCGACAGGTTCGCCGTGGAGGAGGCCGATGAAGAAGCCGTTTGGGTCTGCTTCCCTGAAGCAGGGTGAGTCGTGGTGGCCAGGGTTCCAGCCTTCTGTGGATGCCCAGTCGATTGAGATCGATATCTCGATGGGGGACATGGTGCGTACCATGAAATCGTGATTCATGGGGTGGGCCGTTGTTAGAGCAGAACTCTTTACTTTAGGTGGTGGGTATTTTCGATGCAAGGGTGAGCGTAGTGGTGGCGCTTTTCAGGTTAGCTAACCTGTTTAAGTCGATATTATGCTTATCGTGTGGTTTATTGAAGTTGGCCTTAACTTGTATTCGCGGCGGGCCGCAGGCGTTGCCCCTGTGCGGGGCGGCACCTACTTTTCTTTGCCGCGGCAAAGAAAAGTAGGCAAAAGAAAGCCGCTCAAACCGCCAGTGTGACGCAGTTCACCACTGCCCTGTATGTCGGAGCGGCTCCGGAGCGTCTGTCACCACGCGGCGTATAACGGAGTGACTAAGGGCTCATCCATCCGGCGGCGCTCCGCGCGCCGTGGGGTATAACCAAAACGAGTGGGATGCACGCGTTTTCGTAGGACTCCAGTCTATTCGGTCGGCGGATCGCCCACGCATTCGCCAGCCAGCACGCCCGTGCATTCACCAGTTAGCACCCCAACGCATTCACCGATTATCACCCCACTGCATTCGCCGAATAATACTCCAGTGCATTCACCGGTCAGCACCGCCGCGCATTTACCGGGTGGCACCCCTAGCGCAATCGCCGGCCAGCCCGCGCGGTTTTCCTTGCATACCCTTCCGCCCGCGCGTAGCGCGTGGCGGGAAGGATGAGTCCTTTGTCACTAAGGCGGAGTGTGCGAGGAGACGGATGCTCCGGAGCCGCTCCGATATACAGGGCAGTGGGGGACTGCGTCACACTGGCGGTGTGAGCCGCTTTCTTTTGCCTACTTTTCTTTGCGGCTGCAAAGAAAAGTAGGTGCCGCCCCGCACAGGGGCAACGCCTGCGGCCCGCCGCGAAAACAAGTTAAGGCCAAAGCATGGGTCACCATGAAAACAAGTTAAGTCCAAAGCACGAGCGGCACGCAAAAATAGCGACCACCCACTACAATCCCCAAACACATTCACATGAAAGGCGGACCCTCTCATGCCAAATCGTGCAATTCGCATAATGATTTCATCATTGCTGACGGCGGGCACAGCTCTTGCCCCAGCGCTAACGCATGCGACAGACACCTTCGCACAAGACGAAGCCACACCCCACGGCCGTCCAATCAAAGTGATGATCATTTCGATGTTCGGCCCGGAGGGCCAGGTCTGGCTCGACCACCTGGGCCCATGGCAGGACATCACCGTAGCGGGCTTGTCCCCTGACTACCCAACTGTCCACTGCAACCGCCAGGACATCTGCGTGATGACAACCGGCATGGGCCACGCGAATGCCGCCGCATCGATCATGGCGCTCACATTCTCACCGCGCTTCGACCTGCGCCATACCTACTTCATGGTGGCAGGCATCGCCGGCATCGACCCGCTTCAAGGCACCGTCGGTTCCGCCGCCTGGGCAAACTGGCTCGTCGACTTCGGCATCCAGTGGGAAATCGACGGCCGCGAAATTCCACCGGGCTGGAACACCGGCTATCTCGGCATCAATACGACGGGCCCGACCCAAAAGCCGCCGCTCGACTACCGCACCGAAGTGTTCCAGCTCAATCCGGCGCTGTCGAACGCGGCCTTCGCGCTCTCGCGCAACGTAACGCTGAGCGACAACGCCCAGGCGCAGGCGGCCCGCGCCAAATACAACTACGCGCCCGCGAATCGTCCTCCAACCGTGATCCAGTGCGATACCCTGGCCGGCGACACCTGGTGGTCGGGCACCGACATCGGCGAGCGCGCGCGCCAATGGACCAAGATCATGACCGACGGCAAGGGCACCTATTGCACCACGCAGCAGGAAGACAACGCCACCTTCGAGGCGCTCACGCGCGCCGCGAGCGCGCATCGCGTCGACCTGAACCGCGTCGCGGTGCTGCGCGCCGGCTCGGACTTCGACCGGCCGTACGCGGGCCAGTCGAGCGCCGATAATCTGCTCAACTACGCGTCGCAGGGCGGCTTCACGATCGCGATCGACAATCTGTTCCTTGCGGGCAATCCGCTCGTGCAGGACATCGTCAAGCATTGGGGCGAGTGGCGCGACGGCGTCCCGCAACGGTAACGCGTTCGCGGTGTGGCGCGCGTTCCGGTGAACGGCTCAGAGTTCGCGCGTGCGCGGGATGACAACGGCCTGGCCGTGCAGTGTGCCGCCCGCGTCAAGGAGCTGCCACAGCGTGGCTTCCTCGATCATGAAGCGCTGACCCGACTTCGTGATACGCACGCCCTTGTAGCCCGCCTCGTAGCCGAGCCGCTGCACGCGGGCGAGAAATTGCCGCCGCTCCTCGCGATCCGGCGCCTCGGCCGAGAGCCGGGAGGGCAGTCGGGTGATTTCATCCCAGCTATATCCGAAGCGGCGCTGCGCAGCTTTGTTGCCGTAAATGAAGACCGGGTCGGGATCGGTGTTGTGCGCGAGTACCGCGAACGGAGCATGCTCATAGAGCCATTCGGTCGATTCGGCGAGAGGCATGGCCTGCGGCACCAGCGGACGGCCAAGCAGGCGCGCGTAGCTGTCGGCAAGGAGCTGATAGAAAGCAGGATCGCTATGGAGTGGGATCGTCTGGGACATCTTCGATGGAGATCGTGGGGGCTGTGCAACGGCGCAGGCGCTCACGATACCGTATCTGCGGACGGCAACAAATAAAGCCCACTGTATCTGCATGATGGCTGAAATCCGCTTGAAAGCTGGCCAATCCATGCAACTCCCTGTTTAATATCGACTGTCCACCGATCGACTGAGCACCGTAACGTCGATTTCCATCCGTGGCGGAGCGAACTTGGCCAACCCGGATCTTCCCGATAGCGAGCCGAAGGCCGCGCACGTCGTTGGCGCGCAGGCGAGCCCATGCGACGCGCTCGTCATCCGCACGCAGCCCACCGCGGTCGATCGCCCATGCCGGCGCAGGCGTCTCGCGCTCGCCGCGACGATCCTCGGCTCGAGCATGGCGTTCATCGACGGCTCGGTCGTCAATGTCGCGCTGCCGTCCATTCAGAGCGAGCTCGGCGCGAGCGTCGCAGCCATGCAGTGGGTCGTCAACGCGTATCTGCTGTTTCTCGGCTCGCTCGTGCTCGTTGGCGGATCGATGGGCGACAAGCTGGGCCGCCGCACGGTGTTCATCGCGGGCATCGCGCTCTTTACGCTCGCGTCCGCCGCTTGCGGGTTCGCGCCGAATGCGGGGGCGCTGATCGGCGCGCGTGCGGTGCAGGGCATCGGCGCGGCAATGCTCGTGCCCAGCAGTCTCGCGATCATCGGCGCGGTGTTCGACGATGAGACGCGCGGCCGCGCGATCGGCACCTGGGCGGGCGTGGGGGCGATCACGTCGGCGGTGGGGCCGGTGGCGGGCGGCTGGCTCGTCGACGCGTTGTCGTGGCGCGCCATCTTCTTCCTGAACGTCCCGCTCGCAGCGGTGACGATCGCGCTCGCCATCGCGTCGGTGCCCAACAGCCACAAGCCCGATGCGCCCGAACAGCTCGACTGGCCCGGCGCGCTGAGCGCGGCAGCGGGGCTCGCGGCGCTCACCTTCGGCCTGACCGAGGCGTCGGCGCGCGGCTTCGCGCATCCGTTCGTCCTGGGTGCGATCGGCGCCGGCGTGCTCGTGCTCGCCGTATTCGTGATGATCGAAGCGCATAGCCGCAACCCGATGGTGCCGCTCGACGTGTTCCACTCGCGCGATTTCACGGGCGCTAATCTCGTTACGCTGCTGCTTTATTTCGGCCTCGGCGGGGCGTTCTTTTTCCTGCCGTTCACGCTGATCCGCGCGCATGGGTACACCGCAACCGAAGCGGGTGGGGCGCTGCTGCCCGTGCCCGTCATTATCGGGTTGCTCTCGCGCTTTACCGGCGGCCTGACAAGCCGCTTCGGTTCGCGCGCGCTGCTAACGGTGGGCCCGGCGGTCGCCGGAATCGGCTTCGCGCTGCTGGCGCTGCCGCTCGCGCGCGGCAGCTATTGGAGCGGATTCTTCCCGGCGCTCACCGTGCTCGGGCTCGGCATGACGATCACCGTCGCGCCGCTGACCACGACCGTGATGGGCTCCGTGCCGGGCGAGCGCACAGGCGTCGCGTCCGGCATCAACAACGCGGTTGCTCGCGTGGCGAGCCTGCTGGCGATCGCGGTGCTCGGCATCGTGTTCGTGTGGTCGCACCAGGCGTCGCTAGCGGCGCGCCTCGACGCGCTGCACGTGCCGCAGGACGCTCGCCAGACGGCGCCGTTGCTGGAGCCGGATGAGCAGGCCGGGACGGCATCGGGCGCCGCCCACACGCCGCGCCAGACAGCCGTGGCGCGCGCGCAAGCCGATGCCATCACCGACGCGCTGCGCGCCGTCGCGCTCGTCTCCGCCGCGTGCGCGTTCGCTGCGGCGGGGCTTGCGATGGCGACGATCGAGCCCCGGCAGCGGCGGGGAATAATCTAGTGGCAGAAGAGTAGGGGCTCGCTGGGTTCGATCGATACCTGCCAGGGTGGCCAGGCAGGTTGGTTTTAGGTCAATGCCACAAACCGCTCTGAGCGCCGTATTCGGCGATGCGATTGGCCGCGGAAAGTCTTATATCCCTGCTCATTCTTTTAGCGGGTTTCGCACACACGAATAACGACCGCCCTGTCCTTCCGGCACATCCCGACGGCTCCGTCAAATAATCTCGAATTTATGCTTAATGACTGTTTTGTTTGAAAAACTATGGCTTTCATTGTCTAATAATTGCCGCAGTTTCAGCCGGGCGAAATAAAAACCCTTAATAAATAAGTTGCTCTTCTCAAGAATAAACGCACCTATGACCAGTCCGAAGCGCGTTGGAAACTGCCTCAAGGTTTACGCCGCCACCAGCCTCGCTGCCGCCTTCGTGTTCGGGCCGGGTGTGGCCGGGGCGACGGAGGGCGCGCTCGGGCGGCCCGTGGCCGGCACGAGTGTGCTATCGGGCATCGGCATCGTGCCGCCGGACCCGATGACTATCGTCAGCCTGCAACAGGTTTATCTCGACGGGTCGATCGGCGCGAGCCGCAGCGTGCCGATTGCCGGTAAAGCGTCGCTTGGCGCCGAAGGCAAGCTCGCGCTCACGCTTGCAACGGTCGAGCACGTCTGGGGTGGCATCGGCGGCTGGGATTTTGCGTCGGCCTTCACGCTGCCCTATGTGTGGGAAGAGGTCACAGGCACCTTCTCCGTGGGGCGCGTGACGAGCTCCACGAGCGACCGGGTCTCGAACCTCTATGACATGTATTTCACGCCGATCGTCGCCGGCTACCATTTCAGCCAGACCGACCACATTGCGTTGAGCTTCAACTTCTGGGCGCCCACGGGCCAATACAATCCCCATGATCTCGCCAACGCCAGCCTGAATAACTGGACCTTCGTGCCGCAGGTTGCGTACACGAAGCTCGTGCCCAAATACGGGCTCGAATTCGACGCCGTGCTTGGGCTTCAGTTCTATACGCGCAATTCCGCAACCGATTACCAGAACGCGCCGTTGCTGACGCTCGATGTCATGGGCCTCAAGAAGTTCGCCAATGGCTTTGGCGTGGGCCTCGTGATGGGCACGGTTCAACAGCTCGGCAACGACAGCGGCCCGACCGCGGACAAGCTCGATGGCTTTGTCGGGCGCGATTTCGCCATGGGCCCGATCATCACCTACGACACGAAGATCAACGGCAAGCATCCGCTTTCCGCGAGCCTGCGCTGGGTGCCCACCCTCGCCAGCACCAATCGCCTCAAGAGCACGGCGACCGTGCAAGCGACGGCCACGATGGCGTTCTGATCGCGCGCGGCGGGAAAGCGAACGCATCCGCAGCACCCCGCCCGCGAGACTTATTCCGCGCTTTCGCCGCGCGCCCGGTGCTGGGCCGCGAGCTTGTCCTGCTGCGCGGGCGGCACGGGATCGTAGTGGCTTAGCTGGATGCTGTAGTTGCCGTGCCCGCCCGCCAGGGAATTCAGGCGCGACTGGTAGTCGTTGAGCTCGGCGAGCGGCACCTTGCCCGCAATCACCATCGCGTTGCCGCTCGCCGTGCGCGTGCCGTGCACCTGGCCGCGCCGCGAGGAGAGGTCGCCGATGATGTCGCCCATGGCCGCTTCGGGCGTCATCACCTCGATGTCGACGATCGGTTCGAGCACGATGGGCTGCGCCTTGAGCACCGCATCGATGAAGGCCTTGCGCCCGGCCGTGACGAACGCCACTTCCTTCGAGTCGACCGGATGGCTCTTGCCGTCGTACACGATCACGCGCACGTCCTGCATCGGGAAGCCCGCGAGCGGCCCGCTTTCGATCACCTGCTGAATGCCTTTCTCGACGGCGGGAATGAATTGCGAGGGGATCGCGCCGCCCTTGACCGCATCGACGAACTCGAATCCCGCGCCGCGCGGCAGCGGCTCCACGCGCAGCATGACTTCGCCGAACTGGCCCGCGCCGCCCGTCTGCTTCTTGTGGCGGCAATGGCCTTCCGCCTTGCCGCCGATGGTCTCGCGCCACGCGATGGTGGGCGGCCGCGTGATGACTTCGAGCTTGTGCTGGTCGGTGAGCCGCTCGAGCATATAGCGCAGATGCAGCTCGCCCAGCCCGTGCACGACGGTCTCGTTGGTGCCCACGGGATGCTCGATCAGGAGACACGGGTCCTCGGCGGCGAGCTTTTGCAGCACTTCCCAGAGGCGCTGCTCGTTGCCGCGCCGCGCCGGCTCGATGGCGAGGCCATAGATCGGATTGGGAAACTCGCACGGGGTGAGGTGGATATTGCCGTCCTCGGGGGCGTCGTGCAGCACGTCGTCGAAGCTGATGTCGTCGGCTTTCGCCACCGCGCAGATATTGCCGGGGCCGGCGCGCAGGATCTCCGTGTGGTCCTTGCCCTGCAGCATCAACAGATGCGCGACCTTGAACGGCTGGCGCCCGTTGCCGATATAGAGCTGGCTGTCGCGCGAGACCGTGCCCTGATGGATGCGGAACACGGCCACCTTGCCGATGTACGGGTCCACCACGATCTTGAAGACGTGCGCGAGCACGTGCTTGTTGGGGTCCGGCTCCGCGCGCACGGGCGTGGCCTTGCCCTCGGTCTCGCGATAGAAGAGCGGCGGGTTGCCTTCGGTGACATTGGGCAAGAGCCGCACGAACACGTCGAGCAATTGCGTAATGCCCGCTCCCGTTGCCGCCGATGCGAAGCAGACGGGCACCAGATGCCCCTCGCGCAGCGCGCGCTCGAAGGGCTCGTGCAGCTGCTCCGGGCGGATGGCTTCACCCTGCTCCAGATACAGCTCCATTAATTCGGGGTCCAATTCGATGACCTGGTCGACGAGCGCATTGTGCGCCGCCTCCACCGAATAAAAATCGGCCTCGCCCGCAGGATTGAAGAAGCAGTCCACCACATCGGTGCCGCCCTTCGCGGGCAGATTGATGGGCAGGCACTGCTTGCCGAACATCTCCTGGATCTGCGCGAGCAGGCCGGGAAGATCGACCTTTTCGCCGTCGATGCCGTTCACGACGATCATGCGGCACAGCTTGCGCTGCTGCGCCCAGGCCATCATGCGGCTGGTGGTCATTTCGATGCCGGTGCGCGCGTCGATCACGATGGCCGCCGTTTCCACGGCTTCCAGCGCGCTGATCGACATGCCCGCGAAGTCGGGGTAGCCCGGCGTATCGAGCAGATAAATGCGCGTGTCCTGGTAGTCGACATGCGCGACCGCGGAACTGAGCGAGTGATGGTACTTGCGCTCGAGCGGGTCGAAATCGCACAGGGCGGTGCCGCGGCTCACGCTGCCGGGTGCGTGCAGCGCGCCGCCCTGATGCAGCAGCGCTTCGGCGAGCGAGGTCTTGCCGCAACCGGCGTGGCCGACAAGCGCGACTGTGCGGATGGCTTCGGGACTGTAATCCATGATCGCCATCGTCCAGTAGTGGAGGTTCGGCAATTATTGGCGAATTTCTGCCCGTCTGCCAAATACAAGCGTGTATGGCTTGTGCGCGAGCGCGCGCAGCATGGGTGCGCGATGGGCGTTTTACCGGGCGACAGCGGTTTTTTGAGGCGTTATCGAGGCGCGTGTTCGCTGCGCCGCAATATCCGGGTAGCAGGGTCTCCTGGATTGCGGTGCAGCATTTCGTATCGGTTCGCCTCGACTCGCGAAAAGAAAGGGGCAGACCGGTTTGCGTGGCTTCAACGCGCGTGAGGAATATGCCTATGTCCATGACAGCGCGGTCCGCGTTCTTCGAGCCGCTATGGCACGGCACCTCATCCGCCTGGGCCTCCGTGATTTTGCCCTCGCACTGCCACATCCGGGCCAGGCTTAACGCCGCGCGCAATTCCAGCGATCTCGCGCCCTGTTGGCGAGCCACCGAGCGGTCTGCTCACACAACGCCAGCACGCGGGTGGAGGTCGTGGCCACCTCCGGCGCGCCATAGCCTCGCACGTCCGTCAAGGCTGGACCCAGGGAAGGCAACAGCGTCGACTTCCAATGCACGCGTGCCGGAGTATCGGGCAACGCTGCGTCAAGTGCGACCGTTTTCACAGCTGATGCGAATTCGCGGAGTCTCCCATTGGGATCCAATGCAATTGATTCGACCTCGCGCGTCGCGTCGTTGACCACCTTCCCGATCCAACGACGCAGCATCGATAGCAGCTGAACGGTTGCAGAACTCAGCGCGTGACGCATGAAGCAGGCCGCTTCCAGCCTGCGCGATCGTTGCGCGACGCGCTTACTGATCGAAGGCGGCCGCCGCGCGTAATCCTTGGGCCACCGCACGACATACCGGCCCTGGTGTTCGGTCCTTCAGAGTGAGATGTCTTTCCCAGTCGGCATTGGCGCGATAGCTCTATCCGCTTGACCGATGAAAGCTATCGAAAAATACCGGCTATTCAGTAGCGGCACAAGCATGCGACATTACCGTTACCGCGAGTTGATGGTTTTCTCGCTCTTGACGCATCGCCATCGAATAAGCATCCGCTGAGGCCGTTGCAATGAAACTCTTGCATCTCGATTCCAGTAATCTTGGCGCCTTTTCTGCCAGCCGTATTCTTTCCTCGGAGATCGTTGAACGCCAATCCGTGCTGTATCCGGGCATCCGGGTGCGGTACCGCGATCTTGCGAATGACCCGGCTCTGCATCTATCCGGTGCATACCTCGCGGCGCGGCAGGGGCAGGACATAGGGCAACCGCAGCTTGCTACACAGTCCGATACCGGGAATGCACACGTTGATGAGGTATCCGAAGCAGATATCGTCGTGATCGGCACGCCGATGCACAATTTCAGTGTATCGCCGCACTTGAAGGCGTGGATTGATCGCATTCTGGTGCGTGGCCGGACTTTTGAGTACAGCGAGACCGGAAAACTCAAGGCGCTTCTCCCCCCCGGCAAAAGCATTATCGTTGCTTTGACGCGCTGCAACAACTATCAATCTGGATCTCCAACTGCCGCATTCGAACACCACGAAAGTTACCTGCAAGATGTGTTGTCATTCCTCGGGCTGCATAACGTAACGTTTGTGAGAGTTGAGGGACTCGCGTTCGGTTCAGGAAGTAGAGACGTCGCTATAACCCGGGCGCGCGCCGAGATTGCGGCAATCATGGCTTGATGGTTATCCCTCAACCACGAAGGCCCAGCCAATGCACAGAAATTCTCATAATTTCGCCGCTGTGGGACAGCCGTGGCCGTTCATAGGTTTTTTGATCGCACCGCGCAGCGTGCATAACATCTGTAAAGCGAGCAGCAATGGAAATCGGCATCGATAGTTTCGCGGCAATTTTTCCCGAGGCCGGCGGGGAACGCCAACCGTCCCCAGCCGATCGGATGGAAGCGCTGATTGAGGAGGTGGAAGCGGCGGATCGCGTGGGACTCGATATCTTTGGTATCGGAGAGCATCACCGTAAGGAATTCCTTGACGCTGCCCCGGCTGTAATTCTCGCTGCCGCGGCAGCAAGAACCAGGAACATTCGCCTCGCCAGCGCGGTTACTGTGTTGGGCGCCAGCGATCCTGTCCGGGTCTTCCAGGAGTTCGCAACGATCGATCTCATTTCCAGGGGGCGCGCGGAAATCACGGTCGGTAGAGGGTCATTCGTTGAAGCCTATCCGCTCTTCGGCTTCCAGCTTGAGGATTACGACGCGTTGTTTGGCGAGAAACTGGAACTG
The DNA here is from genome assembly GCF_004524855.1 of Paraburkholderia pallida. Taxonomy (NCBI): domain Bacteria; kingdom Pseudomonadati; phylum Pseudomonadota; class Betaproteobacteria; order Burkholderiales; family Burkholderiaceae; genus Paraburkholderia; species Paraburkholderia pallida. The sequence goes on along the minus strand of NZ_CP038150.1, from coordinate 1,073,842 downwards.
CTTCTGAAGTTGCAGGAATCCACGCATGTGAAATGGACGGGGCGATTCCGTCCGGCGCTTGATGGAGTCGGAGTATTCCCGCGTCCACACCAACCTCGTTTGCCGATATGGATGGGGGCCGGGGGCACGCCGCAATCATTTGTGCGTGCCGGTATGCTCGGGCTCCCGCTTATGGTGGCCGTCATTGGTGGTGACTTCAGGCGCTTTCGGCCGCTCATTGACCTTTATCGCCAAGCCGGAATTCAGGCAGGACATTCCCCGGCTGCCCTGAAGGTTGGCATCCACGCTATCGGCTTTGTGGGGGAAACGACGGAAGCCGCAAAAAACGCCTTCTTTCCGGGGTGGTCGTATATGTTCACCGAACTTGGGCGCGAGCGTGGTTGGCCGCCGACAACGCGCGCTCAGTTCGAGGCAATGTGTGGGCGAAATGGCCCACTTCTTGTGGGCGATCCTGAGACCGTGGCGGCCAAGGTATTGCATGCCAGCCATGCACTTGGTGGCATTTCGCGACTGACGTTTCAGATGAGTTCCGCGTCGCTCGAAAGCGAGAGCATGCTGCGCTCGATCGAGCTCCTGGGAACCGAAGTCGCTCCAATCATTCGCAGAAGTGCGAACAGAGGGACGAGACATGGGTGAGCTAATCGACGGACAGTGGCACCGGACCGGCATCGAAACCGCACTTTCCAATGGGACCCTGCAACGAAAGCCATCGGTTTTCAGGCGCTGGGTCACGCCGGATGGTTCATCACGCGGCAACGAAAGAGGCTTTCAGGCGGCGGCGGATCGATACCACCTCTACGTGTCGCTCGCGTGCCCGTGGGCTCATCGCGCCCTGGTCATGCGGAACCTGAAAGGTCTTGAGAATATGATTGGCCTTTCGGTGGCTCACTGGCACATGGGGGCTGATGGCTGGACTTTCGAGTCCGGGATCGGCGTCGTCCCGGACATCGTCAACAATGCCACCAGGCTTCACGAACTTTATACCTTGGCCGATCCAGATTGCACGTCGCGCGTGAGTGTGCCAGTCCTTTGGGATAAGGTCGAAGGGACGATCGTGTCGAACGAATCGTCCGAGATCATGCGTATGTTTAATAGTGCGTTTGATAATCTCGGAGCGCTGCCGGGCGACTACTATCCGATGGCCTTGCGGGAAGAGATCGATGCGATAAACGCGCGCGTGTATGAAGGCCTTAATAACGGTGTATATCGAGCCGGATTTGCCACGCAGCAGAACGCCTACGAGATGGCTGTCGCTGAGGTTTTTGAAACTCTGGATTGGCTCGAAACACGGCTTCAGGACCGGGAATACGTGGCTGGCGACGCGTTGACAGAGGCAGACATTCGGCTTTTCACAACGCTAGTTCGTTTCGATGCTGTTTATTTTGGTCACTTCAAATGTAACCGTCGGCCACTCAGGGACTATCCCCGCTTGTGGGCACACACTCACCTTTTGGCCAGGCACCCAAAAATTCGACCTACGATCGACTTCAAGCACATCAAGGGTCATTACTACGGTAGTCATCCGTGGCTGAACCCGAACGGAATTGTGCCTGTCGGACCGGATGTGAGTTTCGACGTTGTACTTTAATCCGCAAATCGGAATGACGTGGCCGCAGGATCGACGTGAATTTTGGCAGAAAACGGCGCGCGTATCTTGGCGCCGGATTTCGGCAGACGCGGCATGTTAATGGAAGCGTGGTTCGAGAGCGAATCAAATATTAAGGAGACCTTGCAGCTATGAAGAAAGTTACCTGTGACACACTCCGGACGGAGGGCGCGCGAGGTGAAATCGTCTGGTACGTCGAGCGTCGGGGCAATGGACCGCATGTTGTGCTCATTCCCTCGGGAGAGGGGGATTGCGGATCCTTCGATAAAGTCGCCGAAAATCTGGCGAGCGACTTCACAGTGACTACATTTGACACGCCTGGATTTTCTCGGAGTGTAGCGGGCGTGAATGTCGATGTTTCGATGGTGTCTCTAGGCCACCAGGTGGCAAATCTTCTTTCTGCGCTGGCGATAGAGGATGCTGTGATCTATGGGTGCAGCTCAGCGGGTCTTGCTGCACTTGATCTGGTTTCTGTGTACCCGAAATTTGTGCGCCGTGCAGTTGTTCACGAGGCAGCGCTTCCAGGGGATGATAGAGACGCGGAGATCGTCAAACTTGCTGCAATGGATGACTCGGGGATCGCTGCAACCTGCGCGAGCCTGTTCGAGAATATGATGAACGAAGATCCAGCGGCATGGAGAGCAATTGGAGAACACTTTCATCAACGCCTTGCGAGAAACTATCCAACGTGGATACGTCGTTACGTCGCAGGCCCAAAGCACGAGCCATATGATCCCGGGACCCTGGCCGGGAAACCCATTACCTGGACTATCGGTGGTCTGTTTGAGGTTCGTCTCTTCTTTGGCAACGTGCAACTTGCTCAACGAGCCGGCCTCGATATCGGCCTCCTCCCGTGCAAACACTACCCACAGGTAAGCATTCCCGGACTACTGGCCGATCACATCCGAAAAGCAAGCCTCCTTGATTGACGATTGCATGATACCCAGCCGACGCGCTCGAGAACGGCTACGCTTTGGCATCGTGTGTTCCGGAACGCAAAATGACGACCATGAACCAGGCGATGGGGTGTGTGAACGAGACCCCCCGCCGGGCACATCTTGATGGCGCTCCGTTTGTCCTTCATAGCCAACCAAAATGGAATGTGATCCCGCAGTGGGATACGCCGCGCAACTTGTCGAGCCGCAGTGAGTAGCTCCCGCATCATGCGCCGGCGCTTTGTCAGTCGCTCAGGCGTCGCCAGCCGATTGCGTCCGAAGCGAAGCCAATTGGATTGGCAAGTGGTACTGCTGCAGTCTGCCTTCATCACAAACAGGATGCTATTCGATGCCGCCTGATCTGACACGTGCGGGCGCCCAGAGCGGTTCTTTCGCGAAGAGCGGGCCGCGGTAGTAGCGTTTCGATCAGGAGCCATAGCTCGTTGTCCAGGCTTCTATCTCTCCTGCTTGCTCAGGCAAGCGGTTCAATATTGCTTTACGAAAAATAATATGGATTCCATATTGATTAATTGCCAGGGTAAGTACTCTCAACGCAAAACTTTACGTTTGAAAAGTATAGCACTATGCTTGGTAAATGGGAGATTGAAGCAGGAGGCAGTCTGAGGCCGGTCACGGGAAAGGTCGTGGATTCTCATCCTGCAGGCGCTCGAAAATATGCCCTGGTTAGTCTGCTTTGGCGGGTCACGACCTGTCCCACCGAATACTACTCGTGAATTACACATCGTTTAGAGAGGATCTTTCGTCGAGGCGACGAGATTGAATTTTTTTGTACAGATCTCTGCAGAGGATCTGAAATAAATTTCTTTGAAATATTCGCCATAAAGTGCGCAGCGGATCGGCTATCCCCTAAGCCGACGATACGGCTTTGTCGCATCATACAAGCATGAGAAGGTGAGAAATGAAACGTTCAATTTTATCGGTCGTTTTGCTTGGAATTTTTCCTGCCATTTGTCATGCTCAAAGTAGCGTAACGCTCTACGGCATCGTAGATGCAGGATTTTTGTTCACAAGTAAGACGCCAAACGCAGCGGGTCAAAACGCTGGCCGAACATTTGCCCTTGCGGATAGCGAGCTGTCACCGTCGCTATTCGGGCTATCTGGGGTGGAGGATTTGGGTGGTGGCCTAAAGGCGAAGTTCAAAATTGAAAGCGGGTTCGGTCCAGCCAATGGCGGCTTCAACAACTCAACTGGGAACTTTTTCGGTCGCCAGGCTTGGGTCGCGTTGGGTGGAAAATATGGGGAGGTCAAGGCGGGCGTGCAATACTCGCCATTCGTGAATGCGGTATACGATTCCGACGCGCGTGGTTTTGCGGATTTCGGAGATATACAAAGCCTCTATGGCAACAACGTGTTCTTGACGGGCGTATACAATTCAAACGCGATCTCTTATACCTCCCCCAAGCTTGCGGGATTCGAGGGCAGCGTAATGCTAGCGCTTGGGGGGCAACCAGGTGATTTCCAGGCAGGTCGACAGTACGCTGCAAGCCTGAAATATGACAATGGCACACTGATGGTCAATGCGGCCATTTTTGATGGCAACAGTGGTGGTACTGTCAACACACCGGTTCCCAGCACTGTTGCATTCATAGGTCGCATGCTGGGTGCGGGATACCGATTCGGATCGCTGACCGCCAAGGCCGTGGTGGCCAACTTCAAGGTGGCTGGATCGGCCAACAACTATGTCTATGGAGGCGGATTCGATTACGCCGCGCTGCGGCAACTGGAGATTAATGCCGGTATCTGGGTGATGAGCGATCGAAACGATACCAAGAATCACTCACTGCTAGCGTCTGTTGGTACATATTATTTTTTGTCGGGATCGACAACGCTATACGCGCAGGTCGGCGTAGTCAATAACCACGGCGCCGCGAATACCGGTTTGTCTGTGTCCTACACGGGTGCGTTCTATGGGGTTCAGGGAACGTCTATTGGCGCAACGGTCGGGGTGCGGCACATATTCTAGTTACGGTATGCACAGAGTTGTGTCCGTGCAGGCTTAGCCCCTTCTTGTAGGCAGCCGAGCATATCGCGCCAGACGATGGGTCGCCGAAACCTTGGCGCCGATTTCTATGCATCGACTTCGCGCAAAGGTTTTAGCGGATATATCAGCCTTCGAGACGGATCCATGATCGCCATCGTCCAGTAGTGAAGGTTCGACAATGATTGGCGAATTTCTGCCCGTCTGCCAAATACAGGCGTGTATGGCTTGTGTGCGAGCGCGCGCAGCATGGGTGTGCGATGGGCGTTTTACTGGACGACAGCGGCTTTTAAGGCGCTAGCGAGGCGCGTGTTCGCTGCGCCGCAATAATCAGGCAGGGAGGTCTCACGGATTGCGTGCAGCATTTCGTGCCGTTTCGCCCCGGAAAAGAAAGCGGCAGACCGGTCCGCGTGGCTTCAACGTCATGGATTGCGCCCACGGCAACCTGCGTCACCCGATCTGCGCGTCGTAGCTCCACCGGCGCATCTTCGTCGCCTTCACGCGCGCGATGTCCTTGTGCGATGGATTGATCGGAAGTGTCGAGAGGCCTTTCCGTCTAGCCATTCACCCGGTGCATATCGGATCTGCAAAACTTGCATCGCCGGAATTCGCCGACCACCGGTATTTTGTCTCCTCGCATCAAATCAATTGGCTGGTCAATGACCAGGGCGGTAATACACCCATTGAGCCAGTACATTCTTCGGAGACAAAGCAATGATCGAAATCGCAGTAACGCGAGAGGGCGTCGTGAACGGCAAGGCAGGAAATGGATGCACCGCCTTCCTCGGCTTGCGCTACGCTGCACCGACTAGAGACCTTCGTTGGCGGCCGCCGCATCGGGCTCCGAGTTGGAGCTGAACGCGAGCAGCGGACCCGTTGTCCGCCGTGCCGATCCAGCATCTTCCTTCGGCGAAGTCCCTCTACTCGCCTGACGAGCATGCGCAAAGCGAAGACTGTCTGACGCTCAATCTTTGGAGCGCGGCGCGGCACAAATCGGAGCGCCGGCCCGTGATGGTTTGCTTTCATCTCGGCGTGTTCATCTTCGGTTCTTCCGCATGGAGCGGTCATGCCAATGGCAGCCCGCTATTTGACGGCTCCGCACTCGCGAGGCTTGGCGCGGTCGTAGTCACGGTCAACTACGGGCTGGGCAGGCAGGGCTTTCTTTCGCTTCCCGGACTCGGTGCCGAGAGCGGTCATAACGCTTCGGGCAACTACGGCTTCCTCGACCAGGTTGCCGTGCTGAAGTGGGTGCGCGAGAACATCGAGCAATTCGGCGGCGATCCGGAGAACGTCACAATCTTCGGTGTCTCCGCCGGTTCGGCGACTTGTTCGCTTCATATGGCGTCGCCGCTCTCCCGTGGCTAGTTTCATCGGGCGATTGGCGGAAGCGGCGCGTTCATGGCCGCGCCGGGCCGCCACAGCGGCCTGTTCGATCGTCTCCTGACGCTCGGGGCCGCCGAGGAGCAGGGGGAAAAGCTCGCACACGCGCTGGGCGCGGCCATGGGGGCTGTTGCAGTACGGTGCCTGTTTGCCCTAAGGTCTTTAATCGTTTTGCAAGCATTCGCGGGTCGGCGTGAACAGGGATTGGGGGGTAAACACCCCTGTCGACGCCAGATCTCGGGCCGTAAACGAGGGGGCAGCGTGTAGTCGCAAAGCTGCGGCCACGGCGACATTGCGCGCAAAAAGCGCCCGTCAATGCCACACAGCTCGCCGCGCTTTCGTCTTCATGACGCCGCCGCGTCTTGCTTATTCACCAGGGAAACGAAGTGCCAAAATCTGCGCTCACGATCAGACTCACGTTCATGTTCGCGTTCGGCGTCATTGCCACTTTGATGCTGGCCGTCGGACTCATCGGAATAGTCGGCCTATTGCACCTTGATGCCCATGCCGCTCCGTTTTACCGCTGGGCGATGACAAGTCTGGTTGCACTCGCGTCAGTGGGCTTTGCTGTCGCGCTCTACGCCGGCCTCCATCTGCAGGCCGTGGTATGCGGCGGCTTGTATCGCATCGCCAGTAAGTTCGAGGACATCGCGGTGACGCTCGATTTGTCGGCGCGGTCTTCACCGCGGCGCATGGACGAGTTTGGCCGCTCCGCCGTTGCGTTCGACAAGTGGATGAGACGCATGGAAGAGACGATGTTGTCCGTCCGCTCCTCGACCGAGCTGGTGACCTCGGCGACGCGCGACATCGCCGCCGGCAACCTCGATCTGTCCGCCCGCACGGAGGAGCAAGCCGCGTCGCTGACGGAGACCGCCTCGAGCATGACGCAGCTGACCGGGACCGTGAAGCAGAACGCCGACAGTGCACGTGAAGCGAGCGGCCTTGCCGCCGACGCGACGGACATCGCCGATATGGGCAGCGACGTCGTGCAGGCGATGGTGGCTACGATCGACAAGCTATCCGGCAGTTCGAACAAGATCTCCGAGATCACGGGCGTGATCGAGAGCATTGCGTTTCAAACGAACATTCTCGCGCTCAATGCTGCAGTCGAAGCCGCTCGCGCCGGTGAACAGGGGCGAGGCTTCGCTGTGGTCGCGAGCGAAGTTCGAAGCCTCGCTCAACGATCGGCCACTGCGGCCAAGGAGATCAAGGACCTGATTGCCTCTTCCGTCGCGACCGTCGAGGCGGGCTCGCAGCAGGCGAGCGAAGTCAGCACCGCGATGAGCGAGATCAAGGGCGCCATCAAGCGCGTTTCGGCAATCGTCCGCGAGATCGCCAGCGCGTCGGAACAACAAAGCCGCGGTATCGAGCAGGTCAATCAGGCCGTCATCCAGATGGACCAGGTGACGCAGCAGAATGCGGCGCTCGTCGAGCAGGCGGCAGCGGCCGCGGGCTCGCTCGAGGAGCAGGCCGGGAGACTGAAATCGACGGTGTCGTCATTCAAGCTTTCCGATACGACGCGACTCGCGATCTCGTTCGATGCATAGTGCAAGCAGGCGGGCGCTTGTAACGGCCAAGTTGTAGTGTCCAATTCGGGGAGCGGCGCATTGGAGATGTCCGATTCCTGCCCGGGTTGAAACCCCGGCTCGTGCGGGGCGTGTGCCTTCAACGCCCGTGCGCCGCGTGCCGTGCGAGCTCGAACACCTTCGGCTCACCCGTTTCTCCGTCCATGTATGGCGCTTTGGTCAGCCGCCCAATGGCTTGCAGGCTGCGAATCATGACCTTGCCGCTGTCGGGATAGGTGCAGACCTCATGAGGGTCGTTGAACCCGACAGCAAAGTACACGAGGTCCTCATCGAATGGATTGGCCAGTTGATGGGCTATCCCTGTTCCCGCCGGGCACGAAATGCAGTCACCGGCGCGAATCTCCTGAATGGTTTCTCCATAGCGGAAGACCCCGCGCCCCGAGAGCACATAGAATATTTCGTCGGCTCGCGCATGAGTGTGAAATGGACACGCTGTCCGGCCAGGAGGAACGCGCGAGACATTCGCACCGAGCCGGCCGGGCATCGCGTCCATGGCAGGCGTCAAGGGCTTCCTCGCACTGCCCCAATGGTCTCCATTGAGCTGCTCGATTTCCTTCACGGTATCGACGTTCACGACATTGGGCACGACGTCTTGCGCGGTTGCTTTTTCATGCTCCATGTTCGCTCCTTGCGTGGTTAGTCGAGGGACAAAGTCAACGCGTCTGGTGGACGGACGATAACACCACCCATCGCCGCGGTACAGGAGCATCGAAGTCGCCCAGTTCGCGGTTGTCGTGCCGACAACCAGCGGGCGGATCGCTCACGGCGACTGCCCGGATTGCAGGGCCGGCGCGAATGGTGGAGCGGAACTAGCGGCGCGCGGAGGTGCCGCAGATGTGCATATGCACGCCGCTCAGGCGGCAGCCGCGGTGCCGTCGAGCACAGGGTAGTCGGTGAGGCCTTTCGCGCCGCCGCCGAACAGCGTTTCGCGCTGGTGCTGCGCAAGCGGCGCACCGGCGCGCAGACGCTGCACGAGATCGGGGTTGGCCACGAACGGACGGCCAAACGCAATGAGATCCGCCCAGCCTGCGTCGATGGCATCGCGTGCGCGCTCACCCGTGTAGCGGCCCGCGTAGATCAGCACGCCGGGATAAACGGCGCGCAGCTTGCGCTTGAATTCGAGCGGCATGTGGGGCGCGTCGTCCCAGTCGGCTTCCGCGATATGAATGTAGGCCACGCCGATCTCCCCGAGCTTTTGGGCCGCTGCGAGATAGGTCGTTTCCGGGTCGGCGTCTTCGCAGCCGTTCAGCGTCGTGAGCGGTGCGAGACGGATGCCCACGCGCTGCGCGTCGCCCGTGCCTTCGATCAGCGCACGCGTGACTTCGTCGAGGAAGCGCAGGCGGTTTTCGAGCGAGCCGCCATATTCGTCGGTGCGGGTGTTCGCGCTGGAATCGATGAACTGATTGACGAGATAGCCGTTCGCAGCATGCAACTCGACACCGTCGAAACCGGCTTCGATCGCATTGCGCGCCGCCGTGCGGTACTGGTTCACGATTTCGTGAATTTCGCCGACGGTTAGTGCGCGTGGTTCGGAGGCCTGAACAAATCCCGGCACGCCGTCGTTGCCGCTGGCGATGAACACGTTCACGCCGCCGGCTTGAAGCGCCGAGGACGACACCGGTTGCTGGCCGCCGAGCAGGCTCGTGTGGCTCAGACGGCCCACGTGCCAGAGCTGCGCGAAGATACGGCCGCCGCTGGCATGAACCGCATCCGTCACCTTGCGCCAGCCTTCGATCTGGCCGGACGTGTGAATGCCGGGCGTCCACGCGTAGCCCTTGCCGAGCGGCGCGACATAGGTGCCTTCGCTCACGATGAGTCCGGCGTCGGCGCGTTGCGCGTAGTACTCGGCCATCAGGTCGTTGGCTTCGTCGCCGGGCTGGCTCGCGCGCGAGCGCGTCATCGGCGGCATCACGATGCGGTTGGGCAGCGTCAGAGAGCCGAGTTTGAGAGGCTGGAAAAGCGGATCATGTTTCACGGGATAGTTCCTGTTCGGGTTCGCGGCGCGCAGGCCGCGAACGTTCAAAACGGTTTCGGGACTTCAGTCTCGCTTCAGTCCCGCGTCAGTCCCACTGCGCGGCGAGACCCTCGGGGCTCACTTCGCGACCATTGCGTTCGAGCGCGGCGATATCCGCCATGTCTTCGTCGGTTAGTTGGAGCGTCTGGGCGAGCAGGTTGCTCGCGAGGTTTTCGCGCTTCGTCGACGAAGGAATCACCGAGTAGCCGAGGCGCAGCGCCCAGGCGAGCGCCACCTGGGCCGGCGTCGCGTGGCGCCGTTCCGCGATCGCGCGAATGACCGGGTCGCCGAGCACCTTGCCGTAGGCGAGTGTCATGTACGACGTGACGTGAATGCCTTCCTGCTGGAGGAAGCCCACGAGCTTGCGGCTTTGCAGATACGGGCTCAGCTCGATCTGGTTGGTCGCGATGTGCTCCTTGCCGACCACGGCGATTGCCTGCTTCGTCAACTCGATGTTGAAGTTGGAAACGCCGATCTGCTTCGTGAGGCCTTGCGACTTCGCTTCGGCGAGCGCGCTCATGAATTCCTCGAGCGGGACGCCGTTGTTGGGCGCGGGCCAGTGGATCAGCGTGAGATCGACTTCGTCGGTGCGCAGCTTCTTGAGGCTGTCCTTGAGGCTCGGGATCAGCTTGTCGCGCGAGTAGTGGTCGACCCAGATTTTCGTGGTCAGGAACAGGTCCTTGCGCGCGACGCCCGAAGCGGCGATCGCTTCGCCCACTTCGGCTTCGTTGCCATAGATCTGTGCGGTGTCGATCGCACGGTAGCCGACTTCGAGGCCATTGCGCACCGAGTCGATGACGACCTGGCCTTGCAGGCGGAAGGTTCCGAGGCCGAATGCGGGAATGTTGCTCATGATGTTCTCCGTGTCAGTGAGGGAAAGGAGAGGTCGATGGAGTCATTGTGCCGATTTCGATCTATGCGAAAAACGGCAGTAAACGCGAAATACATTTGAATCTGAATCAAATATTTCCCGGTGGAAGATCGTGTGCCGAACTGTGCTGCGGCTGCTGGCGCTGCAAGGCCATTTGCACGAATACGAGCGCGAGACCGGAAGCGGCGATCATGGCGCCGACGATGGGCACCGCGGCATAGCTGAAGCCCGCTGAAATCGCCGCGCCGCCCGCGGCCGCACCCACGGCATTGCCGAGATTGAAGGCGCCCACGTTGACGGAGGACGCCAGCCCTGGCGCTTCGGAAGCGGCACGCATGACGCGCATCTGCAGGGGCGGCACGACGGCGAAGGTGGCGATGCCCCAGACCACGACGGCAATCGCGGTGCCGATCTGATGCTTCGCGAGCAGCGGGAACGCGAGCATGATGGCGACGAGCAGGATCAGGAAGACGATCAGGCTGCCGTTGAGCGAGCGGTCCGCGAGCCGGCCGCCCGCCACGTTGCCAATCGAAAAGCCCACGCCCACGAGCACGAGCATGGCCGTCACGAAGGCGGGCGAGGCGCCGGCGAGGTGTTCGAGTGTCGGCGCGATATAGGTGTAGAGCGTGAACATCGCGCCGGCGCCGAGCACGGTCGTGGCCATCGCCATCAGCACCACGGGGCGGGTGAGCACCTTCAACTCGCCGCGCACGTGCGGCACCTTTCCGGCTTCGCCCTTCGGCAGCGCCACGCGCAGGATCAGCATCGTGACGACCCCGAGCGCCGCGGTCGCGGCGAACGACATGCGCCAGCCGATGGTCTGGCCGAGCCACGTCGCGGCGGGCACGCCGCCAATGTTCGCGATCGTCAGCCCCATGAACATGGTGGCGACCGCACTGGCCTGCTTGTGACGGGGCACGACGCTCGCCGCGACGAGCGAGCCGAGCCCGAAGAACGCGCCGTGATTGAGGCTCGTGACGAGGCGCGCGAGCAAGAGCGTCGTGTAGTTCGACGAGACCGCCGAGAGCAGGTTGCCGACGGTGAAGATGCTCATGAGCGCGATGAGCGCCGTTCTGCGCGACCAGCGCGAAAAGGCGAGCGTCATCAGCGGCGCGCCGACCATCACGCCAATCGCGTAGGTGGTGATCAGCATGCCGGCGGTCGGGATGGAAACGTGCACGCCTTCGGCGATGACGGGCAGCAACCCCATCGGCGAAAATTCCGTCGTGCCGATGCTGAACGCGCCCATGGCGAGCGCCAGCAACGAAAGCCATGCACTACCGGCTTGATCCGACTGATCCGGCTTCGATAATTGAGCGTGACTCATGCTGTCTGCTCCGTCCTGTTTTGATGAAGATGGGAGTGTGCGCCCTTTACTTTTGATTAAAAACTAGCCTATAAACGAATATGTTTTGATTTGAAATCAAAAATGAAAATCACGTTAGATGAGCTGCAAGCCTTTGTGAGCGTGGTCGACAGCGGCTCCATCACGGCCGCCGCGCAGCAGCTCGACCTCACGATTTCGGCTACGAGCCGGACCTTGGGAAGGCTGGAGGAGAAGCTCAAGACCACGCTGTTGCGCCGCACGACACGCCGTCTGGAGTTGACCGAGGAGGGGCGGGCATTTCTGAACGACGCGCGGGCGATCATCGCTTCGGTGGAGGGCGCGGAAGAGCAAATGGCCGCGCGCCGCGAGCGGCCATCGGGCCGGCTGCGCGTGGATGCGGCCACACCGTTCATGCTCCATGTGATCGTGCCGCTCGTGCAGGGTTACCGGGAGCGCTATCCTCAGGTCGAGCTGGAACTCAATAGCAACGAAGGGATCATCGACTTGCTGGAGCGGCGCACGGACGTGGCCATCCGGATCGGCGCGCTGAAGGACTCCACGCTGCACAGCAAGCCCGTGGGCCGCAGCCGCGTGCGCATTCTCGCGAGCCCCGCGTATCTGGAAGCCCATGGGCACCCCAGGCGCGTCGAGGACCTCGCGAAGCATGCACTGCTGGGGTTCAATCAGCCGGAGGCGCTCAACGTCTGGCCGATATCGGGGCCGGACAACGAGCCGTATCGCATCGCCCCGGCCATTTGGTCGTCGAGCGGCGAGACGTTGCGCCAGCTCGCTCTGGAAGGCGCCGGCATCGTGTGCCTTTCCGACTTCATGACGGCGCGCGACCGGCGCGAGGGGGCGCTCGTGCAGCTTTTCACGCGCCAGACCCAGGATGTCCGGCAGCCGATCAATGCGGTTTACTACCGCAATACCGCGATTTCGGCGCGCATTGCCTCGTTTGTCGATCATCTGATCGAGGCGGTGCGCGGGACGGAGTTCGAGCGCTAGCGGGCGGCTCGCCCTCATCGAGGCGCCGGATTGGGTCGTCGCGGCGCTGCTCGCGAGCTCACTTTCCGTTCGCCTGCAGCGTCAGGCCGTTGCGTACCGCCTGTACGCCCGCGATGTCACGCGCCACATCGGCCGCCAGATCGATCTGGTCGGTGTCGGGGACCGTGCCCAGCAGCGTCACGACGCCGCCGGCAGCCGTGACGTTGATGCCGTCGGCAACGAGCCCACGCGTGCGCGAAAGCTGGCGCATGACGGTTTTGCGCAGCGCGCGGTTGGCAGCCTTCGCGGCCTTCGCGTCCTGGGGAATTACGGCGTTGCTCGCTGCACTGGATTGCGACGCCATCGGCAAGTTGTCGTTTGCGGCTTGCGCATGCGCGTCGATTGCGCTTGCCACTGTGAGAAAGGCCATGCAGAGCGCAACCGTGTAAATGGCCGGATAAGCGGATTTCAATCGATTTCTCCCTGATCAGAACGAGTGACGGATGCCGACCGTGGCGCCCACCGTGTTGCCGGATACGCCATAGAGCGCCCCATTGACCGACAAGCCTGTGTTCATCGCGCCGTGGTTGTCCACGGAGGCGACTTGCGCGTAGAGCGTGGTCCGCTTCGAAAGGAAATAGCTCGCCCCCAGCGCGGCCAGCAGCGAATGATTGGCCGTGTGATTGCGGTCGCTGGTGACCCACACGCCGCCGTCGAGGTCCAGCGCGGGCGTGACATACCACGACAGGCCGCCGCCATAGACGTTGTTGTCGAACGAGCCGGCGACCTTGTAGTTGACGAACGACGCCTTCACCGTGACCGCGCCGAACTTGAACGCCGCGCCCAGCGTGCGGCCCTCGGCGGCAAAGTCGATCGGGGTAGGCGTGGGATTCGCGCTGCCGCTGTTGCTGTCGAAGATCGCGGCATTGACCATCAGGCCGCCATACTCATATTTGACGCTGGCGGAGTATTGGCGGCCCGCCTGGAAATCGCCGGGTTTGCCGCCGAACGAATACAGGAGACTCGCTTGCAGGCCCCAGAGCGCCGGGCTCGTGTACGAGACCGAGCTTGCACTGAAAATGCTGGTGCCTAGCAGGTTGTCGACGAGATTGACGCCGCCGCTGCCGAAGAACGACATGTTGCGTGGGTCGGATGCGTAGAGCGCGAGGAAGAACGGCGAGAATTGCAGGCCGGCCTTCACTTCGCCGTAGCGGTTGTCGAGCGCGATCCACGCCTCGCAGCCGAACAGGTTGCCGTCGCAATGCGCGAGCGCTCCGTTGGCAATGCTGATCCCGCTTTCGAGCTTGAATTTGGCTTGCAGTCCGCCGCCGAGATCCTCGGTGCCAAGTATCCCGAACTGCGAGTACGACGAACCGCCGTCGATCATGGAGAACTGCTTGCCGGCGTTGGCGCCCGTGGTGGCATCGAGCGTCTTGCTCGTGTACAGCAGGCCGCCGTCGATGAGGCCGAACAGCGTGACCTGGCTTTGCGCGTGCGCCGATCCGCAGATCAGCATGCCTGCCGCCCATCCGGCAAGGCGCCACGCGCGCTTTCTATCTTGCAGCATGAAGTGTCTCCCCTTACGTCTTCGTCTGCGCGAATTGCAAGAAGTCAATGGATTTAAATATATGGAATACTAATTAAATAAGACGATTTGATTCGCGGGTTGCGGTGGCGGACACCGGCGCGCGATGCGCAGGTGTCCGCATGCCGCCGTTAGATCGCCCAGCCGCCGTCGATCGCGATCTCGGCCCCTGTGATGAACGCGCTCTCGTCGCTCGACAGGAAGGCGACCAGAGCCGCCACTTCGTCGGGCGTGCCGTGACGCTTCAGCGGTGCGGCTTCGGCGCCAATCCGGTTCGTTTCGTCCGGGTTCTCCTTGAGCATCTCGGTGGCGATAAAGCCCGGATGAACCGAATTCACGCGGATGCCGTGCGGCGCCAGTTCCGCCGCTGCGACCTTGGTCATGCCGCGTACGGCCCATTTGGTGCTGCCGTATGAAATGGCATTGGCGAAACCGCGCAGCCCGGCAACGGACGATATATTGACGATCGCCCCTCGTCCGCTCGCGCTCAGGGGCTTGATCGCATGCTTCATGCCGAGCAGCGTGCCAAGCTGGTTGACGCGAAAATGCTGCTCGGCCAACTGCGCCGTCGTATCGCCGAGCGCCGCCGGCCGGTAGATGCCCGCATTGTTGACGAGCACGTCGCATTGCCCGAACAGACTCGCGGTGCGCTCGAAGACGCGTATCCACGACGCCTCGTCGGTGACGTCGTGCTCGACGAAGGCCGCGCGATCGCCAAGCTCGCGCGCGAGGGCCTCGCCGTCTTCCACGAGCAGGTCGGTCAATACCACGTTCGCGCCTTCGCGATGAAAGCGTTTCGCCTCGGCCGCGCCCTGGCCGCGAGCGGCGCCGGTAATGACGACAGTCCTGCCTTCGAATCGATTCATGATCGTGCTCCTTGCTCCATGTTCTTTCGCGTTAAGTGAAAACACCGGACCCGCGCGTGCATCAGTAGCGGCGCACGCTGTCTTTCGCGAGCCACGGGTAGCGCGCCGTGTCGGCGCCGGCATAGTCCGGGTCGAGATAGATGTGGCAGCGCTGGATCTTGAAGTCGCGGATCTCGAACACATCGCACCAGCGTCCCGCGTGGGACGTGCCCGCGCGCCACGTTTCGCCGCTTTTGAGCCGGCCGTGCGAGGTCGCTTCGACCACGACGAGGTCGCCCTGCTGGATGAAATTCGCATACGTCACGTCATGGCCGATTTCGGCAAGAATGCCGAGCAGGTCGTCGAACAGCCTGGCGATCTCCGCGCGGCCGCTGGCGATGCCCCACTTCGGAAAATAGACCTGGGCGTGCTCGTCAAAGAGGCTCAGGATCTCGTCGCCGCGATCCATGCGCTTGAAGTATTCGAGTGCCACGGCCTTGCGTTGCTCATCGGTCATCGACTGGATTTGCATGGGTGTCTCCTTGATATGCGCAGCGGCCGGCAATTGCCGCTGCGGCGGGGTGATATGAACGGCTCGAAGGTGTCGTAATACGGGCTCGCGCTCAGCCGAGGGCGGCTTCGGCAGGCGCGGTCTGCTTGATGATTTCGTCGTGCGCCGCGTGAGCCGCGCGCCACGCGAACGCGATGATTGGCCCCAGCGTGCCGCCGCCGGCCCAGTAGGCGCGCGCGGAGGCGGAGGCGACGCAGTTGCCCACGCCGTAGAGGCCCGGAATCGGCACGCCAAGATCGTCCAGCACCTGTGCGCTGGCGTTGGTCAGCGGCCCGCCCTTCGTGTCCAGCGTGCCGCCGGCCACCAATGCCGCGTAGTAGGGCCCCGTGTCGGAGAGCGGGTACAGGGTCGGGTTGCCGTGTTCGAGCGGCTCGCCTGTCGGGCCGTTGAACATGCGCTCGACCAGGCGCTCGCCGCGGCGGAAATCGTGGTCCTTGCCTTCGCGCGCGAACGTATTGAAGCGCGCGATCGATGCACGCAGATTCGTTGCGAAGTCGTCGCTGAGCTGGGCGTTTCCAGTCAGGTGAGCGTACTTCTGCAAGCGCTCGCGAATCGCGTCGCTTAGCTCATCGAGCGTTTCGCCGCGCAACTCGAACGCCTCGTTGCCTGCCGATGGACGGATCAGCCGGCCATACTCGGTGCTCGCGCTATGTTGCTGGCTGCGTTGATCCCAGATGGCGACCTGGACGAAGTTCGGATACTCGGCGCGCTGCGGGTCCCATTCGAAGAACGTCTGGGCGATTTCGTTGTAGGCGAGCTTCTCGTTGACGACGCGCTGTCCGGTCTTGTTCACCCACAGCATCGAGTCCCCACCCACCGAGAAGGTGCCGGTGAAGTCGTCGCCGCCGGCCGCCACGCGTTCGAGCGCGACCGGGCACATCCATGCGTAGTTCATGTTGCGTAGTTGGGCGCCGGCAGCGCTGGCGATGCGCACGAAGTCGCCTTCGTTGCTGCGTGCGGCGCAGCCTCCAACGAACGGTGCATGCAGGAAATTCGCGCGCAGCGCGGGATCGTGCGTGAAGCCGCCGGTTGCGAAGATCACGGCCTTGCGCGCGCCGAGCGTGAGCGTCTCGCCGCTCGCACGCGTGGCTTGCACGCCGGCGACTTCGCTTTTGCCGTTGCGCATGACCCGCTGCACGCGCACGCCCGTCATGATCTGCACGCCGTCACGCAGCGCCGCGGCTTGCATCGACTCGACCGCGACCTTGCCGCCATCGGACATCGACTCGCACGCATCCGCGGGTAGCAGCACGCGGCCGCGCGGCGCCTTGTTTTCCGGCATCTCGGCCCAGTAGTCGGTGACGTCGGCGCAATGCCGGTAGAGCAGCGCGCCGCGCTCATGAAGCGCCTGCGCGGCCGGCGAGGCGCTTTCGTAGATGGCTTCGAAGGCTTCGTATTCCCAGGGTTCGAGGCCGAGCAGCGGCGCATCGGGCTGGTAGCGTTCGGGGCGCGCGAGCCGCGCCATATAGCGCAGGCAGTCGTCCTTGTCGTCGACGAGGCCGGCTTCGTGCATCGGCCGGTTGTTCGGCACCCAGTACCAGAACGCAGCCTTGCGCGCCGTGCCGCCCACGACTTCGGCTTTCTCCACCAGCGCCACCGAGTTCCCGAGCCAGCGCGCAAAGAGCGCGGCAGGCAGGCCGCCACCGCCCGCGCCGACCACGATCACATCGTATTCGCCGTCGCAAGCCGGCGGCTGTGTCACGGGTGCGGCCGTCTCACGTCCAGCCCATTTCAAGCTGTGATGCATCGTCTTCCTCCGTATGTTTTTCGGTGTTGGATGGAGCGTCCCGAAGGTCGGCTCCGATCTGCCGAAGAATATACGTTAGAAATAAAAATATACAAAAAGATAAAAACTATTGAAGTGATAGGGATGTATGCAGAGGCCTGAATCGAGGCGATGCAGAGATCACGCCGGGTGCAGCGCATCGCGGCGCGCAAGCGAAGGCTTACGCGCCGCGATGGCGAAGAACGTCGATGAGAGAGGATGCGAGGGAGCACGCGCACACCGGTGCGATGAATGCACGTGCGCAAAAAGAGGCCGCCGGCGAGCGCCGGGGGCACGGGGCAGGGTACGGGTGCTTCAGGCGCCGCAGCGCCCGGTCATACGGGGCTCAGGATGCCGTGCGGCGCTTGCGGGCGGTGGCCGTCGTGCTCTTGCGGGGCGTGGGGGACTCGGCCGAGCGCTCGAGCACCAGATGGGTCGTGACGGCGAAATGCTGGCTCAGCAGTTGGCAGGCGAGATCCGGGTCGCGCGCGAGCACGGCCTTCACAATATCTTCGTGCTCCTTGGCAACGTTGCGCTCCACCGCATGCACGCTGCGCAACGACATATGGCGGTAGCGCGCCGTCTGGGTGCGCAGTGTGGCCGCGAAATGCTTGAGCCATTTCGAGCGGCACCCCGCGAGCAGCGTGGTGTGGAAATGGTCGTGAGCGCGCTCCCACGCCGGGTTCATGCGCGGCGGGTCGCCGATCACCGTCGGCAGGCTGTTCACCTGATGGAACGCCGAGAGCACGGCGCCTTCCCATTCGAGATTCCCGCTTTCGATGGCATCGCGCAACGCCTCGGACTCGATGCACTGGCGCACCGAAGTCACGTCTTCGAGATCCTCGCGCGAAACCTGCGTGACCCGGAAGCCGCGCTGGTCCTCCGCCTCCACGAACCCGCTCATCGCGAGCCGCGAAACGGCCTCGCGCAACGGAATGACGCCCGCCTGGTAGCGGTCAGCCAGCTCGCGGATCTTGAGCTTCGATCCGGGCGGCAGCGCACCCGTGACGATGTCCTGAAGAATGGCGTCCGCCAGCACCGATGCCATGGTGCGCGATGCGCCGGTGTCTGCGTTCTCGAGCGTGATGTCCACAAGGTTCTCCTGCATGTGGGCTTGATTATATTCAGAAACGCGTATGTATGCAGAACTCAGGGTTAACGATCAAAGACGAAAATATATATATTTTGTACTTTTGTATCCAACGGCGGCGCACCAATCGTCGCCCCTCACCTGAACTGAACTGGAGTCGTCATGCATTACGTGAATTTTTCGCCCGATGGAAAGACCCGTCTGCTGGGCTTGCTCGAAGGCTCGGCGATCGTGTCGCTGGGCGATGCCACGCTGGAGCGGTTGCTGGCGCAAGGCGTGGATCTGGTTGCCTGGGCAAATGCGCAGCGGCCGTCCGGCACGCAATACAAGCTCAGCGACGTCACGCTGCTGCCGCCCCTCACGCAGCCGGGGAAAATCATTTGCGTGGGTCTGAACTACGCGGATCATACGAAGGAAAGCCCGTACGAGCAGCCCTCATATCCGACCCTGTTTCCGCGCTTCAATAGCAGCCTGATTGCGCACGACGCGCCGATGATCCGCCCGCTCGTGTCCGATTCGCTGGACTTCGAAGGCGAGATGGCCGTGGTGCTGAAAAGCGGCGGCCGCCACATTCCGCAGTCGAAAGCGCTCGATTGCGTGGCCGGCTACTCGGTATTCAACGACGGCTCCGTGCGCGAGTACCAGTTCAAGGCGCCGCAATGGACGGTCGGCAAGAACTTCGACGGCACCGGCGCGTTCGGACCGGCGCTCGTGACCGCCGACGAGGTGCCGGCAGGCGGCAAGGGGCTCAAGCTGGAGACGCGCCTGAACGGCAAGGTCGTGCAGGCGGCCAACACCGACGACATGTTGTTCGATGTGGCCACCCTGATTGCCGTGATCAGCGAAGCCATCACGCTCGAAGCCGGCGACGTGATCGTGAGCGGCACGCCGGCCGGCATCGGCTGGGCCCGCGAGCCCAAGCTCATCATGCGCGCGGGCGACGTGTGCGAGGTCGAGATCGAAGGCCTTGGCGTGCTGCGCAACGTCGTGCGCGACGAAGCCCCGCAGCGCTGAGCGCGCGGGCGCAACAGCAAGGGATCGCAACAGATCGCACCAGATCGCACGGGCGGCCACGAGCGGCCCAGAAAGAGCAGAGGACACAGGAGCAGACATGAGACAGATTCGCGTACCCGTATTCGTGGTGGGGGCCGGTCCCGCCGGACTGACGACCGCCGCGTTGCTGGCGAAATACGGCGTTGAAGTGCTGGCCATCACGCGCTATCCGGGCACCGCGCATTCGCCGCGCGCGCACATTACGAATCAGCGCACCGTAGAGGTGTTTCGCGATCTCGGCATCGAGGACCGCGTGCGCGCGCTGGCGACCCCGCACGAGCTGATGAGCAACAACGTGTGGGCGACGAGCTTCGCCGGCACCGAATTCGCGCGCCTTCAAACGTGGGGCACGGGGATCAAGCGCAAGTCCGATTACGAGGCTGCGAGTCCCTCGCAGATGTGCAATGCGCCGCAGCATCTGCTCGAGCCCGTCATCCTGACGGCCGCGCGCGAGTATGGCGCGAAGATGCTGTTCAACACGGAGCTGGTGTCGATCCGCCAGACCGACGAAGCCGTGTACTCGCGCGTGGTCGACCGGCTCACGGGCGAGGAGTTCGAGATCGTGTCCGACTACGCCGTGGGCGCGGATGGCGCACAGAGCCTCGTCGTCAAGCAGCTCGGCTTCGAGCTGGAAGGCGAGATGGGCCTCGGCTGCGCGGTCAATTGCTGGATCGAGGCGGACCTCACGAAGTACACCGCGCATCGGCCCGGCGTGCTGTACTGGATGTGCCAGCCCGGCAGCGACTACTGGGTGGGCAGCGGCACGTGGATCTGCGTGCGGCCATGGAACGAGTGGGTGCTGCTGTTCATGTACAACCCGAAGGACGGCGAGCCGGACCTCAGCGAAGAAGCCGTGATCGCGCGCGCCCGCGCGACCATCGGCGACCCGGACGTGCCCATCCGCGTGAAGGCCGTCTCGAAGTGGACGATCAACCGCATGCACGCGCGCGCCATGGTCAAGGGGCGCGTCGCAATCGCGGGCGATGCGGCGCACCGCCATCCGCCGGCCAACGGGCTCGGCTCGAACACCTCGGTCCAGGACGGCTTCAATCTCGCGTGGAAGCTGGCGATGATCGTCAAGGGCCAGGCGTCGCCCGCGCTGCTGCAGACCTACTCGGACGAGCGCCAGCCGGTTGCCGAGGGCGTGGTGAAGCGCGCCATCAAGTCGGTGGGCGAGATGCTGCCGATCGCGAAGGCGCTCGGTTTCGCCGAAGGGCAGAGCGCCGCGGACGGATGGAAGTCGCTCGACGAGCTGCATTCCGATGGCGCAACCGGCCGCGCGCGCCGCAAGGCGCTGGCCGTCGCCATCGATTTGCAGAACTATCAATTCAATTGCCATGGCGTCGAGCTGGGGCAGCGCTATACGTCGCCGGCGATCGTGCGCGACGGCGCGACGTTCCCCGCGCCGGGCCGTGACCCGGAGCTGTACTATCACGCCACGACCACGCCGGGCGCCTCGATCCCGCACGCATGGATACAGCGTGAGCGCGAGCTCGTCTCGACGCTCGATCTGGTCGGGCACGGCGCGTTCACGGTGCTCACCGGCGCTGGCGGCGAGGCATGGATCGACGCGGCAAAGCAGATAGGCGAGGAGTTTGGCGTCGATGTGAGCGCGGTGTCCATTGCGCATGGCACCGGGACATTCGACGCCTATGGCGACTGGGCAAGACAGCGCGAGATAGAGGATCATGGCTGCCTGCTGGTGCGGCCCGACCGCTTCGTGGCGTGGCGCTCCGAGACGCTGGCCGACGATCCCGTGGGCGAGCTGCGGCGCGTGTTCTCGCAGATACTCGGCAAGGCGCCTGGCACGGAAATGCAGGGCGCGACCCAGGCCGCCGCAGCAACGGCCGGCGCGTGAAGGAGGGTATTCATGACATCGTCAGCAACGGATCGCGCTGCGTTTGGCGTGCATAGCATCGACCACTTCGCGCTCGAGGTGCCGGACCTGGCCGAGGCGCGGCGCTTTCTATCCGCGTTCGGCTTCGCGATTGAAACCCAGGCAGAGCAGCTCTTGCTGCGCGCTTCGGCGAGCGACCATGTCTGGGCCAAGGTTCGACAGGGTGCGCGCAAGCGGCTCGCCTGGCTGTCGTTCAACGGCTTTGCCGACGACTTCGAGCCGTTGCGCGAACAGATCCTGGGCGCGGGAGGGCGGCAGGCTGCGGCGCCGGCGCTCGCGCCCCAGGACGGTTTCTGGTTCGAGGATCCGGACGGCAATTTGCTCCAGGTGAGGCCTGGCATCAAGACCTCGCCCGGCTGCAAGCCGGCCGTGCGCCAGCAAGCGAAGCTGCCCCAACTCCGTGGAGCGAGCTTCAGGGCGCAAGCAGGGCAGGCCCGCCCGACGCGTCTCTCACACGTGCTGATGTTCACGCCGGACGTATCGCGCGCCGTCACCTTCTACGAGCGCGCACTCGGCCTGCGGCTTTCCGATGGCTCCGAGGGCATCGTCGCGTTCCTCCATGCGAGGCATGGCAGCGATCATCACATGGTCGCGTTTGCCCAGGGCAGCGCGAAGGGCTGGCACCACAGCGCGTGGGACGTGCCCACGGTCGACGAGGTGGGGCTTGGCAAGATGCAGATGGCGCACGCCGGGTACAAGCAGGGCTGGGGCGTCGGGCGTCATGTGCTCGGGTCGAACTACTTCCAGTACGTGCGCGATCCGTGGGGATCGTACTGGGAATATTCGGCCGATATCGACTACGTGGGCGCCGGGACCGAATGGCCCGGCGGCGACCATCCGCCGGAGGATTCGTTATATCTGTGGGGCCCGGACGTGCCCGACTATTTCTTCGAGAACACGGAAGCGTCCTGATGCCGTGTTCCATGGGCAAGCCTGTAAGCGCTCGAGCGGGCGAAAACCGATTCACCCGCGCAAGGTTTGCCCATGAAGAAGACGCAATCGCCCTGGCGGGTGCGCAAGGCGCTCACTCATCCTTCTGAATGTTCGTGGCGAAATAGTCGATCAGCAGCCGCACGGCTGGCAGGAGGCCCCTGCGAGACGGGAAGACGGCATGAACCAGTCCGCCCCTGGGCGTCCAGCCTGGCACCACATCAACCAGCGTGCCGTTTTCGAGCTCGTTCTCGACGACCATGCAGGGCAACTGCACGACGCCCACGCCTTTCAGGGCGGCCTGGCGAAGCACGGTCATATCGTCGGTGATGTAGCGAGGTGCGTGAGGCAGGCGCGCCTCGGCTCCGTCCGGGCCCACCAAATCCCAGGCGTGATCGCGCTGCGGTCCCCAATCGAGGCTGGGCATGCCGGCGAGATCCGCAGGATGCGCAATCCTCGCGTGCTGTTTCACGAGCGCCGGAGCGGCAACCAGGCGCTGCGGACTTCCGGAGAGCACACGCATGACGAGTCCGCTGTCTTCGAGCGGGGGGAAACGCACGCGTAGCGCAAGATCGAACCCTTCGCCGAGAACATCGACCCGGCGATTGGTGGCATCGAGCAGGATCCGCACCTTCGGGTATTGCATCATGAAGTCGGCCACGAGACCGCCGATGCGGTATTCAAGCAGCGTCGTCGGGCAACTCATGCGCACCACGCCCTGGGGTTCCGAAACCCTGCGCTCCATGACCTCGCGGGCGGCATCGGCTTCCACGAGCACCGCGATGCAGCGCTCGTAGAACTCTTGTCCCGTCTCCGTTACCGAGAAATGCCGTGTGGAACGGTTGAGCAGGCGAACGCCGTAGCGGGCTTCAAGGTCGGCGACGCGTCGGCTCAGCTTGGACTTGGGCATGTTGAGCGCCCGGCCCGCCTGCGTGAAACCGCGGTTTTCGACCACTTTCACGAAATAGAAGATGTCGTTCAGGTCGTCCATGACTGTTCCTTTGGCAGAACAATCGAGACATCTTAAGGCAATCAGGTTGCCAGGGTTCGTCGTTGTTCATCCCATAGAACACAGTCGGCATTTTTCGGGGACTGGAAGCCAGCTTGTTGCCCACATAGGATTGACAGCGCATGCAGATCCGATGCGACCCGCATCGATCCTCGGGATCCCACTTTTCACTTCCTGCACTGTTTCTGGAGGCAACCATGGCAAGCGAACCCATTCGCGACCCCGCGAACGATCATCTGCTCACCCCGCAGAACGCAGCATTCATCGTCATCGATTACCAACCGGTCCAGGTGAATTCCATCGCGTCGATGGATCGCCAATTGCTGGTCAACAACATTGTGGGCGCCGCCAAGGCCGCAGTCGCCTACAAGTTGCCCATCGTCCATTCGACGGTCAACGTGAAGACGGGCCTGAACAAGCCGCCTATCCCGCAACTGCGCGCCGCGCTTGACGACTATCCGACCTACGATCGCACGAGCATCAACTCGTGGGAAGACGTCGAATTCCGCAAGGCTGTCGAGGCAACCGGCCGCAAGAAGCTGATCATGACGGCGCTCTGGACGGAAGCCTGCCTGACGTTCCCCGCGCTCGATGCGCTGAAGGCCGGCTACGAGGTCTATGTGGTCGTCGATGCGGTTGGCGGCACGTCGGTCGCTGCGCACGAAGCCGCGTTGCGCCGTATCGAACAGGCAGGCGGCAAGATGATCAGCGTCGCCCAACTGTTCTGCGAGTTGCAACGCGACTGGGCGCGCAGCGAAACCGTCCCGGCATTCATTGACCTGTTCATTGAAACCGGGGGCACGGCCGGCATCCAGTTCTCGTACGACAAGAGCTGATGTAACACGCGCGCGGCCGGTTGCGGTACCCGTCCGCGCGCATCTGCGATGTCCGGCGAAGGTCGGGCCATCGCCGACGACGGGGAATCGGTCATCATGAAGAGACAAGGCGCGCTGCCAGGTCTGGCAGTCTGCCTGACCACGGCATTCTTGCATGCCAACCTGTACGCCCAGGGGAGTGTCACATTGCAGGGCATGATCGATGGCGGTGTGACCTGGGTGAACAACCAGCATGGCGGCTCGGTGACGCAGTTCGACAGCGGGATCTTCGCGCCGAACGTTTTGACGTTCAGCGGAAACGAGGATCTCGGCGGTGGAACGAAGGCCATATTCAATCTGACTTCGCAGTTCGATCTCAGCAGCGGCGCGACCATTCCGGGCGCTGGCCAGATCTTCAATCGCACGTCATACGTGGGACTGTCCGATGAGCGGCTGGGTGCCATTACGTTTGGCAACCAGTACGACTTCATGTTCGACACGTTGACGCTCGGTCTCTTCGACGGTGCGTTCCTGTTTGGCGGGCTCTATGATTTTCGCCAGGGACCATTCAGCGCGCTCGGCATCCCGCAAAATCCGACCGGCTCGTTTGATTTTGACCGCCTGGCCGGCGCGACGCGTGTGGCGAACGCGGTCAAGTATCGCAGCCCATCCTTCGCTGGATTCAGTTTTGGCGCGCTGTACGGTTTTGGCGGCATTGCAGGTTCGTTTTCCGCCAATTCGACGATCAGCGCGGGAATGAACTATGAGAACGGCCCGCTTGCAGCCGGGATCGCGTATATCGACGCCAAATATCCCGAGCTCGGCAACGGTCATGAAGGAATCCAAAATTTTGGGGCCGGCGCGCATTACCAGTTCGGCAGCGTGCTGGCCATGCTGCTGTACACGAATACAAAGAATACGGCGAGCGGGGCAAAGATCGATGTCTACAAGGCGGGCGCATATTGGACGATCTCACGCGTCTGGTCGACGGGACTCGACTACCAGTACATGAAGGGAAACGAGGTGCTCGAGAACAACAAGGCTCACCAGGTCACCGCAGCGCTGCAATACCACTTTTCGAAGACGACGATGGCATACGTCGAGGCCGTCTATCAGCGTGCGAGCGGCGATGCCGAAACGACGCAAGCATGGATCAACGGCTTGCTTGAACCCGGCGCGGCAGCAAGCAACCGTTCACAGACGCTGGCGCGCATCGGGTTGCAGACGAAATTCTGATTGGCCCGCCCGGAACGGCTGCATTGAACGCGGTCCATTGTTCTACCCATGAGACACAGAGGACAACTTCCACGCTCTACCGCCCTCATCGTCGCGCGACTACCCTGTATCCATACAACCACGGCCGCTGGCCGTTCAACAGGAACATTTGACGATGAAAAAGATTCTCGGCGCTTACAGCAACCCCAACGCGCATTGGGTCGGCGACGGCTTTCCCGTTCGCACCCTGTTCTCGCATCACACCATGGGCCGCCACCTGAGCCCGTTCCTGATGCTCGACTACGCGGGACCGAAAAGCTTTTCGCCGACGGACCGCCGGCTGGGTGTTGGGCAGCATCCGCACCGTGGCTTCGAAACCGTGACCATCGTGTACGAGGGCGAACTGGAGCATCTCGATTCAACCGGTAGCGGCGGCCAGATCGGTCCCGGCGACGTGCAGTGGATGACGGCGGGCGCCGGCATTCTGCATGAAGAGTTCCACTCGCGCACGTTCGCGAAAGCAGGCGGAACGCTCGAGATGGTCCAACTCTGGGTCAATCTGCCCGCGAAGGACAAGATGACGGCACCCGGCTATCAGAGCATCGTGGCCAGCCAGATTCCGTCGATCGACCTGCCGGAAGGCGCAGGGCACGTGCGGGTGATCGCCGGCAACTTCGCAGGCAAGGTGGGGCCGGCGCATACCTTCACGCCGATGGATGTCTGGGATGTGCGGCTCAACGCAGGACGTGGTGCAACGTTGACGCTGCCGCCGGGCCGGACGCTCGCGCTCGTCGTGCTGCGCGGTCAGGTCCGCGTCAACGGCGACGAGCGAGTCATCAGCGACGCTCAACTGGTGCTGCTTGCACAAGAAGGCACCGACGTCGAGCTTGACGCCATCAGCGATGCAATCGTTCTGGTGTTGAGCGGCGAACCCATCGACGAACCCGTCGTTGCGCATGGCCCGTTTGTCATGAACACGACCGAAGAAATTCGCGAGGCGGTAGAAGACTTCAACAGCGGGCGGTTTGGACGGATGGCGGCGGCGGACCAACGCACTGTGGCGCAGTAAGCGCCGCCGAACCATCAGAAGTGCGCCTTTTGCGAATGGCGGCGAAGCGGTAGGCAACTGCCTCACGTACTCAGATCGGCGACCGTCGGCAATGGCACGAATGGTGTGCGAAGTGCCTTCGTCAGGTTTCGGCGTATTGTGGCCGGCTTGAATCCAGTAGCGTCGTGCGGAAATGCCCGACCAGCGGCCTCAGATTGACCTTGTGCCACGCGGCCCACAGGGCGGTGCGGTAGCTGAACCACGCAAGCTCGTGCAGCACGACCCCAGCCGGTGCCTGGCGCCGCAGGCTTTGCTGGATCATGGTGAGCCCGAGGCCGGCCGCGACGAGACCGAGCGCGGCCAGCGGCTCGGTCGCCTCCATCGCGATGTCGGGCGTGAAGCCGGCCTTCGCGCATGCCGCGATGAAGTTGTCGTGGCGCAGCGCGCCTTCTTCGTGCATCACGCCGATCCACTTTTGCGCCGCGAGGTCCTCGGGCGTGAGGTGCGTCGCGCTCGCGAGCGGATGACCCTCCGGAATCGCGAGCAGCATGGGGTCATCCAGCACTTGCGCGGCTTCGAGGTCCGGGTCGTCGGCCGCCGGCGGCTCGCAGACGAGCGCGATGTCGAGGCTGCGCTGGCGCAGCCCCGTGAGCTGCTCGGCCGAGCGGTAGTTGTAGAGGGCGATATGCACGTCGGGCTTGTCTCCCCGCAGCCGCCGCAGCGCGTTGGGCAGCACGCCCGAGTGCATGGCGTTCTCGAGATAGCCGATGCACAGCCCGCCTTCGTCGCCGCGCCCGAGCCGTCGCGCCAGCGACTCCAGGCGCTTCGCATGCGTGAGAAACGCCTGCGTTTCGGCAAGGAAGGTGCGCCCGTCCGTGGTCAGACGAATGCGCTGCTGCGAGCGCTCAAACAGGGACAGGCCAAGGTTTTCCTCGAGCTGGGCGATCTGGCGGCTGAGCGGCGACTGCGAGATATGCAGCCGTTCGGCGGCGCGGCCGACGTGTTCCTCTTCGGCGACCGCCACGAAATAGTGCAACTGGCGTATGTCCAGCATATAAGACCTCGTTAAGACCTTGATGGACTCAAGTTTGTCGAATTATGTCTTGGACAGACTTAACTTGCAAACCTAGACTTGCACTACCGACTCAACCAAAGGAGCAAGTCGATGAGTATCAAAGACAAACTGCCCGCTGGCACCCAACTGGGCTTTGGCGCGGCGCCGCTTGGCAACATGTTCCGCAATATCCCCGAAGAAGAAGCGCTGGCAACCGTCAAGGCGGCTTGGGACCAGGGCGTGCGTTACTTCGATACGGCCCCGCTGTACGGCGCGGGCCTCTCGGAAATCCGTCTGGGTGAGGCGCTCGCGAGCTACAAGCGCGACGACTACGTGCTGAGCACGAAAGTGGGCCGCGTGATCCTCGACGAGATCGAGGACGTGGCTGCGCGCGACCTGGGGGAGAAAGGCGGCGTGTTCGCGTTTGGCCGCCCCAACAAGATCGTCAACGACTATTCGGCGGACGCCACGTTGCGCTCGGTCGAAGACAGCCTGAAGCGCCTGAAGACCGATCGCCTCGATTTCGTCTGGGTGCACGACGTCGCGCAGGACTTCTACGGCGACGAATGGCTCGCGGTGTTCGAATCGGCACGCAAGGGCGCGTTCCGTGCGCTGAGCCGTCTGCGCGACGAAGGCGTCATCAAGGCGTGGGGCCTCGGTGTCAACCGCGGCGAGCCGGTCGAACTGCTGCTCGATCTCAGCGAAACGAAGGCGGATGGCTTCCTGCTGGCGGGCCGCTATACGCTGCTCGATCACGAGCGCGCATTGCAGCGCCTGATGCCGGCCGCGCTCGCGCAGAACGCCGAGATCGTCGTGGGTGGTCCGTACAGCTCGGGCGTGCTCGCCGGCGGGCAGAACTTCGAGTACCAGAAGGCCTCGCCGGAGATTCTCGCCAAGGTCGAGCGCATCAAGGGCATCGCCGCGCGCCACAACGTGAGCGTGAAGGCCGCCGCGTTGCAGTTCGCGTTGGCCAACCCCGCTGTTGCCGCGGTGATCCCGGGCGCGAGCAAGCCGCAACGCATCGCGGAAGACCACGCTGCGGTGAAGGAAGCCATTCCGGCCGCTTTCTGGCGCGATCTGCGCGAACAGGGCCTGGTTGCCGCGAACGCGCCGCTGCCCATCGACAAGGCCTGATCGGCAACGTCCAAGGAGAACGATATGGCACAAGCGAGTGCATCCATCAGGATTCCTGATTCACCCGACGCCGTGTGGCAACTGATCGGCGGCTTCAACTCACTGCCGGACTGGCTGCCCTACATCCCGTCCAGCGAGTTGAGCGAAGGGGGCCGCGTGCGGCGCCTCGCCAATCCGAATGGCGAAGTGATCGTCGAGCGTCTGGAAGCGTTCGACAACCTGGCGCGCAGCTACACCTATTCGATCCTCGAAGCGCCGTTCCCGGTCACGGGATACCGCTCGACGTTGCAGGTTCGGGAGATCGAGGGGGGCCGTGCATCGCAGGTCGACTGGTCCGGCGAGTTCACGCCGAACGGCGTGAAGGACGAAGAAGCATCGCGGTTCTTCGAGGGCATCTATCGCGATGGTTTGCAGGCTTTGGCGGCGTCGTTTGCCAAGTAGGGCCGCGCCTGAAAACCGCCCTGCGCGTGGTTGGCGCCCGGCTGTCGCCAGACATTGGCCAGCCGGGCGCTTGCAGATGCCTTCTCCGGCAACGCCGACGACGCACCGCAAATGCCTGAGTTCCATCGTCAACCCATGCTTTGCGCGTATGCCCCCCAGCTCACAAGGTATTTTTCAGTACCGCTCCAGAGGCCTACATTGACTGCCATGGAAGCAAGCGTGTCGATCGACAAGCTGCTGATCCTAAACGATATTTTTTCGAAAGATCGATCACCAGGAGCAGAGCAATGAACAAGTTGACGAACAAAGTGGCGTTAGTGACGGGCGGCTCGCGGGGCATAGGTGCGGCGATTGCCAGGCGGCTCGCCGCGGATGGCGCAAGCGTCGCCATCACCTACGCGAGGGACGCGGCCGCGGCCGCGGCAGTGGTCAAGGCCATTGAGCTCGGCGGCGGCAAGGCTTTGGCGATTCAGGCCGACGCGGCCGATGTCGCCGCCGTCAAGCGTGCGGTCGAAAAGACGGTTGCGGACCTCGGCCGGCTCGATGTGCTGGTGAACAATGCCGGCACGGCCATTCCGAAGCCGTTCGAGGAAGCTACGCTCGAGGAGATGGACCGCGTCCTCGACATCAATGTGCGCGGGGTGTTCGCGACCACCCAGGCTGCGCTCAAGCACATGAACGACGGCGGACGCATCATCATGATCGGCTCCGCAGTGGGCGAGCGTGCCGTTGCGCCCGGGCTGGTGCCTTACGCCGCGACCAAGGCCGCCGTGAAGATGTTCACGCAGGCGCTGTCGAGAGAAGTCGGCAGCCGTGGCATCACGGTCAACAACGTGCAGCCGGGCCCCATCGATACGGATCTGAATCCCGCTTCCGGCGATTGGGCCGTACCGCAGAAGGCTGCCACCGCCCTCGATCGCTATGGGCGTGCGGAGGAGATCGCGGCGGCGGTGTCGTTTGTCGCCGGTCCGGAATCCTCCTACGTCACCGGCGCGAACCTGACCGTGGATGGCGGCATGAATGCCTGAGTGCATGGCGGCCAGAATCCATCCCTCTGGCCGTCCCGGTGGTGTCGCTGGACGGACGGGACCCAGGCGGCGCGCAGGATGCGGATGCGCGCCGGCGCATCACTCGGTCATCGAGCCTTTGTTCAGCAGCGCCGGACGCGCCGGGCGTGGGGCGGTCCGGCGCTGTCCCTGCTCGCGCGCGTAAGCGGCCGGCGTGCAACCGACATGACGCTGGAAGCGCCGGGTGAAATGGCTTTGATCCGCGAAGCCTGTCGCCAGCGCGATTTCCGCGAGCGGCAGGCCGGTTTCGAGTATCAGCGATTTCGCGCGACGAATCCGGCATTGCTCGACGTAGCTGATGGCGGTGACCCCGATCGTCCGCTTGAAGAGCCGGCTGAAATGAAACCGGCTCACGTTCACGAGTGCAGCCAGGTCTTCGAGGCATATCGGCCGGCCGAGATTGTCTTCGATGAACGCCGTGAGCCGCGCGACTTCGAGCTTGCCGAGTGAGCGCTCCGGCGGGGGCTCGACCGGTTCGAACGCGTTGTAGCTGCGCAGCATGTGCGCCGCCAGCGCGGCGGAAAGCGCGTCGACGAGCAACACCTGAGCCGGATGCGCTTTCATGTCGATCTCGGCGACGAGGCTCTGCGCGATGCGCTCGATGACAGGGTCACGCACCAGAAACACGCTGCGGATTTCGACCGGAACGTTCTGCCGGCCAAGCTGCTCGCCCGCGAGCGCAACGAGCGAAGGGGGCACGCGCAGGCGCACGGATTGCCCGGAATCGCCTTCCCACACCGAGTCGCAGCCGGCCGGCATGATGTACGCGGTGCCGGCCGATACCGCGCCGCTATGGACCACGCCGGCTCGCGTCTGCACCAGTCGCGCGCTGCCCGACGGGCAGTAGCCGATCAGGTGATGGTCGAGCCCGCCGTAGCGTTCGGAGCAACCGAAATAGGGACGATGGACGTCGACGGTGACGCCCTTCCAGCCGCGGTCGCGGGTCGTGGCAACCGGCTGCTGCGGCCTTGCATGCAGGATTTCGTCGATCGTGATCAGCCGGGGCCAATCCCGCGCTTGCGGGGCGGCTTGCGCGGACTTCATGTGATTCGGCGCGACGGCTTCGTTGCCGTCACTCCGCCGCCGAGGGGATTCGAACGCGGTGATCATCGGTGCCTCTGTTCAGCGGGGCCGGATTCGCACATCGCACATCGAGCGTAGCAACGCGTAGTGTGGCACAAACGGCCGCCAGAGGCTTCCGCAACATGAAGATACGCGGCTCGCGGTTCGGTGGCTTGCCGCTTCTTGCTCGAATTGGACGATTGATGCTTTCGATTCGGGCAGCGCTACCTAAGCGTGCATCATCCATCCACCCGCAGCCATCGCGGCCTGGCGCAGCGCTTCCGACCCCGTAGGATACGGATGGCAGATCCGGGCGAAGTCTTCGCAGATCATCGACGCTTCCATCGCGATGGCGACCTGCGAAATCAGATCGGCCGATCCCGTGCCGACGAGATGGGCGCCCGCGATGAGATTCGTGCTGGCGTCGACCAGCAGCTTCACGAATCCCTCCGGGGTATCGCGGATCATCGCGTTCGCATTCGCGCCAAGCGGATAGCGGCCGATCTTGTAGCGCACGCCCGCCAGCCGAAGCTCCTGCTCGGTCTTGCCGATCGTCGCGACTTCGGGGCTCGTGTAGAGCACCTGCGGGATCGCCGCATAGTTGACGAACCCGGGCAGGCCGGCGATCTGCTCGGCGCAGGCGATCGCTTCGTCCTCGGCCTTCGACATGACCATCGGCCCGCCGGCGGCGTCGCCAACGACCCAGAGTCCGCGGCTGCCACCCTGCGGCTTGCGCTGCGGCAACGCGCCGGGCGCATCGGGCTGGATGCCGACGCTCGACAGATTCAAGCCGGCAGTCGACGGCCGGCGGCCGATCGCGACGAGCACGGTGTCCGCATCGACCGTCGACGTGGTGCGGCTGGCTTCGGCGCTGCGAAGCTGGACGGACACGCGGTCGGACCGCCGGTCCAGACCGACCACTTCGGTCGACAGCCGGATCCGGATGCCCTGGCGTATCAGTGCCCGTTGCAGCGTGGCCGCGAGCTCCGCGTCCAGCCAGTTGCAGATCCGGTCGCTGCGCTCGATCAGGGTCACGCGCGACCCCAGACGATGCCAGATCGAGCCAAGCTCGACCCCGGCCGCCCCCGCGCCGACGATGACCAGATGGCGCGGAATCCGGTCGAGCGACAGCGCGTCGGCCGAATCGATGATGCGGGCGTGGTCGAATGCGGCGGTGGCAAGCGGAATCGGTTCGGACCCCGTAGCGATCACGATCGCGGCGGCGGACAGGGTCTGCTGCGTCCCATCGGTTCGGGTGACGATCACCGTGCCAGCGCCGGCGAGCCGCGCGTGCCCGGAAATCAGCCGGACCCGCTGCGCGCGCAAAAGGCCGTGCGTCTTTCTCGACATCCGGTCGATCATGGCCGCTTTGTGGTCCATCATTCGCGCGAGATGCAGCGTCGCCACGCAGTCGATTCCGCGCGCGGCGTGCTTTGCCGTGCGCGCGATGTCGTACAGCGCGGACGCATGGAGTAGCAGCTGCGACGGGAAGCAGCCGGAGCGGATGCCGGCGCCGCCTGGCTGCGCCGCGCGCTCGACGCAGGCGACGTCGAAACCGAGTTGGCTGGCGCGAATGGCGGTGTGGTATCCGCCCGGGCCGCAGCCAATGACGATGACGTCATAGCGATTCATCAACGCGACCGCGCCGATACGACTCGCGGTCGATCAGCCGGTCCAGCGACAGCGCGCCCGGACCGATCGCCATGATCCCGACAGCCAGGGATGCCCAGTACAGATGGAAGTTCGCCCAGCCGTCCGGAAAAACGAGTTGAATGATGCCGGTCATCACCAGCAGCGCGAGCGCCGCCAGTCGCGTCGCGAACCCGAGGATAAGCAGGATGGGCAGTGTGATCTCGGCGATGGCCACGACCAGCGCGATCGTGTCCGGCGCGGGGAAGCCGAACGCCGCGCCGAACAGGTGGACCTTGAACTGGTTCTCGAACAGATAGAGCGTTGCCGGCGAGAGGGAGAGAAAGCTGTCCCATCGGGTGCGGCCGGAGCGCAGGAAGGGCAGCGCGAGCGCGAGCCGCAGCAACGGC
The DNA here is from genome assembly GCF_004524855.1 of Paraburkholderia pallida. Lineage (NCBI taxonomy): Bacteria > Pseudomonadati > Pseudomonadota > Betaproteobacteria > Burkholderiales > Burkholderiaceae > Paraburkholderia > Paraburkholderia pallida. The sequence continues at coordinate 1,040,520 of NZ_CP038150.1, read as the reverse complement.
GGCGCGACGCACCACGCGATCTCCTGAAGCCGCTCCAGCACGGCACGGGTCAGCCGTTCGATGCGGCCTTTCGCCGGCAGGGTGCTGGGATTCATGCGCGCCTCGTGGTGGGTGGCGCGTCGCGCTGTGCCCCGGGCGGCGCATCCGCGTCGTCTCTCAGGCTCCATCCGACGATCGCACCGATCGCGAACAATTCGACGAGCGCACGAGCGAGGTCGAAGCCCGGGTCGTCGTGACGCGCGAGCGAGGTCGACAGGGCAAGCGAGCGGCCGGCAACGAGACACTGGACGAACGTTGCCGCGCCGTTCGTCACCTGACGCACTTCGACGTCGGCATGCGGACGCACGACGAGCGCATGCTGGCCGCCGCCGCAGAGGTCGGTGGCAACCGGGGTGCCGCCGTCGATGTTCATGTGCCACAGGTCCACGACGGGAAAGGGCGAGTGCACCACCCGCAGCGACGGATGCGGCTTCAAGCAGACGTGAGCAAGGCGTGGCGCCGCGACGGCGCCGAGTTCCGCGAGCGCGATTGGCACGGATTCGGCTGCGTGATAGGCCTCTGCCCAGGCGCGTTCGAGACGTGCGACATCGGCCAGATACGGCACGCTGCTCGCCGGCTCGAACGCTTCGATGAAGCGCGGGAACGTCTCGCCGTATTCGAGCATGACAGGCGAGCGGGGCGGATCGAGAACGACGTAGATGCGCGCCATCGCCGTGAAGAACGCGTCGCCTGTGATGCGCCGTACTGCCGGGAACGCCGCACGCAGCGCGTCGATCAGGGCGGTGAAGACGTTGTTCCGATAGATGTTGAAGCGTTTGACGTCCGGCTTCCGGTCGGGGCCGACGAGGCCGGGCGGCATCGGCAGGGTCGGGTCCAGCAGCGCGGCCGCGAAGTCCCGCTGGCGATCGTGCAGGTTGCCGGTGCGCATGCCCTGCGCGGCGCGGCCCGGCGATGGCGGAAACGTTCGGCAGGATGATTGGCGTGTCATGACTTCCTCATGAACGGGACGGCCGTTGCACGACATTCGTCCACAATTGGCGAAGGCTTTCCACGCCGCCCGCCGTCGAACTCCAGAGCGTCGTATCACTCACGAGCAGCGTGCCCGCGAACGCATCCGGGCGCGATTGCAGCAGCGCGTCGAAGGTCGGCCGTTCGAGTGCGAACGGATGCGGTGGCGCAGCGAGATCGATGTGCTGGCGGGCGAGCACGTCGAGCCGGTGAGCCGCGTCGCCGAGCCGTTCGAGCTGTGGCAGATGCGGGTGCAAGTTGAACGTGGTCACGTTGTGCAGGATGCCTAAGCGGTCTAGATTCGCATCGGCTTCGACGGGCGAAGGCGAGCCATCCGCCGCGGCCGCGGGCCGCAGTCCAAAGCGGTTCTCCACGGGCACGCCGAGGCCAGCGAGCAACGAGCGCGCAAGACCGCCGAACTGTTGCCGCGGCGGAATGTTCCGGTCGCCGTGGTGATCGAATTCCGCAAGCTGGCGGCGCAGCCGGTCGTCTTCGTCGATACCCTCCACATCGCCGATATCGTGATGCGGGCAGATGAAGGCGAGGTGGTCGGGCTGTGCGAGAAATGCCCGCATCGCTTCGATCTCCGCGCTGCTGGCGCATTGACCGGTGCGCAGCGAATCGAAGCTGATCACGATCAGGGTATCGACGCCTGCGAGCGTGCGGGCGTCGAGCGGGGTGAGCGTACCGTCATCCGCGACGCGCTCGATCTCCGTGACGGGCTGCCCGGTGAGCGCGGTCGCCAGGTCGACGAACGCGGTGAAGTTGCGCTTCATGATGTGATCGAGGAAGCCCGCGATGCTCTGGTCGAAGCGGACCGGGTCCGCGTATTCATGAAACCTCGGAAAACCCATCCGGCGACTTTCGAACAGCGCAGGGAAGCGATCTTCGATCACGTGGAGCGGGGCGCCGCGCTCTCCGGGCCGGCTCCATGCGTAGTAGACAAGGACTTTTCGGTCGCTCATGGCATGAGTACCTCGCTGGGCTGATGAATTGTGGCTGCCTGCATGACGAATTCGGCGTGCGCGGCTTGCGCGGCGAGCGTGCTCCAGTCGGGCAGGTTCGCGTCCCATTCGATCAAGGTGGGCAGCGGTCCGGTCTGGCGGATCGTATGCGCGTACAGATCCCATACGACGCCGGCAACGTGGCGGTCGTGCGTGTCGATCAGCAGCGGGCGGCCCTGACCGTCCGTCTGCGGCGCGTGGCCTGCCAGGTGGATCTGCTGCACGGCGTCGAGCGGATATGCGTCGATGTACGCGAGCGGATTCCACTGCTGGTTGATTGAAGCGACGTACACGTTGTTCACGTCCAGCAGCAGACCGCAACCCGTTCGCTGCACGACGGCGGCAATGAAATCGACCTCGGCATAACGGCTTTCATCGAAGGCCAGGTAGGTCGACGGATTCTCGAGCAGCATTTGACGTCCGAGCGCGTGCTGCACCTGGTCGATATGTTCGACGACGCGCGCGAGGCTTCGGGTGGTGTACGGCATCGGCAGCAGGTCGTCGAGAAAGCCGCCGCGATGACCCGACCACGCGAGGTGCTCGGAGAACAGCGCGGGCGCGTAGCGGTCGACGAGTGCCCGCAGGCGCTGCAGATGCGCCGGATCGAGCGGACGGTCCCCGCCGATTGACAAACCGACGCCATGGAGCGAAAGCGGGTACGCGTCGCGGATCGCGTTCAGGACGCGGTGAGGCGGGCCACCCGCGCCCATGAAGTTCTCCGCATGAACTTCGAAGAAGCCGACGTCCGGCCTCGTCTCGAGAATCGTGCGGTAGTGGTCCGCCTTGAGGCCCACGCCGGCGCGCGGCGGCGCACGGTGAAGGGCGTAGCGATGCGATGCGTCGCACATGGCCGATGTGATGAAGAAGGGAACGGAAGGTCGAGGCCGCGCGAGACCCCGGCCGGGACCGGGACCTCGATCCGGATCAGGCCTTGGGCGAGAGGCTTCCTGGACCCTTCGGCGTGGCGATGCTCACGCAGGTGCCCGTCGGCACGAGGCGGAATGCGTTGCCCTGGTAGTCTTCCGTACTGGTTCCCGCGCAGGTCGTTCCCGCGCCCGCGTAGCAGTCGTTATGTCCTTTCAGCGCGGTGCCGAAGCACGGTTCGACTTTGCCCGATTTGACGAGCGCGGTGTGCTCAGCCTGAATCTTCTTCTGCGCTTCGGTGAATTGCTGCGCACTCACGGGGGCGGCTGCGATGGCGGCAAGGGCTGTTGCGACTGCGCCGGCAACCAGCGTGTTCATGTTGAAGTCGGCCATGCGGGTTCTCCGAGTTGTGTGGGAACAGCGAACTGCCAGAGCGTGATAGCTGCGACGCTGTTCCGAAGTAAGTGTTGGAGGCGGTTATGAGCGGGTTGCGCCTCCGCTTGCTGGCGATCAATCGTCACCGCACGGTCAGGATACAAAGCCGGTCTGCGCAAAGATTGCAGGGTCTTGTGCGATTTGGTCTGCGATTGCGAATGGGCTCGCCATTGCGGCTGCCATCGCCACCTCGCATGTAACGCGGCTTTGAACCCCGTCCGATGTTTGAATCATCGCGTGCGCAACAAGGTTCCATGGTCAGCAAGGGCCTTCAAGACGAAATCGCTTTCGGAAGTCAGCATACGAGCGGCTATCGACCGCCATGCGGCTCAGGCAACGGATAGCCGTGACTTCGAATGTCGCAGCGAACGCGCCATGTGCAAACACCGTGAAAAATGACTCAGAAGGGGTATTCCCGTGAACAAGTCAAGCAGCCTCATCGCCATACTTTTTGCCGCCAGCGTCAGCTTCAGCGCTTGCGCAGCGCCCATTTCCGCGGACACCGCCATCACACCTGCCTCAACGGCGGCCGACGGTTCCCACGATCCTGGCAAGGCCAGTCCCACAGTGATCTTTGTCCATGGGGCTTTCGCCGACTCATCGAGCTGGAACGTGGAGATCAGCGTGCTACGCAGTGCCGGGTATCCCGTGATTGCCTATGCGAACCCGCTCCGTGGCATTGCCAATGACGCGGCGGGCCTGGACGCGCTGGTCAAGTCCGTCAACGGTCCCGTGGTGCTGGTGGGTCACTCGTACGCGGGCATGGTGGTCAGCCAGGTCGCCGCCCAGGAGCCGTCGGTGAAGGCGCTCGTATACGTTGCCGCGCTGATCCCCGTGGTGGGCGAGAGCACCAATGACCTGGTCACGAAGTTTCAGGGCTCCGAACTGGTCTCGGCGAACCTGCATTCCGTCGCTGCCCCTGGCGGGCAGACCGACGTGTACATCAACCAGGACAAGTACGGCACCGTCTATGCCGGTGGACTCAGCCAGCCCGACATAACCGTCGCTGCGGCTGGCGAACGCCCACTTGCCGCGGCGGCCTTCGCGGAAGCGGTCACGCTGGCGGCGCCCGCGTCTGTTCCCAAGTGGGAAATCGTCGCGACTCAGGACCATGCAGTGCCTACTCAGGTGCAGGAATTCATGGCAAATCGGGCCGGCGCCAAGATCGTCAGAACAAAGTCTGGTCATGATGTTCCGGCGGCGCAGCCCTTCGTGGTGGCCAGGGTGGTCGAGGAGGCCATTGCCGCGGCCAGCAAGTAAATTCGCCTTTGGCGTGGCGGCGGTAGTCGGCGCGAATTCTTTGGGTCGCCGACGATTGCGTATCAATCAGGCGCTGCTGCCGCACCCGGTTTGCGCCATGCGCTGAACTGCAAGGCTGCACATCTCTTCAATCGCGCCGGGGGCCGGGCTCCGGCCATCTCGCTTCATGGGCGATCCACCTGCTGCGTATTGCTCAAGCACCGACCCTGTGCACTCGACTTTCCTGACGGGTGAGTCCGTCCATTTCTGTCGTTAAAGACCATTCATAAATTTTAAGTCCAAGAATATGGTCTAAAAAGCGAAATGGAACGTAAAACATTTCATTTTCGGCCATGACGCGAACATGAACTCGTGACGATTGCGTCACAGTGCTCGCGACTGCCCGGTTCGCTTCCATGATTCATCGTCGCGTTTCAGCCGGTGGACCCTGTTTGGGACCGTCGCGGCGCGGCAAGATTCGCCGTGCCGATTCGAGCGCGAGACGGCGGGGGAAGCGCGTGCCGTCCTCCCTGCATAAACGTGTCCACCTGGTGAACAAGCGCCCCCGGGGGCCCGTATAGGGTGGGCTAAGATCGCCTTCACTGGATGGCGATTCAATGCACATTCCAATCACTAGGAGTAATGCGGTATGAAACTGGCTTCGTTGAAACATGGCCGAGACGGAGAATTGATCGTCGTGAGCCGGGACCTGAGTCGGGCGGTCAGCGCAGGGACGGTTGCGGCCACGATGCAGGAGGCGCTGGACAACTGGGCAGAGCGAGCGCCGGCGCTACAGGCGATTTACGAGGCGCTGAACGAGGGCAGGGCGGAGCACGCTTTCGATCTCGTGGTGGAGCATCTGGGGGCGCCGTTGCCGCGCTCTTATCAGTATCTCGACGGTGCGGCCTACCTGAGTCACATTTGCCGCAATCGCGCAGCGCGCGGCGAGGCGCTTCCCGACGACCTCTACGATCGTCCGCTCGTCTATCAAGGCATTTCCCACGGCTTTATGGGCTGGAGCGAGGATGTGCCGGTACCGTCGGACGAATTCGGAATCGACTTCGAGGCCGAGATCGCGGCGCTGACCGGAGATGTCCCGATGGGCGTATCGGCGGACGCGGCGGGTGCTTACATTCATTTGTTCGTGCTGCTGAACGACGTCTCGTTGCGGGCCCTGATTCCCGGCGAACTGAAGCGCTCGTTTGGCTTCCTGACGGGCAAGCCCGCTTCGAGCATGGGGCCCATCGCCGTCACGCCCGATGAGCTGGGCGACTTGTGGGATGGGGCGCTGGTGAGCGGCGAGATGCGTTGCTGGCTTCGCGGCGAGCAGGTCGGCAGGATCGAAACCGGCATCGATACGCCGTTCCACTATGGCCATCTGATCGCACACGTCGCGCAGACACGCAAATTCGAGCCGGGCACGGTAATCGGCTTGGGGACCGTGTCGAACGAAGACGAAGCGGCCGGGTGTGGATGCATCGGCGAAATTCGGGCGCTCGAAACGCTGCGCGATGGCCAGGCGGTCACACCGTTCCTCAAATTTGGCGATCGCGTTCGCATCGAACACTTCGACCGGGCAGGGCGCAGCGTTTTTGGTGCAATCGATCAACGCTTCGTTTCGAATGACTGATATGCGCGGCGATCGGGAGACCAGCGGTTTCCGACGTCGTTCAGCAGGCTAAGGGTAACCAGACGGCAGTCGTCGCAGCACGCGTTGCACTGCACTATCAAGACGTAAGGCAATAAGGAGAGCGAAGATGTTTGAATATTTTCCCGGTAACTATATGTGGTCGCTTGCGGTCAATCGTTGTCTGGCAAGCGGCGGCATGTTCGGCGAAATCCATTGGGCCTGCAAGGATCTGCAGGAAGCCGCGAAGACCGGTCCGTGGGGCGACGCGCAAGCCTGGCACCATGCGTGGATGAAGCTCGCACAGCAGGTCGAGGCGGTGGGCGACGAAGCGCTGAAGGGCGGCACCGAAGTCACGGCCTGCGACGCGTATTTCCGCGCGGCGCAATACTATCAGTGGGCCGAGGCATTTCTTCCGCCCGACGACGACCGGGCGCAGCCTACCTTTGCACGGCATATGGACACCTTCGCGCGCGCTGCCGAATTGATGAACCCGCGCGTCGAGACGTTCGACATCCCGTTCGAGAATAGCTTTATCTCCGCGTATTTTGTTCCGGCCCAGGGTGTCGAGGGACCTGCTCCCGCCGTCATGATTTCAGACGGACTCGACGGCACGAAGGAAGAAATGTTCTACATGGCGCGTGCGTTCGCTGCGCGCGGCATCAGCTGTCTCGCGATCGACCATCCCGGTCAAGGGGCGACGCTGCGCCTGGGCAAGCTGACGGCGCGTCATGATTCCGAGGTGGCGGCCGGCGTGGCCTTCGACTATCTCGTGAAGCACTTCGACGTGGATGCCGATCGGGTCGGCATCTGCGCTGCGAGCATGGGCGGCTACTACGCGCCGCGTGCAGCAGCGTTCGAGAAGCGGTTCAAGGCATGTGTCGCGTGGGGAGCGATTTACGACTATCACGGCATTTGGGTGCGCCGCATGAAGGTCCGGCCCGGCGAGCCCGTCAGCGTCGATACGGGCGCGGCGCTCGGCACGACGGGAACACATCTGCTGCGGATCCTGGGCGTGTCGAGCTACGACGAGGCGCTCGCCAAGCTCGAGAAGTTCAGTCTGGTGAACGTCGCAAGCCAGATCACCTGCGACGTCCTGCTTGTGCAAGGCGAGGACGACAAACAGACGCCTCTGGCCGAGGCGGAGCAGCTCTACGCGGCCATCGGATCGAAGTCGAAGGAACTGCGCGTCTATACGCGAGAGGAAGGCGGCGCTGCGCACGTCCAGCTGGATCGCCCCGAGCCGGCGCTGAGCCGGATCGCGGACTGGTTCGTCGCCAGGCTGGCTAGCGCAAACGCCGCGCGCTAACGGCCCGCCAGCAAGCCCATCCAGGACCACTCACTCAACGTTCACGGGGAGCCGCCGGGGCCACCGGGGCTGCCTCACGCAAGGAGCAGATCTGATGACGGAAAAGTCGAACGAGCCCGGCGGCGACGTCAAGGGCGGGACCGTCCGGGCCGGTAGCGTGCTCGCGCTCATCACGTGTTTTCTCGTGATCGTGCTGGATGGCTTCAACACGACCTCGTTTGCGTTCGTCGTGCCGCCTCTCGCACACGAATGGGGCTTGGTGCCCGCGCGCTTCACGTCGGTTTTCGTCGCGACCAACGTTGGCGCCGTGCTCGGCTACGTGTGCGTCGGGTCGGTCGCGCGGCGGTTCGGCTATCGCTTTGCCGGCAGCGCGAGCGTCGTGGTGTCCGCCGGCTTCACGTTGGCGGCGACGTTCGCAACCAACATCGCCACGCTCTCTGCACTGCGGCTGTTCGCGGCCGTCGGGCTGTGCGCGGTATTGCCGATCGCGATTACGGCGTCCGCGAGCATCATCGGGCCTAAGCACAAAGTCGCCGCGTCGCTGATCATGACGACCGGCATGTCGGTCGGTTCGGTCGCCGGGGGCATGATCGGCGGCCCGCTCATGCAGCATCTGGGCTGGCACGCCATTTTCGTCCTGGGCGGGATTCTGCCACTCGTCATCGCGCTGCCTTTTTTCCTGGTGCTGTCGCCGGCACGTTGCGCGGACTTGATGGCCAACGGCGCCCGTGACCCCGCACAGCGCGCCGCCTCCAGGCCACAGGTGCTATTCCGGGGCGACCTTGCCATTTTCACGTCGCTGTTGTGGCTCTTCGCGTTCCTGGTATTCGTCGATGTCTTCGCCATGCTGTCGTGGATACCAACGCTATTGCCGTCGTTCGGCATAGCACCGGCCCGCGCATCGGTAGGCATTGCTGCATTCAGCTTCGGCGGCCTGTGCGGCAACATCCTGATGACGCTCATCGTCGCGTTGATGGCGCTGGCGGGCCGTGTCCGCCTGAAGCTGGCGCTGACCGTCGGGTTCGTTCTCGTCATCGCCGGCTTTGTGGCGCTCGGTCGGGCGCCGCTGGGCGCCGCTGCGGTTCTGTTGATGATCGGCGTGATCGGGGCGGGTCTCGTGAACGCCATGATGGGGCTGACCGCGATGGCCGTCGCGCGTTATCCCCTCCAGATGCGCGCAACCGGTCTCGGCTGGGCGCACGCGATCGGACGCATGGGGTCGTTTGTCGGCCCGGCGATTTGTGGCGAGTTGCTGTCGCTTGGCTGGTCAGCGCGCGCGATCGTTTTGATCGCCATCGTGCCAGCCGTGGCGGCCATGCTGACGCTCGGTGCACTCGCGCGGGCCGGGCGCGCGTCGAGCGCTGTACCGCGTACCGAAGGACTCGCGCAGTATTAACGTCGACAAGCAAGATCGAGACAAAATACGGAGTACCAATGAATGCGAGAGTGAAAGCCGTCAGCCCCGAGCGCGCCGACTATGGCACCGTCGAACGCACCATTGCCATGCTGCGCGTGCTGGCCACGGCCGGGCGGTTCGGGCTCGCGCTGACGCAGATAGCCAGCGCGGCGGAACTGCCTCACCCGAGCGCGCATCGCCTGCTGCACCGCTTGATCGCCGAGCGCATGGTGGTGCAGCGCGATTCGGACAAGCGGTACGTGCTGGGCCCGATGAGCATGGAACTCGGTTTTGCCGCCTCGCTGATCTACGACGTGCGCGACCCGTGCCGGCCAATCCTCGCGCGCCTCGCCGAGGAGATCGGCGACACGGTTTACCTCACTGTGCGCAGCGGCAGCGAGTCAGTGTGTGCGGATCGCTTTGAGGGACCATCACCCATCCGCGTGGTCACGATCGAAGTGGGCAGCCGGCGTCCACTCGGCCTCGGCGCCGGCGGTCTTGCGATTCTTGCGGCGATTCCGGCGGATGAGCGCGAATTCACGATTGGGAATCTCGCGCGACGCCACAGTGAGATCAAATCGTTGCACCCCCGCGAGCTGCGTAGCGCGATTGACGCCTGCCATCAACGCGGCTACGCGTTGATTCACAGTCAGGTCACGCTCGGCACGACGGCGGTTGGCGTCGCGATTCTCGATACGCTCAACAATCCGGTAGCGGCCGTTAGTGTCGCCGCCGTCGATAGCCGCATGTCGGCGCCGCGTATCGAACTGCTGTCGCGCCGGCTTCAGGCGACGGTGTCCACCATTCAGGAAGCGTTGCGAGGCTTCTCTGGCCAACCCTGACGCAAGAACGAGGCGGTCCGCCTGCGCGGATCGGCCCTCTGCTATTGGTGTTCGCCTGCTGGACAGAGACGCGAAGGGGTTGCGCTACGCAGCCTAAGATCGACGGCATGGAAGGTGAGCCGGTCAGGCGGGAGGTGTCATTCGGGAACGGCGTGAGAATGAGGTAGATCGACAAATGAGATTCGCATCATATAGATAGGTATGCGAAATAAGAATACGAATAATACGGAGACAATCATTGTGTTGAAGCTCAATAGAATCAACCGGACACACTGTTCTCAAGCGCTAGTTGCGCTTGCGCTATTGTACGCAGCTCAGTCTCATGCTCAATCGAATGTGTCGCTCTACGGTGTGCTGGATGCGGGGTTGCTTTATGCGTCGCACTATCCGAACGCTCATGGCGCAAACGCCGGACCGCTCTATGCTTTCAATGACAGCGGGGTGTCGGCGAGCTCCTTCGGCATGCAGGGAATCGAAGACCTTGGCGGCGGGATGAAGCTGAAATTCAAACTGGAAAGCGGTTTCAGCACCGGAACTGGAGCGCTGGCGAATTCGAACAAGAATGAATTTGGCCGCCAGGCGTATGTGGCTCTGGAGAATGGCTACGGAACGGTGGCCGCGGGGCTGCAATACTCGCCGTTCTTGCTCTCCGTGATTTCGACCGACCCGCGAGGAAACTCGTATTTCTTCGGATCCAGCGAGACATTGTACGTCGACAATGTGGCGGTGACCGGGATGTTCAATTCCAACGCCATTACGTACACGAGCCCGAAAGTGGGGGGATTCTCGGGAAGTGCCATGATGGCGCTGGGCGGGGAGGCCGGCGATTTTGCAGCCGGACGCCAATATGCCGTGCGGCTCTCGTACGATGCCGCTTTCGTGCATCTGGACGCCGCCATGTATAACGGCGACAGCGGCGGAACGGCCGCCAGCACCCCGGTACCGAGCACGGTGGCCTTCGCGGGCAGAACGTTGGGGGCGAAATTTTACCTGGGCAGTCTTGCTCTAGGCGTCGCCTACTCGCTCTACAAGGTCGCCGGCGGATTCTCGAGTCAGGTGTACGGAACAGGATTGAGCTACGATGTGAATTCGTTCTGGAATCTCAATGCCGGAACATGGTACACGCGCAATGGCAATAATTCGGCGGATCACTCGATCCTGGCGGCAGTGGGGACCAGTTACTCGTTGTCCAAGCGAACAGCGCTCTATGCCCAGGTGGGCTTCGTGAACAATCACGGAAAGATGACGACCGGATTCATCGCCGGGCCAGCGCTTCCCCACGAGGTTGCCGGCAGTACGACGGCCGTCAACATCGGTATCCGGCATCGGTTCTAGCGTAACGGAGACAGCTTCATGACTTTTTCGGCTTCGATGGCGTCAATGCATCCTCGTGATCGGTACAAGCTGCTTTCGGCGAGCGTGGTGCCACGGCCCATTGCGTTTGTGACGAGCGTTGGCGAGGATGGCTCGGTCAATGCGGCTCCGTTTAGTTTCTTCAATGTGTTCTCGCCCGACCCGCCCATCGTTGTCCTCGGTGTTCAGAAGCGGTTCGACGGTGGCGTGAAAGATACGGCCAGAAATATCGCTGCCACGGGTGTCTTCGTCGTCAATCTCGTCGACGAGGATCTGGTGAAAGCGGTCAATATCGCGGCCATCGACTTTCCGCCTGGGCACAGTGAAATCACTGCGGCGGGACTGACGCTGGTCGATGGTGTCGACATCGCGGTGCCGCGCGTCGCAGAGGCGCCGTTCTCGCTCGAATGCCGGCGCGTCGCGTCACTCGTGCTGGGGCCGCGGGGCGAACTGATCGTCGGCGAGGTGGTGCGTTTTCATGCGCGCGAGGGCCTTGTCGACCCCGCACGGATGTATGTGGACGAGCGGGCCTATCGGCCAGTCGGGCGCATGGGTGCAACCACCTACGCGCGGCAACGCGATTGCTTCGCAATGCGTATCGATAGCGTGGAGGACTGGTTTGCGGGCCAGGCAGAGACCGCAAATGGCTCGGGCGAGGCTGCGGGAGCTCAAACTGGCACGGATGGGACTGCGACGTGACGTGTTGAAAGGCGGTGGTGCCCCGTTGGTACGAGTCTTGCGTCCACGACCCAGCTATTCCAATATCGCATACCAGAACGGAAAAGTTTGATTGTCCGGGCTGCTGCCGGCTGTCTAGAGTAGAGCGTGTTACGCACGGCTGCGCCGGCATGGATCGCGCTGCCTGAGCACGGAACCCTCACAGGACACAGATATGTCTCAGCTCTCTCAAGGTCGAGTCGTAGAAGGAAAGGCCAAGCCCCGCGGACGTTTTCCCCACGGGGTGCGGGCCGGCGATTTCCTGTTCGTTTCGGGAGCGAGTTCGCGGCGTCCTGATAACACGTTCGTAGGCGCGACGGCAGATGGTCTCGGCACGGCCAGGGTCGATATTCGCGAGCAGACGCGCGCGGTGATCGAAAACATGCAGGACATTCTTCGTTCGCAGGGTGCCGATCTGTCGAACCTCGTCGAGGTCACGACTTTTCTTGTCAAAATGAACGACTTCGGCGGCTACAACGAGGCTTATGGCGAGTACTTCGACGAGAACGGTCCGGCCCGGACAACGGTCGCGGCCCACCAGTTGCCTCACCCGCTGCTGGTCATCGAAATCAAGGGTATCGCTTGGTTTCCGCTCGACAAGGCGCACTGAGCCCGAGCCCGTCGAGAGGAGAGAGGCATGTTGAAATACGGAAAATCAATTAACTTCAGCCGATGGATCGACGAGCATGCGCACCTGCTCAAGCCCCCGGTGGGGAATCAGCAGATCTGGAAAGACAGCGACATGATCGTCACGATCGTCGGAGGCCCGAACTTTCGGACGGACTATCACGACGATCCGCATGAGGAGTTCTTCTATCAGCTCAAGGGCAACGCTTATGTGAACATCATCGACGACGGGAAGCGGGAGCGCGTCGACCTGCGGGAAGGCGATATCTTTCTGCTCCCGGCTCATGTGCGTCATTCCCCGCAACGCCCGGAAGCCGGCAGCGTGTGCCTCGTCATCGAGCGGCAACGCGCACCGGGTGCGATCGACGGCTTCGAGTGGTACTGCGGGCATTGCGATCAACGGGTTCATCGTGTCGAAGTCCAGCTGAACAGCATCGTCGACGATCTGCCGCCGCTGTTCGCATCGTTCTACGAATCGGAAGAGAAACGGCGCTGCCCACACTGCGGAACCGTTCATCCGGGACGAGCTGCCGTGCCGAAATCGACCTGAGTCTGCTGCTGTTGATTCGCGCCTGGCCCGCGATGCTGATAATGTTCGCCTACCATCCTGCCGCATAAGAGGGGCGTGCCATGCGTCGCCATCCCATCAGCCAGATTGGGCTGAGCCGGAACCTGAAGCTCAGCCAGCTTCTGATCTTCGATCGTGTCGTGGAGACCGGTTCGATTCTGCGTGCCGCCCATGATCTGGGCTTGACCCAGCCGGCGGTGACCAAGGTGATTCAGGAGCTGGAAGCGGCGCTGGAGGGCGAGCTGTTCGCCCGCACCAATCGCGGTGTCGTTCCGACCGACCTCGGCATGGTCGTTGGGCGGCGCATCAAGTCGCTGCTCTCCGAGTTTCGTCATATGAGTCAGGAACTCGATCAATTTCGTTTCGGGCGGGCGGGTCATATCGTGGTGGGCACGCTGATCTCGGCGTCCGCGCGCCTGCTGCCCATGGCGATCAGCCGGCTCAAGGAGCGCGCGCCTTCGATCAGGGTGACGGTGCGCGAGGGGCCCACCGCCCAGATGTTCCCGGCGCTGGCGACCGGAGAGCTCGACATCGTCGTCGGCCGGCTTCCGGAACTCGAGTTACCGATCGCCGATGCGTTCCCTCTGGAGCATCACGCGTTGTTTGAAGACTCGCTGTCGATCGTGGTCGGGGCGCGTCACGCATTGGACATTGCGTCCGTTCATTCCTTGCGCGATCTGGCTACTGCGCCATGGATCTTTCCCACCACGGAATCTCCCTTGCGGATCTCGATCGAGCGCATGTTCCGCAATGCCAATCTGGCATTGCCGGAGGATCTGATCGAGTCGCTCTCGGTCTTGACGAACCTCGGCCTGTTGCTCGAAACGCCGCGCGTGGCGTTGATGCCTCGCGTGGCCGCGGCGCAGTTCGTGCACGCGGGCTTGCTGCGCATCGTGGATCTCCCGGAAACCGGCTCGTTCGGCACGGTTGGCTATTCGGTGCGAAGCAACAAGGATCTGAGCCCGGCGGGCGACGCGTTCGTGGAATGCCTGCGGGAAGTCGCTGAGGCCTCCCGGGCGCTGTGAGCCTGAGCCTGGCTATTCCGATTCTTTATAGCCGCACGGGAATTATTGATTATTCAACGTGGCCGCCTGTTCATAGACTAGTTCTCACCCATCCAGTCAGCGGGAGAACACATGACTTCGAACACTCGAGCGCGTGATTCGTTGCCGAGCGTTGTTGCTGTTCACCTGGAAGGTCGCGCCGGCGCTCGCGATGGGCAATTGCGTGGTGGCCAAGCCCTCGGAGGAAACGCCGACATCGGCCACGCTGCTTGCGGAAGTGATGCGCGATATCGGGCTGCCGCCCGGCGTATTCAACCTGATTGCGTCGAGCTGATCTGCTCGATCGCGGGGGACTCAGCGATGACACTTCGCATCGACATGCATTCGCATTTCTTCCCCGCGATTACCCGCGAGGAGGCTGCACGGCTCGACGCCGCGCAGGCCCCCTGGCTGGCGATCGACCCGGGCGGCGAGACGGGCATGATCATGAGCGGCAACCAGGCCTTCCGTCCGGTGACACGCGCGCTTTGGGATCCGCAGCGGCGGATCGAGGAACTCGATAAACTGGGCGTCGACGTGCAGCTGATGTGCGCGACGCCGGTGATGTTCGGCTATCGCTATCGCGGGGACGTCACGCTTCAGTGGGCGCGGGCAATGAACGACCGGGCACTCGAGATGTGCTCGGTTGCACCCAGCCGGTTGATGGTCCTCGCCCAAGTTCCGCTGCAGGACATCGATCTTGCCTGCGAGGAGGCGTCACGCGCTTTCGCGGCGGGGCATCGCGGTGTGCAGATCGGCAACCATGTCGGGCCGAAAGACCTCGACGATGAGGGGCTCGTGCAGTTCCTCACCCATTGCGCGAATGAAGGCATCCCGGTCCTCGTTCACCCGTGGGACATGATGACGGACGCGCGCATGAAGCACTGGATGCTGCCGTGGCTCGTCGCCATGCCGGCGGAAACGCAACTGAGCATCCTCTCGCTGATTCTCTCAGGGGCGTTCGAACGCATTCCCCGTTCACTCAAGCTATGCTTCGCACATGGTGGCGGCAGCTTCTCGTTCCTGCTCGGGCGAGTCGACAACGCATGGCGCGAGCGCGATATCGTTCGCAAGGATTGCCCGAATCTACCGTCGTCGTATGTGGATCGATTCTCGGTCGACAGCGCCGTGTTCGACCCCAAGGCGTTGACGCTGCTCGTGGAGGTGATGGGCGAGGAGCGTGTCATGCTCGGCTCGGATTATCCGTTTCCGCTCGGCGAAAAACGCATCGGTTCGCTGATCGAGGAGCACGCCGGTTTCGACTCGCGTTCGAAGGCGCGAATGCTCGGCGCAAACGCCCATGAGTTTTTCGGCCTGTCGTAGTGCGAGACAAGGCCGGTCCACGATTAACGAGGAGGGAGACATGATGTTGCCGACAGGAACACACAAGGGCGAGATGCTGGCACTGCTGCATGCAGTGTGCGATGGCATCCGCGGACATGCGCTGGACGCCGACCTCGAATCGAAGTTGAATCGCGAATTTGGCGTCGGCACGCAATCGTATGCGAGCCTCACGCGCTTGATGAAGGCCGGTGTCGAAGAAGGCTGGGCGGCATACATCGAGATCGACGGTACGGATTACCGGCGAGGGCGCATTGCAGAGCCGTCGCCAGAGACGGCCGGAATGAGCATCGAAAGCGGATTGCTGCGCGATGTAAAAGGCCAGTACCACTGTCACACGAACGGCGAGATCAACATGATCATTCCGCTCGAAGCGGGCGCGCAGTTCTGTGGTCATGGCGCGGGCTGGCGCGTGTTCGCTCCGCTCAGCGAGCATTTCCCGACGGTCACGAAGCGAGCGCTGATTCTGTACTTCTTGCCGGGCGGCGAGATCGAGTACCGGCCGCCGCCGGCCGATCGCGACTGAGCGCAGCGCCGTCGATCGATGCGCGCGGCGATCTCTACGCGCTTGGCGTGACGGTCCAGAAGTCGATCTGCACGACTTTGCCGCGCAGTTTCTGCATGGTCAACGTTGCGGTGTTGAGCCAGGTGTTGATGCCCGTGAATTCCGGCGCCGCGTTCTTGAGCTTCGAGAACATATCAAAGCCCTTTGAACGAAGGGAAGAAAGACGAGAGTGCGGCATACAAAAGTGTGTCGTACTGCAGATAAATTGCGGCTGCCGTCAGGATAACCAGCACGCCGAACAGCTGTTGCAGCCGGTGCGCGTGACGCGCGATCAGCCTCGACTGGCGGACCATGGCCTGTCCGCCATAGATCACGGCGAGCATCGGGATCGCCGCGCCAACCGCGTACAGCGCGAGGAGCAGCGCCGACCACTGGAAATCCTGTGCCTTGACGACGAGCACGAGAATCGAGGCGAGCACCGGTCCCGCGCATGGCGTCCATACCGCACCTAGCGACATGCCGAGCACGAAGCCCCCCGCATTACCGTTGCCGGGCCCGCTTGCAGCGGGGCCGAACGACGACGGCCAGGGCAGGCGCGCCATCACCCATTCGAACGGACGCGGCCACAGACGCAGGAAGCCGAACAGCGCGAGCATGGCGGTCGCGGTATCGCGCAAAGCCTGCTGCGCGATGTGCACCGCATGCGAAACCGCCCCGAGTAATAGCGCGAACGACGCGAAAGTCAGGATGAATCCCGCGATCACGAACAGCGGACGCGTGCGGGCCGAGCGTTCAACGGAGGTGCCGAGCAGGATTGGCATCACGGGCAGGATGCATGGCGAAGCGATCGTAAACAGGCCCGCGAGCAGCGCGAGCGGCGGTTCGAGCAGATTGTGCATGTCGGACTCGGGTTGGCAGGGGATAGTCGTATTGGAATACCTGCGTGTATCGGGTGTGTGTTCGCGAACCGCGCCGCACGTAAGGTGTTGTGTCTGCGCCGGCGTTGGATACATTGGGACACAAGCCGGCCCAAGGGCCGCGTTGAGGGCCACGTCAAGGGCCGCGCTATCGGCAGGCCTCACTCGATGAGCAGGGCGCGATCAGCGCGGCGCACGAGAGCGATCCGGTCAGTGGTGGGCGAACAGCGATGGCGTCGCGGCGCCCATCGCGATCTTGCTGCCCGCCTGCGACGCACCGTCGGCGGTGCCGCCATAGCCGGCGTCGCTTCCGTCATTGGCATGTACGCGTGCGAGGGCTACCTGGACGTTGTCCGGGTAGGACGAACCGTTCAGGCGCGTCGTCGCATAGCCAGTGCTTTCGAGTTGAACCAGCTCGTGACGCACTTGAGTGCGGGTCAGTGGCGCGTCGTTCGCGTCCGCGAACGCCGGCGCGGCGACGGCTGCAGAAACGGCGACGAGCAGGGCGGCGATCAATGGGGTCTTCATGATGTACCTCGACAAATAATGACGGCATGAGTAGGGGAGCGAATTTGCATCCAGTGCGATTAACTCGCATGCGATGCAGTCTGCCGGAAGACTTTCGGCATGTCAATCGCGTTAGATTAAATCGCGTGCGATTTATTGTATGCCAATGTATCCGGAGAAATCGTCCCGGATCGTGCACTGACACGATGTAACAAGTGCGCGCCACCGGATCCATTCCATCCGGATGCGTCCGACCTGTGCAGAACGATGTGCAACCCGGTAGAATGTCGCGACCCTTTACGATTGCCATGAAACTCCTTCGGACACTCATCCTCCTGTTGCTGTGCGCGGTGCTGCCCCTGAGCGGGCTGGCAGCGACCGGCATGGCGGGTGATTGTCCGATGCAGCAGTCCATGTCCATGCCCATGCACGGCGACGGCGCCGCATCCGTCTCCATGCCAGGCTGCGACATGGCGAAGTCATCGTCGCCGGGCAAGGCCAAGGGCGTCTTCTGCAAGGCAACGGCCCAGTGCCAGTTCGCCAGCATCTATTACCCCGCAGTGCCCGTAACCGTCAGCCGTCCAGTCACGCGCGGCAGTCCGGTGGTCTTCCACTACACCGGAGCGTTCACGGGCCGCGCCCCCGCCGGCCTCTGGCGACCTCCCCGAGCCGTCTAACCCCCATCTGACCGGTTCGCCGCATTCGCGGCGAGGTGTTGTCCTGCGTTCAGGACAGGGTGTGCCTATGGCACACCGCCTTCGGGGTTAGAAAATGCCTCTCTCTTTTAGCGCGCCGTCGACGCGGCGTGCGTCCCTGCGCGTGCCTTTGGTCTGCGCAGTGCTTCTCCTCGTCTGCTCCGTTGCGCGCGCCCAGCAGACGGCCATGACGCTTGAAGCGGCGTTGCAGGCCGCCACCGATCAGTCCACCGCGACGCAGGCCGCGCAGGCTTCCGTGCGGGCCAGTTCCGAGGCGGCCGTCAAGGCGGGCCAGTTGCCGGAGCCCGTGCTCTCGGCGGGCATCGACGATTTGCCGATCAACGGTCAGGACGGCTTCACGATTGGCCAGAACATCCTGACGATGCGCCGCATCGGCGTCGAGCAGGAGTGGGTGTCCCGCGACAAGCGGCGGCTGCGCTCGACATTGGCGGACGAACAGGTGGACCGCGAACGCGCCGGCTACCTCCAGCAACTCGTCAACGTGCGGCAGCAAACGGCCACGGCGTGGCTGAACGCAATCTATGCCAAGCAGGCGCTCTCGTTGCAGCAGGAACTGCTCGACCATATGACCCACGAACTCGAGGCGACGCAGGCCTCGTATCGCGGCGCGAGAGCCAGCGCCGGAGACGTAGTGCAGGCGAAGGCGATGCTGGCGCAGACGCAGGACCAGATGCTCAAGGCCACGCAAACGTACCGGACCGCGCTGATCGGACTGTCTCGCTGGACCGCGGCGCCGGTTGCCGAGGTGGCAGGCGACCCGCCTGCTCCGGAATCCTATGTGTCTTCGCTGCCACCGGATGAGCTACGCGATGTCCAGCCGACGCTCGTGGCGGCGGCGAGGGACATCTCCGTGGCCGACGCCGACACGGCGGTGGCCGAAAGCGACCGCAAGCCGAACTGGACGTGGAACGTTTCGCTTGCGCAAGGCGGAAATAATTCGAAGTTCGTGTCGGTAGGCGTGCGCATCCCGCTGCCGCTGAACCGCAAGAACATCGAAGACCGCGACGTCGCCGAGAAGTCGGAGCTGGCGACCAAGGCGCGCCTGATGTACGAAGACACGCTTCGACAGGTGCAGGCCGATATCCGCACGGAATCGGCCACGCTCGCAAGCGGCCGCGAGCGTATCGACAATCTGACGCAATCGCTCTTGCCCGCCGTCGACCAGCGCGTGCAGCTGGCGAGCGCCGCGTATCGTTCCGGCGCCGGGTCGCTGGCCGACACGTTCGCCGCGCGCCGCGCCCAGGTCGATGCACGGCTTCAGTTGCTCGACCTCAAGCGCGAAGTTTCGCAGACGTGGGCCCAGCTCGAATATCAGGTGGTGCCGCAAACGCTGGCCGCCGCCCAGTGAAGGAGAACAAGATGACGATTAAACCCATGGTCAGCGCGGCCTTGCTGGTATTCACGGGGGCGTGCCTGCTCGGCACCGGCTATTTCGTGGGTGCGCGCCATGCCGCGACCGAAGCAGCCGGCACGGCCGGCAAACTCGCGGCAATCAAGGCGCCGGCCGGCAAGGTCGATCCGAAGACCGGGAAACGCGTGCTCTACTGGCACGATCCGATGGTGCCGGGCCAGCACTTCGACAAACCGGGCCCGTCGCCGTTCATGGCGATGCAGCTGGAGCCCGTCTACGCCGACGACGACGGCGGCGGATCGAGCGGCGTCAAGATCGACCCGGGTTTGCAGCAGAACCTGGGCATCCGTTACGCGAGCGTGCGCCGGCAAGACACCACGGAAGGATTCGACGCGGTCGGCACGACGCAGTTCGACGAATCGCAGACGGATGTCGTGCAATCGCGCGTCACAGGCTATATCGACCACCTGTATGCAGGCGCGCCGATGCAGAGGATTACGAAGGGTGCGCCGATTGCCTCGCTCTTCGCCCCCGACTGGCTGGCGCCTCAGGAGGAATACCTCGCGCTCAGGCATGGCGGGATGGACAGAAGCTTGATCGAGGCATCGCGCGCGCGCATGCGGGCCCTCTCGATTCCCGAGGGCGTGATCGACAGTCTCGACCGCACGGGCAAGGTGCAGACCCATTACGTGCTGTCCGCAGCGGAAACCGGCGTCGTGAGCGAGCTGAACGTGCGCGACGGCGCGCAGGTGGTGCCGGGGCAGACGCTGGCAAAGATTTCGGGGCTCTCGAAGCTCTGGCTGATCGTCGATATTCCGGAGAACCTGGCGTTGAGCGTTCGACCCGGGATGAGCGTCGACGCGACCTTCAGCGGCGACCCGTCCCGGCACTACAAGGGGCAGATTCGCGAGATCCTGCCGGGCATCAGCACCACGAGCCGTACGCTGCAAGCGCGCCTCGAAGTCGACAACGCTGATTCGAGCCTCACCCCCGGCATGCTGATGCGCGTGCGCGTCGCGGCGCAGAAGCCGGTCTCGCGGCTGCTGGTGCCGTCCGAGGCGGTGATCACCACCGGCAAGCGCTCGCTCGTCATCGTCAAGAATGCGGACGGGCGCCTGCAACCGGTCGAGGTGACCATTGGCAGCGACTTCGGCAACGAGACGGAAATCGTCAGCGGGCTGAACGACGGCGAGACGGTCGTGGCGTCCGGGCAGTTCCTGATCGACTCGGAGGCCAGCCTGAAATCGATCCTGCCGAGGCTCGAGGGCGGTGCACGGGGCGCAGCGAGCGGGGCAGCCCCAGCGTCGTCAACCGCGTCGTCAACGCCGTCGGCCCCGACCTATGAGACCACCGGCAAGGTCGAACAAGTGAGCGCCGCGGATATCACGTTCTCGCACCAGCCGGTGCCGGCACTCGGCTGGCCCGCGATGACGATGTCGTTCAACAAGCCCGCGCCCGACGCGTTCGCGGACGTGAAGCCTGGTCAGACCGTGCATTTCGTGTTTACGAAGGCAGATGGCGGCTACCTGCTGACGAAGGTCGAACCGGCGGGAGGTGCCCAATGATTGCGCGCGTCATTCGCTGGTCCATTCACAACCGGTTCCTGGTGCTGCTCGCCACCGTGCTCATCACGGCATGGGGCGTCTACTCGCTCAAGGAGACGCCGCTCGACGCCTTGCCGGACCTCTCCGATACCCAGGTCATCATCAAGGCGTCCTATCCGGGCAAGGCGCCCCAGGTGATCGAAGACCAGGTCACGTACCCGCTCACGACGACCCTGCTCGGCGTGCCGGGCGCGAAAACCATCCGGGCGTATTCATCGTTCGGCGAGGCGTTCGTCTATGTGCTGTTCGACGACAAGACCGACCAGTACTGGGCCCGCTCGCGCGTGCTCGAATACCTGAACCAGGTGCAAAGCCGGTTGCCGCAGGGCGCGACGGTGTCGCTCGGACCGGACGCCACCGGCGTGGGCTGGGTGTACGAGTATGCTTTGGTCGACCGCACGGGCAAGCACGACCTGGGGCAACTGCGCGCGCTCAACGACTGGTTCCTGAAATTCGAGCTGAAGGCAGTGCCGGACGTCTCGGAGGTGGCGAGCATCGGCGGTATGGTGCGCCAGTATCAGGTCGTGCTCGATCCGGACAAGCTGCGCGCATACGGCCTCACGCAGGCGCAGGTGGCCGATGCGCTGGGCAAGTCCAATCAGGAGTCCGGAGGATCGGTCGTCGAACTGGCGGAGTCCGACTATGTCGTGCGCTCGTCGGGTTATCTGCACTCGCCGGACGACTTCCGCAATGTCGTGCTGCGAACCAATGACGCCGGCACACCGGTGCTGCTTGGCGATGTCGCGCGCATCCAGATCGGACCAGAGGCGCGACGCGGCGTGGCGGAGCTCAACGGCGAAGGGGAAGTCGCGGGCGGCGTCGTGGTCATGCGTTCGGGCAAGAATGCGTTGACGACCATCGAGGCGGTCAAGGCCAGGCTGGCCGACCTGAAGCGCTCGCTGCCGCCCGGCGTCGAGGTGGTGACGACCTACGACCGCTCGCAGCTCATCGAACGCGCGGTGGACAACTTGAAGGACAAGCTCATCGAGGAGTTCATCGTCGTCGCCATCGTGTGCGCCGTGTTCCTGTTTCATCTGCGCAGCGCGTTTGTCGCCGTCCTGTCGCTGCCGATCGGCGTGCTGGCCGCCTTCATCGTGATGCGCTATCAGGGCGTCAATGCGAACCTGATGTCGCTGGGCGGCATTGCGATTGCCATCGGCGCGATGATCGACGCGGCCATCGTGATGATCGAGAACGCGCACAAACACCTGGAGGCATACGAGCATGCGCATCCGGGCAAACCCATCACGACGCCGCAGCGATGGGAGCTGATTGCCGCCTCGGCGGCCGAGGTCGGGCCGGCGCTCTTTTTCTCGCTGCTCATCATCACCCTGTCGTTCATCCCGGTCTTTTCGCTGGAGGGGCAGGAGGGGCGGCTGTTCGCGCCGCTGGCCTTCACGAAGACGTACACGATTGCCGCTGCTGCCGGGCTCTCGGTGACGCTCGTGCCGATCCTGATGGGCTACCTGATACGCGGGCGCATCCCGCATGAGACGTCCAACCCCATCAATCGCGTGCTGGTGCGCCTGTACCGGCCGTTGCTCGAAGCCACGCTGCGGCGTCCGTGGTTTGCCATCGGGCTGGCGGTGGTCGCGCTCGTGCTGACCGCGCTGCCGATCTCGCGGCTCGGCGGCGAGTTCCTGCCGCAGATCGACGAAGGCGACCTGCTTTACATGCCTACAGCGTTACCCACCATCTCGGCGGACAAGGCGGCCGAACTGCTGCAGCAGACCGACCGGCTGATCAAGACGGTGCCCGAGGTGGCCACGGTCTTCGGCAAGGCGGGCCAGGCCGAGACGGCCACCGACCCCGCTCCGGGGCTCGAAATGTTCGAGACCACGATCGTGTTCAAGCCGCGCAGCCAGTGGCGGCCCGGCATGACGCCGGAAAAGCTGAAGGATGAACTCGACCGCACGGTGAAAGTGCCGGGCTTGTCCAACCTCTGGGTTCCGCCTATCCGCAACCGCCTGGACATGCTCTCCACGGGCATCAAGTCGCCGGTGGGCGTGAAGGTCTCCGGCCCCGACCTGGCGCAGATCGCGCGGATCGCCACCCAGGTCGAGCAGGTGCTGAAAACGGTGCCCGGTGTTTCCTCGGCACTGGCCGAGCGCGTGAACGGTGGCCGCTATATCAACGTGGACATCAACCGGCAGGCCGCTGCGCGCTATGGGCTTTCCGTCGCCGATATCCAGGCGGTCGTTTCGTCGGCGGTCGGCGGCGAGAACGTCGGCGAGGTTATTGCGGGCCGGGAGCGTTTTCCGATCAACATTCGCTATCCGCGCGAGTATCGCGACTCGCTGGAGCGGCTGCGCCAGTTGCCCGTCGTGACGGAGCGTGGCGCGCAGATCAAGCTGGGCGATGTCGCCGACATCCGGATCGACGACGGACCGCCATCGATCCGCAGCGAGAATGCGCGCCTCGCCGGCTTCGTCTACGTCGATATCCGTAACGTGGACCTGGAGACGGCCGTGAAAGCCATGCAACGCGCCGTGGCCGCGAAGGTCCAGCTGCCGCCCGGCTATTCGATTGCCTGGTCGGGACAGTTCGAGTACCTCGAGCGCGCGGCAGCGAAGCTGCGCACGGTCGTCCCCGTGACGCTCGTCGTGATCTTCGTGCTGCTGTTTCTCACGTTCAACTCCGCGGCCGACGCGCTGCTGCTGATGTCGACGGTGCCGTTCGCGCTCGTGGGCGGCTTCTGGCTCATCTGGATCCTCGGGCATGCGGTATCCGTCGCGACCTCGGTCGGGTTCATCGCGCTCGCGGGCGTCGCGGCCGAGTTCGGCGTCGTGATGCTGCTGTACCTGAAGGGCGCGCTCACCCGGCGGCTCGAACTGGGTGAACCCATGACCGAAGCCACGCTGATCGACGCGATTCGCGAAGGCGCGGTGTTGCGCGTGCGTCCCAAGGCGATGACGGTTGCCGTGGTCCTGGCCGGCCTGATTCCGATCATGATCGGTCACGGCACCGGCTCGGAAGTCACGCAGCGCATCGCCGCGCCGATGGTCGGCGGGATGATCACTGCGCCGATGCTGTCGATGTTCGTTATCCCCGCTGCGTGGTTCCTGTTGCAACGCCGCCGCATCAGGCGGCAGGACCGCGCGCAGCTTTCCGAAGCCGTCACTCCGGGCATGAACGTGCCCGCTACCGAAACTGGAGAAACCCGATGAAGAAGATGTTTGCTGCTCTCACCGCTGTTGCAACCGTGGCTGCTGTTGCGACCGTTGTGTCCACCCCCGCATTGGCCGCCGACGACATGGCGGGCATGGACATGTCCGCGCAGCCGTCGGCCACGAAATCCGCGACGAATGCCGCGTTGACGGATGCCCAGGTCATGCATGTCGATGCCGCCAGCGGCATGGTCACCTTGAAGCATGGCGCGCTGGAAAACGTCGGCATGCCGCCGATGACGATGGCGTTCAAGACGAAGGACACCGGCATGGTCAAGCGGGTTCACGAAGGCGATAAGGTCAAGGTGCGCGTTGAAAACGTGGGCGGCGCGCTGACGATCGTGAAGCTCGAAAAGCAGTAATACGGGCAGTGCATCACGCGCGCAGCGACGCGTCTGTCGCGCGTTCGGTCCAGCGTGACGACCCGTGTGCGGCAACTGTCGACGTCCAGCGGCCGCACTGACAATCGAGCCTTACTGTCCTTGCCTGGCATTGCGAAACCTGTTGTGCAGGCGCCCAAGGGCGGCGTGACGGCGCAGCGGCGCTGCGCCTGCCCTTTAAAACTTGTGCTTGAGCCCGACCGCCACCACCACCTGCTGGTTGTTGGTCGAGGGCGTGAGCGTATAGACGCCGGCGTCGAACGCGCCGATGCCATTGCCACCGCCGACACGCTGATAGACCCCTTCGATGTACACGTCGGTGCGCGGCGAGAACAGGTAGTCGGCTTGCGCCATGACCTGGTTCCAGTGCGGGTTCGCGCCGCTGTGCGCGGAGTTGAACGTCGCCATCGTGTAAGTGTAGGACGCACCGAGACTCAGGTTGTTCAGCACGAAGTAGCGGCCGTTGATTTCGAAGTTGTCGAACTTGATGTAGTTGCCGGCGCCGTTCGACGGCCCGGGCAGCGCGCCGTTGCTCGTGCTGCCGCCGAACCAGAGGCTGGACACGCTGTCGGTGGACGAGTGCGTCCACACGAGGCCGACCGAAGACTTGCCGAACATGTATTGCGCGCCCACGCCGTACATTCTTTGCAGGCCGCCGGTCGTCAGTGCGTCGCCGTCGCCGGTGCTGGCCGCGCCGCTCGCATTCGGGTTGTTCGGATCGCGGTTGATCTGCAGGTACGCGGCCGCGAGGTTGATCGGCCCGTAGGTGTAGCTGAGGCCCGCGCTATAGGCCGCGTTGTTGGCAATCTCGCCGGCCGCGTTCGAGAACGCGTACATCGCCCCGAACTTGAAACCGTTGAACGATACGCTGGTGAACTTCACCGCGTTGTTCAGGCGCATGTCGTTGTTCAGGTTGTCGTTGTCGTACGGGTGCTCGGCGAGGTTGCCGCCAAAGCCGGAGCCGGTGGCGCTGAGCGGCGCCACGTAGGTCACCATGAGATCGTATTGGCGGCCCAGCGTGAGCGTGCCGTATTCGCGCGCGCTGAGGCCGACCCACGCCTGGCGGCCAAACAGATCGCCGCCGTTCTTGAAAGTGCCGTTCGTCGAGTTAAAGCCGTTTTCGAGCCAGAATACCGCGCTCAGTCCGCCGCCCAGGTCCTCGATCCCGCGCAGGCCCCAGCGCGGCGTATATATACTGCCGGCGAACTCTTGCCACTGCGTCCCACCGCCGGCCGCGGGCTTCGCGGCGTTCGAGCGGGCGTTGCTGCTATAGAGCAGGCTCGTGTCGATCAAGCCGAACAGGGTCACGCTGCTCTGCGCGTGCGCCGCGCCCGTGCCCGCGACCAGCAACGAAGTGGCGAGGGCAATATCCCGATATTTCATCCGATTTCTCCGATATTCATTTGAATGCGTTTGCGCTGCGATTCCGGCGATTGCGCAATGGACGAATGGCGTGAGTGAAACGGAAGGGACGATACCGCACGGAAAAAAATATCGCTGGTTCGAGAAATCGCGAAGACCGTCATCAATCATTCATGTTCTGCGAGCGTTATGCGGCGGGCCTCCAGTGGATCGAATGGCCTCGACGGGTTGCATTTACGCGACAGACAGGGGCATGCCGGATGGCCCGGCGCCGGCACGGCTTTAACGACGGATCACGCCGGAGGCACTTGATACTGTTCTGGCGTGCCTTTCTTCATACGTGATCCCACGGGGAAAAATGCTTTTCCGGCGTGGCATCAATTGGAACGGGACTGTCCGATGCAGTCATACAGGTATCCTCACGAAATCGAGGCGTCAATCGCGACGATGTCCGCGCCGTGGCGCCCGGGGAATCGACAGTCGGACACGCGTGGTTGCGCGAGCGCGCGGCGGCATGCGAAGGGAGAAGCGAGGAGGCCAGATTCGGGCGCGGCTTATTCTCGACGGACACAAATGTTGTTACTGCGCATGTGTTCATATTAAGTACGGGCATAGTTACGATGACTCCACCTGCTGCAAACAACCGTTCGCGGCACATCACAGCCATCGAGGTGGATCATGAAAGTCAAAGCATTCGTTCAGGCCATTGCCATCGCTGCGGCGCTCGCCGCACCCGCCGTTTCGTTCGCTCAGTCGAACGGTCCCGTGACGCGCGCCCAGGTTCGGCAGCAGCTCGTGCAGCTCGAGCAAGCCGGATACCGCCCGGGAGACGGCGACCAGACGACCTATCCGGTACCGATCCAGCAGGCCGAAGCACGCGTTGCGCGTGAGTCTGCCGTGTCGAACGGGTACGGCGGCGTGGCGGCGGGTTCGTCGGCATCCGGCTCGCGTGCGGTGCCCGCGCCCGAGGCGGCAATCCCGGGCCTGAAGCCGGTCTATTTCGGTCAATGAGTACGGCGGTCCGCGAGCCCGTGGCTTTGTGCGCCATCGGGCTCGCCTGATAAGCATCGCTAAATGAATTTACGTAGTGCGTTCGCCGGTTCAGGCAAGGAGCTGTTGACGGTCACTTTCCCAACTTGGCAAGCTGCATTTCTCACTGTGGAGACCGATTCCGGCAATCCGCCGGCTCAATGATGGGTGAACAGGCCGCCGGCCGGCGCAAACGTCGCGGACCGGCCGCCCGCATGCGAGTGCTCGTAGGCCACACCGCCATACGCGCGTTGTGCATAGTTGGTTTCGACCGCTTCACTGCGCTCGGCGGCGACGGTTTGCACGCTTTGACCGCGTTGCGATGCCGGTGCGCCCGCGAGCGGGTCATTGAACGGTGCGGGGCCATAGCCGCTGGCGAAGGCCTGCGAGGCGAGAACGGCGGAGGCTGCGACGATCAGGTGGGCGAGGTAGGGCTTCTTCATGATGACAATACTCCAAAAGAGATTCACGAATTCACGAACCGTTCGCGTCGACTGCTCAGCCGGCGCGCCGGTTCAAGGGGACTTGCGGATCAAACAAGATTGATGACGACGTCGATATTGCCGCGAATGGCCTTCGAGTACGGGCACGTCTGGTGCGCCTGATCGACGAGTTCCTCGGCGACACCGACCGGGATGCCCGGTACGCTGACGTTCAGGCGGGCCTGGAGCAGATACGCGTCGCCGGCAGTGCCGAGATCCACCTCGGCGTCAACCGCGAGGTCGTCCGGCAGCTTGACGTTCAACTTCTTGGCGGCGAGACCCATCGCGCCGATGAAGCAGGCCGACCACCCGGCCGCGAACAGCTGTTCCGGATTCGTACCGTTGCCGGCCGAGCCCGGCGACGAAAGCTTGATGTCGAGGCGGCCATCCGAGCTGCGCGCGGTGCCGTTGCGGCCGCCGGACGAGGTGTGGGTCTTGGCCGTGTACAGGACATTTTCAATTCTGGTCATGATGAACTCCTTAGCGTAAAGGGGGAGATGCAGTTTGCATCGAGTGCGATCGAATCGCGTGAGACGGATAGTGGACTGATCGCTGTGTTATGTCAAGCGGTAACGATTAAATCGTGTGCGATATTAATGGCGCGTGAGGGAGACGAGAGCCGGTGTACGCGGGCGCAAGCCTTGTCGGTAGTGGGCGGGGACGGTTTCTGGGCCGGCCGTTTTACCTCATGTAACAACTGAAGCGCCAACGGCGGCGTCTAATCGGGGGCCGGCAGCCCTCGGGGGCAGATCGTGCCCCGGCGCGCCATCGAAATAGTGCTTCCGATTAAATCGCGCGCGATATATACTGTTCGGCCTGAGGAGCCATTTCGCGTCGAGGATTATGCTCATGAAGCCGACCGACTCACCCGCTGCCGCCGCGCCGAAGCTTTCGGACTTTCTTTGCTTTGCCGTCTATTCGGCGAACCTTGCGTTCGGCAAGGCCTATAAGCCGATTCTCGATGAACTCGGCCTCACCTACACGCAGTACATCACGATCATTGCGCTGTGGGAGCAAGACAATCAGACCGTGGGCAGTCTGGGGGAGAAGCTGTTCCTCGAATCCAATACGCTCACGCCCATCCTGAAGAAACTCGAAGCCATGGGCTACCTGGAGCGCAGGCGCGATGCCGCCGACGAGCGCCAGGTCCTCGTCAGCCTCACGAAAAACGGCCGCAGGCTGCGCGAAAAGGGCTTGACGATGGACCTCGTCGAAGCGACGGGCTTGAAGCCCGATGAGTTTGCGCGGATGCAAAAGGGCATCGTCAGCCTGCGCAACAACCTCGTGCGCTCGATGGAAGAGCACGAGTAAGGCGGCACCCGGCGCGCCTGCTGCGCCGTACGGGCACCTGGGGCCTGTTCCCGCATTGGCGTGAACAGGCCCTAACCTTTTCCGCGCAAGAAACATTGTTGTGAGCGCCGGCGTCTTTCCCGGCGCTGTGTCCTTTCTACACTCGTTCCATTGCCAATCGAATCATTGCAAAGGAGTGGGTATGAAAGCGTTCAATGACAGTGCCGACGTCGGGCATTTCATACAGGGCGAACGCACGCGCGGCAGCGGTTCGCGCTCGCAGCCTGTGTTCAATCCGGCAATCGGCGCCAGGGCGCGCACGCTGCTGCTCGGCGAGACCGCCGATGTGGAGGTGGCGGTCGCCAGTGCGAAGGCGGCGTTCCCGAAATGGAGCAACACGCCGCCGATCCGCCGCGCCCGTGTCCTGTTGCGCTTTCTCGAGTTGATGAACAAGCACCGCGACGAACTCGCGGCGATCGTCACGTCCGAGCACGGCAAGGCGTTCTCGGACGCGCAGGGCG
Source organism: Paraburkholderia pallida (assembly GCF_004524855.1). Taxonomy (NCBI): domain Bacteria; kingdom Pseudomonadati; phylum Pseudomonadota; class Betaproteobacteria; order Burkholderiales; family Burkholderiaceae; genus Paraburkholderia; species Paraburkholderia pallida. The sequence continues at coordinate 1,011,316 of NZ_CP038150.1, read as the reverse complement.
AGGTCGCGCGCGGGATCGACGTGATCGAATTCGCCTGCGGAATTCCGCAACTACTCAAAGGCGACTACACCGAACAGTCTCCACCGGCATCGACAACTGGACCACGCGCCAGGCGCTCGGCGTGGTGGCCGGCATCACGCCGTTCAACTTCCCGTGCATGGTGCCCTGCTGGATGTTCCCGGTTGCGATTGCCGCCGGCAACACGCTCATCCTGAAGCCCAGCGAGCGCGACCCGTCCGCGGCCGTGTTCATGGCCGGACTGTTGAAGGAGGCGGGCCTGCCCGACGGCGTCTTCAACGTAGTGCAGGGCGACAAGGTGGTGGTCGACGCACTGTTGACGCATCCGGCGGTCAAGGCGGTCAGCTTCGTCGGCTCCACGCCGATTGCGAACTACATCTACGAAACCGGTGTGTGCGAGGGCAGCATCAACAGATGCTGGGCCAGATCGCCCGCCCGTGCTGGTGTGCCATGACGTTCGAGGTAGCGCGGCGTGGCGACCATGATGCGCGACGAGCTGAGCAGGGTGCGCCGGATGATTGCCGACTGCTCGACGACGTCCGGCAACTGCACGGCCAGCTCGAACTTTCCGTCATAGAGGTTCACCGGGCCGTCGTGGATCGACACCACCAGGTTGACGTTGGGTTGGCAACCGAAAGCGGAGCCGATACCCGCTTAGTCTCGACAGGGCGATCTCTTGCGAAGATCCACCGCGGCCGCTCAGTCCGGCTTCTGCGCGCGCTGCCGGCGAAACTCGGGGACCGGCAGTCCGCCCCAGCCCCAGCTGTCCAGTTCGACTTCTTCGATGACGACGAAAGTGGAATCGAGAGGCTTGTTCAACACCTCGAGCAGCACGTTGCTCACACCCTTGATCAACTGTGCCTTTTCTTCCGCCGTGACCGACGTCGCGCCCGGCTTCGTACCCTCGCGGGTGACCTGTATCGTCACGATAGGCATATCGCTCTCCGTTTCGTTGGTTAAAACCAGGCGCCACGCTGCGGCGCCCGATTCGTTCGGCAATGCCTGGCAGTGCTCAGTGACCCGCGCTCTGGCCGCCGTCCACGTGCAGGATCTCGCCCGTCACGAACGGCGCCGAATCGAGGAACAGCACGGCGTTGACGATATCGCTCATCTCGCCCATGTGGCCCACGGGATGCAGCGCGCCGAGCGCTTCGTGCGTTTCCGTCGGGTGCATCGGCGACTTGATGATGCCGGGCGCGACGGCATTCGCGCGGATCCCGCGCTTGGCGTATTCGATCGCGAGCGACTTCGTGGCCGCGTTCAGGCCGCCCTTGGTCAGCGAGGCGAGCACGGACGGCACGTTGCTGTTCGCATGATCGATGAGGCTCGTCGAGATGCTGACCACGTGGCCGCTCGAATGCTTCTCCATTTCGGCCACCGCGAGTTGCGTGATGTTGAAGAAGCCGGCGAGGTTGACGCCCGTGATGGCCGCGTAGTCCTCGGCCGTGTAGTTCGTGAAGGGTTTGGCGATGAAGATGCCCGCGTTGTTGACCAGCGTGTCGATGCGGCCAAAGCGGGCGACGCCCTCGGCAATCACGCGGCGCGCGGTGGCCGGATCGGCGATGTCGCCGGCGATCGCGAGAATGTTCGAATCGTCGGTGGGCTTGATGGAACGCGCGGTTGCGACCACACGGTCGCCACGTTGACGGAATGCTTTGACCAGCTCCGCACCGATGCCTTGCGATGCCCCGGTAACGACGACGACTTTCTGCGTTGTGCTCATGACGAATCCTCTGGCTAATGGTTTTCGGATCAACCGCCGTTGGGTTCGGCGGCTCCGATGGATACGAAATCTAAAGCCGCCACCGCAAAGTTCGAATACCCGCCACGATCAAACAGTTTTACCTGGCTGTCACAAATCGGCATCTGGCGGAGGCTGGTGGGGGCGGCTGCTAGTGATTTAGCCGGGATTCAGGCGCGAAAACACCAGGACCTTGGTATTGGTCCGCGCACGTGGCGCAGCGCACTTCCGACGATTCACTCATAGCGATCGCACCCGTCACGAATCGTCATTTGTTGCGATCGTCGGATCGACCTATTGTCCAGAGCACGGCAAGCGGCGGGCCCGGGTAGCGCGAGCGAAATCGCACGGACGCGGTCGGCCGCCCGGACCTCGGGCACCTCGCACGGTGGCTGCCGGTCGGGCTCGACTGCGGCGTGTATTTCGTGGGTCCGAAGCCGTTCATGGCGTTTCTCAAGCGGACGCTGCGCGATCTCGGTCTCGCGGAAGAACGAAGCCGGTATGAGTTCTTCGGTCCGGCCGAGGCGCTGAACTGAGCGGTCGGCCGCGCTATGGTCCGCGGTGATCGTCGCCGGAAGGGTGGGCGTGCGGCGCTGAAGCCCTGGAACGCGAGCCGCCATTGAATGTGTCGTCCAGGTACGCACCCAGAAAGTCGATGAACGTGCGCAGCTTGGCAGACAGCTTGTTGCGCTCCAGATAGACAGCGTGGATGTCGGCGTTGGGCAGCGCCCACTCTGCGAGCAGGGGCACCAGTTCTCCTCGTTCGATGTGGCCGCCGACTTCCCACTGCGAGCGCACGACGATGCCCTGTCCGTCGAGCGCCCACTTCAACACGATGCTGCCGTCGTTGCTCGAGAGCGCGCCGTCGACTTTCACGGTCTCGGCGCGCTTGCCCCGCGAGAAGTGCCACGACCCGTACGCCGAATCGTTCTCGCGAAGCACGATACAGGCGTGATGCACGAGGTCATGCGGCACGGAAGGCTTGCCATGCTGCTTCAGATAGGCCGGCGACGCGCACACGATGCGGCGGTTCTTCAGCAGCAGGCGCGCGTTGATGCGCGCGTCCGGCACCTCGCCGAAGCGGATGCCGAGATCGAAGCCTTCCTCCTGAAGACTGAGCGGCCGCTCGGTCAGTTGCAGCTGTATTTTGATCGACGGAAAGCGCTCGACGAACTGCGACACCGCAGGCGCGATATGGGTCCGGCCGAAGCCGAACGACGCGTTGACGCGCAGCAGGCCAGTGGGTTCGCCGCGGCTGCGCGTGACGAGCTGCTCCAGCTCCGAAAGCTCGTCGAGAATGCGCGTGCCGTTCGCGAGATAGAGCTCGCCTTCCGGCGTGAGGGAGAGCCGCCGCGTGGTGCGGTTCATCAGCCGTACGCCAAGGCGTTGCTCCAGTTGCGCGAGCCGCTTGCTCACAGCGGGCGGTGTCACGCCGAGCTCTCGCGCCGCCGCCGCCAGATTGCGCTTGAGCGCCACCAGCGCAAACAGATTCAGATCGGAAAAAGCGTCCATGGCGGGGCTCCCTTGCTTCGTGCGATTCGTTCCTTTGAGTTACGACTAGATTGCTTTTTCGGAAACCCAATCGTTGACGGCATCAATTAGACTACATGCAACTTCGGGAGGCAATCATGTTTGAAGGCTTCACGGATGCGTCGGCGCATGTCGACGGCATTCGAATTCACGCAATCAAGGGCGGACGCGGCCCGGCCGATCGCGGCCCGACCGATCGCGGCCCGACCGATCGCGGCCCGGCACTCTTGCTCCTGCACGGTCATCCGCAAACGCACGCGATCTGGCACGAGGTCGCGCCCACGCTCGCCGGCCACTACACGGTGATCGCCGCCGATCTGCGCGGTTATGGCGACAGCGGCAAGCCGCAGGGCGCCGCCGATCACTCCAGCTATTCGAAGCGCCGCATGGCGCAGGACCTCGTGGAGCTCATGCGCAGCCATGGCTTCGCTTCGTTTGACGTAATCGGTCACGACCGGGGCGGCAGGGTCGCCGCGCGCATGGCGCTCGATCATCCGGAGGCCGTGACACGGCTCGTGACGCTCGACGTGGCCCCAACCGTCGCGATGTACGAACAGACGTCGTTCGAATTCGCGCGCGCCTACTGGCACTGGTTCTTTCTCGTGCGGCCGGCGCCGTTCCCGGAAACGCTGATTCGCGCCGACCCCGACCTGTATCTGAAGCAGACCATGGGCGCGCGTAGCGCCGGGCTGAAGCCATTCACGCCCGAGGCGTACGCGGAGTACCTGCGCTGCCTTTCGGACCCGGCTACGGCACACGGCATCTGCGAGGACTATCGGGCCTCGATCACCATCGACCTCGAGCACGACCGCGCGGACCTCGCGGCGGGCAAGCGCATCGTGTGCCCGTTCCTCGCGTTGTGGGGGGCGCATGGCGCGGTCGGCCAGTGCTTCGACCCGCTGGCCGAGTGGCGCAGGTGGAGCGCCGAAGTGAGCGGCGAGGCGCTCCCGTGCGGCCACTACATTGCGGAAGAAGCGCCGGCGCTGCTGCTCGAACGCGTGCTGCCGTTTCTTCAGTCCTGACCCGATTCGACCTGATTTGATCCGCTCGCCGGATTCTTCCCAGAAGGGCTTCACCATGTCCTCAAGCACTTTTTATCAGAAGCTGGTCGATTCGCACTGCGTATCGATTATCGACGCGGAGCACGTTCTGCTCTACGCCGATCTGCACATCATGAACGAGTACACGAGCCCGCAGGCGTTCGCCGGGCTGCGCGGAAAGGGCCTGCTCGTGCGGCGTCCGCGTCAGCAGATGGGCGTCGTCGACCACGTGATTCCCACCCGCCCTGTGCCGGTCTCGAAGCGCACGATCGAGATTGTCGATGCCGCGAAGCAGGCCACGAATTTCACGCGCAATTGCGTGGAGCAAGGCATTCATCTATTCGATGTCGACGACCCGGTTCAGGGCATCGAGCACGTCGTCGCGCCCGAGATCGGATTGATCCGCCCCGGCATGGTCGTGCTGTGCGGCGATAGCCACACGACCACTTACGGCGCACTCGGTGCGCTCGGATTCGGCATCGGCACCTCGGAGGTCGAGCATGTGCTCGCCACGCAGACACTCGTCTACCGCGTCGCGAAGGACATGCGCATCGTCGTGGACGGCACGCTGCCGGCGGGCACGACGTCGAAGGATCTCGTGCTGCACATCATCGCGCGTATTGGCGCGCAGGGCGCGCGCGGCTATGCGGTCGAATACGCGGGCGAGGCGATTGCCATGTTGTCCGCCGAGGCCCGGATGACCCTCTGCAATATGACGGTGGAGGCGGGCGCGCGTGCGGCGCTGATCGCGCCGGACCGCACGACGCTCGACTACGTCCGCAGCAAAGTGCGCGACCTCGATGCGAAGACACTCGACGCCGCGTGCAACGCGTGGTCGCAGTTGCGCTCGGATGCCGATGCGCATTTCGACATCGAGCACCGTTTCGACGCGACCCAGGTCGCGCCCTACGTCACATGGGGAACGAGTCCCGACCAGGCGGTGCCGGTGGACGGGCGCATTCCCGACACGGCCGATGGCTCCGGTCTCGATGCCGCGACGATGAACAAGGCGCTCGATTACATCGGCTTGCCGGCCGGTGCGCCTGTCGCGGGCACGCCGATCGACCGCGTGTTCATCGGCTCGTGCACGAATGCCCGGATCGAGGACCTGCGCGAGGTGGCGAAGGTCGTGCGCGGCCGCAAGGTGGCGTCGACGGTGCGCGCGATGGTTGTGCCGGGCTCGGGCATGGTGCGCGACCAGGCGGAGCGCGAGGGCGTGGCGCAGGTGCTGATCGACGCGGGATTCGAATGGCGGCAGCCGGGCTGTTCGATGTGCCTCGCGATGAACGACGATGTGCTGGCGCCCGGCGAGCGCTGCGCATCGACGACGAACCGCAACTTCGAAGGTCGCCAGGGCCGCGACAGCAAAACCCATCTGATGAGCCCCGCGATGGCCGCCGCCGCTGCGATTGCGGGCCGCATTGTCGACGTACGCAAGGAGTTCGCTCATGTCTGAGTCATTCGTGATCGCGGGGATTGCCGCGCCGCTGCCTGTCAACAACCTCGATACCGACCAGATCATGCCGAAGCAGTTCCTGCTCGGCATCGACAAGTCGGGGCTCGCACGCGGGCTCCTGTACAACCTGCGCTTCGACGGCGACGGCCGTCCGCGCGAGTCGTTCGTGCTCAACCGCGCGGAGTATGGCGGCGCAAAGATCCTCATCGGCGGGGCGAACTTCGGCTGCGGCTCGAGCCGCGAACATGCGGTGTGGGGCCTGCAGCAGGCCGGTTTCGAGGCCGTGATTGCGCCGAGCTACGGCGAGATTTTCTACTTCAACGCGGCGAACAACCGGCTGTTGCTCGTCACGCTGCCGGCGCAGCAGATCGAGGCGCTGGTGGCGGAGCTCGAAAGCGGCAGCGACAAGCGGGTGACGATCGACGTCGAACACGAGGTCGTGCTGACGCCTTCGGGGCAGCGCTTTGCGTTTTCGCTGCCGGCACGCCAGAAACGCATGCTGGTCGAGCGCCTCGACATGATAGGCATGACGCTGCGCGAGGAGGACGCGATTGCAGCCTTTGAAGCGCGCCACTGGGCGGCAGAGCCCTGGTGCCGTATCGATCTGCCGGCGCAGCAGCAGCGCGCATCGGCGCGCACGATTTAACACAGAGTTTTGCATGGGACCAGAGTAACGACACAAAGCTCGAACTCGGGTCGATAGCCTTGCATGGGACCAGAGTAGCGAGCGTTGCATGGGACCAGAGTAACGCGCTAAAGCGCGAACTCTGGTCGACAGCACAAGTTCGAACTCTGGTCGACAGGAGACACTCATGACCGTAGCCGCAGTTCGTTCTCACGACGCCGCCGCTCTGGAAACCAGCGTGATACGCAAAGTTTCCCGGCGCATCACGCCGTTTATCATCGTCCTCTACTTTTTGAGCTTTCTGAATCGCGTGAACGTCGGCTTCGCCGGCCTCACGATGAATCACGACATCGGGCTGACCCAGGCCATGTTCGGTGTCGGCGCGGGGATTTTCTTTGTCGGCTACATCGCGGCCGGCATGCCGTCGAACCTCGCGCTGCAGCGGGTCGGGGCGCGGCGCTGGATCGCGTTGCTGATGGTGGTGTGGGGGCTGCTCTCGGCGGCCACGGCATTGGCGAGCGGCCCGTACAGTTTCTACACGCTGCGCTTCGTGCTCGGTCTCGCGGAAGCGGGCTTCTTTCCCGGCATCATCCTGTATCTGAGCTACTGGTTTCCGGCGCGCCACCGTGCCTTCGTCACGGCGATGTTCATGACGGCGGCGCCGCTGTCGAACATGATCGGCTCGCCGATCTCGGGTGCGCTGCTGGGCCTCGACGGCGTCGCGCATCTGCATGGCTGGCAATGGCTGTTCCTCGTCGAGGGGGCGCCAACCGTGCTGCTCGGGATCGTTGCGTTGTTCTACCTGACGGACCGGCCAGAGGGCGCGCACTGGCTCACGGCCACCGAGCGCAAGTGGCTCGCCGACGAGATGCAGCGCGAACGCGACGCGAAGGCCGCCCAAAGCAAGTCGAGCATCTGGGGGGCGGTCAAGGACCCGCGCGTGCTGTTGCTCGCGCTCGTGTACGCGGGAACCTCGACCGGTCTGTACGCGATCGGCATCTGGGCGCCGATGATCATCCACCGGTTTGGCTTCAGCTATCTGGAGCTGGGTCTCGTGAACGCGATCCCGAATCTGTTCGCGGTCGTCACGATGGTGCTGTGGGCACGCAATTCAGATCGCACGAACGAACGGCGGCTGCACGTCGCGATCGCGTGCCTGGCCGCCGGAATCGGGATGCTGATGGCCGGTCATGCCTCGAGCGCGGTCGTGCTCGTCGCTGCACTGGCCATCGCGAACTTCGGTATCAACGCAGCGAAGCCGCCGTTGTGGAGCATGCCGACACAGTTTCTCTCGGGTTCCGCGGCAGCTGCTGGCATCGCGCTCATCAATGCGATGGGCAGCCTGATTGGCGGCACGATTGGCCCGATGGTGATCGGGCGCTTGCGTGACCTCAGCGGCGACTATTCGCTCGGGCTGTATTTTGTCAGTGCGACGTTGCTGGTTTCGGCGCTCCTGTCTTATGTGTTCGGGCGGAGCGCGCGGCGCGCCGCGTACGCGACGGCCTCGACAGCCGCGCCCGCCGCGGCAGTGCGGGAAGAGCGGTAAGCGGGATGCGGCGCGGACGTGGTCTCCCGGGTGGCTCAGAGCCGCCCGGCAGCCCGCCGCACTTTGTACGTCTGCAGGTTGATCCCGCAAAGACGGTGCACGGTATCGTCCAGCCCATGGGCGCGCACGCGGCTGAGCATGTATTCGACGATATGCTCGCCTTCGATCGATGCCTTGCGTTCTCGGTCGCGCAGGATCGACGGGACTTCAAGGACGTGGGCGTCGGTTTCGCAGCGCAAAACAGGGAGGGCGTCGCTGCGCTCCCGCGCATCGGTCGCTCATGTTCGCGCGAACATGGCCATGCGCTGAAGAATCCAGTCCAGCAGTTCGTGCGCGGCAGCAACGAGCGGCCGCCCGGATTTCACCAGCACCCGCGCCATCGTGCCCAGAAAAAGCGCATGGTCGATGGGCACCGTCACGAGCTCCCCGGCCTCGATCTCGCGCGACGCGGCGAATTCGCCGATCAGCGTGATGAAGTTCCCGTCCGCCACAATGCGCTTGAGCGCCGTGAGCGAGTTGGTGGTGAGTGTCGGGCGGATGGCAATGTTCTCCGCGAAGGCGAGCATGTTCGCGAGATGTCCGATGCCGAACGTGCTCGGCATGAGCGCGAGCGGCCACGCGAGCAGGTCCTGCACCGATGCGTGCGTGCCGCGCAGGGCAAGCGGATGGTCTCGCCGCACGAGCAGCATGACCGGCTGTGCGGAACTCGCCCGGTACTCGATGCGCGGATGCGGCGGCGGGTTGAACGCCAGGCCGATATGGGCCCGGCTTTCGGCGACTTCGTTGAGCACATCGTCGACGGGCAGCATGCTGAGGCCGATATCGAGCTTCGGATATTTCTCGCAGAACGGTGTGATGACTTCGGCGATCAGCGCATCGACATAGCCCTCGCTCACGGCGAGCTCCACCCGCCCTTGCTGGAGGCCGCGCAACGCGTGCAACTGGTCCTCGAACTTCTCCTGCTGGGCGCGATAGCCGCGCCAGAATTCGAGCAGGTGCGCGGCCGCCTCGGTGGGCTTGACGCCGCGCGCCTGCCGCTCGAATAGCTGCGCACCCAGTTCGTCCTCGAGCAGCTTGATCTGCCGCGTGATGACCGAGGGCGAGGTATTCAGGCTGTCCGCCGCGCCGCGTATCGTGCCGTGGCTCAGCACCTCATGAAAGTAGCGCAACCGCTGCTGATTGATTTCGCGCATCGTACCCTCGCCGGAGCGTGTGTTGCCCTGGAGAGAACGATATGTGAACTTTGTTGCTCTTGCTAGCGCGGCTTGCCCTGGTCACGATGTCGTTGCCAAGACTCACATAACGGATCTCCAGGAGACAGGCATGGCGGCTATCATCCCCACAGCGCAAGCCGGCAACGCTTCGGCGCTGTACAGCAAGATCAATGCACGGCTCTTGCCGTTGCTGCTCATCTGCTATTTGTTTGCATACCTCGACCGCGTCAATGTCGGCTTCGCGAAGCTGCAGATGCAAACCGACCTGGGGTTCTCGGATGCGGCTTACGGTGTCGGCGCCGGCATCTTCTTCATTGGCTACGTGCTGTTCGAACTGCCAAGCAATCTGATGTTGCCGCGCGTTGGCGCGCGCCGGACCTTCTCGCGGATTCTCGTGCTATGGGGCATCACTTCGGCCTGCATGCTGTTCGTCAAGAGCGTGCCGGCCTTCTATGCGATGCGCTTCCTGCTCGGCGTGTTCGAAGCGGGATTCGCGCCGGGCATGATCTTCTACTTGTCGCGCTGGTACGGTCCCACGCGCATGGCGCGCGCCATCGCCATCGTCTTTCTGGCCGGACCGATCGGCGGTATCGTCGGCGGCCCGCTCTGCGCCGGCATCATGACCGCGCTCGCCGGTGCGATGGGGCTCGCGGGCTGGCAATGGATGTTCCTCGTGGAAGGGCTGCCCTGCATCGTGCTCGGGATCGCGGTGTTCTTCTACCTGCCCGATCGCCCGGCGGATGCCGGCTGGCTCAGCCATACGGAGCGGCGGCGGCTGGAAGCCGAAGTCGGCAGTGAGCAAGCGCACCCGGCACAGTTTCGCGATGTGCTGAAGGACCGCAAGGTCTATGGGCTCGCGTTCGCCTACTTCTGCATCATCGCATCGATCTATGCGATCAGCTTCTGGCTGCCGGCCATCTTGCAGGCGCAGGGCGTGAGCAGTCTCGTCACGCTGGGCTGGTATGCGTCCATTCCATACGTGGCCGCCGCCTTCGGCATGATCTATATGGGACGGCGCTCGGACCGCGTGGGCGAGCGCCGGCTTCACTGCGCGGTGCCGGCCGCCGCGGCTGCGGTGCTGCTCGTGGCGTGTGCGTTCGCCGGCATGCATCTCTGGGTTTCGCTCACCCTCCTGACTTGCGTCACTGCGGCGCTCTGGATGGCCTATACGGTGTTCTGGGCGATTCCGCCCGCGTACATCAAGGGGCCGGCCGCCGCGGGCGGCATCGCGCTCATCAATACGATCGGCCTCTCGGGCGGCTTCTGGGGGCCGGCCGCCATCGGCTGGATCAAGACCGCGACCGGCAGTCTGCAACCGGCGCTCTACGCGCTGGCGGGCGTATGCCTGCTCGCGGCGCTCCTGATCGCGCGCATCAGCCTTCCGGCTGCGCAGCGCTGAAACACGCCGCTTCCGCGCATGCAGCAATCTGCGACGCGCGAGCGGCTTTCCTGGTTATCCAAAACATCAGAGGTCAGAATCATGAACATTCTCATTGCCGGCTTCCAGCACGAAACCAACACGTTCGCGCCAACCAGGGCCAGTTGGCAGAGCTTCGTTCAGGGCGAAGGATTTCCGCCGCTCGCGCGCGGCGCAGACGTGCTCGCGCTGCGCGACGTGAACGTGCCTGCGGGCGGCTTCATCACGATGGCGGAAGCGGAAGGCCATACGCTGGTGCCGGTGATCTGGGCCGGCGCGAGCGCGTCGGCTCACGTGACGGAGGACGCCTACGAGCGCATTGCCGGTGAGATCGTCGAGGCGGTCCGGCGTGGCGGGTACGATGCGATCTACCTCGATCTGCACGGCGCCATGGTCGCGGAGCACCTCGACGACGGCGAAGGCGAATTGCTGCGGCGCGTGCGGACGATCGTCGGCGCCGACGTGCCCATCGTCGTCTCGCTCGACCTGCATGCGAACGTGACTGGCGAGATGTTCCGGCATGCCGACGCGATGGTCGCGTACCGCACCTATCCGCACGTCGACATGGCCGAGACCGGCGCGCGTGCCGCCCGCATCCTGATGCGGATGATGTCCGCGCGCGAGCGTGGCCTCAAGCACGTGGTGCGGCGCATGCCGTTCCTGATTCCCGTGAACGGCATGTGCACGCTCGCGGACCCGGCGCGCAGCCTCTATGAGCGTCTCGCGGCGCTCGAGCGCGACCCGGTCGTGTCACTCTCGTTTACGCCGGGATTTCCAGCCGCCGATTTCCCCGAATGCGGGGCGGCCGTCTGGGGCTACGGGTTCGACGAGGCCGCGGTGACGGCTGCCGTCGAGACGCTCGCCGCGGCGATCGTCTCTCGGGAAAGCGACTGGGACGTGCATTTCCTCGACCCTGACGAAGCCGTGCGCGAGGCCATGCGCATCGCAGGGCACGCGACGCGCCCCGTGGTGATTGCGGATACCCAGGACAACCCCGGCGTGGGCGGCGATTCGAACACGATGGGGCTCGTGCGCGCGTTGTTGCGCCAGGGCGCGCACGATGCCGCCGTGGGCCTCGTGTGGGACCTGCACGCGGCCGCGAAGGCTCACGAGGCGGGGGTCGGTGCGATCATCGACCTGACACTCGCGGGCGGCACGGGCGTGCCCGGCGACGCGCCGCTTGCGGGAGCGTTCGTGGTGGAGCATCTGGCCGACGGGCGCGTGCGTTTCGATGGTCCGATGATGAATGGCATGTGGACGGATATCGGGCCTGTCGCGTGCCTGCGTATCGGTGGCGTGCGCATTGCGGTCTGCTCGGTCAAGATGCAGATTTTCGATCGCAATCTTTATCGCGTGGCGGGCATCGAGCCCGAACGTATGAAGATTCTCGTGAACAAGAGCTCGGTCCACTATCGCGCCGACTTCGACTCGATTGCGGAGGCCCATCTCGTCGCGAAGGCGCCTGGCCCGATGGCCGCCGATCCGGCCGATCTGCCCTGGAAGCGGATCGATCCGCAGGTGCGGTTGCGCCCGAACGGCGCCTCGTTGCGCGAGTTGAGACCGCAGACTGCTTGATCCCATTCCGGACGAGCGGATCACTTCAAAGTGCCGGGCCGCAACTGCAGGTTTTCGCGATGCTGCGGGCCACGCGGCCCGTAGTCGAGCTCGGCGCCCACGTTGCTGCTATGGAGGATTGGAGCGGGCGCATCGCAGGGGTCCATGATCGACTCGACGAAAATCAGCCTGTCGTTCGGCGCGGCGAGGGCGCTTTGAAGATCCCCGCAGGTCTTGACCACGAACGATTGCGCCGTCGCGCCGGGATGGAGCACCTTCGGCAGGTCGGCATAGGACCAGTTGGCGATGTCGTTGTAAGGCTCGGTCTTGCCGAGGTAGCCGCGTTCGATGGTGTATCCGCCGTTGTTGATCAGCAGGATCACCGGCTTGTGGTCATGATGCAGAATGGTCGAGAGTTCCTGCGCCGTGACCTGGAACGAGCCGTCGCCCACCAGCAGAATATGGCGCCGCTCGGGTGCCGCAGTGAGCGCACCCAGCAGGGCGCCAACGGAAAACCCAATCGATCCCCAGTTGATCGACCCAATAAAGGTGCAGTTCGGCGGAAGCTTCAGGCCGAGCAGGGAGAATGACGTGCCATTGTCGACATACAGGACGTCGCCGGGCCGCAGGTAGCCCTCGATGGCCTGCCAGTAGGCCGCCTGAGTCAGTGCAGCGGCACTGTCCGCCGGCGCGGCCGGCGCGGCTGCAGCGGCAGGCTGCGGTGCGCGGTTCGTGACCGCCGGGACTGCTTCGATAACGCCGCGCAGCACTTCCTTCAGTGTGACGGCCTGATAGTTTTCCTCACCGATGTCCACGGCGTGCCCGCGCGCGTGGATCGTGCCGGCGGGCAGCGTGGCCGTGAAATCGCCCGTGGTGACCTCGATCGGCCGATAGCCGACGGCGAGCAGACAGTCGCTGCTTTCGATCGCTTCACGTGCCTGCGGCTCGCTGGCCTTGCCGCCGTAGATGCCGGCGTAATGCGCGAACGACTCGTCGATCACCCCCTTGGCTGCGTTGATCGCGGCCACCGGCGCCTGCAGCTTGCTTGCCAGCTCCATGAGCTCGGGGACGACGCCGAACCGGTCCGCGTCCGTATCGACGAGGATCGCGGGCGCGGTGGCGGCGGAGAGCCGTTGCGCGAGTGCAGCGATGCACGACTGCAGCCGTTCCGGATCGCTGGGCGGCTCGGCCAGGACGAGTGCATGGGCAGGCACCTCGATCTCCAGATAGGCGATGTCGGAGGGCAACTCCATGTAGACCGGGAGCTTCTCGCGCCAGGCGGTGAGGATCAATCGGTCGATCTCGACGGCAGCGTTGCGCGGGGTGATCCTGGCCTGTGCCGCGGTCACCGGCGCGTAGGCGCGCAGGAAGTGGTCGAAGTTGCCGTCTGCCATGGTGTGATGCATGCCAAGGCCGCGGTCGATGGACCTCAGCGGGATCGAACCGCAAATGCAGATGATGGGGACATGCTCGGCGTAGGCGCCGGCGACACCGTTCAGTGCGCTCAGGGCGCCGACGCCGTTCGTGACGAGCAGCGCGCCGAGCCCATTCAGGCGTGCATAGCCGTCTGCCGCATAGGATGAGGTCAGCTCCCCCGTCGTGCCCACCCATTCCAGCGAGCCGCTATCGTGCAGCTGCTGCAACAGTGCGAGGTTGTAGTCGCCTGGTACGCCGAACAGATGCCGAATGCCGGCTTCCTCGAGACGGCGAAGCAGGAAGTCGCCGATCGTCATGCGCTGGGTGAGGTCACCTGTGTTTTGCTTGCTTTCCATAAAGGACTCCGAATTGGGATGTTGAAGGAACGCGCGGTATCGTGAGGGATCGAATCGCAGGGATCGGACCCCGGCCAGATACACCCCACGCGGATATTGGCTTGACGATTGCTGGCAACGTGAATACGGTGCGGCGCTTTCCTGCGCGCAGGCGTTGGCAACGGATAGGGCCAAAATGGTCTGAGCAATCGAAAATACGTACCGGGATCATCGGGTTCGTATTGCGTTGCTAACTAAAAAGCGTGGGTTGTCTGGATGAGTCAGCCTGTGCTGAGTAAAGTAGTTTGTGATACAGCGCGATGCCAGTGTAGGTGTCCGGTTCGCACGAGGAAGTGACCCAGTTATTACAAAAAAATATCAGCTGCGGCGTGCGTCCCTGATCGGCATGTCCGCCATGACGACGCGATTGGCACCGCCTGTCCATGCGTCATTTTCTTGTAATGAATGGGTAACGGCCCTGTTCGCGCCCGCCTCCTAGACTGCGGTCACGCTGGACAGAACGGGCATTCCGGTCAGTTCTCCGGTCAACTTCATGCGGATGAATGCACAGGAATCGGACGACATGAGAATCCTCGTCATTGAAGACGAAGCCAAGACAGCTGCGTACCTGCAGAGCGGCTTGACGGAAGCGGGCTACGTCGTCGACGTCGCCGCGAACGGCATAGACGGGCTGCATCTCGCGCAGGAGATGCGCTACGACCTGGTCTTGCTCGACGTGATGATGCCGGAGATGGATGGCTGGACCGTCATGAAGAAGCTCGGTGCGCGCAGTGACACGCCGGTGCTGTTCCTGAGCGCTCGCGGCACGCTCGAAGACCGGCTGAAGGGCCTCGATCTCGGCGCCGACGACTACCTGGTCAAGCCCTTTTCATTCGCCGAACTGCTGGCGCGCGTGCGCATCATCCTGCGCCGCGGTCAGCCCCAGAAGCATGAGGAAGAGGTGTTCGAAGTCGGGGATCTTCGTGTCGACGTGCCGAGGCGCAGAGTCGAGCGGGCCGGCGTGCGCATTACGCTGACCAACAAGGAGTTCAACCTGCTGCAGTTCTTCTTGTTGCATCAGGACCAGGTGCTCTCCCGCGCCCTGATCGCGTCCCGCGTGTGGGACATGAATTTCGACAGCGACAGCAACGTCGTCGATGTCGCCGTGCGGCGGTTGCGGCAGAAGATCGACGAGCCTTTCCCCGTGCGCCTGATCCACACGGTTCACGGCGTGGGGTATCGATTCGAGCACGAAGCATGAAGCGCCTGTCGCTCACCACGCGGCTTGCATTGCTGTACGCCGTGATCGTTTTTACCGCGATGGCGTCGCTCGGCGCGCTCCTGTACAGGGGGCTGGAGCAGCAACTGATCATGCGCGACGACGCCGCGCTTGTGACCCGCGTCGACCAGCTCCGCACGCTGATGAACGACGCCGACGTGCGCGAGCTGATTCATGACAAGCCCCATCTTTTTGCCAACATGCTGGGTAATACGGAGTCGCTGCTGATCGTGCGCTTCCCCGGAGAAGCCCCGCTCATTGCGGTCAATCCGGGGCACAGGACCGTGCCCGACATGACACCCGTGCCCGCGGATGTCCCGCTCACGCCCGGCGCCGTTCAGCATACGCGCGCGCCTGATGGGACGCCGTTCATTTACGTCGCCGCTGCGGCGCACGATGTGGCCGGGCCGCACGATCTGCAGATCATCTCCGGCCGGCTGCTGTCCGAGCGCACGCGGTTATTGCGGGCGTACAGGAACCAGATTGTGTTGCTGGCCTCGGCCGCAGCGCTCATCGTCGCGTTGCTCGCTTTCTTTCTCGCGCGCCGCAACATGCAACCGTTGCGGCTCCTCGCGGCGAAGACGGGGGCGATCGGCATCAATACGCTCTCGACCCGCATCGAACAGCGCGCATCGCCGCCTGAGCTCGACGCACTGATTGCGGCATTCAACGGCATGCTGGATCGTCTCGAGCGCGGCTTCACGCAGTTGAAACAGGTGTCGGCGGACATGGCGCACGACCTGCGAACGCCCATCGGCAACCTGATGGGGCAGACCGAAGTGGGATTGAGCCAGACGCGCGATACCGCGTATTACCAGCGGCTCCTCGGCTCGAATTTCGAGGAGCTGCAGCGGCTGTCCAAAATGCTGGAGAACATGCTTTTTCTCGCCCGGACCGAGCACGCGGACAACGCCATCGAGCGCCAGGACTTGCTGCTTGCAGACGAGTTCGAACGCTTGCAGGAGTATTTCGAAGGCCTCGCGGACGAGCGCGACGTCAGTCTCCAGTGGCACGGCGGTGGCTATGTGTCGGCGGACCCGCTGCTGCTGCGCCGCGCGCTGGGGAACCTGCTCGCGAATGCCCTGCGATATGCCGAGCCGGGCACGGCGATTTCGACCGTGGCGGAGCAGGGACCCGACGCAACGACGCTCCACGTCGAGAACCATGGACCAACGATCGAGCCGCATCATCTCGAGCGAATCTTCGACCGCTTCTATCGTGCGGATCCCTCGCGGCACCGGTCATCGGAGTCGAGTGGGCTTGGACTTTCGATCGTGCGCAGCATCATGTCGCTGCACGGCGGAACGTGGCACGCGTCGAGCAGCAACGGCGTGACGCGCTTTACGCTCGTGTTTCCGCGGCACGATGCGATCAGTGCGGGCAGGCCCTCATCGAACGTCACGGGGTCCGCTGCGACGGCGGGCACCACGCAGGGCGACCGGCGGTCCTGAGCAACCTGGAAGTTTTCTCCATCACAGGATTTAATTCATCTTCGTGGTCATCTATATATAGAGGAATACGAATTAATTAAGAATAGTGATTTGGAATGAGTCGTAGATCGATCCGGCTGCTCTCGTGCTTGTTGCTTGTCAACCGGATTTTTCGTGTATGAAACAAAGGAGATTCAAATGAAGGTTCGACAGCTTGGCGCGGCTCTGGCCACACTTTCCATCGCGTTGGCAGGCAATGCGGCGTGGGCACAAACCAACGCGTCAGAGACGCCAGCGCCGGTGCACAATATCGTGCTGGTACATGGCTTGTATGCCGACGGTTCGAGCTGGGAGAAGGTGATCCCGCTGCTGCAGGCCAAAGGGCTGCACGTGACCTCGGTCCAGAATCCGACCACGTCGCTCGACGCGGACGTGGATGCCGTCAAGCGGGCACTGGACCAGCAAGACGGGCCCACGCTGCTGGTCGCGCACTCGTATGGCGGCATGGTGATCAGCCAGGCGGGCGACGATCCCAAGGTGAGCGGCCTCGTCTATATCGCGGCCCGGGCGCCGGACGCCGGCGAGGATTACGCCGCGCTGACCCGCAAGTTCCCGGCCGCGCCCGCATCGAAGGGACTCCAGTGGTCTGCGAATGGCTACGGAAAACTCTCCGAAAATGCCTTCGTGCAAGACTTCGCAGGCGATCTGCCCATTCAGGAAGCGCAGGCTTACTATGCGGTCCAGCAGCCGGCAGGCCGGGCGATCACAACCGCCAGAACGACGATTGCGGCATGGCACGACAAGCCCACGTGGTATGCGGTGTCGACTGAAGATCGCACCATCAACCCCGATCTCGAGCGGTTCATGGCAAAGCGCATGAACGCCCATACGGTCGAGATCAATGCGAGTCATGTCTCGTTGATCTCGCATCCGCAGCAGGTCGCCGACCTGATTCTGGAAGCGGCGGGACAGCAAACGCAGTGAACGCATGAGCGCACGAACGGCAGCCGTTCGCATCCACGCGGCAGAGCACTCGAAATCGATCGCGAGGCGCCCGATTCACCGATTCCAGAGGACGAAAGTGGCCATTGTGTCGGGTGTTTCAACGGTTTATGGCATCGACCGGAGCTTGCCTGCCGCGGAAAATCGAGTATTGATACAGGTTGTAGCCGATCATGACCGGGAACATCAGGCCGATCCCAGTCAACATGAATTCGAGGGTCCTGCTATCCGATGCCGCTTGCAAGATTGTGAGCTTTCCGGGCACGAAGTCGGGATAGAGACTGATAGTAAGGCTTGCGAACGACACCACGAAGAGCGTAACGGCAGCCCGGAATGGCTGTCGTTCTCGTCCCCATGAAAGCGATGCGACGAGCCAGACATAGGCCAGTACGGCACATGCGCAAAGTCCCGAAAGCACGGCAAACACGCGCGGATCGGACCAGCGTGCGTGGATAGCCGCGCTGTCAAACCAGGTGGCTACACTGATAACGACTGCGGCAGCGACGGTGAGCTCCGCGCTCAGCAAGGCCAGCCAGCGGGCCCAATTCGCGAGCGCGCCCACGGTCTTGCTCACAAGCCAGGTTGCGCCGAGCAACAGGTAGCCGGTGACTACGCCAAATGCCGTGACGGCGATGAACAACGTGCTGGACTCGCCAGGCAGGAATCCCGTAATCACCTTGCCGAGCACGACGCCTTGCGCTGTTGCCGCCACGAGGCTGCCCGCACCGAACACCGCGTCCCATAGCCGTCCGTAGTGAGGGCTATGGCGAAACTCGATCGCCGCCCCACGCATGATCAGTCCCGCTATGAGCGCCATGACGGGCAGATAGAGGTCCTGCATCAGGATCGCGTAGGCTGCGGGGAATGCACCAAACAACGCGCCGCCGAGCACGACGAGCCACGTCTCGTTCGCGTCCCAGACGTGACCGATGGTCTGAACCATGACGTCGCGGTCTTCACGCGCTTTGCTCAGCAGGGTGAGCATGCCCACCCCAAGATCGAATCCATCCGTCACGACGTAGAAGACCAGCATCAGGCCAATCAGGCCGAACCACGTGAGGGCAAGCAGGGAATGAGTGACGTTATCCATTGCGCTAATTCACTTTGACAGGGGACATGGGGGCTCAGTAGCCGCTCGCCGCGGGCTGGGGCGAGGCGGTCAAGGGCACGGGTGGCGTGGCTGTGAGGTCGGGTCCGTTCTTCAGCCAACGTCGTGCGAGAAGGAAAAAGCTGCTGAGCAAGACGAGATAGAACGTGCAGAACATCGCCATACTCGCGGCAACGTCACTCGCCGGCACACTGGACACGGCTTGACTGGTGCGCAGCAACCCGTATATGACCCACGGCTGACGCCCCACCTCGCGCACGATCCACCCGGCTTCGACAGCCAGGTAGGGCAGTGGGATGCAGAGCGCCCATGCGAGCAGCAGCTTGCGCTGTGCTACGAGGTGCGCGAGACTGCCCCGCGCCTTACGCAGCGCCCATGCGGTCCAGAACGCGAGTAGCGTGAACGCGAAGCCGATGCCCGCCATCAAGCGGAATGCATAGTAGAGGAGCGGCAGCATGGGCGGCTGGTCGGCGCGCGGGAAGTCCGTGAGTCCTTTCACCTGACCATGCAATGAATGAGTCCCGATGATGCTGAGGAGCCCGGGGATTTCGATCGCCCAGTCGTTACGCTGCTTCTTTTGATCAGGCCAGGCAAGGAGCGACCATGCGGCGCCAGTCCCGGGCTTGTTGGTCTCCCAGTGCCCCTCGATGGCTGCGCCCTTCGCCGGTTGAGTTGCAAACACGCTGACGCCGCTCGAGTCGCCGAGCCAGAGCTGAACGGGTGCGACGAAGACGAGCACCGTCAATGCAATCTTGAACGAACGCGCAAAGAAGCTGGCATGCCGGCCGCGCAACAAGTGGTACGCGGAGAGGCCCGCGATCACGAACATGCCCGTTTCGATTGCCGCCATCCACATGTGCAGCACGCCCCACACCATATCGGGGTTGAAGATGGCCGCCAGATAGTCCGTCACCACGATCTTGCCGTTGACGACGGTGACGCCGGCGGGGGTTTGCATCCACGAATTGGCAACCATGATCCAGAATGCGGAAAGCGTGGACCCGAGCGCCACCATGCCGGTCGCGAAGCAATGTACACCGCGCGGCACACGTCCCCAGCCGAGCATCATCACGCCGATGAACCCGGCCTCGAGCATGAACGCCATGGCGCCTTCGAAACCCAGAATGTTGCCGAAGAATTGACCACTGAACTGAGCAAAGCCGGACCAGTTGGTGCCGAACTGAAACTCCATCGGAATGCCGCTGACTACGCCGACCGCGAAGTTGAGCGCGAGCAGCTTGCCCCAGAAGCGGGCGTGCCTGTAGTACAACACGTCTCCGGTGCGGATCCACAGCACTTCGACCAGCAGCAGGAATGCCGAAAGACTGATGGTCAGGATCGGCCACAGAATGTGGAAGATCGCGGTCATCGCAAACTGGGTTCGTGAGAGATGGAGTGCGTCAGCAAGCATCATGAGTCTCCTTGGATAAAGTGGACTCAATCATGATCGTTCAGGGGACGCGGGGCTTGAGCAATTGCCCTCGAGTTCAGGAATCGCACGCTGTTTGCGTGCTCACGCGATTCGGGCGGGCTCAGGCGATGCGAAGGGCGAAACAGATAACCAACTTGTAATCAGCGGGTCAGACTTGGGAAAGTAGGGGGTGCGCAGAATGCATCTCAACTCTTCGCCAATCCATGTGGAGAGTTCAATGGCCGTGTTCTTGCGGATGTGGCCGCTAACCCCTCTCAAGGTGACCATCATGAAGATGCTTCTTCCCGCAGTCCTGATCTCCTGCGTTCTTGGTGCGCCCACGCTTGCCTGTGCGCAGGCCACCGATGCGCCGATCACTCGCGCCGAAGTCAGCGCGGATCTGATTCGCGTCGAGCAGGCTGGCTATAACCCGGCCAGCTCCGATCTGTACTACCCCGCCGACATTCAGGCTGCCGAAGCAAAAGTGGCGGCTCACGACGGGTCGCCCGCGGCCCAGGCCACGGGTGGCGTGGCACTGTCCGGTGCTTCGCAGGCGGGTGCTGCGCTCGCGATGAACGATACAGCGTCGATCTACGCTCACCCGTGAGCGCGGTCGTGCGCGCCGGCGAGGGAGCAATCGGGATGCGCGCATCCGGCTTGCTCCCGCCGGTTCGGCGGATGAGCGCGTTGTGAAACGTCACGCCAGGGAGTGTCAACGTGAAAGCACTGCCGGAAAGAAGCGCCATATTGACGGCGCCGTTGGAGGCGGGCTCGACCCCACCGTTGATCGTGAGGGAAACGTCGTGGCGCTGTGATGCACGACGGCAAGGCACGCGTTCGTCGTCGCAAGACCGCTCGCTTGGCTTTTCGCGCTGGACGCTTGGCGCGCCTTGCGCGGCGCCGGTCGCCAATCAGGGTGAAGGGGCCTTTCATACGATTGCAGTCAGCTTGCAGTCGACCGACCTGAGGTTCAGTCATGGCGCCCGTGTGATTCACGACGGCCGGGTCACGCCAGGGGTGACGCAGATTACGCAAACCGGGCAGGGCGTCAGCGCACTGTTCAGAGCGCCTTGCGACGTGCTGCATCTGTACGTGCCGCAGGCACTGCTGCACGAGTGCTATGCCCATGTCTGCGGCCGGCCACCCGCGCAAGAGGTGATGCTGGGAAACGCTGCGATCGTGCCCGATGTCGCCGTGTCCCGGCTTGCATGTGCACTCGTGTGGGCACACGCAGAGGGCTCGACAGTCAACGAGCTGTTTGCTGACTGCGTTGGCATTGCCATTGTCACGCGCCTGCTATCGCGTGAGATCCACGGCGGGCGAAAGTCGCAGCGCACGGTCACGGAACTCCCACGCTGGCGGCTGAAACGGGCCATCGAATTCATCGATGCGCATTTGTCCGATCCGATCGGGCTGGAAGATATCGCGCAAAGCACGGGTCTCACGCGCATGCATTTTGCCGCGCAGTTCCGCGTAGCGACCGGCATGAGCCCGCACAATTACCTGCTGCAAAGACGTGTCGAACTGGCTCAGTTGCTGCTCGCGACCTCGGGGCGGTCCGTGCTCGATATCGCGCTCGAAACCGGCTTTCGTTCGCAGGCGCATTTTACGACCGTGTTCAGGCAGCGCGTAGGCGAGACGCCGGCTCGCTACCGCGCGCAGGTAGCCGAGGAATTGTCGTGCGAAACGTAACGTTGCCGTTCGTGGCATGAAACATCGACGTTGAAACGGTGTCACGCTAGCTCCTGGAGCAGCGTCATGCGAACCCGAGTCCTGCGCTGATTCCCGAGGGCATTACTGCGCGTCACATCATTTTTCGGAGTCCTCATATGGGCAAGAAAGTTGCGGAAGTCATCGTCGAAGTCCTTGAACAAGCGGGTGTCAAGCGCTGCTACGGCATCGTGGGCGATACGCTCAACCTGATCGCCGAGCATCTGGAGCGTAGCTCCATTGATTGGGTCAGCGTGCGCCACGAGGAGGCCGGCGCCTTTGCAGCGGGAACAGAGGCGCTCCACACAGGCAACCTGACCGCGTGCGCAGGGAGCTGCGGTCCAGGCAGCCTGCATTTCATCAACGGATTGTATGAAGCCAATCGTAATCGTGCACCTGTCGTCCTGATCGCGAGTCAGGTCGCGATGAGCGAGATGGGTTTCGAATTCGTTCAGGAGGTGGACTTCAACACCGTCTTCAAGGAGTGCTCGGTATTCTGCGACATGATCCTGACGCCCGAGCAGGCAAGGAAGAAGGCGGTAATGGCATGCCAGGCCGCATTGTCCAGACGCGGCGTTGCCGTGTTGATCGTGCCCGTCGATGTCTCTCACGGTGAAGTGAAAGAAGACTTTCCTTATCGCGTTCATCAAAGTCGCCCGACTATCCGGCCGTCTGACGAAGAGATCAAGGAGATCGCGCGGACCCTCAACGAAGGCAGAAAGATCGCCATTTATGCGGGCTCCGGCTGCGAGGGGGCGCTAGACGAGATCATGGCGGTGGCGGAGCGGCTCAAGGCGCCCGTTGCCCACACGTCTCGCGCAAAGTGCTTTCTCGAGCCTGGCAATCCGTACAACATCGGCATGACAGGCATCCTGGGGAATGAAGCCGGGTACAACGCCCTGCTCGAATGCGACACCCTGCTGTTGCTGGGCGCCGATTTTGCGTGGCGTCAGTTCTATCCCGACGCGGCCACGATCGTCCAGATCGACATCAACCCCATGCATCTGGGACGGCGCCATCACATCACGCTGGGCGCGGTCGGCGACATCCAGCCCACCCTGGCGGCGTTGCTGCCGCATCTGAAACTGAACGGCGATGCGTCGTTTCAGCAGAAGTACGTAAAACGCTACGCCGAGTCCATGGCGTCAGCCAGAAAGCAGCTCGTACCCGGACGCAACAACACCATTCCCGGCTCGTATCTGGCATCGGTGATCGATCAGTATGCCGCCGACGATGCGCTCATATGCGCAGACGATGGATCGCCGATCGTGTGGGCGCTGCGCCTGTTCGAGGCCAACGGCAAACGCGAGATTTTCGGCAGCCTTCTGCATGGCACCATGGCGACCGCGTTACCGAGCGCAATCGGTCTGCAAAAGGCGTCACCTGATCGTCAGGTCATTGCCCTGTGTGGGGATGGCGGGATTGCCATGCTGTTTGGCGAACTCCTCACCACGATCCAGGAAGAGGTGCCCATCAAGATTGCCGTGTTCGACAACAGCAAGCTGGGCTTTGTGGAAATCGAACAAAAGTCCGAGGGCATGCTCGATACGTTCACGCACCTGAAAAACCCGGACTTCGGCAAAGTGGCGGAGGCCGTTGGCCTTTGGGGGAAAACGGTTCGGTCGGCCTCCGAGCTTCCGGGCGCCGTGCAGGACTGGTTGGCACAACCCGGTCCCGCGCTTCTCAATGTCGTCGTGAACCCGCTGGAATTGGTCAAACCGCCGTTTTTCGAAGTCAAGCCGGTGATCGGCATGGCCCTGTACTCCGTGCGCGCCGTCCTCAACGGCCGTGGCGCGGATGTGCTGGAAATGGTGCGTGAAAACTTCCTTTGACCGCGTGTCTCGTTCAGTTCGAAACTTCGTGTGAGCGCGGGTCCTGGACCCGCGCTGATGCCGCTAGCGAAACACGGCTTTCTCAATCAACTTCCAGTACTGGTTCACCGATTTAGGGTCGTCGATCGAAAAACCTATCATCTCTCTCATTTCACCCTTCAGGGAGGAAAGGACAGAGGTCATGCCGATGAGCATGTAGCAAATCAGGTTGGGGTCGCCCTTGATGAGTGTTCCCTCGGCCTGTGCCGCGCGAATCTGCGGCAAGATGCGGTTCATTGTCTTCGAGACAACATTTTCCACTAACCAGGTCAGCCTTGGACTATCGCCCACATTCTCGCGGAGCATGAAGTGATGGAAGGCATTATGCTCAATCGTATATTTGAGGAAATTATGAAATTCCTCTCGCACCCGGTCGGCAGGAGACATGTCCGAATCGACCGGGATTGCCTCGTTCCACTTAGCCTCGATTTGCGCGAAGGCATCTTCAGCAACGGCACGCCAGAGCGTTTCTTTATTACGGAAATGATACGTAATAAGCGTGTACTCAAGCTCAGCCCGTTCGCCGATACGACGCATGCTTGCGCCATCGTAGCCGCGCTCGGCGAATTCTTGTAGCGCAGCGTCCATGATTGCCCGGCGAGTCTCGATGGAGCGAGATTGCTCACGCCGATTCGCGTCATGCCGACGTCCGAGTGATGGCGATTCAAGAGCGGTCTTGGTTGTCTTGTCAGTGTTCAGTGTGCGACTCATATCATTTCAGAAGGGCCATCCGTAAGGGGCAGGATATACGCTGGCTGCTCGGGTTTGCAAGTATGAGCCCTTTTCAGAGGGATCTGAGCGTGAAGGCGTGCCGCGTTTGCGGCAAGGTAAGTGGCTGGGGAAGTAATGTCACGCTGCCGGACCGGATGAAAGGGGCCGGATCCAGGCGCCCAGCCGATCAATGCGGCCACGAGCGCCTGTGCGGCCAAGCAGCCGGGTGCAAGTCAACCGTCTCATGTCGAGCCGACGGCTCGCAAGCCTTCCCAGGAGAAGCCCAGCGATTCGCGCACGATACTGCCGCCGCCATCGCATCCGGCGAGCAGGGCGCAGCGTACCTCCCCGGTCTTGCTGGTTGCCGTCTCGCGAACCCGCCGCAGAGGACGTTCTCGCAGCGTGCCAGGTCCGCCTCGCGCATTTCAAAGTTCCTATGCACGGAAAATACTATTCGTCGGCCGTGGTCGATGGACGAAAGCGACTGCGATAGGCGCCTGGGCTGAGCCCAACCTTCTCTTTGAACAACCGGCAAAAGGAGCTTGCGTCGTTGTAACCGACCTTTGCCGCAATCGCCTCGACGTTGAGATCGCCCGCCTCCAGCAGGCCGCGCGCCGCCTCGATACGCAGGCTCTGCAAGTAGCGCAGCGGCGCCAGATTGAGCGCCGCTTGAAACCGGCGAATGATGGTGCGTTCGCTGACCCCCAACTTGTTTGCCATTTCCGACATCTTGACTTCTTTCGCCATGTTTTTCTGCAGCCAATGCTGCGCGCGATGGACCAGCGAGTCTGCATGCGCCTTGTCGGTGAGCAGGGGCAGGTAAGGTGTTTGCCTGGTCTGGCTGACATCGATGAGCATCGTCTTGGCACATTGCGAGGCAATCGTCGGCCCGGCGAAGCGCTCGATGATATGAATGGTCTGCAGAAGATACGACGCAGAGGCGCCGGCGCAAATTAACCGGTCGGCTTCGGTGATAACGGGTTCCAGCTGGAGATTGACGCGCGGGAATTTGCTGCGAAACTGCTCGGCCAACCACCAGGTCGTCGTGGCGGGCCGATCGTCCAGGAGGCCGGTTTGGGCGAGGACAAAGGTCCCCGTGCAGTTCGCCGCGAGCCAGGCTCCGGCGTTCCACTGACTGACCAGCCAGTCGCACGCCGCAGATTGGCTCGCCAATAGCCGGTCCAATGCAGTGCTGCCTCCATAGTGTGCGCTGGGGATGAAGATCAGATCGAACCGCTCCCGCGGGCGGATCGGCTGTGTGCTCAGCACGAGGCCATTGCTTGCTCTAACAGGCTCTCCCGCAGGCGACACGAATTTCCAGTCGAACAGCGCGCCCGCCTCGCTTTGCTGCCGGCGCAAGTGCGAGTTCGCGATCTGGAGTATGTCTGCAAAGCCTCCGGCGCTGGAAGCGTAACAATTGTCATACACGAGAATGGCGGCGCGGTGCATGTCTGATTTCGCACATTAAATGTCAGTCTAGACAATGTACAGCAAGTCGGCTAGCGCGGAAACTTGATTCATTCGCAAGCGGTACTCCGAGCGATTGAGCGCGTTGCGATGTTCGCCAACTTAAGCGCAGTCGCGCAGAAGTTGGGGATAGGTCGAGTCAATCTCATCGATTGGAGTCAGTTATGCAAAGTAATGTTGATGAATCAATCGGGCCTTCTGCTGAAGAATGGGCTCATGGAATGAAGGAGTTCCATCTGGGCTATACCACGGCAGGGGCTTATGTCGCCGTGACGGCAGCGCTGGCCTGTATCGCGCTTCTCTTGATTGGAGTGATCTCCCGATGAAAGTTCTAATTGTTCACGCTCACCCGGAGCCGAAATCATTCAGCTCGGCGCTGAAAGACACCGCAATCGAAGTGTTCCGGGAAGGCGGGCACGATGTGCAAGTCTCGGATCTCTATGCAATGGGGTTTAATCCGGTCGCATCCGTCGACGACTTCGGCAACCGGGCAAATCCTGATTATTGCGTCTATGCCCTGGAGCAGCGCCACGGCGTCTCCAATGGAACGATAAGCCCCGATATTCAGCGGGAGCTGGACAAGCTCATGCAATGCGATCTGCTTGTATTGAACTTTCCGGTGTTCTGGTTTTCGACGCCCGCCATCCTGAAGGGATGGCTCGACCGTGTCCTCGTGTCCGGCACGGTCTACGGCGGCACACGCTTCTATGACCGGGGAGGGCTCCGCGGCAAGCGTGCCATTGTGAGCGTGACGTTGGGCGGACAGGCGCACATGTTTGGCAACGACGGCGTCCACGGCCCAATCGAGGGCATGTTGAGACATCTCTTGCAGGGCACGTTGGGTTATACCGGACTTGACGTACTTGCGCCATTTGTCGGGTGGCATGTGCCCTATGTGAGCAACGAGGAGCGATTGGCGTTGCTGAAGGCGTGGCGCCAGCGTCTTTCGTCCCTGGAAGAAGAGACACCACTCGCGTTTCCCAGTCTCGATGACTTCGACGAGAACATGTATCCGAAGTCATCATGAGCCGAGGGGCTGAACGATGATGAGCGCCGATGAGCAAACTCGCCAGTCAGGAGTCTTGTCCGCCTGTCACTCGAGCGATCAAATGCCACCCCGCACCGCACTGAAGAAGGAGCGTCCCAGAAGCGGTCGGCCAGACGACCGCCTGCGGGCCGAGCAGCAACGCGCGCAAGAAACGCGGGCCTCCATTCTGAGTGCGGCGATCGCGGAATTTGCCGCAAAGGGCTTCGAAGCCGCGAGTATTCGCAACATCGCCGATCGTGCCGGGATGCAGCACCCGCGCATTACCTATCATTTTCGGTCCAAGGAGATTCTGTGGCAAGCGGCGGCGGAATTCGTCTTCGAACAGATCCAGCACGAATGGGAGAAGTGTTTAAAGGACACGCCGCCCGCATGCACGTTGGAGCGGCTGCGCATCGTGTACCGCACCATTTTCCAGTTCACGATCGAACATCCGGAGTGCCATCGTTTCCTGCTTCAGGAATCCCTTGGATATAGTCCCAGGCTGCAGTTGTTCGCCGACACGGTGCTGAAGCCGCTCATCGGCTGGCTGCTTCCACAGATACGAGAGGCGCAGGATGAAGGGGCTCTACCGAAAGTCGAGCCCATCATGTTTCACTACCTGCTGATCAGTCTGACCGCCACGCTGTCCAGCTTTGGGACGGAGATGCTGACAACGGCCAATATTTCGGCGTCCGACCCAAATGTGGCCGAAGCGCATTGGCGAACGGTAGAGACACTGATTTTCAATCGACAGGAACCGTAGTGGCGGAACAGGTCCAGTCGCGCGCAGCGTGTGGCGTCTCGTACACGAGCGAGCGGTTCGTGAAGCGGCGCCAGAACTGTTCGCTGTCGGCGCGTTTCATGAAGCGGTCGCTGGCGTGGTTGCCCAGCGCCGTCATGAATGGCGGGCGATACGGGAACGGCTTGATGGAGTTTTGTGCGTCGTCCCGTATCGCGTTGGTTACTGCCATGAGCTGCATATACAGCGCAGGTGTCACGTTCCCCACCACGCTCAGAATGTGACGTTGTCGGCGCCTTTGAGATCCAGGATTTTGCGCGCTTCGTCCGGTGTAGCGACCTCGAGTGAAAGGGGCTCGAGAATCGAACGGATCAGTCGAACTTGTTCCGCATTGGAGGTCGCGAGCTTGCCCCTGCGTGCGTAAAGGGAGTCTTCCAGGCCCACACGCACGTTCGAGCCGTTAATTGCGCCCATTGTGATGAATGGCATCTGATACTTGCCGCTCGCCATCACGGACCAGCGGTAGTCGTCGCCGAAAAGCTTGTCGGCGAGACGTTTGGCATGGAGCAAGTTTTCGGTATCGGCCCCCTGGCCGCCGAGAATGCCAAAAATCGATTGAACGAACAGCGGCGGGGTGACCAGCTTGCGATCGAGAAAGTGCGCGAGCGTGTAGAGGTGGCTGATGTCGTAGCACTCGAACTCGAACCGGGTTCCGTGACCTTTCCCGAGTCGCTCAACGATGTTCTCGATATCGCCGAACGTGTTACGGAAGATCCAGTCACGGGACCCCTCGAGATAGGGGCGTTCCCAGTCGTGCTTGAACTCCTGATAGCGCGCGAGCATCGGGTACATGCCGAAATTCATCGAGCCCATATTGAGCGAGCAAAGTTCCGGCGATGCGCGTTCTGCCGCTGCGATCCGATCTTCGAGCGACATCCCCTGACCGCCGCCCGTCGTGATGTTGACGACAGCGTCGGTCGCTTCCTTGATACGTGGGAGAAAGCGCATGAAGACTTCCGGATCCGGGGTGGGCTTGCCATTGTGCGGATCGCGGGCATGCAGGTGCAGCACGGAGGCACCCGCTTCAGCCGCCTCGATAGCCTGCGCCGCAATTTCATCGGGTGTCACGGGCAGGTGAGGGCTCATGGTCGGGGTATGGACGGAGCCCGTGATGGCGCAACTAATAATCACTTTTGACATGGTCTTATCCTTTCGATGCAGGAAGGCGAATCAGCAACTTGCCCTGGTTCTCGCCGCTATAGAGGCGCGATATCGCAGCGGGCGCCTGTTCAATCCCTTCCAGGATTTCTTCGCGATAATGCAGCCGGCCTTCTTTGATCCAGCGTCCTAGCTGGGCGACGCCCTCCGGATAGCGATCAACGTAGTCGAGCGCAATGAAGCCTCGCACGGTCGCACGCTTGACCAGCAGTTGCCGTTCGTAGCGAGGACCGGACGGCCACGGATCCCAACTCGAAATGGACGCGGTGCCGCATACGGCGATACGCGCGCCCACCGAAATATGCCGGATCACGGCGTCGCTAATTGGACCGGCGGTGTTGTCGAAATAGACGTCGACGCCGTTCGGGCATGCGCGCGCGATGGCGGCTTCGAGGTCCGCTTCATGCTTGTAGTCGAGCACTTCGTCATAGCCGAACTCGTCGATGCAGAGCCTGCGTTTCTCGGGCCCACCTGCAATGCCTACGACGCGGCAGCCGAGAATCCGGGCCATTTGACCCACGCATGAGCCGACCGCGCCGGCGGCGGTCGACACCACCACGGTTTCTCCTGCCTTGGGGGCGCACACGTCCATCAAGCCGAAGTAGGCCGTTACGCCGTTGAGCCCCAGCACGCCGAGCGACAGCGACATCGGAAAGTCGTGGTCACTGATGCGCAAGAGGACTGAGCCCGGGTCGACGACCGCGTGTTCCTGCCAGCCGAACAGGCCCATGACCCTGTCACCGGGGGCGAAGGCGTGGTTGCGGGAGTCGATGACTTCACCGACTGCGAACGCGCGCATGACATCGCCAATCTCGATCCGGGCGCCGTAGCTTTGGGCATCGGCCAGCCAGCCGCGCATCGCCGGGTCGACTGACAGGTAATGGTTGCGTATCAGTATCTGGCCTTCGGCGAGCGCCGGGAGCGGCGCGGAGTCCAGCTCGAAGTGCTCGGCAAGCGGTATGCCTTGCGGTCGCTCTTTGACGATCACACGACGGTTCATCATGCTGCTGGCGCGCCGCCAGAGGCGCCCTCCGCGATGGTGCTAAGTTGGCCCCCCAGGCTGAGGCCGCTATGCAGGTCGCGCATCGTCAATGCGAGCGTTTCGCCAGGCTGCAGGAAGTCAGCGAGCGTCTTCATCTCGACGACCATCTCCTCTCGACGGCGTGCGTCGTCGAAAAGTTGTGTCTTGACGGTGTCGACAAATTTCGGGGTGCCTTGAACAAGGACGCCGCCTGGTGTACCGGTGAGGATCAGGTCGCCTGCCTTCAGGTCCATGATCGCCGCGATCTGTGTAAGCGTCTCGGCGGGCTTGTAAATCAGATCCGAGCTCACAGCGCGCTGTCGCTCGACATCCTGATAGGTCAGGGAGATCTCCAGGTTCATGAGCGCGGTGGCGACTTCGTCGGGCGCCAGGAGGTAAAGGAGCGGTCCTGCAGGGCAGAAGGTCCGGTAGCTCTTTCCCTGATACCACTGCAAGAACGACGCGCCAAACATGACATCGCGCGCGGATACGTCGTTGCAGAGCACCACGCCGGCGACGTAGTCGCCTACGTTCGTGTTGTCCACGACGGTGCCGGCCGTCACTTTCGAGCGCAGCACAATGCCAATTTCCAGCTCGTAATCGAGCAGCTCCACGCCCGCTGGCCGGACGATGTCGTCGTACGGGCCGCAAAGGGAGCTGCTCGACTTGGCGAACAGGAGGTTCTGCTTGCGTACGTGATGGCCCGCTTCGGCGGCGTGGCTCGCGTAATTCAGTCCCTGGCAGAGGAGGGTGGCGTCGCTGGTCACCGGACTCTGCAATTGCGCAGCCTTGATCTTGACGGCGTCGCCATCGTCGAAGAGCTCCGGATTGCGTCCATAGACGGCAATGACGGCCTCGGTCGTGGAATTGGGCGTGATGGGGATGTCGATGATATCGATGACGTCATCGGGCGTTGTGGGCGGTGCAGACAACAGCTTGGCCCAGCGGGATGCGCCATTGTCGTCGCGATATCGAAGGATTAGTACGGCCATGTCGAGTTACCTCTTCGCTTACCTGAATGATTGAGTAGAGTCTTGCGGGCTGGGTCTCAACGCAGCCACGGGCGGGGCTGCTTGAGCAGCGCTTCGAGGAATGCCTTGACCCTCGGTGGAGCATCCGCGGGAGCAGGCTGGCTCGGTCGCATCGAGTCAGGGAGGTCGTCACCCCATGACCACAGGCTGCCTCTCTCGAGCGGGTGATAGCCCGTGGGGTATTGATCGGTCATCACGTCGCCATCCGCGTAGTGCTCCCACTCGTCGCCGACAGAGTCTTTCCAGTAGTCAAAGACCTGGCTACCCAGCTTGTGCCTGCCGATGCCCCAATGAGGCGTCCATCCCTGTGCGCGCAGATACTGATGCCCCTGGCCGACCGCTTCGATATCGAAGGTTTCTGTCGAGATATGCAGCAGCGCCGGTGCCGGCCCCTCGAGGATCGCGAGGCTGTGATGGTCGGCAGGTTCCGCGCCACGATTGAAGCGGAAAAATCCCAGCACCGGACTGCCGTCCGGAAGCAACTGAACGTCGGACGGAATGAAACCGAAGCGCCGCATGTACCATCCGGCGGTTGCGTCGAAGTCAGGTGTCTGGAGGACGACATGGCCGATACGGAAGACCGGCGCCGGCTGCACCGGCGTGCGAATCGGTGCATCGATGCGCCGCTTGTCCATTGGCGTATTGATGGCAACCAGATCGGCGCGCGTTTCCATTCGCTGTGCGGCGGAAAATCCGTGAATGAAGTCGACACGCCGTCCGTCCGGATCGGTCAAGCGAACCCGCTTGCCACCGCCTGGACCGTCGCACGGCTCGATCTCAACCCCTTCTGCATCGGCAAGCGTCTGGAGGTCTTCGGCACGGCTGGCAGCAAGCGCAAATCCAACGAACGCATCGCGCTCACCGGGAATAAGCTCGACACAATAGGGAAACGTGCCGTAGCCCCGGAAAAACCGCGTTGCGCCCGATGTTCCTTCGCAGGGCTTGAAGCCAAAATCCTCGAGGAACTGGCCCATTTTGTTCACGTCGCTTCGTTCAAAGACGACATGAGCGACGGCATTGGCGCGCACGATCGGCTCCGGACGTTCGATCGGCCGGAGGTCCCCTTTCTCGTCTGAGCTGGCGTGGTCTTCCATGATCACGCTCCGCGAACTCGATCGATGACGGCATACGGATCCGAGGGCATGGCATCGCCACGCCATGCCACATGCTGGTCCGGGCGAATCAGCACGAAGTCGCGCTCATAGATGGCCCGTGCGTGCTCGTCGCGGATGTCCACCACAGTGAGCGGCACGCCGCGTGCGCGGGCGGCTTCGATCATCGGTTCGGCACTGGCGTCGTTGAAGCGAAGCAGCGTGAACCACTGACCGAAGAGATCGAAGATGGCGCGGCCGTCCTGAAGGAAGAGGTGCGGCGCGCGAACCCCGGGCCACGTGCTCGGCACGTACCTGAGCAGGTCCCATTCCGGCTCGTTGTCCTCGCCGCAAATGATCGGCGAGCCGCGATAGCGGAACCCGAGCTCGATGCCGATCGCTTCGTTTTCCGCGTTGCCGAGCTCCTTGATGAGGCTGGCGTAGGCCTCGCGCGCGGCAGCGCCTTCGGGGCTGTCTTCATGGATTTTCGGATCATAGGCTTGCGCGATGCGCAAGCGCACGCCCATGTGCGCACCGGACGCCTCGAGATTGCGGGCGCCGACCGGTCGCCGTTCCGCCTCGATGCTCTCGAGCAGCTTCGGGCCGCCCCAGCCCTGGAGGACGGCGGCGAACTTCCAGCCCAGATCGACCGCATCGCAGATGCCGGTGTTCATGCCGTAGCCGCCGGTCGGGATGTATTGATGGACGGCGTCGCCTGCCAGCCAGACGCGATCCTGGCCGTAACCGGTCGAGAGCACGAGGTGCGGGGTCCACGGGTTGGCCTGGAGGACTTCCAGCGGGAATTCGGTGCCGATGGACTGATAGACGAGTTGCCGCGGATCGATGGTCGACGGATCCACGCCCTCGGCAAGGATGTTATGCAGCGTGAAGGTGTCGTTGTCGTCCTGCCCGATCAGGGTTCCGCCGACAGGTGATTGGTAGTGCCAGGCAACGCCGAAACGCCGAAGCAGATCGGTTGCCTGCGAGCGGAAGTGGACCATGTAGAAGCGCGCGACCGCGAACTGGCCTTCCCAGGAGAAGCCCAGCGATTCGCGCACGATGCTGCCACCGCCATCGCATCCGGCGAGCAGGGTGCAGCGGACCTCTTCGGTCTTGCCGGTTGCCGTCTCGCGAATCGTTGCGGTGACGCCATCGGCATCCTGAACAAAGCGCTGCACGGCCCAGCCAAAGCGAAGCTCGACCAGCGGCGACTCGCTGAGAATGTCGCGCAGGGTGGGCTCGAGCACGACCTGGCTGAGGCGCATGTTGGGCTCGAGCGGCTGGGAGCCGTCATTGTGGCTGCGGATATGTTCCCGCCAGGTATGGACATCGGGGTAGGGGAAGCGGGTCAGTTCCCACTCGTTAAGGCGGGTGACCCAGGCCACATCCATGCAGTTCTCGGGCGGCACGGCGACGCTGCGAATGCGCTCGGCAACGCCGAGGCGGCGGAAGTGCTCCATGCTGCGGCCGTTGGTGACATCCATCTTGGGATGGCGCGTGGTAGCGGGGTTGCGTTCGACTACGAGTGCCCGGATGCCCCGTGACTGAAGCTCCAAAGCCGTAGCGAGCCCGACCGGGCCCGCACCCACAACGAGGACAGGTACGTCGATCAAGATCTATCTCCTTCATGTTCTGGCCCTGGCGGGCGTCTCTGATGGGTACTGCAACTGACGAATTCAGGTTAGCACGTCTTTTTGAAAAATACCACGATCGTGGAGATTATTTGGTTGAGTGGCTGGCGCCTGCTTGTGGCCCCATAAGCTGGCTCGCTTGACTACCTGTCCAGGGTAGGGACGTCCCCTATAAACTCCACGACCGTGGAGAACTATACTGCCTCCCATCAGCCAGCCAAGTCGGCCATGGCAGGCGTCTTTCGCGACGTACCCGGGTGCCAAAAATTGTTGTTGGCGACTGCGGCAAAAGAATAGTCATCCTGACTAGTCCGCAAGAAGGCGCGCTCCTGATCAGTGACGGACTCGAAGAGCCGTGGCGTAAGTTGTCGAAGTCGCCAGCTAGCTGTGAGTGGGCCGCCACGATCGTTCGCGACGGGAGCGGAAGTCTTGTAGTGCGTGGGTCGCTGGACATTGCGTGATTGGCCTGGGTCACAATGAATTCGCTATCCGGTCATCGAATGGATGGTAAGGAATCCATATTAATCAGGGTCGGCTGAATCCCATGATGGCTGCGTGAGAAGAGATCAGGACGATTCGTTGTGACGCAAGAATTCAATCAACAGGATAGTAAAGGAGACGAGATGGACCCGCGCAGAGTCATATCGCTAGCCGTGGCAATTGCAGCCGGTATGGCGAATGTTAGTTATGCAGGCACCGGCATCTATACCACCGGGTACGGGACGCGTGAGGAAGGGATGGGCGGCGTAGGCATCGCGACCGGCGAATCTGCGCTCGCGCCCGCGACCAATCCAGCAGGTATCGCGTTCACCGGCGACCGCCTGGATCTCGGTTTAGGCCTGCTCTTCCTCCAGGCGGGGCAACAGCTTGACGGCACGGACTATCACACGAGGGGGGGTGTCACGGCGCTGCCGGAGCTCGGTTATGTCAAGTCGATATCGCCTTCGCTTGTATTCGGTCTGACGTCGTGGGCATCGGGTGCGCAGGTCAGTTACCACGACGCGTACGGCGGCGTTCCGGGAAATTCGCACACGTTTTCGCAGGGTATCTTCATGCACCTTGCACCCACGGTTGCCTATCGTTTTGGCTTTGATGGAAATAAAAACAATGCGCTCTCGCTGTCTGTGGTCGGCGCGCTGTCGACCGTTGATATCGAAGGTGTTCAGGCTCAATCGGGTTTGCCGAACCAGGGGCGAGACTGGACGCCTGGTATCGGATTCAAAATTGGCTGGATGAGTGAGATCACGTCACAGATTTCGATCGGGGCGTTCTATGCCTCAAAAATCTCATATGCTCCGTGGCACAAATACAGTCATATTTTTGCAGACGGCGGGCGATTCGATGAACCGGCACAGTATGGCGTCGGTATCGCGGTTCGACCCATTCCCAAGTTGCTGCTCGGATTCGACTGGATCCGGTTCATGTACGGCAGCACGCACGTGCTCGGAAATCCCATCAACTTCTCGGTGCCCCTGGGTGACGTCAACGGGACCGGGTTCGGTCTTGGCAATACCAATGCTTATCGCATTGGCGTGCAATACGAGGTTAACGACAAGCTGACGATTCGCGGTGGATTTGAATATACCGATCAAATCTTGACGCCGCAAAACACGGCGTTCACATTTCTCGTTCCCGTCACGCCCAATCGAACCTATACGATCGGCGCGACTTATAAGACAGGAAAGATGTCGGAAATATCGTTCGCGTATGCGGTCTCGCCACGCGTGCAAGTGAACGGCGCTGGGGTGAGTGCGGGTGCCAATCCCTATGCCAATGAAAATCTCGTGTCCTTCACCTACACGAAAAAATTCTGAGTGCGCATCGCAAGACAAGGCTTCACATGGAAGCCGAAAATCCTCTTTTATAGGAGAAAGACATGACAGGCAACGTGATACTTGCCCCGGTTGATGTCGCCATCGCTTATTTCGACAGGCTCGACCGCGGCGCCCCCGATCTTCTGGAGCTCTTCGCCGACGGCTTCGAGTTCTACTTTCCAAAATTCGGCATCGGCAAGGGGCGGGACGATTTTGTTGCCTGCCTGACAGGTCTGCAAAGTCAAGTCGAGAGGCTGACACACTATATCGACCGAACGACAGTCATAGAAGCCGGCGACAAGGTGGTCGTCGAGGGGATCTCGTCAGGACGATTGAGATCCGGCAAAGAATGGCATGGTGGGATGACAGCCGGCGGGCGCTTTTGCAATGTGTTCGAGATTCGGGGCGGGCTAATCGAACGCGTCTCGATCTACCTCGATCCAGACTATGTTTCGGAAGACACCGATCGCTTTTTGTGGAAAGACCGAAAAAGTCGGTGGTGAGGGAATTTCCGCAAAGCGTTGAGCACGCGTCAGTAACTTGATATTCAAAATTCGGAGAGGGTGAAGGTGGACACCGGCCGACTCATTTTCTTTTTCCACTTAATCGTTCTCAAAGGATGTTATCGCTATGGACAGTTCCAGGTTCTTTCCGCTCGTGGGCCGCATTTTGCTCGGCGCACCGTTCCTGATGAGCGGGCTAGGCAAGCTCGCCGCGTACGGCACCACCGTCGCCTTTATCAAGGCAGTTGGCATGCCGGTGCCGCCACTGGCATTTATCTTCGCAGTCTGTATCGAGGTAGGTGGTGGAGCTTTGCTGATCGCCGGATACCGGGCTCGCCTCGTCTCATTCGTTCTGGCGGTCTTCTCCGTGGTCGCGGCGAGTTATTTCCACAGAAATTTTGCAGATCAAAATCAGATGATTCATTTCCTGAAAAATCTGATGATCGCCGGTGGTCTTCTTCAAGTGACGTACTTTGGTGCAGGCGCGTTCAGCCTTGACGGACGGACGACGTCGCGCAACGCCTCGTTGAAGGCGAGTTAAAAAGCGATTCCAGAGGGCGGGCACATGCATGACCGTGCAAGTGCTCGTTTCCTCTGTTGTCTGCGGCGGAAAAGCGTCAGCGCGATTTGCCGGCTTGCTTGATCATGGCTCATCACCCGCATCGCGACAGAGATGAGAGGGGCTTGCAATGTTAAAGATTCTGGTTTCTTACTATTTTTCTTGTCGACCCATCGATGCTGTCGCAAACGGTGTACGCGACATGGCACGGCGTTTCTTCGAAGGCGAGTTGAAAAAACGATTCCTGGAGGCGATGGCTCGCACGACGCCGTAAGCGGCCGGCTTGTCCTTTCGTCGTCGCCGCGTGGGTCGGCAAACGTGCGCCACAATGGACGATTGAAGGGCGCTGACTCGCGAACGTATGCAGACTTGCATTGGCGTTCAATTTACGTTCATTCTGGCGATCCGGGCCTGTTCGCTGCGGCGCAATATTCGGGAAGCGGGCGCGCGCGGATTGCGACGCTGCGTTTCTATCGTTTCCTCCCGCAGAAGAAAGGGGCAGAATAGGGGGTCTCGCATTTCGTCCATTCCACGCATCGCACTCATCCGTCCAAGGCCATGACCAGGCTGTTTGCACGAGGTAACGATGTGGATCTATCGCGTCGCTGAGCCGCGTCTCGGCGTCGTTCGCATTCGCGAATGGCGGCGCCGCGCCCACCATACCATTGGCCTGCTCGTTCTGCTGCTTGTCGTGGCCACCACCGGGCTGGTCGTGCTCGACCGGTCCCCTGCGTCTTTCTTCGACAAGGTGTTCACGGGGCTCTGGGACGGGGTCAATCTCGTCACGACCGTCGGGGACTTCTCCGAGTTCAATCAGTTTCAGAAGGTCTTCATGCTGCTGGCCATGTTCGCCACGCTGGTGATCGGGGGATTCGCGGTTTCAAGGCTGACGGGCATGCTTTCAGGTGACGATGTGATGGCTTACCGGGAGAACAGGATCATGGAACGCAAGCTCGACCATCTCGCCAGGCATGTCGTCGTGGTGGGATTTCATACGCTCGGTGAACTGGTCGCCAACCGCTTGAGCGCAGCGGGGCAGACGGTGCTCGTGCTCGTCGGCGATCAGGATCAGGCGAACCGTGCCGCGGATTGCGGCCATATGGTCGTGCTGGGTTCGCCGGACGTGTTCGACGACGTGCTCAGGCATGCGCGGCTGGACACCGCGCGGGCGCTGGTCGTGACGACGCCCGACAGCAACAACAATCTGGCGATCACCTTGTTGGCGCACACATTGAACGCAACGCTTGCAATCGTCGTCCCCGGCGAAAATCCCTTGAGAAAGGGGCTGCTCGAGAGCGCAGGGGCGTCCGCCGTGATCATTGCCGATGATATCGTTGCGGATGCGCTGGTAGGCAAGCTGACCACCCAACTGGAGACAACACCATGAAGCCTGCAGTCTCCACGCAGCCTCAACCGCATCGCCTGCCGTTTCTGCAGGGGCTATTGCCGTTCAATGCCGCGCAGCTCCCGCACGACATCATCGCCGGGATCACGCTGGCCGCCCTGGGTATCCCCGAGGTGATGGGCTACACGAAAATCTCCGGCACGCCCACCGTCACGGGGCTCTATACGATCTTGCTGCCGCTGATCGCTTTCGCGATCTTTGGTGCGTCGCGTCAACTGGTCGTCGCCGCGGATTCCGCTACGGCCGCCATCCTGGCGGGTACGCTGACCGCGGTTGCCGCATTGGGCAGCAAGGAATATGTCGGCTTGACGAGCACCGTGGCGCTGACCGTCGCCGTGATGCTCGTGATTGCACGGATTTTCCGCCTCGGTTTTCTCGCCGACTTTCTTTCCCGCAGCGCGCTCATTGGCTTTCTGACCGGCGTGGGGGTGCAGGTCGCCGCCGGTGAACTCGCGGGACTGTTCGGCCTCGCCAAAGAAGGGCATGGGCCTATCATGCAAATCGTGTCCGTGTTGCAGCGCGTGGGCGCGGCCAGTCTGCCAACGACCGCGCTCTCGATCGCGGTGCTCGTGGTGATCGTCGGCTGCAAGCGCGTGGCGCCGCGTGCGCCCGGTGCGCTGATTGCCGTGATCGGCGCCATCGTGGCGAGCGGCGTGTTCAATTTCGCGGCGCGCGGCATTGCGGTAACGGGCGAGGTGCCGGGCGGGCTGCCGTCACTGTTCCTCCCGCCGTTGCATATGAACGAGGTCAACCAGGTGCTGGCCACCGCCGCCTCGTGCTTTATCGTCATCATCGCGCAGAGCGCGGCGACGGCGCGCGCCTACGCGACCCGCTACAACGAGAAGGGCGACGACAATGCCGACATCATCGGTCTCGCGGCCGCGAACGCGGCGGCTGCGTTCACGGGCACCTTCGTCGTGAACGGTAGTCCGACCAAGACCGAGATGGTCGACGATGCGGGCGGGCGCACCCAGTTTGTCCATCTCACCACGGCCTTTATCGTCCTGCTGGTGCTGCTGTTCCTCACGAAGCCGCTCAGTCTGCTGCCTGCGCCCGTGCTCTCGGCCATCGTCTTCATGATCGGTGTGAAGCTCATCGATGTGAAGGGCATGAAAGAGCTCTATCGCATGCAGAAGGACGAATTCGTGGTGGCGTTGCTCGCGGCGTGCGTGGTCGTGTTCGTCGACGTGATGCACGGCATTCTCGCCGCCGTCGTGCTCTCGCTGATTGCGCATGCGCGGCACAGTTACCGCCTGCGCACGCGCGTGATGACGCGCAGCCCGGCAGGCCGCTGGGTCTCGCAGCCGGTCGAGCCGAATGTGCTCGCGTCGCCCGGCATCGTCGTCTACCGGTTCGAAGCCGATTTGTTCTATGCGAATGCGGGCCGCTTTACGCAAGAAGTCCTCCAGGTCGTGAACGAGGCGAGTTCGCCGTTGCGCTGGGTGGTGATCGACGCCTCGGAGATCAACAATATCGACTACACGGCGGGCAAGACGCTGGTCCAGCTGAGTGGGGAACTGGCCGGACGCGGCGTGGGCGTTGCCGCGGTCGCGCTGCCGTCCGGGGTGCTGCGGCAGCTCGACCGGTACCGGGCGCTGCGTACGCGCGGCACGCATCGCGAGATCTTTGCGACAGTGGATGCCGCCATCGAGACACTGCGCGATCTTGCGCCGCCCACGGCCGCGCCCGATGCCAAATCGGAATGATGCGCGGGCCATCGAGCAAAGCCACTTCGAAATCGAATCCATAAGAGGGGTGAAACGTGTCTGAACTCGCTGCTGCAAAGCGCAACGCATCGGCTGCGCCAGGTCCTGATCCGAAGACGCCGGAAACGCACGAAGACCCGTCGATGCTGTTCGCCGGGCGGGGCGCATCGGCGGCACGCGCCCAGCGCGGCAAGGCGGCCCGCGCGAAGGTGCCGCGCGCGAGGCTCGCGGACTGCAAGATCGAGAAGCGCGACCCTCTCGCGCTGCTCGAGGCGTCCAACGTGGGCCGGGTGCCGGAGCTGATACCGATTCGCTACGGGCGCATGGTGGCGAACCCGTTCGCGTTCTATCGCGGCGCCGCGCCGTTGATGGCGCACGACCTGTCGAAACTGCCGCATTCGGATGTGAACGTGCAACTGGGCGGCGATGCCCACCTGGCGAATTTCGGCCTGTTCGCGAGCCCGGAGCGGCGCGTGCTTTTCGGGCCCAACGACTTCGACGAAACGCTGCCCGGCCCGTTCGACTGGGACGTGCGCAGGCTGGCCGCTTCGTTCGTGATTGCCGCGCGCGAGCGTGGTTTCGCCACGCGCGACCAGCGCGCCCTGGTGCGCCGGCTGTGCGAGACGTTCCGCGAACGGATCGCCGACTTCAGCCGCATGGACACGCTCGACATCTGGTACTACCAGTTCAAGGCGGCGGGCATGCTGGCGATTGCCGATTCGCCGGAGGAACGCAGAAAAGAACTGGCCGTGATCGAGAAGGCGAGACAGCAGTCGTCGCGCTCGCTGATGAGTCACAAGACCGAGCTCGTCAACGGCAAGCTGCGCATCAAGGACATGCCGCCGCTCGTGTACCACGTGCCGCTCGCGAGCCCGCACGATCGGAAACAATACGAAGGGCTGGTCCGGCGCTTCTTCGCCGACTACCGGTTGACCCTGCCCGACGACCGGCGCGCACTGTTCGATCGTTATGAGCTGGTGGATGTGGCGATTCGCGTCGTGGGCGTCGGGTCGGTAGGGACGCGCTGCTACGAGGCGCTTTTCATGGCCGACGGCGAGTGCCCGCTGTTCCTGCAGCTCAAGGAGGCCCGCGCTTCGGTCCTGGAGGGGTATCTGCCGCCCAGCCGCTTTTCCAATCATGGCCAGCGCGTGGTGACCGGGCAGCGTCTGCTGCAATCGGCCAGCGACATCTTTCTGGGCTGGTCGAGGATGCACCACACAGAGAACGACTTCTATGTCCGGCAGTTGCGCGACATGAAGGGGGCATTCGACTTCGCCTCTTTCGACGTTGAAGACCTCGGCGAATATGCGGTGTCGTGTGCATACGCACTGGCGCACTCGATGGCGAAGGCGGGCGATCCGGCGCTGATCAACGGCTACGTCGGTAAATCGAGCGCCTTCGACGAGGCCATCGAACGGTTCGCGCTGGCCTATGCGGAACAGAATGAGGCGGACTGGACGGTGCTGAAAGCGGCGGTCAAGGCGGGACGCATCCAGGCTACGCCTGATTGAATAGTGAACCGCGCTATGATGCATCGCATTGCCGGGGAGACCCGGCGCCGGGGCACGACGAGCGTATCAAGCGAACTGTAAGCGCGTTGCACGGGTCACCCCGTGCAGGCCGGCCTGCCGCGGAGGGACGGCACGAAGGAGAGAGGGAGGGCATCCGGCGCCGCACGCACGGATGGTGCGTACCCGTGGTAGACCAGTCTTTGTTCCAGTCACGAAAGCGATGAAACAACGTACATGGCCCAGATCCGCCGCCGCGTGTTCGCTCCTCGCCAGCCTGACGCTCGCGGGCTGCTCGCTCCGTGGCGCCCCTTCGTGGGTGCTGTTCGGCGCGTACTTTCCATATTGGCTCCTGAGCTCGGTGCTCGGCATCGTGGGCGCGCTCGTCGCACACCGGGCGTTCGTCGCGACCGGCTGGGTGCGCACGGTGCCGTACCAGCTTTCCGTCTGCACATCGATCGGCATCGTCGTCGGGGTAATCGTCTGGCTATCGGGAACGGGGCAACTCTGAGATGAAGATGGCCGGCGCGAACGCAAAACCCCTATGGAAAGGCCGCGCCATTGCGGCGGCCATCATCCTCCTTGGCGCCGCGGCTTTGTGGTACGCCTACGACCGGTCGTCGCGCTTTCCCTCGACCGATGACGCGTCGATCGACGCGGACGTCGTGCACGTCGCGTCGCCGGTGGGCGGCAGGATCGTGCGCGTTCCCGTCGAGGAGAACGCGCGCGTCGCGAAGGGCGACGTGCTGTTCGAGATCGATCCCGTGCCGTACCGGCTCGCGGTGGCGCAAGCACAGGCCGAAGTCGAGCTGGCGCGCGCGGCGCTCGCGACGCGCCGCCGTACGCTGATTGGCGAAACGTCGAACGCGGCGATCGCCGCCGACCAGACCCGCCGCGCGACCCACAACTACGACCTCGCGACGCGCAGCGTCGAGCGGCTGCGGCCGCTCGCGGCGCAGGGCTACGTGTCCGCGCAACAGTTCGACCAGGCGCAAGTCGCGCAACGGGACGCGAGCGTTTCGCTGTCGCAGGCCAACTTGCAGCAGCGCTCGAGCGCACAGACGATCGGCGACGACGCCGATGCGATCGCGACGCTGCACGCGCGCGAGGCCGCGCTGGCGATCGCGCAGCACGCGCTCGACGACACCGTGGTGCGCGCGCCGTTCGACGGCTACGTAACGGGGCTCTCGGTCCTCGCGGGCGAGACGGTCGCGCCCAACCAGTCCATCTTCACGCTGATTCATGCAGGCGAATGGTTCGCCGTCGCGAATTTCCGCGAAACGGCGCTCGGCGCAATCGAGCCGGGCGACTGCGCGACCGTGTACTCGATGATCGACCGCAAGCAGCCGATGAGCGGCAAGGTCATCGGCATCGGCGCCGGCATCGCGGACACGGACCGCGTAAACGTGCCGCACGGGCTGCCCTATGTGCAGCAGTCGGTGAACTGGGTGCGGGTCTCGCAGCGCTTCCCGGTTCGCGTGCGCATCGACGCGCCGGTCGGGCGGCTGGTGCGGGTTGGCGCGAGTGCGATCGTCGAGGTCCGGCATGGCCAGTCTTGCCGGTGACATCACCGTACCCGGCCTGCGGGAGATCGCGGCGCTGCTCGCGCCGTTTCCGGGGCGCGCGTCGATCGTCACGCGCATTGCGCTGATCTGCGCGTTGACGGTGCTCGTCACGAGCGCGTACGGCACACCCGGGGCCTCGACGGCGGTGTACATCGTGTTCTTCCTGAACCGGCCCGACCGGGTGACGAGCGTCGTGACCTGTGTGGCATTGCTGCTGCTCGTGACCGCGATCATCGGGACCGTGATGGCCGTCGCGATCTTCTGCATCAACGAGCCGGCGCTGCGCGTGGCGAGCATGGCGCTGCTGTCGTTCGGGCTACTGTTCGTCACGTCGGCGAGCAAGCTGCGTCCCGTAGGCGCGATCGTGGCCATGATCGTCGGCTTTGGCCTCGACGAGCTGGGCCTCGCGCCGATCGGCGAAGCGGCGACGCGCGGCCTGCTGTACGCGTGGTTGATGGTGGCGATTCCGATTGGCGTGTCGATTGTCGTGAACGTGCTCTGCGCGCCGTCGCCGCGGCGGCTCGCTTGTGCGCAGCTCGCGAGGCGCCTGCGGCTCGCTGCGCGGCGCCTCACGGGCAGCGCGACCGAAGCGGAGCGCGAGGCATTCGACGCGTGCCTGCGCGAGGGGGAGCACCAGCTCCTGGCGTGGCTCAAGTTCTCGAAGCTCGAAGGGACGTCGACGGACGCCGATTGCGTGGCGCTGCGTCAGGCGGTGGCGTCCACGACGGCGATCCTGCTGGCGGTGGATCTCGCCGCGAGCGAACCCGGCGCGCAGTTGAGCGCTGCGTGCACGGCGCGGCTGGCCGAAACGATGGAGCAGATGGCGGCGATGCTCGACGCGGGCGGCTATCCCGTCGACATCACGGTCGACGTGCCCGCTATGTCCGCTATTCCCGCTGTGCCCGCTATTGCCGGCACGGCGGCCGCATCGCCTGCGCTTGCCGCGCTCGTGTTTGACGACCTGCGCGAGGCGCTGGAGCACTTCGCGCAGCCGCCTGCGGCGAGCGAGGCGTCGCCGGCCCCGGCCCCGGCTTCCCCGGCCCCGGCCGAAGCCGAAGCATCCGCCGGGCATGCGCCCGCGCGCGCGGGCTTCTTCGACGCGGACGCCTTCACGAATCGCGATCACGTGCGCTACGCGCTGAAGACCACGGCGGCGGCCATGTTCTGCTACCTGTTGTACCAGCAGCTCGACTGGCAGGGCATTCACACGTGCTTCATCACTTGCTACATGGTGTCGCTCGGCACGACGGCCGAGACCGTCGAGAAGCTGACCCTGCGGATTGCCGGATGCCTGATGGGCGCGCTGCTCGGCACGGCCGCGATCGTGTTCGTGACACCCGCGCTGACTTCGGTCGGCGAACTGATGGCGCTGGTTTTCGCGGGCGCGTGGCTGGCCGCGTGGGTGGGCGTGGGGTCGCCACGGATCGCGTACGCGGGCCTGCAGATCGCGTTCGCGTTCTTCCTGTGCGTGATCCAGGGCGCCGCGCCCGCATTCGACCTGACGCTCGCACGCGACCGCGCGATCGGCATCCTGATCGGCAATGTGGTGGTCTATCTGATCTTCACGCGCGTCTGGCCCGTCAGCATTGCCAGCCGGATCGACACGGCGTTCGATGCGCTGATGGCGCAGTGGACCCGCATCGCGAAGGTCGCCGATGCCAGCGGGCGCCGTGCGCTCGTGGCGGGGGCGCTCGCGCAGTACGGCGTGCTGCGCCAGAATCTGGGCCTGGTCCACTACGAGCCGTCGTGGGTGCGTCCCGCTCCGGCATGGATCGCGAGCCGGCGGCGCGCGCTCGCCGAGCTCGGCGCATTGGAGGGACCGCTGTTCCTCGCGGCTGGCTGTGCGGGCACGGCAACGCAAGCGCGATTGGGCGAACTCGTACGGCGCATCGCGCCCGGTGAGGGCGAGGAGGACGCTGGCGGCTCGCGCGCCGACGACGCGCAGGCAGAGCGCGCAGACGCGCAAGCACATCATGACGACACGTCAGCGCCGCGTG
This sequence comes from Paraburkholderia pallida, assembly GCF_004524855.1. Classification (NCBI taxonomy): domain Bacteria; kingdom Pseudomonadati; phylum Pseudomonadota; class Betaproteobacteria; order Burkholderiales; family Burkholderiaceae; genus Paraburkholderia; species Paraburkholderia pallida. The sequence goes on along the minus strand of NZ_CP038150.1, from coordinate 966,620 downwards.
CCGACACGCAAGCACATCGTGACGACACGCCAGCGCCGCGCGCCGCTGCCGCCGCCCAAGACGCCGCGGACCCTGGCGTCAACGCGCTGCTGGACGTCATCGACGCGCGCTTCGGCGAGATTGCCGAAGCCGCGCGCCTGGCCGAACCTCAAGCGAGGGGGGCCGATGCGCGCCCTTGAGCCGACGCCCCGGCTGATTGCCCTGGCGTTCGCCGCGCTCGCCGGACTTGCCGGGTGCGCGACGTCCTCGCTCGATCTCGCGCCACCCGCGCCCGATCGCCCCTGGAATCCGCAGACGAACGCCGCCGGCGACATCGTGCCCGGCCCACCGGGCAAGGGCGCCAGTGCGGGACAGGGCGGGTACGTCCTGCCGAACAGCGCCGGGCTCACCTCCATAGAACCCGCCGCGGCGCTCGATGCGAACCACGCGTACACGCTGCCCGAGCTGATCGATCTCGCGGAATCGACGAATCCGCTCACGCGCATCGCCTGGAACGACGCGCGCAATGCGGCGCTCGCGGCGGGCATTGCGAAGACCGCGTATCTGCCGCAACTCACCGCCACTGCGATGGGGGGCTATCAGGCATCGAGCGGCTCGGCTTCCACGCTGCTCGGCAACACGTCGAGCAGCGCGGACATCCACGGCACAGTGTCGGTGCTCGCACTGCAATGGCTGCTGTTCGACTTCGGCGGCCGCCGCGCGCGGGTCGATGCCGCCACGCAGCTCTCGGTTGCCGCGAACGTCGCGTTCACCTCGGTGCACCAGCACGTGATCCACGACGTGAGCATCGCGTACTACGCCTACGAAGCCGCGGGCGCGCGCTCGCGCACCGCACAGCAGGCGCTCGACAACGCGGACGGCATTCTCGCCGCCGCGCGTGCGCGCTATAAGCAAGGCGTGGGCACGGTCGTCGAGGTTGCGCAGGCCACCCAGAACCGCGCGCAGGCGAATCTCGCGAAGGTGCAGGCGGATGGCGCCCTGAGCGACAGCTACCTGAGCCTCGTGTCCGCGCTCGGCATCTCGCCGTTGTCGAAACCGGCGATTGCCCCGTTGCCGGCGCGCGCGCTCGCGCCGGGGCTGCACCAGTCGGTCGACGAGATCGTGGCCGACGCGATCGCGCGGCGGCCGGACGTGCAGGGCGCCTATGCGCTCGAGCAGGCGAACCAGGCGAAGATCCGCGCGGCCGAGGCGGCGTTCATGCCGAAGGTGTTCGTCGCCGCGACGGCCGCCTACGGCACCGGCTCGACGGCGATCACGGCGATTCCCGCGGTGGGCGATCAGGCGGCCACGGTGAACCTGAGCGGCAGCCGCCGCAGCGGCAGCGTGTTCGTCGGCGTGACGATTCCGCTCTACGACGGCGGGCTGCGCTCCGCCGTGCTGATGCAGGCGCGCAACGATGCCGACAGTGCAGCCGCGCAGTTGACCCGCACGAAGCAGGAGGCGGTCCGGCAGGTCGTGGTCGAGCAGAACGCGCTCTCCACGAGCCTCGCATCGAACGATGCCGCGAAGGAGCTGGTCGGCGCCGCGCAGACGACCTATGACGCGGCATTCACTGCCTACCGGCACGGCGTGGGCTCGATCACCGATGCGCTGCTCGCGCAGAATCAGTTGATCGCCGCGCAGAATGCGTATGCGGACAGCTACAGCGCGGCGCTGTCCGCTGCCGCGTCGCTTGCGCTTGCGACCGGGGAGATCGGCAAGACGACGCCGGCCGGGGCGCCGGACTGGTAGCTGGTCCCGGCTTGACGTGGTGGCCGGCGAACGGCAGGGCTTCTCGCGCATGCACCTTCCCGCTGCGCCGTATTCTTCTAAGATCGACGCGCCATTCACCGACCGAAGCGACTAAAAAGCAAAACGCGCCATGGACCGTATCGACGCCATGAAGGTATTCGTCGCTACCCTCGATGAGGGGAGCCTCGCGGGCGCGGGCCGCCGGCTCGGCCGCTCGCCCGCGGCGGTGAGCCGGGCCATCGCGTTCCTGGAAGCGCACACGGGCACGCCGCTCTTGCACCGCACCACGCGCACGATCCGGCTCAGCGACGCGGGCGAGCGCTATGCGCTGGCGTGCCGGCGCATTCTCGCCGACCTCGAGGAGGCAGACCTGCTGGCCGCCGACGAGCGCTCGATGCCGCGCGGCCTGCTGGGGGTGACGGCGGCCGTGGCCGTGGGCGAGGACGTGCTGCGCCCGATGATCGACGCGTTTCTCGAGCGCCACCCGGACGTCTCGATCCGCCTGCATCTGCTGGACCGGCCCGTGAGCCTCATCGACGAGGGCATCGATGTGGCGCTGCGCATCGCGCATCTGCAGGACTCGACGCTGGTCGCCATCCCGGTGGGCGAGGTGAGGCGCGTGGTGGTCGCGTCGCCCGGGTATCTCGCCACGCATCCGGTTATCGAGGCGCCCGCCGATCTCGCCAGCCACGCGATCGTTTCGATGACGCATTTCGGGCTCGACTCATGGAGCTTTCCGGCGGCGCGGCAGATGGCGCTGCCACAGGTCGTGCAGCTCTCGCCGCGCTTCATCGTCAATACGATCCGGGCGGCGCTGGCCTCCGCCGTGGCGGGGCACGGCGTGACCCGGCTCTTTTCCTATCACGTGGCGGAGCAGGTGAAGGCCGGGGCGCTCAAGATCGTCCTGCGCGACAACGAGCACGCGCCGCTGCCCGTGAATCTGGTGATGCCGCACGGGCGGCTTTCGGTGCCGAAGGTGCGCAGTTTCGTCGACTTCGCCGCGCCGCGGCTGCGCGAGTATTTCGATCAGGCACGGCGGATCACGGACGCGGATTGAGCCATCAGTCAACCGTCGCACGGAAGAATGACTTCCACGCCGTGTCGATTCTCTCGCGGTGTGACCTAATCTAGACTGGTCTCCATGTTCATTGCGTGCTGCAAAGCACCCGTTACGGGAGTCAGCCATGCCACAAGCGGTTTCGAGCCTGTCCGCGCCGCGTGCCTTCGCAGAGCCGCATCCGCGCAGCTACGCTGAGCGCAACGTCCAGTACTGGCGGCGCAATCTCGTCGTCTGCGTGTTCGGCTCGTTCACGACGCTCGTCAGTCTCAGCATGCTGCTGCCGTTCCTGCCGCTCTATGTGCGGCAGCTCGGCGTGACCTCGCAGTCGGCCGTGATCCAGTGGTCGGGCGTCGCGTTCGGCGCGACCTTCCTCGGCACGGCGCTGACCGCGCCGCTGTGGGGGCGCCTCGCCGACCGCTTCGGCCGCAAGCCCATGCTCGTGCGCGCGGCGATCGGCATGGCCGTGGTGATGTCGTTGATCGGCATGGCGCACAACGTGTACGAACTCGTCGCGTTGCGGCTGGTCGCTGGCCTCGTGGGCGGCTACGCCTCGGCTTCCACGGTGATGGTCGGCACCCAGGCGCCGCGCGAGCGCGCGGGCTGGGCGCTCGGCATCCTTTCCACGGGCGCGCTGGCCGGCAATCTCGTCGGCCCGCTGGTGGGCGGCGTGCTGCCGGACTGGCTCGGCATACGCGGCACGTTCTTCGCGGGCGGCGCGATGATTGGCGTGGCGGCGCTGCTGACGATCTTCCTGGTCAAGGAGGAGTTTCACCCGGCGAGCGATGCAAAAGCCCATGCGCGAGGGGCGTCCGCCGCGAGCGTGCGCCGTCCCGACTACGCGGTGGTGGCGGCGCTGCTCGTGACCGCGATGATGGTGCTGCTCGCCAACATGTCGATCGAGCCCATCATCACGGTCTATGTCGGCAGCCTGGGCGCAAGCGCGGGGCACCTCGCACGCGTGGCGGGCGTGGTCATGGCGTGCTCGGCGCTCGGCAGCATGCTCACGGCGGCGCGTCTCGGCGCGCTGGCCGACCGCTTCGGCAGCTGGCGTGTGATCATCGCCTGTCTCGTGCTCACGGGCCTTGCGATGGTGCCGCAAGCGTTCGTCACGCACTGGTGGCAGCTCGCTGCGCTGCGCGCGGTGATGGGCATGACGCTCGCAGGGCTCTTGCCGTCCATCGGCAAGCTCGCACGGCAATCGGTAGACGAAAGCCGAACGGGCACCCTGCTCGGCTATCTGCAATCGGCGCAATTCAGCGGCCAGGTGGTGGGGCCGGTGATCGGCGGCGTGATCGGCGTTCACTTCGGCCTGCATGCCGTGTTCTTCGCGACCGGCGCGCTCCTGATCGCCTGCGGTGGCCTCGCGAACTGGGCGCGGAGTCGCGCCGAGGCCTGATACGCTGGCAGGCACGCCGAAACTCGTACGCAACCGGAGGGAACAGACCATGAGCACTCAAGCAGACGGGCACGCGTTGCTGCGCACGCTCGGCATCCGCAAGCCGATCATTCAGGCGCCGATGGCGGGCGTCACGACGCCGGCGCTGGCCGCCGCGGTCTCGAACGCTGGCGGGCTTGGCTCGCTGGGCGTGGCCGCGATGAGCGCGGAGAGCGCGCGCAAGGCGATCCATCAGACGCGCGAACTGACGGCGAGGCCCTTCAACATCAACGTGTTCTGCCATCGCCCGGCCACGGCCGATGCGGCTGTCGAGCGCGCGTGGCTCGACTGGCTCGAGCCGGTCTTCCGCGAATACGGCGCGGCGCCGCCGCAGTCGCTCTCGGAGATCTACACGAGCTTCGTCGCGGACGCGTCGATGCAGGCAATGCTGCTGGAAGAGAAGCCCGCGGTCGTGAGCTTCCATTTCGGGCTGCCGCCCGATGCGGTGATTGCCGGGCTCAAGCACGCGGGCGTCCGTTTGCTTGCGAGCGCAACGAATCTCGACGAAGCGGCCGCGGCCGTCGAAGCGGGCGTCGATGCCATCGTCGCGCAAGGTATCGAAGCAGGCGGCCATCGCGGCATCTTCGATGCGACCACGCGCGACGAGCGGCTTGGCACGTTCGCGCTCACGCGCCTGCTGGCGAGCGAGTTCGACCTGCCCGTGATCGCGGCCGGCGGCATCATGGATGGCGCGGGCATTGCGGCGGCACTCGCGCTCGGCGCGCAGGCGGCGCAACTGGGCACGGCGTTCGTCGCCTGCCCTGAAACGTCGATCGACGAGGCCTATCGCCGTGCGCTGCTGGGCGACGCGGCGCGCCATACCACGTTCACGTCGGCCATTTCGGGGCGCCTCGCGCGCAGCATCGTCAATCGCTTCACCACGCTCGGCGAGGACCCGCAGGCGCCGCGCACGCCGTCCTATCCGATTACCTATGACGCGGGCAAGGCGCTCAATGCGGCCGCGAAGGCCAAGGGCGAGTTCGGCTATGGCGCGCAATGGGCGGGCCAGGCTGCGCCGCTCGCGCGCGCGCTGCCCGCCGCGGAGCTGATGGCGCAGCTGGAGCGCGAAACGCGCGAGAGCATCGAACGATTGCAATCCTTGCAAACCGGCTGGGCCTGAGCGCGCACGGGACCGTCGTGCACGCGCGCTTGACGCGCATGCCGATGGTTCATTAGCGGCCGCACAAGCGGAACCGAATAACTCGGACAACCAGGCATGCAACGCAAATTCGACGACCTGCTGCTGGGCAGCATTGAACTGTTCTGCCATGCCGCCGAGCTGGGCAGCTTCACGCTGGCGGCCAACGCCGCGAGCGTGACGCCCGCCGCGGTGAGCCGTTCCGTGGCGCGGCTCGAAGAGCGGCTCGGCGTGCGGCTTTTCGTGCGCACCACGCGCCAGATTCGCCTCACCGACGCCGGGCGGCGCTACTTCGAGCAATGCCGTCAGGCCCTCGCGCAGCTCGTGGATGCCGAGCGCGAGGTGACGGGCGAACAGACCACGCCGGCCGGCGTGCTGCGCATCAGCATGCCGACGCCGTATGGACACTATCGCGTGCTGCCGCTGCTGCCCGCGTTTCGCGAGCGCTATCCGCAGGTCAAGGTCGAGACGCATCTGAGCAACCGCAACATCGACTTTGCCGACGAAGGCTTCGATCTCGCGATACGCGGGCGCGCGCCGGCCGACTCCAGTCTGGTGGCGCGCAAGCTCGAAGATGCGGAGCTGGTTGTCGTGGCCACGCCCGCTTACCTCAAGCGCGCGGGCGTGCCGAAGACGATCGAGGACCTGCAGGCCCATGAATGCATACAGTTCGAACTGCCAAGCAGTGGGCGCAACCTCGCGTGGAGCTTCGAGGGATCGTCCGAAGACGGCGACGTGCTGACCAACGGCGGCTACGGCACCTCGGGCGACGCGCTTGCGGGCGCCACACTGGCGCGTGCCGGCGCGGGTCTATTTCAGACGTATCGTTTCGTGGTGGAGGACGATCTGCGCGAAGGCAAGCTCGTCGAGGTGCTGCGCGATGTGGGCAACCGCACGCGGCCGTTCATCCTGCTTTATCCGCATGCGCGCTTTCTGACGTCGCGCGTCCGCACCTTCGTCGACTTTCTGGTGGAACAGCTCAACACCGCCGCGCGCCAGAAGCCCGCGCGCTGAACCGCGCGCGGGCTTCGCTGCCCGCTGCCGGGCTCAGTGGCCCGCGCTCTGGCCGCCATCGACATGCAGGATCTCGCCCGTGACGAACGGCGCCGAGTCGAGATAGAGGATCGCATCGACGATATCGCTCACCTCGCCCATGCGGCCCACCGGATGCAGCGTGGCGAGCGCCGCGTGGGTTTCCGGCGCATGCATCGGCGACTTGATGACGCCCGGCGCAACGGCGTTGGCGCGGATGCCGGCCTTCGCGTACTCGATGGCGAGCGACTTCGTCGCTGCATTGATGCCGCCCTTGGTGAGCGAAGCGAGCACCGAAGGCACGTTGTGATTCGCCTGGTCGGCGAGCGTGGTCGTGATGCTGACAATGTGGACAAAGAGTCTTGCGGCGCGAGAACAAGTGCACTCGCGAACGATTACGCGACCAGGGCGGTTATGCCAATCACGTGGCCGTGCGCGCCGCGGCGCGCCATTGCGCGGGCGTCACCCCCACATGGCGCTTGAAGCTGCGCTGAAACGCGGCATCGGACTGATACCCCACGAATTCGCCGATCTCGGCGACCGGCTGGCTGCCCTGCGCGAGCAGGCGGCCCGCGAGTGTCATGCGGATATCGGTCAGCACGTCGGCGGCGCTGCGCCCGATCGCTTCGTCGAAATGGCGCGCGAACGTCGCGCGTGACATGTGGCATAGCGCGGCGAGCTCCGGCAGCGTCCACGGCTTGCCGGGGGCGTCGAACATGGCGTCGATGGCGGGCTGCAGGCGCGGTTGCTGCGCGAGCGCGAGCAGGCCGCGCGGCGGCGCGCATCGGCATGGCTCGCGTAGCGCAGCGTCAGCGCGAACAGCGCGCCCGAAAGATGGTTGACGAGCGACTCGCTGCCGGGCTGCGCATCGAGCGCCTCGTCGCGCAGCAGCCCGATCAGGCGCACGAGGCGCTCGGGCGGGTTGCCGCCGGCGCTCGCGCTATGCACCACGAGCCGCGCGGGCAGGTTCTCGCGCAACAGGCGCTGCGGCACGGCGGGCAGCAGGAAGCGGCCGCAGAGCACATCGGCGGCGTGGCTTTCGGAGAGATTCGTTTCGACCGTATGACCCTGCTCGATGCGCTTTTGCACGGCGGCCCGGCGGCGCGCCGCTGCCGTCGTGCAGCTGGTGGGCCGCGCCGGTGGGAAACAGCACGATGTCGCCCGCATGCAGGGCCGTGGGCGCGCCGTGCGCATCCTCGACGATGGCCGTGCCGCTCACCAGCACGTGATAGTGGATCTCGCGCGCCTCGGCGGCAGGCTGCTCGATGCGCCACGGCGCGCCGAAATGGCAGCGCACGTCGAGTCGGCCCGCAACGGGCATGAGTGTCAGAAGGCGGCTGAGGATGTCCATGGGCGGCGGCTCGGTGGTATCGGCAGACGAAATGAGTGAGACGAACGAGCATGAAGTCGCGCCATTCTGGCATTAAAAGCGCCGGCTTTTGGGTGGCTACACTGGCGCCATGCCATCGACGATGGCTACGCAAAGCAGTCAGTGCCATTCAATTCAAGGAGTCGATCATGTCCCGTCTTTCCGCTATCCGCCCCGAAGCCGCCACCGGCGCCGCCGCTGAAATCTTCACGAAGATCCGCAAGGCCATCGGCAAGGTGCCGAACGCTTACGCCACCATCGGCACGCACAGCCCCGAAGCGCTGGGCGCGATGCTGGCCGTGGACGCCGTGCTGGCCGGCGGCTCGCTCGCCAGGCCCGATATCGAAGCCATCAAGCTCGCGGTGAGCGAAGCGGCGGGCTGTGACTACTGTGTCGCCGCCCACACGCTGGCGGGCAAGGCCGCGGGCCTCGCGCCCGAAGCGATGAAGCAGCTTCGCGCGGGCGACGCAACCGGCGACGCGAAGCGCGACGCGCTCGTGCGTTTCGTGCGCGTGCTGGTGCGCACGCACGGCACGGTGCCCGAAGCCGAGGTGAATGCGATTCGCGAGGCCGGTTACACGGAGCGCCAGGTCGTGGAGATCGCGCTCGCGATCACGTCGATCACGTTCACGAATCTCGTGAATCGCGTGAACGATACGACGCTCGATTTCCCGGCCGTGGCCTGACGCTGTAACGATGTAACGCCCGCCCGCGCCCCGGCCCGGGGTCGCTTCGACGACCCTGGCGCGCGGGGCGTTGCATCCGAACCCCGATCCCTTCCTGCTCCCCCGCCGCCGATGGACGCGGAGGTTGTAGTTGCGCTTTGATGTTATATAGATATAACATGATGACCAATGGACGGCACGCCTTCGGGTGCGCCGCTGCCATACCGTCTCAACGTCATTCGCACCGCACAACCTGGAGCATTGGAATGAAGCAGACTCAGGCGCTACGCGCGCTGCTGAACGAAGCCGGGCTGATCGTCGCCCCGGGCGTCTACGATGGATTGACTGCGCGCATCGCCCAGCACGCCGGCTTTTCGGCGCTCTATATGACGGGCGCTGGCACGGCTGCGGCCAAAGGCTTTCCCGACTACGGCCTGCTCACGATGAGCGAAATGGTCGAGAACGCCAGCGTGATCGCGCGCAGCGCATCGGTCCCCTTGATCGCCGACGCGGATACCGGCTTCGGCAACGAGCTCAACGTCACGCGCACCGTGCGCGAATACGAGCAGCGTGGCGTCGCCTCGATCCATATCGAAGACCAGCTGATGCCCAAGAAGTGCGGTCATCTCGATGGCAAGGAGCTGGTGCCGCGCGAGGACTTCGTCGCGAAGATCCGCGCGGCGGCGGCTGCGCGCAGCGACAGGGATTTTGTGATCATTGCCCGCACGGACGCGCGCGCCGTCGAGGGCTTCGATGAGGCCATCTGGCGCGCGAATGCAGCGCTCGAAGCGGGCGCCGACGTCGCGTTCGTGGAGGCGCCGCAGGGATTGAGCGAGGTCGAAGCGGTGCCGCGCCTCGTTCAGGGGCCATGTCTGCTCAACATCGTGCGCGGCGGCAAGACGCCCGACGTAAACCTGCGCGACGTGGAGCAGATGGGCTACCGCATCGCGATCCTGCCGAGCCTGCTGATCGGCGCGGTTGCCCAGGCCTGCGAAACGGCGCTCGTGTCGCTGCGCGAGAGTCGCGAGCCACCGCCGTCGGCCGGTGATGCTCCAGTGCGCGAGCGGTTCCGCCGGCTCGGCGCGGACGAGTGGGATGCGTTGCGCACCCGCTTCCGCGCGGACGCGGTCTCGACGGAAGGGAACGCATCGTGAGCGCGGCCTCGCTCTTCGAAAAGGTCTGGGCGCGTCATGTGATCACCACGCTCGGGGAAGATTGGGCGCTGTTGCATATCGACCGGCACCTGTTGCATGACCTGTCCGGCACGCAGGGCCTCTATGCGTTGACCCAGCGCGGCCTCGCCGTGGCGAGCCCCGAACTGGCCTTCGCGACGCCCGATCACGCCGTGTCGAGCGCGCCGGGGCGCACCGGACTCAGCTACGCAGGCGGCGCGAAGCTCTACGCGGGCCTGAAGGGGCTTGCCGCGCAGAGCGGCATTCAGTTCTTCGATCTCGGCGAGCCGGGGCAGGGCATCGTGCATGTGGCCGCGCCGGAGCTGGGTGTCACGCTGCCGGGCAGCACGCTCGTTTGCGGCGACAGCCATACCTGCACCAACGGGGGCCTGGGTGCGCTCGCGTTCGGCATCGGCTCTTCCGAAGTTGCGCATGTGCTGGCCACCCAGACGCTTTGGCAGCAGCGGCCGAAAACCCTGCGCGTCAGCTTCGACGGCCGCCTGCCGGCCGGCAGCAGCGCGAAGGATCTGATCCTCTATCTGATCGGACAGCTCGGCGCCCATGGCGCAGGGGGCTACGCCGTCGAATATGCGGGCGAGGCCGTCGAGGCCTTGTCCGTCGAGGCCCGCATGACGCTCTGCAATCTGTCCATCGAGCTGGGCGCGAAGATCGGCATGGTTGCACCGGACGAGACGACATTTGCGTGGATCGAGGGCAGGCCGTTCGCGCCAGAGGGCGACCAGTGGGCATTGGCGCTGGCCGACTGGCGAACGCTTGCGACCGACGTGGCGGCGCGATTCGATCTCGAGCATCGCTTCGACGCGAGCCGTGTTACCCCGATGATGACGTGGGGCACGAGCCCGGAGCACGTGATTCCGGTCGATGGCGTGATTCCCTCGCCGGAAGCGGCGCCGGACGCGGCCCGTCGCGAAGCCTGGCGCAGCGCGCTCGACTACATGGGGCTCGAGCCCGGCAAGCCGCTGCTCGGTACGGCAGTCGACTGGGTGTTTATCGGCTCGTGCACGAACTCGCGTCTTTCCGATCTGCGCGACGCGGCGCAGATCGTACGCGGCCGCCGCGTGGCGGCGGGTGTCAAGGCATGGGTCGTACCCGGGTCGGAAAACGTGAAGCGCGAAGCGCAGGCGGAAGGGCTCGACCGCGTCTTTCTCGAAGCGGGTTTCGAATGGCGCGAGCCAGGCTGCAGCATGTGCGTGGCGGCAAACGGCGAGGTCGTGCCGCCGGGCAAGCGGGCGATTTCCACCTCGAACCGCAATTTCGTGGGGCGGCAAGGCCCGGGCGCACGCACGCATCTGGCCAGTCCGCAAAGCGCCGCGGCTGCCGCTGTCACCGGCGTCATAACGGATATCAGGAGTCTCGTACATGGATAAGGTGACGGCGGTCGCTGGCATCGTCGCGCCCCTGTTGCGCGACAACGTCGATACGGACATCGTGATCAGGATCGAGCGACTCACCCAGCAGACGCGCGAGGCGCTCGGGCACTACGCGTTCGAAGCTTGGCGTTACCACGAGGACGGCACCGAAAATCCGGCGTTCGTCCTGAACCGCGCGCCGTGGCGAGGGGCGCCCGTGTTGCTCGCCGGCGCGAATTTCGGCTGCGGTTCATCGCGCGAAGGGGCCGTGTGGGCGCTGATGAGCATGGGGATTCGCTGTGTGATTGCCGAGAGCTTCGGCGAAATCTTCTACAACAACTGCTTCCAGAACGGGCTGTTACCGGTGCGGCTCGCGAAAGCGCAGCTTCAGACGCTGGCGGATCTGGCGCAGACGGGCGCGAGCGTGAAGGTCGATCTGGTCGCGCAGCAGATCACCGCAGACGATCTGACCATGCCGTTCGAGATCGAAGGGCTGCGGCGCGACGCACTGCTTCAGGGCCTCGATGAGATCAGCCAGACGCTGCAATTGCGCGAGGCGATTCGCGCGTGGCAGCGCGCCGATCGTGAGGCGCGTCCATGGATCTGGAGCACGATGGAAACGGCCCGGACGGGGACCTTGCCTCGTGCATGAATCAATACTCAGGATGACGAACATAGTCGAACGCGCACCGTCGCAAATGGAGTGAGACAAATGAGAGTAGCAGATCAAGTGGAGCATACGGTGAACGAGACTGCGGGCCCCACCGATCCCCAGGGCCCGACCGGCGCGCTCGCAAGCTGGCTGGCAGGGCTGCAGGCGGGTGACATCCCGCCGGCGGTCAGCGAACGCGCAAAGCACCTGACACTCGACGGCATCGGCTGTGCGCTGGTGGGCGCGCAACTGCCGTGGTCCACGCGCGCGGTCGACAGCGTGTGCGAGATGGAAGGCAGCGGCGCATCCGTGCTGATCGGCCGGGGACGCAGCGCGCCCGCGCCGGCCGCCGCGCTGCTCAACGGCACCTTCATTCAGGGATTCGAACTCGACGATTTCCACCCGCTTGCGCCGTTGCACGCGGCTTCGGTCGTCCTGCCATCGCTCTTTGCAACGACCGAACTGTTGGGCGGCGTGAGCGGCGAGCGCTTCCTGCTCGCGGCGATCGCGGGCTACGAAGTCGGGCCGCGCGTGGGACTGGCGCTCCACGGCTCGGAGATGTTGACGCGGGGATGGCATTCGGGCGCCGTGTTCGGCACGCACGCGAGCGCCGCGGCGGCGGCCAAGCTGCGCGGCCTCGACGCGTCGCAATTCGAAGATGCGCTCGGGCTGGCCGCCACGCAGTCGGGCGGGCTCATGGCCGCGCAGTTCGAGGCCATGTCGAAGCGCATGCACCACGGCTTTGCGGCGCGCGCGGGCCTCTACGCCGCCGCGCTGGCGGCCAGCGGCTACACGGGCATCAAGCGCGTGTTCGAGCGCGAATACGGCGGCTTTCTTTCGACCTTCGGCGAAGGGCATGCCCCGGACGCGTCGCAGATCGCGGCCGAACTGGGCGCGCGGTGGGAAACGCCGCGCTACGTCATCAAGCCGTTCTCCGCCATGGGCGCGCTGCTTGCCCCCATAGGCGCGATGCTCGACATCCGGACGCGCCGCGGCGTGACGGCAGATGACATCGAGGCGATCGAGCTCGAGTGCGCAAGTGCAGCCTTTCATCATGGCGGCTGGCAGGCCGAGCGCCCGCTCACGCCCATCGGCGCGCAGATGAACATGGCCTATGCGGTGGCAGTGGCCGCACTCGACGGCGCCGCGCTGATGCAGCAGTTCAGCCCGGCGCGTATCGATGCCGACGACGTCTGGGCCTTCATGCGCAAGATCACGGTGACGCACGATGCGTCGTTCGACCAGGATGGTCCGCTGGCGCGCGGCGCCGTCCGCATGCGTGTGACGTTCAGCGATGGAAGCCACGAGCAAATGCTGCTGCGGCATCCGCGCGGCGAACCGCTCGAACCGATGACGAACGAGGCGATCGTGGCGAAGTTCCGGGCGTTGACCGGTGGCGTGATCGACACGGCGCGCCAGAAGCAGATCGAATCGATGGTGCTGAACCTCGAGCGGCTCGACGACGCCCGCGAACTGCTGGCGCTGCTCGCGCAGCCGGTCGCGAACGCCCTTGCCTGAAGCACGCTGGCCAAACGATAAAAGACTGGAGGAGACGATGGCTTCGACATCGGGCGCGTTGCGAGACGCCGCCGTGCTGGACCTTGCCGCCGTGCAGGAAACGACGGGCCGCATCGGCGCGCGGCTGGACCGACTGCCTGCCACGCGTTCGGTCTGGTGGACCGTGGTGCTGCTTTCAACGGGCGGATTTTTTGAGTTCTACGAACTGTTCTCGACTGCCTATATCGCGCCGGGCATCATCCGCTCGGGTGTGCTGCGCGCGACGACGAGCGGTTTCTTCAGCTTCGACGGACTCGCCAGTTTCATCGCCGCGGCATTCGCCGGGCTGCTCATCGGCACCTTGCTGTTCGGTACGGTGGCGGACCGGCTGGGGCGGCGCGCGGTGTTCACGTTCGCGCTGCTGTGGTACACCGTGTCGGCGGCGATCATGGCGTTTCAGCATGGCGCTGCCGGGCTGAACTTCTGGCGGTTGATGGTCGGGATCGGCCTTGGCGTAGAGCTGGTGACGATCGACAGCTATCTGGGCGAGATCGTGCCCAGACGGATTCGCGGCCGCGCCTTCGCGCTGAATCAGCTCATTACCTATCTCGCGGTGCCTGTGATCGCCGGCCTTTCTTGGCAGCTCGTGCCGCGCGCACCGTTCGGCCTCGACGGCTGGCGCTGGGTCGTGCTGTCCGGTTCGGTCGGTGCGTTGTTTATCTGGGTCATCCGCCGGCGTTTGCCCGAGAGTCCTCGCTGGCTCGCCGCGCATGGCCGCCACGAGGAGGCCGAGGCCGTTCTGGCCGCGTTCGAGGCGCGCGTGGCGCGCGAAGCGGGCGGCGCGTTGCCGGAACCGGAGGCGCAGGAGGGCGAACGCGTTGAAGCAGGGCGGTTCCGGGAAATATTCAGTCCTGCTTATCGGTCCAGAACCTTGATGCTGTGCGTGTTCCATCTTTTCCAGACCGTGGGGCTGTACGGATTTTCGAACTGGGTGCCGACGTTCCTGATCCATCGCGGCATGGAGGTGGCAGCGAGCCTGGGCTACACGCTCGGCATGACGCTTGTGATGCCGCTTGGGCCGCTGCTCGCGATGGCATACGGGGACCGCTTCGAGCGCAAATGGCAGATCGTCGTCTCGTCACTGTTCGTCGCGGGCGCGGGGCTATGCTTTGCGCAGGCGCGCGAACCGCTCATGATCGTGCTTGCGGGCGCGTGTGTCACGCTGGGCGCCACGACGCTTTCGTATGGATTCCACGCCTATCAGTCCGAGCTCTACCCCACGCGCATCCGGGCGCGCGCCGTCGCTTCGTCTACTCGTGGAGCCGGCTCTCGGGCGTCTTCAGCGGCTTTCTGGTGGCCTGGGCGCTGGGCCACGGCGGCGTCGCCGCGGCGTTGTGGCTGATCGCATCGTGCATGATCATCGACGCCTGCGTGATCGCACTGCTCGGTCCCGCCACGAAGGGTCGCTCGCTCGAGTCGCTCGCGCCCTAGCGGCCGTGCGCGGACGCTGCCGGCGACGCGCTGCGCCCGTGCTCAGCCCGCGCCGCGCCGCCGGCTGCCGCTGGCAGCCGGCTTGGCATTCCCATGCGCGACATCGTGCACGATCTGCCCGGTGCGCAGCGTATTCATGGCGTCGGCCGCCATGTCGGTCACGATGCGGCTGCGCTCGGGCGAGACGGTAATCGTCAGATGCTGGACCGGCGTCTGGTCGGTGTCGTAGACGATCCGCGTGACGCGCATGAGCGGCATGCCGACCTCCACGTCGAGCCACTGTGCCAGCATGGGCGTGGCGGAGACGGCCGTGACTTCCTGGATCACCCGGCCGAAGGCCACACCCTGGCTCATCAGAATCTCGTAGAGCGCCTGCTTCTTCAGGCTGGCTGCCGTGATCCACTTGCTGTAGCGCTCGGGCACCCACGCGTCGGACACCATCAACACCGTGTTGCCGCTTTTGCGCAGACGGACTGCGTGGATGGCCTGCGCCTGCGGCTCGAGCTGCAATTGCGCGGCGACGAGGGCGGGGACGGCTTCGAGCTTGACGCCGATGACTTCGACGCGGGTTTCCAGCGCCGTCTTGTGCAGGGCGTCCACATAACCGAGCGTGGCGGCCTGGCGCGGCACCGGCAGATCCGCGGGCACGAAAGTTCCCAGCCCCTGGCGGCGCTGCACGAAGCCTTGGGCTTCGAGGTCGGCCAGCGTGCGGCGCACGGTGATGCGCGAGACACCGAACATCGTGCAGAGGTCTTCTTCCTTGGGGATCAGGCTGCCGGCCGGATACTCGCCAGCAATGATCCGCTCGCGCAAGACGAGAAACATCTGCCGATGGAGGGGCGTGCCGCGTGCACGAGGGAGGGCCTGGTCGGTAGTGGGCATCGGGAAAGGAGCGGGGGTTGGTCTGGGGCGCGCCGCACACCGGCGCAGGCGTCATGTAGATATTACAAGAAAACGTCTGCCACCGGGACGGCCGCTCTCGCGCGCCTCAGAACGTATGCTTGATGCCGGTGTTCAAGCCCACCGTGGTTCCCTTGGCGCCAACGAGGCCGCCGTTTTCGACCGTGAGTCCGATGCTTTCGTTGCCGTGATTGTCGGTTACGCCGAACTGGGCGTAGAGGCTGGTGTTTTTGGAGAGGTAGTAGGTCGTTCCCAGCGTGGACGTGATCGCGTGATTGGCGGATTCGTGCGGGTCACGAATGTACCAGGCGCCGGCGTCGACATCGAGTTGCGGGAGCGCGTGCCAGATCAGCCCCGCGTTGTAGACATGGTTGGCGCCGCCAAAGCGCGCGCCGCCCACGAGCAGACGCGGGGCGTCGTAAGTCGTGAACGATGCCTTCACGGTGACGCTGGAGAAGTTGTACGCCGCGCCGAACGTCTTCGCTACGACCGGCATCGTGAAGGCGGAAAGGTTCAGCGCCTTGTCGTCGCTTTGCGATTCGTCCAGGATGGCGGCGTTCAGCATGAGTCCGCCGAACTGATACTTGAGGCTGCCGGAATACTGAAAGCCCGCGCGGAAATCGCCGGCCACGCCACCGAGCGCGACCAGCGCCCGGGCTGTGAATCCGGCAACCGTCGGACTGGACCAGGTAATGGCATTCGAGACGAACGTGCCGGTGCCCACATTGTCCGCATAGACGACGATCGAGCTGCCGAATTGGGAGAAGCTGCGCGGGTCGGATTCGAACAGGGCGACCTCGAAGGGCGAGTATTGCAGGCCGAACGCGGCCTCGCCGTACGGGCTGGATATCGACACCCACGCCTGGCGGCCGAAGAGGTTGCCGTTCGTGTTGTCGAATCCGCCATTGGCGATGCTGATCCCGCTCACGAGATTGAAGTTGGCCTTGTAGCCGCCGCCCAGGTCCTCGTGTCCCAGCAGCCCGAATATGCTGGGCGACAGCCCGCTGCTGGTAAAGCCGAAGAGGCTGCCGTTGTTGCGCTGATTGGCCTCGCTCCCGGTTTTGTTCAGATACAGCAATCCGCCATCGACCGTTCCATACAACGTGACGCTGCTCTGCGCCCAGCTTGCGTTGGCCGAAGCCAGCATCAGCGCTGTTGCAATCGTCTTCAAGCTGGACTTCACCACACGGATTCTCATTCCTGCCTCCTGATTAGTTATACGAATTAATCTGAAAGGATGAATCGATCCGGAAGTCGCTGGCTGAACAGCGAGCCCCACCCAGCGACACCGCGCGACCCCGTCTTCAGTTGTATTATTACCATGACAACATGACGTGATCAGCGGGGTTTACGCGGAGGCTGCCCGAAGCCCCTGGCAATGCTGAAGACGGTGTTGGCAAACAGGATTTAGTTGATATAATGACATGACAACATCGTATGCAAGGAGGTATCAATGAAGCCATTTGCCGTTGCGAAGATCGCCTGCACCTTTTTGCTGTTGTCGGCAATGCTGGGCGCGTTCGCGCAGGACGGGACCGTCGCTGCGCAGGTACCGGAAGCCCCGGCCAGTGCGAAGACCGTCAAGGCAGCCGACCGCGCGCTGCAAAAGAAGGTGCGCCGCGTACTCGCGAAGGCCAAAGGTCTCGACATCACCAATGTCACGGTTCGTGCGCGCGGCGGCGTCGTGACGCTTCAAGGGGCCGTGCCGGATGCCCAGCAGGTCGATCTGGCTGGCCGGGTAGCGAACGGTGTTGAAGGCGTTACGTCGGTGAAAAACGACCTGCGGGTGCGCAGTATCGACGGCTGAGCAGGCATTGAGGCCGGTTTTATCGTTTGGGACGGCACGCCCCCGTGCCGGACAGGTTCGGACGCTGTCGCGAGTGACGAATAATGATCTCCCGCATCATTGGCAAGCTATTGCGCGGTCGCCGCGCAGGTGATCGACATCTTCTATGGAATGAGTTGCCGCCGTCTCCCGGTGAAGCCACGCTTCGGCTGGCGAGCCCGGCGTTCGAGGACGGCATGCCGATGCCCCGCAGATTTGCTGGCAAAGGCGTGGGGGATAACGTGTCGCCGGCCTTTTCATGGAGCGGCGTTCCCGCTCATGCGGCCGAGCTGGTCATGGTGATGGAAGACCCCGATGCGCCTCTGCGCCGCCCATTCGTCCATTTGATCGCGTCGATCCCGCAGCCCGTCCCCGGCGGCCTGGGCGAAGGGGCGCTGTCGGCGGAAGGGGGCGCGCCTGGCATCACCTACGGGCTCTCCACATTCCGCAAGCCTGGCTATAGCGGTCCGCGCGCGTTGGTGGCGCATGGTCCGCATCGTTACCTGTTTCAACTCTACGCGCTGGCTCAGCCCTCCGGCATTCGGCCCGGTGCGAAGCGCGAGGAGATGGTGCCGGCGCTCGACGGGAAGATCATCGCGCGCGGCCGCCTGTGCGGTTATTTTGAGCGGACCTGAGCCGTGGCCGTCGACCGCCTCGGCCCGAAGCGCCGCAGACACAGGACGATGCTTTCGCACTACCCACCCTGAGGAGCATGAAAATGAAGAAACCCTCGCAGATAAGCCGTGCCGCAGCAGCAGTCGCCTTTTTTGTCGCCGCTCTCGGGACACACGCGGCCATCGCTGCGCCCGTGAAGAACATCGTTCTCGTACACGGCTATTTCGCCGACGGCTCGGGCTGGCAGGCCGTGTCGAAGATCCTCGCGCACGACGGCTACAAGGTCGCCGTCGTGCAGGAGCCGGAAACCTCGTTCGGCGACGACGTGCAGGCCACCACCCGCGTGATCGATGCACAGGACGGCCCGAGCATCCTCGTCGGCCACAGCTACGGCGGCGCAGTGGTGACCGAGGCCGGCAACGACGACAAGGTCGCGGGGCTCGTCTACGTGGCCGCGTTCCAGCCGGACACGGGAGAAAGCCCGCTCGAGCTGACCAAGAAGATGCCGCCCGCCACCAAGGCCATCAAGGCGACCGCCGACGGCCACCTGTATATCGATCAGGCCAATTTCCATGAGGATTTCGCCGCCGACTTGCCCGCGGCCGAGACGCGCTTCATGGCCATCTCGCAGGTGACGCCCGCCGCGCAATCATTCGGTGTGCCAATCACACATGCCGCGTGGCGGACGAAGCCGAGCTGGGCGGTCGTGGCGACGGCGGACCGCGCGATCAATCCCGATCTGGAGCGCTTCATGACCCAGCGCGCAGGCAGCAAGACGGTTGAGATCGATTCGAGCCACGTGGCTTATATGTCGCATCCGGCCGAAGTGGCGAAGCTGATTGAGCAGGCCGCGAGGCAGTCCGGCAAGGACTGACGAAACGCGCTGCGCCCGCATGACCGGCTCCATTGCGGAGCCGATTTTCGTTTACAGGACATCGGGCGGCTCGCGCGAGCCCGCTTCAGTCGGACAGCTGAACCGAATACAAACTGGCCAACCAGTCGATAAAAATGTCTACTCGCTTCGGCTTGCTCCGATTCGGCAAATACACGACGGACAGACTGCGGGGACTCAATGGATAGTCTCTCAGAACTTTGCGCAATCGGCCGGCTCGCACATGAGCGTCGAGTATCAAGGTGCTTCCCTGTATTAAACCGATACCCGCAAGTCCGCATGCCACATACGTATCCTGGTCGTTCACCAGGACCGTGCTCTTCAGCGAAACTGAACGGACCACATTGCCCTCGAGAAACTCCCAACTTCGGATGCGGCCCGACTTCGTGACATAGCTGACGCCGATGTGATCGCTGAGGTCCTCCAGCGTGACGGGCTCGCCATGTTGCAGGATATAGTCGGGCGATGCGAACGTGAGCGTTTTGTAAGACCCCACCGTTTTCGCGACCAGTCCAGGCTCGCTCACGGGTCCCACACGTAGCGCGCAGTCCAGTCCTTCTTCAAGCAGATCGGGGTGCTGATCGGCAATGCTGATGTCCAGTCGAATATCTGGATGGCTGGCGAAGAATTTCGGTAGCTCCGGAATAACGCTCGACTTCGCGATTAGCGCTGGCATGCTGACGCGGACTATTCCGCTCTGGCTTCCCCTGGAAGCCTGAACATCGGCATCCATTTCGTCCAGATCCCGAAGAAGCGCGACGCACCGCTCGTAGTAGCGAAGGCCCGCATCGGTCGGCCTGCTTCGACGAGTGGTGCGGTTAAGCAGTTTCACGCCGAGGTCCTGCTCAAGCGCCTGAACCATACGGGTCACGTGAGTGGTTGATGTATGCAGGACTTCGGCGGCCCCGGTGAAGCTTGTCGCTTCGACTACCTTCACGTACACCTTCATTGCGGAAATCTTGTCCATGGCGTTCTTGTCTGGTCACCGTGCATCATATTAAACAGCAACTTGAGTTCAATGTTCGCCGTCGATCGCTGTGCGGAATGTACTTTTCGTTCCAAAGAGCCGCGCGGTCATGTCCCCCTGCCTATGATCACTTCCTGACGCGGACCGGCCTGCGTCTCTGCGCTACGACGACATTCCTCGATCACCCGGAGACGGGATGACCGAAGATTTTGTCGAATGTGCTGGTGTTCGCCAGCTAGCCGCGAGCCAGTCCGCTGCAGACCGGCGCCCCACCTTCAGAAGGAGTTATCGTCCTATGCCTCATCCCATTTCCTCTTTGGGCGCGGCTCACACCGTTATCAGTTTGCTGACGGTCGCCGCAGGTCTCTATAGCTTCGCCCGATATCAAAAGATCGATAGCACTACCCGGTCCGCCAGGATTTACCTGGCAGGGATGGTAGCATCGGTGCTCACATCGTTTGGTTTGTCCAGCACCGGCGGCTTCAATGTTGGCCACGCACTCGGCATCGTGGCGTTGCTCGCAACCTTGGGCGGCGTATTCATCCCGCGAATCGAAGTCTTGGGGCGTGCGCGGCTGTCCCTGACCCAGTTCGCATTCACGCTCAGCTTCTTTCTGCTGTTGGTCCCAGGGATCAACGAAACGCTGACACGCCTGCCGGCGGGTCATCCGCTCGCGAATGGCCCTGAATCCCCAATCGTGCGCAGCTCACTCGCCGCGTGGCTAGGTATTTTTGTGTTGGGATCGATGTTGCAGTTCTTGTGGCTGCGTTCGTGCCGAACCCGTTCACTACACCAAAATTGACCGGCCGGCGGCTCCGGTTTGCACCGGAGCCCGGCCGTTCAGGTCGTCACGGCATGCCGGCCCGGCATGAGGCCAGCCGTCACTCGATCGATCCGCTGATGTTGTTCCGCACGAACCATGTCCGCTTCGCACTGGCCAGCAGGCCGCTATAAACGAGCCATGAAATGACGAGGGTGGCCGGAGCGGAAAGCGAAGCGAGAAAACCCGAGGCATTGTTCAGCGCGAGCCCCACGAATGCACCGGCGAACCAGGCCATCAAGCCGCCTGGATTGAACTGCGGCACGTGGGTATCGCGGCATTCGATATCGTTGCCAATCAGCTCGACATAGCGCGCCGACATGATGTGCGCAAGCGCGACGCCCACCCACGCGACAACGAAGATCCCCTGCCAGGCGAGCGCCAGCAGGATCTTCGAGAAGATGTCGGCCATCATCAGCGCGTAGACGACAGCACCGACCACCAGTGCCCAGACAAACTTTGGCGCGCGCAGCCCCGCGACCTTCTGAAAGAACGCCTGCATGTTGATGGTCGCGAGATAGTAGTTCGCCGTATTGATGCGTGACTGCGTGACCCAGACGAACATCAGCCCCCAGATGCCCATCAACTTGAGCAATGCGAGCACGACAGAAACTTCGGATAACGTACCGAGTCCGGGGATCGTGCTGACGAGGTAAATGCCCGCTGCGCCGTTGACCAGGAACGTGACGAGATAGAACGGCATGCCGAAATTGTACCGGCCGTGATATCGCGCGTTTTCCTTGCGCCCGAAGCGGGCATAGTCGAACGTGAACATCATCAGCACCCACACGCCCATGTAATAGACGAAGCAGTGCCACCAGCCGTCGGCCGGTACCGCGCCCTTGGGGCCGAAATCCAGCCACGATGCGTTGTAGCCATATTCCCAGGTCGCGAGTCCCACGGCGGCCAGCAGTCCCAGCAGATAGAAAGGCAGCAGCACGCCGTTGAACTTGTCCAGCCAGTGCTGCACGCTGCCGAATACGAGCGGCACGCTATAGCAAACCACGATCAGCGCGGCCCACTTGTACGCGAGCGCGGGAAACAGATGATTGGCCGCGACCGCGATGACCGAGCCCTCGAACACCGCGTAGTAAATCGCTGTCGCGAAGAAGATCAGCGTGGCGAGCGCAGCGCCCGCGCTGCCAAACAGCACACGCGAGAAGAGCGCTACGGATAAACCCGTGCGTATGGCGTATCGGCTGATGATCGTGTTGACGGCACCATAGGAAACGACCGATAGCGCCATGCCGATCAACGCGTTGCGCGCACCATAGTTCAGCGCAAGCGTCGCGCCGACCACGATGTAGAACACCGCGCTGCATACCGCCCACCACGCCATCGTCAGCGCAAAGGGAGGCATTCGCGCGCTATCGGGGATGGCGGCTGTCGAAAGATCGACGTCTGCCTCCGTGCTTTCCTGAGCCAGATTGGCCATGATCGTGCTCCTCGAGTCTGCGTTTGGCTAACGGCGTCCGAGCCGCGGCGCAATATGGCCGCGGGGCTGCCTCGACGCCGTTACGGGCAGCCAATGTTGCGAAGAAAGAGGGGGGCTAGTACGTCAGGGCTTCACGCAGCAGGGCGAGGCGATGCTGATATTCGCGGCGTGCCGCGAGTGCCTCGTTCATCGTGACGCTCACGAAGCGTGCGCGATGGTTGGGCTGCATCTGCCCGATGAGATCCATATCCGCGCTGATCACCGTGCCGATCGTGGCGTATCCGCCGCCCGACACCGCATCGCGATGCAGTATGATCGGCTCCAGCCCGGCCGGCACCTGAATCGAGCCGATCGGATAGCAGGCATCGACGATATTCGACGGATCCGCGCCCGCACCGAAAGGTTGTTCGCGATCCTTGAAGTGCAACGGACGCCCGTTCTTGTATCTATAGCCGATGCGGTCCGCTTCGGGCGCGACGGTCCATTCGTCCTCGAAGAACGTTTGCGCCGACTCGCTGGTGAGGCGGTAGTGATAAAGGCCCGTCAGCACGCGCAGTTCGACCGTCGTGTCGAGCTTTGCACACAAGGCCGCCGGCAGTTCGACACCCTCACGCGGCTTTGCGCGGGGCGCGCCCGTCGCGATGCGGTCTCCCTTTTGCAGCCGACGCCCCCCGAAGCCGCCAATCGCGCCGAGCGTGTAGGTCGACCGGCTTCCCAGCACCGCCGGCACGTCGATCCCGCCAGCGATCGCCAGATACGCGCGTGCGCCACGCTTCACATAGTCGAACGTCAATTTGCTCCCGGCGCGAATGCGCAGCGCCGTATTGCATGAATAGCCGACGCCGTCGATTTTCGGCGTCATTTCGGCACCGGTCAGTGCGATAAGCGCATCCGAGTGGAATAGCAACTCGGGGCCCAGCAGCGTGAATTCGAGCACGGCCGCGTCTTCGGCATTGCCCACGAGCAGGTTTGCCGCACGGGACGAATATTGGTCGAGCGATCCAGAAGGCGGAATGCCGACGTGGTAGTAGCCCTGACGTCCCGTGTCCTGCACCGAGGTGGCCAGTCCCGGCTTCAGGACCTCGATCAGATTGAGCGTATCAGTTGGCATACAGCACCTCGACGAGGGAACGATTATATTCGTCTGGATTGCGAAGGAAGTCATCGAGCGAGAATTTCACGGGCCGTACGCGTAGCGAGAAGGTGCCCGCTTCGACGGCGGCGACGGCCTCGTCGTAGGTTGCACGGTCGATGGGTTTGAACTTCACGATGTCGCCGGGCTGGAAAAACACCATGAAATCGCGCAAATAGTCGAGCCGCTGCGCGGGGTCGAAAATCGGCGCGGGCGTCACGCCGAACATCTGGTACCCACCCGCGCCACGCACCGAATAGATGCAGCCGAAACACCCGCCATGGCCGACCGTCAATTTCGGCGTGTCGGTGCGTGGCCGCAGGTACTTGGGCACCTGAAGCTGGCGGCCGCGCTCGACCATCTGGTACATGAACGGCAACCCGGCGACAAACCCCACCATCGAAACGAACCACGGCGAGCCCGCATGGGCTGCAATGAATTCGTCGACGTCACGCTTGCCGTTGATGCGCGCCGCGTACTCGAGGTCCGTCGAAGAGGGGTCCTGGTGACGCTCGCGAAAACGCATGAGCGTCTCGTGCGTCCAGGGATCGTTGTAGAGCACCGGGACTTCGACAATGCGCGTGTCGATGTTGAGCGCCGTTTCGCCCGCTTCGGCCTCGATGCTCCGGAGTAACGCAACGAGCGCGTCCGGGGCGATGACGTCCGGGTCATAGCGCACCTGGTACGATGCGTTCGCCGGGCAGATCTCCGTCACCCCAGCCACGTTGCGCCGCTGGAGTTCGCGCGTGATCGCCGTGCCCTTGAAGAACGCGTCGAGCGACATCTCCTCGCTGATCTCGGCGAAGATGAATTCGTCGCCGCCAAAGGTATAACGTATGCTCACGATGCCTCCCGAGCGTTCGCCAAACCCGCCACCGCGTGCCCGCGCGCCGCGGTCGATGCGGCTTCGCTGCTTGCGCGCCACGCCGTCATCCAGGTCTCGAGATAATTAGTGTGATAGCGGCCCGCGCGCACGTCGTCGTCGGCAACGAGCGCGCGGTGCAGCGGCGCGGTGGTCTTCAGGCCGCCAATATGCAACTCCTTCAGCGCGCGTGCGAGGCGTTCGATGCCCGCCGCGCGGCTTTCGTCGTGCACGATCAGCTTGGCGAGCAGCGAATCGTAGAACGGCGGCACGACGTAGCCGGGGTACAGCAGCGAATCGACCCGCACACCGGGGCCTGTCGGCCAGACCAGTTCGCCTACGCGCCCCGGATTCGGGCGGAAATCCTGCATCGGATCTTCCGCGTTGATGCGGCATTCGAGCGCCGCGCCGCGCAGCACGATGTCGCTCTGGCTGAAGCGCAACGGCTCGCCATCAGCAATGCGCAGCATTTCGCGCACGAGATCGACGCCGGTGATCGCCTCGGTAACGGGGTGCTCGACCTGAATGCGCGTGTTCATTTCGATGAAGTAAAACTCGCCACGCGTTTCGTCGAAGAGATACTCCAGCGTGCCGGCGCTGCGATACCCAACTTGCCTCGCCAGGCGCGCGGCCGACGCGCACAGCTCTGCACGCAGCTTCGGCGTGAGCGACGGCGAGGGCGCTTCTTCCAGAATCTTTTGACGTCGCCGCTGCAGGGAGCACTCGCGCTCGAACAGGTGGACGACGTCGTTGCCGTCGCCCAGGACCTGGACCTCGATGTGCCGTGCGCGTGCGATGAAGCGCTCGAGATAGACGCCGCCATCGCCGAACGCCGCCTGGGCTTCACGCTGGGCCAGCGGGAGTTCGGTGTCGAGCTGGGCGGCATCGTGCGCAACGCGAATGCCGCGTCCGCCACCGCCCGCGGCCGCCTTGATCATGATTGGGTAGCCGATGCGCGCGGCAACCTCCCTTGCTTCGTCGAGCGAACTCACGATGCCGGTGCTGCCCGGCACAGTGGGCACGTCGGCGCGCTGCGCCGTCTCGCGGGCCCGCGCCTTGTCGCCCATCGTCGCAATCACCTGCGACGTGGGCCCGACGAAAATCAAGCCCGCCGCTTCCACCTGTGCCGCGAAATCCGCGTTTTCGGACAGGAAGCCATAGCCGGGATGAACCGCGTCCGCACCGCATTGCCGTGCGGCCGCGAGAACGGCCGCGGGATTCAAATAGCTCTTCACCGCGTGCGACGAACCGATATGCACGACTTCGTCCGCCATGCGGGCGGCCAGGCTGTCGCGGTCCGCGTCGCTCACCACCACCGCGGCGCGCATGCCGAGCTCCTGCGCCGCGCGAATCACGCGCACCGCGATTTCGCCGCGATTCGCGACGAGCACGGTTCGAATGCGCGCCGGGCGGTAGAACGCCGCTGCTGAA
The DNA here is from genome assembly GCF_004524855.1 of Paraburkholderia pallida. NCBI lineage: Bacteria > Pseudomonadati > Pseudomonadota > Betaproteobacteria > Burkholderiales > Burkholderiaceae > Paraburkholderia > Paraburkholderia pallida. Next base: position 941,129 of record NZ_CP038150.1, on the reverse strand, counting down.
TTTTCCACGTTCATCGCTTCACTCCTCGATACGCAGCAGCACCTGGCCTGCATCCACGGGTTCCCCATCCTCGACGAGGAGCTCCGTCACGCGGCCCGACACGCTGGCCTCGATTTCGGTGAATTGCTTCATCACTTCGACGAGGCCGATGATTGCGCCGATCTGAACGGCAGAGTCGATGCCGACATAAAACTCCGCCTCGGGCGAGGGACGCCGGTAGAACGTGCCCGGCAGGGGGCTGACGATATCGTGTAGTGCCATCATGTCTCTCCTTGAATGGATTCAGTTCTTTGTCGTCGATGCCTGCGGCCCGGCAATGCGTATCCCTTCCCGAACGAGGCGAGCGCGCGTCTGCTGCACGAGCTCCAGTGCGCCGGGCGTGTCGCTGTGGATGCAGACGGAGTCGAAGCCGATCTCGATGTCGTCGCCATCGACGGTCCGTACCTTTCCATCGACGCACGCTCGCAGCACCTTCTCGGCGACCTGTTCGGGATCGAGACGACCCACGCGGCGGGTGAATACGATCGAGCCGCTGCGGTCGTAGTCGCGATCGGCGTAGAACTCCCGCACGACCGGCTGCCCGACCTCGCGCGCGATACGGCAGGTCGCGGACGACTCCATGCAGAAGAGCAGCAGGTTGGGATCGATCTGTTGCAGCGTTTCGACGAGCAGCCTCGAGAACGTTTCGTCGCGCGCGGCGTGCATATAGAGCGCGCCGTGCGGCTTCACGTGCTGCAGCCTGATGCCGTGCAGTCGCGCGAACTCACGCAGTGCGCCGAGTTGATAGAGGATGTCGTTGACCAGCGCCTGAGGCGTTTCGGCGATGTTGCGGCGGCCGAATCCGACGAGATCGCGAAAACCCGGATGTGCACCGATCCCAACGCCGGCCTCCCTCGCAACTTGAACGGTCCGCGCCATGATGTTCGGATCGCCGGCATGAAATCCGGTGGCAATATTGGCCGAACTGATGAGCGGCATGATCTGCTCGTCGACGCCATCTCCGATCCGCCACGGACCGAACCCTTCTCCCATATCGGAATTCAGGTCCACGCACTGCTTCTTCATACCGTTCCCCTCCAGGTTCGCGCGGTTGCGTGTCTGAAAACACACGCAAGCCAGTGTTGAAACGGAGGTTATACGGAGGGGGGTGAACAAAAAAGTTCTATTTTTATATGCCTTGATATCGATTTTTTCGATATTGCCCGGTACGCTACGGGCTGCACTCGTCCGTTCTTCATCGAAATGGCACTGACTCTCAGGCAGCTCAAGTACTTCGTGGCGACCGCCGAACTCGGGCAGCTCTCACAAGCCGCTATTCATCTGACCATTTCGCAGTCGGCGGTGACAAGCGCAATCCGGGAACTGGAGGATAGCCTCGGCACGCAGCTCTTCGTGCGTGCCGCCTCGGGCGTCACGCTGACCGACACGGGGCGCCGGTTCCTCAATCACGCCTACACCATTCTCGCGTCGGTGGACGAGGCGATGCGGATTCCCAACCTGGAAAGCACGCTTACCGGCACACTCGCCATTGCGGCGAGCTACACCGTGCTGGGGTATTTCCTCCCGCATCACATCCAGCGGCTGAATGCGCTGTATCCACGCCTCACGATTCAATTGCACGAGTTGAACCGGGACGCGATCGAAGAAGGTTTGCTCAGCGGACAGTACGACATGGCAGTCCTGCTCACGTCGAACGTCTCGAACCCCGAGCTCGCGCTGGAGCCTGTGATTCATTCCGTGCGGCGGCTATGGGTCGGCGCGCATCACCCGCTGCTCAAACGCGAGCGCGTGACCTTCGCCGAAGTCGCGCAGGAGCCGTTCGTCATGTTGACGGTGGACGAAGCCGCGCAAACCGCGATGCGCTACTGGAACGACACACCCTGGCAGCCTAACGTGATCCTGCGGACCTCGTCGGTCGAAGCGGTGCGCAGCATGGTTGCCAATGGCTCCGGCGTCGCGATTCTGTCCGATATGGTCTACCGGCCGTGGTCTCTTGAAGGCCGGCGCATCGAAACGATCATGCTCGTTGACCCGGTGCCCGCGATGAGCGTGGGCCTCGCGTGGCACAAGAACAAGGAGCTGAGCCCCGCGATGCACGCGGTGCGCGAGTATTTCCGCCATACGTTCATGGAGCCGCGGACTAGCGGATGACGCTCTGCCGCGTCGTCTACATTCCCGTCACTTACCCACGCGCTCACGCATCGCTTCGGCCACGGCGTCGCGCACGCACGCGGTCAGCAACTCCGAAGCGCGCGAATGCGGCACGCGAGCCGGGCGCGCAATGACGAGCGGCTGGATCACGGTGGCCTCACGGATTGGCCGCTCGACAACGAGCGCGGTCTGCGCCGCCGTCGAACTCTGCGTGATCAGCAACGACACGCCTAGCCCGTTCGCTACCATCGCACGCACGAGTTCGATGGAGGCCGCCCGATAGCGCACGTCGGGCGAGAGGCCATGCTGCCAGAACGGCGCCATCAGAAAGTCGCGGCTCTGCGGCAGATCGATCTGGATAAAAGGCTGCGCGGCGAGTTCGTGCAGCGAGACGGCGCGTCGCCGCTTCGCGAGCGGCGAGTCGCTGGGCACGAGCGCATAGGGCTTGAGTTCGGCGAGGCATTCGCGCTCGATATCGCCGGGCAGGCCGACGTCATACATGAGGGCGAGATCGATCTGACGCTTGCGCAGCCATGCTTCGAGTTGCGCGAGATCGCCTTCGCGGAACTGGACGGTGAGACCGGGAAAGCGCGTCTGCGCGAGCTTGAGCACGCGTGGCAAATAGACGGGCGCGATCGTGTGAAAGATGCCGATCTGCACGAGGCCGCCATCGCCTTCGCCGACATCGTCGGTTGCGAACGCGGAGGCCGAGGCGAGCAGGTGGCGCGCCTCATTCAGCTTGCGCTGGCCGAACTGCGTGAGCGTCATACGCGTGCCGGCGCCGCGCGTGAAAAGCGGCGCGTCGAATAGCGCTTCCAGTTCGCGAACGGCCACGGAGATCGAAGGCTGCGAGACGTTGAGCTGTTTCGCGGCGGTGGTCGTGCTGCCCGTTTCGGCCGCGGTGACGAAGTAGCGCAGCAGCCTGAGCGACAAAGCCATAGGATTTTCGTATAACAGTTAATTTATTCCAGTATTTTATCTTATTGGCTGAGCGGCCCAGAATCAGTCCACCAGTCGAATGGGCTGGCTGTTCTGGAGGACAACGCTGTGACACTGCCCGCGCTGCCGCTCGACGGCATTCGTGTGATCGACTTTTCCCGTGTGCTCGCGGGGCCGCTGTGCTCCGCGCTGCTCGGCGACCTGGGCGCCGAGGTAGTCAAGATCGAACCGCCCAGCGGCGACGACTATCGCGCAATCGGCCCGTTTTCCGCAGGCGAAAGCGGACTGTTCAATGCGATGAACCGCAACAAGCAAAGCGTCGTGATCGACCTGAAGCGCGACGAAGGCCGTGCGCTCGCGCAGGCGCTCTGCGCGCAGGCGGATGTGGTCGTGGAGAACTTCCGGCCAGGCGTTGCCGAGCGTCTTGGCATCGGCTACGCGCAACTCTCCGCGCAGCATCCGGAGCTCGTCTACGCGAGCGTGTCGGGTTTCGGCCAGACCGGCCCCGAATCGCATCGGCCCGCGTACGACATCATCCTGCAAGCCATGTGCGGTCTCATGGATGCAACGGGATCGCCCGATGGCGCGCCGACGCTGGTGGGCGATTCGATCTCGGACGCGGTCAGCGGCCTTTTCGCCTCGTGGGGCGTGCTGGCCGCGCTGCTCGCGCGCGAGCGCACCGGCAAGGGTACGCACGTGGACGTGGCGATGTTCGACGCCACGCTCAGCCTCACCGCGGGTCTGGTCGCGCGCTATGCCACGAGTGGCGTCGCGCCGCGGCGCGTGGGCAACCGGCATGCGTCGTCGGCGCCATTCGGGGCGTTTCGGGCGAAGGACGGCCATTTCGTGCTAGCCGTGCTCAACAACCGCCTGTTCGAGCGCTTCGCGCAGACAATCGGCCAGCCCGAACTCGTCGACGACCCGCGCTTTACCGACGACGCGACGCGCAGCGAGCATGAAGCCGCGTTGCGCGCCCGCATCGAATCATGGTCAGTCATGCTTAGCGTTTCAGAAGTCAATACGCGCTTGAGCGACGCGGGAATTCCGGTCGCGCCGATCCGGAACATCGGCGAAGCGCTGGAGAGCGAGCAGGCGCGCGAGCGTGGCCTGCTGGTCGAAACGCCTGCCGCAGACGGCAGCACCGTGCGCCTGCCAAGGCAGCCGGTTCGGTTCTCGGCGTGGCCCGCCACGCGAACCACGCGTGCGCCCGCGCTTGGCGAACATACGCAGAGCGTGCTGCAAAAACTCGCCGGGCTGGATGTCGCGCGCATCGCCGAGCTGCGTGCGGGCGGCGTGCTGGGCGAGCACGAAGCCGCGCCACGCGAAACACACTGATTGAGGAGACGAAGCATGCTTAAACGAATGGGTGTTACCGACGCCGATGTCGAGATCGCGGAAGCCATCCGGCGCTACGCGCAAGCGGAGCTGGCCCCGCACGCGGCACAAACCGACCGCGAGGAAATTTCCACGACACGCTATCTTCCGGCGCTCGCGGAGCTGGGTGTGATGGGCATGAATCTGCCGGAGCGTTGGGGGGGCATCGGCGCGTCGCCTGCCGCCATCATTCTTGCGCTGGCCGAGATTGCGGCCGCGTGCGCGTCGACTTCGTCGATGATCGGCGCCCACTATCTCGCGACCGATTCGATCCTGATCGGCGGCGACGACGCGCTGCGATCGCGCTATCTGCCTGACGCGGCAGCCGGCGCGAAACTCGGCGCATTCGCGCTAACGGAACCGCAAGCCGGCTCGAACCCGGCGGGAATGACGACCCAGGCAGTGCGCGAAGGCGACGGCTATCGGCTGCGTGGCGTGAAGCATTTCATCTCGAACGCGGCGGCTGCGCAATTCATCGTGGTCTATGCGAAGACCGCGCCCGAACTCGGGACGCGCGGCATCAGCGCCTTCGTGGTGGACCGCGATACGCCCGGTGTGTCGGTGTCGTCCGCCGAAATGCTGATGGGGATTCGCGGCGCGCCGGCGCATGAAGTCGCGCTCGACTGCTTCGTGCCCGCTGAGAACCGCCTGGGCGAAGAGGGCACGGGTTTTCGCACGGCCATGAAAGTGCTCGACAACAGCCGCCTCGACGTGGCGGCGACGAGTCTCGGTCTGGCCGAAGCCGCGCTGGCCGATGCGGTGGAATGGGCGAAGACGCGCCAGGTCGGCAATGAGCCGCTCGCGGCCAGGCAGGGCTTGCAATGGAAATTCGCCGACATGAAAACGCAACTCGAGGCGGCATGGCTCCTGACCTTGCAGGCGGCCGCGCGGCGTGCGGCAGGCGAGCCGTTCACGGACGCCGCTTCGATCGCCAAGCTCTATGCGTCGGAGATGGTCGGGTTCGTCACCGATGCCGCGCTGCAGATGCACGGCGGCTACGGCTTCACCCGCGAGCTGCGGATCGAGCGGCTGGTGCGCGACGCGCGAATCCTGCGCATCTATGAAGGGTCGTCGGAGATTCAGCGCACGGTGATCGCGCGATCGGTTCTGGCGTAACGAAGCAAGGAGAGAGAACGTGAAAGTGCTGGTAGCGGTCAAGCGCGTCGTCGATGCCAATGTCAAAGTCGGTGTGAAGTCGGATGGCACGGGCGTCGATATTTCGAACGTGAAGATGTCGATAAATCCATTTGACGAGATCGCGGTTGAAGAAGCCGTGAGATTGAAGGAAGCAGGTGCGATTGCCGAGGTGGTGGCGGTCTCTTGCGGCGTCGAGCAATCGCAGGAAACCTTGCGCACGGCGCTCGCGATCGGCGCGGACCGCGCGATCCTGATCGGGACGGATGAAGCGTTGCAGCCGCTGGCCGTGGCGAAGCTGCTGAAGGCGATAGTGGACCGGGAGCAGCCTTCGCTGGTCATGCTCGGCAAGCAGGCGATCGACGACGATTCGAACCAGACCGGTCAGATGCTTGCCGCGCTAGCCGGATTGCCGCAAGCGACCTTCGCCTCGAAGGTCGTGGTTGCGGGCGGCAACGCCACGGTTTCGCGTGAAGTGGATGGCGGCATGGAAACGCTGTCCCTGACCTTGCCGGCCGTGGTCACGACCGATCTGCGCCTGAACGAGCCGCGATATGTGACGCTGCCGAACATCATGAAGGCGAAGAAGAAGCCGCTCGAAATCGTGAAGCCCGAAGCGCTGGGCGTCGACGTGACGCCGCGCCTGAAAACGCTGAAAGTCAGCGAGCCGCCAAAGCGCAGCGCGGGCGTGAAGGTGCCGGACGTGAAAACGCTGGTGGAGAAGTTGAAAACCGAAGCCAAGGTGCTTTGAGCACCACGCGGAGACCGATGAAATGACGAATCTGGTGAATCTTGTTATCGCCGAGCACGACAGTACCTCAATCAAGGCCGCGACGCTGAACACGATCGCGGCGGCTCAGCAGATTGGCGGCGATGTTCATGTGCTGGTCGCGGGCCACAACGCGCAAGCAGCGGCTAATGCCGCAGCGAAGATTGCGGGTGTCTCCAAAGTCCTGCTGGCCGACGCGCCGCAACTCGACGCAGGTCTTGCAGAGAACGTTCAGGCAACGGTGCTGGGCATCGCGCAGGACTACTCGCACATCCTCGCGCCGGCCACGGCCTACGGCAAGAACATCGCGCCGCGCATCGCGGCAAAGCTGGACGTCGCGCAGATTGGCGACATCACCGCGGTGGTTGGCGCCGACACATTTGAGCGCCCGATCTATGCGGGTAACGTGATCGCGACGGTGCAATCGAGTGACCGGATCAAGGTCATCACGGTGCGGTCGACCGCGTTCGATGCGGTGGCCATGGAGGGCGGCAGCGCATCGGTCGAAACGATCGAAGCGGCAGCGGACAGCGGTCTCTCGCGTTTCGTGAGCCGTGAAGTGATGAAGCTGGACCGGCCGGAGCTGACGTCGGCGAAGATCATCGTCTCGGGTGGCCGGGGGCTCGGCAACGGCGAGAACTACACGCGAATGCTGGAGCCATTGGCCGACAAGCTGAACGCCGCGCTGGGCGCATCGCGCGCAGCGGTCGATGCGGGCTTCGTGCCGAACGACTATCAGGTCGGCCAGACGGGCAAGATCGTTGCGCCGCAACTGTACATGGCCGTCGGCATCTCGGGCGCGATTCAGCATCTGGCTGGCATGAAGGACTCCAAAGTAATCGTCGCGATCAACAAGGACGAAGAAGCCCCGATCTTCGGTGTCGCCGACTATGGCGTCGTCGGCGACCTGAACGACATCGTGCCGGAGCTTGCCGCGCACATCTGAGCCCTGACGGGTTGGCTCGACGCCGCGCGCGCTACCCGGCAAGCGCGGCGCGCGGGCACGACCCCAAGTAGTTCCCTTTCGCTGAGGAGACAAGAATGGACCGTACCGCATCAAGTAGTGCAAGAACCGTGCTGGTCGAGCGGCGTTCAATCGACTACATCCCCGCCGCCGAGCGTCACGGCAATCTGTTCAGCCAGTTCACGCTCTGGTTCGGCGCGAATCTCCAGATCACGGCCGTTGTGGTGGGCGCGCTCGCCGTCGTGCTGGGCGGCGACGTGTTCTGGTCGCTGGTCGGGCTCCTCGTCGGACAGATTCTCGGCGGCGCCGTGATGGCGCTGCACGGCGCACAAGGCCCGCAACTCGGCCTGCCGCAGATGATTTCGAGCCGCGTGCAGTTCGGCGTTTACGGTGCGATCATTCCGCTCGCACTGGTTTGCGTGATGTACGTGGGCTTCTCCGCAGGCGGCACGGTGCTCGCCGGTCAGGCGATCGGCGAATTGCTGGGCGTGAGCAATACCCTGGCAATCCTGATTTTTGCGGCCATCGTGATCCTGCTCACGGGACTCGGTTATCGGATCATTCACGCCATGGGGCGCGTGTCGAGCATCGTCGGTACGCTGGCCTTCCTGTACCTCTTTGCGAGCTTGTTGAACGGCCATGCGTGGAGCACGCTGATCACGAACCGGCACTTCACGGTCGCGTCGTTCCTGCTCGCCGTTTCCCTTTCGGCATCGTGGCAGATCGCTTACGGTCCTTACGTTGCCGACTACTCGCGCTATCTGCCGAAATCCACCTCTGCATTGAAGACGTTTTTCGCCGTCTTCAGCGGAACGGTCATCGGCGCGCAGGTGTCGATGACATTTGGCGTGCTCGCCGCCGCGCTCGCCGGCGATCACTTCGCCGGGCACGAAGTGGCGTTCATCGTCGGCCTCGGCGCGACGGGGGGCATCGCCGCGATCCTCTACTTCACGATCGCGCTCGGCAAGCTCACCATCACGACGCTCAATGCCTACGGCAGCGTGATGTCGGTGGCGACGATCGTGACCGGCCTGGGGCAGCGCCGCGAACTTTCGCGCGGCGCACGCCTCGCCTTCGTGATCCTCTCGGTGGGCGTATCGAGTGCGCTCGCACTCGCTGGACAGCATTCGTTCCTGAAGGCGTTCTCGTCCTTCCTGTTGTTCCTGCTGGTGTTCTTCACGCCGTGGAGCGCGATCAACCTCGTCGACTACTACTGGGTGACGCGCGAGCGTTACGACGTGCCCGCGCTTTTCGATGCGAATGGCCGCTACGGACGCTGGAATCCCGTCGGCATCGCCGTCTATGTGGTCGGCGTGCTGGTGCAAATGCCGTTCGTCGCCACCGGCTTTTATACGGGGCGCTGGGTCGATGCGCTGGGAGGCGTCGATATTTCGTGGATCGTCGGCATCGTCGTGCCGGGCGTGCTGTACTACGCGGCCACGCGTTTCGTGCAGTCTCGTGTGCCGGATCAGCTCATCCTGCCCGATACGCTCGGCGACGCGTGAAAGGGCGGATGAATCTTGCCGGCCACCGGCATGCGCGCGGTGAGAACCGAGCCGGACGACGATTCGATGATGTAGAGCGTCTTGTGTGCGTCCTGCCTGACCCGATGTCCAGACAGGACGCGCCGGCCGACCCGCCTAGAACCTCTGGCGGATGCCGATGTCCACGGCCACCTGCGACCCGCTCGAGGCCGCCCCGCTGGTCCCGTTGATGTTCCCTTTCAGACCGTCGGTGCCGTGTTGATACACCGCATTCAGATAAACGTCGGTTCGTTTCGAGAGGAAGTAGTCCGCACCCGCGCTGGTTTGCAGGATGTGCCCCGAGTTGCCGGTCTGACTCACACTCGTGTATGTCTGAGCCAGTGTGGCCACGAGCGCCGGCGTGATGTAATAGCGGAAGCTGCCTTCGACGTTCTGGAAGTGCACCGTGCCGCTCGGGGCCGTGAACGCCATCGTCGAATGGGTGAACAGCGAGCCCGTGTACATGAGGCCCACGATAGCCGACCCGAGGGCGTAGGTGCCGCCTACGCCCCATTGATCCACGCGCAAGGCTCCGAGGAGGGGATTGGAAGGCGCGCTCGACGGCGTCGCAATGGCCGTGCCACCCACGGCACCCGGGGCTTGCACACGCGTGTAGCCGGCCCCCAGGCTGATCGACCCCGTCTGGTAACTCGCACCGAAGCCATACGCGCGATTGCTGGCGAAATTCGTCGAATTCGAGAAGCCGTACAGCGCTTCGGCCTGGAAGCCGGAGATGATCGGTGTCGCGTACTTTACGGTGTTGTCGAGGCGGTACGTATTGTTGAGGCTATCGTTGTCGTACGGGTGGGCGGCGAGTTGCGTCTGCGCGGCTTCGGCGGTGAGCGGCCCCATGAAATCCTGCATGGGGTTGTACTGGCGGCCCATCGTCACCGTGCCGAAGCGCGTGCTGCCAAGGCCAACGTAGGCCTGACGGCCGAACTCGCGGCCCCCCTGGCCGAGCGCACCGTTGTTGATGTTGAAGCCATTCTCGAGCCTGAAGAGCGCCTTGTATCCGCCGCCAAGGTCCTCCGAGCCCAGCAGGCCCCAGCGGTCCGCGTTCGCGTTGCCGCTGACCAACTGCCATTGCGACTTGCCGCCGCTGGCTGTGTTCACGTTGTTCGTGTAGAGCATGTCGGCATCGACGATGCCGTATAGCGTAACGGAGCTCTGTGCGTGGGCGGCTGCCGAAATCATGCTCAGAGCGGACAAGGTGATAAGCGATTTTTTCATTTTGGAGTATTAAATAAATGGTTGACGGATTCGATCGAATTGCGGTGAGGGTCTGGTGAAAACGCGACGGGGCGCCGCGCGGTGTGATCTGCTCAAGCCGCGCGCCGGGCGTCTTCGTTGATGAAGCGGGAAGCCGTCCAGTAACAGAGCGCGGCGGGAACGAGGCAGGCGACGGGCAGCAGAAGCGAATAGCGGATGGCTTCCGTTCCGTGGGTGGCGGAAAGATGGTCGTTGAGCATGCCGATCAACAGCGAGCCGACGCCCAGTCCACCGAGTGTGCCCACCAGGTTCTGCACAGCGGTGGCGAACGAACGCATCCGCGGGCGGGCGACGCACTGGTAGACCGAGAACACCGGCCCGAGCAGCGATTGGCAGAGCAGCGAACCGGCAGCCAGTGCGACGAGGGCGACGGTGACAGACGGAGTCATTAGCATGACTAATAAAAATGGGCACGACAAAGCACAGGCCGCAGCCGGTTGCCACATCTTCCAGCGATCGTCGCTGCTGCCGAAGCGCGTGACGACGGCGCCGCCGGCATAGACGCCGATCAGTCCCATCAGGCCGAGCGCGATGGCGAGGCTCGTGCCGATCTGGCCGCGCGGGAGGTGATGAATTCGGCCGAGAAAGGATGGCATCCAGATGAACAGTGCGTTGAGGGTGAAGCCGCAGAAGAAGCTGCCAAGCAACGAGAAAATATACGAGCGCTGTCCACCGAGAAAACGCAGCGTCTCGCGCAGGGAAGCGGCCTTTTGCGCGGTATCGCGTGGTTCGGCCGGAACCGGTTCAGGCACGGTGAACATGATCAGCGCTGCCGCAATGAGACCGGGCGCGCCGGCGAGAAACAACGTCGTGCGCCACCCGTACCATTGTGAGAGCCAGCCGCCCGCGAGCACGCCGGAAAAGATACCGATCGGCAGGCCCATGCTGAAGATGCTCAGCACGCGGGCACGCTGCGACTTGGGGAAGTAGTCTGCCAGCATCGAATAGGACGGCGCGGTGCCGGCCGCCTCACCCACGCCGACCAGCGCGCGTGCCGCGACCAGGTGCGCGCCGCTGCGCGCGAAGCCGCCGAGCAGGGTGGCGATGCTCCAGAGAAATACGCCGCCCGCGATCACCGCGCCGCGCCGGGTGCGATCGGCGAGCCGTCCCATGGGCAAACCGAGCAATGCGTACATCATCGCGAAGCCGAGGCCCGCGATGAGACCCAGCTGCATGTCGCTGAGCTTGAGGTCGGCCTTGATCGCATCGAGCAGGACACTGACGATGGTGCGATCGAAAATATTCAGCGTATAGATGACGGTCAGCAGCACGAGACAGTAGCGGCTCATGGTGACCTTGCGCGCCGCTTGCGTGGCGGCTTGTTCGATTGATGTATTCATGTCTCCTCCAGAGGGGTGTTTCACAGCGTGCTTTTGGGCCGGCTCATGCATCGACCACACGGTTACGGATCGTGCCGATCCGGTCGATCTCCATCGTCACCACGTCGCCCACCTTCAAATACAGCGGCGGCTGCCTGACGACGCCGACGCCTGCCGGCGTGCCGGTCGCGAGTATGTCGCCAGGCATCAGCGTCATCACCGTGCTCAGCTCGGCTATCTGGGCGTAGACATCGTGGATCATCTCCGAGGTGTACGCATCCTGACGCAGCTCGTCGTTGACCCATGTGCGCAGACGCAACGTGTGCGGGTCGCCGATTTCATCGGCCGTGACGAGCCAGGGCCCGGTCGGGCCATGCGTCTCGAACGACTTGCCTAGCGTCATCGTCGAGGTGCGCATCTGCCAGTCGCGCACGCTGCCGTCATTGCAGACCATGTAGCCGGCGATGTACCGCCTGGCTTCTTCGGCGCTCGCGTCCTTGCACGGCCGGCCGATCACCACGGCGAGCTCGATCTCGTAGTCGAGGGCGTTCGACACCTTCGGCATTACGAGGTCGGCATACGGTGCGCTCACGCAGGAGGTCTGTTTGTTGAACCAGATCTGATGCGGGCTCAGCGGAATGTCCAGGTGCTCGACTTCGCGAAGATGCGATCGGTAATTCCCGCCAATGGCGAGAAACTTCGGTGGCCGCGCGACCGGCGGCAGTAGCTCGACGTCGGCGATCGCGTAGCGCGGCTTGTCGAGTGTGGCGAGCAGCGCGAGCACTTTCCACGAAGTATCGAGACCGGGCAGCCAGTCCGCGAGCTCGGTGGACAGGCCGCTCGTGCCGGCCGTCACGTCGACGACGTCGTCGCCTTCCACCACGCCAATGCGCGCGTGGCCACTTTCCTTGAACATAGCGAGTTTCAATGCGTTTATCTCCGCTGAATTAGATGGCGTCGAACAGCTTGCCGGGGTTGAGCAGGTTCATCGGGTCGAGGGCTCGCTTGATGTCGCGCATCATGCTGAGCGTGTCTTCGCCGAACTCTTCCACCAGGTAGCGGTTCTTGAAGTAGCCCACGCCGTGCTCGCCCGTGCATGTGCCGTCCATGGCGATCGCGCGCCGGACCATGCGGTCGTACACGTCGTGCGCCATCTCATACTCCTCGGGGCGCGCCGGGTCGATCATGAAGGCGAGATGGAAATTGCCGTCCCCGACATGGCCGAGAATGGGCACCGGGAACGGCAGCTCCTGCAGATCGCGCTGCGTTTCCTCGATGCAGTCGGCGAGGCGGGAGATCGGCACGGTGACGTCGGTCGCCCATGCCTGGCATCCGGGTCTGCCGGCGAAGCATGCATAGATCGCTTCGTGCCGGGCCCTCCACAGATGCGCGCGCTCAGCGGCGTCGATCGCCCACTGAAGCGGTGAAGCGCCATGCTCGCGCGCCAGTTCCTCGACGATCGCCGCGTGTTCCTTGACCGCTTGCGGCGGTCCGTCGAATTCGAAGAAGAGGTGCGGCTTCGGCGCCAGGTTCGTCTTCGAATAGGCATTGGTCCAGGCGATCTGCACCGTGTCCATGAACTCGACCTTGGCGAAGCACACCCCGGCCTGGCTCGCTTCGATCACGAGGCGCGCCGCGTCGCCGATGGTCGGGAACGCGCATACCGCGGCGGCCACATGGTCAGGAACCGGATGCAGCCGCACCGTGACTTCGGTGATGATGCCGAGCGTCCCAGCCGAGCCGACGAACAGCCGTGTCAGGTCGTAGGCGGCGGCGGATTTGCGCGCGCGGTTCGCGGTCTTGACCACGCGCCCGTCGATCAGCACGGCCGTCACGTTGATGACGTTCTCGCGCATCGTGCCGTAGCGCACGGCATGGGTGCCCGACGCCCGCGTCGACACCATGCCGCCGATGCTCGCCTCGGGGCAGGCGTCGATCGGGAAGAAAAGCCCGGTGTCGCGCAGATATCTGTTGAGCGACTCGCGCGTGATGCCGGCTTGCACGACGCAGTCGAAATCGTCGGCATTGACCTGCAACACGGCATTCATGCGCGTCAGATCGATACAGATACCGCCGTGCAACGCGGCGATATGGCCTTCCGACGACGTGCCAGCGCCAAAGGGGGTGATCGGGCAGCGATGTGTGCGGCAGATGTTGACGATCTTGACGACGTCGTCCGTCGATTCCGCGAATACGACAGCGTCGGAGGCATGCGCCGGGAGGAAGGTCTGGTCCTTGCCGCGTTGCTCACGCTCGCCGCGCGAGGTCAGGACGCTCAGGCCGGCTGCCCCGAGGTCGTGTATGGCCTGCTGGACCGATGCGAGATCAGTCATGGGGGTCTCCATGTCGTTATAGGCAGGTGAAGGAACTGGGAATTTTCAAAATGGATAGTCATCCAATTTGAATTGAGTGTCAATATGACATCTGTGGTATCGTCGCCAGGGTATTCACTACGTGAAGTCCGTCGCGCGCGAGCCCGCGGTAGGGTCGTGCGCGTCCCCGACGCACCTGCATCGGATAACCGAGCAAAGAGACATGGCAACAGTTAACCTGGAGCGTAGATCCGAGATTGGGCAGCAGCGCCGCGAGCGCACGCGGCAGCGGCTGATCGACGCCGCGGCGGAGTTATTCGCAAAGGACGGCTTCGATGCTGTCACGACCGACCACATCATCGCGGCGGCCCAAGTTGCGCGAGGCACGTTCTACAACCACTTCGATACGAAGGAAGCGCTGCTGCTCGCCATGGGCCGCGATTTCTTCGATGGCTATGAAGCGGCGATTCTCGAGGCAACACGCGAGGTCGATGATCCGCTCGAGCGCATCGCCATTCGCGTACGGACCATGTATCAGCGCGCAGTCGACTCGCCCTTGTATGGCTGGCTGATGGTGCGGCTGCTGCCGCTCGGTCCGGTTGGCACGCGCAACCGGCAGCACCTCGAGGCGGACCTGTTGGCGACGCGCGAGCGCGGTGACGCGACCTTCGCGTCGTTGCAGGTCGCGGTCGATCTGGTGCAAGGCCCATTGACCATCTGCGTCCGCAACGCGCTGCTGGGTGGCCACGGCTATCCGATCGACGAATTGATCGCGTCGATCCTGCGAGGCATCGGTGCTGCACCGGAGCGTGCGGTGCGCGTCGCGACCGGACGGTGAAGCGTCGGGGTGCGAGGCTTTTGTGGCCTTTAATGAAAAGGACCGGCCGGATTAATGCCGCATGCATGAATCGAGAATAAAACAGGCATTTCTTCCTTTTTCATACTACGAATCATCATCTATTATTTTTACCACTCCTGGAGCGGCCGATTTAAAACGCAGTTTCCTGGCGGAGAATCCAGGCGGATCACGTTTCCCTTAAAAAACAGCCATCGCGGCATTCCACGGCCCCATGGATAGAAACGCGCAGATGCCTATACTGAAATGCGTCTGGACAGTGGCCGCTACGATTTTGGAGGCAATGACCCCGTCAAAAAACCTGGCCCAGGGGGACGCTGCGGACCCGCTTGTGGTGGCGCCCAGTGCGACCCCGTTTAGGAATGTGACCCCATCCGAGTCCCCCGTCCGGCGTGCCCAACCATCGCGAGGTTCGATCATGCCCAGACTGCACAGCAAGCCGACAGGTCTGCCTGTCGTCAACGATAGGGCCGCAGCCATCGACATTGGATCCCGGTTCCATGTCGTTGCAGTGCCACCAGACCTGTGCGACGAGCCGGTACAGACTTTCCAGGCCTTCACCGCCGACCTTCAACGTATGGCCGATTGGCTCGTGTCGCTGGGGATCAAAACCGTGGCGATGGAATCGACCGGCGTCTACTGGATTCCGGCCTACGAAATACTCGAGGCCCGGGGTCTCGAGGTAATCGTGGCCAACGCACGCGAATCCCGCGCCGTGCCAGGTCGCAAGAGCGACGTCAACGACGCGCAGTGGCTGCAGCGGCTCCATGCCTGCGGCCTGTTGCGCCCAAGCTTCAGACCCAACGGTGACATTGCCGCCCTGCGGGCCTATCTGCGGCTTCGGGAGCGACATCTGGACTACGCGGCTGCACACATCCAGCATATGCAGAAGGCGCTGACCTTCATGAACCTTCAACTGCACCATGTCGTCACCGACGTGACGGGAGCCACAGGGATGCGCATCATCCGCGCCATCGTGGCCGGCGAGCGTGATCCCGGCGTGCTGGCTGCAATGCGTGACCGCAACTGCAAGTCCAGCGTCGAGACGATCCGGGCCGCCCGGTGGGAAACTACCTGCCCGAACACACCTTCGCGCTGCAACAGGCCCTGGCACTGTATGACTTCTATCAGGCCCGCGTCGACGAATGCGATGCACAGATCGAGCGCACGCTGGCCATGCTTACTGCCGACAAGCCTCTCCCGCGAGAGCCATTGGCGAAGGCGCGCAACCGGGCCCAACAGCCCAACGCGCTGAGCTTCGACGTGCGTAGTCTCATGTACCAGCTCGCTGGCGTCGATCTCACCCAGATCCACGGAATCGGCCCCTACCTGGCTGTGCGTCTCGTCGCCGAATGCGGCACCGATCTCGGCCGATGGCCGACTGCCAAGCACTTTACCTCCTGGCTGACCCTGTCGCCAGGGTGCAAGGTGAGCGGCGGCAAAGTCCTGTCGTCACATACGCGCAAGACAACCAATCGGGTGGCCGCCCTGCTGCGCCTGGCTGCCGTCACGGTGGGCAAGACCAGCACGGCGCTGGGCGCGTTCTATCGTCGGCTGGCCGCGCGTATTGGCAAGGCCAAGGCCGTCACCGCCACGGCGCGCAAGATCGCCGTGCTGTTCTACAACGCCATGCGCTTCGGCATGCAATACGTCGACCCCGGAGCCGACCACTACGAACAGCGCTACAAGGAGCGCGTCATCAAGCAGTTGCACAGGCGGGCAGCTGAGTTCGGCCTCTGCCTCCAACCCACCGGGGGCGTTTCTTAGGAATCAGAAGACTGTCCGAACGAGCGAGGCCACCTCTAACCCACCACACGGGAGTTCTTGTAATGCGACTCAAGGTCTTTACCTGGAACATGCAACGAGGCGGTTCGATAGGGACACCCAGGAGCGCTACACAAAAGGAACGATACGACGCACGCAAGAAAATTTTGCTGGCCTTGTGTAAATGGGGCGATGTCGGATTCATCACCGAGGCCGGCAAAGACCTGGTCGCAGCGGTTACGACGCCCAACCATACGTCCGCGCAGCTTCCGATGGGCTACGGATGGTGGAATTGCTCCCAGAAAGCGGATGGTCAGAAAGGAAAGAACGATTGCAAGAACCTGCTTTTCTCCAAGCGCATTCTCAGGAATAAGGAAGTCAATTTCCGGTCCGGTGCGGACGATTGCTATCGCTTTCCAGCCGCCGGCTATTTCGATGACCCGGGCGATGGGGCCCGGGTGCTCCTCATCACGCTGCATGCCACGTCTGGCGGAGGAGGGGGCGTCAACTCGAACGAGCTGCTCGATCATCTCGATGAGACGCCGCGGATGCGGCACCGTGCAGACGTGGTGCTGGTGGGGGGGGACATGAATTGCAACCACCGTCATTTCGCCATGCCCACCGACAATACTCACCAATCGGGCAGCAAGCTCGACGGATTCGTCTACGAGGTGTACGACGACAATGACGCGAATTTCGTGGTCAGGATTGAGCAGCCTGAAGTGGCGACGTTTGCTGGTAACGCCAGGCTGGTCGAGACCGGGGACCCGCTAGGCTATTTCCTGAAGAAGGGCACCACCTGGGTACGGGTTTCCGATCATGCGCCAGTGCTCGCCGAGGTCGAGATCGCCCTCTCCAAGAAGCGAAAGCGTGTCGACTCGGATGACGAGAGCGATTAGGCTGCCCCAAAACCGCTCAACGCAACCGGCCGCTCCTGCGCAAGGGTGGCCGGCTGCAGCTTCCAGTTTGTGATCGGGTTCGGATTGACGGCGCTACGCACGCGTTGCGCCGTCATGTGCAAGAATCGCCGCCAGGGTTCGCAGCAAAAAAACAAGCGGCCGATTCCGTATCAGCAGACGAGGAGCAGACCATCGTGATTCAGCGTATTTCTCATTTCTTTACGGGCGTGGTGCATCGGATCTTGCCCGACCCGCTCATCTTCGCCATTCTCCTGACCGTCGTGACCTTCGTGCTGGCGTTCGCGCTCACGCCGCAGCCGCCCGAAGCGCTGATCCTGATGTGGGGTTCGGGGTTCTGGAACCTGCTCGCGTTCGCCATGCAGATGGTCCTGATCCTCGTGACCGGCCACGCGCTGGCCAGCTCCGTGCCGGTCAAGCGCATGCTGGTTGCGCTGGCGAGCTGCGCGCGCACGCCGGGCCAGGGCGTGATGCTCGTTGCCTTCGTGGGGGCGGTTGCTTGTGCGATCAACTGGGGGTTCGGCCTCGTGCTCGGCGCGATGTTCTCGCGCGAAGTGGCGCGGCGCGTGCGTGGCGCGGACTACCGGCTGCTCGTCGCCGCTGCGTACATGGGCTTTCTCACCTGGCACGGCGGGCTCTCCGGCTCCGTGCCGCTCGTGGCGGCCACGAAGGGCAACCCGATGGAAAAGGCCGTTGGCCTGATCCCGGTCTCGCACACCATTTTCACGGGCTATAACGCGTTCATCACGATCGGCCTGATCGTGCTGCTGCCGATTCTCGTGCGCCTCATGATGCCGAAGCCCGAAGACGTCGTCTCGGTCGACCCGGCGCTGCTCGAAGATCCGCCGAGCGTCGAGCGCAAGCTCGGCCCCGACGCGACCTTCGCCGAGCGCATCGAGGAAAGCCGCGCGCTCTCGCTGCTGGTGGCGGCGCTGTGCTTCGTGTTCCTTGGCTTGCGCTTTCACGCCAAGGGCTTCGCGCTCGACATCGACACCGTGAACCTCGTGTTCCTGGCCGCGGGCATCGTGCTGCACAAGACGCCGATGGCCTACGCGCGCGCCGTGGGCGCCGCCGCCAAGGGCGCCGCCGGCATCTTGATCCAGTTTCCGTTCTACGCGGGCATTCAGGCGCTCATGGACCACTCGGGTCTTGCGGGTGTCATCACGAAGTGGTTCGTCGATATCGCGAACGTCCACACGTTCCCGCTGCTCGTGTTCTTGAGCTCGGCGTTGATCAACTTCGCGGTGCCTTCGGGCGGGGGCCACTGGGTCGTGCAAGGGCCGTTCGTGATGCCGGCGGCGCAGGCGCTGGGCGCGGACCTCGGCAAATCGGCCATGGCGATCGCCTATGGCGAAGCGTGGACCAACATGGCGCAGCCGTTCTGGGCGCTGCCCGCGCTCGCGATCGCGGGCCTCGGCGTGCGCGACATCATGGGCTACTGCGTGACCACCTTGCTGTTCTCGGGGGTGGTGTTCGTCGCGGGGATGTATCTCTTCTGAGCGTTCGGGTTTTACGCGCCTTCACACCCCTGGTGAGCAGCCGCACGTCACTGCGGCAGAGTCTTCAGCTCCGGGCAAAGCGCGTGAATGCGCGCGTCGAGGCTTGCGCGCGACGGCACGGCGCGTCCGGCGCCGGCGAACGCCTGCCGGATGTCGGCCGCATGCTGGCTCACGGACCAGCAGGCCGCGACACGCAGCAATTCGACCTGGCATGGATCGTTTAGAACGTAGTCGGTCGGCAGGTTGCGCACGTCCTTGAGCAGCGTGGCATGCGTCCAGGTGTGCTGGCACACTCCGCCTCGCGCAACCGGATCGGGGGTCGTGACATTGATCGTGAGGCTGTCCGCGTCGATGTCGGTATGCTTCAACGAAACGATCGTGACGCGCGAGAGCAGGTCGCCCGTGGGCGGCGAGGCGACCTTGTTGTGCTTGTCCGGCTGCACGCGATTGCGCGCGAGGGCCCACAGGTCGCCCCGATACAGGATCGCACGCTCCTCCTGGATATCCGGGAGCCGTCCCGGATCCGCGGCGAGCGTCGTGAGCGGACGGCGGCTATCCGCAATCGCGGCGCCGTCGGCATCGAAGGGCTTGCTCGCGTCGATCTCGACGATCAGGGCCGTGCGGCGCGGCATGTCCGGCGCCACGATCAGCTTGTGCAGAAAGAGCTGCGTGAGCGATTCGATGCCGCTGTTGTCGGTGATGCCGCCGTCGATGAAATGCAGATAGCCTTGATCGCCGCTGATGCGATAGGCCACCGGCCCGACCACGGCGGGAAAGGCGCCGGAAAGCGCTACCGCCTGCGCGAGATGGACCGTGCCGGATTCGACCGTCTGGCCGTCGTTGCCGATCCAGTCGAAGCCTTCGGGCGTCAGGGCATCGGCGGGATCGCAGGTGGTCAGCGTGCCGAGCTCGCTGGCCCGCAGATGCTGGCCTTCGGGCTTGAGCACGTCCTGAATCAGCTTGCGGGTGTCGACGCAGAAGCTGCTTCGCGGGATCGTGGTCATGACGAAGCGGTGGCCCGTGTCGTAGTGCGTGGTGTTGAAAATCAGGTAGGGGTGGTGCTGGCCGGACTCCATCGCATCCAGATCGGAAAACGTGTGGTCATGCAGAAAGGCCGCGTCGATCGCACTCGAGAGCCGCTGGGCATTCGAGGCGCTGAACGCCGACCCCTCGCCGCCCACCAGCGCGTCGCGCCGCCAGTCGTGATTCATCATGACGTGCCAGTCCGCAAAGAAGGCGGCGATGTGCTGTGCGGCTTGCAGGTCCGCCTCGCCGGGATTCGGCTTCACCAGCACATCGAAGTCCTGCGGCGCGGCAACGGGATACCCGACGCCGAAGTACGCACTTGCGAAGCCCCCGCCCGATACGCTGGACAGATAGTCGATGGTCCCGAGAAAGCTCTGGACGCCGGTGCCGGACGGCGAGCCGACCGCCAGCGACCCGAACAGCTCGAGCACGTAGGACGCGAAAATCGCCGAGCGGTTGCCGCCGCCCGAAATTCCCACGCCCACAAGGGGATCCGCCGCGGCGGAGGCATGCGCGACGCCCGCATCGTCGGTGGCGCTGTAGTGCGTGAGGCCCGGCGTGAGCTCCGGTGTGCCGCATCCCGAGACCAGCGCGCTCAGGATGCCCGCGAGTCCCGCCCATTGCTGCAGCCGCCGGTACGCATTCATGGCTGCTCTCCATTCGCCTGCACGCTTGCGGACGGCGCGCCGCCGCAGAACGCCATCACCTGCTGCACCGCCTTGCGCGTGGTGACACCTGCGAAGGTCTCGATCAGCGCGGCGACCGTTTCGTTGTTCAGTGCGGCCCAGCCGCCGCCGCGAATCGCAGCGCCTACGCCTGTCGTCACGAGGGCCTGGGTCGTATTGCCGACCATATCGATCCGGGCCAGCGTGCCATCGAGTTGCGGCGCTGGCGTGCATTCGCTGGCCGCATAGAGCCCGCTCGCGCACGCGGTCGACGTACTGAGCGCCTGTGGATGCGGACCGTTGGCGTCGAACAGGGCTTCGATGAGCACCTGCACCATCTGTGGTCCGAACGTGCCCACGGGCGGCGCCGTGAACGCAGGACGCCACGGCTGCGCCGACGATGTATCGCCCCAGGCGATGGTGACGCCGCTGAACTGCACGCTCTGGCCGAACAGCGTGACGAAGCTGGCGGTGCCGGGCGCCGGCGACGATGCGCAGCCGCCTGGGAGCTTCTTGCAGACCGCCGCGACGGTGGCGCTCAACTGTTTGGCCGCGTCGTCGGGCAGGGGGGTGTTGAGGCGGCTCTTGACGGTGTTGACGACATCGGTTTCGAGCGATTGCTCGTTGACCTTCAACTGGATGAACTGGTTGTCGCGAAAGTAGGCATCGAAGTAGGTCGCCAGGAAGTCCGAGGCATTGAAGATCGCCACCAGCGCGATCAATTGCGGCGACTCCATGGCCGCTGCGTTCCCCTGGGGCAAGGTTTCGAGGATTTGCCGGGCGGCGAGCAGCGTCGCGAGACGGAAGGGCTCCAGCCCGGCTAGCTGCTGCAATGAGGGCAACAGCTCCTGCTTGTCTGTCGTGCTGAACGGGGTGGTTGCACCGCCGGCTTGATTCGAAAGCAGCGTCGCTTTCTTCTCGTTCACGAAGCTGATCAGGTTCAGCGTTGCGCTCGTTGCTTTCGACGCCGCAGAGTCGTCGTGTTGCCCGCAGCTTGCCTGCGCGATGGGCTCGGGCAAAGCGGGCAGGACCTCCGTGGCCAGCCATGGAATGCGTGCGGCGAGGATGGACTCGACGCTGCCGGGCTTCGCCGACTTTAGCTGGGCCAGTGTTTGCCCCAGCGTACTGATGCACGCGGAGTCGTGATTGACGAGGCGCGTTGCCGAGAGGTGCAGGATGGGCGAGCCGATCTTGTGCTCGGTGAGCTCGATGCCGAATGCGGCGCCCTCGGCCTTGACGGTCGGATCGAGCGCCACGGGTGTGGCCGTGCGCACGCGCTCGAACGTGGCAGTCAGCACGTCTGCGGCGCTGCCATGCTCAAGCGGCGAAGTCCGAAGGGGGCAGGAGGGCGCCACCGTGTTGACGAACGCAGTAGACGCTGCCGGGTGCGTGCCGGGCAGTCCGGCCGCACAGGCCGAGAGCAGCAAGGGCAGCAGGGCAGAAGACGTCAAGCGGAACGGAAAGGGCAGTATGCGACACATTCTCTTGTCTCCCCACGACCAGGAAAGGCGCGTTTCGATTTTGTAAAAATCCGGGATTGAAGAACGTTTATTTTGGATAACTAATCTAATACGTTTGATGACGTTGTTGAAACGAAAACTTAAAGAAATCTGGAATCCGCATTCTTCATTCTTTTTAGCAAAATAGATTGCGGTAGCAGGCAACTAAACTCACGTTAACCCTTGTCGATCCGAATGGCACACTCGAGACAGGCTTGCGTGTCTCATGGCGATCAAGTTCGGCGATCCGTCCATTCACACGGTGGATGACATGGTCCTGCAGCACTGGCTATGGCGTCGTCGCGATTGCAACCCAGGCAATGGCATTTGCCTGGCGCAAATCTCCTTTGTGCGTTCGCGCACATACGCAGCCTTTCTCCAGGATTTAACTGAGGATTCTGGTAACGATAACAATAAGGTATCAAAACATTTAGACAAAAAAGCGGAGAGAGACAATGGCCACGCCGCATACCGCCCAGCATGACAAGAACACGCCACTGATCGGTTTCGAACAAGTCCGCGATCAGGAGCGTGAAGCGATCCGCCGCGGCCAAAATGCGGGCGGCTCGCCGGCCCATGCCGACACCGACTTCGTCGGGCTCGCACTCTCGGGCGGCGGTATTCGTTCAGCAACGTTTTGCCTGGGCGTCATTCAGGCGCTTGCAAAAGGCGGCAAGCTCGTCGAGTTCGATTATCTGTCCACCGTCTCGGGCGGCGGCTATATCGGCTCGTGGCTGACGGCATGGATTCATCGCAAAGGCCTGAGCTATGTCGACAACGCGCTGAAATCGCAGTCGCTACGCACGGACGGCTATGTCGAGGCGCCGGAAGTGACCTGGCTGCGTCAGTACAGCAACTATCTAGCCCCCCAGCTAGGCGCGCTTTCCGCGGATTCCATGACGCTCGTTGCCACCTGGTGCCGCAACGTCATGCTCAACCTCATCGCGCTCGTGTCGTTCCTCGCCGTGTGCTTTCTGCTGCCACGGCTTCTGCTCGTGCCCACGATCACGGCGATGCATTCCCTGTGGCTCGAAGTCGGCTATGCGGCGTCGTGGACGGGCTTTTTCCTCTTTCCGCTCGGCATTGCGTTTCAGCTATCCAGGGCGATGAGCGACGACCGCGCAGGCAAGGTCGAACTCATGAATACGACCTGGGGCGTGCTGCTGCTGGTGATCTTTCCCGGACTGCTGACCGCGCTTCTCGGCAGCATGTATCTGTTCGCGCCGCGCGGGATCGAAGCCTCCTCGTTGATTCAGATGGCCGCCGGCGCCATCGTCCTGCTTCTGCTCTCCGGAATCCTGTGGCTCGGCTATGAACTCGCGGAAGGGCATACCCCAAGCCAGTTGTTCCCCGAAGCGCTCGCGTTTCTGCTCGCGTACGTGGTGGCGATCGCCATTGGCGTGGTCCTCGTCTCCGCGAATTACCACGCATTTAAATGCTTCATTCCCGATCCCAATCCCAATCCGAATCCCGAGATCGCCCCGCCGGCGGGGCACATCATGCTGCCCGACGTCATGCAAGCCGCCGCGCTGCTCTGCTTCGGTCCGCCCATGCTGCTCGTGACATTCGGGGTGGTGGGCTCGGTAATCGTCGGGCTTGTCGGCATGGCTTATTTCGAGCAGACGCGCGAGTGGTGGTCGAGAATGAATGCGTGGTTTGCCATTCTGGGTGTCGTCTGGCTCGGGCTATTCGGTCTCGCGTTTTATGCCGTGCCCATCGTGATGTGGGCCGTACGCGCGAGCGGCCCCTGGATCTCGGCGGTGCTCGGGGCAAGCTGGGTTGGCAGCCTGCTCTCCACCTTGCTGGTGCCGCGCGCGAGCAAGGCGGAGCGGGGATTCGGGAAGGTCGCCCGCGAACTGGCGCTCGACGTCGCGCTAGGCGTCGTTGTGGCGGGCTTGCTCATCGGCGTTGCCGCCGGCGTCGGGGCGACGGTGGAGCTGGCGGCCAGGCCGTCCGTCCCACCGCCTGATACGAAGCTGCAGCCCATCGTTGCCGGCACCGATGCGCATCGCAAGACGGCAGCGGCCGGCGGGAACTCCACGCAAGACAATCCATCCATCTTTACCGAGGCGCTACGCGAGAGCCTCGCGCGTCAGACCGATGCGCTCAATACCGGTGATCTGCTACGGCGCTTCGGGTCCACTCCAGCCGGGAGCCAATCAGCGAACTCGAACATGCTCGATGTCGATCTGAGCGTGTTCATTCTGCTGTTGTGCGGGACTATCCTGCTGATCTTCGGCATACGGGTCGACGTCAACAAGTTCTCGCTGCACAACCTCTACAAGAACCGGCTGGTGCGCTGCTATCTGGGCGCGAGCCGGTACGACGAGCGCAAACCGCATCCGTTCACGGGCTTCGACGAAGAGGACGACGTTGCGCTCGTCGCACTCCAGAAAGCCGGGAACGGAGCGCAAGCGCCCGTACGGCCGGTCCACATCCTCAATGCGGCGATCAATATCACCCACGGCGCCAATCTCGCGTGGCAGGAGCGCAAGGCCGCGTCGTTCACCTTCTCGCCGTGGCATTGCGGCTTCACGCTCGGGCCGAGCACCGGCGACGCCGACAGCGCCTCGGCCCTGAGCGCTGATTCGCGCAGAACAGGCGGCTATCGCGAGGCAGGCGAATGGGCGTCGCGCCAGGACGAGCAGAAGCAGTTCACGCTCGGCATGGCCATGGCGACTTCCGGCGCGGCGGTCAGCGCGATCCAGGGCAAGGGCAGCAAACCCGCGCTGGCCTTCATTGCAACCATCTTCAACGCGAGGCTCGGGCGCTGGTCGCCCAATCCGCTCTGGCGCCGCGGGTGGCGCCGCTCGAGCCCGCGCTTCGGCCTGATCTGGCTGCTGCAGGAGTTGTTCGGTTACGCCACCGAAGTCAGCAACTATGTCTACCTCTCGGACGGCGGGCACTTCGACAACACGGGCATTTATGAACTGGTGCGGCGGCGCTGCATGAAGATCGTTGCCGTCGACGCCACCGCGGACGGCGAACGCGCGATGGCCGACCTCGCCAACGTGGTTCGCAAATGCCGGGTGGACTTTGGCGTGAACATCGAAATCGATATCGCGCGCCTTGGGACCGCCCGCGATCGGCAATCGAAAAGTATGGGCTTCGTGGTTGGCAAGATCAACTATCCCCCCTTGCCCAATGAAAAAAATAACACCGATGGACAGCATAACGCCGATGGACGGCATAACACCGATGGACAGCTCGTCGTCATCAAGCCGACGCTGGTCCGGCTATCCTCCCTGGGCGTCGACGTCTACGGGTATTCGCGTTCGCGCGATGCGTTTCCCCATCAATCGACGGTCGATCAGTTTTTCTCCGAAAGCCAGTTCGAGAGTTATCGGGAACTCGGCGAACGGATTGCCACGCATTGCCTCAATGATGCCGACTTCCCCCCGTTGCGCCAGCCGCCGGGGCGGAGACGACCATGAAGCGGTTTGTGGACGCGCTGTGGCGCCGGTGGCGTGACAAGAGCTTCGCAGAGGTGCTGCGGGTCTGGTTGCGCCAGTACTGGATTCCGATCCTGGGTGTCTCGGCGCTTTTGCTGACCATCGTGCTGTCGCTGCTCACCACCCGGTGGTTCTCGACAAGTCTTTGGGACTGCCTGGGAGAATCGCTTTACTTGCTCTCGCCAGACGGCGATGCCTGCCGCGTGGCGCTCGGGAAGATGGTGAGCGTGACGGCGTCCGGCGCAGCGCATACGGGTTCTACCGCGACGATTCAGAGCCTGCTGGTGTGGGTGGACAATCTCCTCGTCGACATGTACGCGCTTTTCTTCCTGGCTTCGGCGGGCGCCGCGTACAAGCGGCTGACGACAGTGAGCACGGATCCGGTCGTGGCCTGGCGCGCAGCGATTTCCGCCACGACGGTCCTGGTGTTGCTGGGTGCGCTCGCCGCGCACGCGGAGAACTTCTGGCTGCTCGCCAAGCTGACGCCGCAATCAGACATGGCGTCGTCGAAGGTTGGACTTGACGCCGTCACCCGATTGGCGGCGTACCGCTACCGCTTTCTCCTCGCCGACCTTCTCGTGATCACGGCCTGGTGGCTAGCCGTACTGCATCGCGAACAGCGGATGAAGGAACGCAAAGACACTATCGTGGCCATCCTGCGGGACGCGGACGAGCAGCGGCTCGTGGACCTCGTGCAGGTCCAGACGCTTGCGGCACTCGACAGTATCACCCTGGGCTCGGTGCCGATCGGGCGGTGCCCCGCCAGGCTCTGGCAGGGCGTGTTCTACTATCAATTCGTGTACGGCGTCCCGACCAACGGCATCTTTCGTCGCAGCTTCTCGCGGCACGCCATCTCCGAATGGAAGAAACTGCTCTGGGAATCCGACGAGAGCGAAACCGACGAACGGGAGAAGAAGATTCAGATGTACAAAGACGAGATCACCCGCTATCTCGACTACTTCGCGCAGATCGGCATGATCGCACCGAACGGCGGCCGCTATGAGGTCACCTGGTCGACGCTGCCGCCGCCGAACCGGCCGGCGGTTGCGATGGACGCCGAAGCGCCGGTGGATGGAGACGGTTGATACGACTCCATGTATCAATCGATGATCGTTTTTTCACTTTCTCTAAATCAACGCTCATGGGGCGCGTTGAAGTGGTCCACCAGCGCAGTGAGCAAATCGATCGGCAATGGAAACACGATGGTCGAATTCTTGTCGGCGGCGATGGTGGTGAGCGTCTGCAAATAGCGCAGCTGCATGGCCTGCGGTTGCAGCGCGAGGCGCTGGGCGGCCTGCAGCAATTTTTCGGATGCCTGAAGTTCGCCCTCGGCATGAATCACCTTCGCGCGGCGCTCGCGCTCCGCCTCGGCCTGGCGCGCAATGGCGCGGATCATCGTCTCGTTGAGGTCCACGTGCTTGATCTCGACAGTGGAGACCTTGATGCCCCAGGCGTCGGTCTGCGCGTCGAGCGTCTTCTGGATATCGGCATTCAACTGGTCGCGCTCCGCGAGCAGCGTGTCGAGCTCATGCTTGCCGAGCACCGCGCGCAGCGTGGTCTGCGCGAGCTGGCTGGTTGCTTCGAAGAATTTGGCGACCTGAATCACGGCCTTTTCCGGATCGACCACGCGAAAGTAGACCACGGCGTTGACCTTCACGGAGACGTTGTCGCGTGTGATCACGTCCTGAGAGGGCACGTCGAAGACGACCGTGCGCAGGTCGATGCGCACCGCCTGCTGCACGACCGGGATGATGAGCACGAGCCCCGGCCCCTTGACCTTCCAGAAACGGCCGAGCATGAACACCACGCCGCGCTCGTACTCCCGGAAGATGCGGATGGCCGAGAAGGCGAGCAGGATGGCCGCCACCAGCAAGATGCTCGTGAAACCGAAGGTGTAGCCGATCATGGATGACCTCCCTGATGCGCTTCGCGCGCTTGTTGTTCGTTTGCCGTTTTTCTGCCCCATCGGCCGCGCTTGACCGGCGGCGGCGGCGCGTCCTCGATGGGCGAGACGCTCAGCACCAGGCCCTCGCGTGCCGTCACGCGCACGCGGCTGCCCGCGGCGAGCGGCACGGCGCAGGCCACGTGCCAGCGCTCGCCGCGCACGAGTGCCCAACCGGAGGCCAAAGCCGAGGCTGTAGCGGCCTGGCTGGCGGCGCCGGACGGCTGGGCGAGCGCTGCGGCGGCGGTCGGGCGCTCGGGCTTCAGGCCATCGTCGATGACCTGGCCGATGCTGCCGACCATGGCTTCCGAGCCGGTTACCACGGGGCGCCGCCGCGCGCGCAGCGCGACGCTCGAGACGACCGCGACGAACGCCGCGCCACCGAGCGCGAGACCCGCGACCAGCGGCACCGGAATGCCGTAGCCGGGCACGTCGGTATTGATCAGCATGAGCGCGCCAACGGCAAAGGCGACGATGCCGCCAAAGCCGAGCACGCCGAAGGTGGGCAGGAAGGCCTCGGCGACGAGGCACGCGAGCCCCAGCATCACGAGGCCGAGCCCCGCGTAGTTGATGGGCAGCAGCTGCATCGCAAACAGGCCGATCAGCAGGCAGATCCCGCCGGCCACGCCGGGCAGCACGAAGCCGGGATTCGCGAACTCGAAGAACAGCCCATAGATGCCGATCGTGAGCAGGATCAGCGCGACGTTCGGATCGGCGATGATCGAGAGGAAGTGATTGCGCCAATCTGGCGTGACATACACGAGCGGCGCATTCGCGGTGGCGAGGCGCACCGTGCCGGCCGCCGTGGTGACTTCGCGGCCGTCGAGCTTGTGCGCGAGATCGACGGGGTCCAGCGCAATGAGGTCGACCACGTGCTGGTCGAGCGCTTCGCTGGAGGACAGGCTCACCGCTTCGCGCACCGCGCGCTCGGCCCACACGGCATTGCGCGCGCGCAGTTGCGCGAGGCCGCGGATGTACGCGGCGGAGTCGTGCATGACCTTGCGGGCCTCGGTGGTGGCGTTGTCGTCGGGCCTGGCGCTTGAGGCGGCGCCTGACGTGGCGCCCGGCGCGGTGTCGGGTGCGGCGCCTGGCGCGGGCGCCGGGCCGCCGCCGCCGATCCCGAGCTGGACCGGCGAGGCGGCGCCGAGGTTGGTGCCGGGCGCCATCGCCGCGATATGGCTCGCATAGACGATGTAGGTGCCGGCACTGGCGGCGCGCGCGCCGCCAGGCGCGACGAACGTGGCCACCGGCACGGGCGAGGCGAGGATCGCCTTGATGATCTGGCGCATCGAGGTGTCGAGGCCGCCGGGGGTGTCGAGCTGGAGAATCGCGAGCTGCGCGTGTTGCTGCGCCGCATGCGCGAGCGTCCGGACGATGAAATCGGCGCTCGCGGGACCAATCGCGCCATTGACGGTCATGACGACGACCGCGCGCTGTGCCGCGAACGGCGCGCGCTGGGCCTGAGCCATGGCGTTGAGGGCCGCAACCGCGGCGCAAACGACCAGCAGCGCCGCGAATACCGCGGCGCGTGCAATCCGCGCCGGCAGCGGGTGGCGTGCGTGGCGGGCATGGGGCGGAGGCGCGTCGTGCTCCGCCGCCCGGGTGGGGCGATGAGCGCGCATCGGAACGTCCGGACGGGCATTGGCCCGATATTTAAGAGTAGGTGGTTTTGGGGAAAAGCGCGTCGTGCGTTATTGCGCGCCTGACTCTTTCCCCGCCCCCGGAAACATCAACACAACCGCAAACCCACCCCCCTCCGGAAACGCAAACCCCACGCGCCCACGATGCGCCTTCATCACCTCCTGCACGATCGCGAGCCCGAGCCCTGAGCCGCTGCGGCGCGGCGCGCCATCGGGCTCGAAGCGCTCGAACGGGCGCAGCGCGGCCTCCCAGTGCTCACGCGGGATACCGCGACCATTGTCGGTCACCGTCAGCGCAGGCTCGCCGCGCAGGCCGGCCACGCGCACGACGATTTCATCCGCATTGCCATGCAGCAACGCGTTGTGCAGGACGTTCGAAAACGCCTCCTGCAAGCTGATCGGGTCGCCGGCGATGGTCACGCTCGGCGCATCGCTTTCGAACGCCACCTGCACGTCGCGTTCGCCTGCCAGCGGGATCGTGCGCCCGATCGCCTCTCGCACAAGCGCGACGAGGTCCACGGGCTGCAGCGGCACGGCCTCGGTGCGATGGATCACCATCGCATGATTGAGCAACTGCCCCGTGAGCCGGCCAACGTCCGAGCAGGTGGTGCGCAACGCGTCGAGTCCTTGCGCGTAACGCGTGGGATCGGTCTCGCCGCTGAGCAGTTCGATCTGCGCGTCGAGCCGCGCGATTGGCGTGCGCATCTGATGGGCGGCATCGGCAATGAAGCGCTGCATGGCCGTCATGCGCTCCGCGAGCCGGCCGATGAGGCCGTTGATCGCGCCGATGATCGCGTTGATCTCGCTGGGCGTGTCGTGCTCCACGGGGCGCAGGTCGGCGGGGTCGCGCGCGGCGATGATCGTCTCGATCTGCGCGAGCGGGCGCAAGCCGCGCCGGATCGCCAGCCCACTTGCGCCAATGGCTAGCACGCTCATCATCAGGATCAGCGTCCACACCTTGAAGCTCATGTCGTTCGTCAGTTGCTGGCGCGCGTGCGTGGTCTGCGCAATCGTTACGACGGCCCAGCCCGGCGTGCGCTCCTCGGGCATGTAGCGGGCGATGGTGGCCGTGCGGATGCGCTGGCCCTGGTAGGTCCCGTTCGCGAATGCGGGGCCTTGCCGCGCGGCCGCCGTGCTCGCCGGGCCGGGCAGGTCGCCGTAGCCGGCCACCACGACGCCGCGCGAATCGGTCACCTTGTAGTAGACGAGGTCATAGCGCGACAGCGAGGAGAGCGCGGCCACTGGCGGATTGAGCGCGAGCACGCCGCCCTGCACGTAGAGATTCTCGGCCAGCTGAATGGCGGCGCCGGCCAGCAACTGGTCATAGGCGCGCTCCGCGGCGACGCCCGCGTAGTAGCGCGCGATGAGGGCGAGCGCCAGCGCGCCCGAGGCCACGACCAGCGCGATGAAGAGCAGCGTGCGGCCGAGCAGCGTCTTGCGGAACCAGTCAAAGCGCGGCAATTTGATATCCCATCCCGCGTGCCGTGCGGATCTCGACCGAGCTGCCGTGCAGCTTCTTGCGCACGCGCGTGATGTACTGCTCGACGGCGTTCCCACTGGGCTCGTTACCGAAGCTGAACAACTGGTTCAGCAGATCGTCCTTCGAGAAAATGCGCTGCGGACGGCTCGCGAGAATCTCTAGCAGCGCGAACTCCTGGCGCGAGAGCGCGAGCGGCTGGCCGTCGAGCTCCGCGAGCCGGCTGCTGCGATCGATCGCGAGTCCGCCCACCTTGACGAGGTCGTTGGCGTGGCCGCTATTGCGTCGCAACAGCGCCTGCACGCGCGCTTCGAGCTCGCGATAGTCGAAGGGCTTGACGAGGTAGTCGTCGGCGCCGAGCGCGAGGCCGCTCACGCGGTCGTCGATGGCGGAGCGCGCGGTCACGAGCAGCACCGGCGTCGTGGAGCCGGCCGCGCGCAGATTGCGCAGGATCGCGAAGCCGTCCATCGAAGGCAGCATCACGTCGAGCACGACCAGATCGAAACGCTCGACGCCAAGCAGGCTGTTTGCCGCCGCGCCGTCCGCTTCGAGATCCACGGCATGGCCGAGCCTCGTCAGGCGGCTGCGCATTGCCGCGCCGATTTGCGCGTCGTCCTCTACGACCAGAATGCGCATGATGCCGTGCCTGCCATGGTGTTCATGATTGGATTTACGGGTTTTCCCGAGGGGCTGATCTCAGCATTTTCTCAGACTCGCCCGGTAACCTTGCGAACCATGATTACCAGAACGCGAGGAGACGGCAAGCGAGAGCTGCGAACGTGCGGCGCGCGCGAGCGCAAGGCGCCTTCGCTGCGGCGGCGTGCGCTCGTGGCGGCGGGGCTCGGTGTGGCGCTCGCGCCGGCGCTGGTGCGCTCGAGCCCGCGCGCGGTGCGCATCTCGAAGGGCTATGGCCTGCTGTATTTGCCGCTGCTCGTGATGGAGCAGCGACGCCTGTTCGAGCGGCATGCGGCGCGCGAGGGCTTGCGCGACGTGAGCGTGGACTGGACGCTGCTCGACGGCGGCAACTCGGTGGACGACGCCATGATGGCCGGCACGCTCGACTTCGCGGCCGTGGGTGCGCCGGGCTTCATCGAGCTGTGGGCGAGGGCGCGCGGGATTCCGAACGTCGAGGTGATTGGCGTGAGCGGGCTATCCACGACTGCGCTCTCGCTGAACACGAACCAGCCGCGCATCGCAACGCTTGCCGACTTCACGAGCGCCGACCGCATCGCGGTGCCGGGCATCCGCACCTCGCTCGCGGCGGTGGTCTTGCAGATGATGGCGAGCAAGCTGCTCGGGCCGAAGCACTTCGCGCAGCTCGACTCGATCACGGTGAGCCTGCCGCATCCGCAGGCGGTGCAGGCGCTGATCCGGCGCGAGAACGGCATCACGGCGCATTTCGCGTCGCCGCCTTTTTCGTCGCTCGAATTGAAGCAGCCGGGCATTCATCGCGTCGTCAATTCGATCGACGTGCTGGGCCCGCTGACGCTCGACGTGGTGTACGCGCCGAGGCGCCTCGTGGATACCGAGCCCGCGCTCGTGCGAGCGTTCCTTGGCGCGCTCGACGAGGCGAACCGGTTGATCGCCCAGGACCGTCAAGCGGCGGCGGCGATCTATGTAGCCGCCTCGGGACTCGCCGTATCGCACGAGGGCGTGATGCAGATGCTTGCCGCGCCGGAGACACGCTTTTCGGTGTGGCCGGAGCAGTTGATGGAGTACGTCGATTTTCTGTACATGGTGGGCACGATCAAGACGAGGCCGCGCGCCTGGAACGAGATGTTCGCACCCGCGCTGAGCGCATTTCATCCCACGTAGCCGGCATGGCCCATTGAATCTCCGCATGCGCCCGCAACAGCGGGCGTGGCGACTGGCAGACAAAATAGAACCTGAAGGAGTCCATAGTGAACGCCGCCTCAACCCTCGACCATCAGCCCGCGGAGGAACGACAGGTCATGTCGAAGATCGCGCGGCGCCTGCTGCCGATCCTGGTCGTGATGTTCCTGATATCGTTTATCGACCGGCAGAACGTCGGCTTTGCGAAGCTGCAGATGGTGCACAGCTTGCATATGACGGAGACGGCGTTCGGTCTGGCGTCTTCGCTATTCTTTATTGGCTATTTGCTGTTCGAGGTGCCCAGCACGCTGGCGCTGCACCGCTTCGGCGCGCGCGTATGGCTCGCGCGCATCATGCTCACATGGGGCGTGGTTACCGTGCTGATGGGCTTCACGACATCGATGCAGGTATTCTGCGGCATGCGCCTGGCGCTCGGCATTGCCGAGGCCGGCTTCTACCCGGGGGTGATCTACTACCTCACGCTGTGGTTCCCGCAAAGCTACCGTGCCCGTGTGCTTGGCGTTTTCACGCTTGGCAGTGCGCTTGCCAACATGCTGGGCTCGCTGGTCGGCGGTTGGCTGCTGAGCTTGAACGGCGTGTGGGGCCTCGCGGGGTGGCAATGGGTGTTTATCGCCACGGGTTTGCCCGCGGTGCTGGTGGCGGTGACGGTATTCAAGCTGCTGCCGGCCTCGTATCGGGAAGCGCGGTTTTTGAGCGAGCACGAGAAGGCGATTGTCGCGGCTGCGCTCGAGCGCGAGAAGCCCGAGCACGCGGAGCATGCGCAGCCCTGGAAGGCGCTACTTGATCCGCGCGTGATGCTGTTCGCGGCGACCTACATGCTGATGTCGACCTCACTGTACGGCGTGACCTATTGGCTGCCGACGCTCGTGAAGTCATTCGGTGTGTCGAGCAGCACGAATGGGATGCTGAGCATGCTGCCGTGGGCGCTCTCGGTACTGCTGCTGTTGTATCTGCCGGGCAAGCTGCGCCGGGCGAAGAGCATATTGCGCGCGATCTCGATCGTAGCTGCGCTGGGCGCGCTGGGCTTCTTGCTGAGCCTGGTGCTACCTACGACGCCGCTGCGCTTTATCGCGCTCGTATTTGGCGGCGCATGTATTCCGCTGCTCTACCCGTGCTTCTGGTCGATGCCGCCGCGCTATTTCACTGGTGCGCGAGCGGCGGCCAGCGTAGCGGCGATCAATTCGATCGGCAATCTGGGCGGCTTTTTCGGCCAGAACCTGATGCCGATAGCGGGGAAGGCGACCGGAACGGCATTTGGCCCGATGATCGTACCGATCGTCTGCCTTGCGGTGCTTGGTGTAGGCGCACTTATCGCGTGGGCCCGTTCGGAGCGCGTATATGCCGGAGGGGCAGGCGCCTCAGCGTGAGGTGGGGGGATGGGGCAGCGAAGGAAAACGAATAGTTTAGCGAAGACGCACGAACCCAGAGAGTTTGGGAAATACCCGCAGGCGCACGAAGGGTTTGGGAAATACTCGACGGCGCGCGAAGCGCCGCCGGAAGTATGAGTCCTTTGTCACTGAGGCGGAGTGTGCGAGGAGACGGATGCCCCGGAGCCACTCCGATAAGAAGGGCAGTGGGGGCCTGCGTCACACTGGCGGTGTGAGCCGCTTTCTTTTGCCTACTTTTCTTTGCGGCTGCAAAGAAAAGTAGGTGCCGCCCCGCACAGGGGCAACGCCCGCGGCCCGCCGCGAAAACAAGTTAAGGCCAATTCGCAATAATTCACGAAAGCAAACCGTGAATCCCCCACTCAATAGTGGACAACAGTGCGAATAGACTTCCCTTCATGCATGAGATCGAAGGCTTCATTGATGCCCTCGAGGTCTTTGGTATGCGTAACGAACGGCGCGAGCTGAATAGTCCCGGCCATAGCGTCCTCGACCATACCAGGCAACTGCGAGCGTCCTTTGACGCCACCAAAAGCGGTCCCGAGCCAGCGGCGGCCCGTAACCAGCTGGAAAGGACGGGTGGAGATCTCCTGCCCGGCACCCGCCACACCAATAACCACTGACTGCCCCCACCCACGATGCGCACATTCGAGCGCGGCGCGCATCACATTGACATTCCCGATACATTCGAAGCTGTGATCGACACCCCAGCCGGTCATCTCAACGATCACCTGCTGAACAGGCTTTTCATAATCCTTGGGATTAATACAATCAGTAGCCCCAAACGCACGTGCAAGATCAAACTTCCCAGGATTCGTATCAACAGCGATGATACGCCCGGCCTTGGCGATCTTGGCACCTTGAATCACGGCGAGCCCGATGCCACCCAACCCGAACACGGCAACCGTATCGCCTTCCTGCACCTTGGCGGTATTCTTGACCGCACCGAGCCCGGTGGTAACACCACACCCCAACAGACAAACCTGCTCAGGATTAGCTTGCGGATTGATCTTGGCGAGCGAGACCTCAGCCACCACGGTGTACTCGCTAAACGTCGAGCAACCCATATAGTGATAAATAGGCTGCCCGTTATAGCTAAAACGCGTCGTGCCATCGGGCATCACGCCCTTCCCCTGGGTAGCCCGCACGGCCACGCAAAGATTGGTCTTCCCGCTCTTGCAGAACAGACACTCGCCGCACTCGGCGGTATAAAGCGGAATCACATGATCACCGGGCTTCACGCTGGTCACGCCTTCGCCCACTTCCACAACGATGCCGGCACCCTCATGCCCGAGCACGACCGGAAAGAGCCCTTCCGGATCATCGCCGGAGAGCGTAAACGCATCGGTATGGCAAACGCCGGTGTGCGTGATCTTCACCAGCACTTCGCCCTTGCGGGGCGGTTCGACGTCGATCTCGACGATCTGGAGCGGCTTGCCCGCCTCGAATGCAACTGCGGCACGTGATTTCATAGCAATCCTTACAAATCGAATAGTTGACGAAAAACTGCGTGCGCGGGGCGAATGCCATGCGCTAGCGTAAATAGGTCCGCACGAGTGTCACGACATCGTCGATCGACCCCGACGCGGACTCCGTTGACCCCGTCAGTTGCGTGAACTCTTCGCGCAGATGGCTTTCGAGCACGCCCGCCATCACCCCGTTGATGGCGCCACGGATGGCGGCCAGTTGCTGGAGCACCGGCGCGCACTCGGCGCCTTGCTCGAGCGCGCGCTCGAGCGCGTCCAGTTGCCCGCGAACCTTGCGTACGCGGGTGAGGACTCGTTTTTTTTCTTCAGGCGAATGGGGCATGGCGTCACCGGAATCGTGATACTGGGAGGCAGTATAAGGCAATACTGCCTGGGAGTATAGGGGCGAGTGTCGACACCATGAAAGCCACCGCATCAATGCCGCAAGAGCCACAGCAGCACGGATATCACGGCTGAAACCAGGATGCCGGTGACAATCGGGAAGTAGAAGTCGAGGCCGTCGGTGACGATATGGACGTCGCCGGGCAGCCGGCCGAACGGGATGCGAATGAGCCAGCGCCACCCGAGTCCGGCAAGCAGGCAAACGATGCCAATGACGATCAGGAAACGGTTCATGGGGCGCGATCACCTTCGATAGCGGATCAATCCATGATAAGCCCGCGCGGGCGAACGGGGGAGTATCGGGCCCCGGGCGTCTAGAGCGCGTCGAGCGCCTGCGCTGGTTTCGCTCCCGGTGGGCGTTCTCGCGTTGCAGTCGGAAGCCTCGATCCATACAGCGGTATCAAGCCGGCAGGCATGGCGTCTGCTGCCGCAGATACCATGCGCGGGAAACGCAAGCTGTCCCCGTTATCTCGCGTGTCCATCGCCACTCTCCGACTACCGATCATGGATGAATTCTTCAACCGTCTCTTCCATTTTCAACCGTCGCTGCTCGCGACGCTGACGCACGATGTCCTGCACCTGATTCTGGCGGTGCTGATGCTCGCGATCGGCTGGTGGTTATCCAACCGCCTCGCGCGGCTCTTCGCCCGCATCCTGTTGCGCTCGCACGCGGACCCCACGCTCGCGCCGATGCTCGCCGGCATCGCGGCCTGGACCATCCGCATCATCGCGATCGTCGCGGCGCTCAGCGAGGTCGGCATTGCCACCGCGAGCGTGCTCGCGGCGCTGGGCGCCGCCGGTCTCGCGATCGGCCTCGCGCTGCAAGGCACGCTGCAAAACATCGCGGCCGGCATCATGCTGCTGTTGCTGCGCCCGTTTCGCGCCGGCGATGTGATCGAAGGCAGCGGCGCCGCGGCGGGCGTCGTGCGCGAGGTGAGCCTCTTCACGACGCGCATCGAGCGCGGCGACGGCAACGTCGTGTTCGTCCCGAACAGCCAGATCTGGAGCAATCCCGTCATCAATTACAGCAGCGGCGGCACGCTGCGCATCGAGGTGAAGGTCGATCTCGGGCGACGCGACGAGGTGGACGCGGCCATCGCCGAGATGACGAAGATGGTCGCCGCCGAGCCGCGCGTGCTGGCGGGGACCACGCTCGCACCCACGGTCGCGGTCGACAGCTACCCGCCCGAGGGCGGCGCGCGGCTGCGCATTGCCGCGTGGGTGCGCAAGCCGGACGCCTCCTATGCCGCCGATGATTTGCGCGCCCATGCGCGCGATGCGCTCGCGCAGGCCGGTCTCGCGCTTGCGGGCAGGGCGGCGGAGAAAGCCCCGGCGAGCCGCGGCGGCGGGGCGGGAGCCGCGCTCTCGCATTCCTGAATATCGATTCCCTCTCATCGCGGGAAATAGTTCCTTACCCCGTCATCGGGGTCGCCCCATCGAGGGGCACGCCATGGAACGGTAGTGCGCGCAGCAGTCAGGGCATAATTCCCTACGCAAACGCACTGTAATATTTGAAAGCTCCATGGCCTTAAAACGACTATCCGCCTTCGCGCGCCAGCTCGCGCTGATCGCGCTTGTGTCCCCGCTTTTGTCTCTTTTCTCGATCGCCCCCGCATGGGCGTTTCCCGGCACCGGGAGCGCGACTAGCGCCAGCGCGGTGGACGCTGCGACGGCGCCCATTTCGCTGAGCGACGCCCTCGCGCAACTCAAGCAGATGCAGTTCAAGCAGGACAGCATCAAGCAGCAGACCTCGACGGCCACCAACAGCAAGGATCTCGACGCGCTGGCCGCCGCAACCCAGCAACTGAGCGCCGACGTCGACAAATTGCGCAGCCAGCTCGTCCCGTTGCGCACCCAGGTTCAGGCCCAGCTCGACGTGCTCGGGCCGGCGCCGGCCTCGGACGTCACGCCCGGCACCCACGCGGTCGCCCGCCAGCGCGACAGCCTGACTGCGCGCAAGGACCAGATCGACGCCGTGCTGAAGATGGCGGACGACCAGAAGAGCAATCTCGACATCCTGACCGCGCAGTTTGCGAAGCTGCACCGCGGCTTGCTGAAGAATCAGCTCGCACTGCGCTCGAGCGGCATTTTCAGTGCGCAGTTCTGGGTGCCGCTGTTGCATCGCTCTCCTGAAGATGGCCAGCGTCTAGACGCATTCGACGCGCAAGTGCGCGACATGCTACGCCCGGTCTGGACGCCGGGGCAGCGCGCACTGACCGTGCTGCTGCTGGGCGCCACGCTCGCGATCTGGCTCGGGGGCCGCAAGCTCGTGCAGCGCGGGCTGACGTGGGTCTGCCTGCATTGGCTGCCCGCCACGCGCCTGCGCCGCAGCGCGCTCGCGTTGTCGACGGCCATCGCCACGCTGCTGGCGACGGGCATTGCACTCCAGGTCTTCTATCTGGCGGTGGCGCGCCACTTCGAACTGACCCCCGCGCTGAGCGACCTGTGGGACGAGCTCACGAAGCTCACGCTCACCTGCGCGCTGATCTCGGGGCTCGGCCGCGCGCTGTTGTGCACGCATCACCCGTCGTGGCGGCTGCCCTCGCTGGCCGATCCGGTGGCCCGCGCCCTGCGGCCGTTTCCGAGCACGCTCGCGGCGCTGCTGCTCGTCTCGGGCACGGTCGAGGCGATCAACCGCATCGTCGACACGAGCCTCTCGGTCACGCTGCTCGGCCGCGGCATCGTCTCGCTCGTGACCGCGCTGACCATCGGCGCGGCGCTGCTGCGCGCGAACCGCGTGCGCAGCGCGCTCGCCGCGGCAGGCGAGGCGCCGGAATCGCATTCCACAGTCGCGGGGCTGATTCACGCCGGCACCGCGCTGGCGATCATCGTCTCGCTGATCGCACTGGTGATCGGCTATATCACCGTTGCGCGCTTCATTACCTACGAGCTGGTCTGGTTCGAGATCGTGCTGTGCAGCATTTACGTGCTCACGCAATTGAATCGCGATATCTGCGCGAGCCTCTTCAGCGCGCACCTGGCGACCGGCAAGCAGTTGAAGAATCTGCTCGGCCTCGACGACAAGCATCTCGAACAGGTGCAGACCGTGCTCTCGGGCATCGGCACGAGCCTCCTGATGCTGCTCGCGGTCGTGGCGCTGCTCACGGGCGGCTTCGGCACCACGCCGGCGGACCTGATCAACAGCTTTATCGGCATCATTGGCGGGCAGCGGCTCAAGAGCCTCAACATCATGCCCGAGCGCATCACGAACGCCGTGATCGGGCTCGCGGTCGGCATCTATCTGCTGCGCTCGGTGCGCCGCTGGCTCGACAAGGAATTCATGCCCGCGCTCGGCATGGACTCCGGCATGCGGATGTCGCTCATCACGCTGTTCACGAACGTCGGCTACGTGCTGCTGGTGCTGATGACGCTGTCGCTGCTCGGCGTGCGCTGGGACAGCCTCGCGTGGATCGTGAGCGCGCTCTCGGTCGGTATCGGCTTTGGCCTGCAGGAGATCGTGAAGAACTTCGTCTCGGGGCTGATCCTGCTGACCGAGCGCCCGGTGAAGGTGGGCGACATGATCAGCATTGCGGGCGTGGAGGGCGATATTCGCCGCATCAACGTGCGCGCGACCGAGATTCAGCTCCCCGACCGCTCGACGATGATCGTGCCCAATTCGCAGCTGATTTCGCAGAACGTGCGCAACGTGACGATGGGCGACAGCACCCAGGGCGTGGCCACGCTGGTGCTGACGTTCCCGCTGGACACGGATCCCGAGCAGGTGCGCGACCTGCTGCTCGACGTCTATCGCGAGCACCCCGCGGTGCTGGAGACGCCCGCGCCCTCGGTGACGTTCAGCCAGCTCACGCCGGACGGCATCACGCTCAGCGTGACCGGCTATGTCGGCAGCCCGCGCATCGCCACCTCGACCAAGAGCGATCTGCTGTTCGCCATCCTGAAGCAGTTGCGCGCCGCGGGGATTACGCTGTCGAATCCGCGCACGCTGCTGGTCCAGAACGTGCCGATGAAGAACGACGCATCGCACAACGCATAGCGCGCGTGAGGCGCATGCGTGCGCCTCCGAACACACGCGGGTTTCTCGACGGCGCATGCTGTACCGCCACGCGCGTTCGTCTGCGAAAATCGAGCGAGAATGGGCACATGCGCGCCAGCCGGCCGCCATCATCGGGGCAGTTCCCGAAGATGATGGCGGCGGCGAGGACAGCACGCTTTCTTCCCTGCGAGGTCCGCGATGATCTTTCGCCAGCTTTTTGACGCCGTATCGTCCACGTATACGTATCTGCTCGGCGACGCCGAAAGCGGCGAGGCGCTGCTGATCGACCCCGTCTACGAGCAAGTGCCGCGCGACCTGGCCTTGCTGCAAGAGCTGGGCTTGCGGCTTCAGGCGACGCTCGACACGCATGTGCACGCCGACCATGTGACGGGCGCGTGGCGCTTGCGTCAGCGCTGCGGCAGCGAGATCGCGCTCGCCGGCACGGTGGGCGCCGAGGGCGTGAATCGTCCGCTGCGGCATGGCGACCGCGTGGCATTCGGCAAGCGCCACCTGAGCGTGCGCGCGACGCCGGG
The DNA here is from genome assembly GCF_004524855.1 of Paraburkholderia pallida. Lineage (NCBI taxonomy): Bacteria > Pseudomonadati > Pseudomonadota > Betaproteobacteria > Burkholderiales > Burkholderiaceae > Paraburkholderia > Paraburkholderia pallida. Next base: position 901,004 of record NZ_CP038150.1, on the reverse strand, counting down.
GCACACGAGCGGCTGCCTCACCTATGTGCTCGACGACGAGAGCATGGCCTTCACCGGCGACAGCCTGTTGATCCGCGGCTGCGGCCGCACCGACTTCCAGGGCGGCAGTCCGCAGCAGCTCTTTGCCTCCGTGCGCGAGCAGATCCTGACACTGCCCGGCGACTGCCTGCTCTATCCGGCGCACGACTATCGCGGCATCACGGTCACGAGCGTGGCCGAAGAGCGGCGCTTCAATCCGCGCCTGGGCGGCGATGTCGATCTCGGCGACTTCGCGGGCTATATGGACAACCTGAATCTGCCGCACCCGAAGCAGATGGCCGTCGCGGTGCCGGCCAACCTGCGCTGCGGCAAGCCCGAAGGCGAGGCGCCGGTGGCCGAAACGCCCGACTGGGCGCCGCTGATATTGCGCTTTAGCGGCGTCTGGGAAATCGAGCCCATGGCGCTGCTCGAGCATGTGGCGAAGTTCCAGATCGTGGACGTGCGCGAGGCGCCCGAGTTCATCGATCGCCTGGGCCACCTGCCCGATGCGAGGCTGGTGCCGCTTTCGCAGTTGATGGGCCGCCTCGACGAGCTCGACCGCGAGCGGCCCGTGGTGGCCGTGTGCCGCTCGGGCGTGCGCTCGGCGCAGGCCAGCGTGCTGCTGACCAAGGCGGGCTTTGGCAAGGTGGCCAACCTCGCCGGCGGGATGCTGCGCTGGAAGGCCGAGGGCTTGCCCGTTGCGACGGACAGCGTTTGACCGGCTCCCGGTCGCTGTTTCGCGTTAGTGGCCATAGCGGCCCAATTAGTGGCCAAGTCCCGACTGGGCGATCTGCTGCTCCACGAATTGCGCGAAGAGGGCGTGCAGATGCGTCGTCGGGTGAAGATCGTCGGCGAACATATACGTCTGGTCCGCATTGGACGTGACGTAGGTGGGCGGTGAGCACAACAGGGCCGTGTCGTCCGGGGTCTTCGAGGGATCGCAGGCCTGTGCCGTGTTGGACACCGTAAAGCCATTCGCCTGGTAATTCGCGATCGTCTGCGTGATCCACGTATATGAATCGATCTCGATGACCTTGCCTTGCAGGCCATTGCTCTGCAACGCGGCGTTCAAAGTGCTGTTGAAAAGTTGGGATAACTGAGTGTAGTTCGCGCCACCGTCGGTTGCGGCGAGGCCCTTCGGCGAGAGGCCGATGTTCGGCACATTGACCACCACGACGTGGGTGGCGCCGGCCTGGACGATCTGGCCAACGATCTGTGCGAGCGCGGTGGCTGCCTGTTGCACGGTGGTATTCGCAGCGGGCGGCGTGCCGGCCCGCAGCACGTCGTTCGCGCCGGCCCAGACCAGCACCAGTTGACCGGCGTTGAAACTGCCGTGCGCGGACAGGTAGCTCGAAACCTGCTGATTCACGGGCATTTCGATATTGCCGATCACGTCGGTGAGGAAGTCATACTGGTTGGCCGGCGTGGCGACCGTGGAGCCGCCCTCCGCGTAGCCCAAGCCGCCTTGCGCGCTCAACCGGTGATCGATGCTGATCGTGAAGGCGGCGTTCAAGGTGTCCCCGTAATACTGCGCGACGTCCTGCGTCCACACTTGCCCGGGATTGGTCGTGAAGCGGCCGCCGCCGACTGCGCTGGCGAGCGGCGCATAGGTGCCCACGTCGGAAAGACTGTCGCCAAACGAGACGATTTGCAGTTGCACGCCGCCGGGCGGATTGTTTGTGGCGCTGCCTCCACCACTCCCACTCCCACCGCCGCCCCCACCGCCGCAAGCCGCGAGCAGTGCAAACAGGATTGCAGATATTGCATATCGCACGCCGTTGCCGATTCTTCGCATCGCGCCTCCCCGCCGCTGATGGCGGCTATGTCCATGTGGCTCGCTTTTCGCCAGCCGCATAACGGACTCGCGCAAAGGGAGGAGGCAAAAAGAGTGCCCGCCCCCGGTGACCAGGGGCTGCTAGAGGCGGCTGCGATTCAAGGTGTCGCTCGGCAGTTCGCCGAATGTCCTCCGGTAGTACTGCGAAAATCTGGGCAAGTGGCGAAAGCCCCATTTCTCGGCTACAGCGCCCACTGTGCACGCCGCAGCCGGGCTCAGCAGGTCGCGCAACGCACCGTTGAGCCGCGCATTCATGAACCACCTTCCCGGCGTCATGCCGACACTGTCGTGAAAGATCAACTGTAGCGAGCGCAGGCTGTACCCGCTGCGTCGTGCGATTTCGGCGAGCGCAATATCGGCTGCCTCACCCGACAGCGCCAGTTGCTCGCATGCGAGGATCAGATGGTGATGGCGCTCCTGCGCCGACGATAGCGTGGACTTGCGGGCCGGCGCCGCATCGCAGAGCGCATCGACATACCCCTCGAGCAACGACCGGCCAATCGTACTTGCCAGTTCCGGGGTGATTCCGCCGGCGTCCGCGAGGCGCCGGGCGAGGCCCATGGCGTCGTCGGCCAGCACGGTGAGCGCGGCGCGGCCGCGCGCGAGCAGGCGCACCGAGGTCGCTGCGCGTCGTGCCAATGCCAGCGGCCGTCCCGTGCGCAGCCAGGCCATTTCTTGAAGCCGCTCTTCCGACACCACGAAATTGACCCATCGGGACGATGCGCCAGCGTGGTAAAGAAGTTCAACGCCTGCTGGATACACCTGGACATCGTCTTCTTCGATCGCGGCGGTGTTGTAGCGGGTGACATTGGCGCCTTCCGCCACGAAGCCAATGCAGATTGCATCGCGCGGCATGCTGCCTCGCGCGATCACCGGAAAATCATAACAACCCGATTCCAGTCTCACGTCGCCGAGCGCAAGGCGCTGGTGCTCCATTTCGGTTCGCTTTGCAGACAATAAACGGTGTTCGAAGTGTCCGCCGTAAACAACATCAAAAGCCTGTGAGGGTTCGAAACCCGAATACGCATGCCGGAAATACGTTGGCTGAAATGACACGTCGAATTCTCCCGAGACTTTTCGCTTTTCGGATAACGCATTTTTTCGCCGTCGCCTATTGTATGACCGTGCAGCGTACAGGTGGAGTGAATGGCAAAAACCTACCCGATGGTGAAGGCGCGACTGTGCGCTCTGGAAGCCGAGGCTGAAGCATTGCGTCGCCGGGAATTGCCGGACGTGGTGGCCGACATGCGCCGCAAGATCAAAGAATATGCGATCACCGCCGAGCAGTTATTTGGCCCCGAATTATCGGATCTGGTCCAGTACCGGGACCCCGAGACAGGGCTGACATGGAACGGCATGGGGCGTCCTCCGAACTGGATACGTGGAAAGGATCGCGGACCCTTTCGGGTGGACTAGATGGCTGATTCGTTTATTCAGGGTATTCATAAAAGAACCATGGAGGGGCTTTATTTTGAAAAACGCAACGAGACAAGTCGTTTGTAATTCGTTGGCCCTCCTGCTCGCGAGCGCGCCCGCCTTCGCGCCGGCACAGCAGGCGATGGCGACCCCCGCGAGCACCATCGGCGCGCCGCCCGCCAACATCGTCATGACAAAAGAGTATGTGGCGACGGTCGGCCGGATGGCGTATCTCTGGGGCTGGCCGCTCATCAATGCCCGCCATCGCCGCGCGAGCTTCAACAAGGCGCCGGAGCCGGGCCGCCTGGGCGGCGTATTGCCGGTCGCGCCCACGGGCTATATCACGATGCTCACGGACTATATCGCCCCAGAAGAGCGTTTCGTGACCTGCCCGAACCAGGATGTGGTGTATGGCTTCGGCTTCGCGGCGGTCGACAAGGACCCGGTCATCATCCAGGTGCCGGACTTCGGCAAGCGTTTCTGGGTCTATGCGCTCTACGACGCGCGCACCGACAGTTTCGGCGGACTCGGCAAGCAATACGGCACGAAGCCCGGGGTGTACATGGTGGTGGGCCCGAACTGGAAAGGTACGGTTCCGAAGGGCATCACCAAGGTAATTCATGCGCCCACTGATCTGATCGGCATGGCGCCGCGCATCTTCCTCGACGATACGGCCGAGGATCGCAAGGCGATCCAGCCGGTGCTGGACCAGATTGCGATTTACCCGCTCAGCCGCTATACCGGCAAGCTGCAGACTCGCGACTGGTCGAAGGTTCCGTCGTTCCCCGCGCCAGAGGGACAGGGCTCGGGCGAGACCAGGTGGGTCGATCCCGAGACGTTCTTCGACGAGTTGCCCGACGTGCTGCGCGAAGTCCCGCCGCTGCCGGGTGAGCAAGCGCTGTACGCGCAAATGAAGGCCGTGCTCGATGCAGCCGCGAAAGATCCCGCCATCAAGGACCAACTCAAGCAGATTGCGATCGACACGGACAAGAGTCTCGTTGGCCCGCTGTTCCAGTTCAGCAACAACGGCGTCCCGGTGGGCAATGGCTGGACGACGGCGCCCAACGGCGGACGATTCGGATATGACTACGTGACGCGCACCGGCATCGCGCGCTCGAACATGTACGTCAACCGCCCCGAGGAGACCCGTTACTTCTACCTCGACGTCGACAGCAAGGGCACGCGCCTGAACGGTACGAACCGCTATACGGTCACCTACAAGACGCTGCCGCCGGTGAACGGCTTCTGGTCGTTGACGGTGTACAACGAGCATCACCTGTTCGAGCCGAATTCGATCAACCGGTACTCGCTCGGCACGAAGAACAAGAATTTGAAGTACAACGAGGATGGCTCGCTGACCCTCTACGTGCAGAACGAATCTCCCGGCGCCGACAAGGAGTCGAACTGGATCCCGGCGCCCAAGGGCGATTTCTCACTGTATCAGCGGACCTATTGGCCCAAACAGGACGTGCTCGACGGCAAGTGGACACCGCCGGCCGCGGAAAAGACCCACTGACCTTCACGTGCGAGAGAAAAGGATGAAGCAGAAGTTTGCTAACCGCCCGGCCCTGGCCGTTGCACTGGCTGCCTCAGTTTGTGCGGCCGGCGCATCGGCGCAGACGAGCCGTTTCGATGCGCTCGCCAACAGCGCGTTCGCCGAGGGCCGTCCGACTGAACAGACGGCAAAGACGCTGACCGACGAATTGACGTTCCAGCGTGCGACCCAAACCTACCTTTGGGGCCTGCCGCTGCTCAACACCATGGGGATGCGCGATGGCTTCGCGCAGGCTTATGGCACCGGCTACAACAAGATGGCGATCTGGGCGAAGCGCCTCGATGCCAAGACCCTCATCACGACGCCGAATTCCGATCTCATCTACGGCATGGTGTTCGTCAACCTTGCCGACACGGGACCGCTGGTCTTCGAGGCGCCGCCGAAACTCCAGGGGATCCTGCTGGACATGTGGCAGCGCCCGATTCCGGGGCCGACTGTCAACGGCACGGCCTATGCCGGCGACATCGGCCTGCCGGGCCCCGATGGCGGAGCCGGCGGCAAGTTCCTGATTCTGCCGCCGGGCTACACCGGCGATGTGCCGTCGGGCTACTACGTCTACCGGTCGCAGACCAACAACATCTTCATTTTCCTGCGCTCGTTCTACCAGTCGCTCGACAATATCAGCCCGGCGGTGGATCTGCTCAAGCAGTCGGTGCTGTATCCGTTGGGCAAGAAGGATAGCGCCGAGAAAATGGCATTTTTCGATGCGTCGGGCAAGCCGCATGACATGCTGCCGCGCAGCGACCTGAGAGCCTTCGAAGACTTCAAGTACCTCGTGGACACCGAGGGCAGCAATCTTGCCGATCCGGACTGGCTCGGCATGCTTGCCGGCCTCGGCATCGCCAAAGGCGTGCCGTTCCAGCCGGACGCGGCCACGAAAAAAATCCTCGCCGACGCGGCTAAAACGGGCTACAAGACCAGCCGCGTGATTGGCCTGAAGGCCGACAAGAGCTTGCGCGTCTACGCCGATCGCCAGTGGGTGAACCCCGTCAACAACATGACGTCGCGCTGGCCGAACGCGGTCAATGACCTGGGCTTCACGTCCAACAAGGGCGGCTATCGCGACATCGACGGACGAATCTGGTTCTTTACGGACTACTACTCGATCAGCCCGGGCATGGTGTCGATGACGCCAGGCAAGGGCGCGTTCTACATGATCGGCTTCAATGACGCGTCGGGCCAGCCGCTGGTGGGCGATCGCAGCTACAAGGTCACGCTGCCGGCGAACATTCCGGCGAAGCTCTTCTGGTCGGTCACCTTGTACGACGCGTCGAACGCATCGGGGCTCGACAACGGCCAGCCTTTCCCGTCGCTCGGCAAGCTCAATCATCCGAAGGAAAACGCGGATGGCTCGACGACCCTCTACATCGGGCCGAAGGCGCCGGAAGGCGAGAAGGGCAACTGGCTCGCAACGGTGCCCGGCCGCGGCTTCTTTGCCATCCTGCGGCTCTACGGCCCGGATGAGCCGGCACTCGACGGCAGCTGGAAGCCGGGCGACATCGAACGCGTGAAGTAAGGCGGGCGCGGGCGCCCCTGGCGCCCACGCGCCGGGGCGTTCCCGGATGCCTTCGCGTTCTTCATAGCCGCGCCGCCCGACTCCGCGACGCCAGCCGCTTGCGGTACGGCAGGCTGCGCGGAATGTGCAACCGGTCAAACGCCGCCGCTTTTCAGGGCATCGACGCCAGCGACTGCTGCAAGCTGATCATATTGATCGGCACGACGCGAATCAGGCCGCCGCGCGGGCTATCGATATCGGCGATCAACGAAAGCGACAGCGCCACGGTGATCGGCAGCACGAACAGCAGCACGCGCCGGCCGGTCGAGCCGCGCGAGCCATACCCTTGCATGAGATTGCTGAAAAACGCGATCAGCATCATCAGCCCCCACGCGGAGACCGGAATGCGATTGGCCCAGGCCGCTTGCGTATAGCCCTGCGTGTTCAGCACGTCGTTCATGCCGGACACCACCAGCGCCGAGATGGGCGTTGGCCGCTCGAGGGCCACGCCGCGCACGCTCGTCCACAACTGCGCCTGCAATGCAGTGGTCTTGTTGTTGATGGTGTCGAGTTCGGGGCCACTGCGGGTCTTGTAGTTCTCAATGCGCAGTTCGAGATACTGCGCCAGCAGGGCCTTGACTTTCGGCGCGTCGGCTTCGCCGATCAAATCGGCGCGCACGTACTCCGTGCCAATTGCGTTGGCTTCCTCTTCCTCGTAATTCTTGCGCTGGTCATAGCGGCTGACGGCCATCGAGAGCGTAAAACCGATCAGGAGTGCGAGCAGCGTGAGCGTGGCGCCCTGTATGACGTTGTAGTTTTCCCGCGCGTCGTCGGAGAGGGGAAAGACGCGCTGCATGACGAGTGCGCCACAGGCGGCGGCCACGCTAAGCAGGACAATCAGCGCGATGAACAGGTATGCGGGGTGGTGAACGAGTTGCGCCATCTCTATTCCTCGAGCTTTATGTCGTATTAGGGGAGGGCCGTGAGGATTTTACGGTAAATGGCTCTTTTCGGGTTATCGATTCGTTTTGGGAAACGATGGATTCGAATCGGATATTAGATGGGTTTCTCTATCGATATTGCCCCAAGGGGCAATGAAATTACCCTTATCCCCTATAGCGGTTTTCCACCGAATTACCAAAACTTACACGGTGAGTTTAAAGGCGACGTGATACGAACCCGACGGACCGGTCCGAACGGGCGCGTCCGCTCGCGCAGCGCTTTGCGCTCCGTTCTCCGTGCGCCCTTCGCGCCGTGTCGATAGTGCTCGTTTCCCTGGATACCTTGGGCGATGCCATGAATCATATTTACCGTTTGTGCTGGAACCGCTCGCTCAGGCAATGGGTCGTGGCGTCGGAGCTCGCCACGCGGCGTTCGGGCAGCGGCGCTTGCCGCGTCGCAAAAGGCGTGCGGCGCGCGGTGGCGCTGGTTTTCGCGGCGGGGATGCCGTGGCTGTTGATCGGCCCGGCATACGGCGCGGGCGGGCCCAGCGGCGGCCAGATCGTGTCGGGCATCGGCTCGATCAGCCAGGCGGGCGCGGTCACCACGATCCAGCAGGGCAGCCAGACGCTGCAGCTGAACTGGCAGAGCTTCAACGTGGGCGCCGGCCAGACGGTCAATTTCGTCCAGCCGGGGGCCAGTGCGCTGGCGGTCAACCGCATCTTCGGCAGCACGCCGAGCGCGATCATGGGCCACCTGAACGCCAATGGCCAGGTCTGGCTCATCAATCCCAACGGGGTGCTGTTCGGGCCGTCCGCGCGCGTGAACGTCGGCGGCATCGTGGCTTCCACGCTCGACCTCGATCCCAACAGCCTCAGCAGCAGCACCCGCCGCTTCAGCGGGAACGGCCAGGGCAGCGTCATCAACCAGGGCACGATTACGGCGGCCGACGGCGGCTATGTCGCCCTGCTCGGCAATCGCGTCTCGAATCAGGGCGTCATCAGCGCGCGCCTGGGCACGATCGCGCTGGCGGGCGGCAGCGCCGCGACGCTCACGTTCGACGGCTCGCGGCTCGTCCATATCCAGGTCGATGCGAGCACGCTCGACAATCTGGCCGAAAACCGCCAACTGCTGGTGGCCGACGGCGGACAGGTCATCATGACCGCGGGCGCCAAGGACGCGCTGCTCGCGAGCGCCGTGAACAACACGGGCAAGATTCGCGCGCAGACGGTCGAGGATCACCAGGGCACCATCGTCCTGCTGGGCGGCATGGAGGCGGGGCAGGTCAACGTGGGCGGCACGCTCGACGCGAGCGCGCCCAATGGCGGCAACGGCGGCTTCATCGAAACGTCGGCGGCGCAGTTCAATCTCGCGCCCGATACGCATATCACGGCTGCCGCGCCGCTCGGGCAGGCCGGCACCTGGCTCGTCGACCCGACCGACCTGACCATCGACGCCAACGCGGCCAGCACGATCTCGAACACGCTCAACGGCGGCACCAGCGTCACCGAGCAGACGACCGCAACGGGCGCGACCGGCGCCGGCGTGCAGTCGCCCGGCGCGGGCGACATCAACGTCAATGCGGCGATTAGCTGGACCAATGCGGCGGCCACCCTGACGCTCGATGCGTACAACGCCATCAACGTGAACGCGGGCGTGAACGGCGCGGGCGGCGTGACCATGCTGGCGCGCGGCGCGAACCTGACGATCGGGACGGGCGGGTCGATCACGGGCGGCACGGGCGTGACGCTCTCCACGGCCGGCAACTTCGTGAACAACGCGGGCAGCGCGGCCGTGAGCACGGGCACGTCGTCGCCCTGGCTGATTTATTCGAGCGATCCCAAGAAGGACACCACAGGGGGCCTCATCCCCTCGTACATCCAGTACAACGCCCCGTACGGCACGACCCCGGCGGCCTCGGGCAACGGCTTTCTCTACAGCCTCGCGCCCACCATCACGCTCACGGGTCTCACGGGCTCCGTGACCAAGGTCTACGACGGCACCACCACCGCGAACCTGACCAACGCGAATCTGGTCACGACCGGGCTCTATAACAACGACATCATCGCCAGCGCAACGGGCAGCTATGCCACGTCCAACGCGGGCACCGGCATCACGGTGAACTCGCCCACGACGTTCGCGGGCGTGGTCGTCACCACCGCGACCGGCATTCCGGCCTACGGCTACCAGGCGACGGGCCGGGCCTCGGCCGCCATCGGCACCATCACGCCCGCGCCGCTCACGGCGACCATCGTCAACAACCCGACCACGGTCTACGACGGCACCACCTCGGCTACGCTCACGGCCAGCAACTACAGCTTCACGGGCTTCGTGCAGGGGCAGGGCGCCACCGTGAACCAGGCCAGCTCGGTGGCGTACGCGAGCCCCAACGCCGGCACGGGCATCCCCATCAACGCGACCTTCACGTCGACCAATTTCGTCGCCAACAGCGGCACGAATCTCGCGAACTACACGCTGCCGACCACGGCCACCGGCACCGGCACCATCACGCCCGCGCCGTTGAGCATCACCGGGCTCATCGCCAACAACAAGGTCTACGACGGCACGCGCGCCGCCACGCTCGACACGAGCGGCGCTTCGATCTTCGGCGTGATCAGCACGGACAACGGGCAGGTCGCGCTCAGCACGAGCGGCGCGTCCGGCTTGTTCGCCACGCCCAACGTGGGCAACGGCATTGCCGTGGCGGCCACGGGCTTCACGCTCACGGGCGCCAAGGCCAGCAACTATACGATCTCGCCGCCGCTTTATCTGGCCGCGAACATTACGCCGAAGTCGCTGACGATCACCGGCATCACGGCGAGCGACAAGGTGTACGACGCCACGACGGCGGCGACGCTGAACCTCTCGGGCGCCACCATCACGGGCCTCGTGCCCTCGGACGCCAGCAACGTCACGCTGTCGACGAGCGGCGCCACGGGCACGTTCAGCCAGTCGAACGTGGGCAACAATCTGGCCGTCTCGGTCAACGGCGTGACGCTGGGCGGATCGGCGGCCAGCAATTACAGCGTGACCGCCATCGCCAGCGGCCTTACCGCGAACATCACGCCGGCGCCGCTCACGATCACGCTGATCGGCTCGCCGACCAAGGTCTACGACGGCACCAACCACGTCGTGCTCGGTCAGTCGAACTACACGATCACGGGCTTCGTGGGCGGGCAGAGCGCGACCATCGGCCAGGTGTCGGGGTCCTATGCCACGTCGCATGCGGGCACCAATATTCCCATCAACGCGTCGCTCGCGCCGTCCGATTTCGTGCCGGTGGCCGGCACGGCGATGTCGAACTACTCGTTCTCGCCGACGATCAGCGCATCGAGCGGGATCATCACGCCCGCGCCGGTGACCGTCACCATCATCAACAACCCGACCAAGACCTACGACGGCAACGACACGGCCTCGCTCGGGGCCAACAACTACCAGGTGGCCGGCGCGATTCCCGGCGAGAGCATCACCCTGAATCCCTACCCGCCGACGGGCACCTATGCGTCGTCCAACGTTGGCTACTGGAACGTGAGCGCAACCATTCCGGCCGGCGACTACCAGGCCGGCCCGAACACGCTGCTCTCCGACTACGCGTTGCCGACCCTCGCGACGGGCATGGGCACGATCGTGAAGCGGCAGATCGGCCCCGGCGAGCTGACGGCGTCGATCACGGACAACCCGACGAAGACCTACGACGGCACCACGACCGCCACGATTCCCGCGGACGGTTTCACGTTTAGCGGCTTCGTCAGCGGCCAGGGCGCGACGGTCAACCAGACCATCACCGGGCAGTACGCTTCGAAGGACGCCGGGTCCCAGCCGGTGACGGCGAGCCTCACGCAGTCCGAACTGACGCCGAACGCAGGCACCGACCTCAACAACTATTCGTTCCCGGTCGCCGCCTATGGCATGGGCACCATTCTTCCGGCGCCGCTGACGGTCTTTATCACCGGCCTGCCGAGGAAGGTCTACAACGGCGACACGATCGCACCCGTGACCGGCAGCAACTTGACGGTCGCCGGCTTCGTGAGCGGCGAGGGCGGCAGCGTGACGCCGACCTCGCAGTTCAATTACGCGAGGTCGAGCGCGGGCACCTGGCTCGTCAGCGGATCGCTCGTGCCGGGCAACTACACGGCCAACAGCGGCACGCTGCTCAGCAATTACCTGTTGCCCCTCACCGCCTCGGGGCCGGGGATCATCACCCCCGCGCCGCTGTACATCATCAACGCCTACGCGACCAACAAGGTCTACGACACCACCACGGCCGACACGCTCAATGTGAGCAGCGCAACGCTCTCGGGTCTCGTGCCGTCCGACACGGGCAACGTCACGCTCAACACGTCCACCACCGGCACGTTCGCCCAGTCGAACGTGGGCAACGGCATTGCCGTGACGGCGAGCGGCTTCAGCATTTCGGGCAGCGCGGCGGGCAACTACACGCTGCAGCCCATCACCGGGCTTGCCGCGAACATCACGCCCGCGCCGCTCACCGTGACCGGCGCGGTGGCGAACAACAAGGTCTACGACGCCACGACCACGGCCACGATCAACACCAGCAATGCTACGCTCTCGGGCGTGCTCGGCAGCGACAGCGTCACGCTCTCGTCGGGTGGCGCCACGGGTCAGTTCATCACGGCGAACGTGGGCAACAACCTGGTCGTTACCGCGAACGGCTTTACCGTGAGCGGCCCGCAGGCGGGCAACTACTCCGTGTCGCAGCCGTCGGGCCTGTTTGCGAACATCACACCGGCGCCGATCACGGTCACGATCACGGGCAACCCCATCAAGCAGTACGACGGCACCACGTCGGTGAGTCTCGGCGCGTCCGATTTCACGCTCTCGGGCTTCGTCGGCAATCAGGGCGCCACGATCACGCAGACCGCCGCGAGCGGCTACCTGTCGCCGAATGTGGGCACCAATGTGGGGATAAGCGCGACGCTCGAGCCGTCCGATTACTCGGCGACGGCGGGCACGAACCTGTCCAATTACAGCTTGCCGACCGTGGCCACCGGCACGCTCGGCGAGATTACGGCCAAGATCATCAATCTGCAGGGCACGCGCGTCTACGACGCCACGACCGGCGCCGACGCAAGCCTGTTCCTGACGAGCAACGGCACGATTGCCGGCGTCAACGGCGAGACGCTGGGCCTGACGGGTTCTGGCGTGCTGTCCACCAAGAATGTGGGCAGGCAGCAGCCATTCGTTGCCGGCGCTCCCGGCCTCAACACGCTGGCGCTCGTCGACGGCAGCGGCCTCGCGAGCAACTACACGCTCGTGGGCGGCGTGGACTGGGTGACCATCACGCCCGCGCAGCTCACGGTGCTCAATACCCTGGCGGCCAACAAGGTCTACGACGGCACCACTGCCGCCGCGCTATCGGGCGCGACGCTCTACGGCGTGCTGGGCTCGGACCAGGTGGCATTGGGCAACACCACGCTTGGCCAGTTCAACAACAAGAACGTGGGCAACGGCAAGCCGGTCTCCACGAGCATGACGATCTCCGGCACGGACTCGGGCAATTACACGCTCATTCAGCCCACGGGGATTACCGCGAACATCACGCCGCTCGGCATCACGGTCACGGCCACCGGCATCGACAAGTACTACGACGGCAACACGAGTGCCCAGGTCAACCTCACCAACTCGCCGTTGATTGCGGGCGATAACCTGACGTTCAGCTATTCGGCCAGTTTCTCGCAGGCCGACGTCGGGCAAAACCTGCCGGTTACGGTGACGGGTATCACGGCAACGGGCGCCAATGCCGCCAATTACTCGCTGAACAATACGACGGCGAATACCACGGCCAACATCCTGGCCCGCATCATCAATCTGCAGGGCACGCGCGTCTACGACGCCACGAACGGTGCGAACTCGAGCGTGTTCGCGCCGGGCGGCACGATCAACACCGGCGTCAATAGCGAGACGCTGACGCTGACCGGCACCGGCACGCTGAACGACAAGAATGTGGGCACCCAGAAGCCGTTCGCCAGCTTCGGCTCGCTAGCGCTCGGCAATGGCACCGGCCAGGCCAGCAACTACACGCTCGTGGGCGGCTCGGACTGGCTGACGATCACGCCCTACACGCTGACCGTGACCGGGACCTATGCCGACAACAAGACGTACGACGGAACCACCACGGCGACCATCCACAACTCGTTGCTCAACGGCGTGTTCAGCGGCGATCAGGTGGCGCTGACCAACACCGTCTACGGCACGTTCGCTACCAAGAACGTCGGCAACAACATCCCGGTGTCCACGAGCTTCGGGCTGAGCGGCACCGATTCGGGCAACTACATCGTGCAGCAGCCGAGCGGCATCACGGCCGACATCAGCGCGTTGCACATTGCCGTGGCCACCGCGACCGGGCACGACAAGGTCTACGACGCCAACACCACGGCCACCGTCGACCTGTCGAGCGCCCAGGTGGCGCCGGGCGACCAGGTGACGTTCAGCGACACCTCGGCGCTTTTCGTCACGCCGAATGCGGGCACCGGCATCACGATCAACGTGTCCGGCATCAGCATGAGCGGCGCGGATGCCACCAACTATGTGCTGGACAACACCACCGCCACGACGAGCGCCAACATCACGCCCTACGTGCTGAGCCTGACCGGCTCGCGCGTCTACAACGCCACGACCAGCGCCGACGCAAGCAACTTCAGCGGCGGCACGCTCGCCGGCGTGAACAACGAGACGGTCACCCTGAGCGGGTCGGGGGTACTGGGCGACAAGAACGTCGGCGTCCAGAAGCCGTTCGCGCTCGGCACGCTCGCGCTCGGCGACGGCAGCAATGGCGGCCTCGCCACCAACTACACCCTTGCGGGCGGCACCGACTGGCTGACGGTCACGCCGGCCGCGCTGACCGTGACCGGCACCACGGCCGACAACAAGGTCTACGACGGCAACACCAACGCGGCGCTCCACAACTCGGCGCTAAGCGGCGTATTCAGCGGCGATCAGGTCACGTTGACCAACACCGCCACCGGCACGTTTGCGAGCCCGAACGTCAACAACGGCATCGCGGTCTCCACCAACTTCGGACTGAGCGGCACGGATGCGGCCAACTACACGTTGGCGCAGCCATCGGGCATCACGGCGAACATCACGCCTTACGTGCTGAACCTGCAGGGCACGCGCGTGTACGACGGCACGGCCGGCGCCAACGCCACGCTGTTCGGCGCGAACGGCGTGCTGACCGGCGCGAACAGCGAAACGCTGACGCTTTCCGGCACCGGCACGCTGTCCTCGCCGAATGTCGGCACCCAGTTGCCGTTCGCCACGAACGGCCTCGCGGGCTACACGCTCACGGGCAACGGCAGCGCGCTCGCGAGCAACTACACGCTTGCCGGCGGCACGGACTGGGTGAGCATCACGCCCTACGTGCTGAACCTGACCGGCTCGCGTGTCTACAACGCCACGACCAGCGCCGACGCAAGCAACTTCGGCGGCGGCACGCTCGCGGGCGTGAACGGCGAGACGGTCACGCTGAGCGGTTCAGGGGTCCTGAACGACAAGAATGTCGGCACCCAGAAGCCGTTTGTGCTCGGCACGCTCGCACTCGGCAACGGCAGCAACGGCGGCCTCGCCAGCAACTACACGCTCGCGGGCGGCACCGACTGGCTGACGGTCACGCCTGCCCCGTTGAGCGTGACCGGCACCACGGCCGACAACAAGACCTACGACGGCACCTCCAACGCAACGCTCCACAACTCGGCGCTCAGCGGCGTGTTCAGCGGCGATCAGGTCACGCTGACCAACACCGCCAACGGCACGTTTGCGAGCCCGAACGTCAACAACGGCATCGCGGTCTCCACCAATTTCGGGCTGAGCGGCACGGATGAGAGCAACTACGCCTTGGCGCAGCCCACGGGCGTCACGGCGAACATCACGCCATATGTGCTGGTCCTGCAAGGCACGCGCGTCTACGACGGCACGACGGGCGCCAACGCCACGCTGTTCGGTGCGAGCGGCGTGCTGGCCGGCGTGAACGGCGAAACGCTCACGCTTTCCGGCAGCGGCACGCTCGCGAGCAAGAACGTGAATTCGGCGCAGCCGTTCGCCACGCTCGGCGGCCTTTCGGGCTATACGCTCGCGGGCAACGGTAGCGCGCTCGCGAGCAATTACACGCTGGGCACCGGCGCTGGCGACTTCGTCAGCATTACGCCGAAGCCGCTGACGATCACGGCCGTGGGCCAGAACAAGGTCTACGACGCCACGACGAACGCCACGCTCAGCAGCTTCAGCGTGAACGGCCTCGTGTCGGGCGACGACGCATCGGTGAACTACAACTCGGCCAATTTCGCCACCGCCAATGTCGGACAGAACATCCTGATCACGGTCCTCCTCTACGCCACCGGTGCGGACATCAGCAACTACACGTTCGGCAGCAAGGTGGCGGTGACGAGCGCGGACATCACGCCGAGGCCGCTGACCATCACGGCCAGCGCGCAAAACAAGACGTATGACAGCACGACTACGGCCACGCTCAATGGCCTGAGCGTGAGCGGCCTCGTGGGCGGCGACACCGCCACCTTCACGGCTGGCAGCGCGAACTTCGCTACGGCGAACGCGGGCAACAACATCCAGGTGAACGTAGCGGGCATCACGGGCACGGGCAGCGACCTCGGCAATTACACGTTCGCCACCACGGCCACCACGACCGCGGACATCTTCAAGTATCTGCTGAGCCTGCAAGGCACGCGCGTCTACGACGGCACGACGGGCGCCGATGCCGCCCTGTTCGGCAACAACGGCGTGCTCACCGGCGTGAGCGGCGAGACGCTCACGCTTTCCGGCACCGGCACACTCTCCACGAAGAACGTCGGCACGCAGAATCCGTTCGCCGCGAACGGCCTCTCGGGCTATACGCTCACGGGCAACGGCAGCGCGCTCGCGAACAACTACACGCTGGGCCTCGGCAGCGGCGACTGGGTCACCATCACGCCGAAGGCGCTGACGATCACGGCCACGGGCAACAACAAGGTCTATGACGGCACGACGGTGGCGACGCTCGGCAGCTTCAGCGTAAGCGGCCTCGTGCAGGGCGACAACGCCCAGATCGGCTACGACTCGGCCAATTTCACCACGGCCAACGTCGGCACGAGCATCCCGATCGTCGTCGGCCTTACCGGCAGCGGCACGGACCTCAGCAACTACTCGTTCGGACAGTCCGTGGTGCTGACGAGCGCGGACATCACGCCGAAGCTGCTGACGATCACGGCCACCGCGCAGAACAAGACGTATGACGCCACGACCACGGCCGCGCTCAACGGGCTGACCGTGAGCGGCCTCGTGGGCAGTGACACCGCCACCTTCACGGCCGGCAGCGCGAACTTCGCCACGGCGAACGCGGGCAGAGGCATTCCGGTGAACGTAGCCGGCATCACGGGCACGGGCAGCGACCTCGGCAACTACACGTACAGCAACACGGCGACCACGAGCGCGGACATCCTGCCCTACGTGCTGAACCTCACGGGCACCCGCGTCTACGACGGCACGAACCTGGCCGACGCGAGCCTCTTCGGCAACAACGGGCAGCTCACGGGCGTGGCCGGGCAGACGCTGACGCTTTCCGGCAACGGCACGCTCACGACGAGAAACGTCGGACGCGAGCAGCCGTTCATTGCGGGAGGGGGCACGAACCATACGCTCACCGGCAACGGCGGCGCGCTGGCGAGCAACTACACGCTCATTGGCGGCGTGGACTGGGTCACCATTACGCCGTTGGCCGTCACCGTGACGGCAACGGGCGTGAACAAGGTCTACGACGGCACGAGCGCGGCTACGGTCGGTCTCGCGAGCAACGGCATCCTGAGCGGTGACAACATCAGCTTCAGCGAGCAGTCGGCCAGCTTCGCCACGCCCAACGCAGGCAACGGCATTGCCGTCTCGGTGGCGGGCATCACGGCGAGCGGCGCGGCCGCGAGCAACTACACGTTCAACACGACGGCGAGCACGTTCGCCGACATCACGCCGGTCGTCCTCAACCTCACGGGCAGCCGCGTGTACGACGCGACCACCGGCGCGGCGGCGGGCCTGTTCGGCGCGAACGGCGTGCTGCAGGGCGTGAACGGCGAGACGCTCACGCTCTCGGGCAGCGGTACGCTCGCGACGAAGAACGTCGGCAATCAGAACGCCTTCGCCGCGGGCGGGCTCGGCGGCTACACGCTCACCGGCAACGGCGCGGCGCTCGCCGGGAACTACACGCTGGCGGGCGGCGTGGACTGGGTGACGGTCACGCCCGCGCCGCTCACGGTGGTGGGCACGGAAACGACCAACCGCGCCTATGACGGCACCGTGCTCGACGCGCTCACGGATGCGCGGCTCTCCGGCGTGCTCGGCAACGACACGGTGACGCTCGGCAACGCTGACGTGGGCTACTTCAACAATCCGGCCGTGGGCTTCAACAAGCCAGTGACCACGGCGATGACGACGGGCGGCGCCGATGCGGGCAATTACGTGCTCGTGCAACCATCGGGCCTGACCGCCGACATCATCGCGCCGGTTTCGCCGGTGCCGTCGGGCACGCTCGCGAACGTTCAGGCGCCGCTCGCGCCCGACGACCCGACGACGCCGTACGGCACCGCTTCGGACACCGCGCAGGGCAGCTACGCCGGCAACCAGAAGCAGGAAGAGCATCCGAACGAGCGCAACGTGTCGCACGCGGACTTCCATCCCGGGCTCGCGCTCACGGTGCTCAACGGAGGGGTCCGCTTGCCCGCGAACTGAGTGAGGCCTCCGCGCGGAGGCAAAAGACAACGCAGAACAACGCACGCGCGGCAGCGCGACAAGACATCTACATACCATGATCGAGATTCGCTCGAACCGCTTGCGTAAAACACGGATTTGTCTCGCCATCACCGTTGCCACCGCGGCGCTGTCCGCGCACGCGCAGGTTCGCGTGGCGGCGCCCAACAGCGGCAGCGGCCAGCTGCTTCAGCAGGTGCCGCAGCCTTCGGTGCAGCCGCCTCCCTCGAACCTCGATCTCACGATCCAGCAGCCGAAGGAAGCGCCGGCCGACAACACGAAGACGTTCCCGGTCCGCAAGATCGAGATCACGGGCAACACCGAGCTGCCCACCGAGCTGCTGCATCAGGTGGTCGCCGCGGGCGAGGGCAAGAACCTCACGCTCGCCGACCTGAACGCGCTGGCCGACAGCATCAGCGACGTCTATCACGAGCACGGCTACCCGCTTGCCACGGCCTACGTGCCCGCGCAAACGATCGAGGGCGGGGTGGTGCGCATCGACGTGGCCGAGGCGCGCTACGGCGCCGTAGCGCTGAACAACCAGAGCAGCGTATCGAGCCGCGTGCTGAACAACACGCTCGCGGCGCTGCAGTCGGGGCAGCCGGTCAGCGAGTTCCAGCTCGAGCGCACGCTGCTGCTGATGCAGGACATTCCCGGCGCGGAGGTGAGCTCGACGGTGCGGCCCGGACAGCAGGTGGGCACCTCGGACCTGCTCGTCGACGTGACGTCGCAGCAGCGCGTGAGCGGCGACGCCGGCGTGGACAACTTCGGCGACCCCTATAGCGGACGCGTGCGCGGCAGCGGCAACCTGTTCATCAACGGACCGTTCAACCAGGGCGACCTGCTGGACTTCAGCGCGCTGACCACGGGCCCCGGCATGACCTACGGGCGCATGGACTACCGCTACCTGCTCAACGGCCAGGGCACGACGCTCGGGGCCACGGTGTCCGGGCTCGACTATCATCTGCGCAACGACCTCTCGGACCTCGATGCGCACGGCTCGGCCTTCGTCGCCGGGGCGGTGCTCTCGCAGCCGCTGATCCGCAATACGCGCGGCAATCTGTATGGCCAGATCGAGTACGACTTCCGCAGGCTCAACGACAACATCGACGTGATCGGCCTGCAGAGCGATCGCCATACGAATAGCATGACCACCACGCTGTCGGGCGACCAGCTCGACTCGACCGGCGTGTCCAATGGGCGCCTGGCGATGACTTATGGCGTCAGTTCTGCGAACAATCTGCAGACCGACATCATCGACCAGCTCGGCGCCGACACGGCCGGCCATTACATCAAGCTCGCGCTATCGCTCTCGCGGCTGCAACAGATCACGAAGAGCGACGCGCTTTACTTCGGCTTCTCCGGGCAGAACGCGAGCAAGAACCTCGATACCTCCGAGCAGTTCTACCTGGGCGGCCCGGATAGCGTGCGCGGCTACGACGTGGGCGTGCTGTCCGGCTCGCGCGGTTATCTGGCGACGTTCGAATACCGGCACGACGCGACGTTCCAGAATATCCCGGGCATCTGGCAGTTCTCGGCGTTCGTCGATACGGGCTGGGTGCAGCAATACAAGAATACGTTCGTTCCCGGGCCCAACACGGGACAGTTGAGCAGCGCAGGCTTCGGCGTGCAGTGGAACGGGCCGTACAAACTGCTCGTGAGCGCCAGTGTGGCATTCCCGTTCGGCAGGACGCCGGAGATTCTCAGCGCCAATGCCAATACGTCCGTGCACTGCTGGGTGCAGATGCGCAAGGCGTTTTAGGGGCGAGTGGATGAAGCAGGCAGGGCGCAGCACCGTCGCTGGCAAGTCGAGACGTTCGATCATGCAGGGTGACTGTATGCAAAGGTCAGTCGTCTAACGAGATCTCGTAGCGGACGTGCCCGCTGCGCTTCGCCACCCGGTCATACGTGGCCTGAGCCGCCATGTTGTCGCCGTTCGTTATCCAATAGATTCGTGTCCAGTTCTCCGCCACGCCAATCGACTTCAGTTTCTCGATGAAGGATGTGGCAACGCCCATGCGCCGGGCCACGGGCGCAACGAACACGTCCTCCAGGTAGCAAACTGTGCGGTCGCTCCAGGTGTTCGGATGGCAGACGTAGTGACATAAGCCCAGTAATTCACCGCCCACGCTCTGCGCAAGCAGGCCGTGAATCGGGATCGTCAGTTCGTTGATCCGGCGCCACGTTTGAGCTGTCACGTGCGGGTCGAGGTTCACGTGATAGAAGGAGCAGTACATGTCCCAGAGTTGGCGCCATCCGACGTAATCGTCTGCGGTCACGGAACGAATCTCAAAGCGGGGCATAGGCATATCGGGTCTCGTCGAGCTTTCGTCGAAAGAATCATAGCTGAAGGAGTCTGTATCGAAGGCGTGCATAATTCCTCGTGACCTGCTCAGTGAGGAAACGTTGTGAAACGCTGGATGATTCGGATCGCATGTTCGGCACTCGCATTAATCGTGCTTGTCACCGCATCGGGTAGCACCTACGAGGCTTACGAGCGGCACTTGATCACGCAGCGTTTTCCTCCACCAGGTGAACTCGTTGACATGGGTGATCGAAAAATCCAGCTCTATTGCATCGGCACTGGATCGCCGACGGTGGTTTTTGAATCTGGCCTGGACATAAATGGTGCTTTGAGTTGGTCAGCGGTATTACCCTCTGTGGCCGCGAAGTCCCGTGCATGCTCCTATAGCCGTGCAGGAATTATGTGGAGCGGGCCGAGCAAAGCGGCTCATGATGCAAAAGCGGTCGCCGAAGATTTGCACCAGGCGTTACGTATAGCAGGCGAGCATGGTCCGTTTGTGCTGGTCGGACAATCGTTGGGCGGCCCGTACATCATGACCTACACGAAATACTACGGTGCAGACGTCGCTGGCCTGGTATTCGTAGATGCATCGCACCCAGATCAGGTGAAGGAACTTCAGACGGTTATGCCGCCCCCAGACCCGAAGGTGGCTGAGATCGGCGCATCGCTGGCGTGGAGCGGACTGGTGCGCGCGCTGGCGCCAAGCCTGGTCCCACAAGCACCGAATCAAAGTCTTGCAGACGTTCAGGCCATCAGGGCATACGCGCCCACATCCCTGGGAGCGATGCTGCGCGAGAACGACGCCTTGAATGAGACACTTGCGGAGGCTGGCACGTTTCGTCAACTTGGGCAGCGCCCTCTTTATGTGTTGACGGCGGTGGCGCCGTTCTCGCCGGCCGCTCTTCAAGCGATGAAAATAACGAGCGCTCAGGGTAAGCAAGTGCGAGCCATCTGGAAGCGATTGCAGGATGATGAAGCTTCGTGGTCGTCGAATAGCCGCCACGAATATGTTGACTCGGACCATGACATTCAATTTGAGCGGCCGGACGTAGTCATTCGTGCCGTGAATGCTGTCGTAGATGCGGTGCGCGCAAATCGTCGCGACTGAGCCTCTTCGGGGAAAGCTGACCGCATGAGGCAGACACCTGGGACGTTCGCATCGCATGGGCGTGGGACACAGTGCGGCCGTCTACGGACGCTTACCCGCGATCCTATATCGACATTCGGGGGTCGGCTTCGCACCAGGCACCGGACATTCAGGCACAGAAATCCGTCAAGTTCAAGTCGTTGGTCATTGGAGTCATTTCGGCTTGGAACGTGCTGATGTTTGGTTGAATTTCTCCAAGAATGTCTCGCCGATATCTTGGGCGACGCTCAATGCGAAACTTTGCGGCGGATTGCCAGCGCGAAGAGCGCTGCTTGCAGTGGGCCAAGAATTCCCTCCAGCGCGACAAGTGCGTGTGCCGGCGGGGACGCGGGATTTGGCGACGGCTTTTGGAAGGACATGACTTCCAGACTATGGATCAGCGCGCTGGTGAAGCCGAGCGGCGCACCATGAACATCGGGTTGGGCACTTATGGCTTCCTTTTCATTTGCTGCCTTGACCTCCCAGCGCTCGAACCCAACACCAGGCAACATGTACAGACCAGCGAAAACCACCCAAATCCCCAGTAAGATCGATAGGGCGCGGCCGGCTCGCTCACCGTATCCACTCAGGGCCCAGTACCACCACCGCACGTCCCAGATCGCCCAGCCGTGAAACAACCTCAGGCGCATCGAGTCAAACGCCGCATATCGAAAGCGGGACGCCTCGTCGAATCGTAGGTGCTCCTCCGCGTTTGCTGCCAGGGCCCGATGAACCGCCGATAGGGCCTCATGCCCCGGCTCTCCTAACTCCCTATACCAAGAATCCTTCACCAGCATGCGCGCCGGTGCAATATCCCAGCGAACATCCAGGAACCTGAAGCGGCTGGGATCGACAAGCCGAAACCAGTCGGACCTTAGTCGACACTCTTTGAAGGTCACGCTCTCCGGGGTTGCGATGATCGCACCCCAGAGATCGAGCCTTTGAGCCAATAGAGTACTTCGGTCTGTGCCTGAGACTTCTATCGGGCCAGATAGACTCGCATGACGGAAACATATCTCCCCGGCGAATTGCGGCGATCTGACCGTGAGACCAGATTCAAGAGTGGCTCTTACGAAGTACAATTCTCCCTTTCCTCGCGTTTCGTAAAATCCGGCATGGCCCTCAAATCGGGCATCCTCAAAATTCGCGCCGTCCGCGAATTCCACGTAGTTGAACGAGACTTCGTTTCCGAACCGGGTATCGACAAACATTGCCCTGTCATGGAATTCGGTAGCAATAAAGAGGATTGAACTATCTGCAAGAATCCTGCATTTCGAAAAGTCGACGTAGCCGCGGAATTTCGCATTGCTGAAATCGACCATTCCCGTCGCTTCCTGTTCGCGAAACAGATCGATGGCCTCTGAAAACCAAACGCCATGAAAATTCCAGTCATGGGCGGAAATCTTCCGTTTGACTGCACCAAGAAAGGATTCGCCCTTGTCGTCGCAAGGGCAGTGGAGCACACAATAGCGCTTGCCCTCGTGTTCGCGAAAAAACCCCTCTCCCTGGCACGCCGTCCTTGATCGATGGTCCGCTGAGCATTGGAATGTGTTAGCACTACTCACGTCGCTATCTCCATCTGGATCTTTTAGGCTATCAAAAGCATCATTTATTCAAGCCGATCTATCTTTTTGTTGCAATAGCTTAAAAACCGAACGATCAAAATCTTTTGCGCATGAAAGTGCTCTAACGAACAGATAACATTACTCCCGTCTGATATCGATTGGAGCGCATTCAATCCGCATAGTCGCTATCGCCTCGAACGCTGCAGTTAAGCTTTAAATGCACCACCCATATCGCGCTCTGGCCAGCCATCGCCTGGCATCGCGTCGCGTTTTATGCATCCCTCTCGGACGGAGAAACGAGATACGTCCTGCACCACGTAATCGCAGGAAGGACCGTTGTATCTCGAAAGCTGCCGTTTCTGCGGTTCTACGCGGAAAGGCGGAAATGGGTCGACTTCTGCCGGATGCAGTCGGGTCGACGACAGCATCCGTCATCGACTCACCATCGGACCGTGTTCGGCCAGGAGCCGTCTTTCGCGTCCTCGACTGACTGGACAGTCAAACGGCGAGTCTGCTCAAAAAGCGGTCGCTCGATCCGCCCCTGCAAATTTTGCGACTCGGGTTAGATTCTCATTCTCACAGATGGCTGGTACATGTGTTTGCATACCGCCATCCGTTGTGTGCGGTCGCGGACACTTCTTCTCCAGAATAGCTTGTCGCTTCTTGCACTTCGCATATCGTCCTCAAGATATTGTTCCGGCAACTGCCGAGCGTCGAGGGTTGTCGCCACGCCCGCCAGAAGCAGAGGCACAATTCCCTCATGACCTCGCCCGTTCTTGAAACCTTCATCGCCCAATGCTCCGCTCGAAGCCATCTACAGTCAGAGCCGGCCGAGTGTGCGCTCGCCTTTCCACTGCGGATGCTCGATCTAATCGATCAACGTAGAAACGCGGCGACGGTGTAACGCACCGGGCTCGTGATGAAACAGCTTTAACGTCTCCCATTAAGGAGAGTGACATGGCACCGATCGAGTCCGACTACTTCGTGACAGGGACGGGCGCCACCGCCATGGCATTCGTCGACACGTTGCTCACCGAGTCGCCCGATGCGCGAGTCGTGATGGTGGATCGCCACCACCGCCCCGGTGGCCATTGGAACGACGCCTATCCGTATGTGCGGCTGCACCAGCCTTCCGCCTGGTATGGCGTGGCGTCGCGCGAACTGAGTGACTGGTCGCATGAGGCGACGGGCTTTAACGAAGGAATGCTGGGTCTGTCCTCGGGAGCCGAGGTGCTCGCGCATTTCGAGCAGGTGATGAAACAGCGCTTCATTCCCTCTGGCCGCGTGCAGTGGTTCCCGAAATGCGATCACTTCGCGAGTGACGGCCGTACGCACCGCTATCGCTCGCTGCTGACCGGCGCCGAGTACGAGGTGCACGCGCGGCGCAAATGGGTGAATGCCACGCACGCGAAAACCGAGGTGCCGTCCACTCACCCGCCAAAATACAGCGTGGCCGCGGGTGTGCAATGCATTCCCTGCAACGGGCTGCCGAAGGTTACGCGGCCGTACGCGTGCTATACCGTCGTTGGCTCCGGCAAGACCGGCATGGATGCGTGCATCTGGTTGATCGAGAACGGTGTGCCGCACGAACGCATCCGCTGGATCATGCCGCGTGACGCCTGGGTGATGGACCGTGCCAACATGCAACCCGGCCCGGCTGGCTGGCGGCGCTATTTCGAGAACAACGTCGTGCAATTCGATGCGATCCGCGACGCGCGCGACGTCCCCGACCTGTTCCGGCGACTCGAAGCGGGCGGCGCACTGATGCGGATCGACCCTGCCATCGAGCCCACGACCTACCGCTGCGCACTCGTTTCGCGCGGCGAGATGGCCCAATTGCGCAAGATCGGTGAGATCGTGCGGCTGGGCCGCGTGCGCGCGATCGAGCCGTCGCGCATCGTACTGGAGAAGGGGGAACTCGCCGCCGATCCTGACACGCTGTACATCGACTGCACGGCCTGCGCGATCCAGCCGGTGCCAGACGTGCCGGTGTTCCAGGATGAAGCGATCAACCTCCTGATGGTCCGCTGGTGCCAGCCAGTGTTTTCGGGCAGCGTGATCGCCTGGGTCGAAGCGCACCTGGCGAATCCGCAGGAACAGAACGCGATGTGCATGCCTGTGCCCGCGCCCGAACTGCCGATCGATTACCTGCGCATGTGGCTGCCGAGTCTCGTCAATGCAGCACGCTGGCAGCAGAACCCCGACCTGAGCGCCTGGCTCAGGCAGTGCCGGCTCAATGGGCAGGTTGTGGTTCTCAAAGACGTGGTGATGGACTCTGCCGTGCAGGACCTTCTCAAGGCCGTCGGAGTCAAGGCTTCGGATGCGACGCAGCGCATTGGGCAATTGCTGGCAGCAGCGGAGGCAGCGTGAGCGCCCCCTGCGAGGTGCAGCTCGAGACGCTGCAGGTCGGCGCCATCCGCATGCGTGTCGCGCTGCAGGGCGATGGGCCGCTCGTGGTGTTTTGCCATGGATTTCCAGAGTCATGGGTATCCTGGCGCGCGCAGATGGCTGCGGTCGCGGACGCGGGCTACCGCGCCGCGGCGCCGGACATGCGCGGCTACGGCGGTACCGACGCGCCGGCCGACCCTGCGCAGTACACGATGCTGCACCACGCAGGCGACATGGTGGAACTGGTCAGGGTACTCGGTGCCGGTTCGGCGGTAATCGTAGGCCACGACTGGGGAGCTCCCGCAGCCTGGAACAGTGCGCTGCTACGACCCGACGTCTTCCGTGCCGTCGTCGGCCTGAGCGTCCCCTATGTCCCGCCCGCGAAGACCGACTTGCTGACGGCGCTCGAGCAGCAGGGCGTGACGACCTTCTACATGCAGTACTTCCAGCAAGAGGGTGTTGCTGAGGCGGAGCTTCAGGCCGATGTCGCGGCAACCCTGCGCCGTGTGACGTTCAGCATGTCGGGCGACGGCCCGGGACGTGTGGTCGCCGGCATCCTCGCCCCAGGCGCCGGCCTCCTCGACAACACCGTCGACCCCGACGTATTGCCCGAATGGCTTCTTCAGGACGACCTCGATTATGTCGTCGGGGAGTTCCGACGCACCGGCTTCCGTGGTGGATTGAACTGGTATCGCGCAATCCGCAGGACCGCGGAACTGCTCGCCCCCTGGTATGGTTGCCCGATTCGTCAGCCATCACTCTTCATGGGTGGCTCGCGCGACGACGTATTGCGGTTTCCAGGCATGCAGCAACGCGTCGCCGCGTTGCCGCAAGTGCTGCCGGGGTTGCGCGGCGCTCATGTGCTCGAAGGTGCGGGCCATTGGTTGCAGCGCGAGCGCGCCCGGGAAGTGAACCGGTTGTTGCTCTCCTTCCTGAACGAACTCGATGGGTGACCGGCACGATTGCGCGACGCGATACATCGTTCGGCAATTTAGAATCGCGTTGCAATCATTCGAATGCCATAGTAGATTGCATGCGCACAAACCGCCACGAAGCACGCTGCTTGCGCGCCGCCTGCACTGACCACCTCTATCGGTGAGTCCTGTGCAACCATGTCTCGCCCGCTTTGTGCATCGCTCGCCGCCCGACCGACCTCGTCCCGCTCGCGTCTGTAACCATGGATCCGATCTCGTCGCTGTTTCGCCGCTACCACCGTGCCGCCCCGGCCGGCCCGCGCGCATGCATCGACGCCGCCCGGCTCAATCCGCTCATCAACGTCATTCTTGCATTCTGGGCCATCTGGCATTGTCGCCATGC
Source organism: Paraburkholderia pallida (assembly GCF_004524855.1). NCBI lineage: Bacteria > Pseudomonadati > Pseudomonadota > Betaproteobacteria > Burkholderiales > Burkholderiaceae > Paraburkholderia > Paraburkholderia pallida. The sequence goes on along the minus strand of NZ_CP038150.1, from coordinate 874,300 downwards.
CCGCCCTCCGCAACGCGCGACCGCGTGAGCTGATTTCCGGGCCGCCCTGTGCGGCCGTCCCGTCATCGTCCTGTCCGCCGCCGGCGGAGGACAACGCACGCGCCTTCGGCGCCGACACGAGCCCATCCATGCAATTCGCCCATGAACAGGAAGCCTTGAGCTTCCTCGAACAACACCCCGACATCGACCTGTTCGAACTCTTCATCATCGACGCCGCCGGCGTGCCGCGCGGCAAGCTCCTGCATCGCGAAGAACTGCTCGCCGTCTATCGCAGCGGCCGGCCGCTGCCGAGCGCCATCATGAACCTGACCATCAACGGCGACGATACCGAGGATAGCGGCCTCGTGTGGGACGTCGGCGATATCGACTGCCGCGCGTATCCGCTGCCGGGCAGTCTGGTGCGCTTGCCCTGGCGGAAGATGCCCACCGCCGCAGTACAGGTACAGATGCATCCTCAAGAAGGCCTGCCTGCCGGCGTCGCCGATCCGCGCCAGCTCCTCGGGCGCATCGTCGATGCACTGGAGGGTGACGGACTGTATCCCGTGATGGCGTGTGAACTGGAGTTCTACCTGCTGGATGCCCGGCCTGACGCGCAGGGACGCCCGCAGCCCGCGCTCGACACGGATGGCCGCCGTCCTCGCACCACGCAGGTCTATGGCCTGCGCGAGCTCGAACAGATCGAGCCGTTCCTGAAAGACCTGTATGACGCCTGCCGCGAGCAGAAGATTCCCGTGCGCACGGCGATTTCCGAATACGCGCCCGGGCAGGTCGAGATCACGCTGGAGCACGGGCCCGCGCTGGAGGCCATGGATCATGCCGTGCGCTACAAGCGCATCGTCAAGGGCGTGGCGAACGCGCACGGCATGAGCGCGTGCTTCATGGCCAAGCCGTTCGCCGACATCGCCGGCTCGGGCATGCACATGCACGTCAGTCTGGCGAATCAAGCCGGCGACAATCTCTTCGCTTCGGAAGACAAGGCGGGTACGCCGCTGCTGCGCCAGGCCGTGGGCGGCATGCTGCACGGCCTGCTCGATTCGATGCTGATGTTCTGCCCGAACGCGAACTCGTATCGCCGCTTCCAGGCCAACAGCTACGCGCCGTTCACGCCAACGTGGGGTGTCGACAATCGTACCGTCAGCCTGCGCATTCCGGGCGGTCCGGCGAACAGCCGACACGTCGAGCATCGGGTGTGCGGAGCCGACGCCAATCCCTATCTCGCCGCCGCGGCGATTCTCGCCGGCTGCCACCATGGGATTCGCGAGCGGCTCGATCCGGGTGCGCCGATCGAAGGCAACGGCTATGCGCAAGCCACCACCTTGCTGCCGACCGACTGGCTCAGCGCGTTGAACGCGCTCGAGCAGTCGGCATGGGCGAAGGACGTGTTCGGGGCGAAATTCCTGAAGGTGTTCATGGCGATCAAGCGCGCCGAGTACCGGCAGTTCATGGCAGAAGTCGGTGAGCAGGACTGGCGCTGGTATCTGAACCAGGCTTGACCGGCTGGTTCGTGCCAAGGAAATTTCAACGAACTTCGCTCTGCTGTCGACGGGCCGAAGACGGCCGATGAACAAGAAAAAACGCCACTGGCGCAAGCCAGTGGCGTTTTTCACTGCATCGACCCACCGCCGTCAGGAGCCACCGCGGCGGCGGCGAGCGGGCAGTCCTTACACGGCGGCAATCGCTTCGCGGGCGGAAGCGAGCGCCGCGCTCGCTGCGTCTGGGCCCATCGCCAGGCCTTCAGCATGGATGAAGCTCACGTCGGTCATGCCGAGGAAGCCGAGGAACGACTTCAGGTACGGCGTCTGGCTGTCGTGCGGAGTGCCGTGGTACTTGCCGCCGCGCGCCGTGACAACGTAGACCTTCTTTCCCGTGACGAGGCCTTCGGGGCCGTTTGCGGTGTACTGGAACGTGATGCCGGCTCGCGCGATGAAGTCGAAGTACGTCTTCAGTTGCGACGAGATGCCGAAGTTGTACATCGGCGCGCCGATCACGATAACGTCCGCGGCTTGCAGTTCTGCGATGAGCGCTTCACTGCGCGCGGCGATGGCCTGCTGCTCCGGCGTGCGCTGCTCGGCCGGCGTGAAGAACGCGCCAAGAATGGCGTCGTCGAGGTGCGGCAGCGGCTCGGCCTGCAGGTTGCGCGTGACGACTTGCGAACCCGGATTCGATTGTTGCAGTTTCTCCGTCAGTTCGTTGACGAGGAGCGTCGACTGGGCGCCTTGCGAGCGGGCGGCGGAATTGATTTGCAGGATCGTGGTCATCGTGGTCTCAGGCTTCAGTTGGGGCGCACAGTGTGGCGCGAGTGAGGCCATTCTCCGGGGTAACCGAGACGGGATAAATCCATTCGGGCGCGATGAATTGTTGCGCCAGCGGGACAATCACGCGTGCTCACCGCGCTGAGGCGGCGTATTGGTGACAGTCGGACCTGGAATGAGCTTTCTCGCAGGGCAAAAGGTTCGTCACGGTTTACTGGGAAACGCAGCAGAGGCGGCCGGGTTCGGGCCACGAAGAGCCATTCGTTCTTATCGTTGCCCGGACGCTCAGAGGTCGGCTCCGCCCAGAGCACGGCCGCTCCAGTCCGCGACGATGAACGCTCACGACGGCGACGATCATGTGACGTACCGGATTTCCGTGGGATGCCAGATGCTTAGGCGCCGCCCAGGCGCGATTCCGCAATCCGCTTCAGGTCATCGGGAGTCGATGCGGATTCAGCCAGCTGCTTAAGCAAATCAGTGGCTCTCCTTTCGTCTTTCGGGCCACCATCGCCAAGCGTCAAGCTCGTCGCGAGGTTCAGTATCGACCGGGGCAGCCCTCGCGACGCCAAGGCCTCGAGGAGGTTACGAGCCACTTCGGGTTCCCGGTTTCGGTTGCCGCTTACCAACTCATCAGCAATCGATTCTACAAGCCTCAGCGCGCTTTCGTTGTCCGTTCCGTGAATACCCGTGATGAGCGCTAGTTCGAAGTGGCTAACGCGATCGTGAGCGCCGTGTGCAAGCGTGCTCAGCGCCTCCTGAAAACTCAGATCTTCCTTGGAGCCGGCAAACGGCGCTTGTTGCGGGTCCCCGCCCTCGGCTTGCGCATGCGCGGCCGATGGCCGCCACCATTGGACAAAGTCGTCAGCTGATTCACCTTGAAGATCAACTGACGATGCGGCCAATTGCGACGCCTGATATACGCGCCTCTCGGTTACTGTCGCGCCGTCACACGCCTCATCGAGCGCGGAAGCTGCCTGGGTGCCCAGCTTGCTGTGGAGGTCGGTCCAGTCTTTATAGCCGAAGACCTCCGAGGTAACCTGTCGCGCCTCGGATTCCCTTAGCGAAAGACGGTATTTGAGTCGATCGGCGGCCCGCGTCGGGATCGACATGGTCTGGAAGTAGATATGCATGCCTTCTCCTGGTATCAGGGTGAACCGTGGCGGGGTCGGATCCATTCTCGAACTCGAGCTCCTGGGGGACCTGCCCGCTCGTCACTCCGAGAAACCGACCAACGTCTGATTTTAGTGCGATGGCTTGCGGCAGCCTTGCTTTTGCACGTCTTCGGCAGGCTGTTGCAGGTCGAGACCTCCCACACCCGCCCCGGAAGCCAAAAGCTTCGGTTGAAGGGGAACATGAACAGCAGTCGCTGCCCGGCATGTGTGCAACTGATGTCATCGATTATTGATTCATCATTGCCACGACGGGACTCGACGTCAAGCAGGGCCATTCGTAGCCAGGCAACGCGCGGTCCTCAACACAAACTGTCGTTTATCACCAGTGGCGGTGTTCCCAGCCCCTGTGCCAACCACCGCGCTGACCATAGCCGTAGCCGGCCGGTTGCCCCCGATACACGACTGGCGGTGGACTGGTCTGGTAGACGTAGGTCCCCGGCGCCCCATAGGCACCCGGTGGTGCGTAGCGGGATTGGTAGACCACCGGCGGCGGTGGCGGTGGAATCGGCGTGTAATAGCCACCCACACTAGCTTGAGCCAAAGCCGACGCGGGTGCGCAGAAGGCCGCAGCGATCACCAGCAGCGGGATTGCGTGCTTCATGATGTGACTCCCCGTCGGTGCCCCAATTCGCACCGACTGTCAGACGACCATTTGAAGCATAGTCGCTTGACCCACCGGCAAATGAAATCGTCCACGCTCATCTGTAACGGTCGGTAACGCGCATATGACCTCGTCCAAACGGGGGCGCGTGAGACGGACCGGTTTGGCTGTTGCGTCGGCGGTGCACGCAAGGCCGCATGGCCGGTTAAAGTCATGGCTGGGATCGGGACTGGATGTATGTGAGGGCTGGGTCGGCCAATTGTGATGGGGCGGAGCCGTGACTATCCACAAGCTGAGGGTTCGCACACTCGCATTCTGCGTGACGCTCGTGTTACTGGGTGCCAGCACGGCATTGGCAGACGAAGTCAAAGTCCTGATGTCGGGCTGGTTTACGCCGGCGTATCGCGAACTGGGACCGCAATTCGAGGAAGCGACCGGCAGAACACTGGTCACCATCTGGGGGGCCGCAGAAGGCACGGCTTTGAATGCGATCCCCGTGCGGCTTGCGCGTGGCGAGTGGGCCGACGTGCTAATCGTGGTCAGCTATGCGCTTGACGATCAGATTCACGCCGGCAACGTGGTGCCTGGCAGCAAGGTGGACTTCGCTCGCTCGCCCATCGGGATGGTGGTTCGTGAGGGTGCGCCGAAACCGGACATCAGCTCTGCCGACGCATTGCGCCGTACGCTGCTCGCAGCGAAGTCGATCGTCTATCCGGACAGTGAGAGTGGAACCTATATCGGCAGCGAACTGTTTTCGCGGCTCGGCATCGAGGGCCGCGTAAAAAGCAAGAGCCGCATGGTTCCGGCCACGCGGGTCGCCAATATCGTCGCTGACGGCGAAGCGGAGCTCGGGTTACAGGAGGTCGTGGAACTGTTGCCGGTGAAGGGGGTGACAGTGGTCGGCAGTTTGCCAGCGGAACTACAAAAGTACACGGTGTTCTCCGGGGGGATCGCCACCACTGCGAAAAATCCAGCCGGCGCCGCGGACCTGATCCGTTTTCTGGCCTCGCCGGAGGCGGCGCCTGCGATTGCAAGGACCGGACTCGAACCGCTCACGGCGGCGCCTGCGAACTGAGAGAAGCGGCGTAATGGGCCGTCAATGCCGATCTGGAGGTCAACCAGAAACTGGGTTGACGGCTGACGGACCGTCATAGTTAGTTAATGGGGTCGCTGACGTCAGGTCGGGTCGCCACGACTCCAATTCTTTTCGCGCAGGATCGAACTGGTCCGGCGCCAATAGTGCGGCAACGCCTGCGGCCTGATTAAAGCGATCGGCATGCGCGGGGGGCGGCGGGCGACTTATTGCGACGAGCACGCCTACCGGTGCTAAAGTCACTACCGCGTCGCGTCGTGCTGACGACGTGTGCACCTTGGCAGGAAAAACTTTGATCGACGGGAGCGCGCTCGTCATGCCAACTTCGCGCAGTGCCCAGCCGGAGTGAGTGCTACCCGACAGTGATGGACAACGCGACTAACTTAGGAGACGGTCATGGCTGAACAAACCAATCCCTTCGGCGATCTGAAAAAAATGCTTGAGCAGTTCAAGGTGCCGGGCGTCGACATGTCCGCGCTTGTCGAGTCGCAGCGCAAGGACATCGAGGCGATCGTCGAGGCAAACAAGACCGCGTACGATTCCATGCAGGCGCTCGCACGTAAGCAGACCGAAATGCTGTCGCAGGCGATGCAGGATATTCAGGAAGCCGCGAAGATCGGTATAGCCGATCCGGGCAAGCAAACCGAAGTGGCGCGCAATGCGTGCGTTAAAGCACTCGAAGACATGAAGGATCTGGCCGAAATCGCGCGCAAGTCGCAGGCCGATGCAATGGCGAGCATCACGAAGCGTGCGAATGAACACGTGGACGAGATCAAGAAGATGCTGCAGCGCAAGTAGCCCAAAGAGACACGCGGCGTACTCCGATCAGCCTGGAGGGAGACAGCATGGCGTTGCCATTCAATATGCCGGATGAGTTCGTCCGGGGTTTCTTCAATTCGGGGCAGATGCTCCTGCAAGCCTACACCGGCGCTGCCGGACAGACCGGCTCGGTGTCCACGCACCCCCAACAGCCCGCGCTCGCGCTGGCACAGGCGCAGGCGCATTACTGGCAGCAACAGATGGTGCTCTACATGGGCATGATGGCGAGCGCCATGGGACAGGCGCCGGAGCCCGCCGTCCAGCCCGAGCGCGGCGACCGGCGCTTCAACGCCGACGCCTGGCGCGACAATCCCTGGTACAGCCTTCTCAAGCAGACCTATCTCCTCAACTCGCGACTGCTGAACGACATGGTGGAGGCGGCCGTGGTCGAGGAGAAAGAGAAGCACAAGCTGCGTTTCTATGCGCGCCAGTTCATCGACTCGATGAGCCCGGCCAACTTCGCCGCCACCAATCCCGAGGTGATGAAGACGGCTGTGGAGACGCAGGGCGAAAGCGTGCGCACGGGCTTCGCCAATCTGCTCGAAGACCTGCAGCGCGGACGCATCTCGATCACCGACGAAAGCGCGTTCGAAGTCGGGCGCAACGTGGCGGTGTCGAAGGGATTTGTCGTCTTCGAGAACGAACTGTTTCAGTTGATCCAGTACGCGCCACTCACGGACAAGGTCGCCGAGCGGCCGCTTGTGATCGTGCCGCCCTGCATCAACAAGTTCTATATCCTTGATCTGCAGCCCGAGAATTCGTTCGTGCGCTTTGCGTGCGAGCAGGGACAGACGGTGTTTCTCGTCTCGTGGCGCAACCCCGATGCGGACCTCGGACACATCACGTGGGACGACTACGTCGAAAACGGCGCGATCAAGGCCATCGAAGTCAGCCGCACGATCAACGGGGCCGACAAGGTCAATACCGTCGGCTGGTGCGTGGGCGGTACGATATTGTCGTCGGCGCTCGCCGTGCTGCGACAGCGAGGCGACGAACCGGTCGCGAGCCTCACGCTTCTCACGACGATGCTCGATTTCAGCGACCCGGGCGACCTCGGCGTATTCATCGACGAACAGGGCGTGTCGCAGCGCGAGCAGACGATTGGGCGCGGCGGCATCTATTCGGGTGGCGAGCTCGGCTTCGTGTTCCAGACATTGCGCGCGAACGATCTGATCTGGCCGTATGTCGTGAACAACTATCTGAAGGGCGGCACACCGCAGGCGTTCGACCTGCTCTACTGGAACGCCGACGGCACCAACCTGCCCGGACCGATGTACGCCTGGTATCTTCGCAACACGTATCTCGAGAACAACCTGTGCAAGCCGGGACGGCTCGTCATGTGCGGCACGCCTGTGGACCTCGGGAAAATCGACATTCCGAGCTACATCTTCGGCACGCAGGAGGATCACATCGTGCCGTGGAAGGGCGCGTATCGTTCGACGCAACTCGTGGGCGGCGAGACGCAGTTCGTGCTCGGCGCGAGCGGACATATCGCGGGCGTGATCAATCCGGCGTCGAAGAACAAGCGCAGCTACTGGACCGACGGCACGCTCGGCGACGATCCCGAGGCGTGGCTCGCATCGGCAAAATCTCAGCCGGGCAGTTGGTGGACGCACTGGATCAGCTGGCTGCAGCAGCATGCGGGCAAGCAGATCGCGGCGCCCACGGGCGCGGGCAACGCGAAGTTCAAACCGATCGAGCCGGCGCCGGGGCGTTATGTGGCGAAGCATGCGCCGGAAGTCCTGGGCGCGTGACAGGCGGCTAGCGTTCGGGCCTTGACGAAATCAAGTGGTTCATCAACGCACTGCGACAATATCCTGTCCACGAATATGGCGACGGGGCACTTCGAGCAGGTGTCATTACTTGCGTCGGCCGCAACAGCCGCACGCGCTTTATGGCGCGCTGGTGGATGAACTCGGCGCGGCACTGCTTGCATACGATGCGGGTGATGACATCGACTGCATTGTCGTGTTTGGCAGTGAGCGGTCGTTCGCTGCAGGCGCAGATATCGCCCCGATGGCGAACCTCATTGAAATCACGGGGAGACCACCTTGGCGCAGATTTCGATAGATGTTTGCGCACAAAGCGCGGTCGCCCCGCCGTGCACCACATTAAGCCCACCGGTCAGGCCATGCGGTGTGTTTCGCTACCCCGCGAGAAAAGCAGAGCCCAGATCTGCGACAGTCAAATATCATGCTGGCACCAGCCATTCGCCGCACGGGCGTGACAGATGGCATTGGGTCGTCCATGCCATTTGTATCGCGCGCATGCCCGAGACGATCATCGCGTTCAGTCGTCGGGCGTTGAACGGCCAGTAGGCGACATCTGCACGGCCCACATCCTCGTCATTCATCCGTCGTCTTCACTCTATTTCCGGTCACTGGAAACTCAGGCTAGCGATCCTCCGCGCGCGTCAAGCTCTTCGAGCCCGGCACCCTGCCATGTCTGTTAAGCCACCTATCGGACGAAAAGGTTCGCGATCAGGTACGTTATCTTGCCGCTTTCAACTATCGGCGCGATTGTTTGCAAACATATAAAGCCAAACTACTCAATCTTCGAGGTAAACATGGCCGATCAAGATGATGTGAACTCGACGCGAAGACTGCTGACTGTGCTCGGCGGCGCCTTGCCGCTGGCCTACGCCTCGCTCGCTGCAGCGCCCCAAGTTGCCGTAGCGGCCGATTCAAAGGACAACACCGCCAAAGGCGCGAGTTCAGGCGCCCCGTCAGCCGCGTCCGAGACTCAGCCCCCTACTGGAATCGTGATGCACCCGGGCTACGCCCAGGTCATCGCGCGCATGGCCTACGTCTGGGGCTGGCCGATGGTGAACATGCTCAACCGCTATTCGCGCATCACACAGGCTCCCTATCCCGGCCTGCTCAATGGCGTGCTGCCGGCGGCACCGCGCGGCCAGGTCGCCATGCTGCACGACTATATCGACCCAGCCCAGACATTCGTGACCTGTCCGAACCAGGACGTCGTCTATGGCCTCGGCTTTTTCTCGCTCGACGAAGAGCCGGTCGTAGCGCAAGTGCCGGATTTTGGCGACCGCTTCTGGGTCTACGCGCTGTACGACGCGCGCACGAACCAGTTCGGCCATCTCGGCAAACCCTACAAGTCGCGCCCCGGCTTTTACCTGCTTGTCGGTCCGAACTGGAAAGGCAGCAAACCCGCCGGCATCACAGACATCATCCGTTGCCCGACGGTAATCGGCAACGCCATCCCGCGCGTCTTCATGAACGATACGGACGAGGACCGCAAGGCCATTCAGCCGGTCATCAATCAGATCGTCTTCTATCCGCTCAAGCAGTTTGACGGTCACATCAAAAAGATCGCCTGGAAGGATGCACCGATCATCAAACCGCCCTCACAAGCGCAAACCGACAATGCCGAGGGCGGCGAGACGAAGTGGGTCATCCCCGAAAAGTTCTTCGATCAGTTTGACAGGGTGCTAGACAACATGCCGCCGCTGCCCGGCGAAGAGGCGCTGTACGCGCAGTTCCGCTCGCTGATGGAAGTCGCAAACCGGGATCAGGACATCAAGAAGCTCCTGGTTCAGACTGCTGTTGACACGGAACGTGTTGTAATTGCCCCGTTCTTTGAATGGAAGCACAACGGCGTGCCGGCGGGCAATGGATGGAACCGGTCGGCGAACAATGCACAAACCGGCTTCGACTATTTCGACCGGACCGGCACTGCCAAGTCGAATATGTTCGACAACCGTCCGAACGAAACCCAGTACATCTACACAGACGTTGACGCCGACGGCGGGCAACTGACCGGCTCCAATAGCTATGAGATTGTCTTCGCGAAAGGCGAGGAGCCGCCGGTCAATGGTTTCTGGTCGCTCACGCTATACAACGACAAGCACCTCTTCAATCCGAACGACCTCAAACGCTATTCGCTCGGCACCAAGAACAAGGATCTCAAGCGCAACGCCGATGGATCGCTCACGCTCTATGCCGGCTCGAAATCTCCGGGCTCTGACAAGGAGTCGAACTGGTTGCCGGCGCCTGACGGGACGTTCTCGTTGTACATCCGCGCGTACTGGGGCAAGCAACCTATTCTCGACCACTCGTGGAAGCCGCCTCAAATCCATAAGATCGGCTGAACGTTGTCCTCTGCATGACCGCTGCGCATCCGATTCCTGCCGTTGACCGATGCATGAGGTCAACGACAGGAACGGGTCGAGTCCAGCCTGCGAAACGGGCACCCACCGGTCGCACCATCTGCGTCGCGATCGCCGGAGACGGAGAACCGTTATTGGGAACTCACTCGAAGACGATTCGAGGGAAGTAGAGGGAGACGATCCAGTTAGGCCGGTCGACAATCTCACTGATGCGAAGGTCGGCGCAAACGCTGCATAACAGGTAAGCGTCGATCGCGCTGATGTGATGTTGTCGCGTCAGAATGTCAATCATTCCGGAGACGGCAGCGCGGGCACTTCCCATCAAATCTGGCCCAATGCCTGTAGCGACTTCGTAGCCCTTCGTGTCGAGGTGACGGCACACAGGTCCCGGCGTGGTGAAGCGGGGAAACGCGAGATTCGCTTTCTTGACCAGCTCGAATTTCGCCTCTAGTGCTACAGGGCTTTCGATGGCCGTGCCGCATACCTCGCCGTCACCCTGTGCGGCGTGCGTGTCCCCGACCGAGAACAGCGCATCTTTCACCTCGACAGGGAGATAAAGCTCTGCGCCTGCGGAGATGTCGCGGACATCCATGTTGCCGCCGACACGACGCGGTGGAATCACGCTGTGCAAACCCGGTTCGCCCGGAGCGAGGCCAATTGTGCCGCAAAACGGTTTTAAGGGAACGCGTCCACCTGGGCCATACATCGCTGGGACCTTCAGATCCGCCTCGTATTTCCAGATGTGCAGGGCCGGCGCGGGAAACTCGTCTGCGAGCAAGCCAAAGCCTGGGATGTTTGCTGTCCAGCCCCAACCCGAAGGAGCGAACGATAACAGTGTGACTTTGACGGCGTCGCCCGGTTCAGCGCCATCAATATAAATCGGGCCAACAACCGGGTTCACTCTCGCAAAGTCCAGCCGTGCAATGTCGTCTACGGTAGAGTTGACGGTGAACTGTCCACCCGATGCGTCGATGGGGAAGAACTCGACCGTTTCACCGGGAGCCACTGTCAATACCGGCTTCAGCGTCTGGTCCCAACCAAGGTGGCTCTGATGCTCATGAATTGAGTGGCGTGCGCATGGTATTCCGCTCATTACCCACTCCCTGGAAAGCCGATCAATTCAAACGTTCAACGAGACCACGCGGGATAGTTGGCAGTCTGTGCGTTTGACCACGTACCGCTGTAGAAAGCCGACGAGGCACGTCTTGAATGAAAAGGCGTTCTACGGTCAACGCGATACGAATGTGGGGAGGTCTGTGCGCGGCCATCCGGCGACATTCGGGGCTGCGGACCAGAAGGCAGAAAAATCTGGATGCAGCCCTTCGACGTTGCCACAATTCGGAAGGTACGCTGGCTCTTGCCCCATGCGCAAGGCAGTGACAGTGAGGACGACGCCAATGACTAACGATAACGTTCATCTGGCTGTATTGATCACGATGCCGCACAGCCACTACAGTGAGAAGGCGCGGTGGGCGCTCGACAGACTCTCTGTGCCCTATCAGGAACAACCGCATGCACCGCTGCTGCACCGGTTGGCCACGACACGCAACGGCGGCAGCAGCGTGCCATTGCTGCTTCATGGGGGTGCACATTTCACCGATTCCACCGATATCCTGGTGCATATGGATGCGGTCTGCGGCGGCGATTTGCTGTACCCGCGCGATGCCGGCCTGCGGCGAGAAGTTGAAGCGCTCGAGACGCAATTCGACGAAGAGCTCGGTCCACATGCGCGGCGTTGGGCCTATGCGCAATTGCTGTCGGAGCGCAGCCTGCTTCGGCAAGTTATGACGCGTGGCGTACCGCAGCTCGAGGCGGCCTTGCTGCCGGTCATCATGCCAGGCGTAATACGGCTCATCCGCGCGGCGCTCAAGATCACGCCGCAGAGTGCGGCTCGCTCCCTTGAACGAGTGCGCGGCATCTTCAAGGAAGTCGACGCTCGACTGGACGATGGCCGGCAGTTCCTGGTCGGCGAACGTTTCACTGCGGCAGATCTGACGTTCGCAGCGCTCGCCGCGCCGGTGCTGTTTCCCACGGGCTACCGAGCCGCTTACCCCGCGCTCAATGACGTGCCTGCTGCAATGCGCACCGAAGTCCTGCGCCTGCGGGATACGGCCGCCGGAAGATTCGCCCTGCGCTTGTACGTGCAAGAACGCGACCGGTCGCATGCTGTTGCCTAGGGCCGGCGCCGCAATCCAACCTTGGCTTTCCGGCTTCCCGGACATCTCTACCTCGGAGCGTAAATCCGCTATCCTGCTCTCAATGGTGGCTAAAGCCGACAAGACGCCACAACCCGATTGCCTGCCTGTGGGCGGCAGTGGCTGCGCATCGAGCCAGTAAGCAATGCGGAGGTTCAATGAACTCACCGGCATCTACACCCCCGTCGTGGAGCATTGACGGATTTTCTGAGCCCCCCGTGGAGAAGTCCGCCCATGGCGGAGAACGACTCTATCGCGCGTATGGAGGCGAATCCGTGACCCTCCGAAACTGTTTCTTCGTGCCTGCCATCGACGCTACACCAATCGGGCATTGGACAGCCGAGCTGCTGGAGATGGAATTGAACGCGGCACTGTGGGGAAACGACTTCGAGGGCGTGACGAAGTTCGAGATGATCAAAGGCGCCCGATATCTGATTGGCCCGATAGCTCATGACAATTATTCCGGATATGACACGGAACGTATTTTTTATCAACGAGCATTCTTCACACCAAACGGTATCTTCAAGCAAGTCAAATTCGTTTTGACACAGGATCAGAAACTGTTGGATTGCGTCAAGAAAATCGGAGCCTTTACCCTCGCTGAAGGGCGGTACGCTCGCGAGGCGTCCGCGCGAGCGAAGCGGTATGAGCAATAGGCCTGACGTTCCATCCTCGGTATACCTGCCTGTCGTCATGCACCAAACGACGGCTTCCAGGCTAGCAGGCGGCCTGACCGAAGCCTGGCCGCCGCGTGAGTCACTCGGCTTCGCCGCTCATGCAGCGAAGTCAGTCGACGCAGACAGATCCTTCCACGTTTCCGTTTCCTGCGTCACATAAGCGTTTTTCGCAGCGATGGCAGCCAGTGTGTCCGTGCCAAGCGGAAGGCGCAACGGCGGGTCAGACGCATCGACGAGCGTGATCAATGCGGCCGCGAGCTTCGTCGGGTCACCGGGCTGGTTGTGATTCATCTGCACCGCTTTGCGGCGGACTGCGCCCGAGGTCTCGTCATAGTCGTCGATCACGTCGGGCGCGACGAGCAGCGAGGATGCATCCAGAAAGTCGGTGCGAAAATAGCCCGGCTCGACAACGGTCGCGTGAATGCCCAGCGGTTTCAACTCGGCGTGCAACGCTTCGGTAATGCCTTCGACGGCGAATTTCGTCGACGAATACACGCCAAATCCCGCCGCGGCCCGATAACCGCCAATCGATGAAATATTGATCACATGGCCCGAGCGGTTTGCGCGCATCGCCGGCAACACGGCGCGCGTGACGGTCAGCAGTCCGAATACGTTCGTGTCGTACATGCGGCGGACGTCCTTGTCGGCGGACTCTTCCACCGCACCCAGCAGGCCGAAGCCGGCATTGTTGACGAGCACATCGACGCGGCCGAATTTTTCCACCGCCAACTGCACGGCCGCCTTTGCCTGGGCCTCGTCTGTCACGTCCAGTGCGACCGGCAGCAACATCGCGGAGTTGCCGAGACGCTCGACGATAGCCGGGATGTTCCGTCCGGCGGCCACGACGGCGTTGCCGTCCGCGAGGGCCGCTTCGGCGATCAACGCGCCAATCCCGCGCGACGCACCGGTGATGAACCAGACGCGCTTGATGCCACCTTGTTGAGCGTTAGCCACGATCTCTCTCCTACGTGTGTGATGAGGTGATGCCATGGTAGGCGTGCCGATTGACACAGACTAGACGTATATTAGTGGAGTGATAATCAACGTTTGTTTGCGAATCAGGGGCCCCGAAATGAATGAAATTCGCGCCATCACCACTTTCGTCCGTGCCGCGGCGCTCGGCAGCCTGCGGGGTGCAGCGGTCGATCAAGGCATCTCTCCGCAGGCCGCTAGCCACGCGGTGATGCAACTGGAGAAAGAGTTGGGCGTGCGGCTCTTTCATCGGACCACCCGCAAGCTGAGCCTGACCGAGGAGGGCCAGCGGCTTCTCGACAGCGTGGAGCCGGCGCTCGCCGTTCTCTCGTCTGCGCTCGACGAGGCGCGGCGCTCGAAAGAAGACGTGGCCGGCATGCTGCGCGTGAGCGCGCCGCGCTCGCTCGGGCTCCCGGTCCTTTGGCCCTATTTCGAGGAATTCCAGCAGCGCTATCAGAACGTGCAACTCGAAGTGCAATTCGACGATCAATTCACGGACCTCGTGACCGACCGCTCCGACGTGGGATTCCGCGGTGGACCGCCGCCGTCGGGCGGCTCGATCGCACGCCGGCTGGTGCCCATTCAGCTGATCGTGTGCGCATCGCCGGACTACATCGAACGCAACGGCGCGCCGCGGACCATCGAGGAACTCTCTGAGCATCGCTGCACCGGGTACCGGCGCGCGAACACGGGCAAGCTCGCACAGTGGCAGTTTCGTGTCGGCGATGAAATCGTCTATCGCGACGTGCCCGCCGCCATCTGCGTGAACGATACGGAACTGGAAACGCAGGCCGTGCTGTCGGGTCTCGGCATCGGGCAGTTGGGTAGCTTCAATGCCGCAACGCATATCCGGAGTGGCCGGCTCGTTCCTTTGCTGATGCAGCACGTCACTGAATACGGCACGATCACTATCTACTACAAGCATCGAACGGAACAATCGCTGCGCGTGAAGACGTTCATCGACTTCATGGTCGAGCGCATGGCCGGTAACCGGAATTTTTTTCTTGATTCGTCCGAGCTTCGTGTCGCGCAGCTGCCGGAGAAGAAGCGTGTAGTGAGGCGGCGATAGTGGCTGATGTGAGGAGGGGCGCAAAGGACACGATTGATGAACAGCGAGCCGCTAGCGGCCATGTGCCGGGCATCGATGAGCCTTGCAACGATGTCAACAAGGCAACGTAACGGCGTGCAACGCATGGGTGTCTGCATTGGGTCGGATGGCATCCTTACTCGACGCAGTACTTGCCTCGCGTGAAGCTGCGATAGAGTTGTAGCGCAAGGCCACCCGCCAGGACGACGAGTGCGCCGCCCACGCTCGAGTCGACACTGACCATGACCTCAGTGAGGTAGATAGTGGCCGCGGCTATCAGCGGATGATAGAGCGCCCTGGTTCGAAGATCGTCCACTTATGTTCTCCAACGGTAGATCGCGGCTATCAAGTCACTAAAAGCCCCCTTTCCGGGAAGAGGAAAGGGGGAGGGGGTAGCGGCGTCGCAATAGACGGTGCAATTGACTACCGCCTCCCGGGTTGCGATTCAGCGCTTCGGCCTCGGCCTTACGCCTGCCATGCGTAGGGCTGGAATGCCGCTTCGAGTGGCGGGTTGGTGACGCTGCCGGCGTAGTTCGTCATGGTCGAAGCGGCAACAACCAGGATCACGTCGAGCACCAGTGCCTGGTCGAAACCGGCGGCCGTGAATGACGCGATGTCCTCATCGTCGAGACGGCCGCGCTTGTCGATCAGCGTGCGCGCGAGATGCGAGAGTGCTGCGAGCTTCCGATCGTCTGGCAGACGACGCGCACGGATGGCCTGCACGTCGGCTTCGCTGAGCCCTTCCTTGAGTGCGAGGAAGGAGTGAAACGCGACCGCCCAGGTGCAGCCGTTGGTGACCGCGTTCGTGAGCAGCAGGGTCTGGACTTGTGCTTCCGTGAAGCTGCCGCCGTGAGCTTGCTGGAATACGCCCACCAGGCCGTTGATCAGCTTCGGCGAACCGGCGATGGCGCCGGCAATGTTAGGGACCATGCCGAATGCTTCAGCGAGACCGTTCAGTGCCGGCTTCGAGGCTTCCGGTGCCGACTCGAGCGTATAGATGGGAAAGTTAGCCATGATATTTCCTTGAGAGGGGGATGCGTGCGTCAAGGGGGGATCACACGACAACTGAAGGTTAGTGATACGCCGGGGCCTCGCCAATTACATCTCGTGTAATAGAAAGCAGTCGCCGGCCGCGTCGCTGCGGCCGTGGACATCGGAACTTGACGGGCTCGAGACGGACGTACCGTGCTCAGTCCCTGGATGGATCTGCTTCATCCATGGAGCGAGCTGAACGTTTCGACGTCGGTCGTCTACGGCACGCGTGTCAGTTCAAGCGGTCAGAAAAGCAGCGAGCGCCTCGTTGAAAACGTTGGCGGAGTCGACGTTGGAGATATGGGCTGCATTCCGAATCTCCACGAATCTGGCCATGCGAATCTGGGCGCTCATCGCCTGGCCTATCGACGGTGGCGAGATGCGATCGTCACTGCCGGCAATGACCAATGTGGGCTTCGCGATAGCCGCCAGCCGAGTGCTCGCGTCGTAGCCGACGATGCCTTGTGCGATATACGCCAGCGATCTGCCATCGGACATCGCGGCGATGGCATGCCACGACTGCCAGGTGGCAAGGCCCGCGTCGCTTGCCTGGAAAGCTGCACTGACGTTCAAGGGCCACGCGCCTTCGAAGCGCTTGACCGGGCCGTCTGCACTGCGAAACGTATTGGCCCATTGATCGGCGAGTGCGCGAAAGGCATCCGTTGCGGTCGAAGGGAAACTGTTCGCCAGCACCAGCTTGTCGACTCGTGTGGGAGCGGCGAGCGCAAGCTCGATGGCAATCAGCCCACCTAGCGAAAGCCCGACAATCGTGGCGCTTTCGATCTCCAGATGATCGAGCAGGGCAACGACATCGCCCGCGAGATCCGCAATGCCGAGTGGCGCGTCAATTCGCGCCGACGCGCCATGACCGGCATGATCCGGAACGATCACGCGAAACCCGGCTGCGACGAGCGGCGCGATCTGCGGGCTCCACGCGCGGCCTGAATTTCCGATGCCGTGCAACAGCACGATGGGGCGGCCATGACCGAATTCGACATAGTAGTTACGGCGTTGTTCATGAATGTAGTAAGCCATTCTGGTTGCCTCGCGTGGTCCATGCGCAGTTTTTCGATGCGCCATATAACTCGATATAAAGTATCTTGATATCGAGTAAACTAACCTGGTTACAACGCGGACGCAAGCTGATATCTTGACGTCAAGAAAATCGCATGGGAGGGGTAGAGATGGGGCGAGCCAAACGCGCGGCTGAGCAATGGCGCAAGGAGAGACCCGACATCGACGCGAATGTCATGGCGACGGTCGGGCGGCTGATGGAGGCGACGCATCTGATCGAGCGCACCCGGCTGATGCCGCTCGCGGCGCAATTCGGCTTGCAGACAGGGGAGTTCGACGTCATCGCGGCATTGCGCCGTGCGGGTGCGCCCTACCAGCTCACGCCTACCGAACTGTACGAGGCGCTGATGCTGTCGTCAGGCGCGATGACGAGCCGGCTTGACCGGCTCGAGCGCTCGGGGCTCATCGAAAGGCGAGCCTCGGCCAGGGATCGACGCAGCGTAGATGTCTGTCTGACGCAAAAAGGCGCCGATCTGATCGACGAAATCCTGCCGCATCATATTGCCAACGAGCAGGATGCGTTGAAGGCGTTGAGCGCGCGGGAGCGCGAGCAGCTCGATCGTCTGCTGGACAAGCTTTTACAGGGGCTTGAGGCGTAGGCGCGCATATTTCCAGCGCGATTTTTCGCGCTCAAGGCTCGGTTGCACGGCCAGAGCGATAGGGTCACGTGAAACTTAGACGACTGCAATCGCTTCGACTTCGAACATGAAGTCCGGGTCGGCAAGCGTCTGTACACCGAGCAGCACGGACGTCGGATAGCAGTTGCGTTCCAGCAGGTAATGGTTGAGTACCTGTTCGACGGCGAAGAACGCCTTCATATGCGGAGTCAGGTACATGACGCGCACAACGTTCGCCAATGTCGCGCCTGCTTCTGCGAGCACGGTTTCGAGGTTCGCGAAGCACTGGACGATTTGTGCGCCCATGTCTCCGGCGTGGAGAACCTTTCCCTTGGGATCGACCGACGCCTGTCCCGCAACATAGATCGTCCGCGCACCTGCCGGGACAACGCGCCCCTGAACAAATGCGTGCTCGTCCTGCCAGGTCCAGCCTTCAGGCGTAAGAATCGAATCAGTCGGTTTCTTCGTGGTGTTCATGCTGTGCTCCATGTGGGTTGACTTCAGCCGAACAGCTTGTTGGCGGTCTGAGCGATGAGCGGGCCCTGATGGCGTGCGCCCTCCAGCTCGATGGCGCTGGGCTGGCGCTCAACTCGGCCGCCGGCCTGGTCCAGGAGCGCCGCCATTTGGGAGGAGGCGTGGTCAGGATGTGCACAAACGGGCCGAGGGCGCGTTCCACTAGCTTAAGCAGTGCGGTATTGCATGACTAGACGGTACAATTGCATCAGAATCATTCATCAAACGATGGAATCCTATGCTCGATCTCAACGAGGTCGCTGTGTTCGTCGAGGTGGTGCGCGCCACCAGTTTCGTCGGCGCGGGGCGGCGCCTGGGCGTGCCAGCCAGCACCATCAGCCGGCAGGTGGCCGGGCTGGAAGCGCGTCTCGGTAGCCGGCTGCTGCAGCGCTCGACACGCAAGCTGTCGCTGACCGTTGCCGGCCAAGCCTTCTATGACAGATGCGCCGGCGCCGTGTCGGAACTGGCACAGGCTCAACAGGCGATGATCAACAGCAGCCAGGTGCCAGCCGGCCTGATCCGGGTGGCCGCGCCGGCCGGCTTCTTCGATGCGTTCGCCATCGACTGGATCAGCGAATTCCTGGAGCTGTATCCGCAAGTCCGTCTGCAATTCGTACTCAACGACGCCAAGGCGGACCTGATCGCCGAAAACATCGATGTGGCGTTCCGCGGCGGCAACATGTTTGATCCGAAACCGGCGGCACGCCGCATGTTGCTGCAGAAGTTCATTCTGGTGGCGAGCCCAGCGTACCTGGCACGGCGTGGCGCGCCGACGAAGGTGCACGAACTGGCGACCCATGACTGCGTAATCCTGGGAACCGAACCCGGGCCGCTAACGTGGCGCCTGGATGGCGTGCCCGAGGTAGTGGTCTCAGGCCGCTTCGCCGCCAATCAGGCGCGCGCCGTGCTGCATGCCGCGCTGGCGGGACTGGGCATCGCCCTGCTGCCGGAAGCGGTTGCGGCAGCGGAGTTATACGCGGGAACGCTTCAGCGTGTGCTACCGCGATTGAGCCGCGGCGCGGGCGATCTCTACGCTGTGTTTCCAAGCCGGCAGCAGATTCCGCTCGCCGTATCGGCGTTCGTGGACCATGCCCTGAAGCATTTTCAGGTTCTGAGCGCGCAGCATCGCTCCCAGGGGCAAGCGCATTGAGTCGCTTCATGGCCGCTGCGAACTGCAGCGACACTCGACAAACTTTTCGACAATCGCCGCGTCGCAGACGCTCGTGTCGTCGCGCATCCAAAGGCAGCTAACCAGGAGCCACGGTCATCCACGCCGGCTCTTCGGCGCCCCCACACTTCGGTCAGCTTTGGTTTCGTCACAAGGCGAATCAGGATTCACAGTCGCTCGGCGTCGGCTGTCCTGGAACTGTCCCACTCTGTGGCACGAGCCGCTTTGCGCATCGCTGCTGGTCCAGCAGTTTTGCGAGTTGGCGCCGCTGCGCCTCATACTGCACGTCGTCAATGAGGTTGGAGAGTTCCATGGGGTCCTCGCTGACGTTGTACATTTCGTATTCGTGGTGGCGCGGCGTCGACTTGACCGTGACCGTGTAGGCAATCGGTTGTGGACCCACGTCCGGCCGGCGATACGGGGGCGGGTCGGGGACCGGCTCCACCCGCCGAAACACCACGTCGTCGACGTTCGGGTAACTGGGATCGTTGCGATCGCCGGGGTCGCCCGGCGTGCTCCAGAATTGCGGATTGTCGAAGTAATGCGTGAACTTCCAGACGTTGCCGTCCGCGAGACGGGCGATCACCGATTCCAGGTGATTCGGTTGCAAGACGGAGTTGTAGCCGATACCGGTCCAGTTGTCCTGGTTGAGCCCGCGGCTCGGATCATCGTCGGTCATGAAATAGAGCGGTTCGTTGACGCTTTCCGGCGTCACTTCGCCCACCACAAGCGGCGCAAGATTACGACCGACCAGCGGCAGCGCATCGGTGTGATCTTCGGCGAGTTGCTTGCGGATCGGCTCGGGGTCGATGCCCGCGAGTCCGAGCAGTGTCGGCAGGAGATCCACGTGACTGGTCAGCGTGTCGACCGTTCGTGGATTCGGAAACAGTGCCCGGTTGTAGATGATCAGCGGTACGCGGATCGCCTCGTCGTAGGCCGTGTACCACTTCTGATGCATGTTGAAATGCGAGCCGAGAAGATCGCCGTGGTCGGAAGTGAAAATGACGATCGTGTCCTCGGCGAACCTCGAGGCGAGCAGCACCTTGAAGACGGTCATCATCTGATCATCGACGTTCTTCAGCAACTGGTAGTAATAGCGGAAGTATCTCGCGAGCGTCGTCGGGTCCTTGAAGATTGGCTGCATCCACAGTGCGTAGCTTTTCTGATAGGACGCCTGCGCCGAGGGCTTGGTCGACAGATCGTCGTTCTGCGTCTGCTTGAATCGCACCGGGTCGAACAGTTCGTCCGGCACGTAGCGGTGGATGGGGAAAAAGAAGTCTCCGGCCTGATGGAGGTTTGCCCACAGACCCCAGAGTGTGATGTCGTGCGGATTGACGAACGAAGACACGATGAACCACGGCTTCCCGCTATTGTCGCGCTCGAGTTGCTGGATCAGGTCTCTGGCCTGCTGCGCGAAACCGACGTCGCGACCTTGTTGGCCAGGAGGCACCGAAGAGCCGCTATTGAGCGGCGATTTTCCGTGCGGCTCGGGACCGATCCAGCCGCTGAATCCAAAGCGATCGAGGCGATCGGAGTTGCTATAGAGCGCTTGAGCGTCGCTGTCGGGGGCGCCAGTCTTCGAGTCATAGCTCAGGAACTGACTGTGTGTGCCCGGGATCAGCATGTCGGCGTCCGAGGCGTGCCACTTGCCGCGCCAGTATGTGTCGTAACCTGCGGCGCGAAAGTAATCCCCAAGGGTGGGGACGCTGTCGGGGTCGAGCCAGAACACGTCCGGATCGAAGGACTCCTTGGCTGCGCCGGTCGTCTGGGAGACGCCGTGCAGCGAGGGGTACTGTCCCGTGTAGATCGACGCGCGGCTGGGCGTGCATGCGACCGACGCCGCGTAGTGGCGTTGAAAGTCCACGCCGTTGCGGCGCAGCAGGTCCTGCGTCTTGAGATAGTCTTGCCGGTAAGCCCGGGTCTGCGGCGACTCGTAGACCGGTGGAAAGCGGTTTTCGTCGCACATCAGGATCAGGAAGTTCGGTTGCTTGCCGCGCGGTGGGGCGGTGGATGCCGCTGCGGCAAGCGCACTGGGCAGCGCGCCGCTGGCGGCAACGAGTGCCCCGGCGCCCGTCGCGACGCTGTTGAGGAGGAAGCGGCGGCGCGAGGCGTCGCTCACATTCCCGGCCGCCGACGACTCTGACGGATCGTGATCCTTCATAGGGCCTCCGCTCCTGGCGGTATCCCATGTCCAAAATAACGTGTGAGGCAAGGCGGTTACCGCACTGCATGCGCTACGGTTGCGAGACACCGGGTTGTCCACGGCGTGATGCGACCGTGAATCCCTGCGTAGTTAAAGAAAGCTTAGGCGACCAGGTCGGTCGACTTCCAGTGATGTGTGGCCCGTCGCACATAGCTTCGAGCGCAATAGCCCCAACAGGCAGTCTGAATAAAGTTCAGACGGTTCGTCGCGGCATCTCAGCCTCGAGTTTCCGTAGCCGACCCCAAGGAGCCCGTGACGGCTTCCCGGCCGACGGGCAGGTCCACCCCGGAAATTGCCGGCTGGCCACCGCGGGCGCGAAATCGGTGTTCGCAACCAGCGGGCGTTCGCGAGGGGCTGGCGTCGGTCGTGACAAGCTCAACGTCGAACCGCCGCCTTGCTGGAGTGCGATATGGATCGCGCTAGCCGCCAGACCATGCAACCTGTTCGCGTGCGTAGCGCTCGGCTATTTGGCCTGTCGCCTGCTCAAGCATGACCCATGCCGAGACGCGTGCCGAATTCAAGCAACAAGTCTCATCAATGTTTGATAGAGCTGTTCGGGCTTAACAGGCTTGTGCAGCAGTGGGTCGCCACTTGCGGACGCTTCGCGAAGTCGCTCGGGAGCCGTATCTCCCGTGATAATCAATGCCGGTAGATTCATCCCTGCTGCGGCGCGCAAAGCACCAATGACTTGTGCCCCGGTCTGTTGTTCACGAAGTCGATAGTCGCTGATGATGATCGACGGTGCGTACACACGTGCAGCAGCTATCGCGTCGCTAACAGAGCTCGTCGCTTGACATTGGCATCCCCAGCTCTCCAACAAACGCACCATGCCCGAACAGACCGCTTCGTCATCGTCGATCACCAGCACACGCAAGTCTTTGGGCAACGTACCGAGCGGCCCCGGCGCTTGCAGCGGCGAATCCAGTTCAGTCAATGGCAAGACGAACTTGAATACGCTCCCTTTACCGGGTCGCGAAGAAAGCGAGAGCTCCAGGTTCATTGCGGTAGACAAGCCCTGTACGATAGCCAGGCCCAGCCCCAGCCCCTTGTTGCGGTCCCGTTCTGGATTACCCAGCTGATGAAACTCGCGAAAGATATCTTGCTGATCATCCGCCGCAATGCCCACCCCAGTGTCCCAAACCTCCACCTGGACATGCTGCGCCCGGCGACGGCACGCTACCAAAACGCCACCATGCGCCGTGTAGCGGATCGCATTTGAGACCAGGTTGCGTAAAACCATTTCAACCAGGCGGGCATCGGAGTCCACCGTCACGCTGGTCTCGCGCGAACGATAGACCAGGCCTTTGGCATCGGCCAGCGGCGCCAGGTCATTCTCGACTTTGTTCAACAGGCCCTGTAGATCGAAGGGTAGGGGGCATGGCTGAACCACGCCGGCTTCAATGCGGGAAAAGTCGAGCAATGCATCAAGCATGTCACTGGATGCCTGCCAGGCGGATTGGGCGCTGTGCAGCACGTCACTTTGATGCTTCGAGAGTCCGCTGTGCGCCAGCACATCAAGAAACAAGCCCTGCGCGTGAATCGGTTGACGCAGGTCGTGGCTGGCGGCGGCGAGAAACTTGGTTTTGGCCAGATTTGCATATTCAGCCGTGCGCCTGGCGTCCTCCGCGGCCCTGATCAGGTCGAGATTCTCGAAGCGCAGCCTGATGGCGGCCAACGCCGCGACATTGCTGTTACGGGCCTGCCCAACCAGGCTGACCGCGTAGAGCCATCCGGTCAGTGACAGCGCCCGATAAGCTGAGTCGCCCGACAGCCATAGCCACGACGTCGCCAGCAGTATCACGGCCAACGAGAATGAGAAGAAGGCGGGCAATACCGGGGCAAGCAAGGACATGGAGCTGCCCAATATGCCCGTCAGTACCGCAAGCACCATGATGCTTCCGGTCGTGGTCGCACTCCCCAGGGCGACCCAGGCCAGTGCCCCCCATGCAATGCCATCCACGGCATGCATGACGACCAGGTTGATGACCAGCTTGCGGGCCTGAGCGGGTGCGATGACACTGGCCAGACGCTTGCGAGCGTCGAATGCAGCGTAGAGCTTGGAAAAAATGACGGCTGGGCACCAGAGCATCAAGGCGCGGTAGTTCACATCATTTTGCAGGGCGTAAACCAGCAACAGCGCCAATAAGATTGCCGGGAGGACGGACACGCCCACGTTGCCGTACAACAGCCGCAACTGCTCGACCAGCAGGCGGTCCTCCGGCAACTGCCAGAGTTTTCGCAAGTCAGGCGACCAGCCCATGCTTGCGCGCAGAGACGATGGCCTGGGTGCGACTGGTGACGCCCAACAGGCCAAAAATGGCCTGCACATGGCCACGCACGGTGAATTCGGATAGTGACATGCGTTTGGCTATGACCTTGTTTGGCAATCCATCGCATAGAAGCTGCAGAACTTCCGACTGCCGGGCAGTCAGCCTGATCAACGGATTCTCGCCTGCGCGGGAAACCGCGCTATTGCGAGCGATGCCCGCTTCGGTCGCCACAAGGGCGCGCTCAACAGTATGAACAATTGCAGCACTGCTGTCGGCTTTCGAGACGAATGCAAACGCACCGCGTTCCAAAGCTTGCGCAATAGTCTCAGGCGCTGCCATCGACGACAGCATGATCACCGGCACTCGAGGCCAGCGCTGACGAAATATCGCTACGCCTTCGATGCCGTCCGGCCCCTGCAACAGGATGTCCAGAAGGATCACATCAGGCGTATCCTTCACCAGGTTAATCGCCTGGGTCACGGAGATCGCTTCGACAATGCTCGCCTCAGGAAAATGCTGGCCCAGGACCAGGCAGAGCCCTTCGCGAAACAAGGCGTGGTCATCGATCAATAGCAGACGAAAGTCAGGCATAGGCGCATTGCACCACCTGGGTGTAAAGAAAGTCAATCAGTCAATTTTGACCGTGTTCCAGGATGCCTGTAACCGATATCCTTGGTTTTGGCGAGAAGGCTTCGTCAGCTGCCGCAAGCACATCCGCAAGCACCTGGACTGCATCGCACCACGCACGCCTGGCTCCTTCGTTCAAACCCACGCACTTCATGGGGGAAACTACCATGTCGCTCCGCATCAATGACATCGCACCCAACTTCACCGCCCATACCACCCAGGGGACGATTGATTTCCACGCCTGGATCGGCGATCAATGGGCCATCCTGTTCTCGCACCCCAAGGACTTCACCCCGGTCTGCACGACCGAACTGGGCTACATGGCCCGCATCGAGCCGGAGTTCACGCGCCGCAACGCCAGGCTGATTGGCCTGTCGGTCGATGCAGTCGAAAGCCATGGCAAATGGGTGGCCGATATCGAAGAAACGCAGGGCGCCAAGGTCAACTACCCGATGATCGGCGATACCGATCTTGCCGTTGCGAAGCTGTACAACATGTTGCCCGCGGAGGAAGAGGGCACGTCTGAAGGCCGCACTGCCGCCACCAATGCAACGGTGCGCTCGGTGTTCATCATCGGCCCGGACAAGCGCATCAAGCTGATGCTGACCTACCCGATGACAACTGGCCGCAATTTCGACGAGATCCTGCGTGTGCTCGATTCGATGCAGCTCACCGCCAGGCACAAAGTGGCGACGCCGGTGAACTGGAAACAAGGAGAAGATGTCATCATCACACCGGCGGTCAGCAACGAAGAAGCCGAGAAGACCTTCCCGGGCTTCAAGACGATCAAGCCCTACTTGCGCACCACGAAGCAGCCGACATAGCGCCGATGACGGCCAGCCAGCGGCGCGGGTCGCGCTGTTGGCGGCCTGGCGTCGCGGGTCGCCCTCAAACCGGCCGGAGGCACGAATTGTCCACGACCTCTCACGTTCTCGAAAGCTTCTTCAACCAGGCCACCGCTCAAAGCCATCTACAGTCGACCCCGGCCGACTGTGTGCTCGCGCTCGCGCCGTTGATGCTCGATCTGCTCGACAATGCCGATACGTTTCTGCAACCCCATCACTATCGAAGCAGCGACGTGAGCTATACCCGCAACCTCATCTACGAGGCCCCGGATAAAGGTCTTTCGCTGTACTCGCTCGTTTGGCTTCCGGGTCAGTGGACGCCCGTGCATGACCACGGCAGTTGGGGTGTCGTTGGCGTGCTTGAGGGCGTTCTGGAGGAACGTAGCTATGTGCGGCTGTCACCCGATCGCGGATCCGACGAAGAAATCGACCTGGTGCGTGGGGGCATCGTCCTGCTACGGCGCGGTTCCGTGACCAGCTTCGTACCCAATCCCGATCACATTCACGTTACCGGCGTACCCAAAGAGCGCGCTCGCGCAGTCAGCCTGCACATCTATGGCAGAACGATGAATGACTTCAACGTGTACGACGTCGAGGCCCGCACCCGTCGCCGTATTACCGTCGCGCATAACGAGAGCTAGCCCGAGTGCCCGCGGTGGATCGGAGTGCCCCTTCGGGTGCTTGACCGGTAGACATTCGCCGGGCTCGCGGCGCCTGGCGGAATGCCGTGCCATACTTACGCACCGCCTATACCCGCATTGCCACGTTGATGATGACCGCCTCTTCCGCATCCATCGGCTTCAATGACAATCCGCTCGATCGCTGCTCCGAAAGACGCAACGATCACGCCTTCATCGAGTCTCTGCGCAGCGCCCCGTCCGCTCGCTTTCTCGTGTTCGAAGCCGATATCCCCTTGCTCAAACGCGGCAGTGAGCACGACCCGTGGTTCCTGGCGAGCGAAGCGGCCACTTTCGGTCAACCGCTTCACAGCGTCTTCCTCGGGCAGGAGAGCGATGGCAGCGGACGTTTCGCGCTCGGCTTCAAGCTCGGCCTCGAACTAGCGGACTTGTCGCCTGGCACGGTCTACCATCGGGTCGATCTGCGCTCGATCGCCCTGCAAGGCCTCGTCTGTCCAGAGTCCCTGGGCATGCTGGGCCAGGCGAAGTCGATGCTCGACTGGCATCACCGCCATTCCTTCTGCGCCAACTGCGGCTCAACGAGCCGCGCCACTGCCGCCGGCTGGCAGCGAATCTGCGATGCCTGTGGCGCCCGCCACTTTCCGCGAGTCGACCCGGTCGTGATCATGCTGGGGATAGACGGCGAGCGATGCCTGCTCGGACGTCAACGGCAATTCGCCGCCGGAATGTACTCGGCGCTCGCGGGCTTCGTCGAGCCCGGCGAGACGGTGGAAGACGCAGTGCGCCGCGAGGTGCTCGAGGAAACTCGCGTGAAGTGCACACAGGTCGTCTACTTCGCGTCGCAGCCGTGGCCGTTTCCTTCGTCGCTAATGATCGGCTGCTTCGCTCAGGCGAGCGATATGGAAATCGTCGTCGATACCGCGGAACTCGAAGACGCGCGCTGGTTCTCCCGCTCCGAAGCCGCGGCGATGCTCGCGGGCACGCATGCGAGCGGACTTTCCGCGCCCAAGCCATTTGCCATCGCTCATCATTTGCTGCAGACGTATGTTGCGCAGGGTCCTTCAATATTGCGTGGCTGATTGTTGAGCGTGCAACCAGGTTGCACGCGACATTGAATATCGGGGCCTTTGTGCATACCGGTCGGCTGAAACACGGCATTTCATCCAACTCCCCGCGAATCGCGCAGGCACATACTTACGCGACGGCTCTGCGTCCGCATTGTGAAGGAATGCGACTTCATCGATTTATATAGGCTTCCAGAAGGCAAGCGCAAATTCTTGTCACTTCTCTGCACTACGTCGAGGATATTTCCGAAAGATCGCATTGCCGGCTGGTATCGGTATCCGATTCGACCGGTCCGACGATTGACGACCGGACCAAGGTGATCGTCATCTGGGAGTTCATCGCAGAAGCTGTCGACGCGATGACCACCAGGTTCATGAACCGCATCGAGCTTCATGTCGCGCCAGGCTATCTCGACGCACTCAAGCAGCGCGGCATCACGCTTGAACAGGCTCGAGCCTTCGCTGGTAAGGCGATTAGCCTGCACAACTCGGAAGAAGCTCCGCTCTACGCGAAAGATATTGAACGGAAAGCCATCGCGGGCCGATGGGATAAGTAAATAAGTCATCCAGATGATCTGCTTATTGAAGGAGACACCATGAGCGACGTCCAAAAGAAAATCGCTGTCGACAAGACAACTCAGGGACA
This sequence comes from Paraburkholderia pallida, assembly GCF_004524855.1. Lineage (NCBI taxonomy): Bacteria > Pseudomonadati > Pseudomonadota > Betaproteobacteria > Burkholderiales > Burkholderiaceae > Paraburkholderia > Paraburkholderia pallida. The sequence goes on along the minus strand of NZ_CP038150.1, from coordinate 846,606 downwards.
TTGGCGGGTCACGCTGAATAATCCCCCGATCAACGCCTTTACCGATGATATGTACGACGAGTTCTACGACCTCGTCGGCGAGATCGAAACTGACCCGTCGCTCAAGGTGGTAACCATCGAGAGCGCAAATCCGGATTTCTTCATTGCCCACTACAGCACTGCCGAGCCACGCAGCCGTTTCGGAACTCCGCGCTGGATCGATGCCGCCACCCGGCTCGCCCACAGTGATGTCATTAGCATCGCCATCATCCGCGGCAGGGCCCGCGGCGGCGGAAGCGAATTCGCCCTCGCGTGCGATATTCGCTTCGCGAGCCAGGAGCGAGCGATTTTTGGTCAACCCGAGGTTGGGACTGGCCTGATCCCGGGCGGCGGCGCATTGCAGCGTTTGCCGCTTCTGGTCGGACGAGCGCGAGCGCTCGAAATCATTCTCGGTGCCGATGACTTCGATGCGACAACGGCAGAGCGGTACGGCTGGATCAACCGCGCCGTTCCCGAAGCTCAACTCGATGCATTTGTCGACAACTTTGTCCAGCGCATTCTGTCGTTCGATAAGCAGGCGCTGAGCACCTGCAAAGCAACGATCAACCAGATTGGCTTGCCGGACGAAGCGCAACTCCAGGCCACCGAGAATACTTTCTTCAAGACTTTTGGCTGGCCGGGTGCGCGCGAGCGTATGCCCAAGTTGCTTGAGCAGGGTATTGGTAAGGCAGGCGAATTCGAGCTGAACCTTGGCCACCACATGGGTAATTTGTGAGTGTCGCGATCAGCCAGTGACTTTAGCCGGCAGATCGAGCAGCTGTGCCCGGTAGCGTCAGGCTGCGTGTGCGAAAACGGCGCCGGCTAGGTCGTATGGAATGTCGTGAATGTCGCCACGGGTGCCCGTTCTGTCTCGAGCGTGTTTTCGGCAGAAGCAGGATCTGCGTAACCCAGACTCATGCCGACCACCAGCATTTCGTTGGGGGCGAGGCGCAGTTCATCGGCGATCAACGCGTGGTATTTCATGAACGCTGCTTGAGGACACGTGCTCAGGCCATGCGCGCGCGCCGCAATCATGATGTTCTGCAGAAACATGCCGTAATCGAGCAGGCCGCCCTGTTGCATGACGCGATCGATCGTGAAGAACAGCCCGACGGGCGCGTCGAAGAATCGATAATTCCTGCCATGCTGGGCATGCATCCGCACCTTGTCGCCTTTCTCGATGCCAAGCAGCCCGTATAACTGCCAACCAACGGCGCGCTTTCTGTCCAGGTACGGCGAGGTCCACTCGCGCGGGTAGTAATCCCAGGCGTCCTGGTGCGCCACGTCCAGTTCGGGCAGGTCGTGCACGCGCTGGATGGCCGCGCTGATCCGTTGTCTCGCCGCGCCCATCACGACGTGCACCCGCCATGGTTGCAGGTTGACGCCCGTGGCGGCAAAGCGGGCGACGTCCAGAATCGACTCCACCGTCGCCTGGGGAACCGGCGTCGGCAAATAGGCCCTGATGCTGCGGCGAGACACGAGCGCCCACTCTATGGTTTGACGCAAGACATCGGGGTCCGTGGTCGGTGGTGGTCCGTTTCTCTCCATCTTTTCCTCCTGCGTGGGTTGAGTGAGCGTAGCGACGCGGATATGGCTACGCGCTCTGGACACGAGCTTACGAGGACCGGAGAGGGAAAGTTGTCTTCTACGAGACAGTGTTGCGAACGAGTCAAGGGATGACGCCCTCTACGTTCCAAAGCCAGATCAGGCTCCCAAATCAAATGTCTCGTTCGGGACAGTCGCGGCGCGAAGCAACGCGTAGATTGACTCGCACGCCGGGCATGCCCCGACTGCCTGCGTCAACCGGACGTTTTGTCATGGCAGGCCCTGGCACCAACAGGTTCAGGTGAGGAGACACACGATGAATGCCGCTAGCTATGTACATGGACTGGATCGCAACGAAGCGAACCATATGCCGCTGACACCGCTTCACTTTCTCGATCGATGTGCCGAGCAGTTTCCGGAGCGGATTGCGATCGTCCACGGCGCGCTGCGTCAGACCTGGGAGGAGACACGCAATCGTTGCCGGCGCCTCGCCAGTGCACTCGAGCGACGGGGCATCACGCGCGGCGACACCGTTTCGATACTTGCGCCGAATACGCCAGCGGTCATCGAAGCGCATTTTGGCGTGCCGCTCAGCGGAGCGGTGCTCAATACGATCAATTGCAGGCTCGATGCAGACGGCGTGCGGTTCATCCTGCGTCACAGCGAATGCAAAGCGCTGCTCGTCGACCGAGAATTCGCGGAGCTTGCCGCAGGGGCGCTTGAATCGCTCCACGACAAGCCGCTCGTGATCGATATTGCCGATCTCGAGGCGCCACCGGGACCCTCGATCGGGGAGCTCGAATACGAGGCTTTCCTCGCAGAGGGCGATCCCTGCTTCGAAGGCGTTTGGCCGCTCGATGAATGGGACGCCATCGCTCTGAACTACACGTCCGGAACGACATCCGACCCGAAGGGCGTGGTGGCGAGTCATCGTGGGACGTACCTGATGAGCATGCTGCAGCTGGTCGATTGGTGCGTGCCGAACGCACCCGTCTATCTTTGGACGCTGCCCATGTTCCATGCGAATGGATGGTGCTTCACGTGGGCGATTACGGCCGCCTGCGGCACGCATGTCTGCTTGCGCAAAGTCTCGGCCGAAAGCATCTACGCGGCGATTCGCGACTTCGGGGTCGACCATTTCTGCGCGGCGCCCATCGTCCTCTCAATGATGGCGAATTCGCCGGCTGCCGAATGTGAGCCGCTGCCGCGCACGGTGCGAATTCGCACCGCCGGCTCGCCGCCGCCGGCAACGGTGCTCAAGATCATTGGCGAGTTCGGGTTCACCGTCGACCATGTCTACGGCATCACCGAATCAATGGGTACGGCGGTCAGTTGCTTCTTCCGGGAGGAGTGGCAATCGTTACCCATAGAAGAACAGGCGCGCCTGAAGGCACGGCAAGGCAACCGGGCCGCCGGACTCGAAGGTCTGCGGGTTGCCGATCCCGATACGCTGGAGCCGGTGCCGTTCGACGGACACACGCAGGGTGAGTTGCTGCTGAAGGGCAACGTGTTGATGAAAGGCTACCTCAAGAACGAAGCCGCGACTCGCGACGCCTTCAAGGGCGGCTGGTTTCACTCCGGCGATGTCGCTGTCGTGCATCCGGACGGCTACATCCAGATCACGGACCGTTCCAAGGACGTGATTATTTCGGGGGGCGAAAACATCTCGTCAGTGGAGGTGGAGGATGTCTTGCACCGCCATGCAGCCGTGCTTTTTGCTGCGGTCGTGGCGCAGCCCGACCCCAGATGGGGGGAGGTGCCGTGCGCGTTCGTCGAGCTCAAGCAGGGCGTCATGGCGCCGACCGAGCAGGAGCTCATTGCGTTTTGTCGCGAACAGCTTGCACACTACAAATGCCCGGCACGCGTTGTGTACTGCGTGCTGCCCAAGACCGGCACCGGAAAAATTCAGAAGTTCAAACTGCGGGAGCAAGCCGGAAGTCGCGAGGCCATTGCTGATTTATCGCGTGTATAGCATCGGCTTCAATCGTCGGCACGTGCGTAGTCGCGGAGCCCTGTCAGGTCGAGGATCCGGACCGAGCCGTATTCGATCCGCAATAAACCCGCATCGGCAAGCTCGTGGAGCGCGCGGTTGGTGTTCTGTCTGGAGAGACCCGACAGCCGGCCGATCTCCTCCTGCGAGAGGTTGAGCGTATGATTCGTTGCCGGAAAAAGCTGCGGATTGAACAGTTCGGCGAGGCAGAATGCAACACGGGCCGGCGCTTCGTGCAAGCGAGCGTTCTCGATTAGCGCAACGTAATATCCGCAGCGTGCGTTGAGCTGATCGATCAGGAATCGGCAGAATGAGTGGCTGTCGTCAAGCAGCCACTCGAACGTGTGGCGTGGCACAAATCCGATCTTGCTGTCGCGCAGCGTGACCACGGAATACGGCCTCAGCTCGGCTTTCAACAGAACCCCCTCGCCAAACCAGGAACCCGCAGGCACGCCGGCAAAGGTGGTCTGCCGACCACCTTTGGTTACGGTATCGACTTTCACGAGTCCGTCGATCACGCCGAGCCAATGATCCGCCACGACTCCACGGTGACACACGGTTGCGCCGGCCGGGTAGTCCCGTTCATACGAATCCTGACGCACGCGAGCGAGTTGGGCGCCAGTCAAGCTGGCAGACCACGAAGAGTGCGCAATCAAAGACTCAAACTCAGCGGATAGGGGCATGGGGAAATCCGACCTGGTCGAGAGAGGCTGAAATAGCTAGTTTATCGATCAGGCCATTGCGAAGGGGCTACTGTGCGGCAGTCGCCATCGACGCTGGAAGCCCGATGACAGCTAGAAGGGCGTTCGGTCACGATATCCGGGTGTCCATCTGGCTGGGTCCCGGAAGGACCGAAAGCTGTCTAATGTTCGTATTACGAGTCTGCCAATCCATCCTTTAAGTTAGCAAACTCGCAATCGTATGGTCCCCGAAAGCCACAACCTGAAAGTTGAGCCAGTAGCTGAGAAGTTACGGTTGTGATGTGACAAGGTATGAAACCGCACAGACGGCGAATTTTATAACGACAAAATGTTGCACTGCAGTCGTGTCTCACCAAACTTTCAAACAGAAATATTTTGTCGAGAAAATGAAAGTTGTCGGTCGCTTGCGAGACCAACACATTAACCCGCGACGCAAAGGAAATAAAAGTGAAGAAAATGCTGCCCGGCCTGGACGTTCTGCGTTTTTTTCTTGCATGCTATCTGGTTCTGTACCACACGCTCTATTTTTACGCGGAGGCCGACGCGATGCCACTGGCTCAAGTGTTTAGATTCGGCGGTTGTGCGACCAGTATATTTTTTATCTTATCCGGATTCATTCTGTCGCATGTTTACGTTGGAACGGCGCGCGGTGAGAGCAAAACGATTTCCCCATCGATGTTTTTTATCAATCGGTTCACCAATCTTTATCCTATACACATTATTACGTTTCTGCTGGTAATTGCATTGATGGCCGTGAGTGCTCACCCATATGAAGTTGAAATGAATACGCTTGGTTCTGCACCTGGGGTGATGCACGTCATGAGCGCTGCGGAAGTCGAAGTCAATTCGGTTTTGCAGGTTTTGTTACTTCAGGCATGGAATCCTTTTTATCTGGTATTCAACGTTCCGGCGTGGTCCTTGTCGGCGCTGTTTTTCTTCTATTTGTTCTTTCCGATACTCGCCCCCCGCTTGATCTCTATGCGTCGCAAGTGGACGATGCTAATTGCGATGTGGGCTGCCTGTCTTCTTCCGGCGATCATCATTGTCGCGAACAGCTGGTATGGAGTGTGGGCGATAGGGATGCTCCATAATAATCCATTGCTGCGTCTTCCGGAATTTCTGGCGGGCATTCTCGCATACGGCATATTCGCCGGACACGCTGAGCAGATCACGGGGTTCGTCGCACGCAACCGGCGCATCGTGATACTCACGCTAACAGCATTTTACGTTGGCGCCGCTTATCTGTTCGCGGATGCTTCGCCATCCTGGGAGATCCTCCTCCATAACGGCGCAATTTTTCCCGCGCAAATCGCCTTGATATTCGTTGCCGCCAGCGTGCTACAAGGTGCATCAGCGCGTGCTGCCAGATGGGCCAGGCGGCTCGGAAACGCTTCTTTGTCTATCTTCGCTCTGCAAATACCGCTTTTTACTTTATTTCTGAAAGTTGAGAAGGGGTTGGAAATTCCGTACCCGCTTCTGTCCTGCTTTCATCGATTTCATTTATGCGCCGGCGAGGCACGTGTAATGTCGCCGCATTTTTCGGCCTATCCGGTCTATCTCGTCATGATTCTCTTTGCGTCGGTTCTTCTCCAGGAAAAGGTGATCGTGCCTCTTAGGGCACCCTTGCGTCGCATGTTGACGCGTCTGTGGGGTGCACAGTTGCCACCAAAGATGCCCTCGCCATCCAATCCAGGGACGTTGTAACGTGACGTGCCCGGCGCCAGGGAGGATCACGCAACCTCCAGGCTATGAGGATTTGCGCACGGCTCAACCTGGGGAATGCCGCTATCGCAATTGCAGACCGCAGTAATCGCAATGGCGTTGCCGCCGGGTGGGGCCGTGACCGAAGCGGTTCCTCTGTTGGCCGTCCGTCGGCCGCACGGCCTACGATCGGGCGCGCGGCGTCCCGGCACCGCACGCACCGCACGCGCCGTACGCGGCGTCCCGGCACCGTACGCGCCGTGCGCGCCCGGACCGATCGCACCCTACAATGACCCCCATGTCCGCTGGATGCACCTGACGAGGCTCGAAAGCGCGCACGCAAACGCCGCTTGCACGACCGCCTTGCATGCGCACAGCGGACCATCACGCCGTGCACTCGGTCCGGATCCACCGCGCGTCAGGGGGCGCTCATGAGCCATCCAACTTCTGGCCCAGCATCCGGGCAACCCGACAATATCTCGGCCTGGAGCCTGATCAGACCGTACTGGGTCTCCGAGGAACGCCGCACCGCGTGGGGCCTGCTGATCGCGATCATCGCGATGGATCTGTTTCTGGTCGGCATCAACGCCCGCTTGAACACGTGGAACCGCGACTTCTACAACGCGCTGGAAGGCCGGAACGTACGCGAATTTCCGCAGCTGATGCTGCTCTTTAGCGCGCTCGCCTTCGCGTTCGTCGCGATCTCCGTCTATAACCGCTATCTGCGCCAGATGCTCGGCTTCCGGTGGCGCCAATGGCTGACCACGCGCTACGTGCAGGAATGGCTCGGCGACGGCACCTTCTACCGCATCGAGCGCGACCGCCTCACCGACAATCCCGATCAACGGATTGCCGTCGACCTCGACTCGTTCGCCAACACCACGCTTTCGCTCACGCTCGACCTGCTCTCGACGCTCGAGACTCTCGTCTGGTTCTCGACCATCCTGTGGAGCACGGCGGGCGCGCTGGCCGTCGTGGTGGGTGGGACACCCGTCCAGATTCCCGGCTACATGTTCTGGGCGGCCGTCATCTATGCGATTGCCGGCTCCGTGCTGACCAACAAGGTCGGTCACCCGCTCGTGTCGATCAACTACCAGTTGCAGCGCGTCGAGGCGGATTTCCGGTTCGGCCTGATCCGTCTGCGCGAAAACGCCGAGCAGATTGCCTTGTACGACGGCATGCGGGTCGAGGCATCGAACGCCCAGGATCTGTTCGGCCGGATTCGTGACAACTGGTGGCGCGTGATGAAGTACACGCGGCGTTATAGCTTCGTGCTCAACTTCTACGGTCAGATCGCCGACATCTTTCCGATCTTCGTGGCGTCGCCGCGTTATTTCGCAGGGGTGTTCAGTTTCGGCACGCTGATGCAAATCACCGACGCATTCAGTTCGGTTAGCGAATCGCTCTCGTGGTTCATCAACAATTACGACACGCTCGTGCAATGGCGCGCCACGGTCAATCGTCTGCGCGAGTTCAGGCGCGTCATGCAGCTACCGCATTTGAAGGAATCGGTGTCGCCCGCAACCGAGCACGGCGGCATCAATCTGCACTACGTCGACGAGAGCCGGCTCGCCACGCACCATCTCACGCTTGCGCTGCCCAACGGCGAGACGCTCGCGAGCGTGCGTGACATCGCCGTCAAGCCCGGTTCACGCTGGCTCGTGCGCGGGCCGTCCGGCTCGGGAAAAAGCACGCTGTTGCGCGCGCTGGCGGGTCTCTGGCCGTTCGGAAACGGCTCGATCGACGCGCCGGTGAATGCGCGCATCATGTTCATCCCGCAGCAAAGCTACCTGCCGGTCGGCACCTTGAAGACGGTGCTCGCGTACCCGGCAGCGGCGGCGAGCTTCAGCGACGAGCAATGTCGCGAGGCGCTGCGTCTGTGCCAGCTTGCCGGCTATGTCGGGCGATTGCACGAATCCAGCCAGTGGTGGCGCATTCTGTCGCCCGGCGAGCAGCAGCGGCTGGCGGTTGCGCGCGTGCTGATGCACAAGCCCGACTACCTGTTACTCGACGAAGCAACGAGCGCGCTCGACAGCGAGAGCGAACTGCAGCTGTATCGCCTGCTGACCGAACGGCTGCCGAACGCGGCGATTGTCAGTGTCACGCACCGCAAGTCGCTCGCGAGATTTCACCAGGAGACCCTCGATATCACGCGGGTGCGCGAGCACACCGTGGCATCGATACGGCCACCTGCCCGCGCTGATGGACTAGATGGACCATGACGGCCTGAGGCGCCTGCTCGAGCCACTGCGCAAACGCGGATAGCGCCAATCAGGCGCCGGGCGCGGGCATCTCCGGCAGCGCAATCTCGACGCCACGGCGGTGCAATGCCGAGAGCACGTGATACACGGCCTTGAAGCACATCACCGGGAGCGCGGCGCGCCAGCTTCCGCGGAGATTTCCTGCCAGCAGATTGACGACGCCGTCCCGCATCCACAAGCGATTGGACGGCTCCATGAAAAGCGTGCGCATGACGGGATCGTTCACGCGATAGATCAGCCAGCTAATCCGGTCCATGGCCTCGGACAATTCCTTGTTGGCGGCTTGCGCAAGCTTCATCCCGCGCGCGGGATCGTCGAGCCAGACGTGGGCGACCTCGGCGCCGAGGTCGCCGCCCGTCATCGCCATCAAGACGCCGGTCGAGAACATCGGATCGACGAATCCGTAGGCGTCGCCGATCATCAGAAAGCCGTTACCGTTGCCTTCGCGCGCGCGATAGCTGTAATTGGCCGTGCTGTAGACGTCCGATACGCGCTGCGCGCCTTGCACGCGAGCCGCGACGGTCGGGCTCGAAGCAATGCGCTCGGTCAGCAATTCGGCGGGCGTTCCCTTGCGTTCCTTCCATGCCGATTGATTGCCGACGAAGCCAATGCTCATGATGTCGCCGGGCAGGGGGATCAGCCAGAACCAGCCATCCTCCGCCAGGTGAATGCTGATGTAGCCCGCGAGCTCGCCTTCCCGGCGCGTTACGCCAGTGAAATGCGCATAAACGGCTGCCGTGTTGTTGTACTTGTTCGAGGTCTTGACCTTCATCCGCGACGCGAGAAACGTATCGCGGCCCGAAGCGTCGAGCACATAGCGCGGATGCCATTCGCGCGTGGCGCCCGATTCGTCCTGCGCGGACACGACGTGACGCCCGCCGGCATCGTCGAGCTTGACTTCGGTGACACGGGTCCGCTCGAAGCATTGGGCCCCGCGCGCGACGGCGTTTCTGAACAACACGGCGTCGAAGTCCGCACGCCGGACTTGCCAGGCGTGCGTACGGTCGCGATTCAGGGCGTTGCCGAACGGAAACGCGCAGCTGCGGCCCGTACGGTCCGAGACGAACTCCGCACCCGGCTTGTGGACACCGATCTCCCGCACCTGATCCAGCACGCCGAGCCGCTCGAAAATGTCGAGGTTGCGTGGCAGCAGGCTTTCGCCGATATGAAAGCGCGGGTGCGCTTCCTTCTCCACGAGCACGACGTCGCGTCCTTTCATGGCGAGGAAGGCCGCCGCCGTTGCGCCGGCGGGTCCGCCGCCGATAATCAGCACGTCAGGCCGGCTCGAATCGCCTTTCGATGAGTTCATTGCACTAACTTCCCAAAAATTCAGTGGCCCGGCTGAGCAATTTGTGTTCCTGAGCGCCGCGTTGGCAAACAGTCCGCCTGTTTCCCGATGGCGCTATTCTGCCATCGCGAATAGTCCGCTCGTTCGTGCGACAGAGCCGGCCGCGTGAGACTGGCGCGGCCTATACTGCAAGGCTCGTGAAGGCCCGGCGGCTACGCAAACCCTGGAATTGTAGCGACAGGAGAGTGGCGATGAGCAAAGTGCAAGTGAGCGCATTCTCGATCTCGATCGATGGCTATGGTGCGGGGCCGCGGCAAAGCCTGGAGAATCCGCTTGGTGTTGGCGGAATGGCGTTGCACGAGTGGGCATTCGCGACGCGAACGTTCCAGCGCATGTTCGGGCAGGAGGGCGGATCCACGGGGATCGACGAGGATTTCGCGGCGCGCAGCTTCGAAAACGTCGGCGCGTGGATTCTGGGGCGGAACATGTTCGGACCCGTGCGCGGGCCGTGGCCGGACGATACCTGGAAGGGTTGGTGGGGAGCGAATCCGCCTTACCACGTCCCCGTTTTCGTGCTGACACATTACCCCCGTGAATCGATCGTGATGGAGGGCGGCACGGTCTTTCACTTCGTCACCGAGGGGATTCAGGCCGCGCTCGAGCGTGCGAAGGTGGCGGCAAACGGCAAGGACGTGCGGATCGGCGGCGGCGTGGCGGTCATTCAGCAGTATTTGAGGGCGCGGCTGATCGACGAGTTGCACATTGCGATTTCGCCGGTGCTGCTCGGGTCGGGTGAGCGCCTGTTCGCCGATATGGACATGGTCGAGCTGGGCTATCGATGCGTGGAGCACGTGAGCACCGAAAAAGCGGCGCACGTCGTTCTGCGGCGGGGATGAACGCGGCGGTCTGCGAAAGCCTGCCGCTGCCTCACGACCGGTACTGGCCCCAATCTGATGGCCATCAGCCAGCAATAATGTTCAGGTAAGCTGCTGCCTTTGGGCCAATTTGCGTTCAAGGGGCGAGCATGCGGCGTGTTGTATTCAATCAGAAAGGCGGCGTTGGTAAATCGACAATCGTCTGTAACCTGGCGGCCGTGAGCGCCAGCGAAGGCATGCGCACGCTGGTCATCGACCTCGATGGCCAGGCGAATTCAACGCAATACCTGCTCGGCGCGCGAGCCAGCGAGACGCATCCCACTGTAGCCGGCTTCTTTGAAACCGCGTTGACATTCAGCTTCCGGCCCCCGGAAGTGACCTCGTTCATTCATCCGACACCGTTTGAGAACCTGGACATCATGCCCGGGCATGCGGATCTGGACACCTTGCACGGCAAGCTGGAGTCGCGCTACAAGATCTACAAGCTGCGCGATGCGCTCAACGAGCTCGACATGTACGATGCGATTTACATCGACACGCCGCCTGCATTGAACTTCTACAGCCGCTCCGCGCTGATCGCCGTCGAGCGTTGCCTGATTCCGTTCGACTGCGATGACTTTTCCCGGCGCGCGCTATACACGTTGCTGGAAAACGTGAAGGAGATCCAGCAGGACCATAATGCCGCGCTGGAGGTGGAGGGCATTGTCATCAACCAGTTTCAGCCGCGTGCGAGCCTGCCGCAAAAACTGATCGAAGAGCTCGTCAGTGAAGGCTTGCCGGTGCTGGCTTCGCGGCTGTCCTCTTCGGTGAAGATTCGCGAGTCCCATCAACAGTCCGTTCCGGTCGTTCATCTCGATCCGGGGCACAAGCTTGCGCAGGAATATCGAGCCCTGCATCGCGAGCTGGCCGCATAGCGGTGTTGCGCGCCCGTTTGCATACCTTCCTGTCCTGTACCGCCGACGCTTTCTTTTTCAGCGATCGCTACACCTGGCCGAATGGTTTTCGAATTCGCAATCGCCCGAACCAGTGACTAATATAGGTGATTAAAGAAGCGGAAAAATAAGCGCATTGATGCGGCAACGCGCATATCGCTCGCTAGCAAGGCAAGCTGCAACGTGAAATTCCAGGCTTCGGCCTGCGCCGACTTTCATTCGCAGTAAGAACATTCGGTGGACGATGTCATGCTGGCGCGCAGAACCTTTCTTATCGGCGGTGCGAGTGTCGCGGGATTGGGCGTCCTCGCGATCGGATGGTCAGTACTGCCACCCAAAGGCAGGCTGCTTCCTGCGAAGCCGCTCGATACGCCCGGCAGCAATGTCGCGCTCAATGGCTGGCTGATGATCGATACCGGCAACCATGTCACGATCGTCATGAGCAAGGCGGAGATGGGGCAGGGCATCCATACCGGCGCTGCGATGTTGCTGGCAGAGGAGCTGGGCGCGGACTGGTCCCAGGTCCGTGTCGTCGAGGCGCCCATCGACTCGCTCTACACGAACCGCGAAAACATCGCGCATGCGCTGGCCATACGCCCCGACGATCATAGTTGGACGGCTCAGAGCGAAGAAGAGAGCGCGCGCTTTCTCGCGCGCTTCGCCGGCACGATGGTGACGGGCGGCTCGACGAGCATCGTCGACCTCTGGAAGCCGATGCGCGAAGCCGGGGCATCGGCTCGCGTCATGCTTTGCGCTGCGGCCGCAAAGGCGTGGCAAGCCCCCGTCAACGAATGCGAAGCACGCGCGGGTCGCGTGGTTTGGGGCCCGGCAAGATCGGCGTCGTTCGGCGAGCTCGTTGAAGCGGCCAGGCTCGAGCAGCCTCCCACCCACGTCCCGCTCAAGGATCAATCGCAGTTCACGATGATCGGCCAGCGCTTCAAGCGCATCGAGGCGCAATCGAAAATCGATGGCTCCGCGCGCTTCGGCATCGACGCACTCCCGCCCGATCTGCTCTACGCCAGCGTCACGATGTGTCCGACGCTCGGCGGCAGGGCGACCGGCTTTGACAGCTCGAAGGTGAAGAATACCGAGGGCGTGCATGACATTTTCACGGTCGATGCCTACCACGGCGGCACAGGGGGCGTTGCGGTCATCGCCGAGAATCCGTTCATCGCCATGCGCACGCTCTGCCAGTTGTCATGTACATGGGATCACGGACCGGCGGCGAAGATCAGCGATGCGGACATTCTCGCAACCTTGAACGGGGCGCTGAACGACGGCGCGGACGCCCAGATTTTCTACGCGAAGGGTGATGTCGAAAGCGTGCTCAAGGAATCGAAGCCGCTGAGCATGCAATACGAAGCGCCCTATCTCGCGCATGCGGCGCTGGAGCCCATCAACTGCACGGCTCAGGTCAAGGACGGCGAAGCGGCGATCTGGGTCTCCACGCAGATCCCCATGGCGGCGCGAACGGCCGTGGCGAAGTTCCTGAAACTGGACGAAGACCAGGTCCAGGTGCATCAGTGCCTCGTGGGCGGCGCATTCGGCCGCCGGCTCGAAGTCGACTATATCGTCCAGGCGGCGGCGATCGCGCTGCATGCGAAGGGACGCCCGGTGCAGACCATCTGGCCGCGCGCGCAGGACACGACGCATGACTTCTATCGTCCCGCATGCGTATCGCGATTCGCGGGCGCGCTCGGTCCGGACGGCAACTTGATCGCCTGGAAGAACGATTCGGCCAGCCAGTCGGTCAATCGGGAAGCGCTGCCACGCGCCTTTGGCACGCCAAAGATCGTCTTCGACATCGTCAAGGACGTCACCAGTGCGGAGGGCGCGTTCGATCAGCCGTACGAATGCGAGAACATGGGCGTCACGCACCATACCGTGTCGCTGCCGATACCAATAGGCAATTGGCGCTCGGTCGGGCATTCGCTGCATGCGTTCTTTGTCGAAAGCTTTATCGACGAGATGGCGACGGCCGCGCACAAGGATCCGTTCCAGTTCCGGCTAAACATGCTGAAAAGGCCCGAGCACCAGCGGCACGCGCAAGTGCTGCGGACACTGATGGCCTTTTCCCGGTGGCAGAGCCTGGCGCGGCATGACGGAACCACGGCCAGCGGCATGGCGATGCACGAATCGTTCGGCAGCGTGGTCGCCCAGGTGGCGCAAGTGCAAAAGCTCGACGACTGTTTCCGGGTCACGCGGGTCTACTGCGTGATCGATTGCGGGATCGCGATCAACCCGAATCTCGTCGAGCAGCAAATGGAGAGCGGCATTATTTTCGGGCTGTCGGCCGCCTTGCAGCAGCGCGTCACCATTGTGAACGGCCAGGTGCAGCAGCGGTATTTTCCCGATTTTCCGCTCGTCAATATGTCGACCTGCCCTGAGATTCACATACAAGTGCTCCAGTTGGGCACCGAGCCACAGGGCGTCGGCGAAGCGGGCACGCCGCCCATTGCGCCTGCCGTAGCGAATGCGCTCTTTGCCCTCACGGGAGAGCGCACGCGGCACCTTCCTCTTATTGAGCCGCCGGTTCCTTGCGGAGGTGATATATGGTGTCAGTCAGTATTAACGGGCGAAATGTCGTCTTGCATTCTCCCGCAGACACTCCGTTGCTCTGGGCGCTCCGTTGCGAGCACCAATTGACGGGGACCAAATTCGGTTGCGGCATTGGCGTGTGCGGCGCTTGCACGGTCTTGCTCGATAACGTCGCCAAGCCGGCTTGCCAGACAGCCTTGTCGGCAATTGGCCAGGCGCATGTGGTCACCATCGAAGGGCTCGATAGCGCGGAAGCACGCGCGCTGAAGAAGGCGTGGCTCGAATACGATGTCGTCCAGTGCGGTTATTGTCAAAGCGCTCAATTGATTGCCGCGACGGCATTGCTTTATCGTCATCGCCATCCGACCGATGCCGATATCGACGATGCCATGAAGGAGATTGCATGCCGCTGCGGCACGTTTCCTCGCATACGCAAAGCGATCCACGCAGCGGCGCAGTCGCTGGGGCCGTGATTGTCCGTGCGAGCGGATTAGTGCGCTATTTCGATAACGAACATGCATTTTGGCTTCAGCGTAATCGTTGGGATTGCATTGAAAAGGATTCGAAACTCATGTAACCAAATTGACATTCGCAAAGCGTCGCCTATATTGTCCTCACCGTCACCGGGGGTGTGCAAATGACATCGGTGCACGAGCAGGTTCGACTGCTCGCCATCGGGAGCCGGTATTGAATGCTTCGCGAGCGCGGTCGAAGCGTGCCGGCAATGCGCACCACGGCGCCTCGCTTTGCGGCAGTTACACAGTAGCCATTGCTCCTTGGGTTTCGTACCTTCAGGGGAGGGGCGATCATGCGTTCACTGTTCAGTTCACGAAGCGAATCGCGCATGCTGGCGCGTCGGCATAGGCTTTCGCCATGCGTAATAGCTAGCTTCCTGATGGGTGCTGCCTGCCTGTGGGCATGGAGCCCGGCGAATGCTGCCGGAACGGCGGCATCGGCCCCGGTTGCGTGCGCATCGGCGAGCTGCGCGCCGGCGACGTCAAAGGAGGATGCGTGCAAATCGGCGGCGTCGTCGGCCAAGGCGGCCTGTGAGGCCGCAGCGGCGGAGCTGGCGAATGCGATCAAGCGTTATCCGGCCGCGTCGACCGTCCCCACGCCTTCCAAAGATGCGCAGCCAGATGGCGAAATCGACAAGAACGCCCCGCCCGACGAGGCCGGGGCCACGGTCACCGCCCGAGGCGTGCGCCTGTTCCCGCGCAACGAACAATGCTTCCCGACGGAAACGCGCAATCTCTTCAGCGAGGTCGACAAAGTCGTCATCGGCGACGATCGCACGCCGCGCCCCATGGACTGGTTCGACGGACACAGTGTTCCGCCGACCGCGCGCTCCGCCATCATGGGGCAGAACACCTGGATGCTGTGGGGCGAGGGCAACGAGGCTTTCTGGGGCTGGGTGCAGGAGAACGGCTACGGCATTGCGGACTTTCTCGTCCTGCTCAATTCGAAGAACCGCGCCCATCGTTTCAGGGATGGCGGGCTGATCAACCAGCCCGGCATGGTCGAACGCGACACGCCCATGACGGGCCTCGGCCTCTATATCGACGGACCCGACGGCGACAAAGTCAAAATGCATGCGCCGGCGAACGACGTCGACGCGGACGGCAAGCCTGTGGAGCCGGTGAAGATGCCCAACGACCCGGCGCATCACCACCAGACGTTTTTCGAGGTTGACCCCGAGGCTCAGACGCTTTATGACCAGGCCATCGCTCAGCTCGGCAACGACGGCGTCGACCCGCTCGTCTATGGCTATCCCTCCGGCGTCGTGGGTCTGCGGCTATGGCCGAATCCGGACTTCTTCGGCAAGTCGCCGGCCGCGAAGCAAGCCCGCGAGCACTGGAACGAGCAGGTCGTCAGCGATCAGGGCAAACGCTACTACTCGACCGATCCCAAGGACGCGGATTTTCACGCGGACCCTTTGCTCATCCGGCCGTTTCGCGTCAGCATGGCATGCTCGTTCTGCCATGTCGGCCCGCATCCGCTCTCGTCGCCCAAGGATCTGGAGCATCCCGAGTGGGGCGATCTATCGAGCATGATCGGCAACCAGTACTGGCTGCCCTCGAACGCCTTCACGAACCTGAAGACGCCCGATAGCTTCCTTTGGCAGTTCGTGGCGAGCCAGCAGCCCGGGACCATCGACACCTCGCTCGTGGCCACGGACCACATCAACAATCCGAACACGATCAACGCGATCTTTGAAGTGAATGCGCGCCTTGCCCGCGCCGCCATCAACCCGCCCGAGGAGCAAAGCAAGAGCAACCTGATGCTGCGCGGCATTGAGGACGCGCCGCTTTTCACGCTCGATCCGCGCCACACGCCGCGTGTGTTGCTCGACGGCGCCGACAGCATCGGCATCGAAGGCGCGCTATTGCGCGTGTATCTGAACATCGGCGCCTACTCGGAGCAGTGGCGCAGGGTGCAGAACACGATTGTCGGCTTCACGGCGCAGCGGCCGTTCGATATCGCGACCATCAAGGCCAAATCGGTCTATTGGAATACGACCGAACACTTCCGCGTGGAAGAGCTGGAGAACTTGTTCACGTACGTCACGAAATCAGGCGCGACGATCTCCCAGCCGATGAAACTCGCCTCGACCGAAGAGGGGCTCGCGCGAATCAACGCCAATCAGGCCGATAGCGCAAATGGCCGCGACGTATTCATTCGCAATTGCGCGATTTGCCATTCGAGCAAACAGCCGCCCAATCTGCAAATCACGTTTTCCCGCGATTGGCGCACCGCGAACGCGGACGCGCCGGGTGGCATCACGTTGCCGATGGACTTCGCCGATTGGGAGGCGTTCAAGCTGAGCGCGCCCTGGCTCGCCTATGTGGACCGGCTGCAGAAATACATTGCGGCGCAGCCGAACGGCGGGCAGGACTTCTTCGAGAAGGATAACTATCTTTCGACGGATGTGCGCATACCGATCACGCTCGTCGGCACGAATTCTCAGCGCGCCGTGGGCACCAACGGAATGCGCGGCCAGGTGTGGGACAACTTCTCGTCGGAAACGTACAAGTCGCTGCCAGCCGTGGGCGTGGTCCACTTCTACAATCCGTTCAGGAAAACGAGCGCCGTCGACAAGTGGGGGAACAACGACGAATATGCGCCCCCCGGCGGCGGCCCAGGCTACTACCGGCCCGCCTCGCTCGTCAGCGTCTGGGCGACGGCGCCATTGCTGCACAACAATGCGCTCGGCATCTATAACCGCGATCCGTCCGTCAAGGGCCGGCTCGAGGCGTACGACGACGCGATCGACAAGCTGTTCAACAACAGCAAGCGGGCCGTCATCGGCACGCCCGCGTATGGCGCGGCGCGGCTCGTGAACGTGTATCCCGCGCAAAAGGAGGCGTTCTGCCACGAACACCCGGCCGACCAGAGTCTCGAATGCAGTGCGCTGCGCGGCGATTTCCGCCAGTCGTTCGCGGCAGCGGGCGTGGCCGATCAACCGGGCTTCAGGGACATCGGCTTTATCTATAGAACAACGAAGGATTCCTATATCGATTTCGCGCCGAGATACATCAAGCCGCTCGTCAGCGGCATTCTGGGCGAGCGTTTGACATCGTTTCTGTTCATCTATGTGTGGGTGGTGCTGGCTCTGATCGCCTTCGTGCTGATTTTCGTGGGGCAACCTCGCCTTGCCGGCGGTTTGCTCGCCTTGCTCGCGGCGGTGCTGGCGACTGTTTTGCGCGTTACAGGCGTGGACACGGTCTTTTGGTGGCTGTGGCTCATTCCCCTTGTTCTGTTTGTGTTTGCGGCGGCGTTCTTCCGTTTCCCCAATGCGCAGCGCTCGGCGCGCGCGTTCTTCGTTGCGAGCGTCGTGGCGTTCGCCGCCATGGGCGGCCTGGGGAAGGCGCTCCTCGACGGGCGCCTGATCGGCATCGACATCGGCCCCATTCCGCGCGGCACGCCGGTGAATCTCCTCATGAACATCGACCCGGACGCGCCCACGGTGGATCTCCTCCATGCGGTCTCTGGCCTCCTGCGCGGGGTGCTGCTGGTGCGCCGCGACGACCCGAAGGACGGCAGCTTCAAGGCGCTCGACGAATTCCAGCGCGAGGCCGGCCCGGCGCTGCTCAAGGCCAGCAAGTGTCCCGACTTCGTGCTGGACCGCGGGCACTGGTTCGCCCAGACGCTGACCGACGACGAAAAGCGGCAACTGAAGGCCTTCCTCGAAACGCTCTGACTCGTCAACTTCGTCCACCGGAGCCGCGATGAATCCCGATGATCCGCTGTGGAAAGCCAGGGACCCGCAAACCACGCCCTTCGACTATGTGATCGTGGGATCGGGTGCGGGCGGCGGCCCGCTCGCCGCGCGGCTCGCGTTGAACGGGCGCCGCGTGCTGCTGATCGAGGCCGGCACCGATCCCGCCATCGCGCAGCCCGAAGCGCAAGCGCAGCCGATGACGCGCGGCGCGCCGGACCTCGCGCAACAGCAGATGCGCCAGGTGTATGCGGTGCCGGCCTTCCATGCCAGCGCGACCGAAGACCCGGACATGAGCTGGGAATTTTCGGTGCGTCATTACACGAGCACGGCGCGACAGCAAAACGACTCGAAATACAACGAAGCGAAGGACCCCTCCGCGACAGCGCCGGATCAGCAGCCGGGCGGCATCTTCTATCCGCGCGCGGCAGCCATTGGCGGCTGCACCTCGCATCACGCGATGATCATCATTCGCCCGAACGACGCCGATTGGGACCACATTGCCGAATTCACCGGCGACGATTCGTGGCGCTCGCAGAACATGCAGGGCTACTTCGCCAAAATCGAGAACTGCCTTTACTACGCGGTCTACCGGACCTTCGCGGAAAGAACGCTGGGGCACGTGTTCGACTTTCTGCAATGGCTGGCACGTGTGCTCGATCCGCGTGGGCAGCTCGATCCCGGCGGACACGGTTCGGCGGGCTGGCAGAAGACGAGTTTCATCGACCCATTGGTGATCGCCAACATCGCCCGTGGCGACCGCACGTTTCTCGGCGTGCTCAAGGACGTGGTGCTCGCCTCGCTCGAAAACCGCAGCGCGGCGCGGATGTTCAGCCTTGCGCTCTTTCGGCTTCAGATCCTGCAGTTCCTCGACCCCAATGTCCGCTCGCCGGACATCCAGAGCCGCGCCCATGTTTCGCTGATCTCGATCGGCACCGACGGCAAGCGCCGCTGCGGCCTGCGCGACCATCTGCTGAACGTGAAGGCCGAGTGCCCGGACCGGCTCACGATCCTGAACCCGGCGCATGCCAGGCGGATCGTGTTCGAGCGGGGCGGCAACGGCGTGCCGCGGGCGATAGGCGTGGAAGTGCGCATCGGACCGTATCTGTACGCGGCCAGCCCCAGGTGTGGCAGCGACGACGATGGGGCACCCGTCGATCTACAGGTGTTCGCGCGCCGCGAAGTGATTGTTTGTGGCGGCGCATTCAACACGCCGCAACTGCTGATGCTGAGCGGTATTGGCGACGCGGCGCATTTGCGCGGCATGGAAGTGATGGGGCCGTGCGGCCGTGACGGAAAAACAGTCGCCCAGGTCGTGCCTCTCCCGGGCGTCGGCCAAAATCTTCAGGACCGCTATGAAGTCAGCGTGATCAGCGAGGCGCGCGCGCCGTTCACCACCCTCGACGGCGTGACCTTCGATCCGGGCGACGCCAATGACCCGATGCTGCGCCAGTGGCTCACCGACCAGAGCGGCCTTTACTCCACCAACGGCGGCGCGCTCGCCATGATGATGTCGTCCACGAGCGGCGCCTGCGTGCGCAGCGACCCGGACCTGTTCATCTTTGGCTTGCCGGTCGCGTTCCGGGGCTACTACTGGGACTATTCGCGGCAATTGCTGTGCCGGAACATGTCGTCGAACGAAACGACGCGCAATTTGTGGAGCTGGGTGATTCTCAAGGCTTACACCAACAACAATAACGGCGAGGTTCGCCTGCGCAGCAACGATCCATTCGCGACGCCGGAAATCAACTTTCACTCGTTCGACGACACGAGCGAGGGCGCGCAGGACTGCAATAGCGACGTGGATGCCCTCTGCGACGCAATCCAGCACATACGCGAGACCAATCGCCGGGTATCCGCGTTCACCAGCGAAGTCCAGCCCGGCCTCGATAAACCCGATTACTCGCCAACCTTGCGTCAGTGGATCAAGAACGAAGCGTGGGGGCATCACGCGTGCGGCACCTGCCGGATCGGCCACGATCCGTGGCGCGCCGATCCGCGTGACCTGCAGGACCCGTATGCCGTGGTGGACAGCAATTTCCGCGTGCATGGGGTAGAGGGCCTGCGCATCGTCGACACTTCGGTCTTTCCGCGCATTCCGGGCTATTTCATCGTGACGCCTACCTTCATGATCAGCGAGAAGGCCGCCGACGTGCTGCTGGCCGACTCGGAGAATTATCCCCGCGCGCTGGAGGCGGTCGAAGCGGGCGCGGTGCGCGCACGCCGCCGCTCGGCCCGGCCCGAATGGGAGGAGCCGGCCCATGCCGATCCCGCGCGGCTGCCGGAGGATACGGTCGGCCTCGCCTTGTCGGGCGGGGGCGTGCGCAGCGCCACCTTCTGTCTCGGCGTGCTGCAGGCGCTCGCGAAAACGCGGCGTCTGCGCGATATCGACTTCATGTCCTCGATATCGGGCGGCGGCTATATCGGCTCATTTCTCGGCAAGCTGTTTACGGAGATGCCCGAGCAGGAACGCCAGATGCCCGTGGACCGCGTGGAAAGGACGCTCACGAATCTCGGTTCGCCAACCATCCAGTGGCTGCGCTACAACGCCCAGTATCTCGCGGGCGGCGGCCGTCACGACACCTTGTTCGACATCGCGGTCATCCTGCGCAACCTCGCGGCGGTGCATGTCTGGATCGGCGCGCTGCTGTTTGGCGTGCTGGGCGCGCTGCATTGGTTCGTGCTCGGCTGTTCGTCGTTCAGCACCCTCTCGCCCGTGTGCGAGACCGCGCCGCCGCAATGGTACGGCGTGACGCTCTCGGCCTGGTGGTGGCTGCCGCTCTGGCTCTTCGTGCTCGGCGTGCTGCCGCCTGCCATCGGCTACTGGCTCACGATGATGCGTCGCCCGCATGGCGACTGGCGGCCGTGGATGCCGTTCATCCTGTGGATCGTGATGCTCGGATGCGCGATCTACGGACTGACGCTGCACGACATCGAAACCTGGAGCGCCGTCGCGCTCGCTGTGCTGCTGCTCGCGTGGTTCGAGCAGCAAGCAGCAGGGCTGCTCCTTGCCAACCCCCCGCCGCCCGGTACGAATGCGCCGCCGATCGATCCCGGCACGGCGCAGCCCGAGGACGGCACGACCGTCATACGCAACCGGCTGACCCGTCTGCTCGGCGCGGCGCTGTTCGGGTTCGCCGTGAGCGCGTTGTTCGTAGTGGTCGATACGCTCGCGCAAGCCCTCCCGACGAGCGGCTCGCGCGCGATAAACTGGTCGATGGCCGGCATCGCTCCGGTACTGGTCTTGCTGCGAGGGATCACGGCTAGCGTGCTGAAGCGCGAGGTGAAAAAGGCCGCGACACCCGCGCCGGACCAGGGGCAGACCTTCGTGGGTGGAATCGTGCAGGATGTGCTGCTCGCCCTCATCGCGTTCACGCTGGCGTTCGTGCTGTTCCTGTTCCTGGATCTGCTGGTCTATCTGGCCTTCAGCCTCGATACGACCACCGCGCGCTTCTGCGTGGTTGCCGCCTTGCTCATTTCGGCCGTGAAAGGCCGTGCGCTGCTCTTTCTGAACTTGTCTTCCCTGCAGCACAGCTACGCGGAAAAGCTGGTGCGCACCTATCTGGGCGCCTCCAACGATGCCCGCGTGAATCCGCCCGGCGTCAGCAAGCCTGTGCCGGTGGGCGTGAGCGATTTGGGCGACGACGTCCCGTTCGACGAATATCATCCCGAGCGCCATGGCGGCCCGCTGCACTTGATCAGCACCTGCCTGAACAACACGGTCGATCCGCTCTCCGGCAATCAACTGCGCGACGACAAGGGCATGCCGATGTGCGTCGGGCCTGCCGGCATCAGCGCGGGCAGGCGGTTTCACGCGCTCTGGGGGGCGCGCGACGCGAAGCAGACACCCGTGCGCGCCGCGCCCATCGTCCCTGTGCGAGTGGGCCCGAATCCGAACGACTTCCACGCCCTTGCACGAGCCGACGGCGGCCCGGTCAGTGTCGAGCGGCTCAGCCTCGGCCAGTGGATGGCCATTTCGGGCGCTGCCGCGACCACCGGCCTCGGCCGCAACACGAAGCTCGCGGAGTCCCTGCTGCTTGGGCTGTTGAACTTCCGGATCGGCTACTGGTGGAACAGCGGCATCGCCGCGGGCGAGCGGCCGGGGCGTTATCCGCCGGCGCTCTGGCGGCGGCTCAAGTCGCTGCCTTCGGCGCTCTTCACCCTGCAAGCAAAGCTGCTGGACGAATGGCGCGCCTATTTCGAGGGGCCTTCCGCGCAGATGTGGTACTTGAGCGATGGCGGTCACTTCGACAACACGGGCATCTACGAGCTGCTGCGTCGCCGGCTTCCCTTGATCGTGGCCGTCGACGCGGGCGCCGACCCGACTTACTGCTTCGATTCGCTCGCACTGCTGACGAGGCAGGTGCGCTACGACTTTTGCGCCACCATCACCTGGCTCGATCCGCGCGCCGTGCGCGCGAAGCTTCCACGCCGCAAATTCGGCTGGAGCGCCTTCGAGCGCGGGGCGAACGAGCCGAAACTGCCGGACTGGATCAAGCTGCTGCTAGACCCGGAAGCGATTGGCGCGTTCTCCGAACTGAAGCGCGATGGCCCGCGTTGCGCCGCGCTTGCCTGTATCACCTACACGAACCAGCCGGACCGCCCGAGCTGGCTGCTGTACGTCAAGCCGAGTATCGGCATCGGGCCGCCCAACGACGTCAGCACCTACGCGGAAACCTTCACTGCTTTTCCCCAGGAGACCACGGTCGACCAGTTCTTCAACGACAGCCAATGGGAAGCCTATCGCGAGCTGGGCTATTGCGCGGGGATGAGCCTGTTTGGGAAGCGCCCCGAAAGCTGACCCGGCCGTTTAGCCTCTATCGCGTTGCCGTTGCGCGGGCTTGTGGCTCGCGCTTTCGACATCGATTGACGTAGCGGTGATTTGCAGCGGCTTCATCGGGCTAGTTTCACGCGGGTGCAGCCCCAGTTGATTGCATACGTTGGGCGTATTCGGCACGCCGGTCGGCAGGGCGGTGGCGAACTCGCTTCCACGGTTGGCTCCGGCGCGAATCTGCGCGTCGCTGCAGCCCGACGCTTCGAGGAGCGAGCGCGGCAAGCCCGGGCGGCATTCCGGCCGCTTCTTCGTCATGAGCCCCATGTTTGCGTCGACGGTGCCCGGTATCAGGGCGAGCTGCTGACGCGCACGCCCAGCCGAATCCACGTTCAGTGCTACGGCTTTCTCATAGGCCTCGCGCGCCTGCTTTTCGTCGCCGTCGTAAGCGGCTTTTGTTTCTGGATCTGCGGACGGGGCCAGCAAAGGCCACGAGGCGTCGCCCAGGTTGACGTAGGCCTCTTGATAGCCGGGATCGAGTTGCACGGCTATCGTGGCTGCCTCGCGCGCTTTCTCGCGATAATCCGTGAGCGAAGGGGAGGCCGTGGCGGCGCGCACGCTAGTTTCCGAGAGCGCGTTGTAGGCGCGCGCGAGTGCGTTATACGCGGGCGCATAATCCGGATTCTCGCTGGCGGCTTGCGTGAGGACTTCTGCAGCGGCCTCGTAGCAGCCGAGATCGTTCAGCGCGACCCCCCAGTTGTAATACGCCCAGGGCAGGACCTTTGCCCACGATTTATCGTTTTGGCTTTTCTCGCGAATGACGCGAGTGCGCCCAATGGAGCCTGCGTAGTCTCCGGTCAAATCGTCGATCTTGGAGAGCATGAGTTCCGCGAGGGCGGCATCGCTGTTCGAATTCGCCACTTTCTGGCCGACTTTCGCGAAGTGGAGCGCGACCAGAATCGGCATGGCCCAGGCCGTCTTGCTCTCGGGCTCATCGGGCTTTTTCCCGCCATCGACGGCGATCTCCTCATAGCGCTTGCGCACTTCGCGAAAGTCGCACTTCGCGCTATCGGAAAAGCAGGCGTCTTGCTGGCTATGCAGAAGGTTATCGGCATAGAGCAGGGGGCTCTGGCGCTCGAGTATCTGCATGGCGGCACGCCGCAGCGTTTCCTCCATGACGAGGGGGGCGCTCGATCCACTCGCGGGTTTCTCGCCATGCCGGCGCACGGGCGACGCATTGTTCGCTATCGTTTGATGGATCGAGAGCGACTCGCCTTGCGCGTCGCGAAGGGTGAGATCCACGGAAAATCCGGACGGCGCACCCGTCGCGCTTCCATAAACCGATGAGTCGAGCTCGAGCAAATCGCGCGCATACTCGACGAATGAGCGCAGCGAAAGCCCCGTTCCGGGCACGGAGAAGTCCGGGAGATTGAACTCGGTCAGCACCGCCTCGGTGTCCGGGGAGCGGGGCGTGACGCTTTTGGCCGTCGTGCGCAATTCGCTCAGGGCGTCGACCAGCATGTTTTGCAGAGCCTGCTCCGTGTAGCCGCTTTTCTTTAGCGTATCGGACACCTGAATGGGCTGGACCAGCGTCGCCGGCTCGCCAAAGATCTGGTACGCGCCGACCACGACCAGGGGAAGCGCGACACCCAGGCCAAACGATTGGATAGAGAAGCTCATTTTCGACTCCACGGACGGCATTTGCCATTGCGCGAGGCATCAATGCACGGTCCGTGCCATTCGTATCGTTCGTTGTCACGCCACGCAATGTGTGAAGGCCAGGCCATGGGCGTGAAAAAAACGTTGGCATCGCACCAACTGGCCGGCATTGACAGTCTGGTTTTACCCGTCATTTTCTGCCGCTGGCGGACGTTGATTGTTCGTATGGCCAACAGATCCTAGAATGGACTGGCACGCCTGAGCGCCAGACGTGCTCCCTGCTTCGCGAGGCCAGCGGGCATACCGGCGAGATGCGATGAACATGTTCAGGTTTCAGTCTGAGACGGAGTCGAAATTCCTCAAGCACTCGCCGGTACCGGCTGCGGTTCGTGCGTGGCTCGTCGACTTGCTGTGCTGGCCAGCCCGGTTCGAGGATCCGCAGCGCGAACAGGCCTTTACGGAAGACTATGGCCAACGTTTTGCCGACTTCCGCCGTGCGGCGCTAGTGCTCGGAACCTTGATCTGGGTGTGTTTCGGCTACTGGGAAATCAGCCTCGCGCGGTCCAGTCCAGTGTTCCGGCCATATTTTCCCGAGGTTTTCGCATTCCGTTGCGCCGGTGCGCTTGGCGCGACCGTGGGTATCGTATTGGCTTTCAGGCTCGCCTTTTATCGCGATCGGGTGGCACATTGGATCTTGCTGTCGGGTTTGGCATTCATGTGTCTGTGCCTGATGATCCAAACTTTTCTCGCGCCACGCCCATTCAATTTCACGCATTTTTTTGTCGGCTTTTATTTAATTCTTTTCTACCAATTCGGTTTTCTTCGCCTGCGAGCCAAGGCGACACTGATTTTGGCCGTGTGTGTGATTGCCGCAATCGTTGTGGCGCAACTGCTCACTCAGGCGGTCGAGGCAGAGAACTTCGCGGCGGGCATGTTCTACCTGCTCAACGTGGCGGTTCTGGGCCATAGCGTCAACGTGAATGCCGAGCGCCATGTGCGTGACCGCTACGTCGCCGTCCAGGCGCTTGCCGATAGCAACGACACGCTGCAAGTCGTCAACTCGGCGCTCGCGCAAAAGCATCATGACCTCGAGCGTGCGCGGCGCGACCAGCAGACCAAGTCGGAAGCCCTGATCGCCTTGCGCGAGCAGCAGCGCGAAGCCGCCGAGCAGGCGAGCCGGGCGAAATCGCGCTTTCTGGCGGCCGCCGCGCATGACCTCAGGCAGCCCATGCATGCGCTCAATCTCTTTCTCGCCGCCGCCGACGAAGCGCTGCTTGCGCGCGACGTCGAAGCGTCGAGCAGGCTGATCGGCGAGGCGCGCAAGGCGTCGGTCCTGACCGCGCGCCTCTTTAACGCGGTGCTCGACCTCTCGAAGCTCGAATCGGGTCACGTCAACCCGAACTACACGAGCGTGGACCTGAGCCGCGTGACCGCGGAGACGGTCGAGCAACTCGCACCGTTCGCCGCGAGTTGCGGCGTGACATTGCGCTATGGAAAGGCGCAGCAAAAACCCGCCTGGGTGCGCACCGACGCCGACTGGATTCCGCGCGTGCTGAGCAATCTCATCTCGAACGGCATCAAGTATGCGGACCCGTCGAAGACGGGCCGCCGCGCCGTGCTCGTGGGCGTGGTGCGCATGCCGAACTATGTGCGGCTCGACGTCCTCGACAACGGCATCGGCATCGCATCGGAGCATTGGGATGCGATCTTCCAGCCGTTCGTGCAGATCGGCAACCCGGAGCGGGACCGCGAGAAGGGGCTCGGACTCGGTTTGTCGATCGTGAACGCGGTGGTGTCGCTACTCGAGGGCCACCGCCTCGAACTGAAGTCGATCGTGGGACGCGGGTCGCGTTTCTCGGTCCGCATGCCGGTGGCCGATCCCTTTGCGCTCCAGGACGCCGCGATCGCGCCCGCCGATTCGGCATCGTCGCCGGCCTCGCTGCGGGGGCTCTACGTGCTGCTGGTCGAGGACGACAGCCTCGTGCGCGCGTCGATGGAGGCGCTGTTCGCGCGCTGGGGCGTGTTGTTCGATTCGGTTCGCTCGGTGGCCGAGCTCGGCGATTTGCTGGCGGAGATCGAGCGCGTGCCCGACCTCGTCATCAGCGACTACCGGTTGCCGGAACGATCGACCGCAAGCGACGTCGTGCGTCTGCTGGGCGAGCACTTTTCGCGGCCCGTGCCGTGCCTCGTGGTGACGGGGGAGGCCGGGGTCAGCACGCAGGGCGTGTTGCCGGCGCGCTGCGTGCTCAGCAAGCCGCTGTCTCCCGACCTGCTGATTGCGCGCATGCTCGAATTGACGGAGGCGCCCGCCCAGGCGTAGGGCCTGTTATTGGCGTCGACAGGCCTTGCGACCTACGCCGCCGTGTCGTGCGCCACGGTGGGAATCTCAATGCCGCGGCGCGCCATTTCGACGATCAGGAAGGTGCGCCGCGAGACGTTGAAGCGGCTCAGCAGGTCGCTGATGTACTCCTTCGCGGTGTTCTCCGTGATATTCATCTTTCGCGCGATGGCCTTGTTCGACATGCCCTGCAGCAGAAAACGCAAGGTTTGCGCGAGGCGCGGCGGCAGGTTCAGCGAGTCGATCGGAATGCCCTTGCTCGGGCCTGGCGGCTGCGGGGTATGGCCACCCTTGCCCAGCACGCTGTTGGGCAGGTAGACACGGCCATTCAGGATCGTCTGCAGGGCTTCCCGGAACACCGCGCCGCCTTCCTCGCTGGCCTTCGAGATGAAGCCGCCGGCGCCATGCTTGATGCACTCCAGCACGGTCTCGCGATCGTCCTGGGCGGACAGCATGACCACATGCGCGGCGCGCTCGTTTTCCTGCAGCCAGCGCAGCAGGTCAAGCCCGGTGTGGTCGTCGCCGATCTGGTAGTCGAGAAAAACCAGATCGTAGGGTTTATTGCGCAAACGCTCGACGGCGGCCGCGTACGAGCCGGCTTCGTCGATATCTAGCGTCGGCTCCGACGTCAAGATCAGGCTCTTCATCGCGATCCGCGTCAGGCCTTCATCCTCCACAAGCAGGACGTGGCGGAAATACAGGTTGTCCATCAGCACCTCTCCAGTCGAGACCATCGTACCCGTATTCGCTCGGGGTGCGATCCCCCCATAGCGGGGGACGCTTTTGGGGCCGTCTTCCGGAGGCGTTTCTCCCCCGCTATGGCCGGTTTTCGCCGAACCCCGGGCCGCGCACGATGGAGTCGTTGCAGATCGGACGACGAGGGACGCCACCATGCGCTCGCTACACCCCGACTTGAAAAGCCTGCTGAACATCTTCCGTAGTGCATCGGCAGACGAGACACACTTTCGCCGGCGCAAGCCGGAGCCGGAGCGGGTGACGGAGCTGCAAGCCCACATCGTGGAAGACATCCTTTGGGCATGGGTTCTCATGAGCCGCATCGAGTCGAGTGGCGTGAGATTGCCCGTGCAGATTTCCGAAATCCTCGTCCAGGCCTGGGCCGCCTATGAACAGAACCGCTGGACGCTGCAGGTCGACCGGAGCTTCTGCAGCACCTTGAAGCTGCTGGAGTCCGTCGCGCAGCGCCGGAAAGTGCGTGACGGTAATGAGTGAGCGATCAGCGGCCATGAGCTCGATACCCGAAAATCCATCTCGCAAGAACCCGAGCCCGCCGGGGGGCAAGGCGCAAGGGCGCGAGAACACGATTCGTGCGACTGCAAAGACAGCGACGGAGACCAAGGCCGAGACCGAGACCGAAACCGGGTCCGAAACGGGGACCGAAACGCGGCGGAGACCGCACAGTCCCTACACCATCCACAATTTGGACGACGCCATTGCTCACCTCGAAAAGGCAATCGGCGCGGACAAGGCGATGGCGATTTTCGGTGTGCGTTACTGGCACCAACGCGTGCACGAACTCCGTTCCACACCGGGTATCTTGCGCGATCAGGAGCGTCGGTTGTTGTGTTTGCTGGATCGATTTGCCACTACGGGTTAGTGCGAGGGGCCGCTCATTCACCAACGGACGCGACGGGGAATCGCGAGTCGTTGGTAAGCGGAGTCACTGCCGTTCGGGCAGTGCGTTACGGATGTCGTCAAGTTGAAACATGTAACGGGCTCGACGCGTGGCGCTCGACCACGTTGTTGTGTGCGGAAGCTGACTTCGAGGGCAAGCGCGATCAGGGGGACGCGTCGCAAGGTGTCGTAGAAGAAAAAATGCCCGCACACGGCGGGCAAATGATTCGAGGAGACAAGAGGAGTGCTGAGCTACCCTCTGGAAAGATTATGGGCGGGCCTCTCAATCTCGCCTACCTATCCGTTTGAACAGGGAGATTCCGTCAAGCCCGTCACCCGAAGGATGCCGTGATTAAACGTGAATGCTACGGACGCTCTGACGACGAGGGCAACGGGCCGAAGAACATCGCCTTGAGGCGGCCTTTGCCAAGCGCCCGTGCGAGTTCGGCAATCACGCAGTAGTTGAAGATCAACGTGAGCAGCAGGATTTGCACGGCCCAGAAGCGCGGCCAGCTGATATGGGTGAGCAGTTCGTGATTGGCGGCGGCCAGACTGTGCGCCTCCTTCCAGTAGTCGTAGAGCTCTTCCAGATAGTGGATGACGAGCGCGACCAGCGTGTACATCAGCGTCTTCCAGGAGACGTTCCAGACCAGCGGCTTGTCGGGAAAGCGATTGATGAAGGGCAGCATGTCCGCAAGCAGCACGGACTTTCCAAGGATCAGCGAGGCGAGCAGGATCGAAGCCGTGGTGGGCAGGGCGACACCGGTCTCCTTGACCATCAGCGTGCGGATCAACGCGACGATATGAAGGATGACGAAGAAAAAGATCGTCGGCGGCAGCACCTTCTTGAATTCTTCCTTCACTTTTTCCGTGAACTTGCTCATGGTGCCCTCCAGTGATCGGCGATAGTCGCAAACGCGCCGCTGCCGCGGGCAGTGACCCACGGCAGCGGCGCTCACCAGCCCTGTACGCGGGCGGCAACGGGGGAGGACATCAATACGGCGCGTTGACCACGATGTACTGCGACCCCTGTGGCTGATACCAGGTGCTGCCGCATTGCTGGTACATCATGCCGCGGTAGTTCACCGGCACGCAGTTCGACGGCACCGAGCGGACGATGGAACCCACCACCGCGGACGTGACGGCCACCGTGGCCGTGACGGCGGCGGCCGTGGCAACCGGGTGATAGTCGTTGTCCCAGCCGCCGTGGTTGTCCACGTTCACGTTGACGTTGCGGTTGGTGTTGATGTTGGTGTTGCGGTTGACGTTGTTGACGCTCGTGCTCCGGACATTGTTCGTGCGGGCATCGGCGCGCGAGTTGTTGATCTGCGCGCGGCCACCGCCGCCGCCACCGCCGCCGCCCCGCTGGAAATTGCCGCCGCCGCGTCCCGCGTTGGCAAGAGGCGGGACGGCAAGGGTCATGCAGGCCACGACAGCCGCGACGATGAGACGGGTGGGAATGTGCCTGATGGCGTTCTTCATGGGCCTACCCCTTGTTCGTGACAGGAACGAATTCGATCTTCTTCGCACCCGCCGGCGGCCGGAACGTGAATTCGGAGTCGTTGAACGCAGCATGCGTCGACCAGTCGAGAATCGACACGGACTGCGGCCGCGCGTCGTCATCGCGCCGCGTGATCACGATTTTGTGCGGCAGCGGATTCGCGCCGGTGCTGATCCAGATTTGCCAGTCGAGATCCTTCTGGCGGTACGCATAGTGATCGCACAGCGTCGACCCGATATAGTCCTGGCCGGCATACATGGCCGATTCGAACTGGTCGGTTGGCGCGTTGGGCGTGCCCCAGACGAACAGGTCGGCCAGCGGGAATTCCATGCCGTAGTTATCGTGCAGCTTGTCGATCAAGGTGGCGATCGTGCCGTCGAGCGCAACCGTCGAGTAATACTTTTGCGCCGGCGTATACAGCGTGACTTCCTTGCCGTTGAAGATGATTTCGCGCTCGCTGCGCGAGCTCGACAGGACGGTGCGAATCTTGTACGGGCGGTCGACGTCGAGCTTGGCCGTCGCGGTGTGCTGCAGTTTCTGGCCGTCTTCCAGCACGCGCTCGCCAGTGACTTCGGTCGACACGCTAAAACGCTTCAGCGACTGCAGGTATGCGCCCATCTTCTGCAGCGCGGCGACCGCGGCGGGATCGACCGGATTGGTGACGGCGCTCGCCGCAACCGGCGCCGAGGCCTGCGCGAAAACATGCGGCGTGACAAATGTCGCGGCCAGCATGAGCATGCATGAAACCCTTCTCTTCATCATATTCTCCATGCGTGTGAACGAGTGGCTTCAACAACGCGAAAGCGCCGTCGCGGCGCGCGCGTGGCGGTGTTGGGCAGCGCAGTTTCAGTGCGTAATGTAATGGCCGCTATCGGTAAAGGGAAGGCTTCTGCCCGATATTGCCCAAAGGGGAAATGAGGTTGCCCCGAACCCCTATGGAGAGCTTTACGTTTCTGCGCGACGCTAACGCCAATTGAGCCATTCGGCGTCTATGCGTAGCAGATCGGCCAGCGTTTCACGGCCATGATTTCGCGCGGCGCACCGGAGCGCGTTGGCACTGGATCGCGCACGTTGTTTTTTGCCCGAAGGTGAAGGCCTGTTTCCCCGTTTCCCTATGGTGCCGCACATGCATCTGCTCGACACTCGGCAAATAGCTACGTGGGCGGCACATGGACGAGCAGCGGCAATTCATCGTGATAGTGGAGGACGACTACAGCCTGCGGCGCGCAGTCGAGCGCTTGCTCCGGCTGTCGGGCTTTCGCACGCGATCGTTCCACAGCGCCGAGGACGCTCATGTTTTCGAATGGGCATCGGCGGCGCGCTGCCTCGTCATCGACGTGCAACTGCCGGGGCTTTCGGGGCCGGCGTTCTATGGAACCTTGCATGCGCCACGGCCCCCCGCCGTATTCATGACGGCCTTTGAAGGGGGGCGTACACGTCGTGCCATCGAGAGCGCCGGGGGGCACACGTTGCTGACCAAACCGTTCCTTGGCGACGCGCTGATCGAAGAAGTGATGAAGGCAATGAGCGGTCCGCCTTGAGCATCGGTGTCATGCAGGCATTCAAGACGGTAACAACCCGGCATTAATTCGAGCGATAACAAGGGGAAACACATGAAAAATGAATCACGCTGGTGGCGGCTTGCCAAGCCCGTCAAGCGGGCGCCTTACGCACTGGCCGCAGCCGGGCTGCTGGCTCTGGCGGTGAACGGGCACGCGCAGAAAGACACGCAGCAGAACGCGCACCCGAACATCGTGCTGATCGTGGCCGACGACGTGGGCTGGGGCGATCTTGGCGTTTATGGCGGCGGTGAGGGGCGCGGCATTCCCACGCCCAATCTCGACCGCATGGCCGACGAAGGGATCACCTTCTTCGACTTTTACGGGCAGCCCAGTTGCACCCCGGGGCGCGCGGCGATGCAGACGGGTCGCAATCCGAACCGCAGCGGCATGACGACGGTGACGTTCCAGGGGCAGGGTGGAGGGTTGCCGCATGCCGAATGGACGCTGGGGTCCGTTCTGAAGCAGGCGAAGTACAACACGTACTTCACGGGCAAGTGGCACCTCGGCGAGTCGGACTATGCGCTTCCCAATGCCCAGGGCTACGACGACATGAAATATGTCGGCCTCTATCACCTGAACGCCTATACATATTCCGATCCGAAATGGTTCCCCGACATGGATCCGCAGACCCGGGCGATGTTCGCCAAGGTGACGCAGGGCATGCTCTCGGGCAAGGCCGGACAGAAGGCGCATGAGGAGTTCAAGGTCAGTGGCGAGTACGTGGATACCCCGAACAAGGGCGTCGTTGGCATTCCGTATCTGGACCGCTACATCGAGAAGGCGTCGCTCGACGATATCGACGAAGCCGCGAAGAAGGGCGGGCCGTTCTTCGTGAGCATCAACTTCATGAAGGTCCACCAGCCCAACTTGCCGGATCCGGATTACATCGGCAAGTCGATGGCGAAGACCAAATTCGCGGATTCGATGGTCGAACTCGACGCGCGCGTAGGCCGTGTGCTCGACAAGCTGCGCGAGAAGGGCCTCGACAAGAACACGCTCGTGATCTTCACGACCGACAACGGCGCGTGGCAGGATGTGTATCCGGATTCAGGCTATACGCCGTTTCGCGGCACCAAGGGCACCGACCGTGAAGGCGGCGCACGCGTGCCCTGCATTGCGTGGTGGCCCGGCAAGATCAAGCCTCACCAGAGAAACTACGACATCCTGGGCGGGCTCGATTTCATGGCGACCTTCGCGAAGCTCGCGGGCATCGATCTGCCCAAGAACGATCGCGAGGGCAAGCCGATCATCTTCGACAGCTACGACATGACGCCGGTTCTGTTCGGCACGGGCAAGAGCAAGCGCAACGAGTGGTTCTACTTCACCGAGAACGAGCTCTCTCCGGGCGCCGTGCGTATTGGCCGGTTCAAGGCGGAATTCAACCTGCGCGGCGACGGCGGCGAGGCGACTGGCGGTCTCGCGGTCGATACGAACCTGGGCTGGAAGGGGCCCGAGAGCTATGTCGCGACGGTGCCTCAGGTCTTCGACCTCTGGCAGGATCCTCAGGAGCGCTACGATATCTACATGAACAACTTCACGGAGCACACCTGGACGATTCCGGCATTCGCGGGCGCGATCAAGGCTCTCATGAAGACGTACGTGCAGTATCCGCCTCGCAAGGCGCAAAGCGAGGCGTACTCGGGACCGATCACGCTTTCGCAATATGAGCGCTTCCAGTACGTTCGCGATCAGCTCAGCAAGAATGGCTTCAACATTCCCATGCCGAGCGGGAACTGACGGACTGCGCCGTAGCGAATAGCGTTACTGGTGCGGATGACTGGCGGTGTCGCTCGGGCGGCACGCCGGTTGTCCGCATTGTCTTTTGTGTCGTTCTGAATAAACGGATTCATGATGCGTGACAGTCAATCCCATGCACGCTCGCGAGGCGCGTGGTTGCGCCTTGCAGCGATCGCGGCAAGCGCCTGTCTGGCGCTTGGCGCCTGCGCGAGCCACGAGCCGGCCGCTACCACGCAAGCCGCGCCGCCGGCCGCGGCCAGCACGCCGGTGGCGGCGGCCTTGCCTTCGTGGCAGGACGGCGCAGCCCGCGCCGCCATTCTCAAGTTCGTGGCCGAAGTGACGCAAGAGGGCGCGCCCACCTACGTGCCGCCCGAAGCGCGCATTGCCGTGTTCGACAACGACGGCACGCTCTGGAGCGAGCAGCCGATGCCGTTCCAGGTGCTGTTCATGATCGACCAGCTCAAGGCGGCCGCGCCCCATCATCCGGAATGGCAGCGCAATCCGGCCTTCAAGGCATTGATGGCGCATGACAACGCCGCGCTCGCGAAAAATCAGAAAGCGCTGCTGCAACTGCTCGAAACGGCCAACAGCGGCATGAGCACCGACGAGTACGACCAGTCGATCCGCTCATGGCTCGCGAGCGCGAAGCATCCCACACTCGGCCGGCCTTATACGGATCTCGTCTATCAGCCGCAACTCGAACTGCTTGACCTGCTG
The DNA here is from genome assembly GCF_004524855.1 of Paraburkholderia pallida. Classification (NCBI taxonomy): domain Bacteria; kingdom Pseudomonadati; phylum Pseudomonadota; class Betaproteobacteria; order Burkholderiales; family Burkholderiaceae; genus Paraburkholderia; species Paraburkholderia pallida. The sequence continues at coordinate 812,624 of NZ_CP038150.1, read as the reverse complement.
AGAGCGAACGGCTTCACGATCTGGATCGTGTCCGGCGGGACGGCGGAGTTCATGCGCGTCTGGGCGACCGAAGCCTACGGCGTTGCGCCGGAGCACATGGTGGGCACCGAAGAGAAACTGAAGTACGAGATGCGCGACGGCAAGCCGGTGCTGATCCGCGAGCCGGGTATCGATTTCGTCGACGACAAGGCCGGCAAGCCCGTGGGTATTTTCCGCGCGATCGGGCGACGGCCGATTCTCGCTTTCGGCAACTCGGACGGCGATCGCGAGATGCTCGAATACACGACGGGAGGTTCGGGGCCTTCACTCGGGCTGCTGCTGCATCACGACGATGCGGCGCGAGAGTTTGCCTACGACCGCAACGCGGGGTCGGCGCGGCTCGACAAGGCCTGGGACGAAGCGCAGGCACGCGGCTGGGTGATCGTCAGCATGAAGCAGGACTGGAAGAGCGTTTATCCCGTGCAAAAGGCGAATGTGCAGTAATCGCGGGCAGCCAACTCAGGGTAGGATGGATGCCCAAGGCGGACAATGCGTTGGCCTTGGAGCATGCCACTGTAACGAAATAGCTGGGGACATGAGATGCACGAAAGCGGCGAAACAACGGTTGAGCTACCCATTACCTTCTTCGCGGAGCGTCCCGATGGCCCTGAACCGGTCGCGCCCACGCAAAAGGGCCGCTTCCACGCGATGGCCAAGCCAATCGGCTCCACGTGCAATATCGATTGCACGTATTGCTACTACCTGCACAAGGAACATTTGCTCGAGCAGCATCGTGGGCGCCGCATGGGCCCCACTACGCTGGAACGCTATATCCGGCAATATATCGAGGCGCAAAACGGCGACGAGATTATTTTCTCGTGGCAGGGTGGCGAGCCCACCATGCTCGGCCTCGACTTCTTTCGCGACATCGTCGAGATTCAGAAGCGCTACACGCCACCCGGCCGGCGCATTTCGAACGACCTGCAGACCAATGGCACGCTGCTCGACGACGCATGGTGCGCCTTCCTGAAGGAGAACGACTTTCTCGTTGGCTTGAGCATCGACGGGCCGCGCGAACTGCACGATGCCATGCGCGTGGATCGCAAGGGCCGTCCGACGTTCGACAGCGTGATGCGTGGCGCGGGCTTGCTGCGCAAGCATGGCGTGAAATTCAACACGTTGACGGTGGTGAACCGGATCAACGCGAAACGGCCTGTTGACGTCTATCGTTTCTTGCGCAACGAACTCGGTTCGACCTATATCCAGTTCATTCCGTGCGTCGAACCCAGGGATTTTCGCAGCGTGGCCCCGCAGCACTGGCCCGAGCACGGACAGCCGGTGCTGGGGAGCAGTGCGGCGAAACCCGGCAATGCCGACTCGGTGGTGACCGATTGGTCAGTCGATCCCGACGACTGGGGCTACTTCCTCTCGCGAACCTTCGACGAGTGGTACAAAAAGGACGTCGGGCGGGTGCTCGTCAACCTGTTCGAGACGGCGGTGGTCCAGGCCATGGGCATGCCGGCGCAAACCTGCATCACCGCCGAGTTTTGCGGCAAGGCGCTCGCCATCGAGCACGACGGCGAGGTGTACTCCTGCGATCACTACGTCTATCCCGACTACGCACTTGGCAATATTCGCGACACGCATCTCGGCGAGATGGCGTTTTCCGCGCGGCAGCAAAAGTTCGGCTACGCCAAGCGCGATGCGTTGCCGGCCTATTGCCGCGACTGCAAGCACCTGAAGCTGTGCTGGGGCGAGTGCCCGAAGAACCGCTTTATCCGCAGCCCCGCTGGGGAGCCGGGGCTCAATTATTTGTGCGCCGGTATCCGCCGCTTTCACGACCACGCGGGTCCTGCGCTTCGGCAGATTGCCGCGCGTTCGGCCTGATTCGGCCTGATCGGCAAGCGCGCAGCGCACAAATTGCAATCCGGCTGCCCGGCCGTCGCGAAGCGGCAGCCGGGCAGCCGTTTCCGCTCGCACTAAACGCGGAAATCTGCGGCCATGTCTTCGTCGCTGCGGGCTTCGAGCTTGCCCGAGCGGCACGCGCGTATGAACGTCTCGTAGTCTTTTTCGTTTTGCGTGGCGCAGGCGAATGCGTATTCAGTGAGCGCTTCGGCGAAGCGGTCGCCGTTGCCGACATAGGCCGCGATTTCGACCGCCTTGCCGCTCGCCTTCGCGTGGGCGCGGGCGAGCGCCCAGCCGCAGATGCGCGCGTAGCCCTGCAGGACGGTGTTGCTCATGCGCTCCACTTCGGCCGATACCTTCATGTCGCGCAACTGGCGCACATAGAAGTTGCGCTTCGCGGGCCCGGTGGTCCAGCCGAGGAACGCGTCGCTGGCCGCCTGCAGCAGGCGCTGCCCGGCCACGACGCGCTGGCCCTGGTGCGCGGGACCGTCGGCCGTGAAGTAGCGCGCGATCACCGACTCGCGCGCCTCCTTCACCTGCAGGAAAAGCGGCCTGCCATGACTGTCGATGAAGAGCATGACCAGACAGAACGTCCCCACGCTGCCGACCCCAACCACCTTGAACGCCACGTCCTGTAGCGCGAATTGCCCGATCAGCGCGCGGCGCTCGGGCGCCAGGGTGTCGAGGTAGGCGTCGAACGCGGCGGCCAGCTTGTTTTCCCACGCTTGCGTATTCGACCATGCCTCGTCTTTGCCCAGCAGCGTATTGGGCCCGCCCGGGTGAAACAGCGCCGGCGGCGAGTCCTGAAGGACCCAGTGGCCATCCTGCTGCGACGCCATTTTCGCCAGCATGCTTTCGTTGGTCCGCCCCGCGGCTTTCTCTTTCGCCTTGAGGAGCGTGCGCCGTCCTTCGTCGTTGTCGGAGGTTTCGAGCATCCGCTCGAATGTGACAATCTCGTGCCATAGGTCGAGCGTGCTGTACCCGGCATACTCGCGCATGCGATCGCAGTACTCGTGCACGGCGGTGGCGACGAACTCGCCGGTCGGCCCGCGGCCGACGCCCATGTGCTGGCCCGCGATGGCGAGGCTCGCCGTGAGCCGTTTCAGATCCCACTCCCAGGGGCCGGTTGCGACTTCGTCGAAGTCATTGAGGTCGAATACGAGTTGCCGCTCGGGCGTGGCGAAGCCGCCGAAATTCATCAGGTGTGCGTCGCCGCAAATGGGAAAGGCGACGCCCATATTGGCGGTATCGGCCAGATCGTGGGCCTGCAGGATCGCGCTGCCGCGAAAGAACGTAAACGGCGAAACGGACATGCGCCCGTAGCGCAGCGGCACGAGTGCCTCCACCCGTCCCGCGCTGTTTTGCCGGAGCAGTTCGACCGGATCCCGATCGACATTGCCAACCTCGGCGTGCAGCGAGCGCTTCGCGTGTTCGCGCGCCGCGCGGCCGATTGCCTGCCTGGTTTCCAAACTTTGAATCTCTGCCATGAGCGCACCTTTATGTTTTCGAGAGCGTTTAAGCGCGAGCGGTGGGGTCGTGCCTCGCGGCACGTTCGGTCCGGAGACAGGCGGAACCGACGCTAGCGAGTCTAGCATCGAACTCTTTCGGTGTACTGCGGGATGCGGGCGTGCTCGCGCGTCACGGACAAGCGTTCGGCAATACGGTGGTTCCTGCGCTCATTTAAATAGCACGGTGCTTTCCTTTCTTATTCGAATTATTTGTGTTTTTTTCGCAAACGATTGCGATCTTTTCGTAATCGGCGTGTACACTTGCGCGAACGGTTATCTGCAAGGAAAAGAACAAATGGGGAAATGCCAGTTTGGGAAGGAAGATTTTGAATTGCTGATATAAATGTGCGGTGCAGCGGTGAATGCCGGGTACATATGAGGTTTGCATACAACCTGCGTGCCTGGCGTCTATGATGACGGCCGAATCCCGCGTGTTTCGGGTCGGCCGTACGACATTGGAGAGTGCCGTGATCGACCATGCCAATACGGTGATTCACGTAGTTGACGATGACTCGGCAATGCGAGTTGCATTAAGGCGTCTTCTTCATGGCGCCGGTTATGAAGTGCGCGATTATGCGTCCGCCGGCGAATATCTGGTCAGCGAACCGGATACGCGCTCGGGCTGCCTGTTGCTCGATCTCGAGCTGGGCGGGCCGAGCGGGCTCGAGCTCCAGCAAGCGCTGCGGCGCCATCCGCGGGCGTTGCCGGTGGTATTCATGAGCGCGTACAGCGACGTCCCCAGAACGGTCCAGGCCATGAAGGCGGGCGCCGTCGATTTCCTGCTCAAGCCGTTCGACCGGCATGCGCTGTTCGACGCGCTCGACGCGGCGCTGAGTTCGCCGGCCACGGCGGAGCCCGCCGGCGACGACGGGCCGCCCGTCGATCTTGGCGATCGCGAGAAGGCCGTGTTGCGCGGCATCGTTGCCGGGCTGCGCAACAAGCAGATCGCCGCGCAGCTCGGGCTCTCCGAGCGCACGATCAAGAGCTGCCGCGCCGGGCTGATGCATAAGTTCGAGGCAACGTCGCTGGCCGAATTGCTGCGGCGGGCCGAGTCGATGGTGAGCGTGCCGATGATGCAGTAGCACGCTCGCGCGTGCCGCCGCGCGCGGCCACTGTGGAGGCCCGGCCGCGCTCATTAAGTCCCGCCCCTGGAACGCTGAAAGTCCGGAGGGTGGGGCGTTTAGCACGCCACGGAATAACTAATTCAAAAAACCCCTGCAATTGTGCTAAAGATTCGGATGCAGGTAACGGGATCGCATTATTGCCGCGCGATTTCCGGCAAGAGCGTGTCTATGCATACGATTGCCAGCGGCTTATTCCCGATATTCCTGGCCGCAGCGATTGTCGAATATTGACTCAATTACGCGGTTTGAGCTTGGGATTGGGCTGGACAACCGCCAATATCCATTTAACATGACGCGAACGGACATTTCGGCGCGATGAATGTCGAGCACAATGCCCGCAGCGTCCCGGCAGGGTGTGCCACGAAGCATGGCGCAAGGGCAGCCACGACTTCCCGTATGAAAATAGCTCTCGAATATACCGTTCAGGCGCGATTCGTGCGCACCCATCGCGCTTCCCGGCGGCTTCCGGCATTGGCGAAGGGCATGCATCGCACGATGCGCGTTCGCTCGCGCGCACACGGCATTTCCTGGCTATTGGCGCACGCGATTCGGCTCGGTCTGTTCCTGTTCTGTCTGGGAAACACGGCAGCCTGCCTTGCCACCGAGCCGGCGCGCGTGTTGCTGCTAATCGGTGCCGACCCCAGCCAGCCGGCGGTGTTCGTGCAGATCCACGGCATTCGCCGCGCGCTCGACGCCGGGTTGCCTGGGGATGCCGAGGTCTACCTTGACTCCATTGACGGATTTCGCTTCGGTGACGAGCATCTCGCGCAGGAATTCCTCGCGCTACTGCAAAAGAAGTACAAAGGGCAGCACATCGACCTCGTCATCGCGATGGGCACGCATGCCGCGGACTTTGCGCTGGCCTATCGCACGATGATCTGGCCCGGCACGCCCGTGTTGTTCTCGAGCGTGGCGGATACCTGGGTGCAGCAGCACAGCTTGCCGCCGGGAATCGCGGTGCTGCCGTTTCCAACCGATATCGGGCAGACGATCTCGATAGCGCAGGCGTTGCAGCCCCAGGCGCGGCGCCTCATTGTCGTGGGCGGAGTGACGGACGTCGACAAGGAAATGGTCGACCGTGTCGTCAACACGGTGAGCAACGAGCCAGGGCGCTGGACCACGGTGGAGCGGTGGGAGGGCCTCGGGGTCGACGAGCTGCAGCGGCGGCTGGCGGGACTCGGGAAGGATGACGCGGTGCTTTACGCCACGATCTACCGGGACCGCGACGGCCATCGCTACTTTCCGTATCAGCTCCTGCAACCCATGGTGCGGGCGAGCCGGGCGCCGATCTATGGCTGGTACTCCACCTACCTCGACGGCGGCATCACGGCTGGGGGCGTCTACGACCTTGCCGAAAACGGCGTCAATACCGGCAACGCGGCTGTCGCGATCCTGAAGAACGGCGGGAAGTTCACGGGCGTCGCGCTGCCGCCCATGCCCGTGCGCTGCGTGGCCAACGCCACCGAGCTCAAGCGCTTCGGCTTGTCGGCGTCGAATCTGCCAAAAGATTGCGAGCTCATCAATCTTCCCCCTTCGATCTTTCGCGAGTATCGCGGCACGATGCTGGCACTGCTGGGCGTGCTGCTCGCCCAGGCCGTGACGATCGTCGCGTTGATCACGCAGCGGCGCAGGCGGTGCAGCGCCGAAGCCGAGGCCGCCGCGCGCGGCAACGAGCTCGCGCGCGCGGCCCGCTTTGCCACGGCCGGCGAGCTGAGCGCTTCGATTGCGCACGAGGTCGGCCAGCCGCTGGGGGCGATCCTCAGCAACGCGGACGCGGCCGAGCTGCTCGTGACTTCGCCGCACGTGGATGTCGAGGAGCTGCAGGACATTCTCTCCGACGTCAAGCGCGACGCCTTGCGGGCGAACGATGTCGTGCAGCGCCTGCGTGCCTTGCTGCAGAAGCAGAGCATTGTGTTCGCGCCGATTCCGCTCGACGCCACGCTCAGGGGTTCGTTGCCGCTGCTCGAGCCGGAAGCGAGGCGGCGCACGATCCGCATCGAGACGCAATTCGGCGCCGGCGATCTCGAGGTCATGGGCGACCACGTGCAGATCCAGCAGGTGCTGCTCAATCTTGCGATGAACGCGATGGATGCCATGCACGAGACGGCGCCCGAGCATCGCGTGCTCACCCTCGTGACGAGGCAGGACGGCGAGGGTGTCGAGATCGTGGTTGCGGATCGCGGCAGCGGCTTTCTGGTCGGCAGCGCCGAGCAGCTATTCGAGCCGTTCTACACGACCAAGCCGCACGGCATGGGCCTGGGCTTGTCGATCGTGCGCTCCATCGTCGAAGCGCACCACGGCCGCGTGGACGCCGCGTTGCGCGGCGGCGGCGGTGCTCAAATCGTGGTCTGGCTGCCGCTCGTGCAGGGGCGGCATCGCTCGGGGGCTACGGCGGACCTTGCCGCCGCCGCTTCGGCAGGCGAGGTCTCGCAGCGAGACGAGGCGCACGCCCGCCGTGCGCCCAACCAGGCGGGAGAGCGGTTTTCCTCCTGAGCTTGCTGCCTTGCGGGCGCATCGGACACACCGGATGCTTTATCGCGTTTCGCGCATGGGTCCGGCGCGGCCCGCGGGCAGGATCAGCTTTTCGGCGCCGTGCCCGCTGGACTCCGTTTCACCGCATCGGCCGCGCTGCTCGTGACATAGAGCACCAGCATCTCGGCGAGCGCTTCGGTCATCGCCGCGTCGGCGAGGCTCAGCGGCCCCGGATCGTTGAGCGCCGCATTGATCATGGTGGCGATCACGGTCTGGAACGCCACCGTCAAGCGCTCGGCTGCGCGCTTGTTGCGGCGCAACTCGGGCAAGCGCGTCAAATGCGTGGCCATGTCTTCCACAAAGCCGCGCGCGAACGCCTTGAACGGCTGCCACCCTTCCGACGTGTGATCGCGCCGCTGCAGCGACGCGCGTATCACCCCACGATGGCGCAAATGCCATAACCGTACCGCTTCGACCACCTCAATGGCACATTCGGCGAACGTCGCCGGCGTGCCGTCCGTGCGCGCCAGCGCTTGCTCGAGCGCCTGCTGGACGCGCTGCGCGTCGTCGAGCGCGAGTCGCTGCAAGGCGAGAAAAAACGCGTCCTTGCTTTCGAAGCGGCGGTAGAACGCGCCCTTGGTGAGGTCGGCCTCGGCGCAGAGATCGTTGATGCTCAGCGCCTCATAGCTGATCTCGACGAGCAGCGCCCGTCCGGCCTCCAGCAAGGCGTCCGCGGAACGCTGACCGCTGCGGTAGCGCGGCGCGACAAATCCGTCCCCGCTTTCGAGCGACTCGGAGAGTGGCTTATCGATTGGTTTCGACATGGGAAAACCCTTGGTTGACCCGCTAAATGATACCCGATAGCATCTTTTTAAACGATACCCGTCGGTATCTTTTGTCGTCGGGATTCGAATCATTCTGGAGAGAGTCATGCAAGCCACTGAGCCCACCCTTGCCGCAAGCGCCTCGATCGTGCGCTCAGGCGTCCTCAAGACATCATTCAGCGTCGAGCCGATCGCGCCCTCGATCGGCGCTGAAATCGGCAATATCGACCTCACCGTGCCGCTCGACGACGACCAGTACGCCGCGCTGCGCGCCGCGCTGCTCGAGCACAAGCTGCTGGTGTTCCGCGATCAGGACATCAGCGCGGCACAGCAGGTCGCGCTGGCGCAGCGCTTCGGCGAGCTCGAAGTGCACCCGGTGTTTCCGCATCATCCCGATCATCCGGAACTGGTCGTGCTGGGCGGCGACGGCAAGATCCCGGGCCGCGAGAACATCTACCACTCGGACGTGAGCTGGCGCGCGCGTCCCTCGATGGGGTCGATGCTGCGCTGTATCGAATGCCCGAAGGTTGGCGGGGACACGCTCTGGGTGAACATGGCCGCGGCCTATGCGAAGCTGCCCGAAGAGTTGCGCGATACGCTGGAGGGCTTGTTCGCGGTGCACGATCTGCTGCCGGCATTCGGCACGCGCATGACGCCGGAAGAGCGCGAGGCGCGCCGGGCGGCTTTCCCGCCCGCCATTCACCCGGTCGTTCGCACGCATCCCGAAACGGGCGAGCGCGTGCTCTATGTGAACGAGGCATTCACGACGCATCTGGTGAATTACATGGAGAAGCACGAAGTGCGTTTTGGCTTCGACTTCCGCCTCGCCGAAATGGATCTGCTGCAATACCTCTATCGCCAGGCCGCCGCGCCCGAGTATCAGGTGCGCCTGAAGTGGCAGCCCAATACGATTGCGTTCTGGGACAACCGCTCGACGCAGCACTACGCTATTCAGGACTACTTCCCGGCACGCCGGCGCATGCTGCGCGCGACCATCATCGGCGACGTGCCGGTGTGAGCGCATCCGACTTTTCGCTGCATCGAGCAAACCTCATGAAGTTGACCGAACAAGAATGGCTGCGCATCACACGCGGCGACGACGAGACCACATGTCGATTTTCGGCAATGCGCGCCGCATTCGCCGAAGCGCCTTTTCCCTCGTATGCCGAGCGGCGCGGCGCATTGCGCCGGCTGCGCGCCGCGTTGCGCAAGCATGCTCCCGCTTGCGCCGCGGCCGCAGCAGCGGACTTCGGCGTTCGCGCCACCGACGAAACGATGCTGGTGGACCTGCTGCCTTCGCTGCTGCATATCGATCATCTGCTCAAGCATTTGCGGCGCTGGATGCGGCCTTCGCGCCGCGCGCCGGAGCTGCTGTTCGCCACGAATCGCGCGGCCGTGCGGTATCAGCCCAAGGGCGTGGTGGGGATCGTGGTGCCATGGAACTTCCCGTTCTATCTCGCGCTCGGTCCGCTCGCGACGGCGCTGGCGGCGGGCAATCGCTGCATGATCAAGACCTCGGAATTTGCACCCGAGTCTTCGCGCGCGTTGCGTGCGCTGCTGTCCGAGGCGCTGGGCGAGGATCTGGTCTGTGTGGTGGAGGGCGATGCCGAGTGCGCGAAGCGCTTTAGCGCCTTGCCTTTCGATCACCTCGTCTTCACGGGCTCGCCGGCCGTGGGGCGGCAGGTCATGCGTGCCGCAGCCGAGAATCTCACGCCCGTCACGCTCGAACTGGGCGGCAAGTCGCCGGCCATCGTCTCGCGCTCGGCGGATCTTGCGCGCGCCGCCCGCCGCGTCGTGCACGGCAAGACCGTGAACGCGGGGCAGATCTGCGTTGCGCCCGACTACGCGCTGGTGCCGCGCGAGCAGGTGGGGGCGTTCGTGACGGCTGCCGCGCGCGCCTGCACTCAGCTCGCCGGCGATGGCTCGCACTACACCTCGATGATCGACGTGCGCGGCCGCGACCGCATGCTCGCGCTGATCGAGGACGCGCGTGCGCTGGGCGCGACAGTCACGGTATGCGGCTCGTACGGACTCGACACGGGTATGGGGCGGCAGGTGCCGTTGCACATCATCACGGGCGTGCGTCCGGAGATGCGCATCGCACGCGAGGAGATCTTCGGGCCGCTGCTGCCGGTGATCGAATACGACACGATCGACGACGCGTTGAGCCGGGTGCGCACGGGCGAGCGGCCGCTCGCGCTGTACTGGTTCGGCACGGACCGCGGCGAGCGCGAGCGCGTGCTGCGCGAAACGCATGCAGGCGGGGTGACGCTCAACGACTGGGGCTGGCACGCGATGAATCACGCGCTGCCGTTCGGCGGTGTCGGTATGTCGGGCATGGGCAACTATCACGGCGAAGAGGGCTTCCGCGAGCTGTCGCACGCGAAGGCCGTGTTCTCCGAACACCGCTGGTTTCCCGTCGAGCTGTTCCATCCGCCCTATGGCCGCGCCGTGCAGCGCGCGGTCCTGCGCTGGTACTTCGGCGCGCGGCCCTGAGCCGCGCAACCGCTTCTCCGATATGCGCGACACCGCTTCGGCGGTGTCCGCGTCCTGACACGGGAAATCTCTGTCATGCAACCCACGTATCAACCGGCACGCGCCTGGTTCATGGCGGCCATGCTGTTTCTGCTCATCGCCATCAACTTCATCGACAAGGTCGTGCTCGGCCTGGTGGCCGCGCCGCTCATGAAGGAGCTGGGCCTTTCTCCGGCCCAGTACGGGCTCCTCGCCGGCAGCTTCTTCTTTCTGTTCGCGCTGACCGGCGTGGCGGGCGGGTTTCTCTCGAATCGCCTGCCCACGCGCTGGCTGCTGCTGGTGATGGCCTTGCTGTGGGCCGTCGTGCAATTGCCCATCGCCTATGGTTCGTCGCTGGGCATGCTGATCGCGTGCCGGGTGCTGCTGGGCGCGGGCGAAGGTCCCGCGCAGCCCATCGCCATTCACGCCTGCTACAAGTGGTTTCCGGACGAGCGCCGCAATCTGCCCGTTTCGGTGTTCCAGCAGGGCGCTGTGCTCGGCATGGTGGTGGCCGGCATCGCGGTGCCATGGATCGACGCCACGTGGGGCTGGCGCACCAACTTCGTCGTGCTGGCCGGGCTCGGGCTGGCGTGGGCGCTCTTGTGGCTCGTGGTGGGCCGCGAAGGGCCGCTCGATGTGCGCGCAACGAAGGCTGCCGCGCAACCGGGCGAGCCTGGCGGCGGCACGCGCATCCGCTATCGGACGCTGCTCACCGACCGCACCGTCGTCTGCATCATCGCCTTGCACTTCGCCGCGTTCCTGACGCTGGCGCTCGTGCTCACCTGGCTGCCCGCGTATCTGAGCGAAGGCCTCGGTTACGCGCCGCGCCGCGCGGGGCAGTTGTTCGCCGCGGTGCTGGTCGCGAGCGCGCCGGTGGGGCTCGTGCTGTCGGCATGGTCGCAGCGGCTGATGACGCGCGGCGTGCCGTCCCGCGTTGCGCGCGGCGCTTTCGTGTGCGTCTGTCTTGCCGTGGGCGGTGTGCTGCTCGTGGTGACCGCCGTAGGCGGCTTCGGTCCCATCGTGAAAGTCGTGCTGATCGCGCTGGCCATTTCCACTACGCCGATCATCTATTCGCTCGGCCCGGCCATGATCGCGCAGATCGCGCCGCCGGAGCAGCGCGGTGCCGCGCTGGCGATCGAATATTCGGTTGCCTGGATCGCCGGCATCGTCGCGCCGCCGGCCGTGGGCTGGATGATCCGCGCCGCCAACAACAATGTGGCGGCCGGCTTCGAACAAGGACTGTTGCTGACGGGCGTTTTGCTCGTGCTGCTCGGCGTGGGCGGCATCAAGGTGCTGAATCCCGAGCGCTCGCTCGAGCGGCTGGCGCGCCGCCTGACTGCGTGAAGCCTTGTCGGCGTTGCCCGCTGCGCCATTCCATTTCAACCGGCTCCGGCCAATAATCCCAAGATCTCGACGGGGGAGACATGCAGGAAAGAAAAGCAGTCCATAAGAAATACCGGGCGACGGCGCGCGTCGCCGTTGCCATGGCGCTCGGCGGGGCGGCGGCCGCCGCGCACGCGCAATCGTCGGTCACGCTGTACGGCCTCGTCGACACGGCGGTGCGCTATACCACGCACGCCAACGCAGCGGGCGACGACAAGGTCCAGCTCTCGAACGGCGGCCTGAGCGAAAGCGTCTGGGGCATGCTCGGCTCCGAAGATCTCGGCGGCGGCAATCGCGTCGTGTTTCAGCTCGAGAACCGCTTTTTTCCGAACTCCGGCATGAGCGACCCTGGCTATCCGATGTTCAATACCGCCTATGTGGGGCTGGTGTCGTCCACCTTCGGACGTCTCACGCTGGGCCGCCAGACCAATCCGCTCGCCGACGCCGTGCTGAAGACCTTCGTGACCTCGTCCTGGCTGCCGACGGTGTACCAGTTCCGCCCCGAGGTCTCGATGGCCGAGGGCGTGTGGACCAGCAACATGGCCAAATACGCGGCGCGCTGGAAGGACGTGACGCTGGAGCTCTCGTATGCGTTCGGCGGCCAGGCGGGCGCGTTTGGCGCGGGCAGCCAGATCGGGGCGTCGGTCACGTACATTCCGCAATGGCCGCTGCGCCTCGCGGCCGGCTATCTGGACGCGCGCGACGCGGTCAACAGCTCGGCGCACTTCAAGGCCTGGACGGCCGGCGGGGCCTATACGTTCGGCGACACGACGGTCAACTTCGGCTGGGCGATGAACCGCGAGGACCCGGGCTTCGTGGGCAACTTCCCGAACGGGCCGTTCACGGCGCCGCAACTGACCGCGCTGAAGTTCAATACGTTCTCGGAGCGTGAGATGTTCTTTGGCGGCGTCTCGCAGCAGCTCGGCAACTCGACGCATCTGGCCGCCAATGTCTGGCGCACCTTGCAGGACGGCAAGGCCGAGAGCGGCAACGGCAACGCGACACAGTTTCAGCTGGTGGCCGACTACAACTTGTCGCGTGCCACGGACGTTTATCTCGAGGGCGATTACTCGCTCTATCGCGGTGGCCTGGTCGGCGCGCAGTTGCAGGGTTTCGTGGGTCTGAGCGCGGCTGCGCAAACGACGCAGCTCGGCATGATGGTGGGGTTGCGGCACATGTTCTGAGCCGCCGGGGCGTGGTGCCGGGGTGATGCTGCGGTTGTCGGGCACGGCGCGTGAGCACCGTGCCCGATTCGTCGTTCAACTGGAGTCAGGCGGCTACGCTGGTTTCCGCTACTGTGAGCATCTGCTTCAGGGCTGCCGTGGAAGCTTCGGGTGCGTCGACCATGAAGAGTCCGTCGCGCAACGCCGCTTCCGCGTCGAAACGCCCATCCAGCCAGCCGTGCAACGCGGCCTCGGACATGATGAGGACATTGCTGCGCTTCGCCTCATCGGTCGTTGCCACATCGGGTATCTCCGGAATGATTTCCGGGTCGAAGCCCTCCGTGGTGGCGTGGAAGAAACCCCACGTATCGTTCTCGATCAGGAGAACGTAGAAGTCGGGCAGCTCCAGCAGCGCGTCTTCGCTATGAGCTTCTTCGATGCGCGCTTGAAGGAGATTCAACGCGTCCACCGAGGCCATGCGCATGCGCGCCGCGGAGAGCGCGCCTTCGGAGGTCTCGATGGGCGCAATCAGCCCGGACTCGATCGCCTTTCGCGCAGCCACCGCCATGGCGAGCGCGGACGGGTGGCTGATGCCAAAATCAATCTTGAATTCGCAGACCGCGCACATATTCGCACCTCAGGGCGTGACGATGTTGAACCAGAAGTCGAAGTTGTCGAGCCATGAAACAAAGTCGCCGAGCTTCTGACTGTTGCCGTCGATCTTGGCGTTGCCGGCCATCACGAGCTTCTGCATGTTGGTTTTACCCATCATGATGTCGTTCAGGTCCGATCGCTTCATGGTGACCGTGGCATCCGCCGTGCTCGAGGTCTTGTCGCTCGAGTAGTGCAATGCGCTGTTCTCGACGCCCAGCACGCGGTTCTCCTTCGTATCGGTCAGCTGGAGATTCAGGCTCACCGTCTTGCCGGCCGCGCGTTCAGGATTCAGGCGTATCCCGAGATAGTCGAGGAACATGTCGAGCGGCATGGCCTGGATGGTGTCGGGGCTCTGGGGCTGCGGGGTGGGCAGCTTCCTGACACCGTCACGCAACTCCATTGCACCCGTCAAGTAGAAGTTGCGCCACGAAGCGGACTCGGACTGATAGCCCAGTTGCTCATAGGTGTCGGCCAGCAACTGCTTGGCCGCGGTGTTTTGCGGCTCCGCGAACACGACGTGATTGACGACTTCCGCCACCCAGCGATAGTCGCCTTTCTCGTAGTAATCGTGAGCCTTCTTCAACACTGCGGACGATCCACCCATGAACTCGACGTAGCGCTTGCCGGCCTCGGTCGGCGGCAGCCGGTGCAGGTTGGCGGGCACGCCGTCGAAAAAGCCCAGACGCAGGTTGTACTGGGCAACGGCGTCGTGATACACCGTGCCGTAATACCCGCGGCAATACCAGTGCTTCGCGAGGCTGTCCGGCAGGCGCATGGCTTCGCCGATTTCGAGCGGCGTGAGGCCCTGATTGGCCATTCGCATCGTCTGGTCATGCAGATAGCGGTACATGTCGCGCTGCGCACGCAGGAACGCGTTGATGCGGTCGTTGCCCCAGGTCGGCCAGTAGTGCGAAGCAAAAAGCACTTGCATGTCGCCGCCGAACATGTCTAGCGAGGTCTGGAGGTATTTCGACCAGAGCAGGCCGTCGCGCATCTTGGCGCCGCGCAGCGTGTAGAGATTGTGCAGCGTGTGCGTGGCGTCCTCTGCCGCGCAGAAGGCCTTGTACTTCGGAATGTAGAACATGAACTCTGAAGGCGCCTCGGATTCCGGCGCCATCAGCACCACGATCTCCACGCCGTCGAGCGTCAGCTTCTGCCCGGTCTTCTCGGCGTACATCGTGGGGAGTGCCAACGTGATGGTGCCGACCGACGTGGTCTTGCCGAGCCCGCCGTCGACGATGCCCGAAGCATTGCGCGGCAGCAGCGACCCGTACATGTAGCTGGCGCGGCGCCCCATGGCATTGCCGGCGATCACATTCTCGCCCACGGCGGCTTCGGTGAAGCCGACCGGCGCCACGACCTGCACTTTGCCGGAGGCCAGGTCTTCGTCGCTGGCGAGGCCGCGCACGCCGCCGTAGTGGTCCACGTGGCTGTGCGTATAGACGATGTGCGTGATCGGCTTGTCGCCCAGGTGCGGAATGACGAGTTGCTTCCAGACCGTCGAGGAGACTTCGGTCGTGATGAACGGGTCGACAACGATGTAGCCCTTGTCGCCCTGGATGATGCTCATCACCGAGAGGTCGTAGCCGCGCACCTGCCAGATGCCGTCGACCACCTTGAAGAGGCCGTGGTGCATGTTGAGCTTGGCGTTGCGCCAAAGGCTCGGATTGACGGTCGACGGCGAATTGTTTTCGGGGCCGCCTTTCACGAAGGCGAACTGCTCGAGATTCCACGCGGGAATATCGCCTTGTCCCTTGATGACGACCGGCTCCGGCAGCGTGGCCACGAGGCCGCGGCTGGCATCTTCGAAGTCCTGAGCATCTGCGAAGGACAGGAAGTCGGCGTATTTCTTGTTCAGCGCGATAGTGGCGCCCGTGGCGGGCTTCGCATGCGGGGTCGTGGGGCTCATGGGCTTGTCCGTTTGTGCAAGCGTCTCGCCGACAACCCCCGAAAGGCCCGTGGCCACGCCGGCGACAGCGACGTTCTTCAGGAAAGTTCTACGTCCACCGGTCTTTGCCGGATCCTCGGGTTGAGACACGACCACCTCCAGTTGTTTGATAACGACTCGCGTTCAAAGTGTCAGCTTGCGACAGCAGTCGTTTTCTCACCGTGGCCAATGGGAAGCTATAGGGAGTTCGGGCAATGCGCTTGCCCCAGGGGGCAATGAGATTGCGGAGGGCTATGGGTTTGCGGGGGCGGGCACGGCAAGGGGCACGAAAATTCTGGCGTGTTGCCTCACTTCGCGCCTTGCAGCTCCCAGATCATTTTCGCACTTTGGCAGTATTGCGGACGCAGCGTGACCGTCTGATTCCCGGTATGCACGGTGACGGCGACGAACCGGCAGGCTCTGCGGTGCTTGATCGAAGTGCCCTCCGGCGTGAGGGTGGCGCTGACTTCGGCGCGATCGACCGTGGCGGGGCGCATCCATGGGGTCGTTTCGCCGTCGTTCTTCGTGTTCAGCACGACCAGCACGGTGCTGTTCAGCGCGTCGATGTCTTTCTGGTCGAGCTGGCCCATGGGCGTGCCGCTCAGGAAGCCGGCGTAGGCCGGCCACGCGGGCGGCGAAGCGAGCGCGAGCAGCAACACGCCCAGTGTGGCGAGGCGAATGCTGCGTCGGGCACTTCTGGCTGAGTCGTGGTGGTGCATCACGGTTCCCGGTCACTCAACGAGCGTGCTGCGGGTGAGGGGCCTTGCGGCCCCATCCTGATTGTCCTCGTGTTGAGGCAAGCTTGCCATTCGGAGCCGGGGAAGTGTCATTGCCCTTTGGGGCAATCCGGATTGCCCCGTGCCCCTATGGCAAGGCTGGGCGGCGCATACGACACTCCCCGATAAAGGGTCCGTGCGCGACGCCTTGCGGCGCTTGCGGCTGCATCGAGCAAGCCGTGGGCCCGACCACTCATGTTGCCTGATTTGCCGCCGCCTTAGCAGCAATTTGGCCATTCAATCGCGAATGGGTTGCGGGGCGGCGCACGTCCGCCTCGCGGCCCCGCAAATGTCGATGCCTGCCGAGGTGATCAGAGGAGAGCACGATCATGTCAGTGAGGTCGAGACGCGGCTCTCGACATGCCCGCTACCGACGCGGGCGTTTGCATGCGGCCCGGGTCGCGGGCGCCAGCCTTCTGCTGAGCGGTTGGTGGCTTTTCGCCATGCCGGCCGCCGCGCAAACCGCGCCGGCGGAGCCGGTCTTTACCGGCCCTGACGTGCAAAAGCGCGCCAATGGCGTGCTCGCGCTGCTGAGCTTCACCGTCACGCCCGATCTCACGGCGAGCTCGCTGGGCATTCGCAACGGCGCCACGGGCAACCCGGCGCTGAACATGACCCAGCTGGGCGGCGGCTTCACGCTGAGCCAGAGCTTCCCGCTGTATCTGGAGGGCGCCATCGGCGGGTCGCGCTACGACCCCACGTTCATCGTCTCGGACGGCCAGGAACAGCGGGCGCTGCCGACCCGGTGGACGAACGTGGCGGCCACGGGCGGGATCGGCTGGGACTTTCCGCTCAACGAGAGCAAGAACCTGGTCATCCGGCCGATCTTCAATTTTTCGCTCGGCGAAGTCCTGAGCGATGCCACGGCGGCCCAGTTCCTCGTCAATCGCCACTTCGACAAGAACGTCCAGTTCATCAAGGATGGCTCGCTCAATGCCTATGGCCTGGGCGGATCGCTGATGCTGGGCTGGTATCCGCGCAAGGAGCCCTACGAGTTCGATCTCGAACTGCGCTATACGGACATCTATCTGCAGAGCTTCGGCTCGTCGAGCGGCGTGCGCGGCGAGGCCAATGCGGAATCGACGAACCTCTATGCCCGCTGGCGCGCGCCGACGGGCCTGCTGGTGCTGCACCGGCCGCTGCGCTATGTGCTCGAGCTGTCGCATTCGACCTATATCGGCAGCCAGGCCGATATTCTCGGCTTCAATCATTTGACCTCGCTGGGCGCCGGCCTGGAGATCGATACGGGTGCGGTGACGAAGCTGTTTTCGCGATTCCGGATCGTGGCGCGCTACGCATTCGGCAAGGACATTTCAGGCGCGTCGCTCGGGCTTGCACTCAGCTTCTGATGACCTTGCGCCCAGCGCGCGTGCCTGAAGCGCGAGCCGTCACGACGCTTCGCCCCAAAGCTGGACGCGGTTGCGCCCGGCGTGCTTGGCCGCGTAGAGCGCCTCATCGGCGCGCTTGAGCGTTGCGTCGAGACGGGTTTCCGCTTCGTCATAGCAGGCAATGCCGATGCTGCAGGTTTGCGACAGCGTTTCGCCCGTATCGAGCGGGATGGGCGTGTCCTGCAGCGCCTGCCGAATGCGCTCTGCAACCCGGCGAGCCTGCGCTTCGGGGGTATCCAGCAGAATCGCCGCGAATTCCTCGCCGCCGATTCGCGCAGCGAGATCGTCTTCGCGCAGCGCGGCCTCGAACACGTGCGAGGCCACCTTGAGCACCCGGTCTCCCACCGCATGGCCCCAGGTATCGTTCACGCGCTTGAAGAAGTCGAGGTCGAGCGCCAGCACCGACAACGGGCTATGATGCCGCCGCGCATGTTCGACCGCCTGCGCGGCGGCCTTTTCGAAGTAGCGCCGATTGGCCAGCCCCGTGAGCGGGTCGAAGTCCGCGTCCGTTTGCAGCTGCTTGAGCAACAGATGCTGATGGGTGATATCGGTGAGCACGACGAGCAGGGGATCGCCATCGCTTTTCTCCGCGAGGCCTGGAAGCCTCGTGCAGTGAACCAGCATATGGCGAATGCCGGAGCGCGTCTGGAACGGCGCGGGCTCGTTGGCGGACTCCGCCTGCATGCGCGTCCAATGGGCTTCATCGACAAAGAGCTGCGCAAAAGGCTGCCCTTTGTCGGCCAGTGCGCCGAACACGGCCAGCAGTGCGTCGTTGCCAAGGAGAATGCGCTGCGATTTCATGTCGACCACGGCGACCGGCGTCGGCATGTTCCCGACGATGGTCGACACCGTGCTCGCGTACCTTTGTACGCGGGCGTTGAGTTCCGTTTGCCGGCCGATCAGGATAAAGCCGCCGGCCAGCATGGCGAGCAGCAACGCCGCCCCGGCCAGGTTGAGGTAGAGGCTGGTCCAGAGGCTGTCACGGAACGTGCCGATCGCATAGCCCAAATCCAGCGTCCAGTACGTCGTATTCGAGCCGAGCCCGATGCGCTGCTGTGCAACGAGCCGCTCGGTGTGATCGCGGAGCCATAGCGCATAGAACGTGCCTTTGATCGGGCCGGCGCGCGCGTTGACGTCGTCGGTGAGCCGTTGTCCGACCGCTAGCCCCTCTACTTCCGGATACCGCGCGACGATGCGTTGCGCGTTGTCGCGCAGCAGCAGGGCCGTGCCGGGAATCAGCTTCGCATTGTCGAGCAGATGTTGTTCGAGCGGCACGAGATGGATCGTCACCGCATCCAGCCGGCCGTTCTGGCCGATGTGCCTGGCGGCGACCACCATGGCGCCCCGGTTGCCCCACACGACCGGCAGCCACAGCCGCGCGGCCGGCGTCGCGCGCACCTGCGCGAAGATCGCGTCGAAGCCGGGAATCTCGTCGCGGGCATTGGCGCGGGAGGCGGCCAGCATGCGCCCGTTCGCATCGAACACCGCAATCAAGGTGTCGCCCAGCGACAATTGCAGCGTTTGTGTCAGGTTGACGAGCGCCTCGTTGCTGGCCTTGCCTTCGTCGATCAGGGTCTGGGTGGCCGACATCATCGCGTCCAGATCGCGCAGGCGGTCCTCGATGAGCCGCGCGACCAGCGACGTTTGCGCGGTGAGCTGTTCGGCGGCCTGGCGGTCCGCGGCCCGGAAGTCGTGCCACGACTGCCACGCGTTGACGAAGATATTGGCCGCGACGAGCACCGTGAGCAAGGCCAGGATCTCGCGCATCCACGATTTGCGCGTGGCCGGATGCAAGGTCCAGCTTTGAGTCGTGGGGGGTGGCGGCGAGGGCATGGGTGTAGGCGCGATGCGATTCTGTGGTGGATTCGAGGCCGGCGAAAGAGGCACCGGGAGCGCGATCGCGCTGCACAATTGAACAATGGCCGGGGCGAGAGAGCGGAATTCCGGAACGGATTGCCCTTTGGGGAATCCGTCTTGCCCAAAATCCCGATGGTCGAGGCGTAGATATTGTACGAGACTTCGCAGCCAGCGAAACGCATGCAAACGTGAAAGCGACGATGAACGCAAAACCGGCAGTCCTTGCAGTTGCGGCGTTGGGAGCCGGCCTGCTCATGGCTCGTACGCCGGCGTTCGCGCAGAGCGATGAAGATCTCGCCAAACAACTGAGCAACCCCGTGGCTGCGCTGATCAGCGTGCCGCTGCAGTTCAACTACGATGCGAATATCGGCCCGGACCGTGGCGGAGACAAGTATTACGTCAATCTGCAACCTGTCGTTCCGTTCCATCTGAACGCCGACTGGAATCTCATCTCCCGCACCATTCTCCCGCTCGAATCCCAACATGATGTCGTGCCGGGCGCGGGGTCGCAGACGGGGCTCGGCGACACGGTTCAAAGCTTCTTCTTCTCTCCGCAACAGCCGACGGCAAACGGCTTGATCTGGGGCGTCGGCCCCGCGCTGCTGCTGCCCACGGCCACGGATACGCTGCTCGGAAGCGGCAAGTGGGGCGCCGGTCCGACCGCGGTGCTGCTTTGGCAAAGCAATGGCTGGACGTATGGTGCGTTGGCGAACCACATCTGGTCGTTCGCGGGCGATGGAAACAGGCCGGGCGTCAGTGCGACGTTTCTCCAGCCCTTCCTGACCTATACGACGCGCGATGCCTGGACGTTCGGCGTGAATACCGAATCGAGCTATGACTGGGAGCATCATCAGTGGTCCACGCCCATCAACGCGACCGTCACGAAGCTATTGAAGATCGGTGGGCAACCCGTGAGCCTCGGCGCGGGCGCGCGGTACTGGGCCGCGAGCCCGGCCTCGGGACCGCACGGCTGGGGCGCGCGGGCCATCGTCACGTTCCTGTTCCCCGAGGGCAAGCCGCAGCTTTGAATGCCGTGCAACGAGGACGAATGCGATGGGGATCGCGCGCACGGAAGAAATTGAATGGTTGGCTGTACATGACAAGGCGGACCGCATCATGAGTCGTACTGCGAACTGGATAGCCGGATGTCTGATTGGCGGTGCCTGCGCGCCCGTTGTTGCGGCAGGACCGGATTCCGTGGATACAGGAGCGGGGTGGCAATTCGCGCTCACGCCATATCTGTGGCTGCCGAGCGTGAGCGGCACGGCGCGTTTTACGCTTCCGAACGGCGGTGCCGACGCGTCCACCGGGCCGTACAACTATCTGCAGAACCTGCGCTTCGCACTCATGGTGCAAGGCGAAGCGCGCAAAGGGGATTGGAGTATTTTCGGCGACGCGATCTATTTGAATTTTGGCCGACACGGGAGCAATGTCAACGCGTTCAATACCTCGCTCGGTTCGGGCGAGACGCAACGCAGCGTTGAAACGAGCCTGAGCGGCGGGCTGGTTGAAGTGGGCGGCGGGCGCACCGTGGTGCAGCGGCCGTGGGGCAATGTCGACGCGATTCTCGGGATGCGCTATCTCGGCGTGAAGGAGACACTGGACGCCTCGTTTTCCGCGAGCACGGAAGGCGGCGCATCGGCGAATCCGGAGGTTCACGTGTCGGAAGTCCAGAACATAGTCGACGGCTTTGCCGGTGTGCGTGGGCGCCTGTTGCTGAGCGGTGACGGACGTTGGTATGTCCCGTACTATCTCGACATCGGCACCGGTAGTTCGAAGTTCACGTGGCAGGCCATGAGTGGCATTGGCTATGGGGCGAAGTGGGGCGACGTCAGCTTGACGTATCGATATCTCGCCTTTTATGGCTCCGGCGATCAGCTTGTACAGACGCTGCGCTTTAACGGCCCAAGCGCCAATGTTACGTTCAGGTTCTGAGTGAGCGTCCACGCTGCAACGCCGCGGGGCGGACCGCGCCGCGTAGTATCGAGTCATCATGTCCGGACGAAAGTTGGCTGGACAGACGTACGGGAAGCTCGAGGCCATGGAGGTGCAACGAATCGAGCGTGAGCGAAGGCGCGTTCGCGTTCATCAGCATCGTCGTACGGCTGCTCTGAATCCTCCACCTTCAGGTGGTTTATGGAGTGAGAAGCTATGGTTCAAATCAAAGCTGTCGCAGCGGCCGAAAAACTGATTGACTGGATCTCGAACAACGAGGAAGCGATCGCAACCGGCGTGCTCGCCGTGGTCGGCTCGATTGCGATCTTGTTGCTGGGGCTGGTGATTGCACGCGTGACGTCTGCTGGAGTCGGGCGGCTCCTGCGCCGCAAGGAAGTCGACAAGACCATCATTCAGTTTTCGGTCAATCTGCTGCGCTACGTCCTGATCGCCTTTGCGGTGGTTGCCGCGCTGGGCCGGCTGGGCGTGCAAACCAGCTCGATCATCGCAGTCATTGGAGCCGCCGGGCTTGCCATTGGCCTGGCATTGCAGGGCTCGCTCTCGAACTTCGCTGCCGGGATCCTGCTTGTGGCGCTGCGGCCGTTCAAGGCCGGCGAGTATGTGGACCTGGGCGGCGCCGCGGGCACAGTCGAGGAAGTCAACATCTTCTCGACGACGATGTGCATGCCCGACAACAAGGTGGTGGTCGTGCCCAACGGCAAGATCATCAGCGGCAACATCGTCAATTACACCCGGCATCCGTACCGGCGCATCGAAATCCCGGTAGGTGTGGCGTATCACACCGAAGTCGGGCAGGTGAAGCGCGTTTTGTCGGCCGTTGTGGAAGCCGACTCGCGCATTCTGCATGATCTGGGCAATACGATCCGGTTGATGGAGATGGCGGCTCCGTCCCTCAACTATGTGGTGCGCGTCTGGGTGAACAATGCGGATTACTGGGATGTTTATTTCGATCTGGTGGAGGCGATCAAGACTGCGCTTGATGAGCATCGGATTGGCGTGCCTTATCCGCAGTACGATGTGCGTGTTCTTCGTGCGCAGGCGCGCTGGGACGTTTCGGCGGATAGCGAATGAGGGCCGTGCCGGATTGTGATCGGGGAGATCGTTGCGGCTTGCATCGCGCAGCAAAAAAAGCGCCCGCGCAAGGCGGGCAGCAAGCTTGAGGAGACCTGATAAGGGCGCGGGGTATGCCCTCAAGGGAAACTTTAACGCACGGCGTGATGGTGTGCACCTATCAGAATGGACAGGGTGGCAGGTGCACCCTGTGTGCGGGGCGGGGGCAGGCGTGCCGCCCGTGTAGTGGCGGTGCCGGATGGCACGTTTCAGGGTTTGGGGCAACGCGCGAATGGCAGTGTTCGCGATAAGATATGCGGGTCAGCTCGCAGATTGCGGCAGACGACCCCCGTAGCGAATATTTGCCCGCCGTGTGCGGGCGCTTTTTTTTGTGGCGTGTTGGGCCTTTCTTGGCCTTAACTTGTTTTCGCGGCGGGCCGCAAGCGTTGCCCCTGTGCGGGGCGGCACCGCGGCAAAGAAAAGTAGGCAAAAGAAAGCCGCTCAAACCGCCAGTGTGACGCCGTCCCCCACTGCCCTGTCCATCGGAGCGGCTCCGGGGCGTCTGCCATCACTTGCTACATGCCGGAGTGACTAAGGGCTCATTCATCCGGCGGCGCTGCGCGCGCCGTGGGGCATAACCAAAACCAGTGGGATTCAAGCGTTTTTCGTAGGACTCCAACGTATTTGATCGGTGGCTTGCCAGCGCATTCGCCAACCAGCACGCCCGTGCATTCACCAATCAGCACTCCGGCGCATTTACCGGTCCGCACCTTCGCGCACTTGCCGGGTGGCACCCCCAGCGCATTCGCCGGCCAGCCCGCCTGGTTTTCCTTGCATACCCTTCCGCCCGCGCGTAGCGCGTGGCGGGAAGCATGAGCCCTTTGTCACTAACGCGGAGTGTGCGAGGAGACGGATGCCCCGGAGCCGCTCCGATAAGAAGGGCAGTGGGGGACGGCGTCACACTGGCGGTGTGAGCCGCTTTCTTTTGCCTACTTTTCTTTGCGGCTGCAAAGAAAAGTAGGTGCCGCCCCGCACAGGGGCAACGCCTGCGGCCCGCCGCGAAAACAAGTTAAGGCCAACTGTCGCCAGCTCAAAGAAACTCCCGCATTGCACCGGACCGCGCGCACATTCAAGGGCAAGGGTGGGCGGCCCTTTTATAACAATTGCAATCTTCTACTTTTGAAGTAATCAGTTTCACCCATTGAAACAGGAGCACGTCTTCAATCAGTGCAGTGCGCGCCACACGCTGCGCACCAATCTCACGCTGGTCTGAAAAAAGCGGCTTGCCGGATCGCTTTGCGTTGCTAAACTAAATGAAAGAAATAAGGAGCCGGCCATCACGCCAACCGGGAAAAGCGCGTGATGTGCAACTTCTCGCACCGTTCGATAACGTCATTCCAGTGCCGTCCATTTCGTTGGTATCCGTTTGCCACACCGGATGCTGGCGAGCCTCGTTCAGCGCTACGGGAGAGACCCAATGGGAGACCTGGCACGGTTCAACCTGATCGGCACATCCCACGCCTTTCTCGCCGCAATGGCGGCGGTCGAAAAATTCGCTGCCAGCGACCTGGCGGTACTCGTGTACGGCGAAACCGGGACCGGCAAGGAACTGGTGACGCGGGCGATTCACTACTTGAGTGCGCGGCGCGACGGCCCGTTCATTTCGGTCAATTGTGGTGCGTTGCCGGAGACGCTGGTCGAATGCGAGCTGTTTGGTCACGCGCGTGGCGCTTTCACTGATGCGCGGGAGGCGCGACCCGGTCTGGTTGCGCAGGCCAATGGCGGCACGCTGTTCCTCGATGAAATCGAAGCAATGAACGCGCGAGCGCAGGTGTCGTTGTTGCGCTTTCTGGAGGACAAGGAGTACCGGCCGATTGGCGCGTCGGCGGTTCAGTGTGCCGATGTGCGCATTATCGGCACGAGCAACGCCGACTTGAAGGCGATGGTTCGAAGCGGGCAGTTTCGATCGGATTTGCTGTTTCGGTTGAATGTGCTGGCGCTGCATTTGCCGCCGCTGCGCGAGCGCGATGGGGATGTAGGGGTGCTCGCCGAGACGTTTCTCGAGCGGTTGAACCGGCGCTCGGCGGAACCGCCGAAGGTTTTTCATCCGGATACGCTTGATTTTATGCACGGCTATGGGTGGCCTGGGAATGTGCGTGAGCTCGAGAATCTTGTGGCGCGGGAATTTATTCTCGCTAGCGATTCAATGGTGAAGATTACGAACGTTGATTGGCCGCGGGCCGTGGCGCGTGCGGCGCAGGGCGATGCGATGACGTTCGGGAACTTTAAGGCCGCTAAGGCGCGGGCTGTGGCTGATTTTGAACGGTCTTATATTCAAGCGTTGCTTGCCAAGTCAAGGGGGAATCTTAGTCTCGCTTCGCGGATGTCGGGGAAGGATCGTAGTGATCTTGGGAAGTTGCTGCGCAAGCATGGGATTGAGAGGCGGGATTTTAATTGAAATTTTTTTGGTTGATTTTTTTGATGTTGGCCTTAACTTGTTTTCGCGGCGGGCCGCGGGCGTTGCCCCTGTGCGGGGCGGCACCTACTTTTCTTTGCCGCGGCAAAGAAAAGTAGGCAAAAGAAAGCCGCTCAAACCGCTAGTGTGACGCAGTTCACCACTGCCCCGTATATCGGAGCGGCTCCGGAGCGTCTGTCACCACTCGCCGTCACCCGGAGTGACTAAGGACTCATCCATCCGGCGGCGCTGCGCGCGCCGTGGGGCATAACCAAAAACAGTGGGATGCGCACGCGTTTTCGTAGGACTCCAGCGTATTCGATTGGCGGCTCGCCCACGCATTCGCCAGCCAGCACGCCCCTGCATTCACCAGTCAGCACTCCCGCGCATCTACTAATCAGCACGTCAGCGTATTTACCGGTCAGCACCTTCGCGCACTTACCGGGTGGTACCCCCAGTGCATTCGCCAGCCAGCCCACCCGGTTTTCCTTGCAGACCCTTCCGCCCGCGCGGAGCGCGCGGCGGGAAGGATGAGCCCCTTGTCACTGAGGCGGAGTGTGCGAGGTGACGGATGCTCCGGAGCCGCTCCGATATACAGGGCAGTGGGGGACAGCGTCACACTGGCGGTTTGAGCCGCTTTCTTTTGCCTACTTTTCTTTGCGGCTGCAAAGAAAAGTAGGTGCCGCCCCGCACAGGGGCAACGCCTGCGGCCCGCCGCGAAAACAAGTTAAGGCCAACGCCGTAAAAAAGCGCCAAGCCCTGCGCCCAGCAGGCACTCAGCCGAAGCAAGCGCAAATGAGCGCGCGCCAGCGCTCAAAAAAAGAAACAAGCGAGACAATAACCCCAAAAAAACTGTCTCGCTGTTTCAGAACAGCGTCAACACAGGGATTCGAACCCTACGGCATCGCCGGCCCTACCTCGGGCGCTTTCAAAATAGTCAACGTCGCGGCCAAAGTCAATTGAAGGACATTCATCGCATGGAGGGAAAATCCCCCACCGGATGCGTGGGCCTTGAGCGGCATAGACGGCAACGTTTCCGGCACGCATCGCAAGTGAGGCAATTCATCTGCATGCACGGGCCGCACGCCAACCCCATCCCCGCGCCAGCGCGCCCATGCGCGCGCCCCAACCCTTGGCATCGAACTTGCAACCGTGCCACGCGCAGCCCACATCACTACGTTTCGGCCATCGCACATGTCGACATTCGACGACGACCTGGTTCGGCGTCTGGAGTTCGAGATCGCTGCCTATCTGACTTC
This sequence comes from Paraburkholderia pallida, assembly GCF_004524855.1. Lineage (NCBI taxonomy): Bacteria > Pseudomonadati > Pseudomonadota > Betaproteobacteria > Burkholderiales > Burkholderiaceae > Paraburkholderia > Paraburkholderia pallida. Next base: position 786,430 of record NZ_CP038150.1, on the reverse strand, counting down.
GCATCCGAACGCCGCAGACAGCATCGAAGGGATTCGTTGCTGGTGGCTCGATCCGGGTCACACCAACGCGAGCGATGAGCACGTGCGCCGCGCGCTGGCCGCTCTCGTGAGCCGTGGGGTCGCGCAGCGCACCGAGCTGCGCGATGGGCACGTGATCTATCGGGCCGCGCACAGCTAGTCGCACGGCCGGCAGGCGTAAGCCGCACGATGCGGTTTGCGATCATTGTTAAGCGCCTCGTTGGAGGAAGTCGACACATGCCCGCTACCCTGAACTACCCCGGTGTTTACGTCGAAGAGCTGCCGAGCGGCGTGCATGCGATCACGGGCGTGCCGACCTCGATCACCGCCTTCGTCGGCCGCGCGGCCCGCGGTCCGCTCAACTCGCCCACGGTGATCAACAGCTTCTCCGACTTCGCCCGCCAGTTCGGCGGCATCGTCGCCGGCTATCCGCTCGGCTATTCGGTGCGCGACTTCTTCGCCAACGGCGGCGGGCAGGCCGTCATCGTGCGCGTCTGGATGGCCGCGTCCTCGCCTTCGAGCAGCAGCACAAGCACGTCGTCGATGTCGAGCGCTTCGTCGGCTTCTTCGGCCTATGGTTCGTCCTCAAGCAGCGGCTCGGCATTTTCGCTGCCGTCGCAAAGCGATGGCGTCGCGCGCATGGGCGCAACCGGCCCAGACTCGATCGGCCTTGCGCTGCAGGCGTCAAGCCCCGGCACCTGGGGCAACGCGGTGCAGGTCCACGTCGTGACGAACAATCTCGACGCCACGGTCGCCGCGAGTCTCGGCTACGCCGACTCCAGCGTGCTGTTCGACCTGCTCGTGACGGATACCGGCAGCGGCCTCAGCGAAACGATACGCAACGTCTCGGTCGTGGACGGCACGCGCCGCATCGATCAGGTGCTGCCGATCGAATCCCAATTGGTGCTGATGCAGCAGAACCCCGACGGCACGCCGGTGCTGCCGAACCCGCTCGTCGCGCCGCCGGCCACGGCCGAGCCGCCGTTGATGCCATCGCCGCCGAATCCGCCCAATACGCTCGGCCCCTGGCCGAATCTGAGCGGCGGCGTCGACAGCGCGTTTATCACCGACCCGACGATCTATACGCCCGTCGACGGCAGCAAGACCGGCATCTACGCGCTCGAGAACACCGACATCTTCAACCTCCTGTGCATTCCGCCCGATACGAGCGTGTGGTCGTCCACGAGTGCGTTCTTCACGACGGTGTATCCGCTCGCGCTCGTCTACTGCAAGTCGCGCCGCGCGGTCCTGCTGGTCGATCCGCCGAGCGACTGGACCACGGTGGCGCAGGCTCAGGTCGGCCCCGCGGGCCTGAATCTCACGGCGGGCGGCGATTATGGCGCGATCTATTTCCCGATGCTGGTGGAGGCCGATCCGCTGCGGCCAGGCCAGCTCGCGAACTTTGCGCCTTCGGGCGCGGTGGCGGGCGTGATCGCGCAAACCGACGCCACGCGCGGCGTGTGGAAGGCGCCCGCGGGCACGGCCGCGGCGCTGGTCGGCGTGCAGGGGCTCAGCGTGCCGATGACCAATGCGGACAACGGGCAGCTCAATCCGGTCGGCGTGAATTGCCTGCGCACGTTCCAGTTCACGGGCAACGTGGTATGGGGCGCGCGCACGATGCGCGGCGCCGACGCGCTCACCGACGACTACAAGTACCTGCCCGTGCGGCGGCTCGCGCTCTACATCGAAGAGAGCCTGTATGAAGGCACGCAGTGGGTCGTGTTCGAGCCGAACGACGAGCCGCTGTGGTCGCAGATCCGCCTGAACGTGCAGGCGTTCATGCAGTCGCTCTTCCTGCAACAGGCCTTCGCGGGAACGACGCCCAAGGATGCCTACCTCGTGAAGTGCGACAGCGAGACGACCACGCCGTATGACCAGAGCATCGGCGTGGTGAATATTCTGGTCGGCTTCGCGCCGCTGCGGCCCGCCGAGTTCGTCGTGCTGCAGATCCAGCAGCTCGCCGGCCAGACCGGCTCCTCGTGAGGTGCACGAACATGGCGCAATTCAGTGTCAATCCGAAACGCTTCGATCCGTACAAGAACTTCAAATTCAAGGTGAAGTGGGACGGCCACTACGTCGCGGGCGTGAGCAAGGTGAGCATGCTCAAGCGCACGACCGAGGTCGTCAAGCATCGCGAAGGCGGCGACCCGAGCACGACGCGCAAGTCGCCGGGCCGCACCGAGTTCGACGCGGTCACGATCGAGCGCGGCGTCACGCAGGACCTCGACTTCGAAGCGTGGGTCAACAAGGTCTGGAATCTGGGCGCGGGGCTCGGCGCGGAGGTGTCGCTCGCCGACTTTCGCAAGGACATCATCATCGAGCTCTACAACGAGGCGGGGCAGAAGGTGATCGCCTACAAGGTGTTCCGCTGCTGGGTTTCGGAGTACCAGGCACAGCCCGATCTCGATGCGAACGCGAACGCCGTGGCAATCCAGCATATCAAGCTCGAAAACGAGGGGTGGGAGCGCGACACCTCGGTGACCGAGCCGGCCGAGCCCACCCTCAACCCGTAGGACGTGCGATGCGCAGCCTGCCGGATAGCCAGACGCTGCTTGCCCTGTGGGAGCGAGGGGAGCGCGAGCATCCGATCGATCGCGCGCTGTCGATCCTCGAGGCGTTCACGGGCGAACCGCGCGATGCGCTTGCGTGGCTCGCGCTGCGGCGGCGCGACGAGTTGCTGATCGCGAGCCGTGTCGCCGCGTTCGGGCCGCTCGTCGAGGGCGTGGCCGTGTGCGGGGCGTGCGCGTGCAAGCTCGACACGAGCCTCGATTTGTCGGCGCGTGCGAGCGCGAGCCCCGCGGATGGCGAAGTCGATCGGGGGACGGTGGAAGTCGCGGGACGCACGATCGCCTTTCGCTTGCCCGATAGCCACGACCTCGCGTCGATTGCCTATTGCGCCGAGCCGCGTGCGGCCGCGCGCACGCTGATCGCGCGCTGTATCGAGGACAGCGGCGCACGGGCGGTCGATGCGGCGCTTGACGGCTCCGTGACCGGTGACGTCAGCGACGATGTCAGCGATGCCGTGGCCGACGACGTCAGCGATGCCGTGTCCGACCACGATAGCAACGATGTTAGCGATGCCGTGACCGACGCCGTTGGCGACGCGATCGAGCGGCTGAGCGACGCGTCGTCGATCGAGCTCGCGATGACGTGCCCGGACTGCGGCCACGCACTGCGCTTCGCGGTCGATATCGGCGAGTTCCTGTGGGACGAATTGAGCGCGCGCGCCCAGCACCTGATCGACGACGTCGATGCGCTCGCGAGCGCGTACGGCTGGTCCGAGGCGGCGATTCTCGCGCTTCCCGATGCACGGCGCAGGCGCTACTTGGAGCGGATACGGTGAGCCGCTATCTCGAACGGATTGCAGCGCTCGCGACGGGGCAGGGGCCGCGTCTGCGTCCCCGGCCGCGCTACCGCTACGGCGACGCGCCTGCGTGGGCGCCGACCTGGCTGCCCGATGCGCCCGCACTGATCACGCACGAGACGAGCCGCGAGGACGCAGTGGCTGGCGCGCGCGAGCAGCACAGCACGCAACTCGCCGGCCCAAAGCGCGAGCCGAGCGCGCACGAACGGCAACGGGCGCACACGCTCGATGCCTCGGCCACGGAAGCGCAGCACGCGCTACGCGGCGACGCGTTCACAGTGGAGGCCGCGCCGCGTCTCTTGCCGTTGCGTACCTCGACGCACGGTAACGGCGATATCGAACGCGACACACCGTTCACAGCCGATCGCGCGCAGATGGACGGCGCGCACCCTGCGGAGGCCCCATCGCACCGCGCGTGGTCGCCCGATGAATCACCGCTTGCCGGCATCGAGCACACGCATCTCGACGGCGCGCCACGCGAGTCACGCGGCCGCGAAGCGGCGCGCCGCGATGCGCGCTCGAACGAGCCCCCCACCGTGACGGTGCACATCGGCCATATCGACGTGCGCGCGGTCGCGTCCCCGGCCGCTGCGCCCGCGCCGGGCGCGATCACACGCGAGCGCGCCGAAGGGCCGCGCCGTCCCTCGCTTGACGCCTACCTGCGCGCGCGCGACCGGGAGCGGCAATGAGCACGGCGCTCGCTATCGCCGCGACGTCCCGCGTCATTGCAGCAGTGATCGACGACGCGGTCGCAGCGGCGCGGCTCACGCTCTCGACGCTGCTGGGCGGCGCGACCACCTCATCCGCGCCGCCCGATCATCTCGTCACCAGCGCCGATGGCGAAGTGACCAACCTGAACCTGTTCCTGTACCACGTCACCTATAACCCGGGCTGGCGCGAAGTGGGCCTGCCCACGCGCGGGAGCGACGGCTCGGTGATCGGCCGCGCGCCGCTCGCGATCGACCTGCACTACCTGCTGACGGCCTATAGCGCCGGCGACTACGAGGCGCAGATCATGCTCGGCATCGGCATGCAGGCGCTCAGCGAAGTGCCGGTGCTCTTTCGCGACAAGATCGCCAAGGTGTTCCAGGCGCCGGCTACGCCCATGGACAAGGCGCTCGCGAGCGCGGACCTCGCCAACCAGGTCGAGATGGTCAAGATCGTCCCGCAGCAGATCGGCACCGACGAGCTTTCGAAGCTGTGGACCGCGTTCCAGAGCAAGTTCCGCGTGTCGGCGGCCTATGCGGTCTCCGTGCTGCTGATCGAAACGACCAAGCCCGTGATCGCGCCGCTGCCGGTGCTGAGCCGCAATCTCGTGGTGAAGCCGTTCGTCGAGCCGGTCATCGATGCGATCGCCCCGCAGGTCGTGCCGTATGCGCCAAACGCAACGCTCATCATTTCCGGCTCCAATCTCACCGGGAGCAGCACCGTCGTCGTGTTCGGCGGCGCCGCGGATGCGCCGCAGACGCCCACCGTGATCGGCACCGGCGCGGCGGTGAGCGTGACGCTGCCGCCGCTCAACGCGGGCCTGAACACGCTCACGGTCGTGCGCCAGGTCCAGTTCGACGCGACGCCGGCCGTCACGTTCGCCCAGTCGAATGTGGCGACCTTCATGCTGCAGCCGCGCGTGCGCCGCTCGGCCACGCCGCCCAACAACTATCTGATCTCGCTTGGCGCGCCCGACAACTCGGTCACGCCGCCCATCGTGCCGGTGACCGTGACGCTCGATCCGGCGCTCGCGGCCACGCAGAAGGTTTCGCTGCTGCTCAACCCACTCAACCCGCCGGCCGGCACCGCGCCGCAGAGCTACATGTTCGACGCTGCGGCAAACGGCATTGCCTTGCCCGATTCGGTGACGATCAACACGCAGGGCGTGCCGAGCGGCCTCTATCTGGCGCGTGTGCGCGTGGATGGCGTCGACAGCCCGCTCGACGTCGATCCGAATACGCATGCCTTCGTGACCCCACAGGTGCAATTTTGAAGCTCGACGACGCCATGTCCGCGTGGCTCGAAGCCAACCAGTGCGCGCTCGCGGCGGAGATCGCGCGCGTGCGTGCGCTGCTGGAGCGGCATGCTCATGCGGCGGCGGGCACGGGCGTGGAGCGGGTTGCGGTGGGCGAGGGCGCATCGGCGCAAGGCGCGCGGCCGGAACAGGCCGAAGCGCCGGATCTGGCCGCACAAGCCGCACAAGCCGCACAAGCCGATCAAGCCGATCAAGCCGACGCACCGTTCACCGCCTGCAACAGCGCGCTCGACATCGCGTGCTTGCGCCTCGGCCTCTCGACGTTCGAGCGCCGCATCGTCGTGATGTGCGCGGGCATCGAACTCGCGCCCGGCTTCGGTGCGCTGTGCGCGTTCGCCCAAGGCGACCCGGCGCGCGATTACCCGAACTTCGGCCTCGCGCTCGCCGCGTTCGACGACGCCCACTGGAGCGCGCTCGCCCCATCGGGCCCGTTGCGCCGCTGGGGGCTCGTGGAGATCCGGCGCGGCGGCCCGCTCACGCTCGCGCCGCTGCGCATCGACGAAGCCTTCCTGCACGAGTTGACCGGCGTGAGCGAGCTGGACACACGCATCGACGGCTGCGTGACCCCCATCGATCCGCCTGCCTCGCTCGTGGCCACGCACGCCGCCGTCGCGCGCGAGATCGCCGAGGTGCTCGCGCCGGATCTCGCGCGCGCGACGCAGCCGCTCGTGCTCCTCACCGGCGACGACCGCGGCGGGCAGCAGCAGGTGGCCGCGTGCGCATTCGCTCAGCTCGGGCTGCTCACGTTCGCATTCGATGCTGCCGTGCTGGGCGCGCCGGTCGACGAGCTCGAAGCCCGCGCGCGCGGCTGGGAGCGCGAGGCGCGCCTGCGCGGCGCCGCGCTTTTCGTCGACGCGCATGAACTACCCGACGCCGCAGCGCGCCTGGCCCTCGGTCACTTTCTCGAACGCTTCGCGACGCCGGTCGCGGTGGGCGCGCGGCACCCGGCGCGTTACGGCCGGCGCGCGCTGCACGTCTTCGACGTCGAGCGCCCGCTGCGCGCCGAGCAGCGCGAGCTGTGGCGCGCCGCGCTGGGCGGCGGGCTCGCCCCGCGCGAGCGCAACAACGATGGCACGAGCGATGGCGTGAACGGTGGCACGAGGGATGGCACGAGCGATGGCGTGAACGGTGGCATGAGGAATGGCACGAGCGATGGCGTGACCGGCGCTATGAGGGGTGGCACGAGCAATGACATGAGCGGCAGCACGAGCAGCGGCGCGAGCAGCGGCATGCACGACGGGCTCGATGCAGCAATCGAGCCCGTGGCCGCGCAATTCGATTTCGATGCCGCGACGATCGAGACGATCGCGCGGCGCGCGCACGCCGAGACGGGCGCGCCCATCGGCACACGGCTCTGGCGCGCCGCGCGCGCGGGCGGGCGCAACGAGCTGGCCGTGCTCGCGCAGCGGCTCGCGCGGCGCACCGCGTGGTCCGAGCTGGTGCTGCCCGCCGACCAGCTCGACACGCTGCGCGACGTGCTCGCGCACGCGCGCCATCGCGGCCTCGTGCACGACGACTGGGGCATCGCGCGCGGCGAAGAGCGCGGGCTCGGGCTCGCGGCGCTGTTCCACGGGCCGAGCGGCACGGGCAAGACCCTGGCGGCCGAGGCGCTGGGCACGGCGCTCGACCTCGACGTGTTCCGCGTGGACCTGAGCCAGCTCGTCAGCAAGTACATCGGCGAGACCGAGAAGAACCTGTGCCGCGTGTTCGATGCCGCGCAGGCGAGCGGCGCGATCCTGCTGTTCGACGAATGCGACGCGATCTTCGGGCGGCGCGGCGAAGTGGAGCGCGGCCAGGACCGCTACGCGAATCTCGAGGTGAGCTACCTGCTGCAACGCATGGAGTCGTATCGCGGCATCTCGATCCTCACCACGAACCTGCGCAACGCGATCGATCCGGCGTTCATGCGGCGGCTGCGCTTCGTGGTGAGCTTCCCGTTCCCCGACTACGCGCAGCGCATGGAGATCTGGCAGCGCCTGTTCGCGAACGGCGTGCCCGTGCAGGACATCGACTTTGCGCAGCTCGCGCGGCTGAACGTGGCGGGCGGCAGCATCCGCAATATCGTCATCTACGCGGCCTTTCTGGCTGCCGATGCGGGCTCCGCCGTGTCGATGCGGCATCTGCGGCGCGCCGCGCTGGCCGAGTGCGCGAAGCTCGAGCGCCGGCCCAGCGAGGTCGAGATCGGAGGCTGGGCATGAAGCCGGCACGCATCGTCGTGACGATCGACACGCTCACGCTCGAAGGCTTCGACGCGCGCGAGCGGCGCACGATCGCCGACGCGCTGGCGCAGGCGTTGACGCAGCGCTTCGCCGACGATGCCGCGCGCGGCTATCGCAGCGCGTCGCTCGACGCGTGGCAGGCGCTCGACGTGCAGCGCAGCGCGCACAGCACGCCGGCGTCGCTCGGCGCGATGCTCGCCGAGCGCGTGTGGCGCGGCGTGACCGGCACGCAGCAAACGCAGCGGCGTTCGCAGCCGCATTTGCAACCGCAAGCGCAAACGCGAACGCAGCCGCAGCCGCAACGGCAAACGCCGGCCGCCGCACCGCATCCCACCCCGGGGAGACGATGATGCTCAAAGCCGGCATCGTGCTCGTCGATCCCGCGAACGCCGCCGTGCTGCGCGTGATCGCGCTGCAGTACAACCCCGAGACGCTCTCGCGCACGCTGCAGGTGCAGGGCGTGGGCAACGACAGCGGCCCGCACGTCGACCAGCTGCGCCTGAAAGGCGTGGCGATCGAGACGTTCAAGTTCGACGCCGAGATCGACGCCACGGATGCGCTCGCCGACCCCGGCAACAATGCGGTCACGGTGAACAACGGCATCGCGCCGCAGCTTGCCGCGCTGGAGACGATGATCTACCCGAGCACCGCGCAGCTCGCCGCCGCGGACGCGAACGCGCGCCAGGGCGTGCTCGAGATCGCGCCCATGGACGCGCCGCTCGCGCTGTTCGTCTGGAGCAGTAACCGCGTCGTGCCGGTGCGCGTCACCGACTTCAGCATCACCGAGGAGATGTTCGACAGCGCGCTCAATCCGATACGCGCGAAGGTCTCGCTCGGCCTGCGCGTGCTGAGCATCGACGACCTGCCGTACGCGTCGAGCGGCGGCAGCATCTATCTCGCGTACCAGCAGCAAAAGGAACGTCTCGCGCAGCTCGCAGCAGGCGGGACGCTGGCCAATCTCGGCATCACGGGGATCCCATGAGCGACATGCTGACCGCGCTGCTCGCGGCGGGCGCGCTGCCCACGAGCAGCTACGACACGTCGAGCCGCTACTACTGCCTGCCGGTGCTCGAAATGACCACCGCGGGCGGCGCCGTGATCCGCTACGTGAAGCGGCGCATCATCCCGGCGGCGGCAAGCTTTCCCACGCTCACGACGTACCAGGTGCAGCAGGGCGACCGCATCGACGTGATTGCCGCGCGCTTTCTGGGCGATCCGCTCCTGTACTGGCGCATCGCCGATGCGAACCTCGCGGTGCATCCCGCCGACGCGCTGGCGCCCGCCGCGCCGCCGGTGCCGCCCGGCCCGGGCTTGCCCGCGCCGCCGGCCGGCATCGTGACGGTCAAGATTCCGCTGCCCGCGACCGTACCGGGGGCGCTGACATGAGCGCCCCCACGCTCCCTCGGGTCGCTGCCCGCCAAGGGGGCATCAACATGCTTGGGACGGCCCGGCGAGTCCTGCCATGACCAACGCCATCGAACTCTCGCTATGGATCGGGCCGGTCGTCCCGATCAAGGCAACGCAAACGATGATCGACGCGCTGCAGTCGGTGAAGGTCACGGCGCGCGCGGTCGGCACGAGCGGCTTCGAGCTGAACTTCCTCGTGGACGTGGACTCGCCGTTGCAGACGATCTTTCTGCTCGCGGGCGGCGCGATTCCGCCCGTGATGCGCGTGGTCGTGGCCGTGACGGTGAACGGCTCGATGAACGTGCTGATCGACGGCGTGATGACCGACCACCACATCGGCACCGACGTGCAGAACGGCAGGACCACGCTCACGGTGATCGGCGAGGACCTCACGCGCGTGATGGATCTGTTCGACACGAGCGGGCTGCCGCTGCCGGCCATGCCGCCCGAGGCGCAGGTCGCGCTGCTGCTCGTGAAGTACCTGGTGCTGGGCGTGACGCCGATGGTGATCCCGAGCGTGCTGATCGACGTGCCGCTGCCGATCGACCGCATCCCGCGCCAGAAGGGCACGGACCTCAAGCACATCCGGCGCCTCGCCGACCAGGTCGGCTACGTGTTCTATCAGGACCCGGGCCCGCAGCCGGGCCAGAGCATCGCGTACTGGGGGCCGCAGATCAAGGTGGGCCCCGTGCAGCCCGCGCTCGCGCTGGACGCCGACGCCTACACGAACGTCGAGCATCTCCAGTTCACGTTCAAGAACACGCGCAAGGCGCTGCCGATCGTGACCATCCAGGAGCCCATCACGAAGACGCCTATCCCGATCGCGGTGGGCGACATCACGCCGCTCAATCCGCCGCTGGGCGCGATCGAGCCGATCCCGACGCGCATCGACATTACCCAGGGCGCGGCGAAGTGGTCCGCGATGCGCGCCGCGCTGATCGCGATGGCGCGCGCCTCGACCAGCGCCGAAGCCGTGAGCGCGAGCGGCACGCTCAACGTGCTGCGCTACGGCCAGGTGCTCAAGCCGCGCTCGCTCGTGGGCCTGCGCGGCGCGGGCCTCGCCTTCGATGGGCTCTACTACGTGAACGGCGTCACGCACCAGATCAAGCGCGGCGAATATAAGCAGGACTTCGAACTGAGCCGCAACGGGCTCGTCTCGACTTTGGGGAGCATCCCGTCATGAGCGACGATCAAGCGTCATCCACGGAAGCGGGCGCCTCGCTCGAGAAAGAAAGCTCGAACGCGTCGCAGCAGTTCTTCGGCAAGTATCGCGCGACGGTCATCAACAACGTCGATCCGATGCAGATCTGCCGCATCCAGGTGATCGTGCCCGACGTGTCCACCTTCGTGCCCACTTCGTGGGCGATGCCGTGCATGCCGGTGGCGGGCATCCAGATGGGCTTTGCGATGGTGCCGCCGATGGGCGCGGGCGTGTGGGTGGAGTTCGAGCAGGGCGACCCGGACTACCCGATCTGGAGCGGCTGCTACTGGGGCGAGGCGGCCGAAGTGCCGGCGCTGCTGCACGCCGCGCCGCCCGAGGTGGCCGCCGTGGTGCTGCAGACGACGCTGCAAAACACGCTGATGATCAGCGACGTGCCGGGCCCGACGGGCGGCATCATGCTCAAGAGCACCACGGGCGCGACGCTGATCGTCAACGACACGGGCATCTATATCCAGAACGGCAAGGGCGCGTCGCTCACGCTGATCGGTCCGACCGTGACCGTCAACGAAGGCGCGCTCACCGTGATCTAGAAACGTATCGGAGTGCGAATTGGCGCAATCAGGGAGACGCATATGGCCGGTCCTCTCTATCACGTCGGCGCCGTGGGCATGTGCCCGCACGGCGGGCAGATCGCGGTGCTGCCGGGCAGCCCGCGCGTGCTCGTGAGCGGCATGCCCGTTGCGACGCTCGCCGACCAGTACCTCATTGCCGGCTGCGCGTTCACGATTCCGCCGCCGCAGCCCTGCCTGCAGGTGACCTGGCTCACGCCTGCCACGCGCGTGCTCGTGAACGGCTCGCCGCCCATCACGCAGGCTTCGACGGGCCTCGCCATCAGCGCGAGCGGCGTGCCGCAGGGTCCGCCGATGATCGTCTCGACCCAGACCCGGGTGGTCGCGCTATGAGCACCCCCGCAACGGGCACGCCCGCGTTCAATGCGCCGCCCAACGTCGGCCCCACCTTGCCGATCGCGGTGCCTTACCGCATCGACGGGCGCGGCCGCACCGCCGAGGCCGACGCGGTGCGGCACCTCAACGACCTGATCCAGGCGGTGCTGTTCACGACGCCCGGCGAGCGCGTGATGCGTCCGACCTTCGGCAGCGGCGTGCTCGGGCTCGTGTTCGACCCCAACGGCCCGGCGCTCGCGGCCATGACCCAGGTGATGGTGATGGGCGCGCTGCAGACCTGGCTGGGCGGGCTCATCGCCGTCTCGGAGGTGGACGTGCAGGGCGACGACGCCACGCTGACGATCCGCATCGCCTACACAGACCGGCAAAGCGGCGCCACCGCAACGGCCGTGTTCGGGAGAAGCGTGTGAGCCTGTCCGCACAGGATGTCCGGCGCGAACTGGTGCGGCGCTCGACGACGGACCCGCACCTTGCGGCCGTCAACGGCATCGACTTCATCCAGATCGATCCGTCCAGCGAGGCGCGCATCGTCGTGCAGTTCATCTTCGACATCAATACCGATGTCGATCCGCCGCTCGCGAGCGCAATTGGCGCGACGCTCTCGAAGAGCCTCGTCTGGATCACGGGCGGCGACCGTATTACCTCGATTGCGGTGGTCTCCGCGCAGCGCGGCGCGATCAACCAGCTCGTCGTGACCGCGAGTGAAGTGGGCGACTTCTCGACCTATACGCTCGCGCTCGGCAGCCCCGCCGCGCCGCTGCCCGCGGCCGAGCCGCCCGATCCGCTCGTGCCGCCGGCCGGCTTCGACCCGGTGCTCTGCAGCGCGAGCTTCACGTTCCATGTCGAGTGCGCGAAGCAGTTCGACTGCAAGACCGCCATGACCTGCGCGCCCGCCGTGGTGACGCCGCCCGACATCGACTATCTGGCGCGCGACTATCCGGCCTTCGTGCAGGTGATGCTCGACCGCATGTCGCTGCTCGCGCCGCGCTGGAGCGAGCGCAACGCGGCGGATCTCGGCGTGGCCGTGGTGGAGACGCTCGCCTATGTGGCCGACCAGCTCAGCTACCGGCACGACGTGATCGACACGGAGGCGTATCTGGGCACGGCGCGGCTGCGCACCTCGGTGCGGCGCCACGTGCGGCTCGTCGACTACCGGCTCGACGACGGCAGCAACGCACGCGCGTGGCTCGCGCTGCAGCTCGGGGGCGACCTGCCGGGCGGCGTGCCGGCGGGCACGCGCTGCTGCACGATGTTCGACGGCGCGCCAACACCGGACTTGCCGCGCGATTCGCAAACGTACAACGCGGCGAATGCGGCGGGCGCGGTGTTTTTCGAGGTGCTGGCCGACCGCTACACGAACGCGGAGCAGCCGCAGCCGGACCCGCGCGCGCTCCTCGCCAACAACAGCACCATGCCGCTCTATGCGTGGAGCGCGCAGACGCTGTGCCTGCCGGTGGGCGCGACCTCGGCGACGCTGGCGGGCACCTACCAGCTCGCGCGCGGCGACATCCTGATTCTCGCCGAGGCGATGGGGCCCAATACCGGCAACGCCGCGGACGCCGACCCAGCGAAGCGCTGCGCGGTGCGCCTCGTGCGCGACGGCGTGAACAGCATCGACCCGCTCACGCTCACGCCGCTCACGCGCATCGTCTGGCACGACGCGGACGCGCTGGCCTTCCCGCTGTGTCTCGCGAGCATCGCGGACGCGGCGCACCAGAGCCAGCAGCTCCCCGAAGTGAGCGTGGCGTACGGCTGCGTCGTGCTCGCCGACCAGGGGCGCACGCTGGGCGACCCGCTCGAAACGATGCCCGAGCCGCTCGCGGCGGTCCCGCCGTATGGCCGCTACCGGCCTGCGCTGGCGCAGCCGGGCGTGACGATCGCGGCGGCCAACCCCTATGTGGGCGACCAGCCGGCCGACGACACGCAGCCGATCCAGAGCGCCGCGCAGGCCGCGATCTGGAGCGCCGCCGACACCGTGCCGGCGGTCACGCTGCAGGGCGCCGGCGTCGCGGGGAACCCGCCCGACTGGTACGCGGTGGGCGATCTGCTCGGCGTGGGGATCGGCGGCGACGCGCCCGCGTTCGAAACGGAGATCGAGAACGACGGCACGACGTATCTGCGTTTCGGCGATGGCGTGAACGGCCTTGCGGTCGAGACCGGCATGACGTTCAGCGCGAACTACCGCGTGGGCAACGGCGCGGCGGGCAACGTCGGCGCCGATTCGATCACGCTGATCGACCGCGCGTTCCCCGGCGGCGGCTACATCGTGAGCGTGACGAATCCGCTGCCCGCGTTCGGCGGCCGCGATCCGGAGACGATCGAGCACGCGCGGCAGAACGCGCCCGTGGCGTTCCGCCAGCAAGAGCGCGCGGTCACCGCGCAGGACTACGTGGACCGCACGATGCAGTTCGCGGGCGTGCTGCGCGCGTCGGCGAGCCTGCGCTGGACCGGCTCCTGGACCACGGTGTTCGTCACGGTCGAGCGCACCGGCGGCGTGGCCGTCGATAGCGCGTTCAAGACGAGCCTCGAAGCGTATCTGGCGGCCTACCGGATGGCGGGCCACGACCTCGAAGTCGAGGACGCCGTGCGCGTGCCGCTGAACATGGCCATGCATGTGTGCGTCGCGCCCGGCTACGTGGCCGCCGATCTCGCGCAACTGCTGCTCGCGATCTTCACGAGCGGCCTGCAACCCGACGGCACGCCGGGGCTCTTCAACGCGCAGCGTTTCCTGATGGGCGAGCCGTTCCACCTGAGCCCGCTCATCACCGCCGCGCAGCAGCTGGCGGGCGTGGCATCGGTCACGGTCACGCGCTTCGAGCGCGCGCAGGCGCCGGATGCCACGGGCCTCGCCACCGGCGTGCTGCAGCCGGGCGCGACCGAACTGTTCGAGCTCGCGAACGATCCCGACTATCCGGATCGCGGCCAGTTCGAATTGAGCGTCGATGGTGGGATATGAACGCGAACTGCGACTGCAATTGCTGCACGGGTGTCGGCGACGAGACGCCGGCCAGCGTGGCCAACCGGCCGGGGCTCCCGGCGCTCACTTACCGCGTGGGCACGTGGGCGCAGTTCCGCGCGAGCATGGTCGACGCGCTCTCGAGCACCGGCCGCCTGGTCACGCTGAAGACACGCAGCGACGACGACTTCACGATCGCGCTCGTCGACGCGTTCGCGGTGGTGTGCGACATCCTCACGTTCTATAGCGAGCGCAGCGCGAACGAACACTACCTGGGCACCGCGACCGATCCGGTTTCCGTGCAGGAGCTGGCGAAGCTGGTGGGCTACCAGCTCGCCCCCGGCGTGGCCGCGAGCGTGCCGCTCGCGCTGACACTGCAGACGCCGCCGCCGGCGGTGCCAGGCGCGGCGCCCTCGGGCCAGCAGGCCGTGCTCACGCCGCCGCGCGTGCAGGTCGCCACCGGCCTGCAGGCGCAGAGCGTGCCCGTCGCCGGCGGGCAGCCCGTCACCTACGAGACGATCGCGCCCATCGAGGCGCGCGCGAGCTGGAACGCGCTGAAGGTGCGCACGCGCAACGCGCTCGCCAGCACGGCGGCGAACGCGGGCGCGGGGCATCTGCGGCTGGCGGGGCTCGTGGGCGCGGTGCAGGCGGGCGACTGGCTGCTCGTGGTCGTGACCGACTCAAGCGGCCAGCAGACGGGCGGCGTGAGCCGCGTCTCGCAGGTGAGCCTCGATACGGCCACGCAAACGACGGTGGTGCAGTTCGACAACGGCGGCCCCGCGCCCGCGCTTGCGCCCGACCCGAGCGCGGCGGCGCCGGCGCTCTCAGGCACGCTCGGCGACGCGGCGCTCTCGACGGCGGTGAAGGGCGTCGTGTGGAGCGACCAGGCGGACCTGGTGGCGCAGGCGCGCAAGCTCCAATGGCCGGTCCAGCAGCTCGAGGACAACATCAACGCGCTAAATGCGGCCACCGATCCCGCGGCCGGCATTCAGGTCTTCCGGCTGGGCGTGCGCGCCGCGCTGTTCGGCAACAATGCGCCGGCCTATGCGTCGCTGCCGAACTTCACGCCCATCGGCGCCACCAGCGGCGGGGCGACCAGCGTGCTGCCGAACTGGGACAAGCCTGCCGCGACGGTCCAGAGCGACCTGGGCCTGTGGAACGGCCCGTCGGGCTGGCTCTCGCTCGATCAGGTGTATCCGGCGCTCGTGGTGGGCGGCTGGGTGGTGCTGCAGGCGCCGGAGCTGAGCGGGCCCGTGGCGGTGCCGATCTCCGCGACGGCGCAGCGCTCGCGCACCGGCTACATGCTGGCCTCGAAAGTCACGCTGATCGAATTGGGCAACGCGATTACGACGGTTGGCAGCAACGCATCGATCGGCAGCAGCGCAGCGTCGACGATCGGCGGGGTCGTGTCGATATTCGGCAGCGCCGTATCGGCGGCAGCGGGCTTCGCGCTGCGCTCGAAGATCAGCCAAGTGCTGCCTTCGCAGATCTCGCAGGTCTCGCCGATCCAACTGGGTCAATCGGGCCAGGCCGCATCGCCGTATGGAAATCTCGCATTGCGCACGGCCATCGTGCTCGGCTCGACTGATAGCTACGACATCGCAGCCGAAGTGGTCACCGATAACCTGTCCGGCTCGACGATCACGCTCGCCTGCGCGCAGCTCGGCCTCCAGGTGGGCCAGCAGATCGCGCTCACGGGCGCGGCGTCGGACCAGTCGGGGCGCATCGTCAGCGAGGTGCGCACGATCGCCTCGCTCGCGCTCGTGGATGGCTACACGCAGATCGGCCTCAACCTTCAACTCACGCATTCGTACGCACCCGCCACGGTCGCGATCAACGCGAACGTTGCGAGCGCAACCGAAGGGGCGACGAAGAGCGAGATACTCGGCAGCGGCAGCGGCGCGGCGACGTGGCAACGCTTCACGCTCAAGCAGCCGCCGCTGACTTATGTGAGCGCGTCCACGCCCTCGGGCACCGCCTCCACGCTCACCGTGCGCGTGAACGGCGCCGCGTGGAGCGAGGTGCCGTGGCTCGTCGAGCAGGGCCCATCCGCGCGGGTGTTCACGACTTTCATCGACGCGTCCGGCAATACCGTGGTCGAGTTTGGCGATGGCGTCGACGGCGGCGCCCGGCTGCCAAGCGGCACGAACAACGTGACGGCAACCTATCGCCAGGGGATCGGCAGCGAGGGCAACGTGGCGGCGGGGCGCATCTCCACGCTGCTTACGCGGCCTGCGGGCCTGCAATCCGTGATCAATCCAGTGGCTGCCACGGGTGGCGGCGATCCCGAAACGCTCGACTCGGCGCGCCTGAATGCGCCCATCCGGGTGCGCGCGCTCGATCGCATCGT
This sequence comes from Paraburkholderia pallida, assembly GCF_004524855.1. Classification (NCBI taxonomy): domain Bacteria; kingdom Pseudomonadati; phylum Pseudomonadota; class Betaproteobacteria; order Burkholderiales; family Burkholderiaceae; genus Paraburkholderia; species Paraburkholderia pallida. The sequence goes on along the minus strand of NZ_CP038150.1, from coordinate 769,966 downwards.
GACGCTCGAAGACGTGGGCGACTTCGCGCGCGCGAGCGCTGCCATCGCGAAGGCGCAGGCCGTGTGGGCCTGGGACGGCCGCCGCCAGGTGGCCTGCGTGACGGTGGCAGGCGCGCAGGGCGCGGCGCTCGACCCCGCCTCCACGCCGTTCGCGAACCTGCTGGCGGCGATGCTGGCCGCCTCGGACGGCACCATTCCCATCGCGCTGTGCACCTACGTGCCGCGCGTGTTCACGGTGGGCGCGACGCTGACCGTCGATCCCTCGCTCGACGCCGACGCGGTGGTCGACGCCGCGAAGTGCGCGCTGCGCGCGGCCTTCGGCTTCGACGCGCGCAGCTTCATGCAGCCGGTCTACGCGAGCGAAGTGATCGCGGTGCTGCAAAACGTGCCCGGCGTGATTGCGCTGACGCTCGACGCGCTCGACACCCCAGGCTCCGCTAGCGTGAGCGCGACTTCACCATCGGCGGGCGATGCGCTGATCGCGAAGCCGCCGCAGTTGAGCGGCGGCGCGCTCGCGGGCGCCGAGCTGCTGACGATCGACACCGGACCCTTGCCTGCGGTGGTGCACACATGAATCCGCTCGACGTCGATTCGATCTACGGGCTGCTGCCCGTCACGGTGCGCACCAGCGATGCGGCGGCGGGCTGCACGCTGCGCGCGCTGATCGAGGTGCTCACGCAACAGGCGCAGTACCTCGACGCCGATCTCGAACAGCTCTACGACAACCTGTTCATCCAGACCTGCGCGCCGTGGGTGATCCCGTATATCGGCGAGCTGATCGGCTATCGGGCGCTGCGGCCGATTCCGCCCGCGAACGCGACCGCGCGCGCCGACGTCGCCGACACGATCGGCTACCGGCGGCGCAAGGGCACCGTCGCGGTGCTCGACCAGCTCGGCTTCGACGTGACCGGCTGGCCGAGCGTGGCGGTGGAGTTCTTCCAGCTGCTGGCGGTGTCGCAGTACGTGCGCAATCACGTGCGGCCCGGCAACGCGTGCGTCGACGTGCATGGCTTCCAGAGCGCCGCCGACTTCGACTCGGCATTCGACACGATGACGCGCAGCGCCGACGTGCGCCGCATCGCGAGCGCACGCGGGCGCTACAACATTCCGAACGTCGGGATTTTCGTCTGGCGGCTGCTTGCGTATGGCGGCGCGATGCTGGCCGTGGGCGGGAGTACGACGGGCACGGCCGGGTTCGCTGGCGCCTCGGGTGTGCTCGGTGCGGAGGCGTTCAGCACGGCGCGCGAGGTGGGTCCGAACCGCTACACGTTCGATCCGTTCGGCCGCGACGTCGCGCTCGTGAATCCGCCCCAGCCGCTCGCGCAGAGCTTCACTATCACGCAGCGCGCGAATGTGCCGTATGCGCTGCGCCGCGATGCGCTCTATGTCGACCTGGAGGCGCTGCGCACGACGCCCGGCTATCAGTCGCAGTTCTTCGGTGTGCCACCGGTGCTGGCGGTGCTCGATACGAACGGCACGGCTGTCGACGCCAAGGCGATCTGCTGCTGCGATCTTGCGGAGTGGAGTGCGCCTACTGATCCGGCGATTCGCGTCTCGGTCGATCCGGAGCTGGGGCGGCTGATGTTCAACGGCCCGCCGCCACAACCGGTGCGCGTCGCCTATGCCTATGTGTTCGGTGGCCCTTATGGCGGTGGTCTGTACTACCAGGCACCCGATACCGGCGAGGGCACCGCGCAGGTCGTGAGCGCGTTTGCGTCGGCGGTCGCGGCATCGATGCCGCACGGGGTGTTCGAGATCGGCGACAGCGGCGCATTCGCGGGCGATTTCGAGTTGACGCCGGATGCGACGCCGCTCGTCGTGCGCGCAGGCGTCGACACGCGGCCCGTCGTGCTCGGGCGCATTCTGATCGATGCCGTTGCGGGCGGCAGCGTGACGCTGCGCGGGCTGGGCGCACTCGGTGGGATCGTCGTGCGCGACGCTCCGGGGAGCGGGGCGAGTTCGTCGAGCTCGGCCAGCACGTCGAGTATGTCTAGTGCGTCTAGTGCGTCGAGCGGCGCGCTCGCCGCCACCGACAGCGCGTTCACGCTAAACGTGGAGCACTGCACGCTGTGCGGCCCGCTGGTCTGGTCCTACGACGGCGGCGGCACGCTCACGATTGCGAACGCGCTGTGCGCCGCGCTGCACGTGGACGAGCGCGTGACGATTTCGGTGACGGACAGCGCAGTCGATGGCGGCGCCGATACCGCCCCCGCGATTGCCGGCGCGGACGGCACTAGCCCATGCGGCGAGGTCGATCTTGCCGCGACGACGGTGCTCGGCACGATTGCCGCGCGCGAGACGAGCCTGATCGAGAACAGCATCGTCACGGGCGTGGCGACCTTCGAGCGGACCCAGGGCGGCTGCGTGCGCTACAGCTACGTGCCGCCGGGCTCGCTCACGCCGCAGCGTTTTCGCTGCCAGCCCGATCTCGCGATCGCGGCCGCGCTTGCCGCGGCGAGCGCAGCGGCGCCGCTCGACAGCGCGACCGAGCAGGCGATTACCGCCCAGGAGGCGCTGCGCGTGGAGCCGGTCTTCGTGAGCCGCCAGGCTGGCGCGGGCGGTTATCTGCAGCTCGCGGACAGCGGTCCCGCCGAGCTGGCCCAGGGGGCCGAAAGCGGCGACGAAATGGGGCTCTTCCACGGCATGTACAACGTGCGGCGCGAAGCGAACCTGAGGTTCCGCCTGACCGAGTATCTCCGGATTGGCCTCGAGGCCGGGGTGATCCATGCAAGCTAGGTCAACAGTGACGAGGAGAGCGCCATGAAGGCCGACCGGAGTCGCGACACGTTCGATCCGCGCAAGCACTACCGCCGCGTCCTGCATCAGCAGGGCCGCGTCGTGCTGGACGCCGACGAGAACGAGCAGGTCTCCATCGATCTCGCCACCAGCGAGCGAACCCTGTCCGATGTGATCGGGCCCGCCGGCGTGCCGGAAACCTCGCTGGCCGCGGGCTACACCGGCGGCTTCGCGATAGGCATTGCCGCTTCGACGAGCTCGAGCAGCCTCGGGAGCTTCAGCAGTTTCAGCAGCGTGAGCAGCTTCAATAGCTTGAGCAGTTTGAGCAGCTTGCACGGCTCGAGCGGCGGCGTCTCGTCGGCGAGCGGCACGTCGTCGGCGAGCGGCCAGTCGAGCAGCAGCGCGTCCGGCTATGCGCCGCTGCCCGGCAACGACCTCACGATCGCGCACGGCCGCATCTATGTCGACGGCATCCTCGTCGTCAACGACGCGGACACGACGCTGCTCACGCAGCCGTACCTCCCGCTCGCGGGCGACGCCGGCCCCACCGGGCTCGCGGGCGCGGGCGTCTACGCCGTGTATCTCGACGTGTGGGAGCGCGTCATCACGCCCATCGACGATCCATCGATTCAGGAGATCGCGCTCGGCGGGCCGGACACCTGCCTGCGCACGCAGGTGGTCTGGCAGGTGCGGCTGGGCATGATCGACACGAGCCACTACGGCATGTCGCCCGCGTGCGCCGAGATCCCGCCGCCGTGGCCGCAGCGCGCGAATCAGGGCCTGCTGAGCGCGCAAACGGCCGCGCCGCCGACGGCCCCGGCGCCGTGCACGCTGCCGCCCGAAAGCGGCTACCGGAGCCTCGAAAACCAGCTCTATCGCGTCGAGATCGAAACGGCCGGCGGCTATGGCACGGCGACGTTCAAGTGGTCGCGCGAGAACGGCTCGGTGGTGTTCGGCGTGCTGCCGGCGCCGGGCCAGAGCGCGACGGGCACCGTGAGCGGCAAGACCCTCTACGTGAGTTCGACCGGACGCGACGCGTCGCTGGGCCTCGCGCCCGGCGACTGGGTCGAGTTGACCGACGACCGCACGGAATTCCTCTACGGCCACGGCGAGCTGCTGCAGGTCGCGACCACCAGCGACGCGCAGATGACGGTCACGCTGCAGAATGCGCCCTCGCAGCCGGTGAACCTCTCGCTGCATCCCAAGCTGCGGCGCTGGGACCAGACGCAGAACGCGGGGGCGACGGGCGTCGCGATTGCCGACGGCACGCCCATCGATCTGGAAAACGGCGTGCAGGTGCAGTTCTCGAACGGCGCATTCGCGGTGGGCGACTACTGGCTCGTGCCGGCGCGCACGGCCACGGCCCAGCAGGCGCTCGGCACCATCGAATGGCCCGCGGACGCGTCCGGCAATCCCGTGCCGCAGCCGCCGCGCGGCATCGTTCACCACTACTGCAAGCTCGGCATCGTCGCGTACGACGGCTATCTGTTCCAGCCGCCGCAGGGCGCAAGCGCCGTGGTCGACTGCCGGCTGTTCTTCCCGCCGCTTACCGGGCTCGACCTCTCGCAGTGTCCCTGCACGATCACGCTGGAGCCCAACCCGAACTGGACCGCGCAGCTCGCCGCGCTGTTCGCGAACCAGCCGGCCATCGATGCGGAAATCTGCTTCGCGGCCGGCGAGTTCGATACCTCGCAGACGGTTGTGATCGCAACGACTGGCAACGTAAAGGTGACGGGCGCGGGAGCGGGCACGAAGATCGTCGGACAGAAGCTCGAAGCGGTGCTGCGCTTCGCGAACTGCGCGAGCGTGAGCGTGCGCGACCTGCGCTGCACGGCCACGCGCGCGGACACGCCCGTCGATGCGACGACGAAGCACATTGGCGGCGCGCTCGAATTCGACGACTGCGGCGAGGTGAACGTCGAGATGGTGACGCTCGCCTGCGCGGGGGCGCTCAGCTCGGGCGCGGCGTGCCTCACGGTGCGCAACACGATCACGGCGGCCAACGCCGCGACGGGCGCGGGGACCGTGCGCGTGATGAACTCGCGCTTCACGGTCGGGCAGATGCAGTACGGGATCATGCTCGTGCACGTGCAGAAGGCGTTCGTGGAGGGCAATGAGCTGAACGGCAGTGGTACGAAGCCGCCGACGTTCCAGGTCGCGCTGCAGAATCCTTTGTATCGCAAGCTTGTGGAGCGTGTGTTGATAGGCGGTGCGGCGACTGCCGCGGTGAAGGCGGTGGCGGGTGCGCCGGGGGCTGCTGCGGCTACGCCGGCAGTCGGTGTTGCGCCTGCTGTTGCCGCTACGCCTGCGGTCGCTGCTGCGCCTGCTGCTACGGCTGGCCCGGCGGTTGCGCCTGCTGCTGCGGCGGCTGGACCTGCGGTCGAGCCTGCGCCTGCTGCGGCGGCCGTGCCTGCTGCCGCGCCTGCGCCTGCTGCTGCGGCTGTGCCTGCTGCCGCTGCCGCCGCAGCACCCGCCGCTCCGGCTGCTCCGGCTGCTCCCGTCGCGCCCGTTGCGTCGGCAGCGCACCCCCTCGCTGCAGACGTCGCAGCGCCGCACGTGTCCCTTCCGGGGCTAGCGGCGGGCGCTGCCCCTGCGGCTTCGGCCACCCCGGCCACCCCGGCCACTCCGGCCACTCCGGCCACTCCGGCCACTCCGGCCACCTCGGCCACCTCGGCCACCTCGGCCACTCCGGCCACCACGCCTGCTCCCGCTCCGGCCGCGGCGCCCCTCGCTGCGGATGTCGCCGCGCCGCATGTGTCCCTTCCGGGTCTCGCGGCGGGCGCTACCCCGGTGACGCCGGCTGCAGCCGCCGCGACGCCGGCCGCACCTTCCGCTCCCGTTACACCCGTCGCGCCAACCGTACCCGTATCGGCAACCCCGGCCGCGGCATCAATCGCCTCCAAGGTGTCGGTTCCAGTCAGCGCCGCAACAACGGCTGTGACCGGCGCAGTCGCGGCCTCTACAACGACAGCCGCCGCGTCCTCATCCTCATCCTCGTCGTCATCTTCGTCTTCGGCCTCATCCTCGTCCGCCGCCGCTCCGCCCGTGCGCACCATCGCGCGGCTGCCCAACACACAGGTGAGCGTCGGCAAGACGACGATCAGCTTCAACACGCCTGCGCAGTTGAAGAACGTCTGGCAGACCTACATCGATACCAACGCGCCCAAGGAGTTCGCGTCGAACAGCGATCTGCTCAAGTACGTCAAGGCGGCCGCCTCGACGCTGCTCACCAATACCACCGCACAAGCCCAATTCTCCGGATTCCAGAATATCTTGCGCTACTTCGAGAACACCCAGGTCTCGTCGGCGCGCGCGGGCATCGTCGTCGGCGGCCAGGCGTGCAGCGACTTGAACGTGAGCCGCAATACGATCGACGGGTTCATGCAAGGCATCGCAGTGGGCCTGAGCCACCGCGAGGCCAAGCCGACGACGCCAGCCGATACGGCCGGCGTCGTGACGATCCGCGACAACGAGATCCAGGTGCTGATCGATCCCGTGCTCGGCCACGCGGCCGCGCGCTACGCGGTCTTCGTCGGCAACGCGGCCTCGCTGCTGATCGAGAACAATCGCGCGACATATACGATCGCCGCGCAGTCGGACATCGTGGCCGACGGCATCCGCGTGTTCGGTTATGCGGGCAAGCGGCTCATCGTCCGCGAGAATCATTTGACGCGCTTTCAGACCAGCGTGCGCGTCACCGTCGTGGCCTCGCCGGCGCACTACAACACGGTCGCGGGGCCGGAGCCGCAGTCGTACCTGTTGCCGGTGCGACGCCCGACGCTGTGGCTCGTGGCCGACAACGTGCTCGAGGCGACCCAGGTTCCCATCGAGGCGCCGTCATGTTTGCTGATCGGAAACGTCCAGGCGTAAGCGAGGCACGACGCCCCGCGCATGCCGCCGGAGCCTCGCGCGGCGAGAAGCGCGACGATGCGCTCGAGGCGCAAGCCGAGCGCATCGCGGCGCACGCGATGTCCGGGCCCGGCTACGCGGGCGCGCCGGCGCAGCCCGTTTTACGTGCGGGGCCGCGCGACGGCGAATCGCAGATCTCCCACGCGGCGGATAGAGCGGATGCCACGTTCGACCCCGCGCTCGCCGGCACCGGCACGCCGCTCGCGGCCGGCGTGCGTGCGGACATGGAGCGGCGCATCGGCTTCGACTTCTCCGCCGTGCGCATCCACCACGGCGCGGCCGCCGCACGTAGCGCGCAGAGCCTGAGCGCACAGGCGTACACCTTCGGCCCGAACATCGTGTTCGGCGCGGGACAGTTCGCACCGCATACGGCGCAGGGGCGGCAGTTGCTTGCCCACGAGCTCGTTCACGTCGCCCAGCAGGCGGGCTCGCCGCGCGTGCAGCGCAAGCCGACCGACCCCGAGGAACTGGCCGAAATCAGCCAGGAGGACGCAGCCGTGGCAGCGATGGCCAAGCGCGCGCTCGCATCGGGCAAGCCCGAGTTCGGCGTGCACGAGGTGATGTGGAGAATCGTGAATAGCCGCCATCTCGACATGCACTTCGAGCTGAGCGGCAGCCACTACGACAAGTCGATCAAGGGCGTATCGGTGCAACTGGAGGGCAAGGGAACGCATACGAGCGGCACGCTCGTGGCGGGCGACGATGCGCTCAAGCAAGTCGCGCAAGGCAAGGTCGAGCAAGTCGCGGCCGAGCTGGAAAAGCAGATTGGCCTTGTGGCCACCGCGCGCGGCGGCATCGACATCGTGTTCATCATGGGCGAGGACGACAACCAATCGAACCAGTTCTATAAGGAAGCCAAAATATTCTTCAAGAAGGAGTATCCCAAGGCCACGATGTTCGACGACGTGCGCAGCTTCGAAGGGATCATCGATCACGTCAACACCGTCGGCAAGCCGGTCGCGAATCTGATTATCGTGTCGCACGCGAATGCGGACGGCACACTCCAGTTCGTGATGACCGAAGACGAGGTGAGGGAACGCATTGCGACGAAGGATCGGAGCAGACCCTTGCTGCCGTACTCGGAGCTCAAGGGCGCCAACGCCAAGGACCCTGGCGACAAGGGCGCTCTCCCGAGAGCCGGCAAGGAGCTTGTCGGCGCCTGGACCAATGTGCTGATACGCGGCTGCAATCTCGGCCGGAGCGAGGAGATGCTCGGCGAAGTGCGCAAGGCGCTGGGCGGCAACGTGCGCGTGATTGCGCCAACCCATGCCCAGCACTATGGAGGCGGCGTCGAGTCGCTCGCCGATCCGTTCTACGAAGAGCCAGGCAAGAGCAAATTGCACGACAAGGAGGCGCTCAAGCGCATCGAGGCGAAGCCCGAGTACGGCTTCGTGACCGACTGGAAGCGCATGGAGCCAGGGCTCGAGCGTGTCGACGACAAGGTCACCGAGATCATCGTCGACAACATCATTCCGGCGCCCGGGCAGGAAATGGCGTACCTGAAACAGACGCAGCCCGACATGCCGGCCAAGGACTTCAAGTTCGACAAGTCGCACGTCGAAGGCGACAAGACCGCCTTTGGATACGTGCCCATCAACAAGTCCAGGGGTACGCCATTCGAGCTGCTGGCGGACAATCCGCCGACTGAAGCCGACGCGATTGCGGAAGCGCGCAAGCGGACCCCGCGCCCGGACGCGTTCTCGTACAAGATGCGCCGCGTGCGCATCGGATTGACGCTGAGGACCGTGGTCGACGTCGAACGCACCGAATGGCGGCTGCATCACAAGGACATCCGCAAGCGCGGCCAGCCGTTCAATCCGAGCCCCGGCAGGAAGCCGTGGTACGGCGACACCGACAACTGACGTGCGCGCTGCGCCACGGCGACGAACGGGGCCTCTCATGCGAAAACTCATCCTGCGCAACTTCCAGTCGCCGGGCGACATCGTGATGCTGACGGCCGCCGTGCGCGATCTGCACGCCACTTATTCGGGCGAATTCGTCACCGACGTGCGTACGCCATGCCCCGCGCTCTGGGAGCACAACCCGCACATCACGCCGCTTGGCGAGCAGGAGCGCGATGTCGAGGTGCTCGACTGCCACTATCCGCTGATCCACCAGAGCAACCACGCGCCGTATCACTTTCTGCATGGCTTCATCGACTACCTCAACGCGAGGCTTGGCCTTGCGATCCGCCCGACGTGCTTTTGCGGCGACATTCACCTGGCGCCGCGCGAAAAGCAGTGGATCTCGCAGGTGGAGGAAATCGTGCATTGGCCCATGCCGTTCTGGATCGTCGTGGCGGGCGGCAAGCGCGACTTCACGATCAAGTGGTGGGCGCACGAGCGCTATCAGGCGGTGGTCGATCACTTCGCCGGCAAGATCGCGTTCGTCCAGGTGGGCGAGGGCGGCCACGAGCATCCGTTGCTGCGCAATGTGATCGACTTGCGCGGCAAGACGGATTTGCGCCAACTGGTGCGACTCGTGCATCACGCCCAGGGCGTGCTCTGTCCCGTCACGCTGCTGATGCATCTCGCGGCGGCCGTGGAGGTGCGGCCGGGCATGCCGAAGCACCGGCCGTGCGTGGTCGTCGCGGGCGGGCGCGAGCCGCCGCACTGGGAGGCGTATCCGCATCACCAGTTCCTGCATCGCGCTGGCGCCCTGCGATGCTGCGACGACGGCGGCTGCTGGAAGTCGCGCGTGCACGCGCTTGGCGATGGCTCGCCGCAAGACCGTGTCGAGAATTTGTGCGTCGCCACCGTGGGCGCGCTGCCGCGCTGCATGGACATGATCAGCACCGACGACGTGATCCGCGCGATCGAGCTGTATTTCGTCGGCGGAGCGATCGAGGCGTTGCCGCAGCGCGCAGAAGCGGCATATGCCTGGCAATCCTGAGGAGTGATGTGATGGCCCCTGCAAACGAGCGCGAGCTTTCCGTGGCGATCTACCTGTGCGGTGGATTGGGCGATGTGATCGTGTCCGGCCGGTTCGTGCAGCAACTCTTCATTGCGGCGGGGTATCCGCGCATCGACGTGTATTACCACACGCCGGACGTGGCGCGTTTCGTCTTCAATGCAGCGCGCTTCGTGAAGGGCGTCTACGCCGATTCCGCGCTGCGCGACGCGCGCCACGCCTACCACGCGGTGATCTTCGTCGCGCAGTTCGTGCGCTATGAAATCCTGAAGCGCGACGAGGTCGAACGCCTGAGCCCCGCACTGCTGAAAATCGCCGACGAAGCGGACAAGCGCCTCGTGCAATACCGTGGCTTGTTCGACCGCCACCCGCTACTCGATGGCCTCTGGGGACGCTTGTCCGCGCAGGCCGGGCGCAATGTCGTCGCCAACCTCGGCTTTCTCGGCAATTTGCCGATCGACGCGTCCACGGCCACGTTCCTCGCGCCCGACCCCAACCGCATCGCGCTCGCCGACAAGTTGCTGGCGGTTGCGGACACCCCCTATGTGACCTTGCACGACGGCTTCGACAACATGCAAGGCACGGCGCCCGGCAAGGCCACCAAATGCTGGCCGCTCGAACACTGGACGCGTCTCGTCGGCTGCCTGCGGGCGAGCATGCCGGACCTGCGTCTCGTTCAGGTGGGCGGCAACAAGAGCCGGCATATACCGGGGACCGACGTCGATCTCGTGCAGCGCACCGATCTGCACGAAGTGGCGTGGGTCATCAAGCATGCGCTACTGCACATCGACACCGATTCGGGCCTCGTGCATATGGCGAGCGCGCTGCACACGCAGTCCGTCGCGCTGTTCGGGCCGACGCTCGGGTCCTATTTCGGCTATCCGGGCAACATCAACTTGTCGGCGGGATCGTGCGGCGGCTGCTGGTGGTCGACACCCGAATGGCTCGCGCAATGCCCGCGCGGCCTCGCGCAACCGGCCTGCATGGCGGCGGTGGCGCCGGAGTACGTGGAGCGCCGCGCGTTGCCCGCGCTCACGGCGCGCCGGGCCGAGCGGCCGCGCTACACGCTCGTCGACGCGCGGCTCTACGACAGCGCGCTGCGCATGCAGCGCGCCGCGGTGCTCGACCGGCTCTTCACGCAGCTCGACATCGCGCCGGTGCCGATCACCGCGCACGCGCGGCGCGAGGACGTCGGCCTCTACATTCACGCGTCCAAGCAGTGGGAGTATCTCTACGTCGAGCGGCGCATCGAGGAGCGCTTCGGCGCGAACCGCTGTGATCTCGCGATCGCCGACATCGGCGGCGGGCGCGGCGCGCTCTCGCCGTATCTCGCGGCGCGCGGGCATCGCGTCCATCTTTACGATATCGACTACCTGTGGGACGCCGGCGGCGACGAGCGCGTCGAGCGGCGGTTTCTCGCTTGGGCGGCGCGCGAGCGGATTGGCGCGCAATTCGCGTCGCTCTACAACCTGCCCGCCGACGACGCGAGCTTCGACGTGGTGCTGAGCGTTTCGGTGGTCGAGCACATCGTCTACAAGCAATACGCGCTGAGGGAGGCGCTGCGCGTGCTCAAGCCGGGTGGCCTCCTGATCCTCACCTTCGACTACGCGGCCGGACCGGGCCGCTTCGAGGACGGCATGCGCCGCGAGATCTTCGACGCGAAGCGCCTGAACGATGCGCTGGCCGCGCTGAGACTGAGCGGTGCGGGCTTTGGCGAGGCTGCGCTCGAGCGCAGCCTCAGGGATATCCGCCGCGACGGCGTGCTCGGCATTCCGGATGGTATGACGGTTGGAGGGATCGCCATCGTCAAGGAGGCGGTGTAGCCCGCTATTGCGGCGTTTGCTGGCGCTGGTACTCGTTCTTCTTCATCTGCAGATATTCCGAGCGGTCCAGCTCATGCAATTGCCGTGGGTACTGCTCCGTAGCATCGAACCAGGTCGCAAAGCGTTGATCGACGCGTTTGTCGGCGGGCACGGCGAGCGAGCCCAGATAGGCGTCGATGGCGAGGTAGTAGCGCATGGTATTGCGCTCGACGAGGCCGCGCACACCGCCGATGTAATCGCCGTCTGGCGCCTTCGTAAAGCCCACTTTCGCGCTGCCGATGGTTGCGAGATAGGTTTTCATCGCCAGGCGTCCAGCCATGCCGAATCCATACGAGTACGTCAGGTGCAGAAAGGTGCGCCCTTTACCGATATCGACGGCTTCGAGCATGATGCGATAGTCCTTTGTGCTGAGCGGACCTTTTGCGGCGCTCAGGTCGACCTGGAAGTAGGTTGGAGTGGTGGCTACGGAGCGGTAGTTGAATTGCACGCGGAATGTGTCGGGCAGTTCCTGTTCGGTTTTCTTGCCGACGTTCATGCTGATGATTGCGCCGTTGCTCCCTGTTATGGCGCGGCAGTACTTCGTGTTCAGATGCAGGATCAGCACTTCGCACCAGTTTGCGGGGCCTTGTTTGGGGTCGTTGAATGCGGTGTTGACTGTTGCGAAGGGGTAGTTGACGACGGCGTAGATGTCGCCTTTTAGGGTGTTGTCTGATTCTTCTGAATCAAGGTGGATTGGGCGCTGGAATACGTTTGAATTGAGTTCGGGGGTTAGTGTGTCGTACTTGTCCTTGAGCGCGGCCGCATTGTCGTCGGGCCATGCTGGTGCGGTGAGCGTGAGGGCTGCCAGCGCGAGCGCTATGAGTGAGAGCCATTTCGTGAGACTCGTGGTGCGTTGTGCGCTCATGAGGGTACGCTCCCCGGTGGGGTGGGATCTTAGGCGCTAATATAGCAGGGTCGCCTGCGGGCTCGCACTTCGGTGCGTTGGTGCGCTTGCGCGTTTGCGCGTTTGCGCTTTCGCGCGTTGGCCTTAACTTGTTTTCGCGGCGGGCCGCAGGCGTTGCCCCTGTGCGGGGCGGCACCTACTTTTCTTTGCCGCGGCAAAGAAAAGTAGGCAAAAGAAAGCCGCTCAAACCGCCAGTGTGACGCAGTTCACCACTGCCCTTTTTATCGGAGCGGCTCCGGAGCATCTGTCACCACGGGGCGTATAGCGGAGTGACTAAGGGCTCATCCATCCGGCGGCGCTGCGCGCGCCGTGGGGCATAACAAAAACCATTCAGATATACACGTATCCGTGGAACTCCGCGTATTTATATGAAAGAACTCTCGCATATCAGTAGGACTCCAGCATATTCGTCCAGAACCAATTCTGCGCAATCGCCAATTTGCCCGGCAGAACTTCGCGCATTCGCCTGGGATACCTCCGGTTTTCCTTGCAGACCCTTCCGCTCGCGCGTAGCGCGTGGCGGGAAGAATGAGTCCCTTGTCACTAAGGCGGAGTGTGCGGGGAGACGGATGCCCCGGAGCCGCTCCGATGTACAGGGCAGTGGTGGACGGCGTCACACTGGCGGTGTGAGCCGCTTTCTTTTGCCTACTTTTCTTTGCGGCTGCAAAGAAAAGTAGGTGCCGCCCCGCACAGGGGCAACGCTTGCGGCCCGCCGCGAAACCAAGTTAAGGCCAACCTGCAAGGAACTGCAAAAAAAAAATCCACCCCACACCTTAAAAAAACACCAAATCAAAACTTATGCCTGATCCCAACACGAACAACAGCCTGCTTATCATCAGCGGAAGCCGAAGGCCCATTAATTGCGGCCACAGCATCATGCCCAGTCGAATCGATCCCTGAAGCCTTCTGATAGACCCCAATCAGATACACATCAGTCCGCTTCGAAAGAAGATAATCGACCCCCATAGCGAACTGGTTATACGAAGCGCCGCCTTGCCCGCCCACGGAACCACCGCGGGTATAGTCATACGCCGCCCCCCACAGCAACGCCGGCGTAAACTGATACCGGAAGTTAACCTCAACATTATTGAAAACCGCAGTCCCGCTCAACCCACGCGGATTCGGCCCTGACGAAAGGTCCCCCAAATCCCGAAACCGCGTATTCGAATAAACGACCCCCACTGTCGCCGAACTAATCGTATAAGCCGCCGCCGCATCGATCACCGCCATCGACTTCGCGGAAGCATACCCAGAATAAACCGGCGAAACCATATTGCTGCCGGGCACGCCATTAACGACCGCCGCGGGACTCCCGCCGCTACCGAAGAACGAGGTATTCGGGTTCTCGACATCCAGATACCCAGCCCCGAGCGCAAGCGAGCCGTTCGCATATCCGCCCGTCACCGACCAGATCCGGTTGCGCGCGAAGTCGCCCGCGACACCGCCGGGACTGAACATGCCCTCAACGGTGAAGCCCGCATACGTGTTGCTCGTGAACTTGATGGCGTTATTGGTCGAGTTGGTGTTGTTGATGTTATCGAGGTCGCCCGGATGCGCGGCCATATAGCCGCCCCATTGGCCACCGGCTTCCATCGTGCCGATAATGTCGACATTGGTGTCGTACTGCCGGCCGAGCGTAATTATCCCGTACGGCGATGCAATGCCCACATAAGCCTTCTTGCCGAACAGCAAGCCCCCCTGGCCCAGCTTGCCGGTGCTCGCGTCAAAGCCGTTCTCGAGCACGAAGATCGTCTTGAAGCCGCCGCCCAGGTCCTCGGAGCCGCGCAGCCCCCAGCGGCTTTGCTGCATCACGCCGCTCAAGAGACGCACGGCGCTGTGCCCGGATACGCCGCCGCCAGGATTGGCCGTGGCCGCGTTGCTGAAGTAGCTGATGCCCTCGTCGATGATGCCGTACAGCGTGACAGAGCTTTGTGCATGCACGCAGGCGGGCGCGGCCATGGCGGCACAAACTGCAAGTAGCGTTTTTTTCATGTGGTCTGACGCTCAGGTTGGAGTTGCGAGAAGCGAGGGCGCACCGCACAGCGCGGGCGCTCAAGGGGCCAGGCGGCCGTGTGACGGCCGCCGGCGATAAACCGGGTAGAGGCCGATGTCGTCTGAAAGCGCGACACCGGGCGCCAGGCTCAGGCGTCTATCACGCTCGGGCGCGAATGGCGATGCGCCGCCGCCTGCTCATAGGCATGGCCGAGTTGCAGCACGCCCCAGTCGTCGCGATAGCGCCCGGCGATCTGCATGCCAATGGGCAGCCCCGTGGCGCTGAATCCGCAGGGCACAGCAAGCACCGGCGATTCGGTCGAGGAGAGGTACCAGCAAATGCGCATCCAGTCGATATAGGACGTGTGGGCTTGCCCCATGAACGATTCGGGCCAGCGCAGACTCGCGTCGAATGGCAGCATTTGCGTGGCGGGCAGCACGTAGAACGGGTGCTGGTTCATGAACTCGCGCATGCGCTGGAATAGCGCGGTCTTGCGCACGAACATCTGGCCAAGGTCGGCGGCGCTCAGCGAGCGGTGCAGCCGGCATTCGTCCTCGATCTCGGGCTTGAGCATCGCCTGGCTCCGGGCGTCGAGCTGCTGCACGAGTGTGCCGATCATCCAGGCGCGCTCGATTCGGAATACGTCTTCGGCGTCGGTGAGATCGGGGTCGGCAAACACGACCTCGCAGCCGAGCGACTCGAAAACGCTTGCCTGGGCGCGGACGGTGCGCTCGATCTCCGGGTCCACGCGCACGCCCGCAAGACCCGCGGAAAACGCCACGCGCACGCCGCGGAAATCGCGTTGCAAGGGGCGGGCGAACAGCGCGCCCGGCTCGCCGAGCTCGGTGGCCGTTTCGCCGCTCGGCCCGGCAATCGCGCTCAGCAGCAATGCCGTGTCCTCGACATTGCGCGCCATCGGGCCATCGACGCCGAGCGTGGTCCAGGCGTTGAGGTCCGGCGCGCGCGGCACGCGTCCCGGCGACGGGCGCAGGCCTACGACACCATTCCACGCCGCGGGATTGCGCAGCGACCCGCCCATGTCGCTGCCGCAGGCGAGCGGACTCATGCCGCTCGCCACGGACGCGGCCGCGCCGCCGCTGCTGCCACCCGCGGACTTGCTCAGGTCCCATGGGTTGCGCGTCGTGCCGAATACCTCGTTGAACGTATGCGAGCCCGCGCCGAATTCGGGCGTATTCGATTTGCCGATCATCAGCGCGCCCGCCGCGTCGCAGCGCCGGACGATCAGCGCGTCGTGCTCGGGCACGTGGTGCTCGAACGCTTTCGAGCCGAACGTCGTGCGCACGCCGCGTGTGGCCGTCAGGTCCTTCTGCGATACGGGCAGCCCGTGCAGCGGGCCTTGCCATTCGCCTTGCGCCCAGCGCGCATCGATAGTGCGTGCACGCTCGCGCAGGCGCGCGGCGTCCGGAATCGTCACGAGTGCGTTGACGTGTGGATTGACGGTCTCGATGCGCGCGAGGTGGGCGTCGAGTATCTCGGTGGCACTGACTTCGCGCTTGCGCTGCAGGTCCAGCAGCGTCATCGCAGAAGCTTCGCATAACGAATCAGATGAAACCGGCGGGGAGGAAGTCGGCAGTGGGTCGTACATGGTGGAAAGTTCGAATCGAAGGTTTTACGGGAGCGAACGCAAACGAATCAGCGAGCGCAATTGAATCGCTGAGGAAACTAGATTTCCTCGCGGGTGCGATCGACGATGAAAGCGAGCGGGACCAGCGAGATCACCCCGCACACGATCACGTACCACGCGGGTGCGTTCGGGTTGCCGGTTGCGCCAATCAGCCAGGTCACGATGAATTGCGCGAAGCCGCCAAAGATCGACACGCCTGCTGCATACGAAAGCGAGAGCCCCGTGGCGCGCGTGCTGCGCGGGAACAGCTCGGGGAGCAGTGGGCCCGTGGCGCCCGCGTTGATCGAGTGCAGCGCTGCGAGTGCGCAAACCACGAGATAGAGCGTGGCCACCGAGCCCGCGTGACTGATCGCGAGGAAACCCGGCAGGATCAGCAGCGTCAACGCGGCGCGCGAGTAGCCGGTCACGCGCTTGCGGCCGAAGCGGTCCGACATGAGGCCGCCGATGGGCGACACGACCAGCATCACGGCGCCCGAGAGAATGCCGCACCACATGGCGGTGTCCATCGGCAGATGCAGGATCTTGATCGCATAGGTGGACATGTAATAGAGCACGATAAAGTGCGCGGAGGTCCCGCCGATCACGAGCATGAGCGCGAAGAGCAACTGCATCGCGTCGCGCGTGAGCACGGTGCGCAGCACGCCGTGCTGCTTGCGGGCCGCATGCCCGCCGTGCACGTGTTCGTTGGTGCCGGACTCCTCGTGGCCGATGCGCGCGCGCAGATAGAGGCCGAGCGGCGCGATCAGCACGCCCGCGAGAAACGGCAGGCGCCAGCCCCAGCTTTCGAGCGAGGCCGTGTCGAGAAAGTGCGAAAGCAGGAAGCCGACGAACGAGCCGGCCAGTGCCGCGGCGCCCTGGCTCGCGAATTGCCAGCTCGTGATGAAGCCGCGCCGGCTCGCGCTCGCGCGCTCCGCGAGCAGCGTCGTGGCGACGCCTACTTCGCCGCCCGCGGAAAAGCCCTGCAGCAGCCGGGCGACCAGAACGAGGATGGGCGCGGCGATGCCGATGCTCGCATAGGTGGGCGTAAGGCCGATCAGTGCGGTGCCGAGCGCCATCGTGAGCAGCGTCAGATTCATCGCGACCACACGGCCGAAGCGGTCCGCGAGCAGGCCGAACATCACGCCGCCCAATGGCCGCGCGACAAAGCCCACGCCGAACGTGCCAACCGAGAGCAGCAATTGCTGCTGCGCCGAGGCGAGCGGGAAGAACAGCTTGCCTAGCAGCACGGCAAAGAAGCTATAGACCGTGAGATCGAAGAATTCGAAAGCGTTGCCGATCGTGGTGGCGACGATCAGGCCGCGCGTCGAGATGGCTTGTGGCGCGGCAAGCGTGCCGGGTGCTGCGGTGCTGATTGACGTTGACTTCATGAACGGCATCCCTGTCTTGAGTGAAACGTTCTTTCGGACGGCACGGCATTGCTGATGTCGCTGATGTCGCGAGAATGGCGCAGGCGCGCTTCACGACAGGAAGAGTCTAGGGAGACAAAATAAAGCCACCGAGTTGCTTTTTCTTATTGTGATAACACGGGGTTATCGCAGGGCATCGCCGGCGCGCGCCGCTACGGGCTAAGCCTCATGGCCATACGGGTTCACCCGATGTAGCATCGCCTGGCATCTGCCACTCACCAGACCAACGCGGGGGCCTGCCCTTGAAACACAACCAGCTGCGCGCACTCGTTGCGATTGCCGAACACGGCAGCCTGCGGGCTGCCGCCAGGACGCTGTGCCTGTCGCAACCGGCGCTCACGAAGGCGATACGGGAGTTCGAGCAGGATCTCGGTGTGCCGCTCGTCGCGCGCAATGCGCGGGGCGCGCAACTCACGCCATTCGGCCGGGCCATCTACGCGCGTGCGAAGCTGATCCTCGCGGAGATGCAGCATGCGCGCGAGGATGTCTACCGCTTGTCGGGCATGGAGGGCGGGGTGGTGTCGTGCGCGGTCACGCCGCTGATGTCGCTGAAGTACCTCCCGCGCGCGATCCGCACCTTCAGGCAGCGCATGTCGACGACGCGTCTTTCCGTGCAGGAGGGGTTCCTGACCCAGGCCATGGCGGGCGTGCGCGATGGGACGCTGGACTTCGCCATCGCGATTGTCGACGAAGAAAAGATCACCGGCGAATTTCAGTTCCGGCCGCTCCTCGAGGCGGAGCTGATCATCTCGGCGCGCAAGGGGCATCCGCTCGCGCAGGCGCGGTCTATCTTCGATCTGGGCAGTGCCGAGTGGATGCTCAATACCACGCCGGAGAGCCTCGGGCGGGTGTTGCAGGACTATTTCGTGAGCGTGGGGGCGGCGGCGCCGCGTGTGGCGGTCGAATGCAGTTCCTTTAGTGCGAGCTTTTCGCTGTCGTTTAATAGCGATCTGTTGTCGTGTTGTCCGAAGAGCTTTCTCGAAGCTGCATGGTTCAACGATCGGGTTATCGCGTTGCCAGTGGAGGAGCGCTTGCCGCGTGTTGCGGTTGGTATTATCTCGCGGCGAGATGCGCTTAATACCGCGGCGTGCGATTATTTGATCGATTGTTTTGATGAGGCTGTTGCGTCGGTGCCGCCTTTCTAGAAACTGGCGGGAGAGTCGCTGGGCGCGGTGGGTTTCAGGCGCTTGTTTGGTGCTTTCAATTTGTGATTGAGGGAATTGGTTGGGGGGATTTTTTTGGGGTGTTGGCCTTAACTTGTATTCGCGGCGGGCCGCAGGCGTTGCCCCTGTGCGGGGCGGCACCTACTTTTCTTTGCAGCCGCAAAGAAAAGTAGGCAAAAGAAAGCGGCTCACACCGCTAGTGTGACGCAGTCCCCCACTGCCCTTATTATCGGAGCGGCTCCGGGGCATCCGTCGCCTCGCACACTCCGCGTTAGTGACAAGGGACTCATTCTTCCCGCCGCGCGCTACGCGCGGGCGGAAGGGTATGCAAGGAAAACCGGGCGTGCTACCCGGCGAATGCGCGGGAATGCTGCAGAGCAAATACACTGGAGTCCTACTAAAACGCGGCCGTCCAACCGGTTTGGGTTATGCCCCACGGCGCGCGCAGCGCCGCCGGATGGATGAGCCCTTAGTCACTCCGATTTGGGGCGAGTGGTGACAGACGCTCCGGAGCCGCTCCGATATAAGTCGAGTGGTGAACTGCGTCACACTGGCGGTGTGAGCGGCTTTCTTTTGCCTACTTGTATATTCCCTTCTGTGACGTCGACCTGATCAGTTGCCGTCACAGGGACAGTCAGCTCGTCTGCCTACCGTGCCTCGAGCACGCAGAAAAGCTTGAGCGACTGTCCTTTTCATCCTCCTAGCCCGAACAGTTGACTGAGCCCCGAGCTCGTATTTTTCTGCAAGTATGGGTACCGTGATGAACCACTCTCATTCCGTTTATATCGGCATCGACGTCAGCGGCACCGCGCTCGATGTTGCCATTCATGACACCACCGAACATTTTCGTGTCGACAATGAGCCCCGCGCCATTGAACAGCTGGTGCAACGCCTGATCGCGTTGAACCCCACGCTGATCGTCCTGGAAGCCACCGGCAAGCTTGAACTCGCCCTGCTCAGGGCCCTGTGCGAAGCCGGCCTGCCCGCTGTCGCGGTCAATCCCCGGCAGGTTCGCGACTTCGCCCGCGCAACCGGCACGCGCGCTAAAACCGATCGCATCGATGCCTTCGCCATCGCTCATTTCGCCGCGGTCCTCAAGCCCGACGTGCGCCCGCTCAACGATCTGCAGACGGAGCAGTTACAGGCCCTGCTGCTGCGCCGCGCCCAGCTCATCGAGATGCTTGTGGCCGAAAGCTCGTCTTGAACGCGCCCATGCTGCTGCGCGGGACAGTCTGAACGAGCACATCAAATGGCTCAAGCTGCAGATCAAGATCGCCGACAATGACATCGATTCATTCCTGCGCTCCTCGCCCGCGTGGCGCCAGAAGGAAGACCTGCTACGCTCTGTGCCCGGCATCGGTCCCGGCGCCGCCGCGACGCTGATCGCCTTCATGCCCCAGCTCGGGTCCCTGAACCGCCGCGAGATCGCTGCGCTCACCGGCGTCGCCCCCTTCAATAGCGACAGCGGCAAGCACATCGGCAAGCGCCGTATCCAGGGCGGGCGCGCTGTCGTGCGGCGCGCCCTCTATATGGCCTGCGTGCCCGCGCTGCGTTTTAACCCTACCATCCGGGCGTTCTATGACCGGCTACGCAAGGCTGGCAAACCGTTCAAGGTAGCTATCACGGCCTGCATCCGCAAGCTCGTCGTCACGCTTAATGCAATGGTTCGTAACGCCACGCACTGGAGTCCGCCGCTCAACTGAGTTTCATCACGCATTGCCCCGTTGGCGGGCAGTCCGGGCGCGATCATCAATCGTGCGGTATGCGCTCGCCTATGCATTGCTGATAGACGTGTCGGCAATCCAGCCTCTGCCAGCCAGCAACCGCTTGACTCCCAATACGGTTGCTTTTCTTTGCCGCGGCAAAGAAAAGTAGGTGCCGCCCCGCACAGGGGCAACACTAATATACCGACACGAATCGGCGTTTTCGATCAAGCGCAGCTAGATCTGCCGAGCGACGGTATAACAGGCGCACCACATCGACAAGCAGGCCCGCAAGCAGGCCGGAGGAAAGCTTAACCATTCACTCAACTACGAGGCCGTTTTTCTCAATGGACCTGTGGCGGCACGCTGGCAAAATTTCAGTGCATTACAAATGAAACGAGACAACGTGATCCAGCATCGGGGCGGCGAGCTGTTGCGGCTCGCGATCAGGGTGGATCGCGATCACAATCAGGAGACAGGTACGGCTATGTACTACAGAAGCGCAATATGCGCCTGCGCTGCACTGATCAGCATTGCACCGGTTTGTGCCCACGCAGAAGACGAGGCCGCCGCCGCTGAGATTCAGGGCGGCGGCAGCGCGGTCACGCTGTACGGCTTGATCGATCAAGGGGTGCAGTTTCTCAACAACGCAGCGACGGGTAAGACCACCTCCAACGTTTTTCAGGTGGGCTCCGGCACGGCGACTTCCTACTTCGGTATTCGCGGCACCGAGGATCTGGGCGGGGGGATCCGAACCATATTCGACCTGCAAGGCGGTTTTTCACCGAATGCGGGCACCTCGAGCCAGGGTGGGCGTTTGTTTGGACGGCAAGCCTACGTGGGGCTCGACGGAAAATACGGCCGCCTCACGCTCGGCCGCCAGTACACCATGCGGTTCTATGCGACTTCGCCAATCAATCCGTTCGGTACCGGCGCACAAGGCATTACCACGCTGGACAACGGCATCGCCAATGCGCGCGCGGATAACTCGATCAGCTATCGATATGAGTTTGCCGGGCTCACCGCCGGCGTGAACTGGAGCTTTGGCCGTGACGCCGTGAACGGGGACCCGGCGAACAATGCCGCCAGCAATTGCCCTGGCGAGACCACTCCGTCTACGGAATGCAGGGAATATTCGGCAATGCTCAAGTACGAAACGCATTACTGGGGCTTGACCAGCGCCTATGAACGCAACTATGGCGGCACCTCGGCGACATACGGAGGTCTCACTTCGCCGAAGCTCCACGATAGCCGCCTCATCCTCGGCGGCTACGTGAACGTAAAAGGTGCCCGCTTTGGCCTCGGCTGGATCCGGCGCGACGATCAAGGCATTGCCACGCCGAAGAGCAACCTGATCTGGGTATCGGGCACCGTGCCCGTGACCCCGTTCCTCTACGTCGACGGCATGGTGGCCGATCTCAAGTACGACAGCTCGCCCAACAAGGCACTGGTGTTCGTTCTCCGTGGCCAATACTTCTTGTCCAAGCGCACGTCGCTTTACATAACCGGCGAGCATATCAAGAACGGCGGCAAGCTCGCGCTTTCGGCGAGCACGATGTCGCCCGTCGCCGACCCACCGCCCGGCGGTGCGCAACTCTCGGTCATTGCGGGCATCAGGCATCTGTTCTAAATTCCGCGCGGGGCTTGCGCAGCATACGGCATGCCCCGCTTTCCTCGCACCCCAAAATGCCGGATACCGATCCAGCGTTCTGGGGTGTTTTTTCGCGTGGCGGGTTTAGCCCGACAGCTTCGCCGCGGCTTCGGCTGCCGACATGTCGGCCACCTCGGCGAACGATTGCTTGTGCTTCAGGCTCCCCAGTCCGATATCCATGTCCTGCAGATAGCCGATGTCGTCGGCGCTCAGCGACAGATCTCTGGAGTAGGGCCGTTGCGCCTGGTTGAAATCCCAGATCGCTTGAGCCGAGGCACGGTCGAACGGCTTTTGCGCATGCTTGCGCGCTTCGAAGAAGGCGTCATGGGCGGCCGGCGACATCAGGTAGTCGTATAGCGCCCCGTAAGCGGCCATCACCGCGACCATGCCATCGTGCTTGTCACGGAGTGCGGAGTCCGACGCATAGGCCGTCTGGAAAATGCATCTCGGCAGCGCCTGCCACACGTTGCCCTCGCTGACGACCACCAGCCCATCCTTGTCGTTCAGATGCGAAATGCTCGCGCAACAGGCATCGGCCTCGCCCTTGACGACGGCCTCATAACACTGCTCGTTGCTCCCCTTGTTGACGAAATTGATCTGCCTGGCGTCGATATCTTTTTCTTTCAGGAGTTGCAGCATCAGCATATGCAGCAGGCCCAGCTTCGGGCCGACCGCGACTGTCTTGCCCTTGAGATCGGGAAGCGCCTGAATGCCGTTGGGTCGTGCAAAGACCGTCAGTGCGCACTTCTTCATGCCTGCACCGACGATCTTGACGCTGGCGCCTTGCTCGATTCGCGATAGCACCCCGTCGTACCCCGACACCATGCAGACATCCGCCGACCCGGCCACGATGGCATTGAAGGGGCCCGTGGATCCGGGCGCCTCGACGATACGCGCCTCGACGCCGAATTGCCTGAAGTAGCCTTGCTGTTCCATTAGCGCATTGAGCGTGGCGTTCTCGAGTCCCGGGTTGCTGACGATCGTGAGTTGGGTAGCGGCGGCTCGCGCGACGTACGGGGCTGCCAATCCGCCCGCAGCGAGGCTTAGCCCGAGCAACCCGGTGCTGCGCAAGAAGCGGCGGCGGGTGCATGTCTGGGTCATCGGCAGTCTCCGTGCGCCGGCCTGTCCGGCGAATTGTCATACGTGGAAAAGTTGGGCGCGCAATCGCATGAGCCGCGGAGCGCATCGCGAGGCGTGAATGCGGAACGGAATGATTTGTGCGCGTGAGAAGCCGCCCGGTTGCGGATCTTGCCAGCGAGCGGCGTGCGAGTCGATTGAGTAAAATTGCCTTATGCTTAACCAGATGGTAAATGCGCAGGAGTAGGCGACGTGTCAGAGCTCGATTGGTTCCTGCAGATCAACCTCAAGGCACGGCACTTGCGGCTGCTCGTGGCGGTCGACACGTATCGCAACCTGACTCAGGTGGCCGACGTCACGCATGTCACGGTGCCGGCCGTGTCGAAGTCGCTCGCCGAACTCGAAAAGGGGCTCGGTCTGCCGCTGTTTTCGCGCACGGCGCAGGGCTTGATGCCCACGCAGTATGGGGATTGCCTCATACGCCACGCGCGCGCGATGCTGGCGATCCTGCACCAGGCTCGCGACGAGTTGAAAGCGTTGAGCTCGGGGACCGAGGGCAAGGTTCACGTTGGCATGTTGCCGGCATCGGCCTCGGTGCTGCTGCCTCGGGCGCTGAGTCTCCTGAAGCAGCGCTCACCGGGCACCAACGTGATGGTGACCGAAGGGACGACGGCGTTGCTGCTGCCCGAACTTTGGCAAGGGCACCTCGATCTCGTCGTGGGGCGCCTGCCGGCGCCGGATACGCTTGGCAGCTTCGAGGAGAAGGAACTGCTCGAGGAGCCGGTCACGCTGGTGACGGGACGCCAGCATCCGTTGGCTCGCAGGAAGTCCGTGGAGTGGGCGGACCTGCGGCCGTATCCGTGGATATTGCCGCCGCCTGGCTCGATATTGCGTGATCCGCTTGAGCGGGCGCTTGAAGCGCATGATGTGCCGTTGACTACCAATTACATCGAGACGCTCTCGATTCATGTTACGCGTGCACACTTGCAGGTGTCGGATTTTATTGCCGTGATGGCTGGTGCCGCCGCTAATGACACCGCGCAGCCGCTTCATACGCTGCCGTTGAGTTTGCCTCGGTTGCTGCGCCCGGCTGGTGTGCTGTGGAATCGGAATCGTGGGCTTACGCCTAGTGCGCAGCTTATGCTCGCTTGTCTGGAGGAGACCGCTGAGCGGTTGAAGAAGGGGGCGCGCGGGGGGGCGCGGGAGGAGGTGGCCCCGGCCTCGGCCCCGGTCAAAGCCAGGCGGCGGCAAGCGGCGGGCGCATAGTATATGCGAGGGCGGGCGCATGGTATATGCGGGTATTCGGGCGTTGGCCTTAACTTGTATTCGCGGCGGGCCGCAGGCGTTGCCCCTGTGCGGGGCGGCACCTACTTTTCTTTGCAGCCGCAAAGAAAAGTAGGCAAAAGAAAGCGGCTCACACCGCCAGTGTGACGCCGTCCCCCACTGCCCTGTATATCGGAGCGGCTCCGGGGCGTCTGTCACCACTCGCCGTCAAACGGAGTGACTAAGGGCTCATCCATCCGGCGGCGCTACGCGCGCCGTGGGGCATAGCAAAAACCATTGGGATATACGCGTATTCGTGGGACTCCAGCGTATTCATATGGAAGGACTCTCGCGTATTAGTAGGACTCCGGCATATTCGCCCGGAACCATTCCTGCGCAATCGCCAATTTGCCCGGCAGAACTTCGCGCAATCGCCACGCAGCCCGCCCGGTTTTCCCTGCAGACCCTTCCGCCCGCGCGTAGCGCGTGGCGGGAAGAATGAGCCCCTTGTCACTAACGCGGAGTGAGCGAGGAGACGGATGCCCCGGAGCCGCTCCGAATGACAGGGCAGTGGTGGACGGCGTCACACTAGCGGTTTGAGCCGCTTTCTTTTGCCTACTTTTCTTTGCGGCTGCAAAGAAAAGTAGGTGCCGCCCCGCACAGGGGCAACGCCTGCGGCCCGCCGCGAATACAAGTTAAGGCCAAAGCGAGCACCGCAACAAAACTCTCAAATCAAGCGCTCAGCGCAATACACTCCGCAACCGGGCCCTGATGAGGGCCTAACTACGCCGCCCCAAGCGATTTAACCATTCACTCAATCCCCCCAACCCAATTTCTCAATTGACCGCCGTCGTCACATCAGCAAAATTCAGATCGCTCACCGAGCGACGCACATCGCGCATCGTGCATCCCCTACGACACCCGAAGCATGCCAGCGCGCAACCTCGCAGTCGATTGAGTAAAACGACCTCACGCTTAACGAGACGGTAAACCCGGCGGAGTAACAACGTGTCAGAGCTCGACTGGTATCTGCAAATCAACCTGAAGGCGCGGCACCTGCGGCTGCTCGTGACCATCGACACCTACCGCAATCTGACCCAGGTGGCCGACGTCACCCACGTCACGGTCCCTGCCGTATCGAAGTCGCTCGCCGAACTCGAACGCGGGCTCGGGCTCACGCTGTTCTCACGCACCACACAGGGCCTGATGCCCACACCATATGGCGATTGCCTGATTCGCCACGCACGCACGATGCTGACCGTCCTGCACCAGGCCCGCGACGAGCTGAAAGCCCTGAGATCGGGCACCGAAGGCAAGGTCCACATCGGCATGTTGCCCGCTTCGGCGTCCGTGCTGCTGCCCCAGGCGCTGAGCCTCCTGAAGCAGCGCTCACCCGGCACCAATGTGATGGTGACCGAAGGAACGACGGCGTTGCTGCTGCCCGAACTCTGGCAGGGCCACCTGGATCTGGTGGTGGGGCGCCTCCCGCCTCCGGATACGCTCGGCAGCTTCGAGGAGAAGGAGCTACTCGAAGAGCCAGTGTTGTTGATGACGGGCCATCATCACCCTTTGGCCCGCAAGAAAACCCTCGAGTGGTCGGACCTGCGTCCATATCCCTGGATACTGCCGCCGCCCGGCTCGATACTGCGCGATCCGCTCGAGCGAGCGCTCGAGGCGCACGAGGTCCCCCTGACCAACAACTACATCGAGACGCTCTCGGTTCACGTCGCGCGTGCGCAATTGCAAGTCTCCGACTTCATCGCCGTGATGGCAGGCACGCCGGGCGGCGACTCCGCGCAGCCGCTTCATACGCTTCCGTTGAGCCTGCCCCGGCTGCTGCGCCCGGCCGGCGTGCTGTGGAATCGCAATCGTGGCTTGAGCCCCAGTGCGCAACTCATGGTGGCGTGCCTGGAAGAGGCCGCCGAGCGTCTGCAGCCGGGGCCCGGCGCCCCATCGCGCGGTGCGTCCGTGCCCGCCAAAGCGAAGCGGCGCCACCCATCCACGACCGTGCAATAAGCCTCGCATTGAGGGCGCACGCGGGTGCGCGGCGCCCGCGCGCGCCGCTCGCGAGGGCAGGCACAATCGTTGCGCCTTGGCGCCCATTCCCGCGGTCTCGCTCGCGCCCATTGCAGCCGTGCCGTCCGAGGCTTAACCACTTAACCATTTGCTCAACCCCCCGGCCGTTTTTCTCAATTGATGTGCTGCAGCGCGCTGGCACAATCCATTGCATTCAATGCGCAAACAAACGGAGACGACGTGGCCCGGCATCGGGGCGGCGAGTGTCTTCGGCCCGCCACGATGGCGGATCGCGGATCAATTAGGGAGACATGGACGGCTATGAACTACAGGAGCGCACTGTGCGCTGTCGCGGCGCTCGTCAGCATCGCCGCGACAGCGGTTGCCGGACCGGTGTCGGGTCAGTCGGTCGAGGACTTCTATCACGACAAGACATTGACCCTTGTCGTGAGCGCCGACGCAGGCACGCCGACCGACATCATTGCGCGTCAGTTCGCGCGTTTCTTCGTCAAGTACATTCCTGGCCAGCCCCGCGCTGTGGTGATGAATGTCGTGGGGGCAGGGGGCATGGTTGCCGCCGCCTCGCTTGAGTCGAGACAACCCGATGACGGCACCGCGATTGGGTTCCTGCAGCGCAACAACCTCTATATTCCGCTGCTCGATCCGAGACAGAACCGGTTCGATCCGCGCCAGGTGCGCTGGCTCGGCAGTCTCAACAAGGTCGACTATTGCCTTGTCGCCATGACGCGCACTGGCGTGACGACGGCCGGCGATCTCTCCAAAAAGAAGATCTATGTTGGCGCGACCGGATTCTCCAACGAGGATCGCACGCTGCCTGCGCTGCTCAATCAATATCTCGGCACCAAAATGCGCGTCGTCCCCGGCTATACGGGGCGCGGCGAAGTCTATCTGGCCATGCAGCGCGGCGAAGTCGATGGCTGGGCTTCGACCGTCGACGGACTCCAGGAGGGCCCGCCGGTGCAGATGCTCGCCAACGGCAAGCTCAAAGTGCTGCTGGACTTCGGCTGGCAAAGCCCGCCCGAGTTTCCGAATGTGCCTAACCTGAGCACCTATATCACCGACCCCAACGTCAAGGCGCTGTTCAACCTGTTCCTGCTGCCGTTTCAGGCGGGGCGTCCCATCGCGGTGCCGAAGAATGTGCCGCAAGACCGGCTCGACGCACTGCGTGCGGCTTTCGCGAAGACCATCGCCGATCCCGATTTCATCGCGGCAATGAAGAGCGCGGGGTATCCGATCGATCCAGTCGATGGTGGCGCGGTTGAGCAAATCGTCAACAAGTTGTACGCCACGCCCGCGCCGCAGATCGAGAGCGCGCGCAAGCTCATCTTCAGTCCCGACTGACTGCCATCTCCACGAGGTTCAATCAACATGAAGTACGAAATAATCGACATTCACCCCCATATCATTTCGACGGACACCGAGCGCTACCCGATCGCGCCGCAGCACGGGCACCGTTCGAACTGGTCCGCCACGCGTGCAGTCGCGTTCGAACAGATGATTGCGGAGATGGACGAGGCAGGGGTTGCGAAGGCCGCCATCGTGCATTCATCGACGACATACGGCCACAATAACGCGTACGTGGCCGACTGCGTGGCGCAGCAGCCCAAGCGGTTCACCGGCGTCTATTCCTTCGATTTGCTGGCGCCCGATGCGCTGAGGACCTTCGATTACTGGCTGGCGCATGGCATGGGTGGCATCCGGCTCTTCACCGGCGGCGCGACCCACCAGAGTGACGGGAGCTGGCTGGTCGACCCGGCGACCTTTCCCATCTGGCAGCGTTGTGCGGATATCGGCATGACCATGGTGGTTCAAACGACGCTGTCCGGTTTGCCGATGGTGGCCGAGCTGGCCGAACGTTTCTCGACCGTCAAGATCGCTCTCGATCATTGCGCTCGACCCGTTCTGGACGATGGCCCGCCGTATGCCGCCTGTGCGGAGCTGTTCGATCTGGCGAAATACGAGAACGTCTATCTGAAGATTACGCCGCGTACCTTCGATCTCGCCCAGGCGGCGCCGGGCGGGGCCGATGCGTTTTTCCCGCGCCTCGTCGAGGTATTCGGCGCGGACCATCTGGCCTTCGGCTCGAACTATCCGGCCTCGGCGGGTCCGCTAAAGAAGCTGATCGATCAGGGGCACACCTGTTTCGCAGCACTGAGCGATGAGGAGCGCGCATGGGTCTGGGGCCGCACGGCGAAAGTCCTCTATCCCTCGCTTGCCGATTGAACCATGGCCTCGCAGGCACACCGGGTGCGCCTGCCGCGCTCGCCCGCACATCAGGATGACTCATGCATTACTTCAACGACGCAACGCTGATGGCAGCTGGCCACGCGCTATCGACGATCCTGCAATTCAACCGTCTGATCTTTCTGGTGTTCGGCGTCATGGTCGGGCTCGCAATCGGATTGTTGCCGGGCATCGGCGGGTTGACCGGCTTTGCGCTGCTGGTGCCGTTCACCTACACGATGGATCCCTACGCGGCCTTTGCGATGCTGCTCGGCATGGCCTCGGTCATTACGACGTCGGATGTGATCCCGGCGGTGCTCTTTGGCGTGCCCGGCCACGCCGCTTCGCAGGCGACGGTGCTGGACGGTTTGCCGATGACGAAGCGCGGTGAGGCGTCGCGCGCGCTGAGTGCGTGCTATACGTCTTCGCTGCTCGGCGGGCTGATCGGGGCGGTCATCCTCGCTTTCGCGTTGCCGCTGGTGCGGCCGTTCGTACTCGCCATCGGTACGCCGGAGATGCTCGCGTTGACGCTATTCGGCGTCTCGATGGTGTCGGCCCTGTCGGGCAACGCGCCGCTCAGGGGTGTCGTGGCCGCCTGCTTCGGCATTCTGGTGGGCATGATCGGCACCAATGTCGAGACCGGGCAAATGCGCTGGACCGGCGATCTGCTCTATCTGCAGGACGGCATCCCGCTCGTGCCGATCATTCTCGGCATATTCGCGCTGCCCGAGCTGTGCGAGCTCGCGATCCGGCGCACGGCGATCGCCGACAACGTGCAATTCAGCTCGCGCCAGGGCATGCGGCAGGGCGTTGCGGACAGCCTGCGCAACTGGTTCCTCGTTTTGCGCTGCGGCGGGCTGGGCGCGGTGCTCGGGGCGGTCCCAGGCATTACCGGGGCGGTGACGGACTGGATCGCGTACGGTCACGCGCTGCAAACCGCGAAAGGCGCGAAGGAGACCTTCACCACGGGCGATGTGCGCGGTGTGATCGCGCCGGAAGCGGCCAATAATGCACGCGAAGGCGGCAGCCTCGTGCCGATGCTGTCGTTCGGTGTGCCAGGCGGTGCGGCGCAGGCCATCCTGCTCGGCGCGATGATGGTGCACGGGTTCATCCCGGGGCCCGATATGCTCACCAGGCACCTCGCGATGACTTACTCGATGGTCTGGTCCATTGCGCTCGCCAACATCTTTGGCGCGGGCCTGTGCTTCCTGCTCAGCGGGCAATTCGCCAAGATCTCGACGCTGCGTTACACACTCATCCTGCCGGTCATCATGCCGATCATCTATGTCGGCGCGTTCCAGGGCTCGCGCAGCTGGGGAGATCTGTTTGTTCTGCTGATTGCCGGCGTGATCGGCTGGACCATGAAACGCCTGAAGTGGGCGCGCCCGCCCCTGATTCTCGGCCTCGTGCTCGGCGTGCTGATGGAGCGCTACATGTCGATCTCCTTCATGCGCTATGGCACGTCCTGGCTGGCGCGTCCGGGTGTCATGGTGCTGCTGATCCTCGCGGCGCTGGTGTTCTTCAATCCGCTGTTCAAGCTCATGCGCAGGGGCCGGATTGCGCGGCTGCGGCCGAGCGGCAAGATCGCGCTCAAGCCCGAGGACCTTGTCTATGTTTTCTTTATCGGCATTGGGATCTACATGCTGGTGAGCGCGCAAAGCTGGCTCCTCATGGCCAGGATCGGGCCGACGGTCATCGCCAGCATTCTCGTGATCGCCGGGACGAGCAGCTTCGCATACAAGCTTTTCTTCATTCCGGCACAGCATGGCGAGTCCAATGTCGGCGGCGTTCATATGGATATCTCGGGCGACCATGGCGAAAAGATGCCGAACAAGGTGGTCCTGCTGCGGGCCGCGAAGTTCTTTGGCTGGTTCCTCGCCTTTCTGGGTTGCATGGGCTTGATCGGCATGATCCCGACGGTGCCGCTGATGATCGTGGCCTTCATGCGCGTCGAAGGCGGTGAGCGGTGGCGCCTGAGCCTGATCGTGGCGGCCTGCGTGACGGCACTCCTCTACGTCATCTTTGGCCAGCTCATCCATATCCCCTGGCCGAGCAGTCTGCTGGGTCAGTGGTTCCCCGCGCTGGCGTTGGGGGGCGCGTAACGGTCTGGTTGCGCCGCTTGCTTGCGAGCCGGCGGCGTAGCGAATCTTTTCACTGGAAGGAAATCCAAAGCATGACTGACAATCGACTCGCACGTATCGACCCGGAAACCGCCACCGACGAACAGAAAAAAGTCATCGCGCGGCTGGGTGAGGGGCGGGGCCGCATTCCCACGCCGTTCAATATCTGGCTGCACAATCCGCATCTGGCCGAAGGCATGGAGATCATCGGCACGCACGTCGACCGCTCGCCGGTGCTGAGCGAGGCGGAGAGCGAGGTGGCGATACTTTCCACGGCGGTTTTCTGGAACGCACCTTATGTCATTGCCAACCATCGACGCCATGCGCTGAAGGCCGGCGTGCCGGAAGCGGTGGTCGCCGCCATCCTCGAGAAGCGGCGGCCCGAAGCGGCCGAGGGACGTCTCGGCCTGGTCTGCGATGCGGTCTGCGATATGCTCGCCGGCGGCATGATCGAAGACGCGCGCTTTGCCCGTTACGCGGCTGGGCTCGGGCGTGCGGTGATCGCAGAGCTGCTCATCACCATTGGCTATTTCACCTCGATCTCGCTCGCCATGAGCCTGCACGCGCTCGAGCCCAAGAGCTGATGGACCACGTGACCGTGCGACCCGACACCAGGCGGCGCGAGAATCGCTGGGGCATTCTCGTGCTGCTTGCGCTCGGGCTGATGATCTCGTTCACGGACCGCACGAGCATGTCCGCCGCGCTCGCGGACGCCCATTTCGTACGAGGATTTGCGCTGACACACGTCGAACGCGGCTGGCTGGGCTCCGCGGTATTCTGGTTCTACGGACTGCTGCAACTGCCGATGGGCTGGCTGGTCGATCGCTACGGCGTGAAATGGCCTTACGCGACCTGCTTTGCATTGTGGTGCGTGGCGGCGGCGGCCACCGGCATCGTCACCACGCTTTCGGCGCTGATCCTCGTGCGCGTGATGATCGGCGCTGCCGAAGCCGTGGTTGTGCCCGCGACCTATCGCTATCTCGCCAACAATTTCGATGAAACGCGCAAAGGGACGGCGCTCGGGATCTACTCGGTTGGCGGCAAGATGGGGCCGGCGCTCGGCGCACCGATCGCGGCCTGGCTGATCGCCACGAGTTCGTGGCAGGCCATGTTCATCGTCACCGGCCTGGCCGGCCTGCTCTGGCTGGTGCCGTGGCTGCTGATGCTCGACAACGATTTCCCGTCCAGTGCCGGGCTGGCACAGGCGAAGCAACGGGCGGCCGCCGTGCCGCTCGCCAACCTTTTGTCGAGCCCGGTGGTGTGGGGCGGCTTGATCACCAACTTTTGCTACAGCTACTTCATGTTCTACTGCATGACGTGGATGCCGGCGTATCTTGTCGAGCAGCGCGGCCTCTCGCTGCAGCAATCGGGGCTCTATACCTTCTTCAGCTTCGCAGGCATCGCGATGGTGGGGATGCTGGCCGGCTGGGCAGCGGACCGGCTGATCGCGCGCGGCCTCGACGCCGTGGCGGTGCGCAAATCGTTCATCGTGGCCGGCTTTATCGGCGGCACGACGGTCTTGCTGGGGGCGTACGCATCCTCGCCGGAGATGGCGCTGATGTGGAACGTGGTCTCCCTCTCGCTGCTCGGTCTCGTGACGGCGAACAATCTTGCCCTCGTCAAGCTCACCTTGATCCCGAAACAGGCGGTTGGCCTGAATACCGGCTTGCAGCAAGTGGCGACCAGCCTGGCAGGTGGCGTGTCCGCCAGTCTCTCGGGCTGGCTGCTCCATCTGGGAGGCAGCTACACGCTACCCATGCTGGCGATTTTCGTGTTCCTGGTGCTGGGTGCAACGAGCACGGTGGTGTTGCTGCAATGGAAATGGGCACCCAAAGTCAACGAGATTGCTTGACGGGGTGTGCCGCCGCCCAATGCGTCGACCTCCCCAGACATGCCTTCGCACCAACCGTAAGCTTCACGCATTCGCATTTTAAATCGCATGACTAACGTGTTTAGCCACGCGCCGTTTGCGCGCTTCCTGAGCGCTCGCGTGGGATCCATCGCCGCTCAGCAGATGCTGATGCTGGCCATCAGCTGGCATATGTATGACCTGACATCGAGCGCCTGGGATCTCGGCCTCGTTGGGCTCTTCCAGTTCATTCCAGGGCTGGCCACAACGCTCTTCGCAGGCCATTGCGCCGATCGCATGCACCGCGGCCGCATCGTCGCCGTCTGTCTCGCTGCGCAAGGCGCCACGGCAGTGCTGCTCGCGGTGTCGACCTATATGCACTTCGTGACGCGCGATGTGCTGCTCGGGCTCTCGCTCGTTCTCGGCGCCATCCGGCCGTTCCAGATGGCGGGGCAGCAGGCGCTGCTGCCAATGCTCATTCCCCGGGCGTTGCTCGCGCGAGCGATGGCGTTGAGCACGGTGGGGCAGCAGGTATCCGTCATCGCCGGGCCGGCTGTGGGCGGCTTGCTGTTCGCGATCGGCGTCAACGCGGTCTACGTGACCTGCGCGACGCTATTTTGCGTGAGCGCCGCCATGTATGCGCTCATTCGCTACGACTACGTCCCGCCGCCGCGCGAGCCCGTCACGGTCGAGACGATACTCGCGGGCCTGCGCTTCGTCTGGAGCCATCACTTGCTGCTGGGCGGCATCTCGCTCGACTTGTTCGCTGTCCTGTTCGGCGGTGCGACGGCGTTGCTGCCCGTCTACGCAAAGCACATCCTCCACGTGGGGCCGCAAGGGCTAGGGTTGCTGCGCTCGGCGCCGGCGCTGGGGGCGCTCTGTGTCGGCCTCATGTTGTCGCGCCGCACCATCCGCAGCGGTGTCGGCAAGAAGTTGCTGCTTGCGGTTGCCGTTTACGGGATCAGCATTGTCGGCTTCGGACTGTCCCGGTCGTTTCCCGTTTCGCTCGTGCTGCTGGCGATCTCGGGCGGGGCCGACACAATCAGCGTCGTCGTGCGGCAGACGCTCATTCAACTGGAAACGCCCGATCGCATGCGCGGACGCGTCGCCGCGGTAAACACGCTGTTCGTTGGCGCGAGCAATCAACTGGGCGAATTCGAATCCGGCGTGACGGCCACGGCATTTGGCGTCATCGGCTCCGTCGTGTTCGGCGGATGCGCGACGATCTTGATCAGCGTTGCATGGAGCCGCCTGTTCAAGCCGCTCGCGACGCGCGAAACCCTGCACCGGCTTGATGTGTAGAGCAGGTTAACGTTCCGGTTAATCGCCCCTCCCATTACTTCAATAGACCGCATTCGCGAACGGCTCGAAGATATCCATACCGCCTTAACCTTCCCGTATGGGCATCAAGGCGGGTGGTTTCGCATTCGACGTGGAATCCGGCCTTTCGTCATCCATGCTGTATCCGCCTGACGGCCAGCGCGATCCACGCAGCACGGAGCATCTTATGAGCAGTCAGTGCAATTCCCTTCGGGCGCTCGTCAACGACTGGTTTGGAGACGGCTGGAATTTTCGGGTAAGCCGGCCGGAGCGCGCACGCGATCTGCCATGGCGAGTGGTCAGGGTCGAGGTGCTGCGTTCGTCTGGAACGTTGGCCATTCTCTTTTTTCGCCATGGCGACGGCTCATGGTGTGTCTATCCACCTCCCGCGCTTCGGCCCTCAATGAACTCGCTGCGCCTTGCTGCGTAATTGCGGGCGCTTTTGCGCGCCTGAATATACGTTGAGCGCAGGCACGGTGCGCACCTCAGCCGTTTTACCGTTTGGTTAACCCTGAAGCTGTTTTACTCAATCGACTGGGGGAAACGGCGCTGGCAAGATTCCAATGCGCCCACTAATCAAGCCATGAGTGTCGCGGCCAGGATGCCGTACAGAACGTACGCCGGCTCTACCGATGCGTGAGCAATCGGTCGACACCGCAAACCCATCAGGAGAGACGCATGTCAGCAAAGGTTCACCTCAAGATCGCCATCGCCGAGTTTCCGCATACCGCCGCAATCCGTGACGGGACCATTCCCATCGAAGGCGTGGACGCCGAGTTCGTCACGGTGAAGCCCCAGATCGGCGCGTTCCGCCGCATGGTGCGCGACGTGGAGTTCGACGTGTGCGAGCTCGCGCCCACCACCTACATCATTGCCCGCGCTTACGGCGCGCCATTCATCGGACTGCCGATTTTCGTCACGCGCCGTTTCCACCATAGCGGGTTGCTGGTGAACCCGAAGGCGGGCATCAAGACACCGAAGGATCTGGAAGGCAAGCAAGTGGGCGTACGGGCGTATTCGGTGACCACCGGCGTGTGGACGCGCCAGGTCCTGATCGACGAGTTCGGTCTCGACAGCTCGAAGGTGACCTGGGTGGTCGACGACGAGGAGCACGTCACGCAACTGGAGCTGCCGCCGAATGTGATTCACGCTCCAGCGGGCACGTCGCTTGCAGACATGATGGCCAAGGGCGAGCTCGTCGCGGGCTTTCACGGCAACGCGGGCATAGGCCGCACCGGCGACCCGACCGGCGGATGGAAGGAGGTCGATGCCGACTATCCCGATCTGTTCCCGAATGCGGCCGAGCTGGAGGCGCAGTCGTATGCGCGTACCGGCGTGTATCCGATGCACGGCACCATCGTCGTGAAGGACTCGGTGCTGGCCGAGCATCCCTGGGTGGCCAAGTCGATCTACGACGCGTTCGAGCAGGCCAAGAAGGAATGGCTGGCGCGTCTGGACGCCGGTGAAGCCACCAGCGCCGGCGACAAGAAGTATCTGAAGCTGCGCAAGATCGTCGGCCACGACCCGCTGCCCTACGGCATCGAGGAGAACCGCAAGACCATCGAGGCGCTCGAAGCCACCGCCTTCAAGCAGGGCCTGACGCCGCGCCGCATGTCCATGGACGAGCTGTTCGTCGATCCCCGCGCCTGATTTCAGAACGGAAGCCAAGAAAATGATCATTGATTGCCACGGTCACTTCACGACGGTCCCGGCATCGTTTCGCGACTGGCGCGCGAAGCAGATCGACTCCGCCAACGACCCGGCCAACGCGCCGGCGCTCTCGGGCGCCCATGTCTCCGACGACGAGATCCGCGAGGGCGTGGGCAATGGCCAGTTGCGCCTGCAGAAGGAGCGCGGCGGCGACCTCACGCTGTTCTCGCCGATCGCCGGGCTGATGAGCCACCACCTCGGCAACGAGCGCACGAGCCTCGAGTGGGCCGAAGTGTCGAACAACCTCGTGCGCCGCGTGTGCGATCTCTATCCGGAGAATTTCGTGCCGGTTTGCCAGCTGCCGCAGTCGCCGCTGGCGCCGCCGAAGAACTCCGTTGCCGAATTGCGCCGCTGTGTGGAGGAGATGGGCTTCGTCGGCTGCAATCTGAATCCGGATCCGAGCGGCGGCTACTGGACCGGCAAGCCGATGACGGACCGCGAGTGGTACCCGCTTTACGAGGCGCTGTGCGACCTCGATGTGCCGGCCATGATCCACGTGGCGGCGTCGTGCAACCCGTGCCACCACGGCACCGGCGCGCATTACCTGAACGCCGATACGTCGGTCTTCATGCAGCTGCTGCAAGGCGACGTGTTCAAGGACTTCCCGACGCTGCGCTTCGTGATCCCGCACGGCGGCGGCGCGGTGCCTTATCACTGGGGCCGCTACCGCGGCATGTCGCTGGAGATGGCCAGGCGCCCACTCGAAGGACTGCTGAGCAATGTCTTCTTCGATACCTGCGTCTACCACCACCCGGGCGTGGAGCTGCTGACCAAGGTCGTGCCCACGAGCAACGTGCTGTTCGGCTCCGAGATGATCGGCGCCGTGCGCGGCCGGGACCCGAACACGGGCGAGTACTTCGACGACACCAAGCGCTACATCGACGCCTGCACGGCGCTCTCCGATGCCGACCGCCACGCGATCTTCGAAGGCAACGCGCGCCGCGTGTATCCGCGCCTCGACAAGCACCTCAAGGCCCGAGGCCTGTGAACCTGAAACAGGCCGTTAGCTGGACGGACACCATGAACATCATCGACATTCATCCGCACATCATCTCGGACGACGAGAAGCGTTACCCGCCCGCGCCGCTGTTCGGCAAGCGCTCGGACTGGTCGCAGGAGCGTCCCAATACCGTCGAGGCGCTGATCAAGGCCATGGACGAGGCCGGCGTCGCGAAGGCCGCGGTCGTGCACTCCTCGACGACTTATGGCTTCGACAACAGCTACGTCGTCGACGGCTGCAACCAGTACAAGGACCGGCTCGTGGCGGTGGGCTCCGTGGACATGCTGGCAGACGACGTGCCGGCTGTCATCAAGGCATGGGCCGACAAGGGCCTTGCCGGGCTGCGCATCTTCACCGGCGGCTCGACCAAGGATTTCGACCCGAGCGAGCTCGACAACCCCAAGTCGTTCAAGGCGTGGGAGATGCTTACCGAACTGAAGCTGCCCATGTGCATCCAGACCGGCCCGATTGGTCTGCCGCAGGTGCGCATGCTGGCAGGGAAGTTTCCCTCGGTGAACATCATCCTCGACCACCTCGGCCGCCCCGATGTGCTCGACGGGCCGCCCTATGCGAGCGCCGATAGCCTGTTTGCACTGGCAGACCTGCCCAACCTCTACCTCAAGCTCACGCCGCGCATCTTCGGCGACGTGAAAAAGGAGAAGGCGAGCGCGGAGACTTTCTTCCCGCGCGTGGTCGCGGCCTTTGGCGCGGATCGGCTCGCCTGGGGCTCGAACTTCCCGACTTCGCCGGGCACGCTCACGGAGATCCTGAGGATCGCTGAGCAAGGGCTTGCCTGCCTGCGCGAAGAAGACCGCGCCTGGATCTTCGGCAAGACCGCGCAGAAGCTCTACCCGGCCTTGGGTTGAAGCCCGAAGCCACCCACCGCGCGCATCGCCAACCAGAGCGACGCCGCGCAGCAAGAAAGAGAGATTCTTATGTCGACCACCCGCCTCAATGGCATCATCCGCGCCTTCGAATCAGGCAAGGCGGCGCACGCAGCCTTCGCCAAACTCGACAAGCAGACCGCCATCGAAATGAGCGACTCGCCCTATGACGGCCTCGTCTTCGAGATGGAGCACAACCCTTACGACGTGAGCGCGCTCGGCGACGCGCTGCAGTACATGTTGAGCCGCAAGCAGATCGCGGAGGCCGCGTCGGTGGCGCCGAAGGTGACGCCGCTCGCACGCATTCCGGCCAATGGCGCCGAGATGAACCAGAGCTTCGCCAAGCAGGTGCTCGATCGCGGCGTCTACGGCGTGATCTGGCCGCATATCGCGACTGTCGAGCAGGCCTGCAACGCCGTCGCGTCGTGCCGCTATGCGCGGCCGAAGCATGCGCCGCTGTACGAGCCCAAAGGCGTGCGCGGCGACGGCCCGGCCAATGCGGCGCGCTACTGGGGCCTCTCTATGGAGGACTACTATGCAAAGGCGGATGTCTGGCCGCTGGCGCCGCAGGGCGAGCTCCTCGTCGGGCTGATGTGCGAAAGCACGCAGGCCATCGAGAACCTCGACGACATGCTCGCCAACGTGCCCGGAATCGGCTTCATTTTGATCGGCGAAGGCGACTTGAGCCAGGAGCTGGGTCTCGCGCGTCAATACGAGCACCCGGAAGTGCAGGACGCGATGCGCCGCATTGCCGAGACTTGCCGCAAGCACAACGTCGTCGTCGGCAATCCGCACGTCACGGCCAGGAACCACCGGCGCTTGCAGGAAGAGGGCTACCGCTTCCTGATGTCGGCGCCACAGCGCACGTATGGCGTGGTGGGGCTCGCACGCGAAATGGCTGGCTACTGATGAACGGCGCGCAAACTCTCGTTTCGACGCTGGTCGACCAGGGCGTGGACATCTGCTTCGCCAACCCGGGCACCTCGGAGATGCATTTCCTCGCGGCGCTGGGCGAGAACCCGAAGATGCGCAGCGTGCTGTGCCTGTTCGAAGGCGTGGCCACCGGCGCCGCCGACGGCTGGTACCGGATGAAGGACAAGCCGGCCTCGACGCTGCTGCATCTCGGGCCGGGGCTGGCCAATGGCCTCGCGAACATCCACAACGCGAAGCGCGCAGCTTCGGGGATGGTCAATGTGGTCGGCGAGCATTCGGTGTCGCATTTGAAGTACGACCCGCCGCTGACCTCCGACATCGAGGGGCTCGCGCGCCCGCTGAGCCACTGGGTGCGCCGCGCCGAATCGCCGGACACGGTCGCCTGGGATACTGCACAGGCCGTGGCGAAAGCCAGTGAGCATCCGGGCCAGATCGCCACGCTGATCCTGCCCGGCGACACCTCCTGGCAGCAGGCGGGGGCCGCGCCGGTGCTGCCGCCCACAGCTGCGGCCACGCGCAAGACGCCGCGCGCCGAACGCATCGAGCATGTCGCCCGCGTGTTGCGTTCGGGCGAGCCGGCGCTGATCGTCCTCGCCAACAAGGCGACGCGCGGCGCGGCACTCGAGAAGGCCGGCCGCGTGGCCGCGGCCACGGGCGCGCGGCTCGCCTCGCAGTTTTTCACCGCACGCATCGAGCGCGGCGCGGGCCGCGTGCCGATCGCGCGCATTCCCTATGCGGTCGCGCAGGCCACGGCCTTCCTCAGGGAGTTCAAGCACATCGTCACGGTCGAGACGAAGGAGCCCGTCGCGTTCTTCGCCTACCCGGACAAGCCCAGCCTGCTCAAGGCCGAGGGCACGCAGGTGCACACGCTCGTCGAGGCCGACGAGGACAGCCAACTCGCGTTCGACATGCTGCTGCAGGCGCTTGGCGCATCCGCCACGACACCGCTCGTGCAGGCGCGCATCGAGACGCCAGTGCCAACGGGCCCGCTCAACCCCGCGAGTATCGCGCACGCGCTGGCCGCGGCGCTGCCCGAGCACTGCATCGTCGTGGACGAATCGCTGACGACGGGCCGCGAGTCCATGGGCCTGACCATGGGCGCGCGGCCGCACGATCTCATCAACAACATGGGCGGCTCGATCGGCTACGCCACGCCCGTGGCCACAGGTGCCGCGCTCGCGTGCCCCGATCGCCGGGTGTTCTGTATGGTCGGCGACGGCAGCGCGATGTACACGATCCAGTCGCTGTGGACCCAGGCGCGCGAGGGGCTGAACGTCACGACCATCATCTTCGCCAATAACAGCTACGCGATCCTGAAGGCCGAGTACGCGAACATGGGCGCGGGCTCGCCCGGTGAGCGCGCGCTGTCCATGATCGACATCGACAAGCCGCGTATCGACTGGCTGGCCATGGCGAAAAGCATGGGCGTACCCGCCGTTGCCGTCGAGACGGCGGAAAGCTTCTACGAGGCCATGGCCCGTTCGACCCGCGAGCCGGGCCCCTGCCTGATCGAAGTCAGGCTCTGAACCTAACAAGGAGATCTTTATGGCGCTGACGCTGCGCACCAACCTGGCCGACTATGCGGTCACCCAGGCGATGAAGGATGGCCGCGTGCAGTCCGACCTCGTCACGCTCGACTACTGCGGCCCCACGCCCGCGCACAACGGCTTCAAGGCGATGGTGCGCGAGAACCAGTTCGATGCGGGCGAGCTCGCGATCGTCACCTACCTGCAGGCCAAGGCCTTCGGCAAGCCTTACGTGCTGCTGCCGGCGCCGATCTCGGGCCGCTTCCAGCACCACTGCGCTGGGTTCAACATCGACTTCGGCCACCTCGATCCCAAGGATATCGAGGGCAAGAAGGTTGGCGTGCGGACCTATGCGCAGACCACCGGCCTGTGGATTCGCGGCGTGCTGCGCCACGAATACGGCGTGGACCTCGACAAGGTCACGTGGATGACGCTCGGCGACGGCCACCTGGCCGAGTACGAGGACCCGGAAAACTGCGTGCGTCTGCCGGCCGGCTCCAACAGCGCGCAGATGATGCTCGACGGCCAGCTCGACGCGGCCCTGCTTGGCGAAGACATGCCCAAGGACCCGCGCGTGCGCACGCTGGTGCCCGACCCGCACAACGCCGCCAGGGCCTGGTACGAGCGCGCCGGCTTCGTGCCGATCAACCATATGTTCGTCGTGCACGAGCAGGTTTCGAAGCAGCGCCCCGAGGCCGTTCGCGAGATCTACCGCATGATCGCCGAGAGCCGCGCACTGGCCGAAGGCAGCACGCCCGCGGTGTTCCCGCCGCTGGGTCTGGAGGCAAACCGCAAGGGCTTGCAGACGGCCATCGATTGGGCGCTCGATCAGAAGATCATTGCGCGCCGTCTTTCGGTTGATGAACTTTTCGACGATGTGACGGGCAGTCTCGGTTGACGTCTTCAGGAATGAAGTCGTTCGCGAATTTTGCCGTGCTTGCTTGTTTATAAGGATGTCGAAATGAATTTATACGGCGAAATGCTGATTGGCTTCGCATCGGTGCGCGGCACCGAAGGTGTGCGGCGCGCGTTCAATCCCGCGATCAACGCCGAAATCGCGGTGCCCGAGTTCGGCATGGGCGGGGCGGCGGAAGTCGAGCGCGCGGCGAGACTCGCCGAGCGGGCATTCGATACCTTTCGCAATCTGCCGCTCGAGGAGCGGGCGCGCTTCCTTGAGGCCATCGCCGAGAACATTGTCGATACAGGCGAAGCGCTGATCGAGCGTGCGCATGCGGAAACCGGTTTGTCAGTGGCGCGGCTTCAGGGCGAGCGCAGCCGGACGGTGGGGCAGTTGCACCTGTTTGCCAGGGTCGTGCGTGACGGGCGCTTCCTCGGTGCCACGGTGGACCATGCCCAGCCCGAACGTCAGCCGTTGCCGCGCGCCGATCTGCGCCTTGCGAAGGTTCCGCTCGGTCCCGTTGCTGTGTTTGGTGCGAGTAACTTTCCGCTTGCCTTCTCGGTCGCCGGGGGCGACACCGCGTCGGCGTTTGCCGCCGGCGCGCCGGTCATCGTGAAGGCGCACGGGGCGCATCTGGGCACGTCGGAACTTGTCGGGCGCGCGATCCAGAAAGCGGTCCGGGATTGCGGGCTGCCGGAAGGCGTGTTTTCGCTGCTCTTTGGCGCTGGCCGGGAACTCGGCGAGGCGCTCGTGGCGCACCCCACGATCAAGGCGGTGGGCTTCACGGGATCGCGGCAGGGCGGCCTTGCGCTCATGCGTATCGCCAATGCGCGTCCCGAGCCGATTCCGGTCTACGCGGAGATGAGCAGCATTAACCCCGTGTTCCTGTTTCCAGGCGCACTCGCAAGGCGTGCTGAAGCCATCGGCAAGGGCTTCGCGGATTCGCTGACGCTCGGGGTGGGCCAGTTTTGCACGAATCCGGGCCTGGTGTTCGCGGTCGATGGACCGGATCTCGATCGCTTCGTGGATTCGGCAGCGCAAGCGCTCTCCACGAAGTCTGCACAGACCATGCTGACGCCGGGGATCTTTGAAGCGTTCTGTTCCGGCACCCGGGCGGTGGAGGGCGTGCAGGGCGTCAGGAAGGTTGCACAAGGGCAGGCGGCCGGGGCGCTCGCCAATGCCGCCGAAGCCTCCCTTTACGTCACCGATGCGAAGCGCCTGCTAGCTGCGCCGGAACTCGAGTCGGAAATGTTCGGGCCGGCTTCTATTGTTGTGCGAGCAACAAATATCGAGGAGCTTGTTGAGGTTGCCGAGCATGTGGAGGGGCAGTTGACCGTCACGCTCCAGATAGAGCCTGACGATTACCCACACGCACGGCGTCTGCTGCCCGTACTCGAGCGCAAGGCGGGACGCATTCTGGCGAACGGTTTCCCGACGGGTGTCGAGGTGTGCCATGCCATGGTCCACGGAGGTCCGTTCCCGTCCACCTCGAACGCGATGTTTACTTCGGTCGGTGCCACGGCGATCGAGCGCTTTCTGCGACCGATCTGTTATCAGGACCTTCCGGATACGCTCCTTCCGGAGGTCGTGAAGGAGGGCAATCCACTCGGCCTCTCGCGCATTGTTGACGGGGAACTCATTTGCACCCGGTGATCGCGACGACTTGGCCCCGGTGCAGGCGGCAACATGCTTTGGGTGGATGGGCTGGCGTTCTCAGGCAGATCTCACTGTTGCGCACTTGTGCTTGAGTGATCAGGCGCAGCCGCAAGCGTGTTGCCCGCGCCCGGCAGGCAGTCAGCCCGATATTTTGCCTGCAATCGCTGTTCAGCCGCTTGCAGTTCCTGGGGGTAGTCGTCGTCGTCTTCCGGGTAATAGCCCACCGCCTCGAGCTCCTTGAGTTCGTTTTGCAACTGCTGATGGGTCACCGGGTGCTTGGTACGAACGAAAGGGTAGTCCTGGCATTGCTGCGGGGTGAGCTTCGCGGACGCAAATGCGGGAGAAGCGAGGAGGGACAAGAGGGCAAAGAGTGCGGTGCGTCGGGGGGTGTTCATGATCGGCTATTCCAGTGCATCGATGCTGCAAAGGCTACGCCGACCGAAAGAGCAAAACCGATTCACGCAGATTAAGGATATTTCATCTGGGTTCCACGCCTGGCGCGTTCCTGCGTCGCGAGCCAGTTGCCCGGCCTGGCCGGGGTTTTTTCGTCGCGAAGAACCGCTGTAGCGACCCCAGAAATAAATATTTCAAAATCGCTTGACGAAGAGTTCCCGGGTCTTCATAATTCGCCTCCTTCGCTGATCGCTGCGAACGAAAACGAAGCGATTAAGACGAATTGCTCTTTAAAAATTTACAGCCGATAAGTGTGGGCGCTTGATGAGTTTCAGCGGCCTGACTGGTTCTTCGGAGCCGGACAGGAGTAGCGAAAGTATCAAGAGTCTCACACTAAAGTAAGTCAGGTTTTTGAATTTATTCAAATTCCTGTCAGCTTTGAGTGAGCGACCGGTTCGAAAGAACCGAAAACAGTAACAGGTTTGAACTGAAGAGTTTGATCCTGGCTCAGATTGAACGCTGGCGGCATGCCTTACACATGCAAGTCGAACGGCAGCGCGGGAGCAATCCTGGCGGCGAGTGGCGAACGGGTGAGTAATACATCGGAACGTGTCCTGTAGTGGGGGATAGCCCGGCGAAAGCCGGATTAATACCGCATACGATCTACGGATGAAAGCGGGGGATCTTCGGACCTCGCGCTATAGGGGCGGCCGATGGCGGATTAGCTAGTTGGTGGGGTAAAGGCCTACCAAGGCGACGATCCGTAGCTGGTCTGAGAGGACGACCAGCCACACTGGGACTGAGACACGGCCCAGACTCCTACGGGAGGCAGCAGTGGGGAATTTTGGACAATGGGGGCAACCCTGATCCAGCAATGCCGCGTGTGTGAAGAAGGCCTTCGGGTTGTAAAGCACTTTTGTCCGGAAAGAAATCCTTTCGATAATACCGAAGGGGGATGACGGTACCGGAAGAATAAGCACCGGCTAACTACGTGCCAGCAGCCGCGGTAATACGTAG
Organism: Paraburkholderia pallida; assembly: GCF_004524855.1. Lineage (NCBI taxonomy): Bacteria > Pseudomonadati > Pseudomonadota > Betaproteobacteria > Burkholderiales > Burkholderiaceae > Paraburkholderia > Paraburkholderia pallida. The sequence continues at coordinate 726,178 of NZ_CP038150.1, read as the reverse complement.
GGTGCGAGCGTTAATCGGAATTACTGGGCGTAAAGCGTGCGCAGGCGGTGATGTAAGACCGATGTGAAATCCCCGGGCTTAACCTGGGAACTGCATTGGTGACTGCATCGCTGGAGTATGGCAGAGGGGGGTAGAATTCCACGTGTAGCAGTGAAATGCGTAGAGATGTGGAGGAATACCGATGGCGAAGGCAGCCCCGGGCCAATACTGACGCTCATGCACGAAAGCGTGGGGAGCAAACAGGATTAGATACCACGGTAGTCCACGCCCTAAACGATGTCAACTGGTTGTCGGGCCTTCATTGGCTTGGTAACGTAGCTAACGCGTGAAGTTGACCGCACGGGAGTACGGTCGCAAGATTAAAACTCAAAGGAATTGACGGGGACCCGCACAAGCGGTGGATGATGTGGATTAATTCGATGCAACGCGAAAAACCTTACCTACCCTTGACATGTACGGAATCCTGCTGAGAGGTGGGAGTGCCCGAAAGGGAGCCGTAACACAGGTGCTGCATGGCTGTCGTCAGCTCGTGTCGTGAGATGTTGGGTTAAGTCCCGCAACGAGCGCAACCCTTGTCCCTAGTTGCTACGCAAGAGCACTCCAGGGAGACTGCCGGTGACAAACCGGAGGAAGGTGGGGATGACGTCAAGTCCTCATGGCCCTTATGGGTAGGGCTTCACACGTCATACAATGGTCGGAACAGAGGGTTGCCAAGCCGCGAGGTGGAGCCAATCCCAGAAAACCGATCGTAGTCCGGATCGCAGTCTGCAACTCGACTGCGTGAAGCTGGAATCGCTAGTAATCGCGGATCAGCATGCCGCGGTGAATACGTTCCCGGGTCTTGTACACACCGCCCGTCACACCATGGGAGTGGGTTTTGCCAGAAGTGGCTAGTCTAACCGCAAGGAGGACGGTCACCACGGCAGGATTCATGACTGGGGTGAAGTCGTAACAAGGTAGCCGTATCGGAAGGTGCGGCTGGATCACCTCCTTTCCAGAGCTCATCGCTCAAGCTTGTTAAAGCGCTCACACTTTTCGGCTGTACGAAGACGGATACGAAATCGTATCGGCTGTCGTTCTTTAACAATCAGGAAGAAGTAGTAAAGAGATTCATCTGAAACACACTTAGAGATGGGTGTGGAGTAAGTGAATCAGGGTTGTGATTGTATCGATGTATTTTTAAGTTCCTCGAAAGAGGGCTTTGGAATACGGCACAACGCGAAAACTCAACCTGTAATGAGTGGTCCGACGCGAGCAATCGCCGCAAGACACACCCGTTATAGGGTCAAGCGAACAAGTGCATGTGGTGGATGCCTTGGCGATCACAGGCGATGAAGGACGCGGTAGCCTGCGAAAAGCGGTGGGGAGCTGGCAAACAAGCTTTGATCCACCGATATCCGAATGGGGAAACCCACTCCGTATGGAGTATCCATGACTGAATACATAGGTCATGTGAAGCGAACGCGGCGAACTGAAACATCTAAGTAGCCGCAGGAAAAGAAATCAACCGAGATTCCCAGAGTAGTGGCGAGCGAAATGGGACCAGCCTGTACTCTTTATCTGTATTGTCAGCCGAACGCTCTGGAAAGTGCGGCCATAGTGGGTGATAGCCCCGTAGGCGAAGGCAGTATGGAAGAACTGGGTGTACGACAAGTAGGGCGGGACACGTGAAATCCTGTCTGAAGATGGGGGGACCATCCTCCAAGGCTAAATACTCGTGATCGACCGATAGTGAACCAGTACCGTGAGGGAAAGGCGAAAAGAACCCCGGGAGGGGAGTGAAATAGATCCTGAAACCGCATGCATACAAACAGTCGGAGCCTCGCAAGGGGTGACGGCGTACCTTTTGTATAATGGGTCAGCGACTTACATTCAGTGGCAAGCTTAACCGAATAGGGCAGGCGTAGCGAAAGCGAGTCCGAACAGGGCGTTCAGTCGCTGGGTGTAGACCCGAAACCAGGTGATCTATCCATGGCCAGGTTGAAGGCACGGTAACACGTGCTGGAGGACCGAACCCACTAACGTTGAAAAGTTAGGGGATGAGCTGTGGATAGGGGTGAAAGGCTAAACAAACCTGGAAATAGCTGGTTCTCTCCGAAAACTATTTAGGTAGTGCCTCGTGTATCACCTTCGGGGGTAGAGCACTGTCATGGTTGAAGGGTCCATTGCGGATTACTTCGCCATAGCAAACTCCGAATACCGAAGAGTGCAATCACGGGAGACAGACATCGGGTGCTAACGTCCGGTGTCAAGAGGAAACAACCCAGACCGCCAGCTAAGGTCCCCAAATATGACTAAGTGGGAAACGAAGTGGGAAGGCTAAAACAGTCAGGAGGTTGGCTTAGAAGCAGCCACCCTTTAAAGAAAGCGTAATAGCTCACTGATCGAGTCGTCCTGCGCGGAAGATGTAACGGGGCTAAGTCATATACCGAAGCTGCGGATGCGAGCTAGTCTCGCATGGTAGGAGAGCGTTCTGTAAGCCTGCGAAGGTGCATCGGAAGGTGTGCTGGAGGTATCAGAAGTGCGAATGCTGACATGAGTAGCGATAAAGGGGGTGAAAGGCCCCTCGCCGTAAGCAAGGTTTCCTACGCAACGTTCATCGGCGTAGGGTGAGTCGGCCTAAGGCGAGGCAGAAATGCGTAGCTGATGGGAAGCAGGTCAATATTCCTGCACCATTGTTGAATGCGATGGGGGGACGGATCGCGGAAGGTTGTCCGGGTGTTGGAAGTCCCGGTCCTTGCATTGGAGAAGGCGCTTTGGCAAATCCGGGCGCGGAATTCAAGGGTGCGAGGCCATCCACCTAGGTGGAGAAGCAACTGGAAGTGGTTCCAAGAAAAGCCTCTAAGCTTCAGTTCAACAGTGACCGTACCGCAAACCGACACAGGTGGGCGAGATGAGTATTCTAAGGCGCTTGAGAGAACTCGGGAGAAGGAACTCGGCAAATTGGTACCGTAACTTCGGGATAAGGTACGCCCGGTAGCTTGACTGGCTCGCGCCAGAAGGGTGAAGGGGTTGCAATAAACTGGTGGCTGCGACTGTTTAATAAAACACAGCACTCTGCAAACACGAAAGTGGACGTATAGGGTGTGACGCCTGCCCGGTGCCGGAAGATTAAATGATGGGGTGCAAGCTCTTGATTGAAGTCCCGGTAAACGGCGGCCGTAACTATAACGGTCCTAAGGTAGCGAAATTCCTTGTCGGGTAAGTTCCGACCTGCACGAATGGCGTAACGATGGCCACACTGTCTCCTCGAGACTCAGCGAAGTTGAAGTGTTTGTGATGATGCAATCTCCCCGCGGCTAGACGGAAAGACCCCATGAACCTTTACTGCAGCTTTGCATTGGACTTTGAACCGGTTTGTGTAGGATAGGTGGGAGGCTATGAAGTGTGGACGCTAGTCTGCATGGAGCCGTCCTTGAAATACCACCCTGATCTGTTTGAGGTTCTAACCTTGGTCCGTTATCCGGATCGGGGACAGTGCATGGCAGGCAGTTTGACTGGGGCGGTCTCCTCCCAAAGGGTAACGGAGGAGTACGAAGGTACGCTAGGTACGGTCGGAAATCGTGCTGATAGTGCAATGGCATAAGCGTGCTTGACTGCGAGACTGACAAGTCGAGCAGGTGCGAAAGCAGGTCATAGTGATCCGGTGGTTCTGTATGGAAGGGCCATCGCTCAACGGATAAAAGGTACTCTGGGGATAACAGGCTGATACCGCCCAAGAGTTCATATCGACGGCGGTGTTTGGCACCTCGATGTCGGCTCATCTCATCCTGGGGCTGTAGCCGGTCCCAAGGGTATGGCTGTTCGCCATTTAAAGAGGTACGTGAGCTGGGTTTAAAACGTCGTGAGACAGTTTGGTCCCTATCTGCCGTGGGCGCTGGAAGTTTGAGGGGGCCTGCTCCTAGTACGAGAGGACCGGAGTGGACGAACCTCTGGTGTACCGGTTGTGACGCCAGTCGCATCGCCGGGTAGCTATGTTCGGAAGAGATAACCGCTGAAAGCATCTAAGCGGGAAACTCGCCTCAAGATGAGACTTCCCCGGGGACTTTGATCCCCTTGAAGGGTCGTTCGAGACCAGGACGTTGATAGGTCAGGTGTGGAAGCGCAGTAATGCGTTAAGCTAACTGATACTAATTGCCCGTAAGGCTTGATCCTATAACAGGTGTGTTTTATACACGCATGGTTGAGTGATCACGTGTTGTGCCGATCTAAACAACACAACCCCAATCAGCAAAACCTCTTTACGCTTCTTCCAGATTGGCTGTGGCGCGCGCATCGCGACGCAGCAACCCGTCAAGCCTGATGACCATAGCGAGTCGGTCCCACCCCTTCCCATCCCGAACAGGACCGTGAAACGACTCTACGCCGATGATAGTGCGGATTGCCCGTGTGAAAGTAGGTAATCGTCAGGCTCCTTATGCAGTACGTCCAGAACCCCGGTGGCTCCGAAAGAGCACCGGGGTTCTGGCGTTTACGCGGCTGAATTCCCCAGAAGCATCCTTGAATCGAAGCTCGTAAGAGCGCGCAGAATGACGGCGCCCGTCGCCGATTCGACTCAATTCTGAGTTCCGTCATGGCCGAGAAAAGCGCCAAGGCTCCGCAGGAAGGCAGCCGCTGCACGCGTAGGCGGCTTGTCGCTGCGCGTAATGGCGACCAAAGGGCCGATGTGCAAGGGCAATGCACACTGGACGGTCTGCAATTGGTACTGGGCGCAGAGTTCGGCAGCAATGCATTGAGACGACAACACGAGGCTGTTGCTCTGACTCGCCAGGCGTAGCATCACGGGCGACACCTGCGACGACAAAACATCGGAAGGGAAGCGCAGTCCCATATCGCGAACCGCGAATTCGAGCTGCTGCCTGACAATATTCGGTTGAGCGGGCAGTACCCACGGATATTCCAGAAGATCCTGCAGCGCCTTCGGCCCCATGGTAAGCGGATGCCCTTGCCGCGCAAGAAAAACGGGCGCGTCCTGTTGCAGCACGTCGAGCTTGTACAGTTCGCTGCCAAATCCGCTCGCTGTTCGTCCGATCACGACATCCACGAGATCCTGGTCGAGATTCTCGAGCATGTCCTCCATGGGCCCTTCGCGCAGTGCGAGCCGCACGCGCGGCCAGTGAACCCGAAAATCTCCAATGCAATCCGCCAGCGCCCGCCACCAGGCGAGCGGTGAAAAGATCCCGATCGACAAGTTGCCCACGTCTCCGCTGAGCAACGCTTCGAGCTCGGCCTCCGCTCTCTGGACGTCGCTTGCGATCAGATGCCCATGCCGTACCAGGGTTTCACCGTAGACGGTGGGACGCATGCCGCTCGGCAGCCGTTCAAACAGTTGAGCGCCGACGATCGCCTCGATCTCGGCCAGCGCCTTCGACACGGCCGACTGGCTGATTTTCAGTGACTCCGCCGCCTTCTGCAGGCTACCTTGCCTGTCGATCTCGACAACGACCGTGATGTGACGCAGCTTCAGGCGTTGATGCAGTGAATTCATGATCCAGAGCCGGTTGAACTTTCGTCATAGGGGGGCGGCGAACAATTCCGTTTTCTTTCTGCTGGCAATCCGTAATCTCGTGAATGTCGATTCCGGAATGGACGGCAACGGGAAGGCACGGTCATGCGCGGCGCTGGGGCGGCAGTCAGCCCTTTACTGGCGAAAACGTCGGGACGCTAGTGTATCCGGATTGCGAGGCGGGGCGAACGCGTGCCTGGCGCGCTCGGCCGAGGTGGACCCGTTTTCAGCGGAAAAAGCGGACGTCCCGCACGAAACCAAGGAGGCTGGATGAAAAACACCATACTGACCCGATGCGAACAGGGTGTACTCGAAGGCGTGACAAACGCCGGTGTGCACACGTTCTTCGACATTCCCTATGCATCGGATAGCGGTCGATTCAAGCCCGCTGGAGAGGCGGCGCGCTGGAGCGGGCAGCGGGACGCGACCCGGCCGGGCCCCGTCTTCCCTCAGTTGCCGGGGCGGCTGGACTTCGTCATGGGACCGGTCTGCAAGGGCGTGCCGCAAGCGGAAGACGCGTTCCGGCTGAACGTCTTCACACCGGATCTGGATGGCAGCCTGCCGGTCGTATTCTGGATTCATGGCGGCGGCTTCATGACCGGCGGCGCGTTGCCTTGCTACTCAGGCGACGCGCTAGCGCGTTTCGGCCGCGCGGTGGTGGTGACGATGAACTATCGTCTCGGGGTGCTCGGCAACCTCTATATGGAAGGCGTTTCACCGGGCAACCTCAGCGTCTCGGATCTCGAGCGGGCACTCGAGTGGGTCAGGGACAACATCGCCGGTTTCGGCGGAGACCCGAATTCCATCGTCGTGGCAGGTCAATCGGCTGGCGCATGGTACGCGCAGCTCCTCGCAGCGATGCCGGCCACGCATGAGCATGTGAAGGCGATCGCCATGCTCAGCTATCCGGGTCTTCAACCGATGGCACCGGAGAAAGCGCACGCAGGTGCCGTTCGCTTGTGCGAAAGCGCTGGCCTTTCGTCGGGCGACGAACTGGCCACGTTGCCGGTCGAGCGCATACTCCATGAGCAAGGCAGGATGCTCGGAACCGTGGCGAAATTTGCCGAGGTGCCGATCGTGTTCATGCCCGTCGCGAGCGAGAGCGTGCCTGCCGATCCCGGCGTGACGGCGCAGGCGTCCTTTGGTGGCAAGCCGGTTCTCATCGGTTGGACGCGTGATGAGACCGCCAGCTTCTTTGCAAGCCACCCTCCCGTTCTTGCAGCCACCGAGGAACAGGCGCTCGAGAAATTTAAGCTCGAATGGGGTGTCGAGGGGGCAAGCCGATATGCAAGCGTTGCCTCCGGACGATTCGACCACAAGCCTTACGCTGCCCTGATCGAACTGAGCTCGGAGAAGTTGATCAATGAACCCACGCGCCAGTTCGCCTCGCGGATGGCAAAGGCGGGAAGCGATGTATTTGCGTATCGGTTCGATTTTCAGTCTCGTCAGCAGAATATAGGTGCCTGCCATTGCTTCGAATTGCCGTTCCTGTTCGGTAATTTTGAAAATTGGGCTGATGCGCCGATGCTCGCTCAACTCGACGAACAGTTGACCGGCGCACTGTCAACGCGATTCCAGAGCCACTTTCTCAATTTCGTCGAATCCGGAAATCCCAACGGACGAGATTTGCCGGCATGGGTGAAATACAACGACGCAGACGATGAATTGATGTACTTGAAATAGCACGTCAGTCATCCTCGATTTTCCCGCATTCAACAATCTCGTCTGGTAGAGCCTCCCAGGTCGACCGCGTCTGAACGCTTGATATACCTGATTTCCCGGGCTGAACGTCAATTATATGTAGGAAAACGAATTAAATAATCAGGCGTTCGGAACCCCGCATCAATTCCTGTAAACAGGCATCGAGCCATATATTGGAGACAAAATCGTCATGATGATGAAGTGGAGTGCCGCATTGCTAGCCGCTGTGACGGGGCTAGCGTACGGCCAAAGTAGCGTCTCGCTTTACGGGATCGTCGACACCGGTATTTCATATTACAACCACGCGACCGCAACTGGCGGGAGCATGCTTGGCATGGCCTCTTTGACCGGCAGAGTGCCTTCCCGATGGGGATTGCGAGGCACAGAGGACCTCGGCGGTGGCTTCAAGACGTTCTTCGTGCTGGAGAGCGGATTCCAGCCCGGCAATGGCTCGCTGAATTACGGTGGCCGTCTCTTTGGAGATCAGGCAAACGTGGGCGTCAGCAGCGACTACGGGTCCATCACGCTGGGGCGGCAGCTCGGCATGACGATGTACGCGCTAATCAACGCGGACGTGATCGGCCCATCGATTCATTCGTTGAGCGTATTCGATTCGTATCTGCCGAACGCGAGAAGCGACAACGCGATTGGCTATATGGGCAAATTCCACGGTGTCACGGTAGGGGGGACATACAGCTTTGGCCGCGATGCGGCTGGCCCGGCCGGTCCTGGCGCCACCAACTGTCCAGGGCAAGTTCCCGGCAACATGCTGGCGTGCCGCCAATACACCGCGCTGCTTGCCTACGATTCCGCGAGCTTTGGCGTGGCGGCTTCCTATGACGTGCTGCGCGGCGGGGCGGGCGCTACCGCTCCGCTCAATAACAGCGCCTACACCGATACGCACAATATCGTCGACGGGTACGTGACCTTCGGCTCCACAAAGATCGGCTTCGGGTGGATCAGAAACAACCTCGCGGCGGCGACCCATTTGCAGACGGATATTCTGTTTGCGGGGGCGACCTACTACGCCACGCCAGCGTTGTTCTTCGACGCCCAGGCAGTGCGCTACCTCCAGCGTGGCTCGGAGGGCAAGAAGGACGCAAGCTCGACGCTGCTCATCGGCCGAGCGAATTATCTCTTCTCGAAGCGCACCATGGTGTACGCATCGCTCGGCTACATGTTCAACAGCGCCCAGGCGGCAAACGCTGTCGCGGCCGGCGGCACGGTCGGGACCGGCATGGACCAGCTTGGTGTGATGGTCGGATTGCAACAGAAGTTCTGAGTGAGCGGTTTGGAATTGTGATTCCTGAGGTTTTTCTTGGCTCTGAGCCGGGTTGGCCTTAACTTGTTTTCGCGGCGGGCCGCGGGCGTTGCCCCTGTGCGGGGCGGCACCTACTTTTCTTTGCAGCCGCAAAGAAAAGCAGGCAAAAGAAAGCGGCTTAAACCGCCAGTGTGACGCCGTCCCCCACTGCCCTGTATATCGGAGCGGCTCGGGGGCATCCGTCGCCTCGCACACTCCGCGTAAGTGACAAGGGACTCATTCTTCCCGCCGCGCGCTACGCGCGGGCGGAAGGGGCTGCAAGGAAAACCGGGCGTTCTGCCAGCGAATGCGCGGGAGTGCAGCGGCTGAATACATTGGAGTCCTACAGATGGCGCACATCCCACCAATAGCAGTGACTCCCGCGTATACGCCTGGATCCCACTGGTTTGAGTTATGCCCCACGGCGCGCGAAGCGCCGCCGGATGGATGAGCCCTTGGTCACTCCGCTATACGCCGCGTGGTGACAGACGCTCCGGAGCCGCTCCGATGGACAGGGCAGTGGTGGACGGCGTCACACTGGCGGTGTGGGCGGCTTTCTTTTGCCTACTTTTCTTTGCCGCGGCAAAGAAAAGTAGGTGCCGCCCCGCACAGGGGCAACGCCTGCATACCTTATGCAAGACAAGGAAAGGCCAATGCCAATGCCAATGCCAATGCCAATGCCAATGCCAATGCCAATGCCAATGCCAATGCCCCCACAACCCACGACAAATCAATTCTCAAACACACTCCAAGCAATACCCGGCGGGGGCACGAAGATCCAGCAAAATGGCCAGGCGTGTGACGCCGCCACCCCAGTTCTAAATACGCAACCGCCGTCCTTCCGAACGGCGGTTTTCTCAAGTGTCGAGCAGGGCACTCCGGACAGGCGGCAGTGCCACCGCCATATCGGGCACTTATGCCTCGGCAGAAGCACGGGGGCGGTGGACGATCTGGTTGTCCTTGCCCTGCAGCAGCGGCGTCAGCGTGAGGTTGAACTCGATGTCCTTGTACGTGTCGGCCTTCAGGCCCAGCGCGCCGCCGCCCGTCTTTTCCACTACCGGCGGAATCAGCTCCTCGCGCGTGGCGTAAGCGAAGTCGTCCCAGATCAGCGGATCGCCTTCAATGTTGAACTGCGTGGTCAGCTTGCGGTGATTGTCGCTGCTGACGAAGAAGTGCACGTGCGCCGGGCGATTGCCGTGTCGGCCGAGCCCGTCCAGCAACTGCTGCGTGGCGCCTTGCGGCGGGCAGCCGTAGCCCACCGGCATCAGCGTGCGGAATTCGTACTTGCCGTCCGCGCCGCTCTTGACCGCGCCGCGCAGGTTGAAATCGGTTTGCGCGCCGGTCGGGTCGAAATGCGAATAAAAGCCCTTCGAATTGGCATGCCAGCATTCGACGAGGGCACCGGCGATCGGCTTGCCGTCCAGGTCGGTGACTGTGCCGCGGATCACCAGCGGGCCGGCATCGGCATCCGGATTGAGGTCGATCCGCGATACGCCTTCGCGCACCGGTGCACCGGCCACATAGAGCGGGCCCTCGATCGTGCGCGGCGTGCCGCCTTCGAGGCCGACCGCCTTGTCGGCGGCGTCCATGCGAACGTCCAGGTACTTCTCGAGACCAATGCCTGCGGCCAGCAGTGCCGCTTCCCCGTCCTGGCCCAGCTTGTTCAGGTAGTTGACACCCGCCCACACTTCGTCAGGCGTGATGTCGAGATCGTCGATGGCCTTGAACAGGTCGCTCAGCAGGCGATGGGTGATCTGCTGGAAACGGGCATTGCCTGTTTGGCCACCGAGGTTGGATGCGGCCGTCAACAGGTCCTGCACGTCCTTCGTTTCGAATACCTTCACGCTCATGATTACTGTCTCCACTTGGCTTTGGGGGGAACGGTCTTCGGGCGGGCTTGCCCTCTACACAACATCAATCTGTTTTGCTTCACGCGTCGCCGTCACGGACGGACGACGGGTGGCGGCACAACGGCGTTACCGAAATCTTCATGTACGGGAACAGCGGCAAGGCGGTCAGGATGTCGTGCAGCTCCGCGTTGCTCTCCACATCGAAGATGCTGTAGTTCGCATACTCGCCAACCACACGCCAGATATGGCGCCACTTGCCGCTGCGCTGCAAGTCCTGCGAATACCCCTTCTCGCGCGCCTTGATCTCATTGGCGACATCGGCGGGCATGTCGGCGGGGAGGTTCACATCCATTCGTACCTGGAAAAGCATGGTCTACGTCCTCTTCTATTCGTTGTCCGGATTACTTCGTTACTTTCATCAAGCCGTCGCGGGTGAATCGCTTGATCTTCGCTTCGTCCAGCTCGATGCCGAGACCTGGGCCGTTCGGCACCGTGAGCTCGAAGTCGCTGTAATCCAATGGCGTGCTCAGGATCTCTTCGGTGATCAGCAATGGGCCAAATAGCTCCGTGCCCCATTGCAGGTTGGCGAAGCTCGCGAACAGATGCGCCGATGCGATCGTGCTCACCGCTCCCTCGAGCATCGTGCCGCCGTAGAGCTCGATCCCGGCCGCGTCGGCAATCGCGGCCACGCGCTGCGCGGCGAACAGACCGCCGCTTTGCTCGATCTTGATGGCGAAGACATCGGCGCCCGCGTGCTTCGCGATCTCGAATGCGCTTTCCGGACCCTGCAGGATTTCGTCGGCCATCAGGGCCACCGGGAAACGGCGCACGAGGCGCGCGAGCGCGGCGGCGGAGGCGACCGGCTGCTCGACGAGCTCGCAGCCCGCTTCGGCCAGCGCCGGAATCGCCCAGGCCGCCTGCGTTTCGCTCCAGGCCATGTTGACGTCGACACGCACCGCGGCCCGGTCGCCGAGCGCCTTTTTGATCTCGGCCACGTGCCGGATATCGGTCTTTAGCTCCTTCGCGCCGATCTTCAGCTTGAAGATCTTGTGCCGGCGCACCTCGAGCATCGTCTCCGCCTCGGCGATGTCCTTCGCGGTGTCGCCCGATGCCAGCGTCCAGGCCACCGGCAGGCGCTCGCGTCGACGGCCGCCCAGCAGCTCGCTGAGCGGCACGCCAAGGCGCTTGCCGTGGGCGTCGAGCAGTGCGGTTTCCAGCGCGCATTTGGCGAAGTGATTGACCTTCACGAGCTTGCCCACGTGCGCCATCAGCGCCTGAACCTGCGTGGCGTCCCGGCCGAGCATCGCGGGGGCGAAGTAGGCGTCGATCCCCAGCTTCATCGCCTCCGGGCTTTCCGGGCCATAGGCCATGCCGGCAATCGTCGTGCCTTCGCCGAAACCGACAACGCCGTCGCTGCAATAGATCTTCACGAGCATCAGGGTTTGCCCGTGCATCGTGGCGACCGAGAGCTTGTGAGGGCGAATCGTCGGCAGATCGACGAGGCGGGTTTCGATACGTTCAATCGTCGCTTGAGTCATGGCGGCAGCTAAGTGATGTCCGTGGAACCGGGCGGAAGGGCGCCAGCGCAAGCGCTAGACCGCCGTATTCGTCGCCCCGGTGGGCGTTCATGAGGTATTGATGGCATTAAATACCCGCGTCCGCGCGGTCGCTATCCGCCTGGTCGATGCTCGCTATCCGTTTTTTTCGGTTTGGCCGCGCCGCGCCCCCGCGGACTGCCGGCGGCGCGGCGTCGCCCGGGCCCGGATGGGACTGTGGCGAAAAAAGCGGATAGCAAATGCCGATCAGGCGGATAGCGCCGGGGCCGCATCGGGTATTCAATCCACCTCATCAAGGACCGGGTCGCAAGACCCATCAATGGCAGGAGGAGAACCCATCGTGAGCACCGAGAAAATCACGCCGCAATGGCAAGAATTCATTGGCGGTTGTCTGGACTTCCGTCCGGCCGAGGGCGTCTATCGCATTGCGCGTGAGATGTTCACGGAGCCGGAGCTTTTCGACCTCGAGATGGAGTTCATCTTCGAGAAGAACTGGATCTACGCGTGCCACGAGAGCGAGATCCCCAAGGCGAACGACTTCATGACGATGCGTGCGGGGCGTCAGCCGATGATCATCTCGCGTGACGGCAACGGCCAGCTCAACGCCATGATCAACGCGTGCCAGCATCGCGGCGCGACGCTCACACGCATGAGCAAGGGCAATCAGTCGACCTTCACGTGCCCGTTCCACGCGTGGTGCTACAAGAGCGATGGACGCCTCGTCAAGGTCAAGGCGCCTGGTGAGTACTGCGAAGACTTCGACAAGTCCACGCGCGGCCTGAAGAAAGCGCGCATCGCGAGCTACAAGGGCTTCGTGTTCATCAGCCTCGACGTCGAGGGGACCAACACGCTCGAGGACTACCTCGGCGACGCGCGCATCTTCTTCGACATGATGGTGGCGCAGTCGCCCACGGGCGAGCTGGAAGTGCTGCCGGGCAAGTCCGCCTACACCTACGAAGGCAACTGGAAGCTGCAGAACGAGAACGGCCTCGACGGCTATCACGTGAGCACGGTGCACTACAACTACGTGAGCACGGTGCAGCGCCGCCAGGAAGCGAATGCGAAGGCCGGTGGCGCCGCGAGCGGCACGCTCGACTACAGCAAGCTTGGCGCCGGCGACGCCGAGACCGACGACGGCTGGTTCGCGTTCAAGAACGGCCATAGCGTGCTGTTCAGCGACATGCCGAACCCCAGCGTGCGCCCCGGCTATGCCAGCGTCATGCCGCGCCTCGTCGAGTCGCATGGTCAGGAGAAGGCGGAGTGGATGATGCATCGCCTGCGCAACCTGAACATCTATCCGAGCCTCTTTTTCATGGACCAGATCAGCTCGCAGCTGCGCATCGTGCGTCCGGTCGCCTGGAACAAGACCGAGGTCATCAGCCAGTGCATCGGCGTGAAGGGCGAATCGGATCAGGACCGCGAGAGCCGCATCCGGCAGTTCGAGGACTTCTTCAACGTCTCGGGCATGGGCACGCCCGACGATCTCGTGGAATTCCGCGAGCAGCAGCGCGGCTTCCAGGCGCGCCTCGAGCGCTGGAGCGACATCTCGCGCGGGCATCACAAGTGGGTGGCGGGCGAGACGGCCAATACGCGTCTGCTCGGCATCGATCCCGTGCTGTGCGGCACGGAGCTGACCCACGAGGGCCTGTATGTGAACCAGCACGGTGCGTGGCAGACGTTCCTCATGAACGGTCTTGCGCAGCAATCGAACGGCAAGAAGGAGGCTTGAGCCATGACCGCCAACCTGCAACAGTCAGTCGAACAGTTTCTCTATCGCAAGGCCGAGCTGTGCGACGCGCAGAGCTGGGACGAGTACCTCGACCTGTTCGACGAGAACAGCGAATTTCACGTGCCCCAGTGGGACTCCGAGCACGTCTACACGACCGACCCGAAACGCGGCATGTCGCTGATCTACTACGCGAACCGCACGGGTCTCGAAGACCGCGTGTTCCGTCTGCGCACGGGCAAGTCGGCGGCATCGACACCGCTGCCGCGCACGCTGCACCAGATCACCAACGTGCGCATCGCCGGGCGCGAAGACGGCGAGCTGGACGTGAAGGCCAACTGGGCCACGTTCTACGCGCGCCAGGGCCTGGGCGAGCACTTCTTCGGGCATGCAACGTATCGCCTGCGCCCCGCCGGCGACAGCTGGAAGATCGCGCGCAAGCACGTGCTGCTGCTGAACGACAAGATCAACGCCGTGCTCGATTTCTACCATCTGTAAGCGGGAGTGCCACGACATGAGCCACAAGGTCGCGTTCAGTTTTGCCGATGGCAAGACCGTGTTCTTCGATGTCCGCGCGGGCGAGCTGTTACTCGACGCTGCGCTGCGCAATAGCGTGAACATCCCGCTCGATTGCCGCGAGGGCGTGTGCGGAACCTGCCAGGGCCGCTGCGAATCGGGCAGCTATACGCAGGACTATGTCGACGAGGAAACGCTTTCCGCCGACGATCTCGCCGCACGCAAGATCCTGTCTTGCCAGACGCGCGTGCAGTCCGATGCGTCGTTCTACTTCGACTTCGATTCGAGCCTGTGCAGCGCGGCCGGCACGACGGCGCTCGCGGGGAAAGTCACGGCGGTGACGCAGGTTTCCGAAACGACGGCGATCCTGCATCTGGACGCGAGCGCGCATCCGGGACGGCTCGATTTCCTGCCAGGGCAATACGCGCGCCTGAAGGTGCCGGGCGCGGACGTGTGGCGTTCGTATTCGTTCGCCAACCGCCCCGACGAGAACAACCAGCTGCAGTTCCTGATCCGGCTGCTGCCGGACGGCGCGATGAGCAACTATGTGCGCGAGCGCTGCGAGCCGGGCCAGACGATCGAGTTCGAGGCGCCGCTCGGCACGTTCTATCTGCGCCAGGTGGAACGACCGCTGGTGATGGTCGCGGGCGGTACGGGCTTGTCCGCCTTTCTCGGCATGCTCGACGACCTCGCGCACAAGGGCGGCTGTGGCCAGCAGGTGCATCTCTACTACGGCGTGACGAACGCACGCGATCTGTGCGAGCTCGATCGTTTGAAGTCCTACGAAGCGCGCATCGCCAACTTCGCGAGCGACATCGTCGTGATGAATCCCTCTGAAGCGTGGCAGGGCAAGACGGGGCTCATCCCCGAGCATTTCGACCGCGCGATGCTCGAAGCGAATCCGTTCGACATGTACGTGTGCGGACCGCCTCCGATGGTGGAGGCCATCAAGACGTGGCTCGCGAACGAGCGTCTGGACGGCCACCGGCTCTTCTACGAGAAATTTGGGGACAGCAACACGGCGCACGCGGCGACTTAAGCTTGAATTTGGGGTGTTTCGGTATTTTGTCCCTGCACGGCGTGGTTTACCATTGAGTATTCGTCAATCTCTCAATGCCACACCATGCCAACCCCCGCCGTCAACGATACTCGCGGTATTGACGCACTGCGTCACGACCTCGAAGGCGCGCGCGACTGGATGGAGTCGATTTGCGGACCGCATGGGCTGCAGGTACGCAGCCCGGGGGCGCTGCAATTCCATCATTCGGGCACGGTGATGCGCTCGATGGCGAGCACGTTGGGGTATGTCGAGTACGGCACCGACGTCACCGTCTCCGTGCACAACGACGCGCCGCTGAACTGCTATAGCGTGAGCCTGCCGCTGAGCGGGCAGCAGGAGCTCGCCGCGCGCGGGCGCCTGTGGCTCTCGGATCAGGACCGGGGCCTCGTGCTGTCGCCGCACGAGACTCAGGATCTGGCGATCACGGGCAACTGTCGCAAGATCATCGTTTCCATTCCGCGTCCCGCACTGCGCCAGGTGCTCGAGGGGCTGCTGCAAAAGCCGCTCGACGCCGCGTTGACGTTCGAGCCGCAAATGAATGCCGCGGACGGCGACCAGGCCGCCTGGTGGCGCATGGTCAAATTCCTGCTTGCCGAAATGGGCGCGGCCGGCCCGTTGCTCAATCATCAGCAAATGGCGGGGGATCTCGAGCAGGCGCTCCTCAAGGGCCTACTGCTTTCCCAGCCGCACAACTACTCGCAGGCGCTTGCCGAGGCGATGCGTCCCGCGTGCCCGCACTATCTGCTGCGCGCGAAGCAGTTCATCCATGACAACGCCCGCGAAAACATTGCGCTCGAGGACATCGAGCGCGCGGCGGGCGTATCGCGTTACAAGCTGTTCGATGGCTTTCGCGAGCACTTTGGCCATGCGCCGATGGCCTATCTGAAGCGGCACCGGCTCGAAGCAGTGCGGCGCGAAATGCTTACCGATTGCTCGGAGCGCAATGTGTCTTCCATTGCGATGAACTGGGGCTTTTCCCACCTCGGCCGCTTTTCCAACGACTACAAGCAACTCTTTGGCGAGACGCCTTCGCAAACGCTCAAGCGGGCGGCGGGGCGTTAAAGCAAGCCCATAAGCAAGGCCTGGCCCAGGATTGCTCTCCCAAAGGAGGTAGGTAATCTGGGTGATGGAGGCGAGTCGCTTTGCGACCAGACTGGCAGTGTGCCGTTCAGCTGGTATGCAGTCCTTCCCGAGGGACGCGCACACCCATCACACCTTGCCAAAGAGGTTTCAAATGCGAGCCTATCCTTTCTCGTCGCTGCGCACCCTGATGAGTGCACTGGCCTTCAGTACGCTGGCTTTCGGAATGGTCGAGCCGACAACTGCATCGGCCGCCGGGGCCATCAAGAACGTGGTGTTAGTCCATGGCGGCTTCGTTGACGGTGGAGGCTGGGAGGCGGTGTACAACCTCCTGAAAGCCCAGGGCTACAACGTCAGCATCGTGCAGAATCCGACCACCTCGCTGGCCGCCGACGTAGCCGCGACGAAAGCCGTCGTGGATGCGCAGGACGGCCCGGTGGTGCTCGTCGGGCATTCGTATGGGGGCGTGGTCATTACCGAGGCCGGCACCGATCCCAAAGTCTCGCGGCTCGTTTATATCGCGGCGTTTGCGCCTGACAAGGGCGAGTCTGTGCAGAAGCTCATTGCTAATCCGCCGGCTGGTGCGCCGGTTCCGCCTATCTTGCCGCCGGTCAACGGCTTTCTCATGCTCGACAAGGCCAAGTTTGCCGAGGCGTTTGCGGGTGATGTGAATCCTCAGCGGGCTGCGTTTCTTGCGAATGCCCAGGTGCCCTGGGGGGTGGAGGCGTTGGGTGGCGAGGTGAGCGTGCCTGCCTGGCGGTCGAAGCCGAGCTGGTATCTGGTTACCACGCATGACCGGATGATTCCGCCGGATGCCCAGCGGGCCATGGCTAAGCGTGCCGAAGCGACTGTGGCTGAGACGGCTGCCAGCCATGCTGTTTATGAGTCGCAACCGGCGGCTGTCGCGGCGCTTATTGAGGAGGCCGCCAAGGCGAAGAATTAGGTAGGGCGTGCACGCTGTTGGCGCGGGCTGTCTGGCGTTGGCCTTAACTTGGATTCGCGGCGGGCCGCAGGCGTTGCCCCTGTGCGGGGCGGCACCTACTTTTCTTTGCCGCGGCAAAGAAAAGTAGGCAAAAGAAAGCCGCTCAAACCGCTAGTGTGACGCAGTCCACCACTACCCTGTATATCGGAGCGGCTCCGGAGCGTCTGTCACCACGCGGCGTATAACGGAGTGACTAAGGGCTCATCCATCCGGCGGCGCTGCGCGCGCCGTGGGGCATATCCCAAACCAGCGGGATGCATGCATGTACGCGGGAAACACCGGTATTGGTGGGATGTTGTATACATAGGACTCCAATATATTAAGCGGCAGAACTTCTGCGCATTCGCTTGCAGCCCGCCCGGCTTTCCTTGCAGACCCTTCCGCCCGCGCGTAGCGCGTGGCGGGAAGGATGAGCGCCTTGTCACTTACGCGGAGTGTGCGAGATGACGGATGCCCCGGAGCCGCTCCGATGGACAGGGCAGTGGTGGACAGCGTCACACTGGCGGTTTAAGCCGCTTTCTTTTGCCTACTTTTCTTTGCGGCTGCAAAGAAAAGTAGGTGCCGCCCCGCACAGGGGCAACGCCCGCGGCCCGCCGCGAAAACAAGTTAAGGCCAACAAGGCTGAGAGCCAAGAAAAACCTGAGGAATAGCAATTCCAAAACTCCCACTAACAAGAGCTAACAACTGAGCGCACTGGTTTTGCTAGCCTAGCGGATGAAAAGCAAGCAGCAGCAGAGGTGAATCATGCTCCTCATGAACCCGAGTTCGAGAACTTGGCGATTGATTGCCGGCCCAATAGCAAGCGCCTTCGTTGACGCCGTCAACGCCAGCGACGCTAACCGGTTAGCAAACCTCTTCATCGAAGATGCGTACCTGAACGACCAGTTGCGCGACTTTTGGGGCAAGGAAGCGATTGCGCGTTGGATCCGCGACGAGATCGTCGCCGAGCGGTTCTACATGAACGTTACCGACGCGCGGCAACACTTTGGCGATCTCATGCTCAGGGCGGAAGTAGGCGGCGATTTTGAAAAGATGGGATTACCATCACCGCTGATCCTGAGCTTTATCTTCACGTTCTTCGACGACAAGATCGCGCGTCTGCTAATCCTGCTGAACCGTCCAGACGAAGCGGAGCCGGAAATCAGGATCGGCACTGAGTGAGCACTCACAATTCAGGCCTGTTCCGCAAAGATCCCGATAACCCGCTCCCGCAGCCACTTCACCTTGGGATCCTGCCCAAACCGGCGGTGCCAGTAAACCTTCAGGTCATAGCGCGGAATCTCAACAGGCGGCTCAACAACACGCACGTCCATCAAGTCGGAAAAGACATCGGCGACAGTCCTCGGCAAGACCACCACGAGGTCCGATTCCGCAATGACGATTGGAATGCTGAGGTAGTGTGACGTTTGCAGAACGACGTTCCGCTTGACCGCTTTCTGAGCCAGTGCGGCCTCGACCCTCTCCTGTGTGCGGCTGCCATCCTTGACGAAAACCTGTTCCGTAGTGGCGAACTGATTCAAGGTCATGCGTGGACCCTTGATGCGATGGCCCGATCGCACCATGCAGACGAAGTCATGTGAAAAGAGCCGCCGCTGAAAAAATTCGGCCTTCTTGAGATCGGGAAAATAGCCCAGCGCCAGGTCCACTTCTCCGCACCCTAGCGCCTCCTCGAGCTGTTCGGGTGCAAGGCTGACGCTTTTCACAAGCGCGCGAGGCGCTTGCTCGCGGATGTGCCTCAACAAGGTGGGCAGAAAGACGATCTCGCCAATAGCGCTCAGGCAAAACACGAACTCGACATCGTCCGCTTGCGGATCGAATTCAGGTGGCCTCAGGATGTCGTGATCAATGGCGTCAAGGACTTGCCTGGCCTTGCCGGCGAGCGTGTCCGCGCGCGGCGTCGGCAACATGCCGTCGGCCTGTCGAATGAACAAGGGGTCGGCCAGCGACTCGCGCAGCCTGCCCAGCGCGGCGCTGACCGCGGGCTGGCTCATCCCAAGCTGCTGTGCCGCCTTCGTCACGCTGCCCGACTCGTGGATAGCGACAAGCACTCGCAATAAATTCAGATCGAGCTTCATGGTTATCCATAAAGCAAATAATCCACATCATAAACATTTGCTGGGAATATGGCCGCAAGCTGGCTAAATTGTCGGCACGTGCCGACGGGGTGGAAGCTGGTTTGAAAAAGGCGCACTATCATTTCCACTCGGCAGGCCAGCAACACGCGGCACGGTGGGATTCCAAACGAGGGCGGCTTCAGGAAGGCGCCTCGCGCTAAAGGGATTGCTGCAATGCATCGAACAACAACGCACAGCACCACGTGGCGAGCCTCGTTTGGGCCGTTCACGCTGTCTCCATCGGAACGCCTGCTCGAACGCGACGGCTTGCCCGTACGGCTCGGCGGGCGGGCGCTCGATCTGCTGGTCGCGCTGGTCGATTCTGCAGGGGAAATCGTCAGCAAAAAGGATTTGATTGCGCGTGTCTGGCCCGATGTGGTGGTCGAAGAAGGCAGCCTGCGCTTTCACATCGTCGCTGTGCGCAAGGCGCTTGGGGAAGGCGATGCCGGCGGGCGCTATATCGTCAATACCGCCAACAAGGGCTACACGTTCGTCGCCGTGGTCGAGCGCCATGAGCTCGAAGCGCCGCTCCAGGCGCCCCCGCTGCGCGCGGCAAGGGCGCTGCCGGCGCCCGCCTCTTCGGTAGTCGGGCGCGACGAGGACGTCCAGCAGGTCCTCGCGAACATGTTGCAGCAGCGGCTCGTCTCCATCGTCGGGCCGGGCGGCATCGGCAAGACGACGGTTGCCATCGCTTCGACACATTCGGCCATCCGGCAATTCAACGGAGACGTGCACTTCATCGACCTTGCGGCAATCGCGGACGCGGGGCTCGTGCGCTCGTCGGTGGCAAGCGCGGTTGGACTGCAGAACAGGCTCGATGATCCGGCCGCGCTGGCGGCTCATCTGGGTGAGCGTCACGCGCTGATCGTGCTCGACTGCTGCGAGCATGTCATCGCGGCGGTCGCAGAGCTTGCCGAGCTGCTGGTTCAGCAGTGTCCGAGGCTCCATATTCTCTGCACCAGCCGCGAGCCGCTGCGCGCGCAAGGGGAGTGCGTCTATCGTCTGCAACCGTTGATGTTTCCGCCCAAAGGCGAGGGAACGACCGCCGCCGCCGCGCTCGCGTACCCGGCAGTCAGGCTGTTTGTGGATCGCGCAACGGCGAGCTGCGCGGGCTTTGAACTGAGCGATGGCGACGCGCCGCTGGCGTCCCAGCTCTGCCGCGAGCTGGACGGCATCGCGCTGGCCATCGAGCTGGCGGCGGGCCGTATCGAGGCGCTGGGCCTCAAGGCCATTACCTCGCACTTCGATGCCAGCGTGAGGCTGATGTGGCACGGCAGGCGCACGGTCGTGCCACGCCACCAGACACTGCGCGCCACACTCGACTGGAGCTTCAATCTGCTGTCCGACGACGAGCAACGTCTGATAGGCAGGCTTGCTGTTTTCGCGGGGAGCTTTACCCTTGACGCGGCCATCGAGGCCTGCTGCAACGACCACGACCCATCCGTCGCCATCGAGCTGATTGCGTGCCTCGTGTCGAAGTCGCTCGTCACCGTCGATGCCGGGCAAGCGACGCTGCGCTATGGCATGTCGGATACGACTCGGGCTTACTGCGCGAAGAAGCTGTCCGAGTCCGGGGAGCGGGCCGCTGTCATGCAGCGCTTTTGCCGCTATTTCGCGGACTGGGTACAGCACTCTGCGGCCGACGTCCTCGACAAGGACGCACTCGAGGCCGTGAAGCTCGAACTGCCCAACCTGCGCACGGCCGTCGAGTGGCTGTTCGCCAACGGCGGGAAGGATGCCGAGGCGTTCCGGCTGGTGGCTTCGCTCTGTCCTTTGCTATTGCAATTGTCGAACGTCACCGAATGCTCTCGCTGGGCAGAAGCCGCGCTGGCACAGTTGCCCGAGGAGCTTGTCGGCTCGCGCCATGAAATGCGGATACAGGGCGCGCTAGGCCAGTCGCTGATGTTCTCGCGAGGCGGCAGCGATGCGGAGGCCGCTTATCGCCGCGGCATCGAAGTGGCCGGACAGCTCGGGGATTTCCGCAGCACGCTGCATCTGCTCAACGGCTATGCCGTCCTGCTGCATCGCGATGGCCGGTACAGCGACGCGCTCGCGACCGCTCGCAAGACGCAGTCGCTGTTGTCCGAGTTGAAAGACGCGGAGTCGCACGCCATTGTCGATTCCCTCATGGGCGTGGCGCTGCACCTCGTGGGCGAGGTCGAGGAGGCCATGCAGCATTGGGAGCGGTGTTTTGCCCGAAGCTTCGGCGCGTCGTCCAGCACGACCTCCAGGCTCGGATTCGACTTTCATAATCGCGCCATGTGCGGCCGCGCCCGCAGTCTGTGGCTCACGGGGCGCTATGCGGAAGCGCTTGCCGTTGCCGACCGGACCATCGCCGATGCGCGCGAATCGGGCCACGCCGTTACCCAATGCATCGCGCTCATCTGGGCCGGGTCGGTGTACGTCTGGGCGAGAGATGTCGAGCGGATGCACAGCGTGGTCGAGGCGCTCGAGCACGTGGCGAAGCGCCATTCGCTCACGCCGTATCTCAGTGTTGCATGCGTATTGCGCGGGCAGTTGTCGATTACGCGAGGCCGTCCAGCCGATGGCGTCGAACTCATCCGCTCCGCCGTCGACGTGCTTCACCGCTACCAGTATGAAATGATTACGAGCGTCTCGTTGGCGATGCTGGCGATCGGACTCTCGGACATGTCGCTGCATGCGGCCGCGCTCGCGATGTGCGACGAGGTCGAGGCGCTCATTCGCACTTGCGGCGATTTCCTTCGCATGCCGGAACTGCTGTTCGCTCGCGGATACTGCCAGGCTGCCGCGGGTCAACTGGAGCTGGCCGAGAGCAGCTATCTGGCCGCAATCGAACTCTCCCGCTCGCAAGGGGTGAGGTCGGGGCAGGTCAGGGCGGCCGTCGCACTGGCTCAGCAGTGGATCGGCACCGGGCGTGCGCAGGATGCACAACGTTTGCTGCGCCCTCTCGTCGAAGACGCCGGGGACGAGACCTCCCTCGACCTCTCGGTTGCCCGCAGTGTGCTTGGGCAGGCCGCTCCGACCGATGCTGCGAAGATGCAGGACGGCACGGAATTGTCCGGCGGCTCCAGGGCTTGAGCGCGCGCGTCCCCGGCGCTCACACGACTGCACGTGCCGGCTCGTCGCCCTGCGGGATGAGGAAGGGCTGGGACAGCAAGGCACGGCGTGGCCGGTTCGTTGCGCCCAGGGTTTTGACTCGCCGCGATGGTGTGGCCGGCAGGTCCATGAGGCCCCGTTCGGTGGCGATCCGCGCCGCCTCGGTACGGCAACTGGCATCGAGCTTGCCCATGATCGATTTGACGTGGGCTTTCACGGTTCCGACCGCGATCTCGAGGTCGCGCGCGATCGACTTGTTGCATAGACCCATCGTCAAGAGCCGCAGCACTTCGTCCTCACGGCTCGTCAGCACCTCGCGCTGAGAGACCTGCGCCATCTGCCAGCGGATTTGCGGGCACAGGTAGCGGCCGCCGCTCGCCAGCGCCCGCACGCCTGCAAGGAGATCGTGGACCGGGGAGCGGGTCAGCACGAGGCCCCGAATGCCTTGCTCCAGGGCGCAACGGACCGCATGCTCGCGCGCCTGGGGCGAGATCGCCAGGATGGCGGCGAACTCGAGTCGCGGGCCGAGACGCTGGCGCTGCCGGTCGAGCGCGAGCGCTGCCGCGGTGTCCGTATCCGCGACCAGCACGTCGACGTTGCGTCCGTCGCAGGCGTGCTCGGAGTCGATAAGCTGGATGTCCGGCTCAGCCGCGAGGCTCGTGCGCACGCCGACTGCGAGAAGGGGTTCCGCGACGCAGACGAGCACCGCGACTCGCTGCCCGGTTTCGCGCTCACTCATTTCACTCTCCTTGGGCGTTGGCAGATGTTCTTGCTGTGCCTGTATCTTTGCCGGGCAGCGCTGCGGAGTCGAGTTATGCGTTGTTGGCACTTGCAAGTTGTGTGTAATGACGCCGCGACAAATGTAAACGAACATCGGCACTTCGCCGTTTTAGCCCTTCAATGACTAACCGGACAGTCGGAAACGGAAAACCCGCGAGCCGCATCGCTCCGATGGGCACGGCGTTCGGCAGCCGTCTCCGAAACTTTCGCTCAACAATCTGTTGTCGCTGCAGTCAACTTTCGGTGCGAGAAGCGCGTATATACTCGTATCGAGGGCTGCCTGCTATCCAGAGTGCAACCCGGATGCGAATGAGGCCCCTCAGGGGGGAAAACGACAGTACTGGAGCCTTTTTGATGAGCAGCGAAGTCGCAGTGGTTGAAACGCAATTTGCCGGCGTGCGTGTCGAGGTGAGGACGCCTGCGTCCTTTGACGACGTGGTGGAGCGCCTCAACAAGCTCTGCGGGAAGTCGTCTATTCCCGAGTTGGTGAAGCTCGCCAGAGAAGACATTTCGGAAGGCACCTACGTGAAGGAGGTCGAGCGGCGCTTTGTCGGCGAGAGCGGCTTCATGCTGTTCAGTGAGATCGATCACGGGGGCTGGATTGCGAAATTCGGCATCAAGCGCCGGACCGTGCGATGGATCCTCGGGAATCCGCTGATTGCAATTACCATGCTGCGCCACGATCTCTCCGCCGGTTTGTTTGCGCCCGTTGAAGTGCTGCTGACCGAGGCGAGTGACGGCGAGGGGACGTTCGTCACCTATGTCCGCCCCTCGTCACTCATCGTGCTGGGCGACAATCCCGAGCTCAAGCACGCTGCACAAGCGCTCGACCGGAAGTTCGAATTGCTGATCGAGCGTATTACCGCGCCCCATTGATCGGACCTCGAGCATATGAATTCCGTTTCGAATCGTGTCTTTAGATTCGGAATGCGAATCAATGGATTAACCCCGAAGATGACATGCGGGCGGCCCCATGGACTATATCGAAAGCTTGCGTATTTTTCGTACCGTCGTTGAGACAAAGGGCTTCAGGCGCGCGGCCGACGTGCTGGACACGACGCCGCCCGTCATTTCCCGGGCCATTGCCATGCTGGAGCAGCGGCTCGCAACCCGCCTGTTCAATCGCACTACGAGGCAAGTGTCACTTACGGAGCCGGCTGAGCGCATTTATGAGCGCTGCTGCCGAATTCTGGACGATCTTTCGAACCTTGAAGCGCAGATGACCGGCGAGACTCAAGTGCCCTCAGGTGTGCTGCGGGTGGTCGCGCACACCACGGCCACGAACAACCGGCTCGTCCCGCTCATCGCGAGGTTCAAGCGCAAGTATCCCGAAGTCACCCTCGATATCACCATGACCGAGCGTCCAGTCGATCTTGTCGCCGACGGGTTCGATCTGGGCATCGTGTTGCCGTTCATGCTGAGCTCGGAGCAGGCCGTGACCCGGCTGCTGGAGCGTGTACCGCTTGGCATCTTTGCGACGGAAGCGTATCTGGCGAACCACCCGCGCCCGCAGACGCCCGCTGACCTCGCCGGGCACAAGTTCGTGGTGATGCCGCCTTCCTTGCGCAAGCCTGCGCTGACGTTTCGCGGCGCAGGGCAAGAGGTTGCTACGGTGCCGATCAGCTATGACGTCGCGTCGAACAGTTCGATTTTTAACCGGGAGATGGTCCTTCGCGGCCTGGGGATCGG
Organism: Paraburkholderia pallida; assembly: GCF_004524855.1. Lineage (NCBI taxonomy): Bacteria > Pseudomonadati > Pseudomonadota > Betaproteobacteria > Burkholderiales > Burkholderiaceae > Paraburkholderia > Paraburkholderia pallida. The sequence goes on along the minus strand of NZ_CP038150.1, from coordinate 701,240 downwards.
CGCCTTGCCGGTCCCGCTGGTTCAGGAGGAAATCCGCTCGGGCAAGCTCGTTCGGCTATTGGATCAGTTCAAGATCAAGGAGGGCGAAGTGGAGATCCGGCTGGCCTATAACACCCGCACGCTGATGCCGGCGAAGGTGCGGGCATTCATCGATTACGCGAGCGAATTCTTCGACGAACTGCCCGAGGATCAGGCAGCCTAAGCTTCAGCGTGCCGCTTCGCGGCCGGCAAGCCATTCATCACTTTCTCGAGATGGGCCGGTCCGGCGTCAATGGCGCTCAGGAACACGGAGATCGAGAAGTGGATCATCTGATCGAGTCGAACGGGAAGATCCGATCGCGGCACCCGGTCGGAAAGGATGAGCGTCGCGAGCCCGTGCTCGACGCCCCAGGCCGCGTGCGTGACCAACGTCAGCGCGTTTTTTTTCCAGCCGCTTTCGAGCGCCGCCTGCTCGACGACCTTTGCGAACAGCCCGAATGATTTCGTTCCTTCTTCGGTGAGCTCGGGATACAAATCGCGAGCGACGATCCGGGGGCCAACCATCAAGTCGAACAACCCCTTGTGCGTCTGAGCAAATTCGACGTACGCCCGCATCATCCGATAGGCCTTGGTCATTGCCGGGTCATCGGACTTCAATATGCCGCTGCGGATCGTCGCGAGATCGCGCCATCCGTCGGCCGCGATGGCCGCGAGCAACCCCTCCTTACCCGCGAAATGCCGTGATGGCGCTGCCTCGGAGACTCCGACGGCGCGCGCCAGGTATCTGAGACTCAGTTCATGAGCGCCAACTTCTTCGAGTGCGCGGCGGCCCTCCGCGATCAGGGCGTTGCGCAGATCGCCGTGGTGGTAGGGCGTGGCGGTCGCAGGGGGCGGTTTCGAACTCACAGTGCAAGAAGGCTCGGTAGAGGGGGCGAGTCATTATAGGCGGCCGTCTTTCCGGCACGCAATGATCTCTCCCCCGCGCCCCGGTAAATGGGGATCGGTTGAGTGGCGCGCTTCGAGGGCCTGGGATTACCCTGGTTTGCATCTAAGTTAACACTGTTATCATCGAGCCATACAGAACCTCTGGCTGAATGCCGGGACGATGGCAGGAAACCCGGGTTCAACGCTGAAGTTCCTTATGCCGTTTCGGCATCCTATGTATTTTTCCGAGCGTTTCAACCACCCCACCCGACATGCGTCGGGCCACGATGCAGGACGAGAGATGAGCACTGTCGAGTTTGAAAAGGACGGCGCGGTTGGCGTCGTCACGATGTCGAAGCCGCCCCATAACCTGATCGAGAATAATTTCTTGAATGATCTTCTCGCGGCCTACGGCAAGGCCGTCGACGAAGGTTGCCGCTCCATCCTGTTGCGCAGCGGCATGCGCCACTTCTGCGCCGGCGCCGACGTCGCCGGATTCACGGGCGGTGCCCGCCGTCGCGATCAGGCTGCCCTCGAGGAGCTGCTCGACGCGCTCGAGAACGTTCCGCTGCCCTCGGTTGCCGCGGTGCACGGCGGCGCGCTGGGTGGCGGATTCGAATTGGCGCTGACCTGCGACATGATCGTGGCAGCCGACACCGCGTTCTTTGCCGCGGCCGAGGCAAGCCTCGGGCTGCTGCCGCTGCTCGGAGGCGTGCAGCGTGTCGTGCAGCGTGCGGGCCCGGCCCGTGCGAAGGAGATCGCCATGTTCGGCCGGCGTCACGACCCCGTGGCGCTGGAACGTTGGGGCGTCATCAACCTCGTGACGGCCGAAGCGGAGCTGCCGGCCGTGTCGATGTCCTGGGCGCGCCAGTTGGCAGCCGGCCCAACGGTTGCCCTGAAGGGGATCAAGACGCTGGCCAATCTTTCGGCGCGCCACGGGATTGCGGGTGCCGATGCGCGCCAGACCGAAATCAGCAACATGATGTGGGCCAGTGCCGATCAAAAGCGCGGCCTTGAAGCGTTCGCAAAGTCGGGCCCGGGCTCGGCCATTTTCGAGGGGAACTGATCATGGGTGCTCCTCTCGATGGAATGAAGGTGATCGACTTCACGCGCGTGCTGGCGGGACCGCTGTGCACGAAGACGCTGCGCGATCTCGGCGCCGAAGTGATCAAGATCGAGCCGCCGGGCGGCGACACGGGCCGTGGCGGTGTCCCCCACATCGGCACGATGTCGGTCTATTACGCGCAGCAGAATGCAGGCAAGCGCAATCTCAGCCTGGACCTGAACTGGCCCGAGGCGCGAGCCATTGTCACGGATTTGTGCCGCGAAGCCGACATCATTGTCGAGAACTTCCGGCCGGGCACGCTGGCCCGTTTCGGGCTCGGCTATGAGCAGGTGCGCGAGTTCAATCCTGGTGTTGTGTACGTGTCGATGAGCGGTTATGGCCAGACTGGCCCATGGCGCAATCGCCCGGCTTTTGCGCCCACCGTGCAGGCGGAAACGGGGCTGACCGACATTCTGCGCGAGCACTATGAGTTCGGCCCCGACGACATGAAGAACGACGCGTGCAGCCATGCCGACGTCTATACGGGCCTGCATGGCGCGATCGCCGTTCTCGCCGCCCTGCAGCAGCGGCACCGGACGGGCGAAGGCCAGCACGTGGATGTCTCGATGGCCGCCACGATGCTCGCGGTCAACGAGCGTGCAGGCGCGCAGCTCTCGGGCGTGGACACCAACGGTGAGCCGCCCGCGTTGAGCGCCACGGAATCGCATATCTTCCGCATGCCCGATGGCCGCCACGTCACGATCGCGGCCAGCCCGATCTATTCGCCCATGTTCGTGCGCTTCTGTTCGATGATGCGCCGCACCGATCTGCTGCTCGATCCGCGGTTCGCGTCGGCCCATCTTCGTCGGCAAAACCTCGACGCGCTGCTGGCGGAAGTGCGCGCGTGGATTCTGACTTTCACCGACCTGGAAGAACTGCAGGCGCAGGTCAGCGAACAGGGTCTCGCAATCGGCGTCGTTCGTACCACCAATGAACTGGCCGAGTCCGAGTGGGCCGCGGATTGGGGTGCCATCGTGGAAGTCGACGACCGCAACGGCGGAACGATGCGTATGCCGGGTTCGCCGTGGCGGTTCAGTGGCGCGACCTTGCCGGCGCCCGGAATTCCCGCCTTTCAGGGCGAGCACAATATCGAATTGCTGACCGAGCGGAACGTCGACCCTGCGCTGATCCAGGAACTGCGCGAGCGCCGGATTCTGTTGAGCCGCAACAGCCTGCGCGGGGATTTCGATGCGCCTTGATCACACGCACGACATCGGTGCGAGGAGTTGGGTCGAATCGGCCAATGCGCCTCAAAGTGCGTTCCCTCTGCAGAATTTGCCGTTCGCCGTGTTTCGTCGCGCGGGCACGGCGGAGGCATTTCGCGGGGGCGTCGCTTTGGGCGACTACGTCATCGACCTCGAGGCCGTGGCGGCGCTCGGTGCCCTTTCTGGAATGGCAGCGCAAGCGGCCAGCGCGTGCGCCCAGCCCACGCTGAACGCGTTCTTCGCGTTGGGTCCGGACGCATGGCGCGCCTTGCGCCATGCGCTCTTCGCATGGTTCAAGGCGGGTGATTCGGCGGCACGCACCGGCGTTTCGATTGATGGGCTCACGAGCTGTCTGGTGCCGCGCAATGAGGTCGAGTACGCGCTACCGGCACAGATTGGCGACTACACGGACTTCTATACGTCTGTCGATCACGCGCGCAACATCGTCAAATTGATGCGCCCCGATGGCTCGCTCTCGCCGAATTTCCAGTGGATGCCGATCGCCTACCACAGCCGAGTGTCGAGCATCGGTTTGTCGGGGCAGCCTGTACGGCGGCCCGTTGGGCAGCGCCTCGCGGCTGGAAAGCGCGAGCCTGAACTCGGAGCGTCTGCCCGGCTCGACTACGAACTGGAATTGGGCATTTTCATTGGCGTGGGTAACGAGCAGGGGACGCGCATTCCCGTCGCGTCGGCGGATGAACACGTGTTTGGGCTCTGCCTGCTCAACGACTGGTCGGCGCGCGATATTCAAACGTGGGAGTCGGTGCCGCTTGGGCCGTTTCTCGCCAAGAACTTCGCCACCACGATTTCTCCGTGGATCGTCACCATGGACGCGCTCGCGCCGTTTCGCACGGCGCTGGCGCGACCCGAGGGAGACCCGCAGCCGCTCGACTACCTCTCCTCGCAGGCGTTGCCCGATCAAGCGGCGTTCGACATCCAGCTGGAAGTGGCGCTCGAAACGGCGGACGCACGGCGCAGCGGGAAGGGCGCCAGCCGTCTTTCTCGCACGAGTTTCCGCCACCAGTATTGGAGCATTGCGCAGATGGTTGCGCACCACACGATTGGTGGGTGCAATCTCCGTACAGGCGACTTGCTGGGGAGCGGAACCATCTCCGGGCCGACGGCTTCGGAGGCCGGCGCATTGATTGAGCTGTCGCGGGCTGGCCAGTCACCCGTCAAGCTCGACACAGGCGAGACGCGCGCATTCCTCGAAGACGGAGACGCGGTTGTCATGAGCGGCTGGTGCGAGCGTTCCGGTTTCGCGAGCATCGGCTTTGGCGAAAACCGCAGCGAAGTCCTCCCCGCAATTCTGGACTGAGAGAGTGTTCGTCTGGGCAACACCCGGACGGACCCATTTTCAAGTGATCCTGACAAAAGATCGGGACATTTGTGCCTGGAGACGAACCCATGAGCGTGTTGTGCGAAACAGACGCAGCAAAACCGGTCAGTGAATCGGACCGTGAGCTGAGCAAGGCGTTTTTGTCGTCGGAGTGGCGCATCATTCCGCTGCTCTTTTGCTTGTGGATGCTGGCGTGGGTGGACCGCGCCAATGTTGCCTTTGCGAAGCTGCAGATGCTGACCGATCTGCACTTCAGCGAAACGGCGTACGGACTCGGCGCCGGGCTGTTCTTTCTCGGCTACGTCGTGATGGGGGTTCCGAGCACCGCGCTCCAGCAACGGTGGGGCGCGCGGACCGTTATTTCGGCAATCGCAATAGGCTGGGGCATGACGAGCGTCGCGATGATGTTCGTGAGCTCGCCCACGGTGTTCTACGCGCTTCGCTTTCTTCTTGGTGCGTTCGAGGCGGGATTCTATCCTGGCGTCATTCTCTACTTCAACGAGTGGTTTCCGACGAAGCGCCGTACGCGCAATTTCAGCATCTTTCATTCCGCGGCGATTTGCTCGACCATTGCGGTTGGATTGAGCGGCGGCTTCGTGCTCGAACATATGAGCGGGGTGTTGGGCCTGGCCGGCTGGCGCTGGATGTTCGTGCTGCAGGCCGTTCCCACCGTGTTGCTCGGCTGCGTCGCAGCGGTTGTGCTACCCGATGGACCCGCTAATGCCCGTTGGCTCTCCGCTCGCGAACGCGAGATGATCTTGCAGAGTATCGCCGAAGACCGGCAGAAGTTTGCTCCCGCCCCCGGCCAATCGCCGGCGCTGTTTGCCAACCCGATGCTCTGGATGCTGGCGGGAATCTACTTCTGCATTTTGACCGCGAATTCCGCTTTGGGATTCTTCATGCCGACCATCCTGCATGAAGCGGGCTTTGGCGGCTATCGCGAGATCGGAAATGCCATTGCGGCGATCTGCCTGCTCGGTGCGGCCGGAAACATCGCATTTTCGACCTTCGCGAGCCGATATCGTGATAACCGCTGGTTTTGCGCGATGGCGTCGCTGGTTAGCGTGATCAGCTTGATGGTGCTGGTCTTTGCGTGGCACAGCAACCGGACGACGACGTTCTGTACGCTCGTGCTCGCCATTGCAGGAACCGGTGCCGGCGTGTCGTTATTCTGGCAAATCCCCACGCGGTTCCTGAAGCCGGGCGAAACCGCGCTGGCTGTCCCGCTCATCAGCTCGATTTCGAACCTCGCGGGTTTCCTCACGCCCTGGTTGACTGGTTATGTGCGGGATATCTCGGGAAGTTACGCAAGCGGATTCATCACGGCGGGTGCGATTCAGGCTATTTCGGCGGTTCTGCTGGTTGCCGGGATTCCTCTGATCGCGCGGCGAATGCAGTCAAATATTCAGGCGACTGAGGTCTAGCACCGAAGATCGCGCTGGAACACTCAACGAAGACTAGCTCTGATAAAAATAATAAGTTATCCGTATGAAAAGGAGATCTATGAAGATGATGGGAAAGAACCGGCTACGGGTTCTGTCTATGGCAATTGCCGGGGCGACGCCTGCCTTCGCGCTGGCGCAGAGCAGTGTGACGCTCTACGGGATCGTGGATGCCGGACTCAGCTATGTCAACAACGTCGCGACCCAGGCAGGTGGCGCAGGGGCCAGCAAGTTTCAGGAAACTAGCGGAGTTGGCTTGCCCTCCCGTTGGGGATTGCGCGGCAATGAAGATCTTGGCGGAGGAAACTCGGCCGTCTTCGTGCTGGAAAACGGCTTCAGCGTGGCAAACGGCACCATGTTGCAAGGTTCCCGTCTGTTTGGAAGACAGGCCTACGTGGGGCTGCAGAACAACGCAGTTGGCACGTTTTCGCTGGGGCGCCAGTATGAGCCGCTCGTCGATTTCGTTGGCCCGTTTGTGTCGTCGCGGCAATGGGGTACGCAGTATGGTGCCCACGTCGGCGACGTCGACAATCTCTATACCACGTTCCGGCTGAACAATACGGTCAAGTTCGAGAGCGCGAATTTCGCCGGATTCACGCTTGGCGGCCTCTACGCGTTCAGCAACCAGGCAGCTGGCGCAGAGGGAGAGGGCTTCCAGAACAATCGGGCATGGAGTGTTGGGGGAAGCTACGCACGTAATTCGCTTTCGGTGGGCGTCGCACATTTCCACCTCAGTAGCCCTTCGGCCGGGGGCACCGGCGGCAGCAATACGTCTGGTGCCGTCGTGGGGGACTACTCGAACACGACGTCGATCTTCTACACGCGGCCCGTGACTTCCCAGGACATCACCGGCGCCGGTATTGCGTACGAGGTCAACAAGTTTACGGTGGGCGGCGCGTATACCTTTGTAAAGCTGCGCTATAGCGATCACACCAACTTCTCGATCGGCAATTACGAAGTCAACGGCCGGTATCGGTTTACGCCTGCCTTGCAGGCCGGGGTGGCCGTCATCTATAGCGTGGGCAACGTGGGCGGCGCATCGTCGATGCCCGGCGTCAGCGACGGTCCGCATCCCCACTGGCTCCAGTTCAACAGCGGCGTGATCTATTCGATGAGCAAGCTCACCGATCTATACGGGGCTGTGGTGTATCAAAAGGCGCTGAACGGCGCGCTGGTGGCCGCCATCAACAATATTGGCGGCGCGACAGGAACGAACTCCCGTTATCAAGTCGCGGCGACGGTGGGCGTGAGACACCGTTTCTAGCGTTTGCCTGCGAAATGGGGTGCTATTGAACTTGCCAAATTGCACAACACTCTGGTGCCCGGCCTGAGGTTCAATCCGCGAGGAGGCCGACATAGAATCAGTCATCAAATGATTCAGGTCGAGGTATCAGATGCGTTCTGTCATTGCTTACGCTTTACTGGCTTTCGTTGCTGTCGCTTACTTTACGCCGTCGATGATCGCCCAGCGAAGGATGAAGGAGCAAGCGGCGAGAATATTCCTGTTCAATCTGCTGCTGGGTTGGACGGTGACGGGCTGGCTGGGCGTGCTGAGCTGGGCAACCAGCTCGCGAGAAGCCGATTTGCGCAGTGCGCAAAACGCGACCCGGTGGCATCGCTCGATTGGCGACGCGCGGCGCGCCCGCGGGCCGCGGTGCTGAGCAAACGGAGGGAATTGGCGTTCGATCGTCGCGCCGTTATGTGTATATTGCAGATGGCGCGGTAGGTATTTCATTACGAAATGCTTTCAAACGAGGCGGATGCTCATGGACTACGTTGAATCGTTGCGGGTGTTTCGTACCGTCGTTGAGGCGCGCAGCTTCACTCGGGCCGCCGACACGCTGGGCGTGACGACGCCGGTCGTTTCTCGGGCCATTGCGGCGCTGGAGCAGCGCCTGGGGGGCCGGCTGTTTCACCGGACCACCCGTCAAATCTCGATGACGGAAACCGCCGAGCGATTTTACGAGCGGTGTGTCCGGATCCTCGACGATCTCGATGCGCTCGAGGCGGAAACGTTCAACGAGGCCAAAGAGGCCACGGGCGTGCTGCGTCTGGTCGCGCATACCACCGCCACCGTCAATCTTCTGGTGCCGCTTCTGGCCAGCTTCAAGGTGCAGAACCCCAAGGTCGTCCTCGAAGTCACGCTCATCGAGCGCCCCGTCGATCTGGTTGCCGATGGATACGACCTGGGGATCGTCGTGCCATACATGCTCACCAGCGACACGACGGTGACGAAGCTGCTCGAACGCGTCCCGCAGGTCATCGTTGGCGCGCCGGAGTATCTCGAGAAGCATCGGCGTCCGAGTGAGCCCGCGGACCTTGCCGAGCATGTTTTTGTAGCGTTTTCTCCATCGATCAGGAAGCCAGCGCTGGCGTTCAAGGTTGGAGAGGAAGAAGTCTCGATTCCCTTGAAGTTCGATATTGCCTCCAACAATCCGATGTTTAACCGCGAGATGGTCCGCAAAGGGTTTGGTTTGGGGGTGTTGCCGGAAGCGCTGTTGCGCGATGAGCTCGCTTCCGGGCGCCTCGTGCGGCTGCTGGAAGATTTCGAATTGGCCGAAAGCGCCATCGAGCTGCGGCTGGCCTATGTGACGAGGACCCTGATGCCCGCAAAAGTTCGGGCGTTTATAGACCACGCAACGGCTTTCTTCGACTCGCAGCCCTAGTGCCACAGAAACGAATTCCGGCAACAATCTGTTCGGTTCCCGTCATTTATGTTTCACCCGTCCTGCCTTAGTCTGAATTGACGCCGCGCACACCGAGATTGCGGCGAATTTTCAGGCGATATCCGAAGGGGATTACGGTGAAACTAGCAGCAAGCATGATTATTGTGGCAGGCGTTTTTACGATGCCTGTCGTCGCGAACGCACAGTCCGTTTCTACGGCGGACAGCTTCCAGGCACAGTCGCAGCACACGGTCCCGGTTCAAACGGCCGCCGGCTACGCGAGTCAAGACGTCGATGGCTTGTCTCGTGAAACCCAGCCGGTTGCGGCCGGCAATGACCGATCGGGCGACCGCGGCCAATCGAATGAAACCCGGCGGACGGAAATGACGTACAGCTCCTATTCGCCGCCGGTCTACGTTGTGCGCTAGCACCGCCAGGCGTTGGCAGGTCACAGGCGTTCGATCCAATCAATCTCGTCATGCCGAATCGGGGTGAAATGCGCGATGACAGTGACAGTGTTGAGTCAATCCGGAATCGTGATGGCATGAGGCCGCGAGTGTCTGCCCTTGAGGCGCGCAAGGTTATTCTTGAGTCGGCAGTAGCGCTGGCGGGCGAGGACGGGTTCGAATCGGTGAGCCTTGCGCGCCTCGCCAGACACGCTGGACTTCACAAGATGGCGATCTATCGAGCGTTCGGCTCGCGAGAGGCACTGCTCGAAGCCTGCGTCGCGGAATTGTGCCAGCGTGAACGCAATCGATGGAAGATCATGGCGTCGTGTATCGATCAGCAGTCCTCTATGGACCAACGTGAACGTGATCGTGTCGTGGAAGTCATGGCCGACCTCGTAGTCGAACGACTATCGGCCTCTTCGATCAAGATCCTGGCATCGCAATCCATGGCGGAGGACCATCCGCACAGCATCAATCTGCGGGAGCACGAACAAGCATTTCGAGCGTTGTTGCTCACGCTGGCTCATTCAGCGGGTGTGCCAAATCGTGAAGCACTGGCGGATACGTTGATGCTGGTTTGCCGCGGCGTTGCGCTAACCCCACGCGTTGAACTGGACGCGCAACATGTTGATCAGCGCATTCGGGACTTGTCGCTTCACATCATACTTAGCTACGCCGATGGCATAGGCGGCCACAGACCCCTCTCGCACACGCAATCTTGCACCGCTTGATGATGCGCCGCGCGCGGCCCGATTGAGTGCCCGGTCAGGCGAGGCGGGCGCCTCGGCCTGACACATACACAAGCTGTAGACAGCAATTCGCGCTTACTTCACCTCATGTGGCACATCGATGCGCGGCCTGGATGCCACCGCCTTTTCCATGGCGGCAATGCGCGCGCTATCGAGCCCCAGGGTCTGCGCGGTGAAGACGGTGGTCCACGTCTTGCCGTCGATGCTCCACGTCCCGCTCGGAATCTCCTCGACGATGCAGAAGACTCGCGGCCCGCTGCCATCGCCCTCCGATCCATCGGCTTCAAGGACCGACGCGGTTAGCTCGCGAGTGAGATTGTCGATGCGAGCCTGATCCATGAACCCTGTCATGACGCGCACGTTGAGCCGGTAGATATTCTGACCGGGCACCCGGCCGGCGACCGTGATATGACGGCGCGGGCGTTCGTCGAAATAGACCCAGGCAACCGAGCCCGTTGTTGCGTTGACTTCAATGCCCTCCCAGCGTAGCGCGGTGGACCACATCTTGTCGGCCAGACGGCTTTGGGCGTCCGGACTCAACGAACCTTCTGCAAAAGTAAAGTCGATAAGCGGCATGTTTGCTCCTTGCGTATGGCTACCCACCTGTTGAGGAAGCCGATGACAGCCAGAGTAGCAACGCGATGTGCGCCGCGTTTGCTCGTCCGTGCACGAGTCGTTGCCGCAAGGTGCATTCGGGCAATCCCGGGCCAGGTCCCTGCATCGGCACCCGTGCGCTGCCAGGCAAGCGGCCTTGCGCTCCAGAGCAACTGCCGCGCGGGCGGCTGGCCTATCTTTGTCTCATCGACGCAAGACGTTCACCCCTTATGGACGCCGACTCGACTAACCAGGAGACGAAGATGGAAATCAAAGAGAAGATCCACGAAGAGGCCGTGCAGATTAACGAAATTCCGTGGAAGCCATTTCCCGATGCGCTTTCGCAAGGCGGCATACGCTGGAAGATGCTGCATGCGTCACCCGAAATGGGCGCTTGGACGGCTATCTTCGACTGCCCCGCTGGATCGTCCTTCAACGCGCATTTCCACGTGGGGCCGGGCGAGTATCTGTTGACGAAGGGAAGGATGGACGTGCGTGGCGGAAAGGAGCACGGAGGGGACACCGTTGTCGCCCCGGCTTACGGTTACGAGTCGGCCAACGCCCGGCACGACAAGACTTTTTTCCCCGTGGACAGCGAGTTCTACATGACCTTTCTCGGTCCGCTGTCATTTATCCGCGAGGACGGCACGCCGATTGTCGTTGTCACGTGGGACGAGGCGCAACGGGCCTACGCCGGCTGAGTGTCACCGGAGCTCGCACGCGCGTCGGGCGCGTGTGACCCAATCATTTGAGGAGTCGATTTCCATGACGGAAATTACCGCGCAAATCGAGGAAGCAACGAAGCGAGTCTTTGAACATCATCTTGGGGCGTTCGCGCAAGGACTCGATGCCATCCTGAGCGACTATGACGAGACCTCGGTACTGGTCACGCCGCAGCAGGTTTATCGCGGGCTCGACGAGATCCGTGGCTTCTTCAAGGGGTTCCTCGACGGTGCCGATCCCGCGTTCTGGCCAGCATTCAAGATCGTGAGCCAATGTGTCGCTCGCGAAGTGGCTTACTTCGCCTGGGAAGCGAAGCCCTGGGTCACGCTGGCAACGGACACGCTTGTCATCAGGAACGGGAAAATTTCCGTCCAGACCTTCACTTCGCTGTCCGCTTAATACTTGGCGGCGCGTCGAATGGCGCGTCGCGCAATTCTGCAAGGATTGAATAAATTGGCAAAGCTGATTCATACCATGATTCGGGTCCGGGAACTCGACCGGTCGCTCGAGTTCTACCGCGAGGCTTTCGGGTTGACCGAGAGCCACCGGCTTGACTTCCCGGACTTCGCCCTGGTTTACCTGCGCAACGCCGAAAACGATTTCGAAATCGAACTGACGTGGAACAAGGGCCGCGAGCCGGCCTACACCCACGGCGACGGTTACGGGCATGTGGCGGTTGCGGTCGCCGAACTCGAAGCGGAGCGGGCCCGTTTTGCGGCGCTCGGATTCGAGCCAACGCCTGTAAAGGAGTTCAAGGACGGGGACCAACTGCTCGCACGCTACTTCTTTGTTCAGGACCCCGATGGCTACAAGATTGAAGTGCTCGAGAAGTCGGGCCACTACGTCTGATCCCGCTGTTCTCCATACCGCATTCTCCCCAATCGCCGCATTCATTCGCCTTGTTGCACCGCGTCACCGGTGCGATGGGGCGTGCGAGCCATTGCAGCAAAAAACATTCAGCTTGTTTCTGAATGGCGGCTCGCGCACTCTCGCAAGAATATCGTTGTTCTGAAAGCGATAAATTGATGCCATCGACAGGATGGTTCGTCGGATTCGAGATCGATATTCTGTCGTCATGGATACTCTCTCCCTCTATGCCGACGATTGCTTCGCTGTCCGGCAAGCTGCCCGGCACATCTCGAAGCTGTATGAGCGTCACCTCTCCGAAGTGGGCATTACGCCGACCCAGTTCAGTATTTTGAGCACTTTGGATCGCGCTCCCGCACTGACCATGCAGGAAATGGCCGATGCGATGGTCATGGACAGAACAACCCTCATCCGCACGCTAAAGCCGTTGCAGCGCAGCGGCCTCGTTAGCGAGTCCGCCGAGCCGGGGAACAAGCGCCGCTTCAGGCTGCATATCACCGCGGCCGGCGAAGCGAAGCTGGCCGAGGCGGTAGGGCATTGGCGCACCGCTCAGGCCAGCTTCGAAACGAGCTTCGGCGAGCAGGAGGCTGCCCGCCTACGGCTGGAGCTCTTCAGACTCACAGGCGACCACACCGCACGCTAGCAGGCGCCCAGGCGCCGGTGTGCGGCCGACACAGCGCAAAGCATTCAACTCGCGCCAGCCAGGTAACAGGCAGGCACGTCAATCCGTCGTACGCCCCCGGTAATCCACTCCTCGTGCCGCTTCAGGCACGTATTGCGCGTCCCGGAACTCTGCCGGCAGGGCAAACCCATGGTCTTCCCCGCAGGACAGTGCCAATCAGATTGGCTGACTGTCGCTCTGTTGCGCGCGATGGCGAGTCCCGCAGGGAAATGGATCCGCGGTTTGCAACAATCTTGTGTCCTGGAGATCGTTGATGGCGTACGGACCCCACACTATTCTGTGTACATACACCTAACCACATGCGAAGGCATGCGACAGATATGGATGCTGAAAAAATGGAAATCAAGACGAAGATTCATCGCTCGTCCAGAAATTTGGGTACCTGGCTGTCCCCGCTAGCCGCCGCAGCAGCACTCACTTTGGCGGGCTGCGTGAACTACGCGGGCATCAAGAGCGATCACCAGATCGAGCCGCCGGCCAAATATGAAACTCAGCAGAGCTTGCCGACTGAAGGCGGGCAATGGCCTTCGCTTGACTGGTCCGGGCAGTTCGGCGATCCGCAACTGCCGAAGTTGATTGATGAAGCGCTGAAGGACAATCCGAGCATCGATGAAGCGCGTGCTCGCGTCGACAAGGCGGCCGCGTATGCCGGCAGCGCGAAGTCGACGCTCTATCCGAATGCAAGCGCCAGCTATTCGTGGCAGCGCAATCTCTACTCGGAGAACACCGTTTATCCGTCGCCGATCGGCGGCAGCTGGGAAAGCGAGAACACCTTGTTGACGGGCGCTTCCTGGGATCTCGACTTCTGGGGCAAGAATCACCAGAAGCTGAAGGGGGCCATCTCCGACGCGAACGTGTCCGAGGCCGAAATGGAGGAGGTGCGCATCACGCTCGCCACCTCGGTCGCAACGACTTACAACGAGCTCGCGCGTTTGTATGCATTGCGCGATATCGCCGCGAACGAACTAAAGAACCGGCAAGACATCGAGCAGATTACCAACGGACGCGTTCATGCCGGTCTGGACACGAACGTGGAACGGGAAACGGCCAATGGCGACACGGCGACCATCCGCTCGAGCGTGACGAGTCTCGATGGACAAATCACGACGGTGCGCTACCAGCTTGCTGCGCTGCTCGGTGCGGGCCCGGATCGCGGACTCGCTATCGCTGTTCCCACGCTTGGTACTGGTGCGACGGTTTCGTTGCCCGACAACCTGCCGGCGGATCTGATCTCGCGCCGCCCCGACCTCGTTGCCGCGTATTGGCAAGTCGATTCGGCGGCCCATGGCGTGAAGGAAGCGAAGGCCGAATTCTTCCCCGATATCAACCTCTCGGCCTCGCTGGGCCTGGACGCTTTCGGCTGGGGCCGCTTCCTGACCGCCGGCAGCCGCCAGATCCAGGCGGGTCCGGCCATTCACCTGCCGATTTTCGATGCCGGCGCGCTGCGCTCGCAGTTGAAGGGCCGCTATGCCGACTTCGACTACAACGTTGCGAACTACAACAAGACGCTGGTCAACGCACTGTCTGAGGTTGCCACGCAGGTCACGCTGATTCGTTCGACCGACAAGCAACTCGTGGATGCGCAAGCCGCACTCGATGCACAGACGAAGGCGTATCAACTCGCGGCCGTGCGCTACCGGTCCGGTTTGAACGAGCAGCTCCAGGTGCTGAATGCAGACGATAACCGCCTCGCCGCCGATCAGGCCGTGGCGAATCTGCAAATGGATCGACGCAACCAGCAGATCGCGCTAATCAAGGCAATGGGTGGCGGATTCGACGCCACGAAAACCGATCTCGCAACTCAATCGGGCACGCCGGATACGACGTTGTCTGCGCTGCATCCCAACCGCTGAAATTTTCCTCTTTAAACCGTTATGCGTCATCGATCGGTGACGTAGGCCAAGCTTTGTCGGAGAGCATCCATGAACCAGACTCAACCCGCTGTGAAAATTGAAAACGACGAGAACAAGGAAGAAGAGAAGAAGGGCGGAAAACGCAAATTCCTGCTTGCCACGCTGGTAGCGGCGCTGGCCGTTGCCGGAGTCGCCTATGGCACCTACTACGAGCTCGTTGCACGCTATCACGTTGACACCGACGACGCCTACGTGAACGGCAACGTCGTTCAGATCACGCCGCAGGTGACGGGCACCGTGGTGGCGGTGAATGCCGACAACACGCAGATCGTCAAGACGGGCGAGCCGGTCGTGCAACTGGACCCCGCCGATACGCGGATTGCCCTGCAACAGGCCGAAGCCGACCTCGGGCAGACGGTGCGCCGCGTGCATGGCCTCTATGCCGACGACGACCAGTACCGCGCGGAGATCGCGGAACGCCAGTCCGACCTGAACAAGGCACAGGACGATCTGCGCCGCCGGCTCGCAACCGGCGTCACGGGTGCGGTTTCGGAAGAGGATATCTCGCATGCACGCGACGCCGTCAACAACGCGAAGGCCGCGCTCGATGCCTCCACGCACAAGCTCGGCGCCAATCGCGCGCTCACGGCGAACACGACGGTCGATCAGCATCCGGACGTCCTCGCCAGCGCGGCACGGGTGCGGGACGCTTACCTTGCCTATTCGCGTACGACGCTGCCGGCTCCGGTGACGGGCTATGTCGCGCAGCGCACGGTGCAAGTCGGGCAGCGCGTATCGCCCGGCACGCCGCTCATGTCGGTGGTGCCGCTCAATCAGGTGTGGGTGGACGCGAACTTCAAGGAATGGCAGCTTCGGCACATCCGCGTGGGGCAGCCGGTGGAGCTGACGGCGGACGTCTATGGTTCGTCGACCGTGTATCACGGCAAGGTGGTCGGGTTCACGCCGGGGACTGGCTCAGCACTCGCGCTGCTGCCCGCCCAGAACGCAACGGGCAACTGGATCAAGGTGGTTCAACGTCTGCCGGTGCGCATTGAAATTCCGGTCGAAGAGCTGCAGAAGCACCCGCTGCGTGTCGGCTTGTCGATGAACGTCGACGTCAACACGAAAGACTCAAGCGGCGCGCAACTCGGTGCGGGCTCGACCTCGACCTACCAGACCAGCGTCTTCGTCCACTACGGCGACGAAGCCAATGCGGCGATTGCCAGCATCATCAAGGCAAACGACTGACGCGGTCATGGCGAAGTATTCGGCCTGACGGTTCAACCGGCAGTAAGGACTGCCACTCATCTCTGGATTGCCATGACTACCAGTCATCAGGAACATCCGCCCCTCACGGGGGCAGCTCTCGCGCTCGGCTCGCTGTGCGTGGGCCTCGCGGGCTTCATGACCGTGCTCGATTCGTCGATCGCCAACGTCGCCATTCCCACCATCTCGGGTAACCTGGGCGTCTCGGGCGACGAGGGCACCTGGGTGATCACGGTGTTTGCCGCCGCGAACTCGGTATCGATCCCGTTGACCGGCTGGTTGACGCAACGGTTGGGGCAGGTGCGCCTGTTCGTCGGGTCGATTCTGCTGTTCGTCTTTGCCTCGTGGCTGTGCGGCGTCGCGCCAACGCTCCCCATCTTGCTGATGGCGCGCGTGTTTCAGGGGGCGGTAGCCGGACCGCTGATTCCCATGTCGCAGGCACTGCTGCTCAGCTCATGGCCAAAGGCCAAGTCGGCGCTGGCACTGTCGTTATTCTCGATGATCGTCGTCACCGGCCCGATCGTGGGTCCCGCGCTGGGCGGCTGGGTGACCGACAGCTACAGCTGGTCGTGGATCTTTTACATCAATATCCCGGTGGGACTGCTTGCGGCAGGGGGCGTATGGGCACTCTACCGCCACCGCGATACGCCGCGCAAGAAGCTGCCGGTTGACATTGTTGGCTTGCTGCTGCTGATTGTCTGGGTGGCGTCGCTTCAGGTCATGCTGGACAAGGGCAAGGATCTGGACTGGTTTTCGTCGAACACGATTATCGTTCTGGCGATCACGGCAGCAGTGGGGCTTGCGCTCTTTATCATCTGGGAGCTCACGGACAAGAATCCCATGGTTGACCTGACGTTATTCAAGCAGCGCAATTTCCTCGGTGGAACCATTTCGATCGCCGTGGTGTATGGGATTTTCTTCGGGACGCTCGTGTTGCTTCCGCAATGGATGCAGGAGTACCTGGGCTACCGGGCGGTGGACGCAGGGCTGGCCACGGCGCCGCTGGGCATCTTCGCGGTGATAGGCGCGCCGATCATGGGCAAGATCCTGCCGCGCTCGGACGCCCGCATCATTGGCACCTGTGCGTTCGTTGGCTTCGCCATCGTGTACTACATGCGCTCGTTCTTCTACACGGACCTGAGCGAAGGCTACATCATCCTGCCGACGCTGCTGCAAGGGATCCCGATGGCGCTTTTCTTCGCACCGCTGACGGTCATCATCCTGTCGGGTCAGCCGCCTGCGAAGGTCCCCGCGGCGGCCGGTCTCTCGACCTTCGCACGGATGTTCTTTGGCGGAATCGGAACCTCGATCGCGAACGTCATCTGGAACAACAGAACGATTCTTCATCACGAGATCCTGACGCAGCAATCGAGCGCGACCAATCCGATGTTCAACCAGCAATTGGGCGCCTATCATTCGCTGCTCCATCTCGATCAAGGGGCCTCGTACGCACTGTTCGATCAGGTGGTCCAGACGCAGGCGGCAATGATGGGGTTGAACGACGTTTTCTACGGCTCCGCACTGGTGATGATCATCATCATCCCGCTGATCTGGATTACCAAGAGGCCGGGCAAGTCGGCCGCCGGAAGCGACGCCGCCGCAGCAGCACATTGAACGCAAGCACGGGCTGAAACGCTGCGTCTCGCATCCGGAAGAGGGCGAGGCGCAGCGACTACGGTTTGAATTACGGTGTGGTACGATCCAAAAAAGCGTGTATATACGCTGAATCCTCGAAAGGAGTATTGACGATGAGTGCTCGACAAGTAGTGATTTGCAATCCCGTTCGAACCCCAATCGGGGCATTCGGCGGAGCGTTGAAAGACGTGCCGGCGACCACGCTGGGCGCGGTTGCGGTGCGCGAAACGGTGCGTCGGAGCGGGATCGATGCGGCGGAACTGGCGTCGGTCGTGATGGGCAACGTCATTCAGGCCGGCAACCGGATGAACCCCGCGCGTCAGGCGGCCGTTGGCGGCGGCGTGCCGGTGGCGGTGCCGGCGCTCAGCGTGAATCGCGTGTGCGGATCGGGTGCGCAGGCGATTGCGAATGCCGCGCAGGAAATCTGGCTCGGATTCGGCGACGTTGCCGTGGCCGGGGGCATGGAGAACATGGACCGCGCGCCGTATCTGCTCGGCAGCGGCCGCTGGGGTCATCGCATGGGCAATGTCGAGATCATCGACAGCATGCTCACGGACGGTCTTGTCGATGCGTTCTCCGGCCAGCATTCCGGGTGGCACACGGAAGACCTCGTTGCGAAGCTCGAGATCAGCCGCGAGCGGCAGGACCGCTGGGCGGAGCGCTCGCAAAAGCGCTTTGCAGCGGCTCAAGCGCGAGGCGCATTCGACGGCGAACTCGTAGCGGTGGAGATCGAAGGGCGTAAGCAGGCTGTCAAGTTCGAACGCGACGAGCAGCCGCGTCCCGATACGACCTTCGAGGCGCTTGCGAAGCTGCGCCCGGCGTTCCGTCCCGATGGCACCATCACCGCCGGCAATGCGCCCGGGTTGAATAGCGGTGCGTCGGCGATGGTGGTGGCCGAGCGGCAGTATGCCGAGGCCCATGGCATCGAGCCGATTGCGAAGGTCGTGTCCTATGGCGTGGCGGCCGTCGAACCGGGCATGTTTGGACTGGGCCCCGTGCCCGCGGTGCAGATGGCGCTTGCACGGGCCGGCTGGTCGCTGAGCGACGTGCAGCGCTTCGAGATCAACGAAGCGTTTGCCGCCGTGCCGCTCGCGGTCCTGCAGCAACTCGGGATCGACGAAGAGCTGGTCAACGTCGAAGGCGGTGCGATCGCGCACGGGCACGCTATCGGCGCGACCGGTGCCGTATTGACGACTCGCCTCGCTCATTCCATGCAGCGTGACGGCATCAAGCGTGGCATCGTGACGTTGTGCATCGGCGGCGGGCAGGGCATTGCGGTGGCGCTGGAAGCGCTGTAGAGCACTGAAGTGCGTGCCGCGGCCTCCCGGTTTGCGGCACGCCAGTTCAGCACGAGTTTCACAGGGCGCCCCGATGGCGCCCTGTTTCCGTTTGCAGATTGGCTGCCTGGCGATAAACAATCTGCTATCGTCGTGCTCGGCTGGATGGGTGTCCGGCTCTAAAGTGAGGAAGTCCAGGTGGAACTCAAGCATTGCAACTGCGCGTCACTCCGGGGCGCGACGCGGGCCGTATCGCTCGCCTATGACGACGCCCTGCGGCCGAGCGGGCTGCGCGTCACGCAGTTTTCGATCCTCGCCAATGTCGCGTCGGCAAAAGAAGTATCGATGGGCGAACTCGCGGACCAGATCGCCATGGATCGAACCACACTCGCGCGCAATTTAAAGCCGCTCGAGCGCGATAAACTCATTCAGGTCGTGGTGGGAGAGGACCGGCGCGAGCGTATCGTCAGCGTGACTGCAACCGGACGCAAGACGCTGGAGCGCGCGATTCCGCTTTGGCGTGCTGTGCAGACGAGGTTCGAGGAAAAGGTCGGCAAGCGCGAAGCAAAGCGCATTCTGGAATTGACCCAATCGCTGATTCGCGTGGGACGTGAGCTTTCCGCTGAGAATGGCTAGACGCAGCGGGCCGTAGTGGGCTATAGCATCGCAGCACGGCGCGCGTCGCTGGGCGAGACGCCGTAACGCTCCTTGAACGTCCGGCAAAAATGGCTGACTGAATTGAAGCCCCAGCGGAATGCAACCTCGGAGATCTGAAGCCGCTGGAAGGCGGGATCGGTGAGCGCCTGTTTGCACGCGTGCAGGCGGCTGTTGAGGATATAGCCGGAGACGGTCATATCGCTGCGCTGGAACAGCATGTGCAGATATCGCAGCGAGATATGGTTCGCTTCGGCGATGCGCGTCGGATTCAGATCCTCCTCATGAAGATGCTGGAGGATAAAGTCCTGAACCCGTCGCAGCATGGCTGCGCTCGCATCGAAAGCGCTCGACGGTTGCAGCCCGGAGAGGGCAATGCCAAGCAGTTCGAGCGTGGACCGGCTTACGGAACCCTGTACGCTTTGATCGAGCGTCTCGATCTGGTTGGACAGGGCGAGCAGATGAACGGCGAGCAGCGAACCCACACCACTGCGGCTTTCGATCTTGCCACCTGAAGGCGGTTGTTTGCGCTCCGGCAGGCGTTCGCGCATCAGCGACCACGGGATCATCAGCGTCACCTTGTGGAGCCGTTCGAGCACTTCGAACTGCACCACCTGATCGGTCGTCCAGACGACGAGGTCGCCCGAAGTGACCTCGACGCCGGCATCCCCCATCTTGAAGCGCTCTCGGCCGCTAGTGGTCAACTGGACGCCGACATACAAGGCGTCGTCGTGGCTCAGTTGGCGGCGTGTCCTTTGCCCCATGCAGGGATCGCAAATCGTTTCAACAATGCCGGTGCCCGCAAAGTCGTGTTGCCGCACGCGCGCGTAGAACGTTGCCGGCAAGCGTTGCGGCACCTGCCATTCCTGGTAGCTGCGGCTCAGCGCATCTTGCCAGGCGTCGGTTCGGTCGCTTGTGGGGACCTGTTCGATCGACCATTCAGTGGAAGCGTTTGGCAAGTTCGTCTCCTGTTTCCAGACAGCGCGCCTCTTCTACGGAAGGCATCCACGCAATCATCAACACTACACGCTATGCGCCATGCTGGGCAGAGGGTGCATCCCTCATCGGCGGAGACTCGCTGCATTGCACCACGGCGAGAGAAGGATCAATGGCGGCGCAAGTATTCGTGCTGCTCGAACAATTCGATCACCCAGTCGATGAAGGCGCGGACCTTGGCGCTCAGATACCGGTTGGGTGCATAGAGCACGTGCACGGGAATCAGGCTTTGGTCCCAGTCGTCGAGCAAGGGCACCAGCTGGCCGCTCTCGATGGCTTCACGCACGCAATAGGTGGGCGCCTGAATGATGCCGAGGCTGGCCAGCCCTGCCGACAAGTAGGCATTGGTGTCGTTGACCACCAGTTTGTGGTTCAGCGCCAACTCGTACGCTTGCTCGCCATTGGCGAATTGAAAGGGCAGGGACCGGCCGTCGCGAGCCGAGCCCATCCCGACGGTCGGTTGCGCGCGTAAATCGTCGGGGGAATGGGGCGTGCCGTGAATCCGGAGATATTCCGGCGTCGCGCACGTCGTGAAGCCGAACTCGCCTATCTGGCGTGCAGCAAGGTACTGCGCGTCCATTTCCCCAGCGCGGATTGCGCAGTCGATGCCTTCCGCGACGAGGTCGGTATGCCGGTTGCCGATGTCGAGCTCGATATCGACATCGGGATAGAGGCGATAGAACTCGGCGAGGGCCGGTACGACCACGAGCGCGCCAATGGCTGCAGGCGTGACAACGCGGATCTTTCCCGAGGGCTTGGCGCGCGACTCCTTGGTCGACGACTCGATATCGGCGAGATCGGCAAGCAGGCGCACGACGCGCTCGTAGTAGGTCGCGCCTTCGGGCGTCACGGTAATGACTCGGGTCGTGCGGTGCAGCAAGCGGACCTTCAGATCGTCTTCCAGCTGCTGGATCAGCCTCGTCACCGTCGAGTTGGGCAAATCCAGCGTGTCGGCCGCTTTCGTGAATGTCCCGGCCTCGACCACGCGGACGAATGCGTTCATAGCGGCGATGCGGTCCATGATGGGTCTCCGCGTGACGGGAGGCATCATTAGACCGCAAACCGCGTTCATCCCGCTAGCGCCCCTTGAACTCCAGCACCGGTCGCGGACGGCCCGCGTTGAGGGCATCCACGGCGGAGCGCAGGCCGCGCCGGACATCGTCGGTTTCGAACAGCGGCATGGCAATGTCGAACATCGCTTCGTCGGCCGCGGAGACGCCACCTACAGCCCAGGCGCGCAGCAGCGCTTTGTGGGCCGCATACGCGCGCGTGGGGCCGCCGGCCACTTTCTCCGCGAAAGCCAGCGTTTCCTGCAGAAGGCTGTCGTCGGCGACCACGCGATTGACGATGCCGAAGTGGGCCATCGTGGCGGCCGGAACCTTCTCGGACGTCATCGCCCATTCGGCCGCGCGTGATCGCCCGGCGCGCTCGGCCGCTCGGTAGATGCCCCCGAGGATCGTAACGATCCCGAGGCTTTGCTCAGGATGCCCAAACGTGGCCGACTCCGCGGCAAAGATCATGTCGGCGCGCAGCGCCAGCTCGAATCCGCCACCGAAGCACAAGCCTTGCACCGCGGCGATCACCGGCAACGCGAGCCGCTCGAAGCGATTGAAGACCGAGAGGTAGTACTCGAAACGGGCGCGAAGTTCGCGAACGTCCGCATCGGGCCACGCCATGATGTCGCCGCCGAACGAGAAGTCCTTGCCCTCGCTTCGCACGACGACAACGCGTGCGTCGCTGCGTTCGATCGCGGTCACCGCGGCGGCGAGCTCATCGATCATCTGATCGTCGATGCGATTCTGAGGCGGGCGATTCAGGACGATGGTTGCAATGCGATCGTCGAAATGGACAGTCAAATGAGCCATGGAAAACCTTGGTCCGTGGATGGGGGCATTAGCCCAGGTGGAGCTTGAACCACTCGACGGCGGCTTCGCTGGACTGCTTGAACATGGAAAGATACGGATCGAAATGGCCGCCTTCGAGGGTCACGAGCCGCTTGGGCTGCAGTGCGCGTTCGTACGCGGCCAGCTCGAGGTCGGTCAGCGTGATGGTGTCTCGCGTCGCCACGACCATCAGCAGCGGAGTCGGCGAAACGCGGGCGATCCAGTGCCCCGGCTCATACATGCGAGCGGCGCGCGTGGAGCGGACCGTGACGTCGTTCTGCCAGACGCCTTCGGGCAGCGGCTGCAGGTAGAAGTCGATCGCATCCTTCGCGCGATACGACGCTGCAATGCCGGGGTCGGCGCTGACGATCGCCTGGCGGCGGGGCGGCTCGCCGCGCAATTGGGCGCGGTCGTCGTCGGCGAAGGCTTCTTCGATTGCGGGTACATGCTCGGGAGCAATCCGGCGCAGGCCCTGCTCATAGCCGCTGATCGTCGGAACTTGTGAGACGACACAACGTAGCCGCCGCTCCGTCGCGCCGAGCACGATGGCGTGGCCCCCGGCATAGCTGGTGCCCCACAAGCCAATGCGCTTCGGGTCCACGACCTCCAGCGTTTCCAGATAGCTGATTGCGCGTCGCCAGTCGGCGATCTGGCGCCACGGATCGATGTCGTGGCGCGGCGTGCCTTCACTCGCGCCGAAGCCGCGATGGTCGTGCAGAAGGACCACGAATCCCGCCTCGGCGAAGGCTTTAGCGAAGGGCTCGAGGCCGTGCTCTTTCACACCGGCATAGCCGTGCGCCATCGTGATCGCGGGACGCCGCCCAGTGCCAGGCGGCACGTAGAGCCAGCCACGCAGCTTGACGTTGCCATCGACTTCGAATTCCACGTCTGTACGTTTTACCAATTCAATCCCCTCTTGCAAGGATGCATCCGCCGGATCCCGCCGCTTTGAGATCGGGCGTGGCTTGCGGCTACTGTAGAAAAAGTCGCTGCGCAAGGGAAGGTGGCCCGGATGAATGCAACATTCGACATTTAGCAATAATGCGCCGACGCGTGAAACGATGGCATCCAGGCTTCGCTGCCGATTGTTCTTCCGCGCGCAATAACAAGTTCGCGCTGCAATGCTGTTGAGACGAGGCACTGGCTTCTAGAATGCGTGCAAGGCGCTCATGCGGTGATGCCAGCAATGCGTGCCGGGGAGCGTGGTCGGCACAGGAAGAGGCACGACGCGGCTCCGTCCAGGGGCAAACAACCGATGTGAGGCGATGATGGGCGCGATAGAAGTTCTGCCGGAAGCGAGCAATTGGACGGATGCTCCTGTCCTGATCGACGCTGGCGAGCATGTCTGGATCGACAAGAAGGGTCAGCTGGTAACCTTGCGTCCGATCCAGCCGGACGACGTTGGCCTTGCACGCGATTTCGTCGCCGGCCTGTCCAGGCATACGGGTTACATGCGAATGATGTCCACGAGATGTCCGTCGCCCGCTGAACTGGAACGCTGGGCCAATCTCGACCGCCGATATCAGGGCGCCGTGGTGGCTACGGCGCCTGTGGAAGGCCACCTGAGGCAGATTGGCGTGGCCCGATACGCGATGGAGCCCGGTGACGAGGAGGCGGAATTCGCCATTGTCATTGCGGACGCCTGGCAGAGAGCGGGCCTGGGTGGGCCGTTGCTGACCAGCCTGCTCGATCTCGCCAGAGCGTCCGGTGTGAAGCGCATGTTTGGCACCACCCTCAGCGAGAACCACGCAATGGTGACCCTTGCGCGGCGTCTTGGATTCAAGATCGCCTACGAGCCGGGCGCGGCTGCGTACACGAGAGTGTCCGTGGATCTACACCTTCCTGAATAAAGCGTTTTGATCGGAAAGCAAAGCTCGCCTCAATGAATTATGATCATCATATAAAGAACGCGCTCTGTCCAACGCTGCCACTACTGCAGGAGAAAGCTCATGCCCATTGTTCGAATCGATATCAAGAAGCGCTCGGATCCGACGTTTGCCCAGAGGGTCGGAAAGGTGGTTTACGAGTCGCTCAAGAGCGCGATCAACGTGCCCGACCGGGACAACTTCCAGATCCTCGGCGAGCACGACGACAACCATTTTGTGTACGACCCGACTTATTTGGGTATCGAACGCACGGATGACCTCGTCATCATCCAGATCACGCTCAACGAGGGGCGGAGCACGGAGCAAAAGAAGCTGCTCTACAAGACGATTGCCGATCGTCTGAACGAGGTGCTGGCTGTGCGTCCCCAGGACGTATTCATCAGTCTCGTCGAGGTCAGGAAAGAGAACTGGTCCTTCGGCAATGGTGTGGCGCAATACGCGCTCTGAAGGCCGCAAACGCGGTACGTCCAGAAAATATCAGGAGATAACCTTGTCAGATATCGTAGTCGCTGCATATGCACGCTCGCCGTTCCACTTCGCCCGCAAGGGGGCGCTGATCGACGTCCGGCCTGACGACCTGGCCGCCCAGGTGGTTTCGGCATTGCTGTCGCGCACGGGCCTCGAGCCGGCCATGATCGAGGACATCGTGGTGGGATGCTCGTATCCGGAAGCCGAGCAGGGCCTGAATATCGCGCGCATCATCGGCTTCCTGGCCGGATTCGGGGACACCGTTCCTGGCGTGACCATCAACCGCTTTTGCGGCTCTTCGATGTCCTCCGTCCACTACGCGGCGGGTCAAATCGCGCTGGGGCTTGGCGAGGCGTTCATTTGTGCAGGCGTCGAGTCGATGACGCGCGTGCCGCAAGGCGGCTTCAACCGCTCGCCGAATCCCCGCTTGCAGGAGACGTTTCCGCAAGCCTATGTCTCGATGGGGATCACCGCGGAAAATGTCGCGAAGGCGTTCGGCGTCGATCGCGCAGCCCAGGAGGCGCTCGCCGTTGTCTCGCACGCGAAGGCCGCCGCCGCGCGTGAGGACGGCAGGCTGGACGCCGAGATCGTGCCCATTCAGACCCCGCATGGCCTGGTCTCGCAGGACGGTTGCATCCGCCCCGGTACGAATCTGGAAGCCCTGCGCTCGCTCAAGCCGGCCTTCAGTGAAGACGGCAGTGTGACCGCGGGCACGTCCTCGCCGTTGACCGATGGGGCGTCGGCAATTTTGCTCTGCAGTGCAGAGTTTGCCAGCCGCAATGGACTGCGTCCGCTCGCGAAGTATCGCAGCGCGGCGGTTGCGTCCTGCCAGCCGGAATTGATGGGCATCGGGCCGATTCCCGCGACTCGCAAGGCGCTTGCGCGCGCCGGGATCGTTGCAAAAGATCTCGACGTGGTGGAAATCAATGAAGCATTTGCCAGTCAGGCCATTGCCAGTGTCCGCGAGCTGGGGCTCGATCCTGAACGGACCAACGTGGACGGTGGGGCGCTCGCCATCGGGCACCCGCTAGGGGCGACCGGGGCGCGCCTTGTCGGCAAGGCCGCCGCGCTGCTCGCGCGAGGCGACGGTCAGTTCGCTTTGGCCACGCAGTGCATTGGCGGCGGGCAG
Organism: Paraburkholderia pallida; assembly: GCF_004524855.1. NCBI lineage: Bacteria > Pseudomonadati > Pseudomonadota > Betaproteobacteria > Burkholderiales > Burkholderiaceae > Paraburkholderia > Paraburkholderia pallida. Next base: position 675,469 of record NZ_CP038150.1, on the reverse strand, counting down.
GGTATTGCGACCATCCTCGAAGCGGTCTAGACGCCGGGTCTCCGGGCTCAACGCGGAGCAGGGCACGATGCAGCAACGCCCCGCGCGGCTAGGCCATGTTGCGCACCGCATCGAGTATCTCCTGGGAGAGCGCATCGGGGCGGACCGCGCGCGCCAGGACCATGCCACCGACCATGGCCGCCAGGGTCGTGATGGTCGCCGCGCGCGCCTCGCTGTCTTGCCCCTCTCCGCCGATCAGTTCGATCAGCGCGTTGATGCCCGATGCGAAAGAGCGCTTTGCGACGGCGTCCAGGCGCGACACATCGGCGCCGAGCGCGGGAATGACGCAACCGGCTTCCGGGTGATCGCGATGCGCTTGCGACAGGTACGCGTCGAGCACGGCGCGCCGATGCTCGTCGGGCGACGCGTCCGACACCGCGGTTTCGAGCCGGGTTCTCATCTGCTCGAAGGCCGCGTCGATTGCCGCGACCACAAGGGCATCCTTGGAGTCGAAATGGGCATAGAAGCCGCCATGCGTGAGCTTGGCACCTTTCATCAACTGCGCGACGCCAATGCCGTCAACGCCGTGCTTGCGGAACGCCTTGGCCGCTGCCTTGACGATCTTGCCGCGGGTTTCTTCCTTGTGCTCGGGTGGGTAGCGCATCATTGAACTCCGGTCATGCCAACGTTGAAACCTGTAATCGATATATTAGATGATAACCGTCATTGCATCGCGCTGCCCTTGATCGAAGCCCGGTCAACTCGGGTCTCGGGGTAAACACCAGCCGGGATTCACGCGGCCGGCTCTTGACCATGCCGGCATGGCTCCCTAGCATGTTATCGATGAGTACATTGCCGGATTGAAGGAGGATGTTTTGGAATTCAAAGGATCACAGCACATCAATGCGTCGCGCGCCGTCGTGTGGCAGCGGCTCAACGACCCGCAGACCTTGCGGCAGTGCCTGCCCGGCTGCGAGCAGTATGAGCTGGCGGAGGATGGCAGCTACGACGCCGTCATCGCAGCGTCCTTCGGGCCGATCAAGGCCCGTTTCAAAGGCACGGCGCGTTTCTCGGATCTGCGCGAGAACACCGGTTACCGAATCGAAGGCAACGGCAGCGGCGGAATCGCGGGCTTCGGCAAACTGACGGCCGACGTTCACCTGGAAGACATCTATGGCGGGACCACGCTGCACTATGCCGCCACGGCGCAGCTCGGCGGCAAGCTCGCACAAATCGGCTCGCGTCTTGTCGGCTCCGTGGCCAACAAGTTTCTCGCGGACTTCTTTGCGCGGTTCGAAAAACTGGTGAGCGAGTGCGAGGATATCGCTGCGCCGTAAAGTATGACGATCATCATTTAATGAGTTCGCGCGGTGCCGGAAGACTTCAGGCCGTCCAGCAAGACGCACGGACAACGAGACAGGGTGAGACACATGCAGATACAGAATTCCGTCAATGGTGAGTTGCGCACCATTGAGGCAGAACCGAGGCAGCTGCTCGTCCATGTGCTGCGAGATTCATTGCGGCTGACGGGCGTGCATATCGGCTGTGACACCTCGCAGTGCGGCGCCTGCACGGTGCTGATCGACCAGAAGACCGCCAAGTCATGCACCGTGCTGGCGGTACAGACCGAGGGCTGCAGAGTGCAGACCATCGAAGGCATGGAGCAGGATCGCATCACCACCGTGCTCAAGCGCGCGTTCAACGAATGCCATGGGTTGCAGTGCGGGTTCTGCACGCCCGGCATGCTGATGGCGGCGCGCGCGCTGCTGGTCACGACGCCCGAACCTTCGGAGCATGCGGTGCGCGACGCGCTGCATGGCAATCTGTGCCGCTGCACGGGATATCAGAACATCGTGGACGCCGTCCTGCTTGCCGCGGCCCGCTTGAAGGAGCACGCCGATCGACCGCTGGAGGAGGTGAGCCATGAGTGAAGGCAATAGCGAAGTCGGCACGCGGTATATCGGCAAGCCCGTGAAGCGGCGGGAAGACGAGCGCCTGATGAGCGGCAAGGGCCGGTTCACGGACGATCATCAATTCCCCGGGATGACGTTTGCCGCGTTCGTCCGCTCGCCCTTTGCCCATGCGCGCGTCCGGCATATCGACACGGCCGCCGCGCTGGCGCTGCCCGGGGTAGTGGGTGTGCTGACCCATGCCGATATTGCCGGCAAGGTCGGCGATATCCGCCCGAACTGGGTCGTGGGCAATTCCATCGTGCCGCCGCACCCCGTGTTGCCGGCCGAATACGTGCGCTACGCGGGTGAGGCCGTGGCCATGGTGGTGGCCGAGACGCGCGAACTGGCCGCCGACGCCGCCGAGCTCGTGAGCGTCGAGTACGACGAACTGCCCGTAGTCGTGGATGCGGAGGCGGCGCTTCAGGAGGGCGCTCCGCAGCTGCATGGCAATGTTCCCGGCAACCTGATCGGCGTATTCAAGGTGAAGGGCGGCAACTACGAAGAAGCCGCAAAGGCGGCCGACCGGGTCGTGTCGATTCGCATCGTCAACCAGCGGCTGATTCCGAGTCCGCTGGAACCGCGCGCGCTCTGCGCCAGCTACGATGCGCTGGACGAGCGGCTCACCTTCATCCTGCCAAGCCAGGTGCCGCATATGTCCCGGCGCTGGCTTGCCGAAACGCTGGGCTGGCCCGAGCACCGGGTCCGCATCGTTGCGCCCGATATCGGCGGCGGCTTCGGGTGCAAGATGCACTTCTATGTCGAAGAGGTGCTCGTCGCCTTCGCCTCGAAGCGTTTCGGCCGCCCGGTGAGCTGGACCGAAACACGCAGCGAGAATCACGTGGCCACCACGCACGGCCGCGACCACGTGGAATACGTGGATGCCGCCGTCACGAAGGAAGGCAAGGTCCTGGGGATCAAGGTCCGCTCGTGTGCGAACCTGGGCGCCTACCTCTCCAACATGGGGACCGGCATTCCCACCATCAACACGGCGAGCTACGTCACCGGCAACTATCAGATTACGAGTGTGGATGTGCAGGTCGACCTCGTGACGACCAATACCACGCCCGTCGATGCCTATCGCGGCGCGGGCCGGCCGGAGGCCGCCTATATCATCGAGCGCGCGATGGACGCGGTGGCCAATGCGCTCGACCTCGACCCCGTCGCGCTGCGCCGCCTGAATCTGGTGCAGGCGCACCAGTTTCCCTATCAGCCGCACGACGGGGCGCGCGGCAGGTGGGACAGCGGCGACTATGAGGCCTGCCTGTCCCGCGCCACGGAGATGATCGATTACGACGGTTGGCGCAAACGGCAGGCCGCGCTGAGGCACGAAGGCCGGTATATCGGCATTGGCGTGATCTGCTATCTCGAGCTCGTCGGCATGGGCAATTCCCAACTGCTGCGCCGGGTGGGCTTCGATCGCGGCGGCTGGGAGAGCGCCCACGTTCGCGTGCATTCCGATGGCAAGGTGACCTTGTTCAGCGGGTCGATGCCGCAAGGCCACGGTCACGCCACGAGCTACGCCCAGATCGTGGGCGACGCGCTGCAACTGCCGATGGAGGACATCGACGTCGTGCAGGGCGACACCGACCGCGTGCTGGCCGGCCATGGCACGTTCAATTCGCGCTCCATGCCAGTGGGCGGTTCCGCAGCCTGGGTCGCGGCGGGCAAGATCCTTGCCAAGGCGCGCAAGATTGCCGCGATCATGCTGGAGGCCCAGGAAGAAGGCGTGCAGTATGCGGGCGGCGTGTTTTCCACGGAAGCGGGCGCGCAGGTGTCCTTTGCCGAGGTCGCCAGGATGGCCTATGTGGCCAGCAAGCTCCCGCGCGACTTGGAGGCCGGCCTGGAAGAACGTGTGTTCTACGAACCCGTCGCGATGGGCGCCCCCAACGGATGTCACGCGGTGGTCGTGGAAGTCGATCCGGAAACCGGGGTCGTTAGCATTCTTGACTATGTCGCGGTCGACGACGTTGGCGTGCTGATCAACCCCATGCTGTGCCACGGGCAGATGCACGGCGGCATCGCTCAAGGCATCGGCCAGGCCCTCTATGAAGAAGCGCGATATGACGCAAGCGGGCAGTTGCTTTCGGGATCCCTGCTCGATTACGGCTTCCCGCGCATCGAGCAGGTGCCGCGCATGCGCACGGCTTTCCACGTCTCGCCATCGCCGACGAATCCGCTTGGCGCGAAGGGCATTGGCGAAGCGGGTTGCGTCGGCGCGCCGCCTGCGATCGTCTCCGCCGTTTGCGATGCGCTGAGGCCATTCGGCATCACCCATCTCGACATGCCGCTTACGCCGCCGAAAATCTGGCGCGCCGTCCAGGCCGCCACCAGGAGCCCTGCATGATCCCCTATGCGGTTGACTACGTTAGAGCCACCAGCGTGGCGCATGCGCTTGCCGCGCTCGCGAGCGACCCCGACGCCCGCTTGCTGGCCGGCGGCCATTCGCTGATCCCGCTCATGAAGCTGCGCCTCACCGGCGTCTCGCGGCTCGTCGATATCGGCGCGCTGCCGGAGCTGCGAGGCATCGAGATCCATCCCGATCACATTGCGATCGGGGCCGCGACCACGCATGCCGAGCTGGGCAGTCATGCCGGGCTGGCGGAGCACTTGCCACTGATCGCGCTGGCGGCGGGCGTCATTGCGGACCCGACCGTGCGCAATCGCGGAACCCTCGGTGGCTCGCTGGTCCATGCCGACCCGTCGGCGGACTGGCCGGCCGTCATGCTGGCGCTCGATGCGCGCATGGAAGTCACCGGCAGCGCCGGTGTGCGCGTGGTGCCCGCTGACGCATTCTTTGTTGGCCTCATGGCGTCGGTGGTGCAGCAGGACGAGTTGCTGACGCGCATTGTCATTCCGTTGCCCGGGCCCGATCGCGTGGCCTACCGGAAATTCCGCCATCCCGCTTCGGGCTACGCCGTCGCCGCGGCCGCCGTTGCCTTGCGCTACGCGGGCAATCGCTGCACAGGCGGCATGATCGGCGTGACCGGTGTGGCGGAAACGGCGTTCCGTGCTTACGCGGCTGAAGCGGAGCTGGAGCGCGGGTTTACCGGATCGGCGGAGGAAATCCTCCGCATTGTCGAGGCCGCTTTCGCCGACGTGACGCCGCTCGAAGACGGTTTCGCCGATGGCGCTTATCGCACGCAACTGGCCAAAGTCATGCTCGGCCGGGCGCTTGCCGACGCTGCACGGCTATCGTAGGGGCCGCGGATGATGAGGCCCTTCGGCATCACACGCATTGCGATCCCCATTTATCTTGGACTCCTTTCTATTGCCGCGCATAGCGGACAATCGTCGACTATCATGCAAACCGATTCTCTGATTCAAGCTTCATCGCAGCAAATCGCTGTCACCCACGTCACCCTGGAAGCCAAGGTCGATTTTGGGGCGTTCACGCAACACCTGGAAGCCTTGCTGGGGCGCTTCGACCCTTCCTCCCTCAAGGCACTGCTGCAAACCGACCCGGCCGCGGCGGATGCCCGTCTCGCGAAGATGGAAGGGGATCAGGGATTGATGATCTTCTCGACGCAGAATCACGGGATGGTGCTCAATATCGCCGGAGCCCCGAGGCAAGCCATCCGCTACAACATCGGCAACCCGCGTGTTGCCATGCAGATGACGCGCCATGATATCCGTGCCGGTCTTTATGCGCCGCTGTCCGTGCTGGTCTATGAAGCGGCGCCTGGCACGGTGCGGGTCGAATACGACCAGCCCTCTACGCTGTTCGGCCAATTCGGCAATGCGGATGTCGCCGCGGTGGGACGCGAGCTCGATGGCAAGCTCGCCAGAGTCGTCGAGCATGCGGCGAGCCTGGCGGCGGCGTCTTGAGCCATCCCAACCCGTTTTTCATGGCGTGGCTTACGGTCCGTAAGCAGGCGATAGAACGCCCGGATTGCCGCGTTTTCGCGCCTGCTGAGGGGCGCCACGAGGCAAAACGATATCGGGACGATTCGAACGTTCAATTGTTCACGGCGGCCAAATCCCGGCAACATGACTCCTGCCATCGTGCTGGCCATTCGGCGGGCCGGCTTGAACAGGAAGAACGACATGAGCACCGCTGAAGGACAACTGGGACTGACCGAGCGCACCTCGCGAGCGATCGCCGGCGTGCTGGCCGGGCGCGACGATAGCTGGCGCTCGAAGCTGCTCTTCGCCGGACCCGCTGTCGTGGCGTCGATTGCGTATATGGACCCGGGCAACTTCGCGACCAACATCCAGGCGGGGGCGAAATACGGGTACTCGCTGCTCTGGGTCGTGCTGGCGGCCAATGTCATCGCCATGTTGTTTCAGGCGCTGTCCGCGAAGCTCGGCATCGTGACGAATCGCAATCTCGCACAGTTGAGCCGCGAGCACTTCCCGCTGCCGGTCGCCTATGGGATGTGGGGCGTGAGCGAAATCGCGGCGATGGCAACCGATCTTGCCGAGTTCCTCGGCGGCGCAATCGGCCTGTCTCTGCTTTTTCACATCCCGTTGCTGGTCGGCATGATCGTCACGGGCATCGTCACCTATGCGATTCTCACCGGAGAGAAGCAGGGGTTCCGCCCACTCGAGCTGGTGATTGGCGGTCTCATCGTAGCTGTCGCGCTGTCTTATGTCTTCGAGCTCTTGATCGTGCATGTCGACTGGCCCGCTGCGGTCAAGGGCACGTTCGTGCCCCGGCTTCACGGCGCCGACGCGCTGTCTGTCGCGGTCGGCATTCTCGGCGCCACGGTGATGCCGCACGCGATCTATCTGCACTCGGGGCTGACCCAGGGCCGCACGCGCGCGCGCAGCAATACGGAACGCTTCAAGCTGGTGCGCTTTTCGAATGTCGAGGTCATTGTCGCGCTGACCGTTGCCGGGCTCGTCAACATGGCGATGGTGATCATGGCATCCGGGGCCTTTCATGCGGGCCATCCCGAAGTGGCCGAAATCGAAACCGCCTATCACAGCCTGACGCCGGTGCTCGGCGCGGCAGCCGCAGGCATCTTTCTCGTCGCGCTGCTGGCATCCGGTGTGTCCAGTTCAGTAGTCGGAACGATGGCCGGGCAGATGATCATGCAAGGCTTCATGGGGTGGCGCATTCCGGTTTGGGTCCGCCGGCTCGTCACCATGGTGCCGGCGTTCGTTGTCGTCGCGTACGGCGTCAACGCGACCGAGGCACTCGTCTACAGCCAGGTGGTGTTGAGCTTCGCGTTGCCTGTGCCGATGATCGCGCTCGTCATTCTCACTTCACGGCAAGACGTGATGGGACCGTTTGCGAATCGCCGGTGGGTGGCCGGCCTGGCCATCCTTGGAACCGTGGTTATCCTGGCGCTCAACGCGGTGTTGCTTCTTCAGACCTTTGGCGTGGCGATTCCCGGACTGTGATGGGGGACCCCGCGGCGATTGTTCGGGTTATGCGAAAGCATCTTTCATCCCAGCCTCGTTGATCTTCGTGCGCTAGCGCGTACTCTGTCAAACAGGAGGCGTCGAATCTGGCGCAGCGCGAATCGCAGAGTACTGAGGCAAGGAGCAGGCAATGGACATCCTGAACGTGGCACGACAATCCGGTATGACGATCGTGCTCGACGCACGCATCGGACAACAGGAATATCACTCGGTGCACAGCAGCGTGGCTGCACTGGAGCGATTCGCTGCGCTGATAGAGGCGGCGAAACAAGCCGAAACCAAAGAGCAACACTAACGCGTCCTGCTAGCTCAATGCAGGACATTCGTCATTCGCTGACATTCAACCGTTTCCCGCGAGGGCGCGGGAAACAGGAGCATCGATCGTGGTGAATCTGTTTGACCTCACATCCAAAGTCGCCGTCGTAACGGCATCCACGAAGGGCATGGGCCTGGCCATTGCGCGGGCACTCGGCGCAGCGGGAGCGAAGCTCGTCATCTCTGGACGCACCCAGGAAACGGCCGATGCGGCCGCTGCGAAGTTGCGCGACGAAGGCGGCTTCGAAGTCGCGGCATTCGCGTGCGATATCACGGACCCCGCGAGCGTGCAGCGCTTCGCGGCCGATGCGCTTGCCGCGTTCGGGCGCGTGGACGCGCTCGTGCTCAACGCGGCGGGCAATCCTCCCGCAGGCCCGATGCTGGGCCAGACGGCGGAGGAATTCGACAAGACCATGGCCGAAGGCGTGCGCGGCAGCTTCTCACTCGTCCAGGCGCTCGCTCCGCAGATGGTCGAACGCAAGCACGGCTCGATCGTCTTCATGTCGAGCCGCGCAGCGAAGCGCGGCACGGGCGTGCTCGGCCTGTACGGCATGGCCAAGGCGTCGATCGACCAGCTCGTGCGCAATCTGGCCGTCGAGCTCGGACCGTCGAACATCAACGTCAACTCGATCAACCCGGGCGCGGTGCGCACGGACTTCTCGCGCATGCTTTGGGAGAATCCCGAGCGCGAGAAGATGACGGTCTCGACGATTCCGATGGGACGCATTGCCGAGCCTGAGGATGTGGCTGGGCTCGCGCTCCTGCTCGTGTCGGGCGCCGGGCACTATATCAATGGCCAGAGCATCAGCGTGGATGGAGGCGGCACGGCTTGACGATCCGGTTTCGGGCGGCCGCATGCGGCAGGCGGGCGGCCGGCTCGCCTGCCGCTCATGATTTTGACGATTGAAGGCAGCAGGAAAATCCACGATGAACGAATTACTGGTGTCCGCGCTTCGGGCGCATGGCGGGCTTGAACGCTGGACAAGCTTCAGCCATGCAGCGGCAACGCTGATTAGCGGAGGTGAACTACTCGACCGCAAGGCGCCACAAGCGCCTGAACCCCGTCGAGTGACGGTGGGCACCGAAGAGGAAGCGAGTTCGATCACGCCGTTTGGCGGAGCCGACAAGCTTGCGCGCTTCACGCCGGAGCGCGTCACGATCGAAACGCTCGATGGCAAGGTGCTGGCCGAGCGGACGAATCCGCGCGAGCACTTTAGCGGACATGATCTGAACACGCCGTGGGACCCTTTGGATCGAGCGTACTTCGGCGGATATACACAGTGGATCTATCTGAATGCGCCTTTCGCGCTCGCGCTGCCCGGGGTAGCGCTCGAGGAGGTGGCCCCGCTTGAGCAGGGTGACGAGATGTGGCGCGCGCTGCGCGTGATTTTCCCGCCCACGATTGCCAGCCACAGTCCTGTCCAGACGTTCTATTTCGGCGATGATTTCCTGCTGCGCCGCCAGGACTACACGCTCGATATTGCAGGCGGCGGTTACGTGGCGAATTACGCGTATGACCTGGTGGACGTGAACGGCCTGCGGGTTCCGGGCCGCAGGAGAGCGTACCTTTGCGACGAAAACGGCCAGGTGCTCGAAGACAGACAGCTGATCTGGATTGATTACACGGATATCGAATTCAGCTGAGCATCAGCGTCAACGATACCGGCGGCGCTCGGGCAATTTCACCTCGCCCAGAGCGCACACCTCCAACTGCACCGGGGCAGACCTCTAGAACGCGAGCGATTCTGCTTGCGACGACGCTCCGGTGTGCTCGATCCGGCCCGCGCCAGCGCGGCCACACGAACCTGTTCCCCGCCTCGATTGCGGCCCACCGGTCCGTAGACCGCTCGGGTAAACCTTAATTTTGAAAAGATTGACGCCACTAGCGGATGTGCTTACGATCCATTTCGTCAGCATACTGATCAATTTGGCGGAGCAGCTCAAATGGCACTCGTATTTGCGGCGAACCTTTCCGAGCTCGTGGAAGACGAGCCGCTTCCGGTGAAGCTCGGCGAAGAGCACATCGCCCTGTATCTGCTCGATGGCGAAGTGCGTGCAACGCACAACGTTTGCACGCACCAGTTTGCCTTGCTGAGCGACGGTTATACGGAGGACGGCTGCATTGAGTGTCCTCTGCACCAGGGCAAGTTCGATATCAGGACGGGCGCCGCGGTTTGCGCGCCTGTCACCCAGCCGATCCGCGTGTACCCGGTCCACGTCGAGGGCGACGCGATCATGGTCGATCTCTGATGGATAGCGAAGCCATGGACGAAACCATTCTGGTAGTGGGTGGAGGGCAGGCGGGCGGGTGCGCTGCACAAGCGCTGCGTGCCGGCGGCTTCGAGGGGCGCGTGATCATCGTGGGGAATGAAAGCTGGCGGCCCTACGAGCGCCCCCCGCTGTCGAAGGACGTTCTTCTCGCGACTGACGATACCGATTGCTTCAAGGGCTGGCTCCACGAAGCGACGTTTTATGACGATGCGTCGGTGGAGCGCATCGTCGCCAACGTGACGCACCTCGACACCTACCGGCGCGTGGCCGTGCTCGGGAGCGGACGCGAACTGCGCTATGACCGGTGCTTGCTGGCGACGGGCGGCCGCGCACGCGCTCTCGCTGGCGTGCAGCACGGCCCGCGTGTCGTATCGCTGCGCACGCTGGATGACGCCATGCGTTTGCGTAGCCTGATGGCTCGGGCGAAGTCTGTTGCGGTCGTCGGTGGCGGCTTCCTTGGCCTCGAGTTCGCGGCGAGCGCGCGTGCGCGCGGCCTGGAGGTGGTCGTCTTCGAGGCCGGCGCGCGCCTGCTTTCAAAGGCGATGCCGGCCGCGTTCTCCGGCCAACTGCATGCCAAACATGAAGCGCATGGCGTGCGCATCGTCCTTGACGCGGGTTCAGTTCGTATAGCGGAGTCGGACTCGGCCGTCGTCGTGGCGAGCGCCATTGGGACATCGTCGTTCGACTTTTGCGTGGTGGCGGTCGGGCAGGAGCCGAACGACGAGATTGCGCGTGCTTCGCGCATCGATGTGAGCAACGGCATCGTCGTTGACGAGTATTGCCGTACTTCGGCGCCATACGTATATGCGGCCGGCGATTGCGCCAATTTTCCGCTTGGCGCGGCGGCTCGCGCGACTCGGCTCGAATCGTGGCAGAACGCGCAGGAGCAGGGGATCGCGGCCGCCCGGAACATGCTGGGCGAGAGCTACGCCTATCGGCCCACGCCGTGGTTCTGGACGGACCAGTATGACTGGAACATCCAGATGCTTGGGATGCCGAACGAAAGCGTGGGCCGCTGGATCGCCCGCCCGGGTGCCGGTGACAAGACGTTGCTCATCGGGCTGCGCGAGAACGTCATCGTTTATGCGCTGGCATTGAACCAGGGGGGCGAGTTGCGTGCGCTCAGGCGCCTCGTGGAACAGGCCGTGCCGGTAGAGCCGGACCAGCTTGCCGATATGAGCGTGAAGCTGCGCAAGCTCGAACAGCTCGCCCATTAAGTTTCTGGAGACAATTGTGTATTCATGTGAAACCATCATCGGTGGCGCCGCGGCTTCAGGAAAAAACGCGCCCGTCGAATCGCTCGCGTGGCCGGAAGAGGGCCTGCAAACCATCCCCGACTGGGTCTACACGAGCGAGTCGGTCTATGCACGCGAAGTGGAGCGCATCTTTCACGGGCGGACCTGGAACTTCGTCGCGCTGGAGGCCGAGGTGCCGAACGCGGGCGATTACAAGCGCTCATACGTCGGGCCGACTCCCGTGGTGGTGTCGCGTGCCGAAGACGGATCGATCAACGTGTTCGAGAACCGCTGCGCGCATCGCGGCGCGGAGTTTTGCCGGCACAGCAGGGGCAATAACAAAGAGTTCGTTTGTCCCTACCATCAATGGTCATATGACCTGAAGGGCAACTTGCAGGGCATTCCATTCAAACGGGGTGTCAACCGGCAAGGGGGGATGCCCAAGGACTTCCGGAACGAGCAGCATGGACTGCGCAAGCTTGCTGTCGCCACGCGCAACGGCGTGGTATTCGCATCGTTCGCGTCGGAGATGGAATCGCTCGAGGCGTATCTGACGCCGGAGATCCTGAAGGACTTCGATGCCGTCTTCACGGGCAAGCGGTTGCGCATTCTCGGCTTCTACAAGAATGAGCTGCCATGCAACTGGAAGATGTATCACGAGAACCTGAAGGACCCCTATCACGCCACGCTGCTGCATTCGTTTCTGGTCGTCTTCGGCCTGCTCGTGGCGGGCAACCGCTCCGCGATGGTGGCCGACAGCAAGTACGGCATCCACGGCACGATGGCCTCGGCGAAGAGCGACACGCTCTATGCGAGCGTGGACGAGGACAAGAAGAAGGAAATGCGCTCGTTCCACGAAGGCATGACGCTGCGCGACGAACGCTTCCTTGAGTTCGTCAAGGAGTTCGACTCGGAGTGGTCGGTCACCATGCAGACGATCTGGCCGAACCTGATCGTGCAGCGCGAGATGAATACCCTGGGCGTGCGCCATATCGTGCCGAATGGGCCGAACAGCATGGTCATGCTCTGGACCATGTTTGGCTATGAAGACGATTCGGACGAGATGACCCGGCACCGCCTGCGCCAGGGCAACCTGATGGGCCCCGCGGGCTTTCTCGGCCTCGAGGACAACGAGGCGATGAAGTTCGTGCAGGAAGGCGTGCGCCGTTCCGTGACCGATCGCAGCATCATCCGCCTCGACGGCGACAAGGTCGGCACCGCAGACAATCTGATCTCGGAAGCCGCCATTCGGGCGATGTACAAGCACTATCGTGAAGTCATGGGGTTCTAGATGCTGCCAGGTTTCGAAAAAAAGGCCATTGCGCACGACAAGGCGCTGATCGCACGCGCGGCCGTCGAGGATTTCCATGCCGAATATTGCGCCGCGCTGGATGGGGGCGACATCGAGCGCTGGCCCGAATTCTTCACGGAGGGCTGCCTGTATCGCGTGACCGAATACGAGAACGCGGCGCGCGGGTTGCCGGTCGGTCTCGTGTATGCGGAGGGTCGCGACATGCTCCACGATCGCGCGGTGGCGATTGCCCGCACGCAGATGTTCGCGCCGCGCCAAATGCTGCATTTCGTCTCGAACGTCCGGATTCTCGATGCCAACGACGAAGAGATCGTTGCGCAGAGCAACTATATGTTGCTGCAGACCCTCGTCGAAGGCGCCACCACGCTGCATCAGGCCGGACGCCTTTTTGATCGCTTCGCACGCCGTGGTAACGTCCTGCTGCTCAAGGAACGTCAGGCGGTGTATGACACGGCGGTGATCGCGAACGACCTGGCGTATCCGGTCTGAGCGTCGGCGCATGGAAATAGGAGAAACGCGATGAGCATGACCGAGCACCCTGATGCACCGGTCGAGAGCGGTGGCGTCGGCGCCCGCGTGAGGCGTCGCGAGGACGAGCGCCATTTGCATGGCAAGGGGCGCTTCGTGGCGGACTACACGTTCCCCGACCTGCAGGAGGTGGCGTTCCTGCGCAGCCCGGTTGCGCATGCGCGTATCGTGCGTATCGGCAAGCCGCAGCGTTACGCGGATCAAGTCATCGTGCGCGCGGATATGCAAGGCGCGGCGGACATCGTCGCCGATTCGAGCTTGCCGACATACAAGCCATCGGCGCATCCGCCGCTCGCTGCGGAGAAGGTGCGATTCGTTGGCGAGCCCGTCGCGATGTGCTTTGCGAAAACGCGCGCGCAAGCCGAGGATATTGCGGAAGAGGTCGAGCTGGATCTCGATGAGCTGCCCGCGTTTGCCAACGCCTTCACGGCGCGCGAGCGAACCGATGTGCGCGTGCATGAGCATTGGACCGACAATCTGTTCCTCGATCTGACTGCCGATATCGACTTCGACGCGCGCTCGAAGGACGCCCCGGTCGTCGTCAAGCAGAAGGTGGATCTCGCGCGTCAATGCATGGTGCCCATGGAGGGCAAAGCCGTGCTGGCGTACTGGGATCATCCGCAGTCGCAGCTCGTCGTGATCACGTCGACGCAAGTGCCGCACATGATACGCACGGTCCTTGCGCAGTGCCTCGGCATCGATCATGCGCAGGTGCGCGTGATTTCGCCGGATGTGGGCGGCGCGTTCGGCTACAAGTGCGTGCTGCAGCAGGAGGAGTTGTGCATTGCGTGGCTGGCGCTGACGTTCAAGAAGCCCTTCCGCTTTATTGAAGACCGGCGCGAGCATCTGATCGCGGGCGCCAATACCCGGCAGCATCACTACGAGCTCACCGCCTATGCCGATAAAAGCGGCCGCCTGCTCGCGCTCGATGCCCAACTGCTGATCGACGGCGGCGCCTACTCGGCGTGGCCTTTCACCATCGGGCTGGAAACGGGGCAGGCGCTGGGCAATCTGCCGGGGCCGTACGACTTCAGAGGGTATCGATGCCGGACCCAATGCGCCGCGACGAACAAGCCGGGCTTTCTGCCGTATCGCGGCGTGGCGCGCACGGGCGTGTGCTTCGCCATCGAGCTGACGATGGACGCGATCGCGCGTGCCGTCGGCCGCGAAGCGTGGGAAGTGCGCCATGACAACCTCGTGCGCGGCACCGACATGCCGTACACGAACGTCGTCAAGAAGCACTACGACAGCGGCGACTTCCAGGAAAGCCTGAAGCGGGCGGTCGAGCAGCTGGACGTCGACAAATGGCGCCAGCGTCAACAGGCCGGCGAACCGGACGGCCGGCTGATCGGCATTGGCTTCGCGACCTTTACCGAGCAGTCGGCGCACGGCACGTCCGTGTTCGCCTCGTGGGGCTTGCCCGTGGTGCCCGGCTACGACCTCGCGACGGTCCGCGTCACGGCGGACGGCGGCCTCGAGTTGCGTGCCGGCATTCATTCCCACGGGCAGGGCATGGAAACGACGCTTGCGCAGATCGCCAATGAAGTGCTCGGCGTGCCCCTGCACAAGATCCGTCTCGTGCATGGCGATACGGCGCTCACGCCTTATTCGACCGGAACCTACGCTTCGCGCAGCATCGTCATGGCAGGCGGCGCGGTGGCGGCGACCTGCCGCGAGCTGATTCCGCGTATTGTCAGCATCGGCGCGCATCTGCTGGGCGAGCCAGCCGATGCCGTGCGCTTCGAAGCCGGAGAAGTGATTGGAGCCAGTGGCCGTGTGCCGCTCGCCGATATCGCAACCGCCTGGTACCTGCGGCCCGAACGCTTGCCCGCAGGCGTCAATCTCGCGGGCCTGGAAGCCACCCAGGGATTCAAGCCTAAGGTTGATACCGGGGCCTTCAGTTATGCAACGCATGCAGCGGCGATTGCTGTCGACGCGCGAACGGGCCATGTCGATATTCTCGACTATGTGATCGTCGAGGATTGCGGCCGGATGATCAATCCGATGGTGGTCGAAGGGCAAACCATTGGCGGCACGGCGCAGGGCATCGGCACGGCATTTTATGAAGAGACGCTGTACGACGACAATGCGCAGCCGCTGACCTCCACGCTGGCGGACTACATGCTGCCGGGCCCGACCGAATTACCGCCCGTCAAGATCATTCATATGGAAACACCGTCGCCTTATACCGAGTTCGGTGCGAAGGGCGTGGGGGAAGGCGGGGCGATTGCGCCGCCGGCTGCGCTCTTCAATGCCGTCAACGATGCATTGCGGCCGCTTGGCGCCATCGTCTCCGAAACACCCTTGACGCCACGCCGGCTGCTAGCCGCGATTGCGGCCGCGAAGCACGCGAATGCGGCTGACATCAGGCAGGATCTGACTGACGAGGTGGCGCAATGAAGGCCGCCGCATTCGACTATGTGATGGCGCAGACGCTGCCTGAGGCGCTTGCGGCGCTCGGAGGACAGACGGCCGGCACCAAGCCCATTGCCGGGAGTCAGTCGATGGGCCCGATGCTGAATCTGCGGCTCGCGCGTCCTCGTCAGGTGATCGACGTTTCGCGCATTCCTGATTTACGTTCGGTGTCCGAAACGGGGGATGCGATCCGGGTCGGCGCGGCCGTCACGCACGCGGAAATCGAGGACGGGCGGCATCCCTTGTTGCGCCATCCCTACCTTCAGTTCGTGGCCGGGGGCATCGCATATCGTGCGATCCGCAATCGCGGCACGATCGGAGGCAGTCTCGCGCATGCCGATCCCGCTGCCGACTGGCCGCTTGCCCTGTCGGCACTCGATGCCCGGATCGAGCTTGCCAGGAGCGGTGGCACGCGCATCGTGCGTGCCGCGGACTTCATGCTTGGCGCGTTCACCACGCTGCTCGAAGAGGGTGAAATGATTTTCGCCGTGCTGTTGCCGAAGCTGGGTCCGTCACTGCGATGGGGCTATTACAAGCTCTGCCGCAAAACCGGAGAATTCGCGCATGCGAGCGCCGCGGCCGCATTCGATGCGCGCGCGGGCCTTGCACGCGTCGTGCTCGGCGCCCTGGACGGGCCACCCGTTGCGCTGGACGATCTCGCGCAACACATCGCGCAACGGGGCGCGGACGCCGCCACACCGGAAGCGCTGGAAAGCGCGGTGGCCCGCGCGATGCCCAATGCGGACGCAATCGATCGCGCGATGCATGCCGCGACGCTCGAACGCTGCTTGCAGCAGGCGTTCGGCGTATCTAACAGGTAGACGAGGGTTTCTATGTCGGTAATCGAACTGACGGTCAACGACCTGCCCGTGCGCGGCGAGATCGAGCCACGCGTGCATCTGGGCGATTTTCTGCGTGACGAGCAGCATCTGACCGGTACGCATCTGGGCTGCGAGCATGGCGTCTGCGGCGCCTGCACCGTGCTGGTCGACGACCAGCCCGTGCGCTCGTGCATCACGTTTGCCGTCGCGTGCAACCGTCAGCAGGTCCGCACGATCGAAGGATTCGGCGACGACGAGCTCATGGCGCGTCTGCGCCGTTCTTTTTCACAACATCATGCGCTGCAATGCGGCTACTGCACGCCTGGCATGCTGATCACCGCGCGAGACATCGTGCAGCGCTTTCCGGACGCCGACGAGGCCCGGATCCGCCTCGAATTGTCGGGCAATCTGTGCCGTTGCACGGGTTACATGGGCAT
Organism: Paraburkholderia pallida; assembly: GCF_004524855.1. Classification (NCBI taxonomy): domain Bacteria; kingdom Pseudomonadati; phylum Pseudomonadota; class Betaproteobacteria; order Burkholderiales; family Burkholderiaceae; genus Paraburkholderia; species Paraburkholderia pallida. Next base: position 658,837 of record NZ_CP038150.1, on the reverse strand, counting down.
TGTGGCGGCGATCAAGGCGGTGCTCGCCGACTTGAAGGTTCATCCGCTCGCAGAGGCGCTGGAAGAGGCGGCCAATCGCGTCGCCCGTGTTGCTCCGGCATTACCGCAGAGCCACACCTTTGAGACTTTCACCGCCGCACCCGCTGTGCCCGCCGCGCCATCGATTCCCGCGCCAGCCAATACAGGATCGAGTGACCAGGCAAGCGCGCAGCGAAAAGGCTGGACCGCGATCGACGACAGTTTCGTCGTGCCGTTTCCGCTCGAGAAGGTGTGGGCTTTCATGGGCGATCTACCCTCCGTTACAGCCTGTCTTCCTGGCGCCGAACTGACCGAGCACGACGACGAAGCGGTGAAGGGGAAAATCGCAATCAAGTTCGGCCCGATGTCGGCTAATTTCGCGGGCGCGGCGCGTCTCGAACGCAACGATGCTGCGCATCGGGCCGTCATGCGTGGGGCAGGGCAGGACAACATCAGCCGCTCGCGCGCGAATGGCGATGTCACGTATGCGTTGAGCCCCGAAGCCGGCGGTACCAGCACGCGCGTGGCCGTCACGCTCGAATACATGCTACAGGGACCGCTCGCGCAGTTCTCGCGTTCGGGGCTCGTCAAGGACTTTGTGCGGCGGATGATCGCCGACTTTGGCTCACGCATTACGGCACAACTGGGCGGCAGCGACGCGCCGCAGGCGAGCCCGGCGTCCCAGAAGTTCAACATGGGCAGCCTGATCTGGAGCGTGGTCTGGGGCCGTATTGCGCGGCTGTTTGGCAAGCAGGCTTAGCCGAAAGCGCACACCGGGTTTCACCCCGGATTTCGCAAACCTATTTCGTCAGTACGCTGATTATATGGAACGTGACATGACCCATCGGATTCGCAAGATCGCGCTGGAAGAACATTTTTCGGCGCCAGGATTCCAGAGCTACTCGAAGAGTTTCACGCAGCATATTGCGCCCGAGGTCTTGCGCGACCTTGCAGCGCGTCTAACCGACTTCAACGAACAGCGCCTCGATGAAATGGATCGCGCGGGCATCGCTTATACGATCCTCTCGCAGACGGGGCCAAGCGTTCAGGGCGAACCCGATCCCGCGGTGGCGATTGCGCGCGCGAGAGCGAACAACGATTTCCTTGCCCAGCAGATTGCGCGCCATCCCGCACGCTTCGGCGGATTCGCCACGTTGCCGATGCACACCCCAGAGGCGGCATCGGCTGAGTTGACGCGCGCGGTGCGCGAACTCGGCTTCAAGGGCGCGCTCGTCAACGGCCATACATTCGGCACGTATTACGACGACCCTGCCTACGACGCGTTCTGGGCGACGCTGCAGGAACTCGACGTGCCGTTCTACCTGCACCCGGCCGACGCATGCGTGAACCCGCGCGTGCTCGACGGCCACCCGGAGCTCACGGGAGCGACATGGGGCTGGGGTGTCGAAACGGCAAGCCATGCGCTGCGTCTCTTGTTCGGGGGCGTCTTCGACCGCTTCCCGAACGTGAAGCTGATTCTCGGCCACATGGGCGAAGGGTTGCCGTTCCTGCGCTGGCGCTTCGATAGCCGCTTTGCGGCCTACCCGTATGGCGTGGTGCTGGCGCGCGCGCCGTCGGCCTACATCGGCACCAATATCGTGATCACGACGTCGGGCGTGTGCTCTGCGCCGGCGCTGCTCGGCGCGATCGGCGAGATGGGCCCGCAAGCCGTGTTGTTCTCTGTTGACTACCCGTACGAATCGACGGCGATTGCAGCGGATTTCATCGAACAGGCGCCGCTCGACGAGGCGGTCCGCGAGCTCGTCTGCTACCGCAACGCAGAGCGCCTGTTCAGGCTTTGACGCGCCGGTGCACGAGCCTTCTTTCTAACCTCACTGAAGCAGGTTGATATGTACAAGACTTATCGGATTGGCCAGATCGTGCCGAGCTCGAATACGACGATGGAAACGGAAATCCCGGCGATGCTGATGGCGCGCCAGTCCATCCGTCCGGAGCGGTTCACGTTCCATTCGAGCCGGATGCGCATGAAGAAAGTGGTCAAGGAAGAACTCGCCGCGATGGATGCCGAGTCGGACCGCTGCGCCACGGAACTCAGCGATGCGCGCGTCGACGTGCTGGGCTACGCGTGTCTCGTTGCGATCATGGCCATGGGGCACGGCTATCACCGCGTGTCGCAGGAGCGTCTGCGCGGGCGCACCGTCGAAAACGGCGGGGCCGCGCCGGTCATCACCAGTGCGGGCGCGCTTGTCGATGCGCTCAAGGTGATCGGCGCACGGCGCATCGTGGTGGTCGCGCCGTACATGAAGCCGCTCACGGAGCTGGTGGTCGACTATATCCGCAACGAAGGCTACGAGGTGCTGGATTATCGCGCGCTCGAGATTCCGGACAACCTCGAAGTGGGCCGTCATGACCCGAGCTTGTTGCCGGGCATCGTGGCGCAGATGGACACGCAGCACGCCGACGCCATCGTTCTTTCGGCATGCGTGCAGATGCCGTCACTGCCTGCGGTTGCAAAGGTGGAGGCGATGACGGGCAAGCCGGTGATCACCGCCTCGATCGCCACGACCTACGCGATGCTCAAGCAGCTGGGGCTGGAAGCGGTGGTGCCGGGTGCGGGTGCGCTGCTTTCGGGCGCTTACTGAACACGCCATCGATTGATACCGGAGCGGAGAACCCTATGAGCCAGCGTTCAACTTTCCTGTATGGCGGCAACGTTCATGCGAACGGGATCCGTCAACACTATCTGCGCTTCGGCGGGACAGAGGCCGGGCGAAGCGGGCGCGACCCCGTGATCATCGTGCCGGGCATCACCAGCCCCGCGGTGACATGGGGCTTCGTCGGCGAACACTTCGGCCAGGTGTTCGACACCTATGTGCTCGATGTGCGCGGGCGCGGCCTGTCGTCGTCCTCCAACGACCTCGATTACAGCCTCGACGCACAGGCGGCAGACCTCATCGCCTTCGCGCAAGCGCTGAATCTGGAGCGCTATAGCGTGGCGGGTCATTCAATGGGCGGACGCATCGGCATGCGTGCGGCGCGCGCAAAGCCATCCGGACTCGCGCGGCTGGCGATGATCGATCCGCCGGTGTCCGGGCCCGGGCGGCGTGCCTATCCGGCGCAGCTTCCCTGGTACATCGATTCGATCCGGCAAGCGATCGGCGGCATGGACGCCGAGGCCATGCGCGCGTACTGCCCAACCTGGACCGACGAGCAATTGAGGCTGCGCGCCGAGTGGCTGCATACCTGCAATGAGCTTGCGGTCCGTACCAGCTTCGAGGGCTTCCATACAGATGACGTGCATGCGGGCCTCGCGCAACTGACCCTTCCTCTGCTGCTGATCACGGCTGCCCGCGGCGAAGTGGTTCGCGACGCGGACGTGGAGGAGATGCGGGCGCTCGCCCCGCAACTGCAGGATACACGTGTGCCGGATGCCGGCCACATGATTCCTTGGGACAACGCGCCCGGATTCTATCGCGCATTCGGCGACTTTCTTGGCGTGGCGCTTCCGTCTTCGTCAGCCATCGTTTGCTGATTCACACAATCAAGGAGGCGAGATGCCTGTTAGTGACTTCCAGATGGTCGAAGCGTGGACGAAGGTACTCAAGCTATCGCGGCTCGAGCCGGGGCAGAACGTCACGATTTTGACCAGCTCGGCCACGCATCCGCAGACGCTCGCGACCGCGCTGATTGCAACCCAGTCGATGGGCGCGGTCGTGAACCGACTCGATCTGCCGCCCGTCAATGGCGAGAAGGCCCTGAGCCGTGATTCGCTGGCTTATTTGGGCACGACGCCACTGACGGGGAACCGGGCCGCCATCGCAGCGCTCAAGGAAAGCGACCTCGTGCTCGACCTGATGACGTTGCTGTTTTCGCCGGAGCAACTCGATATCCTGAAGACGGGAACGAAGATTCTGCTCGCCGTCGAGCCGCCCGAAGTGCTGACGCGGCTCGTGCCCACCGAGGCGGATCGCGAGCGCGTACTGGCCGCGCGAGCGCGCATTGCACGGGCGAAAGAGATGCGCATCGTTTCCAGGGCAGGCACGGACTTTCGCTGTCCGCTCGGTGAATTCGAGCCGATCGCGGAATATGGTTACGTGGATGAGCCTGGGCGGTGGGATCACTGGCCAAGCGGTTTCGCACTGACGTTCCCGAACGAGGGCGGCGCACACGGGCGTATCGTGATCGATCGCGGGGACATTCTCCTGCCGCAAAAGTGTTACGTGAATGACCCGATTGCATTGACCGTCGAGCAGGGCTTCGCCACGCGTATCGAAGGCGCGATCGACGCGCAGTTGCTGTCCGAATACATGGCCAGCTTCAACGATCCCGAGGCTTACGCGATCTCGCACATTGGCTGGGGGCTGCAACCGCGTGCCCACTGGTCGACGCTCGGACTCTACGACCGCGAGGCGACCATCGGGATGGATGCGCGTGCCTTCGAGGGCAATTTTCTGTTCTCTCTCGGGCCCAACAACGAGGCTGGCGGAAAACGCACGACCACCTGCCACATCGACATCCCTCTGCGGCACTGCGACGTCTACCTCGATGGCGAGGCAGTCGTGCGCAATGGCGTGGTACTCGACCGATAGGAGCAACAGATGCCCAGTGATATCGACACCTACCAGCGCCAAAGCTTCGGGACGCCATTACAGCCGAAGGGGCAGGCAGGGCTGCTCATCATCGACTTCGTCAACGGCTTCGCAGATCCGGCCGTGTTTGGCGGCGGCAACGTCGCGCAGGCGATTGCCAATACGGTGCCGCTCCTCGTGCATGCTCGAGAACAGGGCTGGCCGATCGCGCATACGCGCATCGTGTTTGCGGACGACGACTCGGACGAAAACATCTTCACACTGAAGGTTCCGGGCTTGCTCACGTTGAAGGAGCACGCACACAACAGCGCGATCGTGCCGCAATTGACGCCTCGTGAAGGGGAGCTCGTGGTGCGAAAAACGGTGCCTTCGGCGTTCTTCGGGACCTCGTTGGCCGCGTGGCTCGCCCAGCGTGGCGTGCAAACGCTGGTGGTGGCCGGGGCGGTGACAAGCGGTTGTGTGCGCTCGAGCGTCGTGGATGCCATGCAGTATGGTTTTCGACCCTTCGTTTTGTCGGATTGTGTCGGCGATCGCGCCATCGCGCCGCACGATGCCAATTTGTTCGATATGGCGCAGAAATATGCTGCCGTGATGTCGCGTGACGAAGCGCTCGACATGCTCGCGGCGCGGTAACGGGTAGCAAGGAGCGGGCGCGTGAAACATCGCGCGTTCGCTCCGGTGTCATGTCGTGGGGCGATTTTCGGTGATATGGATTCACCGCTATTAATAAGTATAACTATTAAATATAAGGCCATCGTGCCTGCATGGAGAGACAATGGATATCCCCAGGTCGGCGTCCTCTGCGCGCCTTGTCACCCGACATGAGTTGACGCTGATCGTCGCTTCCTCGTTTGGCGCGCTGCTCGAATGGTACGACTTTTATATCTACGCCGCGCTAGCGGGCACGTTCAGTACGTTGTTTTTCCCCAGCGGCAACGAAACCACGGCATTCCTGACCAGTCTCGCCACGTTCGGCGCCGGGTTTCTGGTGCGTCCGCTCGGTGCGTTGTTTTTCGGCCGGCTCGGCGACAGGATTGGCCGCAAATACACCTTCATGGCCACCATCGTTCTGATGGGCATGGCGACCGTCGGTGTCGGGCTGCTGCCGCCTTTCACGAAAATCGGCATGCTCGCGCCGCTATTGCTCGTAGTGCTGCGACTGCTGCAAGGCTTCGCGCTGGGAGGGGAAACGGGCGGCGCGGCGACTTACCTGGCCGAACACTCACCGGCGCACCGCCGCGGCTTTTACACCAGTTCATTGCAGACTACGGCAACCCTGGGTCTGCTGACCTCGATCGCCGTGGTGAGCGCCAGCCGGGCGTTGATGGACAGCGCTGCGTTTCAGGAGTGGGGCTGGCGCGTGCCGTTTCTGGTATCGCTGATCTTGCTGCTGATCTCGGTCTATCTTCGCACCAGGCTGGCCGAATCGCCGACATTTCAGGCCATGAAGCACGCGGGCACATTGTCGAAGTCGCAGATTAGCGAGAGCTTCGGCAAGTGGGAGAACCTCAAGTATGTGCTCATCATGCTGTTTAGCACCGCGTCGGGTGTCGGGGTCGTGTTTGGAACCGGCCACTTCTACACGATGTATTTTCTGCAGAATACGTTGAAGGTCGCGCCCAACACGGTCAATCTTTACCTCTCCATGGCGCTGATCGGTGTCTTCCCGTTCTATCTGTTCTTCGGTTGGCTCTCCGACCGTATCGGCCGCAAGTGGATCATGATGAGCGCCTGTCTGTTGCTGATGCTCACGACGCAGCCGATCTTTCACGCGCTGACCCATTACGCGAATCCCGAACTGGAAGCGTTCCAGCAAAGCTCGCCCGTGGTTGTCCATGCCGATGATTGCCGTTTTTCGCTGTTCGGCGCGCCGAAGTCCGAGTGCGACCGTATTCGCGCTTTGCTGACTGCATCGGGTGTTTCGTACCAGCAGGTCCCGCTGCAAGCGGGCCAAACCACCGCAACGACCATCGGTGGTCTGACTGTGCATGGGGCCGACCAGCAAGCCCTGGAGCATGCGCTGCTGGCGGCCGGCTGGGTGCAACACGCCGATCCCGAGCGGATCAACGCCCCCATGGTCGTGTTCCTCATGTGGCTGCTGATCATGTATCTGGCGATGATCTACGGACCCATGGCCGCGTTCATGGTCGAACTGTTCCCCGCGAGGATCCGCTATACGTCGCTGTCACTCCCGTTCCATGTCGGATCCGGATGGTTTGGCGGGATGCTGCCGTTTGTGGTTTCGGCGATGGCGGTAGCGAAGGGGAACGTCTACTTCGGCCTTTGGTATCCCGTAGTCGTCGCGGGCATCTCGCTGATCGTCGGTGTCGCTTTTGTCCCGGAAACTTGCCACCGGGACATCTCGAAGTAACTGAAGGCGCTCACTTCAATCAGGAAGTTTCTCCCTGTGCGTTCGCACAGGGAGGCCTTCTTGCGACCTCTCGAACAGGGATTCGAAATGAAAATGTCATGGGCCGTTGCCGCGACGGCATGGACTTTGGTGGCCGCCGCATCCGTGCATGCGCAGTCTTCCGTGCAGCTCTGGGGGGCGCTGGACGCGGGCATTACGATGGTGACCAATGCGAAGGGTGGCCACGCCTACACGATGGACAACGGCATCGCGACGCCCAACCTGTGGGGCTTGCGTGGCACAGAAGACCTCGGCGGCGGCAATAAGGCGATATTCGAACTGATCGACCAATTCAATCTCGGCACGGGCGCCATTTTTCCGACCAATGGCGGCGGACTTTTTGGTCGAAATGCTTATGTGGGGCTTGCGAACGACCGCTACGGGAAACTGACGCTCGGCGAGCAGTACGATTTCATGATCGACTCGTTGCTGCGCTTTGACAATTCGATCTCCATCGCGGGACTTTATGGTTTTAGACAGGGACCATTTTCCGCGCTCGGCATTCCTGGCAATTCAACCGGGAGCTCGAACTTCGATCGCATGTCCGGCACCGCCATGCCCAACTCGGTCAAATACACGACGCCCACCTGGTACGGACTGTCGGCCGGGGCGCAATACGGCTTTGGGGGCGTCGCGGGCTCGGTGGCGCGCAATGACGGCAACAGCTTCGGCGTCAATTATTCCAATGGCCCGGTTTCCGTCGGCGCGGCGTACACGTATCAGCGCTACGCGCAACTCTCGGAGGGCATAGGCGGGATACGCAACTTCGGCGCGGGCGCGGAGTACCGGTTCGGTCTGTCCGGCCTTAACGTGCTGTACACGAACACGAAAAACACGGCGAACAACGCGACGATCAACGTGTACCAGATCGGCGCGCACTATCAGGCGACGCCGGCTTTATCGGTGGGTGGCGACTACGAACTGATGAAAGGCAATGCGGTGCTCGCCGGCAACAAAGCCAACCAGTTTGCACTGGGCCTGCGTTACGCGCTGTCGAAAGCCACATTGCTGTACACGGAAGCGGTGTACCAGAAGGTGAGCGGGGAGCACGATCCCCAGGCGTGGATCATGGCGGTATCGGGCGCATCGAGCAACGACAAGCAACTGCTTGCGCGGGTAGGAATCTTGCATCGCTTTTGACCGCGCGCGGGCCGGTGTCGCACGCCATTGAGCTTTCAGTCGAAATGTTTCAGCGATGTACGTCCGTACTGGTTATTGCCTTCGACCAGCAGCATCATCATGCGAACGAACTCGGCGCGCTCTTTCGGATCCAGCGGCGCAAGAAACCGAACCTGGGCTTCGCGCATGCTCTCGTACATCTCGTTCATGACACGACGTCCTTTGGTGGTGATATTGGCGATCTTCTGGCGCCCGTCGGCGGGACTCGGCTCGCGCTTGACGAGCCCACGTTCTTCGAGCCGGCGCAACACATCGGCCATCGTTGTGCGGTCGACACCGACTTCGGCGCACAGGGAGGTCTGGTCGAGTCCTGGCCGCTCACTCAGGGTGGTCAACAGGCCATATTGAACCGGTGTGATTTCGAAGCCCTTGCAGCACTCGAAGAAGAGCGCGATATGAATCTGATTGAGACGGCGGATGAGAAAGCCAGGGCGCTGCCACAAATGCCCGGTTTCGATGGTGGCGCTGGCAGCTTTCGTATCGGCAACGGTGCCCATGTTCGACCTTTTGAAAAGCACTAACTATGCAAGTTTAACGGCGTCCTGCTCACATGTCACAAGCGTCCGGTTCGAACAGGAGGCCGGCCTGTATCGGGACGACGAACGAATCAGGACAAACCCTCCCTTGAACACTCGACAAAGGATGTTGCGCACGGCATTTTTTCCGGATACAACGTAAACCGTCAGCGTACTGAACAATTGATGACGGAGCAAATCTTTTCCACCCCACGGTCCGGGTAACCGCCGCTAACAAGAAAACGGCACTTCGCAACAAGATCAGGAACCTTCGGACTTTTGTCCTCATGTTCCCCTCATATGATCAGTGTACTGATTATAGGATGCATGCGTCGGCCCCGGATTCAATCTGTGTTTGGAGATCAGCGATGAGTTCTACCCCTATCCGTACGGATCAGGGCGCCCTGGAAGGGCGCTCGATGAGCCGCAATGACATCAAGACCCTCTCGCTTGCGTCGCTGGGCGGCGCGCTCGAGTACTACGACTTCATCGTTGCCGTGTTCTTTACCAAGCTGCTTGCAACGGTATTTTTCCCGCCCCACACGCCACCGTGGCTCGCGCAGCTGGAGGTGTTCTGCATCTTCGCGGCCGGGTATCTGGTGCGCCCCATCGGCGGGATCTTCTTTGCGCACTTTGGCGACAGGATCGGCCGCAAGAAGATGTTTGCACTGAGCCTGTTCCTGATGGCCGCCCCCACGCTGCTGATCGGACTCTTGCCCAGCTATGCCACGTTCGGCCTCGGTGCGCCCTTGCTGTTTCTGCTATGTCGCGTGCTTCAGGGTTTGTCGGTCGGCGGCGAGGTGCCGGGGGCATGGATCTTCTGCGCGGAACATGTCCGGCGTGACCGGGTCGGTCTCGCATGCGGCCTGCTGATGTCGGGCTTGTGCACGGGCATCCTGCTTGGCGCATTGAGCGCGAAGTTTCTCATCGGCAATCTCGACGCAGACAGTCTCACGACATGGGGATGGCGTGTTCCTTTCATTGCCGGCGGTCTGTTCGGGTTGATCTCGGTTTATCTGCGCCGCTATTTGCAGGAAACGCCGGTGTTCGAGGCCCTTCGTGCGAAGCGCCAGGCCGACTCGCGGCTGCCGCTTTCGGTCGTGCTCACGCAGCATGGCAAGGCGGTGCTTTTCGGCCTGCTGGTTACGTGGGTGTTCTCGGGAATTTTCGTTCTCTATTTCCTTTACACGCCCACGCTATTGCAGACGCAGTTTCACTTTGCGCCCAAGGAGGTGTTCACCAATAACTCGTGGTCGATACTCGGTCTGATTGTGGGCAGCTCAGTGGCGGGCTGGGCCGCGGACAGGATCGGCGGCGGCCGCGCCTATGCGATCGGCAGCGCCGCGATGCTGGCCGTGAGCGTGGCCTTCTTCATGGCGCTTGCCGCGAAGAGCGCCGCGGTTTGGCCGCTTTACATCGCCGGAGGATTCATCATCGGCACGATCACGCTCGGGCCTTACATCATCGTCAAGTCGTTTCCGGCCGAAGTGCGCTTCACGGGCTTCGCGCTGTCGTACAACGTCGCCTATGCCGTGTTCGGCGGCACCGCGCCTGCGCTCGCGTCCTATCTCGTGGGCAAGCAGGGCTTCGTGATGGCGCCGGCGTGGTACATCGCAGCACTGTCCGTGCTCGGGATGCTGATCGGTGTGATCTGGCGTGCGCCGCGTCACGCCGACCCTGCGGCAGCGCACTGATTCTGCTGCGCGGCCCGCACCGTGTCAGCGGGACCACACGGATGCGGGCCGATTCACGGCGCCAGGCAGCCTGTGTGCCCGCCCGCATCCGGCACATGAGCCTGAACGCCGCGTTGTGACGAATCACGCGGCCTGCAATAACGCCCCGGCGCCGGGAACCACCGGCGCCAGACCGAGATGCTCGAGCATCCGCCGTACCGTGCAGACGGCGGTCGACACCGTTGGAATTCCGGTTGCATCCTGAATGCGCTGGACGGCCGGCAGCGACGGCATCTGCACGCATGCAGATGCGACGATCACGTCGACGCCACGCGTGTCGAGACGCTTCACGTCTTCCAGCAATTGCAGCGGATCGCGCCGTCCCACTTCCAGGTTGTCGGGAATCTCGAAGCAGATCGCATCGGCGACCTCGATCCCTTCGTGCTCGATGTACTGCACGACGAGGTCGGTCAGTGGCTTCATGTAAGGCGCCATGAGCGCGATGCGGCGCGCGCCCAGCGTCTTCAGCCCTTCGACCAGCGCGCCAGCCGATGTCATCACCGGCGCGAGGCACTGGTTGGCTCGCGCGATTTCGGTCAGTTCCCGCTCGATCTGGCGGTGGTACCCGAGCCCCATCGCCATGATGGCCACGAGGCACGCGGTGCTCATCACGTCCACCCGTGCGTCGGCCAGTTCCGCGGCGCAGCGCAGCCCTTCCTTGTTCATCGCTGCCAGTTCCTCGCGGGTCACCTTGTGCATGCGCATTCGGCTCGAGTGGAACGTGAAGCGTTCGTCGGGACGAATCGCCTCGCGTGCGCGGAACATGGCGGGAATCTCGGTTTCCATCGTCGTGTTGGAGCTGGGCACGATCTGCCCGATGCGGTAAAGCTGGGTCACGGTGTCTTCCTCTATTCGAAGGTGCGGGTATCAGGCAACCACGGGGCTGCCCTGCAGCGCTTCGCAGGCCGCGGCGAAACGCGGGTCGCGCTGCTTGAGGTCTTCGTGGCTGACCTGTCCGGTGCGGCGCATGTAGTCGTAGGCGAAGCGCAGCGGATCGAGGTGCAGCTTGTCGGCGACGTTTTCATACCAGTCGAGGCTCTTCGCCGCCGCACTCTGGAAGCTCGACGATGCAGGCCTGCGCTCAGCCTCGAATGCCTCGAACGCGCCGGGGAGGTTGTCCGGATGCGCCGCCACCGCACGGTGCAGCGCGATCGCGTCCTGCATCGCCATGCGCGTGCCCGAGCCGAGCGAGAAGTGCACGGTGCGCAGCGCATCGCCGAGCAAGACGATGTTGCCGTGGCTCCAGCGCTCGTTGCTGACGATGTTCGCTTCGAACCAGAGCGAACGGTTGGTCAGCAGTTCGTTGCTGCCCAGCTCGGCGCGGAACACTTCGGTGCAGAAGCGCCGGCTCTCGTCCTCGCTCGCCTTGTCGAGCCCGGCGCGTTGCCAGGTCGCGGGATCGACTTCGACGAGGAAGGTCGACAGTTCGGGGCTGTACTGATAGCTGTGCGCGATGAACACGCCATGCCCGGTTTCACGGAAAATCAGCGAGACAGGGTGGAAGCGCTGATGCGTGCCGTACCACGCGAACTTGTTGCGACGCCTGACGAACTGCGGTTGAAAGTGTGCGGCCAATTGGGTGCGCACCGCGCTGTTGCCGCCGTCGGCGGCCACCAGCAAGTCGCAGTCCGCGGCAAGCGCACCGACATCGTCGATGCGCCGGCCGTACTCGAAGCGGATCCCCTCGCGCTCGCACGCATGCTGCAGAACCCGCAACATGTCGATGCGCGAGGTGCGCGAGAAGTGGTTGCCGTGCACCTGCACGTGGGTGCCCCGGTGCACGATTTCCATGTAGTCGCAGCGCTCATGGTGAGCGATGAACGCCTCGAAGAAGTCCGGGTCGGCTTCCTTGAGGAAGGACAGGCCGACGTCGGAGAACACGACGCCCCAGCCATAAGTCGCGCCCTCGGGGTTTTGTTCGTAGATACGGATTTGATGGGCGCGATTGTGCTTTTTGGCTAGCAGTGCGAAGTACATGCCGGCCGGGCCGGCGCCCACGATGTCGATCTTCATGGTGTGGCGTCCTGGGTGTTGGAGGTTGCTGATGCGCACCCGCACTCGCGCGGGTAGGGCAGGTAGTCGATTGGAGCCAGTGCGCTCATGGCTTGCCCTCCTGCTCCAGGATGCCGGAGATGTGCCGCTTCATCGCCGGCTTGTCCACCTTGCCGACACGCGTGAGCGGAAACTCGTCGACCACCATGACGCGCTCGGGGCACTTGTATTTGGCGAGGCCGCGCCCGACGAGAAATTGTCCGAGCGCCTGCACATCCGGCGCCTGCATGCCGGGGCGCGCGATGATGTAGATGCAGCCCTTCTCGCCGTAGAACGGATCGGGCATGGCCACGAGCTTGGCGTCGGCCACGGCGGGATGCTGGCTGACGTGGCCTTCCACCTCCTCGCAGCCGATCTTCTCGCCGCCGCGGTTGACGTTGTCGCGCAGACGCCCCTCGAACGTGTAATAGAGCGCGTCGCCAATCCGGCGTGCGGTGACCAGGTCGCCGGTCCGGTAGAAGCCATCGGTGGTGAAGGACTGGGCGTTGGCTTCGGGGCTCGCGAAATAGCCCGTGAGGCTCGAGGGGCCACGAAAGCACAGCTCGCCAATCTCGCCTTCCGGCACCGCGCGTTCGGATCCGGGCTCGAGCAGCCGGATTTCGTCATCGTCGCAGCCGGAGCGGCCTTGGGTCCCGTGGCGCGCCTCGGCGGGGGCGTCGGCCGGTGACCCGAGCAGCAGGCCTTCGGTGATGCCGTACAGGTTCGAACAAGGCACGTCCAGATGGGCCTCGAGCGTATCGGAGCGGCTCAGCGTCGAGAACAGCTTCAGCGACGACAGATCGTGGCGCGCGATGTCCGGATAGGCCATCAGCTGGGGCGCAATGGGCCCGATCGACAGCGCGTGCGTGACCCGGTGCTCCCCGATCAGGTCCAGCATGCGCGGGATGTCCACCCTGGGCATCAGCACCACCGTGACACCCGTCAGCGCGGCGGGAATCAGCGTGTATAGCTGGCCGGCGTTGTGCATCAGCGGCAGCGACCAGATCAGCCGGCTATCGGCGTCGATGCGGTAGCGTCGCATCCAGCCGGCGGAGTGGCCCAGGTATTCGGCATGAAAGCGCGGAATGATCTTGGGTACGCCGGTGGTGCCTCCGGAGAGCTGGAAGCTGAGCACGTCTGCCAGACCGATGGACTCGCGGGCAAGGCGCTCACGGGCCCGCTCGAGCGGCGTGCCGTCGATCAGCGCTTGCAGACTGGCGGCGCCGGCGCGTTCTCCGCGCACGATGACGAGGTGCTCGAGCGAGGCATGGCGCGCCATCATCGACTCGGCAAACGCCGGCAGGTCAAAGCTCGTTCCAAAGTCCGCCTGCACGAAGTAGCCGCGCGCGCCGGATTGCTCAGTGAGCTGGCCGATCTCGATCTCGCGGTGTTGAGGCAGCGAGCAGACCGGCACGATGCCGGCCTTGAAGCAGGCCAGCAGTGCGATGGCGGTCTCGATCGTGGTGCCGAGCTGAAAGATGGCCCGGTCGCCCGGTACGAGCCCGGATGTCAAAAGGGCGGCGCCGAGTCGCTCGGTCGCCTCGTCTAGCTCGGCGAAACTGATGCTGCGCTCTTCGCCGATAAAGGCCGCGCGCTGCGGATGGCGCCGGGCACTCGCGCGCAACGCGTCGCCGACGGTCGTGGCGATCCAGGAGCCGCTGGCGAGAGCGGCTTCGGCTCGCGCCGCAGGGGGGTACACGACGCCGGCAATCGGGTGTTCGACATGGGTCTGCATGGTGGTCTCCTCCTGCGCCTGCTCAGGATTGTGCCGGCGCAATGCGCAGGACGTCGCGGTCGAAACGCTCGATGAGCCCATGCACGCCGCCGGTCAGCATGCCGTACCACAGGGCCGGCTTGAAACCGAGTGCCTTGCGTTCGAATTCGACGGGGCCATCGGCCTCGATTACATCGTATTCCTTACCTTCACGCACACGGCAATCCGGATGCCGCTGCGCGGCATCCACGAGGGGCGCGAACTCCTCCACGCGGGGAACGGCAATGCTTACCGGCGCGCCGGATGCCACACCGTGTTCCCTCAGCAACGCCGCCTTGCGGTTCCAGATCGCATCCACGGTATCGAGCGCATGGCCACCCGCGCGCGCGGCGTCCTCCAGTCCCATCGCTGCCTGCAGCGTCAGCCAGGCATCGGCCGCGTCCAGCGCCGTCAGCGGCCGCAGTTTGTGCGTGAACTCCACGAAGTAGCCGTTGGGGTCGCGCACATAAATGGATTCGATCACTTCATGCCGGGTCTCCACCGACACGTCCAGCCCTTGCGCTTCCAGATGCTGCTTCCACGCGCGAAGTTCCTCGGGGCCGTCGACGAGCCAGGCGGTATGGGTGGCGTCGGCTACGTGGTCGTCCGGCAGCGGCCGGACGGCGGCACGCTCGCGCATTCCCGCAGGCTCTTCGCTGCCGAGGTAGTAAAAGAAGGCAATCGTGCTGCCGTTGCCGCTATCGAAGAAGAAATGCAGGAAGTCCGGGTGCGTTTGCGGCCCCCAGCCGCGCGCGGAGATCACGTGAATCAGCGGCAGGCCGAGCTTGTCGCTGTAGAACTCGACGGTCTCGCGCAGCCGCCAGGTGGGGCGCGCCGTGTGGTCGACGCCTCGCAGCGTCAGGGCAGGGAGAGTGCGTTCG
Source organism: Paraburkholderia pallida (assembly GCF_004524855.1). Taxonomy (NCBI): domain Bacteria; kingdom Pseudomonadati; phylum Pseudomonadota; class Betaproteobacteria; order Burkholderiales; family Burkholderiaceae; genus Paraburkholderia; species Paraburkholderia pallida. Next base: position 643,767 of record NZ_CP038150.1, on the reverse strand, counting down.
GACATCGATTGTCCTCCAAAAGGAATCGGTATGGCGATGGCTGGGCGCTTCATGCGCCCAGCGCGATGAACGGGTGCTGGATCAGAGCGGAAACTGCTCTTGCAGCCATTGGGCGAGCAGGCGGCCAGCCTCGCGCCGGCCCGGCGCTTCATCGGGTGTCAACGCGCGGCCGTGGTGGTCGCCGCGCACGCGCAGGTGACGCTTGCCGGGCGTTGCGATGGCCTCGACGATGCGTTGCACGTCGCCCGGGAAGCACGCCTGGTCGCCCGTGTACTCGACGACCAGCACCGGTTGCGTGATGGACGCCGCCGTTGCCGACAGCGAGGCGTTGGACGACAGCGCCGACCAGGTGGACAGCCAGCTTTCCGGCGTGCACTGGCGCGCAAAGCCGACCGCGCCGTAGTTGGAGGCATAGGGGTCGGCGCCCCAGAGCGAGCCGAACTTGCGCTCCGACGCATCGAGCGTGAGGTCGAAGCAGCGCAGGTCCGCATCGGTGCGCCAGACGTTGAAGATCGGCGTGTGGCCGGCCAGCCGGCGGTCTTCGGGCGTGGCCTTCAGACCCTTCGCGCCAGCCTCTTTCACGCGCTGGCGGGCCGCCTGGCGGCGTGCGATCAGCGCCCTGGCCTGCTCGTCGATGCGGGCTACCCGCGCGCGCTGCGCCGCACGGTAGCGCTCGATGAACTCGCTGCTGTAGCGCGTGCCTTCCTTGCCCGCGTAGCCGTTGGCAGGCGAGAGCGGATCGAGCGACGGATCGACGGACAGCGGATCGTTTTCGTCCGTCACGCTCGGATCGATGCAGTTCAGCAGCAGCGCGCCCTGACCCGGATGCGGCCCGACCAGCACGAAGCCGTCCGCGACGGGCATGTCGAGCTCGGCCAGCTGCGTGGGCCGTCCACCCGGGGTGCGGGCGATGCGCTGCGCGCCCGGCAGCGCGGACTGCTGCGCATACATTGCATACAACCCCGCGCCGCCGGAATTGCCCAGCAGCACGATGCGCGTGAAGCCCGCGGCCCGCAGATACTGGAGGCCGGCGGCCACGTCGTACAGCGCGAATTCATGTTCCAGCCGCAGATCGTTGCCGACCGAGCGCGGCGATTGCGACCAGGCCGCATAGCCCGCGCCGACGATATCGGGGATCAGGTAGTGGCAGGCCATGAACTCGCGGGGGTGCATGACGCACACCACCGTGTCCGTGGGTGTCGCCGGGCGGTATAGCGAGCCGCCGGTGGCCGCCTGGTCGGCGGTGCGCAGCACCACGTTGGTGGTGAGCGTGCCGGACGGGACATCGCGCGGATTCCAGTCGGTATTGAGGAATCCAGCAGTTGCCTGGGTGGCGTGGAGGGGGGAAGCGCTTGAGTTCATGGGGGCAATGGCGAGAGGCAGCGTGAACATGGAGTCATATTAGGCGTGTTTGACAACAACGTCAAATATTTGAGCATAACGTTAACGCCTGGGCCATCGCTGTCCTGTACTGGCCCGACATTGCGTTGCACCAGGACGATCTACGCCGGGCTTGCGGTGCTGACGCAGCAGCCCAGCGCAAATGCGAGTTGCTGAAGGTGAAAAGCTTCGCCGAGCCGGTGGAAGTCGATGTTGTGGCCCGCGCCCTTGAAGACCTGCGCATCTATCCATGGTGAATTGATGAAGCGGGAGGCCAAATCCCGGACTTCGGTTTCGTTCACGACCCAAAGATTGTCGAATTCCGGCTGCCTGTAGTGCACCGGAACGTCGACGCGGGGAGCCGCTTCCTGAAGGAGACGCGGCCACTCGAAGGCGATATCCAGCAGTTCCTGTCGTGGCATCGCATGGTCCGCGCGGTGCGCGGCGTGCCGTCGCTCGGGAATAAAGGTGCCTGTTGGGCCGTACATCAGCTGGTCTTTGGCTGGCGGCGGGATCTCGATCAATTCGTCCGGCGGCAACGTGCGCCATTGCGCTAGTACAGAGTCGGGCTCGCGCACACCGACGCCGGAGATCGAGAGGCCAAGCAATGGCCACGTCTTGTCGAGCGCGGCCATCTGAATGGCGATCGCGCCACCGATCGAGTGCCCGACCAGAAAGATGCCCCTGGCATTCGCGCGTTGGGTCTCCCACAATTCGGATAGCGCGCCGTTCAGAAGCTCGGCGTTGGACACGATCGAGCAATCCTGGCCTGCTTTTTTCACGCTGTCCGCATAGCCGGGCCGGTTGACCGTGAAGACAGGAATGCCCAACGCAACGGCGCGCTCGAAGAGCGAGCAGCCTTCGATATGAAAATAGTCTGCTGTATACGTTCCGCCGTGAATTGCCACGACGATCGGGTAATCCTGGGCGAGGCGCCCCGCCGGGGCAGACTGGAAGTTGCCCGTAACGAAATTCGCGCCATTTTTACAGCGCAAAGTCAGCTTGATCATTTCTACTCCTTGATGATGTGGATGGTTGGCCTTGCTCGTGCGCCGTGCCTCAAAAGGTGTGCCGGATGCCTGCACTGGCGCCGATCGTTGTGCCTTGCACACCGTAGAGCGCGTTGTTGAGCGACAAGCCGGTATCCATCGCGCCGTGGTTGTCGACCACGCCCACTTGCGCATAGAGCGAGGTGCGCCGCGAAACGGAGTAGGTGGCGCCTAGCGCGCCCATGATCGAGTGATTCGCGGTGTGATTCCGGTCGCTGGTGAAATAGACGCCGCCGTTCAGGTCGAGCTGGGGCGTCACGTAGCAGTCGAGCCCGCCGCTGTAGATATTGGAGTTGAACGACTGGGCGACCTTGTAGTTCACGAATTGCAGCTTCGCTGTGACGATGCCGAACTTGTAGGTCGCGCCGAGCGTGCGACCCCAGTACGCGAGCGTCGACGGAACCGGCGTGTCTACCGTGCCGCCGCTGTTGCCCGAATAGATCGCTGCATTGACCAGCAGGCTGCCGTTCTCGTACTGCAGACTCGCGGAGTATTGCCGGCCTGCCTGGAAATTGCCCGCGCTGCCGCCCAGCGCGAGCATCACGCTGCCCCGGAAGCCATAGATGTCGGGGCTCGCCCAGGAAATACCGTTCGCATTGAATGCGCCGGTGCCCAGAACGTTGTCGACATAGAGCTCGAGGCCACTGCCGAATTGCGAGAAGCCGCGCGGATCGGTGCCGTAGATGGCGAGGAAAAACGGCGAAAACTGCAGGCCGGCCGTGACGGTGCCGTACGGGCTATCCAGCGCCACATAGGCCTGACGGCCGAACATATTGCCGTTGGAATTGTTGAATCCGCCGTTCATGATGCTGATGCCGCTTTCCAGCTTGAAGCGCGCTTTCAGGCCAGCACCGAGGTCCTCGGTTCCCGTCAGGCCGAACTGCGTCGGCGACATGCCACCGTCGGTCGCCGAAAACTGATGGCCGGCGTTCTGGCCTGTCGCCGCGTCCAATGTCTTGCTCGTATACAGCAGTCCGCCATCGAGGATGCCGTATAGCGTGACGCTGCCCTGTGCATGGGCAGTACCGCCGATGATCGTCCATCCGATCGCGCAAACGATTCGTTTGAGCGGGAGTCGACTCCTTTTCCGCATGAATGTCTCCGTCTTCTTGCTATTTAATTAGTGTTACTAATGATTTTTTGGCGGGAAAAATCTCGTAGACCGCCGGTGCTTACACTGGTGGCGGGCGATACGTCGTGCAGTTTCCCGTCTGTGTCATGGAAGCCGGCGATCGTGCAGAAGAAGTGGAAATGGGACATTCCCGGAGCGATCGCCGCAGCTTGCAGGCGTGTGCCTGTCCAGCTGAGTCACGATGCTATGATCGTTCGACGAATGTGTCAAATATTTATACATAGACGTTAACCCGGTGATGCGGCTCGCCCATGTGTCAGGGCCGGCCGCGCGGCACTCTTGGGACGATTCACGTGGATGAGCTCCGGTGGCGGCTATACGTTAGCGCCGCGGCGGCATCAATCATCTGCGTTAAAAATTTGACAATCAGGTAAAATCGCCTCGTTCGGGGCGCATGACATCGGGCTCCATGCATGCCAGCGTGCCGGTGTTGGCCACAATCGGCCAGTAGCCATCGGGTGAGGCGAGGTGCGGACCGCCGCACGTCTACAGGAGTGTTTTCGTGGCAAAGGTACACGCAGAAGCGCAAAAGGAGCAGATCCTGAATGCGGCGGCGCGGCTCTTCATCGAGAAGGGATTCGGCGGCGCGTCCATGCAGGAGATCGCGGAAGCGCTGGGCATGACACGCACGGCGGTTTACTACTATTTCAAGAACAAGGATGAGATCCTCACGGCGCTGGTGGAAGAGGTGACATTGAGGGCCCGGCGCCTTTCGAGCCGGGCCACGTCGGAGGCGAATACCGACCCGAAGGAATGGTTGCGCACGCTGGTCCATCAGCACACGATGCTGATACTGAGCCATCACAACGAGTTCAGGGTCGTCGACCGGACCGAGCAGCAGTTGCCGGAGCGCGCCTATCGCGCGAACGAAGAAGCCAAACGGGCGGTCCTCAGCAATTTCACTGCGGCCATCGAAGCGGGCGTGAAAGTCGGCGTGTTCCGCGTCGTCGATGCAAAGGTGACGGCGTTCACGATGATCGGGATGTGCAGTTGGCCCGCCTTCTGGTACAAGCCCGATGGCCCGAAGAGCGCGGAGGAGATTGCGGATACGATCGCGGAACTCGCGGTGCAATCCGTGATCCGGCCGGCCAGGCGTCAACTGAAGAGCGCGGGCGACGTGTCTGAAGCGCTAGCCCTGTTGCGTGAAGATCTGGATCACCTGTCCTTGATGATCGAAAAGCAACCTAAATCCGGCTGAAAAATAAGCCAGGCCACATCCCGCCAACGTGGCGGGATGTGGCCCGTGTTGCCGGACAAGCGCGCGGCCTAGCGCATGAACTGGATGCCGAAGCTTCCCGCCTCGTCGACGATATGGCCGACATGTGGAAACTCGAAATGGCCAGGCAGCAGCACGGCCCCGGTTTCCGCGCAGAATGACAGCAGTTCCTTGCGCGACTGTGCCGCCAGGGCGCGGTCGTCGCAGACGCGGCTGCTCCATTGCCAGAAGGGGATCTGGATCGGCGTATGCAGCATGTCGCCGCAGAAGACGCCGCTTTCTCCGCGCGAGGATAGTTCGATGCGGACGTGGCCCGGCGAGTGCCCCGGCGCATGCCGGATCAGGAAGGTATCGTCGAGCGAATACGTGTCGTCGAACATCACGGATTGCCCGGCTTCGACGATCGGCAGAACACTGTCGTTATACATTGGCGCAAACCAGCCCGGCACGCCGCTCGTGCCCGTCGTGATGGCTCGCAACACGTGGTCGTACTCGACCTGCGAGATGACGTAGCGCGCATTCGGGAACGTAGGCACCCAGGTGCCGTTCACCAGCCGCGTGTTCCAGCCCACATGGTCGGCATGCAGGTGGCTGCACATCACATAGTCGATCTCTTCGGGGTGAACGCCGAGCGCCGCCATCCGTTCCAGGTAGTGCGTCGACAACTGGTGCATCTCGGACAGACCGGGCCGGTGTTTGTGGTTGCCAATACAGCTGTCGATGAGCACGGTATGCCTGGGTGTGCGAACGATCCAGCTATGCACGGGCATGGGGATCCGGCCGCTCTCGGGATCGTAGTAGGTCGGGGCCAGCCAGTGCTCGTGCTCGCGAACGAGCTCACGGTTGAAGTCGGGCAGCCAGGTCTGCGCAGTTTCGCCCAGCAGCGTCGTCTCGTATAGCCGGATGACCTCCACGTTGCCGATCCCGACGGTGAACTTGTCAGCGCTTCGATTGACGATGCGGCCGGAATGGGAAGTCTCGTTGCACATGCAGCTCATTGTCGTCTCCACTTGCGTTATTGAGGTGGTTGAAATCGGCGGTGAGGCTCAGGCCGTGGTCGCCGTCGCCAATGCATGCCGATGCGTGGAGGCTTCGCCTGCCACGTGTTTTCCCAGCATGTAATCCGCTGCGCGTTCGGCCATCATGAGGATCGGGGCGTTGGTCGGACCGCGCACGACCCGGGGCATGGCGGAGCCATCCACGACACGCAGCGAGTCCACGCCGCGCACGCGCATCTGGCTGTCGAGCACGGCCATGGCGTCGCCCTGCGGGCCCATCCTGCAGGTGCCGACCGGATGGTGCAGGGTGATCGCGTTCTGGCGAATGAAGCTGTCCACGTCCGCGTCGCTACGGGTCTTCGGGCCCGGTGAGAGCTCTTCCGCGATGAATGCCTGCATGCCAGCCTGCGCGCCGATCTCTCGCATCCGGTAAAACATTTCGCGTACCGACCTGCGGTCCGCTTCGGTCGCGAGGAAGTTCTGCTCGATGATGGCGGGCCTGGACGGATCGGCATTGCCCAGCCGAACCAGGCCCCGGCTCTCTGGCGTCAGGTAAATGCCCTTGATCGAAAAGGCATCGGTATAGGGCTTCTTGAATGGCGCGAAGTAGGGGCCGGCATTCATTGGCCCGGCGGCGAGAATGAGCTGGATGTCCGGGTGTTGCAGATGAGGCTGGCTGCGGATCAGTCCCACCGCGGCCGCGGGGATTTTGCTCGAGAAGCCGCCTTTGCCGAAGAAAGTCCGGACCACGTCCATCCCGATCCGGTCGGCGCGCATCATCCGGTGCAGGGGACCCGGCGCCTGGCGGCGCCAGCGTATGTCGAAGACGATATGGTCGTGAAGATTGCGGCCCACGCCGGGCAGGTCGACCACCGTATCGAGACCGTGGCTCGCGAGCTCGCTGGCCGGCCCGATGCCGGAAAGCATGAGCAGTTGCGGCGAGTTGATGACGCCACCGGACAGGATCACTTCGCGGCGTGCATGCGCACGAACGGTCTCGCCGTTATGCCGGTACACCACGCCGGTTGCCCTTGGCGTGCCGGATTGCTTCTCGAGCATGACCTTCTCGACGAGCGCCTGGGTGACAAGCGTGACGTTGCCTCGTGCAAGCGCGGGCCTGAGGTAGGCCACCGCAGCACTGCAACGCAGGCCCTTGCGGATCGTGGCCTGCATCGGGCCGAATCCTTCGACGGACTCGCCGTTATAGTCTTCGTTGGCGGGGTAGCCGCACGCGCGGGTGGCATGCAGGAAGCCACCGATCAGCGGATCACGATAGTCCATGCGGATCACCGTCAGCGGCCCGCTGCCGCCGCGCAGCGCGCTCTCGCCGCCTTCCCAACTTTCCGAGCGCTTGAAGTACGGCAGGACGCCTTCGTATGACCACTCGCTCAGGCCCAGATCGCGAGCCCAGGCATCGTAGTCCTCGCGTGCGCCGCGGGCGTAGGCCATGCCGTTGATCGACGAGGAGCCGCCCACGATCTTGCCGCGTGCACATTCGATCTTGCGGTCATTCATGCCGGGCTCGGGCTCGGTGAAATAACCCCAGTCGAACAGGCGGTTCTTCAGAATCAGTCCCCATGTGAGCGGGACCTTGACGGTGGGCGAGCGGTCGTGTCCGCCGGCCTCCAGCACCAGAATCCGCAGATTGGGGTCGGCGCCCAGGCGGTAGGCAAGCGCACAGCCTGCGGAACCTGCCCCAACGATCACATAGTCGAACTCTTTGCTTGCCATTGTCATCCTCCAACCGGCCCTCTACGTGGCCAACGTGTGTTGTCTGTTGGAGCAATTGTGCGTAACCTCAACCATATCTTCCAATACGTCTTGTGAAGGTGCTCCATAGCTGGATGACTATGAAACAGGGGAGACTATGCGAGGGTTCGACTCTTACCTCACATTCCAGAAGCTCGAGGTCTTTTGCACGGTGGTTGAGCTGGGCAGCGTGACGCGCGCGGCGGACCGGCTGTGCATTGCACAACCGGTCGTCACGGCGCATTTGCGCAGCATGGAGGCCAAATTGGGCTACGCCCTGGTCACGCGATCGGGCCGCAACATTGCGTTGACCGAGGCGGGCGAAAGGATCTATCGATGGGCGGCGGAAGTCATATCGAGGACGCGGGAGGTCGAGCGCGAGCTTGCCGGTCTGGAAAAAGGCACGGCGGGCAGCGCGGTGGTGGCGACATCGATGTCCGTGGGCTCGTACACGCTGCCGTCGATCCTCTCGGCATTCCACAGCCAGCATCCCGATGGCCTGATCACGCTCCAGATTACCGACCCGCAGGCGGCTGTGGACGCAACCCGGATCGGAGGCTGCGATTTTGCGGTGATCCTGCTCGAATCAACCCAGGATCTCGACGGCATCAAGGCGATTCCACTTTGGGAGGAAGACCTGCTGCTGGTGGCCGCGCCGTCCAGCCGATGGCTAGGCGCGGATCCGCAGGCGGTGGACCTGCACACCGTTCCCTTCATCAGTACACCGAAGAATATGGCGCGCCGTGATCTTGAAGAAACGTTGTTGCGCAAGTACGGGCTGGATACGCGCAAAGTCGTGATGGAGTTGGGACACCCGGAGGCCATGAAGCACGCGGTTCGCCAGGACATCGGCCTGAGTTTCATGCTGGCCTGTTCGGTTCGCGACGATGTCCGGCGGGGCGATCTGGTCGCGCTGGAGCGGCCGGGTATGAGCATGAAAATTCCCACCTATCTCGTGCACAGGGAGGACAAGCGCTTTTCCGCTTATCAGTCCGCCCTTGTGCAGTTTGTGCTCGAGTCCACGGGGCATTGAAGGAGGGGGATTCATAGCTGACGAGCTATGAATCGGTCCATCGAGAGCTAATAGACCGGGTGCCTGGGCGGCCCTATGCTTTGCGCAACCCATCCCTCAACGTGGTTGGCCATGCCGGCCGAAGGATGGCACCCATGTGTCTCAATGGAACCTCACCAGAATATGTGTACCAATCTATTTGACGCCGGAATCGCGGCGTATGCCGACGACGCGGCAGCGTCCGGTCCCCCTGCCAGCCGCGCGCTCGTCGAAGACCTCGTTACCGCGAACCATATCCTTTTCGATCAGGGCATTGTCGACGCCTTCGGTCATGTCAGCGTCCGCCACGACATGGACCCCGAACGCTTCCTGCTGGCGAGAAATATGGCGCCGGCCACAGTGAATGCCAATGACATCGTCGAATTCATGCTGGATGGCACGCCAGTCAATGCCGACGGAAGGGCGGTCTACCTCGAGCGGTTCATTCATGGCGAGATCTACAAGTCCCGGCCCGATGTCCAGGCCATCGTCCATAGCCACTCGCCAACCGTCTTGCCGTTCAGCGTGTCGCGCAGCACCCGGTTTCGGCCTGTCTGCCATATGAGCGGATTCTTAGGAGCGGGAACGCCAATCTTCGAGATCCGGGAGGCTGCAGGGGATGGTTCCGACCTGCTGATCCGCAATCGGGGTCTCGGTGCCGCATTGGCACAGAAGCTGGGCGAGTCGTCCTTTGTCCTGATGCGAGGCCATGGTTCCACCGTGGTTGGGCCCTCGCTCAAGCACGCGGTCTACCGCGCGGTCTACGCGGAAGTGAATGCCAGGCTGCAGGTCGAAGCATTGCGCCTTGGCGAGGTGACCTATCTGAGCGAGAAAGAAGCCGAAACTGCGCAACGTAACATCGAAACCCAGGTGGACCGCCCATGGGAGATGTGGAAGAAGCGCGTACAGCGGTGGCCGGCGAGCGCCGCCTGAGCACGGGCAATATCAAGCATGCGGAGAGTGGAAATGAATGAAGCCTGGACCACGGGGCGATTGCTCATCGACGGCGAACTGGTAGACAGCGAGGGCGGAAACTGGGTCGACTCAATCAATCCCGCCAATGAGGAAGTGATCGGCCGTGCGGCGGCGGGCACGCGCAGGGACCTTGCGCGTGCCGTCGATGCGGCAAAGCGGGCCTGGCCAGCCTGGGCGGAGCGCACGGGGGAGGAACGCGGCGAGATCCTGCGCACCTTTGGTGACCGGATCATGGAGCGGGCCGAGGAGTTGTCGCGCGTCGAGGTGCTCGATTCCGGCAATACGTATGGCCCGACGCTGGCCAGCATGCGGGAAACGGTCAGAAGCCTGCGCTACTATGCGGGCCTCGCCTATAGCCTGCACGGCGAGACGCTGCCCGCCACCAGCCGTCACCTGCACTTGACCGTCTACGAGCCCTATGGGGTTGTCGGGCGCATTGCCGCGTACAACCATCCCGCGATGTTTTCGGCGGCGCGCACCGCGTCCGCACTGGTGGCAGGCAACACGGTCGTGGTCAAGCCGCCGGAGACCTCTCCGTTATCCGTGCTGTTGCTTGGCGAGATTGCGCGCGAGGTGTTTCCCAAAGGCGTCTTCAATATTGTGAATGGCACGGGCGCGGAAGTCGGCGATGCGCTGGTACGACATCCGGACGTGAAGCGCCTGGCCCTGATCGGCTCGGTCCAGACCGGAATGGCCATTCAGCGCAGCGCGGCCGAGACAGGGGTCAAACATGTCTCGCTCGAACTCGGCGGCAAGAATCCGATGATCGTTTTTCCGGATGCGGACCTCGACCTGGCAGCGGCCAGTGCGGTGCAGGGGATGAATTTCGCGTGGCAGGGTCAATCATGTGGCTCGAACTCCCGCCTGTTGATTCACGAAGACATCTACGAGGCGGTGCTCGAACGTGTGGTCGCGCGGGTGGCGGCGATACGCGTTGGCGATCCCATGTCGCCGGATACCGGCATGGGCCCCATCAATTCGTTGCGCAGCTATCAGCATGTCACGAGCTTTCTGGATCCCGCGCAGACTGTGGGCGCGCGATTGATGACGGGGGGCAAGCGACCGGAGGGCGACGCGTTTCGCAAGGGCTACTGGGTTGAGCCTACCGTGTACGCCGATGTCACGGCTTCGATGAGGCTATGGCGCGAAGAAGTGTTCGGTCCGATTCTTGCGGTTGCCCGCTGGCGCGATGTGGATGAGATGGTGTCGATGGCCAATGACACTGAATATGGCTTGTCTGCTGCGATATGGACCAATGATATCAAGCAGGCGCTCAATACTGCGAAGCGCATCAGGGCTGGGAGCATCTTTCTCAACGGGAGCAATACCCATTTCCTGGGCGTGCCGTGGGGCGGGTTCAAGAGCAGTGGTATTGATCGGGAGGAGGGTGTGGAGGAGCTTTATAGCTACCTTGAGAAGAAGGTGATTAACATCATTTTGTAGCGCGGCGGCCACCGGGTTGGGTGGCCAGTTTTAAAGCGCTCGCGCTTTGGTGTTGTGGGCGAGCGGGCACTGCCGGTTTGCGGGAGTCTCATCTCTGCGTTGATTAGTAATGCGATTTAATTTGCGGTGATCGCGTGAATTTTACGTTGAGAGCGTGATAGGGAAGTGTTTTTTTTGGGCCGTTGGCCTTAACTTGTTTTCGCGGCGGGCCGCAAGCGTCGCCCCTGTGCGGGGCGGCACCTACTTTTCTTTGCCGCGGCAAAGAAAAGTAGGCAAAAGAAAGCCGCTCAAACCGCCAGTGTGACGCCGTCCCCCTCTGCCCTGTATATCGGAGCGGCTCCGGGGCGTCTGCCATCACGGGGCGTATAGCGGAGTGACTAAGGGTTCATTCATCCGGCGGCGCTGCGCGCGCCGTGGGGTATAACCCAAACCAGTGGGATGTGCGCGTAGCGTAGGACTCCAACATATTCATATTGAATCACTCTCGTGTATCTTCAGGACTTCAATATATCAGGCGACAGAGCTCCCGCGTATTCGCCGAGCAGCACCGCGGTTTTCCTTGCAGACCCTTCCGCCCGCGCGTAGCGCGCGGCGGGAAGGATGAGCCCCTTGTCACTAACGCGGAGTGAGCGAGGAGACGGATGCCCCGGAGCCGCTCCGAAGGACAGGGCAGTGGGGGGCGGCGTCACACTGGCGGTGTGAGCCGCTTTCTTTTGCCTACTTTTCTTTGCGGCTGCAAAGAAAAGTAGGTGCCGCCCCGCACAGGGGCAACGCCCGCGGCCCGCCGCGAAAACAAGTTAAGGCCAACGCCTGAAGACCATTATAAAAATGTCAAGAAAAAGGCGTGCAAGAGCCTTCGAACTGAAAACAAATCAATCAGGAATGGAGATCCAGTGAAACTAAGATTCGCAATATTCATGGCAATGCCATGCTTCACCCTATCGTATGCCAACGCACAAAGCTCCGTGACGCTATACGGAAATGTAGACAGCGCCGTGGCCTACTTCAGCAACGTCAATGGGAAACCGCTGTACACCAGCCAGGACGGCAACCTGATCCCCGATCTATTCGGCCTGACCGGCGCAGAGGACCTCGGTGGTGGACTACGCGCCGTCTTCCGCCTGGAAGCAGGCTACTCGCTCAACAGTGGCAAGCTGGTTGTGCCCAACCAGATCTTCCAGCGTGAATCCTCGATCGGCGTGAAATCCGACGCATTCGGCACCATGACATTCGGCCACCAGCCGAGCTTCATGTACGACACCTTGAGCCCCTATAGCAGCGCATATCTGGGTGGCGGCTTCTCAGCTTTCCATCAGGGCAATCTGGATGAACTCGCCAACACGTTCGAGTTCGACAATTCAGTGAAGTATCTCAGCGCATCGTACCGTGGCTTGTCGGTTGGCGCGCAGTTCGGATTCGGCAATCATGCCGGTGCATTCGCGGTTGGCCGGAACTACGGATTCACGCTGAAGTACCAGACAGGCTCAGCGAGCTTCGGCGCCGCGTATGCAAACGAAAACGATCGATACCTCGAATTGTCGGGCGTCATCGGTCTCAAGTCGCTGTTCGACGCGCCCTTGCCAGGCGCCTCCATCGTCGCGCGGAATGTGGAAAATTGGGGCGTGGGCGGCAGCTATGCGATCGGCAGCGCCTTGTTGCATGCGCTCTTCACGCAATCGCGCATAACGGCGCTCGACGGGAGCGAGAGCACGGCCAATACCATTGACGCAGGCATGACCTATACGTTCCAGGTTGATACGGTCGGGATAGGCGCGTCGGTGGAGAATTTCGCCGGCGGCCATTGGGTGACGGCGAGCGTGTCCAACGCCTGGCAGTTGTCGAAGCGAACCAGTTTTTATCAGCAACTGATGTACCAAAAGGCTTCCGGCGCGAATGCAGTCGCGTCCATGGTCGGCGCGGGTCCGGCATCGGGCCGGTCACAGTTCGGCGCGGCCGTTGGGATTCAGCATTTCTTCTAATCCGCCCGCCGCCGATAAAGCCCCCAAAAAGAAAACGCCCACGTTTCTTACGCAGGCGTTTCCGTGGCCCCGCTACCGCGCCCCATTGAACGTAGCTTCTCGTTCGTTACTGCTTCAGGGCCGGCTTCCGCGCGGCTGATCTCTAGTATAGGTCGCCCTGCGAAAGATCCAAGTCCCATCAAGCCGTTCCCTCCGACACGGCGCGGGCCGCCTTCAGACCAGCATGCCCAGTGCCATCGAGTTTCCCACTGCCATGCAGGTGAATATTTAATTTCCAGCCGTTCGCACAAACAAGTACCTTCTCGACGGGACGAGCGATACGGCCGCCTGCCCGCGGGCAGGCGCGCGTTGAATGAACCATTGCGGGGATCGATGCACACGACATCGCATCCTTCGCATACTTCGCGCCGATACGGCACTCAACTCAAAAAATTGAATATTAATACGGAGATCTGATGAAAAAGCTTACGATTGCAATCGTGCTGGCCCTTGCGGCCAGCGCTGGATATGCGAAAACGCCGTCGGTGATCCGCTTCGGCGTCGACCCCAGTTATGCCCCGTTCGAATCGAGATCGACCGATGGCCAACTCGTGGGCTTTGACATCGACCTCGGCAACGCGATCTGCGAGCGGCTGAAGGCGCGTTGCGTGTGGGTCGAAAATGCGTTCGACGGGATGATCCCCGCGCTCGAGGCGCGGAAGTTCGACGGCATCCTCTCGTCGATGAGCGTCACGGACAAGCGTCTCGCCCAGATCGCGTTCTCCGACCCCATCGACAACGTGCCGCCGCGACTCGTCGCGAAGCGCGGCTCGAACATCCTGCCGACCGTCGAGTCGCTGAAGGGCAAGAGCGTCGGCGTCGAGCAGGGATCCACTCAGGAGACCTATGTTCGGACCTACTGGGAACCGAAAGGCGTGATCATCCGCACCTATCAGACTCAGGATCTCGTTTATGCGGATCTCGTGTCCGGCCGTCTCGATGCCGCGCTTCAATCGTCGGTGCAGGCCGATCTCGGCTTTCTGAAAACGGCGAACGGGCGCGACTTCGCATTCGCCGGCCCGGCGCTGCACGACCCGAAGACGCTGGGAACGGGCGCGGCGATTGGCCTGCGCAAGGAGGATAACGAACTACGCCAGCAGATCAACGAAGCGCTGGCGGCGATCCTTCACGACGGCACCTATCAGCGCATCGCCAAAAAGTATTTCTCGTTCGATATCTATAACTGACGATTCGCGCAAGTCGCGCGATTGAGCGCGGCATCCGCATCACGCGAGCCGGCCGCGACCTTCGGGACGCGGCCGGCTCTGGCAGGTGCCGAACGGCACGCAACCCTTGATTGCGCGACGCGCCTGCGCCATCTGTCGCGACGCCAGACTCATTGGCGCAACGCGGCCTCCATCGCCTGCGCGATGCCCAGCACGCGTGCATCGGCCAGCGCGAGGCCCGCAACGCTGATCCCCACCGGCGCTTCGCCAGCAGGGGTGCAAGGCAGCGACACTGCGCAGCCGTCCAGAAAGTTCACGATCGAGGGATTGCGCAGCACCAGCGCGTTGGTGGCCGCAAAGTGCGCCGCATCGGCTTGAAGCGCGTCGATGGCGGGCGGCACGATCGGCACGGTCGGCATGAGGAAGGCGTCGAAGCCCGCGAGCGCGGCGCGCGCTTGCGCGATGGCGGCGGCGCGCGCCGCGAGCAGGTCGAGGTAGTCGGCGGCGCTGGCCGCTTCGCCGTGGCGGATGCGGGCGAGCACGCGCGGGTCGTAGCGGTCCGCCTGGCCGGGCAGGCGCGCGCGGTGCGCCGCGTAGGCCTCGATCGGCGAGAAACCATAGCGGTTGATGGCCGGGAGCGTGTCGAGCACCGGCAGGCGCAGCGGCACGAGCTGCGCCCCCGCGCGAGACAGGCGCGCGAGCGCCGCGTCCCAGGCCGCGCCAACCGTTGCGTCCATGCCATCGGTCACATAATGCGAGAGCACGGCAAGCCGCGCGCCGTCGAGCGTCGCGCGCGGCCAGTGCGGCATGGCGGCCTTGCCCGCCGCGTCGGTATCGGCTTGCGCGGCCAGCACACGGTCCAGCAGCGCACAGCAGGCCACGCTCGGCGCGATCGCGCCCGTGGTGTCGAGCGTCGTCGAAAGCGCGAGCATGCCCGCGGTGGGGATGCGCCGCGCGGTCGGCTTGAAGCCGGTCAGGCCGCAGAACGCGGCGGGAATGCGCAGCGAGCCGCCCGTATCGCTGCCGAGGCCCGCCGCCGCCATGCCTTGCGCCACCGACGCCGCCGCGCCCGACGACGAACCGCCCGCCACGCGCGGGGTGCCGGTATCCGTGCGCCATGGCGAGCGCGGCGTGCCGTGCCACGGATTGAGCCCGAGCCCCGAGAACGCGAATTCGCTCATGTTGGTGCGGCCGATCAGCACCGCGCCGGCGCGGCGCAGGCGGGCCACGGCAGGCGCGTCGGCAGAGGCGGGCGGGGCGTCGGCGAGTACGCGCGAGCCGGCCCGCGTGGTCTGGCCCGCCACGTCGAAGAGATCCTTGATCGACACCGGCAAGCCGGCGAGCGGCGAGAGCTTGACGCCGGCGCGGCGCAAGGCGTCCTGCGCGTCGGCCTGGCGGCGCGCGCCTTCGGTGTCGACTTCACAGAACGCGTGAGCGCCGTTGCCGCCATCGGCGGCGATGCGCTCGAGCGCGGTCTCGACGAGCGCGCGACTCGTGGTCGTGCCGGCGTCGAGCGCGGCGGCGAGTTGCTCGAGCGGTGCAGCGGGCGGGAAAGTCATCTGCGGCATGGTGTGGGAGGCGTTTGAAGGAAGGGATGAGTGCGCCGAATGTGCACGCGCGACTTGAGTTCAGGCGACGACCGGCAGCGCGCGCACGCTGTAGCGCTGGCGCAGGCTGCGGTTTAGCACCGGATCGTGCAGTTCCATCTCGAAGGCGTCGCCCGAGGCCATCGCCGCGAGCTCGCCGTGCACGGCAAGCGTGCCACTGAACATCGCGCAGCGCGCGGGCAGCGCGCCTTCGTGCGTTTTGTGCGCTTCGTGCCCGTCGTTCATTGCCTGCGCGCCTTCCGCCTGCGCATAGCCGCTCCAGAGCGCCGGGGGCGGCAGCAGGCCGTCCACCGCACCGCGCTGGTACGGGCGCGCCTTGCCGTTCGCGTCCACGACCGTCGCGCGCATCTGCAACTGGTCCCAGTGCGCGGCCACGTCGGCATAGCGCCACGCCTCGCGTGCGAGCGGCTTCGCGCAGACCTGCTTGGAGACCGCGACGCTATAGGCCTCCGCCTTGCGGTCCGTGTGGTCGGAGCCGATCGTGACCAGCGTGCCGAGCGGGCTGTCGAGCAGCACGCATTCGACTTCGCCGCTCGTGTGCGTGCCGAGCACCTCGACGGTTTCGGCCTGCGTGAGCTGGCTGGCGGCCACGCGATAGAAGCACGGCGTGCTCGTGGGCGGGGCGACACCCAGGGCGGCGAGCTCGTCGATATGAGCCTGGATGGCCTGTGCGTCGCGGCCGGCCCAGCCCGCGATCACGAGCGTGTCGATCTCGACAGGCAGCGTCGTGGCGGCGTCGTTCAGGGGGAAAACGGTCAGGGAAAGCGTGGTCATGTTCTTGCTCTCTTACTCTTCAAGGGGACGGCGTGCGGTTTCGCGGGCGGCAAAGAGCGCGAGCGCGGTGAAGGCAAGCGCGCCGCTCACATAGAGCGACACGGCCGTGGTGCTGTGCCAGCTGCGAAACAGCGCGACGATGATGAGCGGCGCGAAGCCGCCGCCGAGAATGCCTGCGAGCGTATAGGCGAGCGAGGAGCCTGCGTAACGCACGCGAGTCGGGAACTGTTCGGTGACGAAGGCCGCTTGCGGGCCGTACATCACGGCGTGGATCACGAGGCCGATCATGACCGCGAGCACGATCAATACGGGCTGCGAAGTATTGACAAGCGAGAAGAAGCCGAAGGCCCAGACGACGGCGGCCAGCACCCCGCCCAGATAGACGGGGCGGCGCCCGAAGCGGTCCGAGAGCGCGCCGAACAGCGGCACGGTCAAGGCATTGCAGGCCGTGCCCGCGAGCACGGCGCCGAGTGCGAGCGAGCGCGAAAGATTGAGCACCGTGGTCACGTAGGTCAGCGTGAACACCACGAGCAGCGCGTAGAGCACGTCGGAGCCGATGCGCACGCCGCCGGCCACGAGCAGGCGCCGCCAGTGGTGCGAAAACACCTCGACCACGGGCACCTTGGCTTGCGCGTGCGACTCGCTCAGCTTTTCGAATTGCGGCGTCTCACCCACGCTGCTGCGCACCCACAGGCCGAAGATCACCAGCAGCAGGCTCGCGATGAACGGCACGCGCCAGCCCCACGAGAGAAAGTCGCTAGCGGAGAGCGTGAGCGTGATGAGCGCGATGAAGCCCGTGCCGAGCAGCGTGCCGAACGAGGGTCCGACCTGGGCCCACGAGGCGTTCAGCCCGCGCTTGTTCTGATCGCCATGCTCGACGGCGAGCAGCACGGCGCCGGCCCACTCGCCGCCCAGCGCGATGCCTTGCACGAAGCGCAGGGTCACGAGCAGGATCGGGCTCAGGATGCCGGCGCTCGCGTAGGTGGGCAGCACGCCCATCAGCGCGGTGGTGAGGCCCATGAGGACGAGCGTGATCATGAGCACGGCGCGGCGGCCCACGCGATCGCCGAGATTGCCGAAGACGAGGCCGCCGAGCGGGCGCGAGACGTAGCCCACGGCATAGGTCGAGAACGCGAGCAGCGTGCCCGCGAGCGGATCGACCGAGGGAAAGAACAGGTGATTGAAGACCAGCGCGGCGAGCGTGTTGTAGACGGTGAAGTCGTACCACTCGAGCGACGTGCCGATCATGCTGGCTGTGGCGAGGCGTCCGCGGCCCGCGCGCGGGCGCTCGAGCGTGGATGAGGTCTGGGCGAGAGCGTTCATCGGGTTCTCCAGGGGAAACGCGCGGCGCGCACTGTGCGCCGGGGTGTGTCTCGTGCTCGTTGTTCTGGTTGTCGCTGGGTCGGCCAGCTCGCGCGGCGGCGTGCGAGCTGGCCTGCTTGATCGTTCGCGCGCGCTCGCTTACGCCGCGAGGCGCCAGAGCATGTCGAAGGTGCGCACGGATGCGGCCGCGTCGCTCGCCAGCATGGCGAGGCGGTCGGCCGCGCTGCGTGCGGCGGCGTTCGAGCTGCCTTCCACGATGACGAGTGCATCCTGTGGCGCCTCGGCGGCCGCGCCGTCGCGCGTGGCGAGCGGGGCGGAGAGCGCCGCATCGGTGACGAACACGCGCACGGCGTGGATGCCGGGCGTTTGCGCGGCGGCTTGCGCTTCGTTGCGCCAGGCCATGGCGGCCACGCTGTGCGGCGGCGCGACAAAGATGGCTGCGTGGCCGCCTTCACCCGCGCCGGCCTCGAAGGCGAGCTCACCTACGCGGCGCTGCGTGTCGCTCATGCGCGCGAAATTGCGCATCGACCAGTCGGTTTGCAGCGTGAAGGCCTGGCGATAGGCGTCGCTGCGGAATACGTCGAGCGATGCCGTGACGTAGAGCGCGAGATAGCGGCGCGCGCTGCCGTCATTGGCGAGAAAGCGGCGGGCGTGGCGAAAGCCCGGAATCGCGACGCGCTCCTGCATGTGCTCGCGGTCGTACCACGCGTTGAAGTCGGCTTCGGTGTGCGGATCGGTGTCGGTCCAGATGCAGAGTTGGCCGGCCGGGGCGCTCGTGGGATGGCTCATCGTTGGATTCCTGCGCTGTGAATTGAAATTCGGACCAGCGCAGTTTGGCGAGCGGGCAGGGGTTCGGTCCAACAAGAAATAAATTACGGACCGACCAGGTTTTCTTATCGCTTACGGTTGGCGGCGGCTTTAGCGGCCCTGCCGCCCGCAGCGCCCTTCGTCGATTTCGCCGTGCTCGTGGCGCTCGTGGATTTCGCGGCACCCGGCGCGGCGCCGCCCGACTCGCGCGCGGACGGGCCTTCCAGCTCAGGCCCGAGCGCTGCCACGAACGCGCGCGCCTGTTCCGTCGCCAATTCGGCAATGCGCGCCGGCAACGGGTGGCTGTGCAGCCGGTAGCTCGCCACGAGCGGCAGCGGCGCGAACGCGCTTTCCACGTCCAGCACATCGAGCGTGTGCTCGCGCAACTCGCGCTGGATGATGGCGGGCGGCAGGACGGCAACGCCGAAGCCGTCCGACACGAGGCGGATCATCGCGGCCACCGAACTGATGCAATTGATGCGCACGGGGCGCTCCACGGCGCGCGCGAACGTGCGCTCGAGCGTGGTGTGCGGGCCCGAGTGGCGCGAGAAGCTGAGGATGGGCAAGGCCGCGAGCTGGGCAAGGCCGACGCGCGCGCCCGCGAGGCCCAGCGCGGGGCTCGCGACCCAGCGCATGGGGAATTCGCATAGCGGGTGGTTGACGAAGTCACGCTCGGGCAGCGCATCGGTCTGGAGGATCAGATCGACGGCGTCGGCGCGCAGCAATTGCACGAGATGGATCGTGGTGTCGCTCGTCACCTCGACTTCGAGATGCGGAAAGCGCTCGCGCACGCGCGCCATCAGCGCCGGAAACCAGCTATGCACGATCGACTCGATCACGCCGATGCGGATCAGGCCCGCGTCGCCGCTCGCGTCTTCCACCTCGCGGCGCATTTCGTCGCCCAGACGCACGATGCGCTCGGCGTAAGCGAGCATCTTGCGGCCCGCGGGCGTGAGCGTGGCCGAGCGCGAGTTGCGGTCGAACAGGCGCACGCCAAAGGTTTCCTCGAGCGAGGCGATGCGGCTCGATACGGCGGCCTGGGTCGTGTGCAGCTTCTCGGCGGTGAGGCGGAAGTTCTGCAGGCGGGCGAGCCAGATGAAGGTTTCGAGAAACCGGATGTTCATGGGTTTCGGCTGGGCAGTCGTGAGTAGTCGCGAACGGCCATGATATCGCGCCCTTTATCCAGGTCATTCCCTGGTGCCCTTGACTTTCACGTCTTCCAATCACATCATCCTATATAAAATCATTCTTAAAAGAATGATCGTAAGATGAATGATGTGGTTGTGAGGACACTATATCGCCGAAGGGCAGCGCTTTCTGAAGCTCGGAAATGCGCTCGGTGTGCGGTATGCATTGTCGGGAACATGGATCATGTATGCGAAGCTGAAACGGGATCTGGGTGATTGGCCACGCGCTATGGCGTATCGCCTCGGCAGTATTATTTTCGCGGTGGCCATCGTGATCTTCGGATCGCAAGCGGAACTGTGTTATGGCGCAGACGCGCCGCCCTGGACGACACCCAGTCACGCTCTCGACGTGCCGCAAGACAGCGCGCCCACGGCAGAGGAAATCGCAAATTTTGTGAACGCCCGCTTCCATATCGGCTTGCGCAACGCGCTGGAAATCGGTCACGCGGTGCTCAACGCGGCCAGGCGCTACACCATCTCGCCGTTGCTATTGCTTGCCGTGATCGCGGTGGAATCGAGTTTCGACCGGTTCGCGGTCAGTGTGGTTGGCGCGAGAGGACTCATGCAAGTGCTGCCGTCCCAGCACAGGGACCTTGTCCTTCGCGCATCCGATTTGAACGACGCGCGCACGAACGTCCGCATCGGGTCTGCCATTCTGCAAGACTACATACGAGCGTCGGATGGCAACCTCGACGACGCTTTGTATCGCTATAGCGGCGGCGCCAAGGACTACGCGCGACGCGTGGTCGATCACATGAGCATGATGCGGGCGGAGTTCGGGTTGTAGGCCCACGCCTGTTTGACGCACATCCAGCGTGCACGTTTTTGCACGTTTACATTCTCGTTTGTGCACGTTATCATGGGGCATGACTGATGAAATCCCCATCGCCCGGCGCGAGCTGATCGCCAGCCGGCTCGCCGCCGGCCAGGCGGTCGTCGCGGCCACGCTGGCCGCCGAATTCGGCGTGTCCGAAGACGCCATCCGGCGCGACCTGCGCGCGCTTGCGGCGCAAGGGCAGTGCCGGCGCGTCTACGGCGGCGCGCTGCCCATCACGCCCGCTTCGGCGCCCATGGCCGCGCGCATGGACGAGGCCCGCGAACGCAAGGAGGCGCTCGCGCGGGCCGGCGCCGCCCAGGTGCGCCGCGGCGAGCTGCTTTTCCTCGACAGCGGCAGCACCAATCTCGCGCTTGCCGAAGCACTTCCTGAGGACCACGAACTGACCGTGGCCACCAACTCCGTCGATATTGCCGCCGCGCTGCTCAGGCGCGGCGACGTCAGGCTCATCATGGTGGGCGGAGCGGTGGACCCGGTGGTGGGCGGCTGCGTCGATGCGGCCGCCGCGGCGAGCGTCCAGAACATGAATATCGACTGCTGCTTTCTGGGCGCCTGCGCGGTTTCGCCCCGTGAAGGCGTGAGCGCCTTCGAATTCGCCGATGCGTCGTTCAAGCGCGCCGTGCTGGCGCGCAGCCGCCGCACGCTGATCCTCAGTACGACTGACAAGCTCGACGAACAGGCTTCCCACCGCGTCGCAAGCGTCGATGCGCTCGAGTGCGTGATCGTCGAGCACGACGCGCCGCGCACGCAAATCACGGCCCTTTCGAAAGCCGGCACGACCGTGCTGCGTGCCGATCCCCCAGCGGGCCTCTGAGACCGGACTCTGCCCGCACCGCAACATTGGAGCAAACATCAATGGAATTCGCCGATCGGCCCGCCACGCGTCTCGCGACCCGGCTGGCATTTCTCGTTGCCGGTTTCGGCATTGCGTGCTGGGCCCCGTTGGTGCCGTTCGCGAGGGACCGCCTCGCCGTCGACGAGGGCACGCTCGGCCTGCTGCTGCTGTGCATCGGCCTCGGCTCGGTGCTCTCCATGCTGGCGACGGGCGCGCTCACCGCGCGCTACGGCAGCAGGCCCGTCATCGTTGCGGGCGGGATCGGCGTGGCGTTCGTGCTGCCGCTGCTCACGATTGCGGCCACGCCGCTCGCGCTCGGCCTCGCGCTTTTCGTGTTCGGCGCGTCGCTCGGCTCGCTCGACGTCGCCATGAACGTGCATGCGGTCGAGGTGGAGCGCGCGGCGGGTCGCCCGCTCATGTCGGGCTTTCACGCGCTCTTCAGCGTGG
Organism: Paraburkholderia pallida; assembly: GCF_004524855.1. NCBI lineage: Bacteria > Pseudomonadati > Pseudomonadota > Betaproteobacteria > Burkholderiales > Burkholderiaceae > Paraburkholderia > Paraburkholderia pallida. The sequence goes on along the minus strand of NZ_CP038150.1, from coordinate 621,775 downwards.
GCGGCTTCGCGGGATCGATGTTCATGACCTTCCTGCTCTCGCTGCACCTTGGCGCATTCGAGAGCACCGTGCTGTGCTCCGCGCTCATGCTGATTGCGATGTTCGTGGCGCGGCCCCGGCTGCTGCGCGCGGCTCAGGCCCAGCGCGGCCCGCTCTTCGTGACGCCGCGCGGCGTCGTCCTGCTCATTGCTGGGCTCACCGGCATCACGTTTCTGGCCGAAGGCGCGCTGCTCGACTGGAGCGCGCTGCTGATCACGGGCAAGGGGATCGTGGCCGCGGCGCAAGGGGGCGTGGGCTACATGCTGTTCGCCATCGCGATGACGGCGGGGCGACTGACCGGCGACGCCGTGACGGCGCGCATCGGCGACCGCGCCACGCTGGTCTGGGGCGGCGTGGTGGCGGCGGGGGGCTTTGTGGTGCTGCTGGCCTCGCCGTTTGCCGCGCTGGCGCTGGCGGGTTTTCTGCTGATCGGGCTAGGCGCGTCGAATATCGTGCCCGTGCTGTTTCGCCGTGCGGGCGCGCAGCAGGTCATGCCGGCCGCGCTCGCGATTGCCGCGATTACGACCACGGGCTATGCCGGTATCCTCGTCGGGCCCGCGGGTGTGGGCTTCGTCGCCAAGGCGCTTGGCCTCGAGACGGCCTTCTGGATGCTGCTCGTGTTGCTGTGCGTCGTGCCGTGCTGCGCGGCACTGGTGACGGCGGCACCGCAGCGCCGCGCGGGGTGAGGGCGCCGTTCAAGGCATCGCGACGTAGTGCCAGTGCCAGGTATAACTAACTAATTCGAAATGAAGTCAGACGGCGCGGCGCCGTGAAGCGCCGCGCCGCCGCTTTAGCCGATGTCGGCCAGTACGTGCCGCAACTCCTGATAGCTGCGCAGCCCGGCCAGGCCCAACTCGCGCCCGATGCCGCTCAACCCCAGCCCGCCCCAGCAGACTTGCGGGAAGATCAGTTGCGGCGTGTTGATCCACACGAGGCCCGCGCGCAACTGCGCCTTGTAGCGCCGCGCCGCTTCGCGATCGGCGGTCACGACCGTCGCGACCAGGCCATAGCGCGTGTCGTTGGCGAGCGCGATCGCTTCTTCATCGGTGCGGAAGGACTTGACGCATGCCACCGGCCCGAACACTTCGTCGGTCCAGAGCAGGTTGTCCGCCGGCGGCTCCGCAATCACCACGGGTGGCATGAAGAAGCCGTCCGCGCAGGCATGCTCGAGGCTGCCCGAAAACGCGACCGAGGCGCCGGCCTGCACGCCTTGCTCGACGAGCGCCTGCACGCGCGCGCGCTGCGCCGCGCAAACGAGTGGCCCCATCGCGACATTGTCGCTTTGCGGCGGCCCGACCACGAGCGCGCGCACGGCAGTCTCGAACGCGGCCATGAACTTGCGGTACACGTCGTCGTGCACGAGGATGCGCGCGGTGGCGGAGCACATCTGCCCCGCATTTGTGAACGCGCCGCCCACGGCGAGCGTCACGGCGCGTTCGATGTCGGCGTCCGCGCGCACGATGAGCGCGGACTTGCCGCCCAGTTCCAGCGTGAGGCGCTTCATGTCCTGCGCGGCTGCCTGCATCACCTTGGTGCCCGACGCCGTGCTGCCCGTGAACGAGATCTTGTCGACGAGCGGATGAGCGGTGAGCAGCGCGCCCACAGCGCCGCCGCCGTTCACGAGGTTGACGACGCCTGCGGGCACGCCCGCTTCGTTGATGATCTCGGCGAGCAGGTGCTCGACCGGCGAGGTGATCTCGGAAGGCTTGAGCACCACCGTGCAACCGGCGGCCAGCGCCGGGGCGATCTTCCATGCCGTGGTGACCATCGGGAAGTTCCACGGCACGATCAGCGCGGCCACGCCGACGGCTTCATAGAAGCGCTCGCCGGTCACGGTATCGTCCGGCAGCGCGAGCGCTTCGGGGGCGAAAGCCTTCTCGTCGAGACACAGATCGGCGTAATAGTTGAACGTGGCGGCGGCGTCGCCCACGTCGATGTCCGCTTCGATCGGCGGCTTGCCGCTCACCTGCATTTGCATCGCGGCGAGGCGCGCGCGGTTCGCCTCGATCAGCCCGGCGATCTTTTTCAGCAGCTTGCCGCGCGCGGCGGGCGTCGTGCCGCGCCACGCGGCGAGCGCCTTATGTGCAGCGCGCACGGCCGTGTCGACGAGCGCGGCGCTGGCATGCTCCTGCCAGCCGATCGTGGCGCCCGTCGAGGCGTTGAAGATGGGCGTTGCGTCGTGCGCGCCGCCTTCGCTGCTCACCAGCTTGCCGGCGATGGTCGCGGCGGGCAGGACGAAGACGTTTTCGTCGGCGGCGGGCGTCGCTAGCGTAGATATCGTAGCCATCGTATGGGTCTCTCCGGTTTTAGCGGTACGCCACGCCCGGCATGACGCAGAGCATTTCGTAGGCGAGATTCGCGCCCACGAGCGCGGTCGTGCCGGCCTGGTCGTAAGGCGGCGCAACTTCCACGAGATCGGCGCCCACCAGATTGAGGCCCTTCATGCCGCGAATGATTTCGAGGCCCTGCTGCACGGTGAGGCCGCCCACTTCGGGCGTGCCCGTGCCGGGTGCGAACGCGGGGTCGAGCCCGTCGATGTCGAAGCTCAGATACACGGGCGTATCGCCCACGCGCGCGCGCACTTCTTCCATCAGCGGCGCGAGCGACTTGTTCCAGCAGGCTTCGGCCTGCACGACGGTGAAGCCCTGCTTGCGGCACCAGTCGAAGTCCTCGGCGTGATAGCCGGTGCCGCGCAGGCCGATCTGCGTGACCTTATCGCACTGGAGCAGGCCGTCTTCCACCGCGCGGCGGAACGGCGTACCGTGCGCGATCTTCTCGCCGAACATCGTGTCGTTCACGTCGGCGTGCGCATCCACGTGCACCACGGCCACCTTGCCGTACTTCTTGTGCAGCGCGCGCAGGATCGGCCACGCGATCGTGTGATCGCCGCCCAGCGTGATCGGCCGGCAGCCGTTCGCGACGATCTCGTCGTAGGCCTCTTCGATCAGGCGGATCGAGTCCTTGAGGTTATAGGGGTTGGTCGCGACGTCGCCGATATCGGCCACTTGCAGCGAATCGAACGGCGCCGCGCGCGTCGCCATGTTGTACGGGCGCAGCAGCACCGATTCCGAGCGGATCTGGCGCGGGCCGAAGCGCGCGCCCGAGCGGTTCGAGGTGCCGATATCGAGCGGCACGCCCACGAAGCAGGCGTCGAGGCCTTCCGTGGTGGCGGCGTGCGGCAGGCGCATCATGGTGGCGATGCCGCCGAAGCGCGGCATGTCGTTGCCGCCGAGCGGCTGGTTGAGTTCGCGTTGCATGGACCGTGTCTCCGATTGTGGGTGATGCGACCCGATGATGGTAGGCGAGCCGCAGCCCGTGTAAATAATGAAATTCAGATGTTCACATCGATTCGAGTCGATGTAAGCGGGGCATTACGCCGGCGATGAAGAGGGGTATTCCGGGAGGGGCGGCGCGCAAGCGCGGCTGCGCCAATGCAGGCGGCGTTGCCGGTGTTTCGGGCGTTGGCGGGGCGGTTACAGCGCGTGCAGCAGGGGCGCGCCGTGCCCCCAGGCGACCAGTTCGCGCTTGGTGCGCACGCCCAGCTTGGCGAAGGCGCGCTTCACATAGGTCTCGGCCGTGGCCGCGCGCACGCCGACGATTTCGGCGGCCTCGGGCACCGTCTTGCCCGTGATGAGGTGCGCGCAGATTTCGTATTCGCGCTTCGAGAGGCGCACGCAGTCGGCCGCGATGCGCGCGTCGAATTGCGCGAGCGGGTGCAGAAACGAGGTCGGATGCGCCACGCGCTTGGCCGCGCTGGTCGAGGCATGCAGCTCGAGCAGCGGAAACAGAAAGTCGCTCACATTGCGAAACAGGCTCATTTCCGCGAGCGAAAACGGCGGCGCGTCGAGCGAGCGCTCGATCGCGATGGAATGCTGGGCGTGGCGCGTGCCGCGCGCGAGCACGCATTCATGGGCGATCAGCGCCTCGTCGAACAGCCGCTGGCGGAACTCGCCGGGCGGAATCGCGCCGATGTCGCGCACCACCAGCATGGTGCCGATCTTGCCACGAATGCCGGCAAACAGCGGATCGCTTTCGTAGAAGCGATCGTAGTAGAGCGTCATGACCTCGGAGATCGTGCCGGTGTCCATGCCCACGCCGCTGCTGCCGATCCATTCGCAGCGAAAGCCGTTGGGCATCGTGCTATCGGCGCGCGAGCGCTCGAGGTGCACGACGTTCAGCGGAATGACTTCGTTGAGCAATAGCGTGAGACGCCGCACGAAATCGGGCGTGCCGACGGCTTCAATCACATTGCCGAGCGTCTTGAACGACAGCGGGAAATTATTCGAGGATTCGCTTACTTGCGGGGGGACGGAGATCTGCATGGCGTGCCCCAATTGAAAGGCGAACCCATTATAGCCGAAGCGTTGCAAGCGCCGTTGCACGTGCAGTTGCACCCGCCGTTGCACGCGCCCCGAATCCGTCGAAACGCAGCTTGTCCCCCCTGAGACAGGGCATACCGGGACAGCGCGAATCGGTAACTTTGCGCTTACCGATCCAATTGAACAAAACAGGACATTTATGAGCAAGCTGATTCAGGACATCGTGCAACTGGGCGCAGGTCTGGGCGAATTCACCAAACTCGAATTCGGCATGGACGAAAGCGACTGGCGCGCCACTGAGGGACAGAGCGGCAAGTACGCGATCGGCTGGTGGGAAGGCAAGGTGGGCGCGGTGGATTTCCCCGCCACGACCGCCGACGAAGCCGTCTGGCTCGTCGAAGGCAAGATCGCGCTGATCGACGTGAACGGCGGCCGCAAGGAATTCAAGGCAGGCGAGGGCTATCTGCTGCCGGCGGGCTTCGCGGGCCGCTGGGAGACCCTCGTGGACGCCAAGAAGTTCTACGTCCTGCTCGAACAGCAGTAAGCCGCGCCGCCCCGTGCGGGGCGGCGCCTTTCCCTCACGCCTGAAGCAGCGAAGTCCATCATGAGTGAAAGCGCTCAACTCTACGAAGCCGGCATGCCGGCGCCCGCCGCCGCGCGCAAGGCGGCACGCAAGCCTAGCGCATTGAGCGTCGAAGACGCGCTCTCGCGCACCAAGCTCTCCCCGTACTGGCTCGACAATCCGGCTCAGCCGGCCGCCGAGCCCAAGCTCACGCGCGACACCACTGCCGATCTGCTGATCGTCGGCGGCGGCTTCACGGGGCTCTGGGCCGCCGTGCAGGCGAAGGAGCAGATGCCCGAGCTCGACGTGGTGGTGATCGAAGCGGGCCGCGTCGCGCATGGCGCTTCGGGCCGCGCGGGCGGCATCATCTCGACCTCGGTGATGCACGGCCTGCCCAACGCGGTGCGCGTGTTTCCGAACGACATCGCGCAGCTCGAGGAATTCGGCCATCGCAATCTGGACGGCTTCGAGGACACGCTCAAGCGCTACGACATCGACGCCGACATCGAATGGAATGGCGAAATGACGGTGGCGGTGGATCCGGACCACGTCCAGCACCTGCGCGCCGACTACGATCTGCACACCGAATATGGCCACGATGTGGTGCTGCTCGGCGAGCAGGCCACGCGCGAGCAGTTGGATTCGCCGCTCTTCGCGGGCGCGCTGTGGTCGCGCAACCGCAGCGGCATCGTGCACCCGGCCAAGCTCGCGTGGGGTCTGAAGCGTGCGGCGCTCTCGCTGGGCGTGCGGCTCTATGAGCACACCCCGCTCCTGAGCGTGAAGGACGAAGGCGAGACGGTCTACGTCAAGACGCCCGATGGCAGCGTGCGCGCGCCGCGCGTGCTGTTCGGCAGCGGCACGGCAAAGGTTGGCATTCCTGACATCAACCGGCGCGTGCTGCAGGTGCGCGATCACGTGCTCGCCACGGAGCCGCTCACCGAAGAGCAGCTCGAGCGCATTGGCTGGAAGAACCGCCAGGGCATTTACGACACGCGCACGCAGCTTAACTACTTCCGCCTCACGAAGAACAACAACATCATCTTCGGCGGCCTCGTGAGCTATCACTTCGACGGCGATCCGAACCCGCAGCAGGACCAGCAGCGCGAAACCTACTACCGGCTCGCGCAGGCGTTCTACAACACCTTCCCGCAACTGTGCGACGTGCGCTTCTCGCACGCATGGGGCGGCCCGATCGACTACTGCTCGCGCGGCTCGGTGTTCGCCAAGCGTTACCTCGGCGGCAAGGGCGTGTTCGTGGCGGGCTACACGGGCTTTGGCGTGGCGGCGAGCCGTTTCGGTGCGTTCATGGGCCTGAACATCCTGTTCGGGCGCAACAGCCCGGAACAGGCGCTCGATATCGCCAAGCTGAGCCCGACGTACATCCCGCCCGAGCCGGTGCGCTGGCTGGCGGCGAAGGTCACGTTCCATGCGTTCGACGGCGCCGACGCCGAAGGCGGCTGGAAGCGGGCATGGATCAAAGGCATCAAGGCCATGGGTTTTCCCATGTAGCAGCATGTTTTCCAATACCTCTGACCTCGACCTGCGTCTCGTGCGGGTCTTTCTAGCCGTGGTGGACGCGCGCGGCATCACCGCCGCCGAAGCCACGCTCGGTGTGCGCCAGTCGACCATCAGCGCGCAGCTTTCCGCGCTCGAAGCGCGGGTGGGCTTCACGCTATGCGAGCGCGGGCGCGGCGGCTTTCGCCTGACTTCGAAGGGCGAGCGCTTCGTGGCCTCGGCGCGTGCGCTGGTTGCGGCGACTTCGCAGTTCGTCGCACAAGTGCGCGATATCGACCGCAAGCTCGTGGGTACGCTCTCGATCGGCCTGATCGGGCAGGCCTCGCATGTGGAGAACGCGCGGCTTGCCGAGGCGATTGGCGCGTTTCGCAAGCGCGACCAGGCCGTGCGGTTCGCGATGCGGGTGGCGCCGCCGCAAGAGCTCGAAGAAAGCCTCGTGAATCAGCAGCTCGATCTCGCGATTGGCTACTTCTGGCATCGCCTGGCGGGCCTCACCTACACCGAGCTTTTCAGCGAGCGCCAGGTGATCTGCTGCGGGCGCGGGCATCCGCTCTTTCACGCGGAGCCTCACGTGACGCTCGATGCGCTGCGCGCGCACGACTGGATCTGGCGCAGCTACCCGGTGCCCGAGGAGCTCGCGAGCATCGGCGAGCGCCAGGTGACGGCGATTGCGGACAGCATCGACGCAGCCACCGTGCTGATTCTCTCGGGCAGCCATATCGGCTATCTGCCCGAGCATCATGCGCAGCTGTTCGAGCAGCGCGGCCTGATCCGGGTGCTGGGGCGCACGGCGTTCGGCTTCGACGTGCCGATGCATCTCGCCATCAAGCGGGGCATGGAAGACAAGCCCATCGTGAGCGCCTTTTGCGAGGACTTGCTCAATGTGTACGGCGCGCATGCCGAAGAGGAGGAGCGCGCATGCGCGTGACGCGGGCGGCAATACATTGCGCACGCATGAAGTAAACGTTTTGAATAAGCAATACGGCGCGTATTCGACTGATTTAGAGTGAGCGCCTGAAATGAATACCGAGCGCCGGCCGGCCCCAGAGCGATCCTCACGGCCGTATCGGGCCGGCGCTGCAAGGAGTGAGACATCTTGGCTGAAAATACCAGTATTACGCAGATCGAAACATTCGGTTTCGAGCGCATCCCCGACGCCTCGCGCTACGCGCGCCCCATCGATCTCTTCCGGCTGCTGTTCGGCGGCTGCAATACCTTCTCCACCTCGGTGCTCGGCAGTTTCCCCGTGCTGGTCGGCCTCTCGTTCAAGGCGAGTTTGTATTCGATCGTCCTCGGTGTGCTCGTGGGCACCTGTATTCTCGCGCCGATGAGCCTGTTCGGGCCGCGCAACGGCACGAGCGACCCGGTGTCATCGGGTGCGCACTTCGGCATTCACGGGCGGATCGTGGGCTCATTTCTCGCGCTGCTCACGTCCATTGCGTTTTTCTCGCTGGCGGTGTGGAGTTCGGGCGACGCGCTCGTGGGCGGCGCGCACGACCTCGCGAACGTGCCCGTGAATGTCTGGACGCTCGGTTTCTCGTACATGGTGTTCGCGGTGCTCGTGCTGGTCGTCTGCATCTACGGGTTCCGCTTCATGCTGTGGGTGAACAAGATTGCCGTGTGGGCTGCCAGCTTCATGTTCATCCTTGGCGCGTTTGCGTTCGCCAATGCCTTCGACGTCAACTATGCGGGCACGCTGCATCAGGGCGGCGCGGGATTCTGGGCCGCGTTCGTGGGCTCGGTGCTCGTCGCGCTGAGCAACCCGGTGTCGTTCGCCTCGACGCTCGGCGACTGGGCCCGCTACATTCCTGAGACGACGCCACGCCATCGTGTCATGGGCGCCGTGTTTGCCGCGCAGATCGCCACCTTCGTGCCGTTCTTCTTCGGTCTCGCCACGGCCACCATCATCGCCACGCACGCGCCCAGCTATATCACCTCGAACGACTACGTGGGCGGCCTGCTCGCGGTCTCGCCGCGCTGGTTCCTGCTGCCGATGTGCCTGATCGCGATTGTCGGCGGGATGTCGACGGGCACTACCGCGCTCTATGGAACGGGCCTCGACATGTCGAGCATGTTCCCCAAGCTGCTCAACCGGGTGCGCGCGACGCTGCTGATTGGCACGCTCGCCATTGGCTTCATTTTCGTCGGCCGCTTTGCGTTCAACCTCGTGGAAAGCGTTTCGACGTTCTCGACCCTTATCTGCACATTCAGCTGCCCGTGGATGGCGATCATGGTGATCGGCTTCCTGCAGCGGCGCGGCTTCTATCTCACGGACGACCTGCAGATCTTCAATCGCGGCGGACGCGGCGGCCATTACTGGTTCACGCATGGCTGGAATCTGCGCGCGATGGGTGCATGGCTGCCTGCCGCGTTCATTGGGCTGTCGTTCGTGAATCTGCCGGGCCAGTTCATCGGGCCGCTCGGCAATCTCGCAGGGGGCTGCGATTTGAGCGTGCCGGTTTCGCTGATCGTGGGCGGCGTGCTTTATGTGGCGCTGATGTGGATGTTCCCCGAAGCCGATGCCGTGTACGGGCCGCAGGGACGCCGCTTTGTGCGCGGCGGGCAAAAGCAAGTGCGTGTGTCCGCACCGGTCCCGGCCAAGGCAACGGCTACAGCTTCGGCAAGGATGCGCGATGAGCGCGACGAGGCCGGCAAGCGCGCGGCGAGCCGCGTGCCCGAATATGCGGAATAGTCCTTCGGGGTAGAGGACTGCAAACAAAAAATTCGGAGAAAGCGCTGGACGGGGCGGTTGATGCACAAATAACCGTGGAGGTCATGGGAGAATCTGAGCGCCGGGTTCGTCCCTATCCACGGAGCATCAACGAGGCCCAGCACCGTGCAAACAGCCGTCACGAAGAACGGTGATTTCCTATAATGAATGCCGATTTCCGCACCAGGAAGCGAGCATGAACGGCGGCGCCCCGACGATGCTGATTGCATCGGACTACGTACTGAGAGAGCACGACATGGTCGTGCGCAAGGACTGGTTGCGCGTCGACGAAGCCCAGCCACCGCGCAGCGCCTGCGTGCTTGAATATCCCGACTGGGTCAGCGCCTTTGCGCAGACGCGCGAGGGCGACGTGCTCTTCGTGCGGCAGTATCGCAATGGCACCCGCGAAAGCGGGCTCGAGATTCCGGGCGGCTGGATGAGGCCCGAGGACGGCGGCCCCGAAGCCGCCATCCGCCGCGAGCTGCGCGAGGAGACGGGCTATGGGTTCGAGGCGCTCACGCCGCTCGTGAGCGTATCGCCGAATCCCGCGACGCACGCCAACCGGCTGCATTGTTTTCTCGCCACCGGCGGCGAGCGCCTGGGCGCGCCGCTGCCGGACGCCGACGAGCAAATCGATATCGAGCGCCTGCCGCTGGAGCGTGTCTGCGCGCTGCTCACTTCCGGTGGACTCCTGAACAATGGACATCTGACCTGCGTGTTCTATGCGCTGATGCGTCTTGGTGTGCTGGGCTGGATTCAAACACTGCGGCGCTGATGCCGCCAGGGCAACGGAGCGGACCTATGGCCGATATCGAGGTGATCCTGGTTGACGAGCACGACCGCGAAGTGGGCACGATGGAAAAGCTGACGGCGCACGAGCAGGGGTTGCTGCATCGGGCGGTATCGGTTTATGTGTTCAACGCGCGAGACGAGTTGCTGTTACAGCGGCGCGCGGCCGTGAAATATCATTGTGGCGGGTTGTGGACTAACACGTGTTGCGGGCATCCGCTGCCCGGCGAGCGCACGGTTGACGCGGCACAACGGCGGCTGCGAGAGGAAATGGGCCTCGGGTGTGAACTGGCCAAGGCGTTCGAGTTCAGCTATCGGGCGGAATTGCCGGGGGGGCTCGTTGAGCACGAGTACGGGCATATCTTTTTTGGACGCTCGGATAGCGTTCCTGAACTGGATGCCGATGAGGCCGACGCATTCATGTATTGCTCAATCGACGATATTCGCGGCGGGTTTGTACGGACGCCGCAGGTTTATACGCCGTGGTTTCGGCTTGTGTTTCCGACTGTGCTAGCGCATTTCTCGCCGCTGAGCGCGACGCAGTCGTGATCGGAGCGCGCTGCTCTGGCGCTATTGCCATGCATGGTGCGAGTGGCGCTCGTCTTCAATCTATTGTGGCGTTGGCCTTAACTTGGATTCGCGGCGGGCCGCAGGCGTTGCCCCTGTGCGGGGCGGCACCTACTTTTCTTTGCCGCGGCAAAGAAAAGTAGGCAAAAGAAAGCCGCTCAAACCGCCAGTGTGACGCAGTTCACCACTGCCCTGTATTTCGGAGCGGCTCCGGAGCGTCTGTCACCACGGGGCGTATAGCGGAGTGACTAAGGACTCATTCATCCGGCGGCGCTGCGCGCGCCGTGGGGCATAACCCAAACCGGGGGAGGCGCGCGTTTTCGTAGGAGTCCAGCGTATTCAATCGGCGGCCCGCCCATGCATTCGCCAGCCAGCCCGACCGTGCATTCACTAGTCAGCACCCCAACGCATTTACCGGTAGAACCCCAACGCATTTACCGGCAGAACCCCAACGCATTCGCTGGCAGAACCCCAGTGCATTTGCCAATTAGCACTCCCGCGCATTTTCCGGTCCGCACCTTCGCGCACTTACCGGACGATGCCTCCAGCGCATTCGCCGGCCAGCCCGCTTGGCTTTCCTTGCAGACCCTTCCGCCCGCGCGTAGCGCGTGGCGGGAAGGATGAGCCCCTTGTCACTAGCGCGGAGAGTGCGAGGACACGGATGCCCCGGAGCCGCTCCGATATGCAGGGCAGTGGGGGACAGCGTCACACTAGCGGTGTGAGCCGCTTTCTTTTGCCTACTTTTCTTTGCGGCTGCAAAGAAAAGTAGGTGCCGCCCCGCACAGGGGCAACGCCTGCGGCCCGCCGCGAAAACAAGTTAAGGCACAAAGTGCACCCGCATAAGCGCCATCAATCAGGATAGCGAACCAAGCGCGCCAGGCGCTCAATACCTAGCCAGCTGATTACCATTCACCTGAACTCGATCGCCAGGCCGCAGATCCCCCGGCGTCGGCACATTGAACGACCGCATCGAACCATCGCTCAACCGCACATCGATACGATAGCCCGCGGGCTGTCCCATCTGCTGGCCGATCTGATTACCGGCATAAGCGCCGCCGAGCGCACCGATAACCGTCGCCGCATCACGACCATGCCCGCCGCCAAACTGATTGCCAACCACGCCGCCAACGAGCGCGCCCACCACGGTGCCCGCAATGCCCGAAGCGCCCGCAGCATTGCTGATCGGGCTGATATTCGCAATCGTGCCGTACTGCGCGCCATATTGATTGCCGTATTGCGAGTTGTACTGGCCCCCGTACTGGCCGTTGCTTTGCGTGTCATACGGCTGTTGCGGCGGGGGCGGCGGCGCATAGGCGGGCTGTTGCACGGTGCCCGGCTGCGCGTAGGCAGGCTGGGCATAGGCGGGCGCCTGGCCCTGGTAGCCCTGCTGCGCGCCATAAGGCGCATAGCCCGGCGCAACACACGCCGTCAACGAAAGGCTTGCGGCGGCGGCAAGGGCGGCGATCAGGGCGGACTTGGTAGAGAGCATGGGCATCACGGTGTTGTGTGCATCGGCGTCGCACCAGGCGCGTCGAGCATGAGTAGTAAGGCGAATGCGCGGGAGTATAAGGAAAGGCCGCCGGCCCGTGCACGGCCCACGCGTAACAACATGTATCTTGTGTATCCAATAAAATCAAATGCTTATAAAAATGCTCCGCGCCAGGTGGACTGCGTGTGCGGTGTCGCGACAACGCCGTTACATCGCTAACCGTGCGGTTACGCGTTGCGGCCGGCGACTCCTGGCTCGCCCGCGAATTGCAATTTCGGTCAAGCAGATTGACCGAGTCGAACATCCCCTTTTCGATTGCTGGTGGCTAAACTTGGCACCACGCTTGCACCACCGTCCCAGGCAGCCGGCCTTGGCGATTTTCCCAAGGTGCATGGGCATGGTCGACGGAGGGATACGCGATGGAAGAGTTCTACACCGAAGAGCAAAGAATGATCCGTGATGCAGCGCGCGAGTTTGCTCGAGAGCAGCTTGCCCCCAATGCGGCGCAATGGGAGAAAGACCACTGGATAGCCGATGCGGCGGTCGCGCAGTTGGGAGCGCTGGGGTTGCTCGGAATGATCGTCCCTGAAGAATGGGGAGGCTCCTATACGGACTATGTCGCGTATGCGATTGCCGTTGAAGAAATTGCAGCCGGTTGCGCAGCAACGGCCGCAATGATGAGCGTGCATAGCTCTGTAGGCTGTGGACCCATCCTGAACTTCGGGAACGATCGCCAGAAGCAAACGTATCTTCCAGACATGGCGCGTGGGCGAAAAATCGGCTGCTTCTGCCTGACTGAACCACAAGCGGGCTCCGAAGCGAATAACCTCAAAACGCGCGCTGTTTTGAAGAATGGGGCGTGGACGCTCAATGGCAGCAAGATGTTCGTGACGAACGCCAAACGGGCGAAGGTTGCGATCGTGTTCGCCGTTACGGACGCCGAGCTCGGCAAGAAAGGGCTTTCGGCGTTCATCGTTCCCACGGATACCCCGGGCTTTATCGTCGGCCGGCCAGAGCACAAGCTTGGCATTCGTGCCTCCGACACCTGCGCCGTAACGCTGGAGGATTGCACGGTTGCCGAGGACCAGCTCCTTGGGGAGCGGGGCAAGGGTTTGGCCATCGCGCTCTCTAACCTTGAAGGCGGACGAATTGGCATCGCGGCGCAGGCGGTCGGTATCGCCAGGGCGGCGTTCGAGCAAGCGCTGGCCTATGCCAGGGATCGGAAGCAGTTCGGCACCGCCATCGTAGACCACCAAAGCATCGGCAATATGCTCGCAGACATGACGACCCGCATCAATGCCGCACGTATGCTGATTCATCACGCAGCACGTTTGCGTACGCTTGGAAAGCCGTGCCTTTCGGAGGCCTCGCAGGCCAAGCTCTTTGCCTCCGAGGTCGCGGAGTGGGTCTGCACAAAGGCGATCCAGATTCACGGCGGCTACGGGTATCTGGAAGACTATCCGGTGGAGCGACACTACCGGGACGCGAGAATTACGCAGATCTATGAAGGGACTAGCGAGATTCAACGTATGGTGATCGCGCGTAGTCTCAAGGACTGAGCGTGTGTTTGCCAATGCTGGACGTTTGAATGGAGTGCGTCCCTATTGTTGATTTATTAAGGCATCCAAAATAATATTCAGCGCACAGAACGACACTCAACCCGGCGTCTCGACGGATCTCACGTAGAGACCCGGTGGATATGCGGAAGAAGGGAGCGAAAATGACAAAAACAGTCCCATCGTCGAACCTGATTTGCGAAGACTTCTACGTGCCATCGGAGCCTTCCAGTGTTCAGATTCACCTCCGGCGCAAATGCTTGTCACCCGAGGTGAGTCGCGGCAATCGCGCTGTGACGATATTTGTTCATGGCGCCACGTTTTCGGGCGTATCCGCGTTCGACACCCCGCTGCGCGGTGGCTCGTGGCTCGATTTCGCAGCGGCACACGGTCACGATGTCTACGCCGTCGACATTCGTGGCTACGGTCTTTCGTCGCGCCCGCCGATCGATGATGAAGCGAGGCCGGCTAACCGGCCCCACGCACGTACGGCGGAAGCGATTCTCGATCTGAGCGCTGCGGTAGATTGTGTCCTTGCTCGCACCGGTGCGCAAAGCGTGAATCTTGTTGGGTGGTCTTGGGGTACGGCCATTTGTGGCGGTTACACCGCAAGGAACAACTCAAAGGTGCGGCGACTGGTCATGTACGCGCCGTTATGGAAGATTTCGCCGCCACTGTGGACGGCACCGCCGCTATCCTTGGCTGAAAAGATGTGGATGTCGGCATTGGGACCGCTCATGGTATCGACGCTTTCCTCATATCGGAAGGTTACGCTCAAAGACGCCCGCAGGCGCTGGTTTCGCGGGGTAGATGCAAGCACCGCGCAACTCCTTTGTCCGGAGGACGAAATCAACCAGTGGTGGGAGCATGCACTGAGCACGGATCCCCTTGGTGCGTCGCAGACGCCGCCCGTGCTGCACGCTCCGAACGGCGTGCTGGCGGATCTGACTCAATATTGGGCCGCAGGCATTCCCACCTACGAACCCCAAGGCATTGAAGTTCCGGTCTTGGCTATTCTGGGCGAATGGGATGTCGATACACCCGTACGCATGGCGTCCGAGCTCTTTGAGCGTTTGACTGGAGCGCCTTATAAGCGTCTGGAGGTATTGGGCCAGGGAACGCACTCGATGTGTCTCGAAGTCAACCGCTTCGAGCTCTACCGGCGCGTCGAGCATTTCCTGAGCGCGTCATTGCCGTGAAGCGAGGATGTGCATCGCGGAAAGGACCGCATACACGGTATCACCTGAAGGCATAGCTCATTTGGCCAGCTTATGCTTTTCACTCCGGTAGTCGCTGGGGCGCAGTCCGGTCCACTTCTGGAAAGCCCGGTAGAACGCACTGGGTTCGGCGAACCCAAGCTCTTGCGCGATCAGGCCGATGGGGCGGTCGGACCCTTGAAGCGCGCCTATTGCAAAATCGCGTCGGACATGGTCCTTAATGGAGAGGTATGTCTGCCCTTCGGTTCTGAGCCGCCGTCGCATCGTTGCCTCCGAAAGGCGGAAGTGCTTTGCCAGCTCACTTGACGAGGGCCACTGTTCGGCCGGATTTTCTCGTAGAAGTCGTCGGACCCGCGCGGCCAGCGAGTCGGGATTGCGGTATTTGACGATAAAGTTGCCCGGTGCATCCCTTAGAAAAGCTTTGACAGAATTTTTGGTTTGAACAACGGGTAAATCGATAAAGTCATCGGTCAAGTCAACGTACGTCGTGTCTTGTCCAAATGTCATGTCTTCGCAGAACAGCAGCTTGTATTCGTCAACAGCAGCCGGCTCGGAACACTGGAAGCATGCCCGCAAGACAGAGATGCGATTGCCCACGAGCCAGCAGACGAGTCCGTAAACAAGCAGAAAGTAAGTTGCATAAGCAAACATGCTTGGCGCTTGCTTGTGCTTCGAATGCACAAATTCCAGTCGAACGCTTTTGTCTTTCGCGCTAACTCGCACGAAGATGTCATCGAGTACAAGACGCATGAACCCCACCGCGCTTGCGAGAGCCCGACCGCCAGTCTGAGCAGTGAGTGCGGTGCGCGTCATCGCGATAAAGCCACCGCTTCTCATCGGGTGAGAATCTTGTCCGAAGAATTCGTCATCCATGGCTCGGGCGATACCGTTCCACAGCGTTCCATACTGCTCGGAGGTAATACGGCTTCGCGGTGATGCGAGGACGGCCGGGGCGATGCCCGCGGCCTCGAGTAGAGGACCGGTATCCAGGCCTCCGCGCCGAGCGAGGTTCAACGTCTCCTCGACGAGGACCACCGAAACGGTTCCCTTTTCACTTTCCATGCCTATTGTGCGCGTCTGAAGTGTTCGCCTAAATCGCGTATGGCATTAACGGTCACGTCAAATGACCGCGCCGAGCATCCCAATTTCAACAGGGCGTGAATACACTGCAAGCCAGTGCCTTCACCTGCCCGAGCGGCTTGCCACAGTATAGGCTCTTGCGGCGAGGTGTGGGGGAGCGATGAAAGTTCAATGCGCATGCGAACAGAGATCAGGTTATGAAAGTCGTCGTAGCAGTGAAGAGAGTGATCGATTACAACGTGAAAGTCCGCGTGAAATCGGACGGTACGGGTGTCGATATCGCCAACGTCAAGATGTCGATGAACCCGTTCGACGAAATCGCCGTGGAAGAGGCCGTGCGCCTGAGGGAAGCCGGCGTCGTCACCGAGGTGATCGCCGCCTCCGCAGGTGTCGCACAGGCCCAGGAAACGCTGCGCACGGCGCTGGCGATCGGCGCGGACCGCGCGATCCTCATCGAGTCGAATGAAGACCTGCAGCCGCTCGCCGTGGCGAAGCTGCTCAAGGCGGTCGTCGACAAGGAGCAGCCGCAGCTCGTGATCCTCGGCAAGCAGGCCATCGACGACGATTCGAACCAGACCGGCCAGATGCTCGCCGCGCTGGCGAATCTGCCGCAAGCGACGTTCGCTTCGAAGATCACGATCGCCGATGGCTGTGCCACGGTCGCGCGTGAAGTCGACGGTGGCGCGGAAACGCTCTCGCTGAAGCTGCCGGCCGTGGTCACGACGGACCTGCGCCTGAACGAGCCGCGCTACGTCACGCTGCCGAACATCATGAAGGCGAAGAAGAAGCCGCTGGAGACGATCAAGCCCGAAGACCTTGGCGTCGATGTCACGCCGCGTCTGAAGACCCTGAAGGTTGCCGAGCCGCCCAAGCGCAGTGCGGGCGTGAAGGTGCCAGATGTGAAGACGCTGGTCGAGAAGCTGAAGACCGAAGCCAAGGTGCTGTAAGGGAAACGAACCAAAATGACGAATCTGGTTATTGCCGAACACGACAACGTGTCGATCAAGGTTGCGACGCAGAACACGGTGGCCGCCGCGCAGAAAATCGGCGGCGACGTGCATGTGCTGATCGCGGGCCACAACGCCCAGGCTGCCGCAGACGCGGCCGCGAAGATCGCCGGTGTTTCGAAGGTGCTGCTGGCCGACGCGCCGCAGCTCGAGCAGGGCCTCGCGGAGAATGTCGAAGCGACGGTCCTTGCGATCGCAAAGAACTACACGCACATCCTGGCGCCGGCTACGGCCGCGGGCAAGAACGTCACGCCGCGCATCGCCGCGAAGCTGGACGTCGCGCAGATCTCGGACATCACGGCAGTGGATGCGCCGGACACGTTCGAGCGTCCGATCTACGCGGGCAATGCCATTGCTACGGTTCAGTCGCAAGACCCGATCAAGGTCATCACGGTTCGCACCACTGCATTCGACGCTGCGGCGGCCGAAGGCGGCAGCGCAGCGGTGGAGAAGATCGAGGCGGCGGTAGACAGCGGCCTCTCACAATTTGTGAGCCGCGAAGTCACCAGGCTCGACCGTCCGGAACTCACGAGCGCGAAGATCATCGTCTCGGGCGGCCGGGGTCTGGGCAGCGGCGAGAACTACACGAAGGTTCTGGAGCCGCTCGCCGACAAGCTCAACGCCGCACTGGGCGCCTCGCGCGCGGCAGTCGACGCGGGCTACGTCCCCAACGACTACCAGGTCGGCCAGACCGGCAAGATCGTCGCGCCGCAACTGTACATCGCGGTGGGCATCTCGGGCGCGATCCAGCACTTGGCAGGCATGAAGGACTCGAAGGTGATCGTGGCGATCAACAAGGACGAAGAAGCACCGATCTTCAGCGTGGCCGACTACGGCCTCGTGGGAGATCTGTTTACGCTGACCCCCGACCTTGTCGCCGCAATCGACGCTCAGGGATCTGACTGAGATCTCGTCCGATATACAAGGCAACTGGGTGCGTTTTGGCGCGATGGTCATAGCCTGATATACAGGAATGCATATTATTTTAATCGCGTGAAGAGAGTGAATAATTTGAATGAGTCAGAGTAGAGTCATCTGACCATTGAGGAAAATGTCATGCAGTCGACCATCGGTAGTATTAATCTCGATAGTTTATTCCAGGCGCTCTGGCAGGCACAGCAAGACTATCTGACCGAAGCCGCCAGGCGGGCCGGCGTGCTCGGCGATTCCGTGTCGAAAAATCCGGCAATAGAATCAGGTCGGCTCTTGCTGGATCTCTATAGATTAAACGCAGGTAAAGTTGCTGGAATCGAAGGCGAGTACATCGAAAAGCAGTTTGCGCTGTGGTCGAGCATGTGGATGAAGAACACCGCGGGTTCTGTCGTTGACACTCAAAAGGGTGACCGGCGCTTCGATGCTCAGGAGTGGAAGGACTATCCATTGTTCGATTATATCAAGCAGTCGTATTTGCTTGCATCTGACGCGCTCCTTCAGGTGATTGACTCCGCGAACATGGACGAAAAAGACAAGGAGGAAGTGGCGTTTGTCGCTCGCCATTTTCTTGATGCCATGTCCCCAGCCAACTATGCGCTCAGCAACCCGGAAGTCCTCAAACTGGCGATTGAGACAAAGGGGCAAAGCCTCGTAAGCGGCCTGAAAATGATGGCTGAAGATATCGGAAAAGGATATCTCTCCATTTCTGACGAGGCGGCGTTTGAGGTGGGTGAGAATCTTGCCAATACGCCCGGCATGGTTGTCTACGAAAATGAGCTGATCCAGCTAATCCAGTATCGAGCGACGACCGAGAAGGTGCATGCCGTTCCCCTGGTTATCGTGCCTTCCGTAGTGAACAAATTCTACATACTGGACCTCGCACCCGAAAGTTCGTTCGTTCGCTACTACGTATCGCAAG
The DNA here is from genome assembly GCF_004524855.1 of Paraburkholderia pallida. Taxonomy (NCBI): domain Bacteria; kingdom Pseudomonadati; phylum Pseudomonadota; class Betaproteobacteria; order Burkholderiales; family Burkholderiaceae; genus Paraburkholderia; species Paraburkholderia pallida. Next base: position 603,073 of record NZ_CP038150.1, on the reverse strand, counting down.
GGTATACCGTTTTTATCGTGTCGTGGCGTAATACCTCGCCCGCGTCGCAGCACCTCACGTGGGATGACTACGTCGAGAAGGGCGTGATTGCGGCGATCGAGGTAGCGTCGGAGATCACGAAGCAGAAGAAGGTGAATGCACTAGGCTACTGCGTTGGCGGCTCTCTGCTAGCTTGCGCGCTCGCGGTGCTGGCTTCAAAGGGCAAATATCCGGTCGCCAGCATGACGCTGCTCATTGCCATGCTGGATTACGCCAACCCGGGCGAGATCGGCGTGTATCTACGCAATGCCTTTCTCGATCAGCGATTGAAAGCGCTCTCCCAAGGTGGAGTTGTCTCCGGAAAGGAGCTTTCGCGGGCTTTTGCCAGCCTGCGCGCGAACGACCTCGTGTGGTCCTTCGTGATCAACAATTACCTGAAAGGCCAGAAGCCGCAGGCATTCGATCTTCTCTATTGGAACAGCGACGACAGCAATTTGCCGGGACCGATGTTCTCATCCTACTTGCGTGACTGCTATGCGGAAAACAAGCTGGTGCAGCCCGGGGCCATGACGGTGTGCGGTGAGCCGGTAGACCTGGATTTGATCGATGTGCCAACTTACGTTTTCAACGCCAGCGAAGATCACCTGGTGCCCTGGAAGTCCGGATACGAGAGCGTGAAACTGTCAAGGGGCAAGGTCGAGTTCGTACTGGGTGGAGGCGGCCACATCACGGGTCCCGTCAATCCATTTTCGAGGAATAAGCGTAACTATTGGGTCGACGGAGATGTGGGTGGCAGCGCCGACGAGTGGCTTGCCAGCGCGCAGTCAATGCCGGGAAGCTGGTGGCCGCATTACGCCGCGTGGCTCAAAGGGCATTCCGGAAAAGAGGTCTCGGCGCCGGAGAACGTCGGCAATGGAAAATATCAAGAGATCGAGGCCGCGCCGGGTCGTTACGTCAAAGAACGCGAAATCTGATGTCGAGGCCATAAAACATCAATCCAGACACGATACGCGATCTTCATGTAGACGTTCGTGCGTGCAAGCGTCTCGCGTTGACGAGGTGTGTCGTACCTATTCAGTTATTGGAGAGAAAGAATGATCGATTTCCGGAAGGAGGGCCACACGGCGGTCCTGACCATCAACAATCCGCCCGCAAATACCTTCACCGCTGAAAGTCTGCTAGCGCTGAAGGAGATGGTCCGCACATTGAATGACGATCGGGACATCTACGCCGTCGTGGTGACGGGTGAAGGCAACAAGTTTTTCAGCGCGGGCGCGGAGTTGAAGCGCTTTGCGGCAGGCGACAAAGTAGAGGCGCGCCTGATGGTGCAAAGATTCGGCGAAGCATTTGAAGCACTGCAGGAGGCACGCCCGGTTGTGATCGCCGCAATCAACGGCTACGCAATGGGCGGGGGACTGGAGTGCGCGCTTGCTTGCGACATTCGCGTTGCCGAGGAACAGTCGCAGATGGCTTTGCCGGAAACCGCAGTGGGCTTGCTTCCGTCCGGATGTGGCACTCAGACACTGCCCTGGCTGGTGGGCGAGGGCTGGGCCAAGCGCATGATCCTGACCAACGAACGGGTGAATGCCGAGACGGCCTTGCGCATCGGGCTGGTGGAGGAGGTTGTGGGCAAGGGCGAGTCGCTGGATGCGGCGCTAAAAATGGCGGAACGCGTCGCCAGCCTGAGTCCGCAGGCGGTCGCGTTCAGCAAGCAACTGATCCACAGCGCGCGTCAGGGTATCCCCCGCAAGGCGGCACTGGCGTTGGAGCGCGAGCGATTCATCGACCTCTTCGATGGGGATGATCAGCGCGAAGGCGTCAACGCCTTTCTGGAAAAGCGCAAGGCGGTTTGGAAGAACGGCTAAGGCGACGTCGAACGTACCGGGTTCAGATTCCGAATCCGCTTTACACGGACCAGAAATAAATGGAAAGCAAGATTACTCTGACCTCAAACGGCGACATCGCAGTCGTTACGATGAGCAATCCGGAGCAGGCGAATGCAATCGACATTCCGTTCTGTGACGAGTTGCTGCGCGTGCTGGATGACATCCGGAATACCCCGCGATTTCGCGCCGTGATTCTCCAGGCGACAGGGAAGATATTTTCTGCGGGCGGGAATCTGGTTCAGATTCTCGAGGGGCTGGAGAACGCCGATGGCTCTCTCGAGAAGCTCATTAATGCGCTCCACGCTGTCATTCTGTCGATCAGGCGGCTGCCGATACCGGTGATCGCCAGTGTGCAGGGTGCAGCAGCAGGTGCGGGTTTTTCGCTGGCAATGGCATGTGACTGGGTTGTGGCGTCAAAGTCTGCCCGTTTTGTCGTTGGCTACGCGCAGTTGGGGACTTCAAGTGACGGAGGGCTCTCTTTTCATTTGGCACGGCGTTTGGGCTCTGCGCGCGCGTTGCAGATTTTGCTGGGCAGCGGTGCGTTGAGCGCAGACGAAGCGGGTGCGTTAGGGCTGGTCCAGTGTGTCAGCGATCCGTCTGCCGTGGAAGGCGATACGCTCGCGCTTGCGCGCAAGGTCATAGAAACGCCAGGGGCGGCGGTCAGGGAGTTCAAGTCTCTCGTGGGCGAGGCTTCAGAGAGTGGCCTTGAACAACATCTCGAGCGCGAAAAGCAGGCGTTTCTGAGATGCGCGTTGACGGATGAATTCCGGCAACGCGTTACCGACTTCGTTGGGCGTTCGAGTCCGGGAAAAGCGCCGAAAAACTGAAATGGAGCGCTCAGATTGGCGGAGCGAAAACGGTCAATAAGTGTAGGAAAGCTAAGGAAATAGAAGGAGGATTCAGCGATGCGCATCGGAGTGCCAGCGGAGACGCGGGCGAACGAAACACGCGTGGCCGCGACACCCGAGACGGTGAAGAAGTACGTCGCACAGGGTCACACAGTGACGATTCAGGCAGGCGCCGGCGCCGGCGCGAGCTTTCCCGACGAGGCCTATGTGGCCGCGGGCGCGCAGGTCGCGGATGCGGCCGCCACCTTCGGCGCCGAGCTCGTGCTCAAGGTCCAGTCGCCTTCGGTCAGCGAGCTCGCGTTCATGAAGCGCGGCGCGGTGCTGGTCGGCATGCTCGATCCCTTTAATGCCGAGAATGCGCAGAAGCTTGCCGAGGCCGGGCTTACCGCCTTCGCGCTCGAAGCCGCGCCACGCACCACGCGCGCGCAGAGCCTCGACGTGCTGTCCTCGCAGGCCAACATTGCCGGCTACAAGGCGGTGCTCGTGGCCGCCAACCATTATCCGCGCTTTACGCCGATGCTCATGACGGCCGCCGGCACTGTGAAGGCTGCGCGCGTGTTGATCCTGGGCGCGGGCGTGGCAGGTCTGCAGGCGATTGCCACGGCCAAGCGCATGGGCGCCGTGATCGAAGCTTCGGACGTGCGTCCTGCGGTGAAGGAGCAGATCGAGTCGCTCGGGGCGAAGTTCGTCGACGTGCCGTACGAAACCGATGAGGAACGTGAAGCGGCGCAAGGCGTGGGCGGCTACGCGCGGCCGATGCCGCCCTCGTGGCTCGCGCGCCAGTCGGCTTTGGTGCACGAGCGCGCGAAGCAGGCCGATATCGTGATCTCCACCGCGTTGATCCCCGGACGCGCCGCACCGACGCTGATCTCGATGGAGACCGTGCAGGCGATGAAACCGGGTTCGGTGCTTGTCGACCTCGCTGCAGGACGCGGCGCGGAATACGAAGGCCGGCGCGGCGGCAACTGCCCGCTCACCGAAGCGGACCAGATCGTGGTCAAACACGGCGTGACGATCGTCGGCCATACAAACCTGGCCGCGATGGTGCCCGCGGATGCCTCGTCGCTCTACGCGCGCAACCTGCTCGACTTCCTGAAGCTGATCGTGACCAAGGAAGGCGCGCTGAATATCGATCTCGCGGACGACATCGTCGCGGCCACGCTGCTGGCCCGCGACGGCGCCGTCACGCGCAAGACCTGAGAGGAGACCCGGCAATGGAACTGATCAACCATACCGTCATCAACCTGATCATCTTCGTGCTGGCCGTCTATGTCGGCTATCACGTGGTGTGGAATGTCACGCCGGCGTTGCATACGCCGCTCATGGCCGTGACCAATGCGATCTCGGCCATCGTGATCGTGGGCGCGATGCTGGCCACCGGGCTCACGGTCGGCACGCAGGGCAAGTTCTTCGGCACCTTCGCCGTGCTGCTCGCGGCGGTGAATGTGTTCGGCGGCTTCCTCGTCACGCGGCGCATGCTGGAGATGTTCCGCAAGAAGGAGCCGAAGAAGGCGAGCGCGAAGGAGGGTGCATGATGGGGCTTAACTTCGTGAGCGTGAACGTCGTTACGCTGCTCTACCTGGTGGCGTCGGTCTGCTTCATCCAGGCGCTCAAGGGCTTGTCGAACCCGCGCAGCGCGCGCGCCGGCAATATGTTCGGCATGGTGGGCATGGCAATCGCCATTCTCACCACCATTGCGCTGATCGCGAAGCAGTCCGCGCAGTTCGGCTCGAATCTCGGGCTCGGCCTCGCGCTGCTGTTCGGGGCGCTGGTGGTCGGTGGCGGGCTCGGTGCGTTTGTCGCCGCGCGCGTCGAGATGACCAAGATGCCCGAACTCGTCGCGGCCATGCACTCGCTGATTGGTCTCGCGGCGGTGTGCATCGCGTATGCGGTGGTGTCGGAGCCAGCCGCGTTCGGGCTGGTTGCCGCAGATGCGCCGTATCCTGGCTTCCTGCCGTATGGCAACCGCATCGAGCTGTTCATCGGCACGTTTGTGGGCGCGATTACGTTCTCGGGTTCGGTGATCGCCTTCGGCAAGCTCTCGGGCAAGTACAAGTTCAGGCTGTTCCAGGGCGCACCGGTGGTCTACGGGGGCCAGCACCTGATCAACCTGATGCTCGCGCTCGGCATGATCGGCTTCGGCATCCTGTTCTTCCTGACGCAATCGTGGCTGCCGTTCATCATCATGACGGCGATCGCGTTCGCGCTGGGTGTGCTCATCATCATTCCGATCGGCGGGGCGGACATGCCTGTCGTGGTGTCGATGCTGAACTCGTATTCGGGCTGGGCGGCGGCGGGCATCGGCTTCTCGCTGAACAACGCGATGCTGATCATCGCCGGGTCGCTGGTGGGCTCCTCGGGTGCGATTCTCTCGTACATCATGTGCAAGGCGATGAACCGCTCGTTCTTCAACGTGATTCTCGGCGGCTTTGGCTCGGAAGCGGGCGCGGCGGCTTCGGGCGGTGCGCAGGAGCAGCGCCCGGTGAAGTCGGGCTCGGCCGACGATGCCGCGTTCATGCTGGGCAATGCGGAGAGTGTCGTGATCGTGCCGGGCTACGGTCTCGCAGTGGCGCGCGCGCAGCACGCGTTGAAGGAGCTGACCGACAAGCTCGTCGAGAAGGGCGTCGACGTGAAGTACGCGATTCACCCGGTGGCGGGCCGCATGCCGGGGCACATGAACGTGCTGCTCGCGGAAGCCGAAGTGCCGTACGAGATCGTCCATGAGATGGAGGACATCAACGGCGAATTCGGTCAGGTCGACGTCGTGCTCGTGCTCGGCGCAAACGACGTGGTGAACCCGGCGGCGAAGAACGATCCGAAGTCGCCGATCGCGGGCATGCCGATCATCGAGGCGTACAAGGCGCGCACGATCATCGTGAACAAGCGTTCGATGGCGGCGGGCTACGCAGGCCTCGACAACGAGCTGTTCTACATGGACAAGACGATGATGGTGTTCGGCGATGCCAAGAAAGTGATCGAGGAGATGGTGAAGGGAGCCTGACGCCTGCAATCCGGCGTCGAATCAGGTTCTCACCGCACCAGAAAGGCGGCTGTGTTCATCGCCCATTGACTGATTTTTTGTTGTTCAATTTGGAGAGGTACTGTGTCTCAGCGCGAAATCTATGTAGTCGGCGCCGCCCGCACCGCAATCGGCACCTTTGGCGGCGCCCTCAAGGACGTCCCCAACACGAAGCTCGCCACGACTGCCGTGCGGGCGGCCATCGAGCGAAGCGGCGTGGCTCCCGATGCGATTGGCCATGTGGTGATGGGCAACGTGATCCCGACCGAGCCGAGCGACGCCTATTTGAGCCGTGTGGCGGCCATCGACTCGGGCTGTCCCATCGAAACGCCGGCCTTCAATGTGAACCGTCTGTGCGGCTCGGGCCTGCAAGCCATCGTGTCAGCCGCGCAGGCCCTTGGGCAGGGCGATTGCGATATTGCAGTCGGTGCCGGGTCCGAGTCCATGAGCCGCGGCCCCTACCTCGATACTGCCGCACGCTACGGCGCGCGCATGGGTAACTCGGAGCTAATCGATTACATGGTGGGCATTCTGCACGACCCGTGGGAAAAGATGCACATGGGCATCACGGCGGAGAACGTGGCCCAGCGATATGGCATCTCGCGCGAGCAGCAAGATGTGCTGGCAGCCGAGAGCCACCGCCGGGCTGCAGTCGCCATCGAAGAGGGGCGCTTCAAAGAGCAAATCGTCCCTGTCGAGATCAAGACGCGCAAGGGTTTGGTGCTGTTCGACACAGACGAGCACGTGCGTGCTGCCACCACTGTCGAGACGCTCGCCGGCATGAAACCGGTCTTCAAGAAGGACGGCACGGTGACCGCCGGGAACGCCTCGGGGATCAACGACGGTGCCGGTGCCGTGGTGCTCGCAACCGGCGATCGGGTCAACGCGCTGGGTCTCAAGCCGCTTGCGCGCCTGGTGGGATACGCACATGCCGGCGTGGAGCCGGCCTTCATGGGCATCGGCCCCATTCCCGCCACGCGAAAGGTTCTGGAGCGCACCGGCCTCAAGATCCAGGACATGGACGTCATCGAAGCCAACGAGGCCTTCGCCGCGCAGGCCTGTGCCGTGATCGGCGAGCTGGGTCTTGATCCGGCAAAGGTCAATCCCAACGGCTCGGGTATCTCGCTCGGTCATCCCGTGGGTGCAACGGGCGCGATTATCACGATCAAGGCAATTGCGGAATTGCATCGCACGGGCGGCCGCTATGCGTTGGTCACGCTGTGCATTGGCGGTGGTCAGGGCATTGCGGCGATCTTTGAACGCGTCTAGAACGGCGCCCATAACGCGCGGAAGTTTTTATACGCGTCTGTATCACATGCAAGGTATTCGTCCGTGAATTGACGGGCTGACGATTTGGAGAATGGAAGATGGAGATTCAAGGCAGGACTTTTCTCATTAGCGGCGGCGCCAGTGGATTGGGTGCCGCGACCGCACGCATGATCGTGGGTCATGGCGGCAAGGCGGTGCTCGCCGACATCAACGGGCAAGCGGGCGAGGAATTGATAAGCGAACTCGGCTCAGCCGTGCGATTCATCCAGACCGATGTGACCGACGAGATTTCCGTGGAGCGTGCGGTGGCGCTCGCTGCCACCGAGTTCGGCGGTCTCCATGGACTGATTTGCTGCGCCGGCGTGGCAACAGGTGAAAAGATACTGGGCAAGCAGGGACCCCATGGGTTGACGAGCTTCGTCAGGACAGTCCAGATCAACCTGATTGGAACGTTCAACATGATCCGCCTGGCCGCTGAGGCGATGCGTAACAATGCGCCCAATGAGGAGGGCGAGCGTGGCGTAGTGGTCACCACCGCATCGGTTGCGGCATTCGACGGGCAGATTGGTCAGGCCGCATACGCGGCCTCGAAAGCCGGTGTGGTCGGTATGACCTTGCCCATTGCGCGTGAACTGGCCGCTTACGGCATCCGGGTGATGAGCATTGCGCCCGGCATCTTCGAGACGCCTATGTTGATGGGGTTGCCAGCGGACGTGCAGGCGTCGCTCGGCGCGCAGGTACCCTTTCCCTCGCGCCTCGGCAGGCCGCGTGAATATGCACAGCTGGTGCAGTCCATCGTCGAAAACCCGATGCTCAATGGCGAGGTCATCCGCCTGGACGGCGCGATCCGGATGACGGCGAGATAGAACGGCTTCCGGTGGCGCCCGATGCGACTTTGAGCAGGGCCGCGATCAACGTGCGACGCGTCAAGAGGGGCGCTCCTTCGGCAAGGGGCGTTCTCGCCTTGCTCCAGGTTTTCTCCAGGCGTATGGGGCCAAAAAGCGCTGTCGCAACCGCTCAGGACTCGGACTCAGAGCCCGGTCCCGTCGAGGACGGCAGGTGTCCGAAGCGTGACCGGTAGTACTGCGCAAAGCGCCCCGCGTGCGGGATGCCGCAGTCGAATGCGGCGTCCGTGATCGAGGAGCCGGCAAGGATCTGTTCACGCGCTACGTCCAGTCTGAGGTCACGCATGTAGCGCATCGGCGAGACATCATGGTGCCGCTTGAAGCTCGCTTGCAAGGTCCGCACGCTGACTCCCGCCGCATCGGCGATTTCCTCGAGACTCAAGATTTTCGTGAGGTTTTCGCGGATGAACGCCTCGGCGCGCCGGACCTCGCGACTCACACTGGGCTGGCGCTGGTCGTCCAGGATGGCTGGAAGCGCGGTACGCTCGAGCAGCGTGACCATCAGCGCTTCGACGCGCTCGCGTACACCGTAGTCTTTGCCAATCGCGTCGATCGACGCTCGTGAGGACAACAGAAATTGCACGTAGTCGAACCAGGGCGCGAGCGCCGGGTTCGTGACGCCGAAAGCCATGTTCCTCTGCAGAGGAAGTGCCCCGAGCAGGCCGGTTTCCATGCGAATCACGAGTCTCACGCTGTCGCGCGAAAACCTTGCCCGTAGCACGCCGCGAGGGCAGGCCAGATATCCCCGGTTAGCAAGCATCGGATAGACCTGGCCGTTTTCCTCCACTTCACCCGAGCCTTCCAGGCACGCGATCATGACCGCGTAGTCGCCATCCCCCACAGCCTCGAGCGAGACGGCCGTCCCCAATGCAACGACGGCGATCGAGAACGCGCCGATGTGAATGCCGCTGACCTGGGCCGGGCGCTCGAGATCGCCCAATGGAGTCACTTTGGTGGACGCTAGAAAACGGGCTAGATGCTGGCCCGTTTCGGCCGGCTCATACGACCTCAACAGGGGAAGCTTGTGGTGAGTGACCAGGTTCATGTTAGTTCCACCAGACACCGGTCGACGTTCCAGTCGGCCGAACTGGAAGCATATGCCGCGGGGCCTGGTGGGGTCAATAGGTGCCGTGCCGGGCACCGTCTTGTGGTTCGAAGCGAGCGTCGGCCGATGAGGGCGCTGCCACGGTTGCATGCCTGACACCGGCGTGCTGCGGTGCGGAAAATGCCTGCGCCGCCTCTCCAACGGTCCTCTGTGTGCCCCGAAGGGCGCGGTTTTCACACCACCGGGTCAACTCCCTGCGCAATTCGGATACAGGCTCTGCTATTGCGCGCAAATCGGATAGAAACGATCGGGCCGCCACCTTACATTGGTTGCCAAGGGCGAAGCACACAGGCTTCGCCGCAAGGAGACAAACATGCTTCGATACCAGCGACTCGCCCGAGTCGACTTGAACGTCACGAATCTGGACCGCTCCCGCGAATTCTATGAAGAGATCGTCGGACTGACTCCGATGGGGCTGAACGCGGACGGCTCGGCGTCGTTTCTCTGTGGTACTGACGATTGCGTGGTGGTGCTGCACGAATCCGCGGTGCCGGGCTACCGCTCGCTTGCGTTGTCACTGGAAGATGAATCCGCTTTCGACGAGCTGGGTGCGCGACTCAGCGAGCACCACATTGCCTGGGACGAAGTGTCGACCGAAGAGTGCAACGCTCATTCGCTCGTGCGCGCCTGGCGTATTGCCGAACCCAACACCGGTGCGGCCTTCGAGTTTTGTCTGCCGCGCGGCATCGCGGTGTCCCGCACGTTCAAGCCCACGGTCGCCAGGATTCAGCGCATCGGCCACGTGGTGTTTTGCACGCCGCGTCGTGCCGAGGCGGTCACATTCATGCAGAACGTGCTGGGGTTTGCGACCTCGGACGACATCGACGGTGTCATCACGTTGATGCGGCCTCCGCCCAACCCATATCACCATGGCGTGGGGGTGGGACTCGGCTCGCGCGACGGCTTGCATCACGTCAATTTCATGGTGTCCGCAATCGACGACATCGGGGTCGCCATCAACCGGTTCAAACGGGCGGACGTGCCCATCGTTTTCGGTCCCGGCCGCCATCCGGCATCGGAGAGCGTTTTCCTCTACTTTCTGGACCCGGACGGTCTGACGCTCGAGTACAGCTTCGGCATGGAGGAGTTTCCCGAGGTCTCCCCGCGCGAGCCGAGGCTGCTGCCTCCGGTGCCGGAGTCCATCGACGGCTGGGGTGGCATCCGTGATCCGCGGATGTCCGCGACGGGACTCGTTCAACCCTACCGTGCCGGTTCGGGTTGGCAGGCGTGGGTAGAGGGCGCGGCATGAACACCTCGACCATCGACATTCACACGCACATCGTTCCGTACGATTTCCCCGCGTATGCAGGCACCGCGTCGGGCGCGTCGTGGCCGCACATGTGCGATTCCCCGCAGTGCAATCACCGAAACGTGATGATCGACGGCAAGGTCTTTCGCACGGTCTCGCACGAATGCTGGGACGTCGAACAGCGTCTTCATCAGATGGACAAAACGGGTATCGGCCGGCAAGTGCTCTCGCCGATGCCGGAGCTGCTGTCGTACTGGATGCCGGCCACGGACGCGCTCGTGCTGTGCCGGCACATCAACCACGCGATCGAGGAGATGGTGGCGCAGGCGCCCGAGCGCTTTTCCGCGCTCGGCTGCGTGCCGCTGCAGGACCCGGAGCTTGCCGCGCGCGAACTCGAGCGGCTGATGAAACAGGGGACTTTCCGCGGCGTAGAGATCGGGACCAATATCGACGACGTGGTGATCGGCGACCCGCGCTTCGAGCCGTTCTTTGCCGCGGCCGAAGAGCTGGGTGCTTCGATCTTCGTGCACCCGCTGAGGGCGGCGGGGATGAACCGGCTGGTGGGCCCCCCGGGGCTGATTCAACTGGTGGCCTTTCCGGGCGAGAACGCGCTGGCGGCAGCGTCGCTGATTACGGGGGGCGTGCTCGATCGCCATCCTCGGCTGCGGATCGCGTTCAGCCACGGCGCAGGCGGTTTCGCACTGACGTTGCCGCGCCTTGCGGCCGGATGGCAGCAACTCGGGTTGTCGCATCAAAGGTCGCCCTGGGAGCAGGCGCGCAGTTTGTTCTACGACACACTCGTCTATGACGGGCCGACCCTGGCTCATTTAATTGCGACCTTTGGCGCAACGCAACTGTGTATCGGCACGGACCATCCGTTCGTGATCCAGGATACCCGGCCTGTGCAACGACTCGATGAGATGGACCTCGATAGCGAAACGCGGCATCTCCTGCTGTCGGGCAACGCGATGCGCTTTCTGGGCGAGGCTTCGCCCGAGGCGCTGCCTCACGACACACTTCGGAGTGCAACATGAATGGTCACCCCGAAGGGGAAATTGCATTGCCGCTTTATCTCATCACCTGGGAACCCATCCAATTCGGAGACTGATTCAATCATGGAACAAGTTAATCGCCAGGTCTGGCTCAAGTCCAGGCCCAATGGCATCCCGCAAGCGGACGATTTTGCCATCCGGGTCGCGCCGCTTCCCACCGCGGCGGAAGGCGAATTCGTGGTCCGTAACAGCTACCTGTCCGTCGATCCCGCAATGCGTGGCTGGATCGCCGACACGAGCACCTACTGGCCCCGGATCGAGGTCGGCGACACGATGCGTGCCTTTTCGGTCGGCGAAGTCATTTCGTCACGGCACCCTGACTACGCTGTGGGCGATCAGGTGATGGGCATTTTCGGCTGGCAGGATTATGCGGCCGTGCGCCCTGAACAAGTCATGCGCAAGGTGCTCGAGCGCGATCTTTCCTTGTCTTTGTCGCTGGGCGTGCTCGGGCTCAATGGGCTCACTGCGTACTTCGGCCTGCTCGATGTGTGTCAGCCCAAGCCGGGCGAGACGGTCGTCGTGTCGACTGCGGCTGGTGCCGTCGGTTCCGCCGTGGGCCAGATCGCGCGTATCAAGGGTTGCAGGGTCGTGGGCATTGCGGGCGGGGAAGACAAGGTCCGGCAATGCGTCGAGGAGTTCGGCTACGACGTCGCCATCGACTACAAGCGCGAGGCCGACATCGACGCCGCGCTGCGCAAGGCATGCCCCGATGGCATCGACGTGTACTACGACAATACGTCCGGTGCGGCGCTCGATGCCGTGCTTCGCCAGATCAACGTGCATGCACGCATCGCCATCTGCGGCACGGCGTCGTTCGCAAGCTGGGAGCCGTGGAATCAGGGTCCGCGACCGGAGCGGCATCTGCTGGTCAAGCGCGCCACCATGCGTGGCTTTCTCACGACGGACTTCGCTGCGCGCTACGAAGAGGCGATCGCCGACCTGGCGGGCTGGATTCGCGACGGCAAGTTGAAGTATCGCGAAGATATGCGTGAAGGCATCGAGTCCGCGCCCGGACTGATCCAGACGCTGTACGAGGGCGGCAACGCGGGAAAATTGCTCATTCGCCTTCGTGAGGATTCCGAGCTGGCAGAAAGGAGCACGTCGTGAGCCAGCCGCGAGCGCCCCACAAAGTCGTCCTGAGTTGTGCCGTCACGGGCTCGATCCACACGCCTTCGATGAGTCCGTATTTGCCGGTGACGCCGGACGAGATTGCACGCGAATCCATTGCGGCGGCCGAAGCCGGCGCGGCCGTCTTGCACCTCCACGCGCGCAACCCAGGCGACGGCAGCCCGAGTCCCGATCCCGACATCTTCATGGAGTTTCTTCCCCGCATCCGGGAGGCTTGCGATGCCATCGTGAACATCACGACAGGCGGCGGGCAGGGCATGTCGCTGGACGACCGGCTGGCCGCGGCGATGCGCGCGTCGCCGGAGCTGGCGTCGTTGAACATGGGATCGATGAACTTCGGGTTATTTCCGGCCCTCGAGCGCTACAAGGACTTTCAGCACACCTGGGAAGCGCCTTATCTCGAGCGCTCGCGAGACTGGATCTTTCGCAATACGTTCTCCGATATCGAGCAAATTCTCGAGCGCCTCGGCAAGGGCCATGGCACGCGTTTCGAGTTCGAGTGCTACGACACCGCTCACCTGTACACGCTCGCCAACTTTCTCGACCGAAAACTGGTCAAGCCGCCGTTGTTCGTGCAGTCGATCTTCGGCGTGCTCGGTGGCCAGGGTGCGGACACGGAAAATCTTCTGCATGCCAAACGGATTGCCGACAAGCTGTTCGGTAACGACTATCTGTGGTCGATCATGGCCGTGGGACGCCACCAGCTTGGCTTCACGACGATGGGCGCGCTCAACGGCGGCCATGCCCGCGTGGGCCTCGAGGACAGTCTGTATGCGGGCAAAGGACGGCTCGCGACTTCGAACGCGGAACAGGTGACGCTGCTGCGCGGCATTCTCGAGTCGCTGTCGCTGGAGATCGCCTCGCCCGCGGAAGCGCGTGCGCTGCTTGACCTGAAAGGCGCGGACAACGTGGCTTTCTGAGGTTCGATGAACAACGCGACACACCGGCCGGCGTGACGCAACGGTGCGGAGCGGGTTAAAGAAATGGAGAGTAGAACATGTCGAGACTGATCGTTCGATACGGGGATAACGGTGTCGTCCACTGGGGCGAACTCATTGGCGCTGCGCCGCACAGCGCGGACGACGCGGTTCGCCTGGTCCCGCTTGCCGTGCAATGCGCGACGACAGCGGAGTTCCTTGCACAGCCATCCGGCATCGGCCCGGCCGATGAACGCCAGGCCGTGACGATCAAGGCCGCAACACTGCTGTCACCGGTGACATCGGGGGCCGCGCTGATCTGCCAGGGCCTCAACTACGTGTCGCATGCGCAGGAAGCGAAGCACGCCGAGCGCAAGAGCAATCTCATCTTCGGCAAGGCCGGATCGTCGATCACGGGCCCCTATGACGATATCGTTCGTCCGCCGGAGGTCGAACTGCTCGACTACGAGGTCGAGTTTGCGCTGGTGATCCGCAAGCCGATTGGCGCCCAGGATCGCATCACTGAGGAAAACATCGGCGAGTACGTTGCGGGTGTCGTGCTTTGCAACGATGTATCCGCGCGCGATGTCCAGTTCGGCGAGTCATTGCTGCAGTGGTTCCGGGGCAAGAGCTATCGCACTTTCTGTCCAGTCGGACCCGTCATGTGGCTCCTCGAACCCGACGAGGTAGCGGCGGCCCTCGAACGGCTCGAGATCCGTCTGCATGTCAATGGCGAGCTGCGGCAGCATGCGAGCTCGCAACAGTTGATCTGGAAGCCCGTGGAGACGCTCAACTTCGTGGGCACCGTCCTCGACATGCACCCAGGCGATCTGCTGCTGACCGGCACGCCCGGTGGGGTGACGACGCCAGTCACGGCGCGCATGGTCGAGATCATCCAGACCCACCTTCTTCACGATGAAATCCGACGGGACGAACTGCGCGTGGAGATGACCAGGGGGCGCCCGTTCCTGCGTGCCGGCGATGTCGTCACGGCGACGCTGGTCGAGACCGGCGAGGGCCGCATGCTCGGTGGCTTGAGCAACACCGTGGTCGAAGCTGCCGCGCGCTAGCGGGGCGACGCGGGAACGGTAATTGAAAAGGAGGATGACGTTGTGCGAACCCGGTTGACAGAGTTGCTCAAGATTCAATATCCCATCGTGCAAGGCGGGATGCAGTGGGTGGGGCGCGCGGAGCTTGCCTCCGCCGTGTCCAATGCCGGTGGCCTGGGCGTGCTGACCGCATTGACCCAGCCCACGCCAGAAGCCCTGGGGGAGGAGATCGATCGCTGCAGGCGGATGACGTCGCGGCCGTTCGGGGTGAACCTCACCGTGCTGCCTACCAGCAATCCGCCCCGATACGACGAGTACCTCGATGTCATCCTCGGTCGCGATGTGCCCGTGCTCGAGACGGCAGGTAGCGAACTGGGCGCGGTGATTGCCAGGGCGAAAGCACATGGGACTACGGTCATACACAAGTGCACGTCGGTTCGGCACGCGCTGTCGGCCCAGAGGCAGGGTGTCGACGCGGTCTCGATCGACGGATTCGAGGCGGCCGGGCATCCCGGAGAAGACGACATCGGCGCTTTCGTGCTGATCCGCGCGGCGGCACGCAAGCTCGATGTGCCCATTCTCGCCTCGGGCGGCGTCGCCGACGGCGCGGGTATGGCCGCCGCGCTGGTACTCGGTGCCGATGGCGTCAACATGGGGACGCGTTTCTGCGCCACGCGCGAGGCGCCGCTGCATCCGAACATCAAACAAGCTTTGCTCGCTGCGTCGGAGCGCGACACGACGCTGATTTTCCGGACGCTGAGGAACACGGGCAGAGTGTTGCGCAATACCGTCTCGGAAGCGGTCGTCGCGCTGGAACGACGGCCACAGGGTGCCGCGTTTCCGGAGTTGCAGCCTCTCGTTGCCGGGGCGCGAGGTCGAGCTGCACTCGAGAGCGGCGCGGTCGACGATGGGCTCGTCTGGGCGAGTCAATCGATCGGTCTTATCGACGATGTGCCGACTTGCGCCGAACTGATCGAACGCATGGTGTCGGAATGCCGAAGCGCGATTCTGAAGTGTGCGGACGTCATGAATCGCGAGGTGCAGCAATGACAACGACGCGTCTCTGGATCGATGGCGCATGGGCTCAATCGGGCACGGTGGGCGTATCGATCAATCCCTCGACTGGCATGGTGCTCGGTGAGTTCTACGACGGGCAGCGCGCTGAAGCTGAGTTGGCGATCGCCGCTGCGCGCCGGGCGTTCGACCACACGCAATGGGCGCATGACCGCCAGTTGCGCGCGCGTGCCTTGATGGAGCTGGCCGACCAGCTCGAGGCAAGAACCGAAGCGCTGATCAGCATGAATGCGCGCGAGACCGGCAAGACGATCCGCGGGGCCTCGCTCGAAGCGCATACCGCTCCCGGGACATTGCGGCACAACGCAGGTCTCGCGCTCGCGCAGCGGGGCGGTGCATCGGAGATCCTGCCGGGCGTCTTCGGCATTTCGACCCACGAGCCGATCGGGGTGGCGGGATTGATCATCCCGTGGAACGCGCCCTTGGCGCTATGCGTGCGTGCGCTGGGGCCGGCTCTCGCGGCGGGATGCACGGTCGTCATCAAGATGCCGGCCCAGACCGCTCTCACCAACGCCTTGATCGCCGAAGCCCTGGCCTCGACGACGAGTCTCCCCCGAGGCGTGGTGAATCTGATCACGGAGAGCGGCAGCGATTGTGCGACGCTCCTCGTCGAGTCGACGCTTGTCGACGCCATCAACTTCACGGGCAGCACCAGGACGGGCAAGCTGATCGCCGCCAAGGCCGCCGAGAGTCTGAAGCGCGTGAGCCTCGAGCTAGGGGGGAAAACGCCGCTCGTGGTCTTCGAAGACGCGGACATCGAGACGGTGGCGCCGGTAGTGGTTGCTGCCATCACGATGTTCTCGGGGCAGTTCTGCATGGCGGGATCGCGTGTGCTGGTTCAGCGCAGCGTCGCCGATGCATGGCGTACCCGGCTCGCGGCCATGCTCGAGGCCGTCGTGCTGGGACCCGCTGACGATCCTTCCAGCCAGATGGGACCTCTGATCGACAAGGCCAACGTAGCGCGCGTGGACGCGTTCGTGCGCGATGCGGCCGGGTATGGCCGCGTGCTGGTCCGCGGCGGTCCGGTGCTCGAGGGGACCCTGGCCGAGGGCGCGTTCTTTCGACCGGCGATGATCGAGCCGTCTGATGTCGACGTTCCGCTGGTTCAGCAGGAGATTTTTGGGCCGGTGCTGAGCTTCGAGACCTTCGCGGACGAGGCCGATGCCGTGCGTCTCGCCAACGCCACGAACTATGGCCTTGCAGCGTCGGTCTTCACCCGCGATCTCGATCGTGCACAGCGCGTGGTGCGCGCCATCAAGGCAGGCACGATATGGGTGAACGGTTGGGCCACCTTGTCCGACAGCTACGAGGAAGGCGGGTTCAAGCAGAGCGGCCTGGGCCGGGCCCGCGGCTCCGCAAGCCTCGCGGAATTCCAGGAGACCAAGACCACGATCCAGGTCGCAGCGTCTCACGGGCAGGGTCCACGCGCCGGCGCGCATTGACCTCAAAATCGTCAGGATACCTGAGAGAAAGCAGCGTTCGATCCGATCCGGCATCGGTAATCAAGTAGGGAGAGACAGGTGAAACAAACGGAACACGGTTGGTCGAGCGCGACCGACAGCTTCGGGGAGAACTGGTTGATACCTGTGGGCGGTACGCTCGGGTTGATCGTCGGAAACGGGCCGATCAGCGTGTTTGCGTTTGGTGTTTTCATGGGCCCGCTGCAGATGGCGTTCGGCTGGAACCGCGCGTCGCTGGGTTTCGCGTCGGCGCTGTGCGCGCTGCTGTCGGCACTGGCTCTTCCCTTCGTTGGCTTGCTGATGGACAAGTTCGGCGTGCGGCGCATCCAGGCGCTGGCGATTTGCCTGTTCGGCCTCAACGTCGCGCTGATCGGCCGGACCACCACGCTGCCGTGGTTCATCGCGCTCACGGCTTTGACAGGCGCGACGGGCGCCGCCCAGAGCCCGATCGGCTACGTCAAGTCGATCGCCAGCTACTTCGAGCGCCGCCGCGGATTGGCCATCGGCGTCGCGATGAGCGGCATCGGCCTGGGTACGGCGCTGATTCCGCAGTATGTTCAGTGGCTCATCGGCACCTTCGGCTGGCGTGCCGCGTATCTGGGCCTCGGCGCGGCGATCGTGGTGGTAGCGTTGCCGGCCGTGGCGTGGCTGGTGCGGGAACCGCGCGTCAGTCAGCAACGCGGCCCGGGTTCGCTCGGGCCCGGTCTGGGTCTTCGCGAGGCGGTTGCGCTGCGCTCATTCTGGTGCATCGCTATCGCCGTGCTGCTGGTCTCGACGGCTGTCAACGGCGCCCTCGTGCATGTGGTCCCGTTGCTCGTCGATTCGGGCTGGACGCCGGGCTCGGCGGCGCGCGTCCTGGCGGCCGCCGGCGCCGCGGGGCTGGCCGGACGATTGCTGGCCGGCTACCTGATGGATCGGGTGTTCGCAGCCTATGTCGCCTCGACCTTCTTCGCGCTCGCCATTGCCGGTCTCTATCTGCTCGGAAGCCATTCCAATCCGGTGCTGGGCATCGTGGCGATCGGACTCGCCGCCGGTGCGGAAGTCGACATGGTGGGCTTTTTCGTTTCGCGCTATTTCGGCCTGAAGCGCTTCGGGCAGATGTATGGCGTGTTCTTTTCCATCTTTACCGTCGGTGCCGGCCTGGGTCCATGGCTGTTGGGGGTGATGTTTACGCGCTTCCATAGCTACGACACCGGTTTTGCAGGATGCGGCCTGGCGCTCGCCATTGCCAGCGTTTGCATCCTGGCCGTGGGTCCCTATTCCTACGGTTTGCCCGGGGACACCAGCGCGAGCGCCGGTACGGCATAACCCTGCAAGATCAAGGAGATCATCATGGAGCGTTACACGTTTCTTCCGCTGTTGGGGCGCATCTTGATTGGAGCGCCATTTGTCATGACCGGGCTGGGCAAGCTGGGATCGTATGCCGCGACCGTCGGGCTTATCAAGGCCATCGGTCTGCCGGTGCCGCCGCTTGCGTTCGCCTTCGCTGTGATCGTCGAACTGGGCGGGGGCCTGCTGCTGCTGTCGGGGTATCGCGTGCGCTTCGTCTCGCTCGTGATGGCCGTCTTTTGCGTGGTTACGGCGGTGATCTTCCACCGCCACTTCGCGGACCAGAATCAGCTGTTTCATTTTCTCAAGAACGTGACGATGGCTGGCGGCCTGCTGCAGATCACCTATTTTGGCGCGGGCGCGTTCAGTCTGGATGCGCGCTTTGGACGGGCGGCCTTGACCGCGCGTTCAGCCGTTCTGCACTAGTCATTCGGACGGATCGGGTCGCCGCACCCGGCACCCTGACAATTTCTGTCTCTCAGGCATAGGGATTCGACATGAGCGTTTCGATCACGGTGAATGGCAAACATCACGTTCTGAATGTGGCTTCAGATACGCCGCTGCTCTACGTGCTGCGTAACGACCTCCAGTTGAACGGCCCAAAGTTTGGCTGTGGCGAGGCGCAGTGCGGGGCCTGCAGGGTACTGGTCGGCCACGATGCAACGTACTCCTGTGTATTTCCCGTTGGCGCAGTGGGGGCGGCTCGGGTGACAACGGTCGAAGGCTTGGGTCAGGGCAAGCAGCTTCACCTGTTGCAGGAGGCCTTTCTGGCGGAGCAGGCCGCGCAGTGCGGCTATTGCTCGAGTGGGATGTTGATCGCCGCGCAAGCCCTGCTGGAGCGCGATGCCAATCCCGACCAGGAGACGATACGGCGCGAGCTGGCCGGCCAGAAGTGCCGGTGCGGTACGCACAATCGGATTGTCCGCGCAATCCAGCGCGCCGCGAAGGAGTGGCGCGCATGAATACGGTTCGACTTTCCCGGCGCGCGTTCGGCAAATTGGCTGGGGCCGTGCTCGTGACGTTTTCGCTTGCGCCGCTGTCCGCGTTTGCTCAGGCGGTTACGGACCTGCCCGCCGATCTTCGCGCCAATCGCAAGCTGGACGGCTGGATTCGCGTCGATGTCGAAGGCACGGTGACGATTTTCACGGGCAAGGCCGAGCTGGGGCAAGGCATTCTCACGGCGCTCGCGCAGATCGCTGCCGACGAACTCGACGTGGATATGGCGCGCATCCACATGATATCGGCGGATACGTCCCGCAGCCCGAACGAGACTTACACCTACGGCAGCCAATCGATCGAGCAAGGCGGCGCGGCGCTGCGTGCCGCTGCCGCCGAGGCGCGGGCCGTGCTGCTCGAAGCGGCCGCGCGGCGGCTCGGCGTGGCGGAGTCGGACCTTCGTGTCGAAAGCGGTGTCATTCAGGTCGCCGACGGCCGGCGCATGACGTATGCGGACATCGTGAAGGACAATCCGGACCTGCTGACGCGCGAGGTGACGGCAGGCTTCACAGCGAAACGCCCGGCGGCGTACAAGCTCGTTGGTCAATCGGTGCCGCGTATCGATCTGCCCGCGAAGTTCACAGGCGGGGCGGCGTTCGTCCAGGACATGCGCCTGCCCAACATGCTGTTCGGCCGTATCGTGCGGCCCCCGCGCTATGGTGCAAAGCTCGTTTCCGTGAATGAAGGCGCCGTCATGCGTTTGCCGGGCGTTGTCTCCGTGGTTCGCAATGGCGACTTCCTCGGTGTGATCGCCGAGCGGGAAGAGCAGGCAATCGCCGCGCGGCGTGCGTTGATCGACGGGGCGCAGTGGAGCGCCGACTTCGTCGCGCTGCCGGAGGTCGATCAGCTTCAAACAGCGCTGCCTCAATGGCGCAGCAAAGATAAAGTCATCAGCGAGGGCGGGCAGGATACGCCGACGCCCGATTCCGCGCGGCACCTGGAGGCGACCTACTCGCGCCCCTACCTGTCACACGCATCGATTGGCCCCTCGTGCTCCGTCGCGTTGCTCCAGAACGGACACATGACGGTCTGGTCCCACACGCAGGGTGCGTTTCCGCTGCGCGGCGATCTTGCCACCGTGCTCGGCATGCCCGCGAACACTGTCGATGTCGTGCACGTTCCCGGCTCGGGCTGTTACGGGCATAACGGCGCAGACGATGTCGCGCTCGACGCGGCGCTGCTGGCGCGTGCAGCAGCGGGGCGTCCCGTCAAAGTCCAATGGATGCGCGACGACGAATTCGCGTGGGCGCCGATCAGCCCCGCCATGGTCATGCGCGTGAATGCGGCCTTGTCCAGCGATGGCCGGATAGCAGACTGGAACTATGACGTGTGGAGCAACTCGCACGCGCAGCGGCCGGGCCAACCCGGCGGCGTGAATCTGCTGGCCGCCTGGCATCTCGCCACGCCGTTCCAGCCTTCGCCACCACCGGAGATTCCGCAGCCCTATGGCAACGGCGATCGCAATGCAGTGCCGCTCTATGATTTGCCGCGCAGGAGAGTGACCAACCATCTGCTGCTGGACGCACCCATCCGCAACAGCTCGCTGCGCTCGCTGGGCGCATACGGCAATGTGTTCGCGATCGAGTCGTTCATGAACGAGCTGGCGCTCGCGGCAAACGCCGACCCCGTCGAATTCCGCTTGTCGCACCTCAGCGATCCGCGTGCCATCGCCGTCATTCGCGAAGCAGCGAGCCGCTCCGGATGGCAGACCGGCGCGAAAGGCGACGGGCGGCGTGGACGCGGCTTCGCCTATGCACGGTACAAGAACATCGGGGCGTACGCCGCGATCGTCGTCGATGTCCAGGTGGAGCGCACCACGGGCATTGTCAACGTCACGAACGTGACCGCAGCGATTGATGTGGGCCGCGTGATCAATCCCGACGGCGTGAAGAATCAGATCGAGGGGGGAATCATTCAGTCACTGAGCTGGACGCTCAAGGAACGCGTCACGTTCAGCCGATCCGAGATTACGACGCGCCGGTGGCAGGACTATCCGATCCTGTCCTTTGCGGAGGTGCCGCCGATCGAAATCGCGCTGCTCGAGCGGACCGAGGAAGCGTCGCTTGGCGCTGGCGAGTGCTCCATCGGTCCGACGGGCGCTGCGCTGGCTAATGCCGTGGCGAATGCAACGGGTGCCCGCGTGCGCGACTTGCCTTTGTCGCCGGAAAAGATTCTGGAACGCCTGGTCTGACGCTTCGGCCGCACAGACGCGGGAGCACGGAAGGTTAACGACAAGGTCGTCCGGGATGGCATTGACTGCTATTAATAATTAGGCATGCGAATAAATAACAAGACTAAGGCGATGCGTGAGTAGTGGTTTTTTATTGAATAAATAGACAAAATCGATGGAGACGTGAAATGAGAATGGCAACTTTATGCGCTGCTGGATTGATTTCGTCGCTGATGGCGGGTGAAGCGTGGGCGCAGAGCTCTGTGACCTTGTACGGGGCGCTAGACGTAGGACTCTTCTTTACGACGAAGTCGCCGGGCGGAAAGGGGCAAGATCTGCAACTGATGGATAGTGGCTTGTCGCCGTCGCGCTTCGGGATCAAGGGAGAAGAGGATATAGGTGGCGGCACGCACGTTGGATTTGCGCTAGAAGACGGTTTCAGCGTGACCTCCGGAAAGTTTTCGAATTCGAACGGCAATCTATTTGGCCGCCGCGCGTTCGTCGAGGTTCAAAACGACGACTATGGACGCCTCCGCGCAGGCCTGCAATTCTCGCCATTTGTGATTGCCGAGATCCGGTCTGATCCGCGGTCCTCGTCGCCTTATGAAACGTCCTTTACGGGAAGTATGGCTGTTCCGTATATTCAGCTCATCAGGATCAATGGGCTGTTCGATAGCAACGCCATTACCTACCTCACGCCGACCATTGCAGGTCTGGACGCCCAGTTCGAATACGCCCCAGGAGGCGTGGCGGGCAGTTTCAACGCGGGTCGACGTCTGTCCGCGGCGCTCAACTACAACCACTATGGCGTATCGGCGGACCTCGCATACTACGAGGCACGAGATCCGGTGCTCAGCGAAGTCACGACAAGAGCCTGGACGGCTGGCGTGGGTTACACGCTCGGGTCCACGACATTGCGTGCCGCATTCAGTAACTTCAGGAACCCGTCGATCGATTCCGCGCTGTCTAACGTGAGCGTCTACAGCATTGGCGGCCGTGCGAATCTGAGCCCATTCTGGGTGGTCAGCGCAGGCGTGTATGCATTATTCGACCGGAACGTAACGGCCAATAAGTCCTTGCTGTTTGGCGCCGGGGTCGAGTACAACCTCTCGATTCGAACGACGTTGTACGGTCAGGTCGCGGTGGTCAACAACAAGGGGAACATGGGGACCGGTCTGTCGATCACCTCGGGCGTGAGCGGCCTGTCGGCGGGAACCGCAACAGGCGTGGGTATCGGGATCAGGCATTATTTTTAAAAGCGTGTGAGAGGTATTCGGGCGCGAATCTGAACCAATAGCCGTGGAGCTTTCAGGCTCCTCGAAATGGGGAATGGAAATGATTAAAAATATCACGCTTCAGTCGATAGTTTGTGTGGCCGCTGTCTGGTCCTGTTTCGCCGCAGCGCAGACGATGCCCGATCAGGGATCGTCGCAGGCGAGCGTTTCCACGCGACGCCAATATGCCCATCCAAGTGCGGATGACAAGGCATTGGCGAAACAAATACGCAAGCAACTTGTACACACCAAAGGGATTGACGCGTCCGAAGTGATGGTGGGCGTGAAGGATGGTGCCGTGCTCCTGCGAGGCAGACTGGAAAGTTCCGAGCAGAGATCGCGAGTGGAGTCCGTGGTGAGGGCGGTGCCGGGAGTCAAATCAGTGGAGAACCAGTTGACCTTGCAGCAGACAAACTGAGATGCGCTTTTAAAAGGACTTTTCAACAACGCGTAATTTCTGATGGTGCGTGAATGGCGGAGGGCGTGCGCGAACCTTCGTCCATTCACGCAGTTTGTTGTGTGCGTTTCTCCCGTCCTGGTAATGCAACTAACTGCCAACCCGGCTCGACGCTGGCGAATCGGGCGAGGTGAACATGAACACATGCGTCTGTGAAACGCAGGGCAGGCAAGATCGCGCACGGGGGGGCGAGGGCGGCACGCCCCGTGAAGGGGCGTGCAGGAGACGGCGCTTGAACGCACGACTGCGTCAGCCGTCAGCGCTCAGAACGTCTGCCGGATGCCGAGATCCACGGCGGTGGTCGTGCCGGACGGCGCGAAGATCGTGTTGGACGAAGAGAGCCCTTCGCCCGTCACGAGCCCGAGGCGCGCATTGCCGTCGTTGTGCACGACGCCAACCTGAGCGTAGAGCGTCGTACGTTTCGAGAGCAGATACGAAGCTCCAAGCGAGCCAAGGACCGCATGGCTCGAACTCTCGTTGCGGTCCGTCATGTACCACGCGCCGCCGTTCAGGTCGACACTCGGCGTGAGCATGTAGTCGAGTCCGCCGCCGTAGAGGTTGTTGCTCGGGCCGCCGCTCACGCGAAAGCTCGTGAACGATGCCTTGGCGGTGAGACTGCCGATCTTGTACGAGGCGCCAATCAGGCGGCCTTCGAAGGGCACGTCGGTGGGCGGCACGGTATCGGCGGCTGGGCTCGCGTTGCTGTCGAAATACGCGGCCTCCACCATCAGGTCCTGCCATTGGTATTTGAGGCTCGCGGAAACCTGCTTGCCGGCCTGGAAATTTCCGGCCACGTTGCCGAACGCGTACAGCACGCTGCCCTGGAACCCGTAGAACTGCGGGCTGCTATAAGAAACGGCGTTGCGCGTGAAAATGCCGGTGGCCGCCACATTGTTCAGCCACGGCAATAGCGAGCTGCCCGTGAGCGAAAGGCGGGGATCGAGGTCGTAGAGCGCCAGAAAGAGCGGCGAGTATTGCAGGCCGAGCTTGACGTCGCCGAATCCCCCGCTGAGGCCCACCCACGCCTGGCGGCCGAACAGGTTGCCGTTCGAATCGTTGAAGCCGCCGGTGCCCATGTTGATGCCGCTTTCCAGCGTGAAGTTGGCCTTCAGGCCGCCGCCGAGGTCTTCGGTGCCCTTGAGCCCGAAAAGCGAGGGCGAATAGCCGCTGTCGCCGAAGCCGATGAACTTGCCGCCGTTGGCGCCCGTGGTGGGGTTCTCGGTCTTGCTCAGGTACAGCAGGCTGGCGTCCAGCACGCCGTATAACGTGACGCTGCCTTGCGCGTGCGCGGCGCCGGCCAGCAGCAGCCCGGTCGCAAGCGCGGCGGTGTTACGCAGATTGACAATACGGACCATCTGTCTCCTCCGAATCTGATTTAAATTGGAATCCTTAATAAATTGCGGCGAACGTCAGGCGGACCACACGGAGTTCAGCGTCATGCGGTCCGCCTTGCTGATGCGTTTATCCGGCTTGTCAGGCCGCTGCGCGAGCGCGTGCGACTTCGCTGGCGGGCGCTTCGGCGCGCTCGCGAGAGAGCTTGAAGTCGAAGTCGATCAGCGCGAACTGGCCGTCGATGCCCACGGCCTTGCCGTCGCCCGGGCCGTGGCGCTTCACTTCGGGCACGAGGCCGTCGCGCGTGGCGAAAGCGAAGTCGTCCCACAGATGCGGGTCGCCGTCGATGTTGATCTGCGTGGTGAGCGTGCGATGACCCGGCGCGCGAACGAAGAAATGGATATGCGCGGGGCGGTGACCGTGGCGCCCGAGCGCGTCCAGCAACTGCTCGGTCTTGCCGGCGGGCGGCACGCTGTAGCCCACGGGCACGATGCTCCGGAAGCTGTAGCTTCCGTCGGCCCCGGTGCGGATCGACGCGCGCAGATGGAAGGGCGGCTGCGTCGCGTCGAAGTGCGAGTAGTTGCCGAGATGATTCGCGTGCCACACCTCGACGAGCGCGCCGGCAACCGGCGCGCCATCCTCGCCCAGCACGCGGCCGCGCATGAGCAGCGTTTCGCCGGGGCTCGTGCCGTTGTCGATGCGCGCATGCCCAGCCGACTCTGGTGCGCCCGCCACATAGAGCGGCCCTTCGATCGTGCGCGGCGTGCCGCCTTCGAGCCCGAGCTTCGCCTCCGCTTCGTCGAGGCGCACGTCGAGAAAATGCTCGAAGCCGAGTCCCGCCGCAATGAGGCCCAGCTCCGGCCCCGCCGCGGCGAGATAGTTGAGGGCGGTCCAGAATTCGTCGGGCGTCACGTCGAAGTCTTCGATCGTGTAGAACAGGTCGCGCACGATGCGATCAACGATCGATTTGGTCCGTGCCTGTGGCTCGCCCGTGGTGGGCGCGCTGATTTTGGCGAGCAGGGCGTCGATGGCCTGATGATTCATGATGTCGTCTCCTGATAGTGGGGGGCGGGTTCTGTGATCAGATCGATTTGAAAAGCGGGCTTCGCGCGGCGGCCTGCTCGCCGTCCGCATGCGTGAGGAACTTCTCGGTATAGATGTCGCGTTCGAAAAGCTGGCCCTGCATGAGCGTGCGGATGGCGGCTTCGATCATCGGAGGCGGCCCGCACAAATACGCCTTGTGGCCGCGAAAATCGCCCGAGAAATGCGTTCGCGCCGCGTCGTGCACGTAGCCGCGAAAGCCGTCCCAAGACGAATCGGCGGGCTCGTCGGAAAGCGCGGGCACGTAGCTGAAGTTCCGGTGGGCTTGCTCGAGCTCGCGAAAGAGGTCGTGGTAGTAGAGCTCGGCGCGGCTGCGCGCGCCGTAGAGCAGCGTGATCGGGCGCGACTCGCCTTGCGCGAGCAGGTCGAGCAGCATCGACTTGGGGCTCGAGAGCCCCGAGCCGCCCGCGATGAGGATGATGGGCTGCGGGTCGGAGCGGCGCACGAAGAAGCGGCCGAACGGGCCGGCGAAGCGCAGCGCGTCGCCGGGCTTCAGTTGCTCGTGCAGATACGTCGTGCCTTTGCCGCCCGGCACGATGCGCACGTTGAGCTCGATGCGCGCGCTCGCGCCTTGCTCGCCGGGTTCCCCCGCAAGCGAGAACGCGCGTGGCACGCTTTCCCCCGGAATCTGCACGTTCACGTACTGGCCCGCCTGGAACTCGATGCCGGCGCCTTCGAGCTCCACGAAGATGCCCTTGATGGTCGGGGTGAGATCGACCACTTCAGCAACGCGCCCCACGTGGTCGCGCACCGGGAAGTGGCGCGCGTCGGGGTCCTCGTCGATGTCGGCCTCGATCGTTACATCGGACTGCACGCGCGCGCAGCACGCGAGGCACTTGCCCTCGTCGCGCTCGAAGTCCATCAGCGCGAACGGCGAGGCCTCGCCGTGCTCCACATCGCCGTCCACGACCTGGACTTTGCAGGTCGCGCACAGACCGTGGCAGCACGCGTGCGGCAGCCAGACGCCCGCTCGCAGGCAGGCGTCGAGCATCGTCTGATCCTCTTCGATCTCGATAGTCTGGCCGATGGGCTCGATGGTCAATTGATAGCTCATGATGCTCAGCTCCTTCTGCTTGGCCGGCGGCTAGCTGCACGAGCCGCCGATGCCCGTGAGGCCCGGCGTGCGCAGGCGCAGCACGGCCTTGTGGCCGAGCCCGTTCTCAGCAAGGCTCGCGTCGAAGTCCGGCGCGAAACGCTCGCTGCCGCGATACCACTCGATCGACTCGGCGCGCACCGAGGGCCAGTCGGGATGCGCGCTATACATCGCGGGAATGACGTCGCGCGCGAGCGCGTCGAAGGTCATCGACGGCTGCACGGCGATGCAGTGCGGCGCGCAGAACACCAGGTGATCGTCCCAGCCCACATACAGCAATTGGTTGCCGTGGAAATTCTCGACGCGGTCGCGCATGGGCCCCGCGTAGTCTTCGTGCAATGCGATTACGGCCATGATCTGTCTCCTTCGATAGTCGCCGCTTTTGCGCGGCTCGATGCGGCTTGGACTGACTTTGAATGCCTTCAGGCAGCCCGTGCGGATGGCGTGGCCTCGTCCGTCGCGGTCTCGCCGCCGTGTGCGGGCTTGCCGGTCCAGCGCCGCCAGTTCGCGCAGTCGGGCGAGTCGTCGAACTCGTGACCGTCCGCGCCCGGGGTGATGTGGTAGTAGCGCAGCACTTCGCGCATCGGGTCGAAGTCGCTGGCCGTGGGGTCCACGTCGGGCTCGAAGCAGTTGCCCTGGTGGATCTGGTGCACGGGCAGCCACGCCTGCACGTACTTCTGCGGCTCGTTGTCGAAGATGTCCTTGCAGCCGTCCGAGCAGAAGTGGAACTTGTTGCCCAGGTAGTCGCTCTCGCGGTAGCAGGTCTTCGTCGGATCGTCGGGCTCGGTGAAGGCCATCGGAATCTGGCAGATCTGGCACAGCATCGGCAGCGAGTTGTTGTAGAAGCGCCTGCCTTCCTGCTGCTCGCGGCGCCAGTGTTCGTAACGCGGCCGGTAAAGCTGGTTGAACGTGCGCGGATACTTCTGGGCGAGCCAGTCCATTTCGTCGTCGGAGGGAATCCACGTATGGATGGCCGCTGCGTGCGTGTAGTTGTAGAAGATGCCCCACGCCTGGTGCGAGAGGCGGTCCTTCTCCTTGGCGGCCACGTCGTGATACTTCGGCAGGCGGATGCCGTAGCGTTCGAGGTCATGAAACAGCGCGCCGCCGTTCTGCTCGAAATAGGTTTCCCACGCCTCCTGCCAGGACATGATGCGCTTGGGCAGCATATAGTCCATCATCATCGCCACGAGCGTGAGCAGGCGATAGCCGCGCCAGAACCACTTGTCGATCCACTTCTGGATGATGGGCACATTGCCGGGGTCCTGTTCGAGCAGGAACTTCACCACTTCGAGGCCGAGCGTCATGTGCCGCGATTCGTCCGATTGCGCCGAGAAGCCAAACGTGACCGTCGCCATGTCGCCATTGAACGCCGCCCCCGACATGAACGGCATGAAGAGCAGATTGGTGAGCACATATTCGAAAGAGAACGAGATGGCGGTGACGAACTCGAACGGCCCGGCGCTCATGGCGTCTTCGAAGTACGACTTCGGCACCGAGAGGTACCACACGCGGTCGTGCATGTGCTTGAAGTCGTGAAAGCCGTTGAAGTACTTGTTGTACTGGCTGATGGTGTGCACCTGGGTCTGCGCGTGGCGCAGCTCGTCGATCGCCTGCATCTGGCAGGCAATGCGCGCGCCCGCGCCTCGGAAGTTGCGGCCCGCCAGGGCGAAGCCACGGTGCGCCGCGTACTCGAGCGGGCTCACGCCCGTCAGGAACAGCTTGAGCGCGTTGATATAGCGCGCGTCAGTCACGTTGAACTGGCCGTTGTTCTGCTGGAACGCGTCGATGATCGCGTAGAGCTTGCGCTCCTTTTCGCCCTGATACTTCCAGTAGGCGTCCATCGTGAGGCGGAACGGGTCTTCCCAGCGGTCCCAGTCGTGCACCTTGATGCCTTCGAAGCGGTCGTAGGGGAAGATCGCGTCCATGGGCTGATAGGTGGTTTCCCAGGCAAGGCCGCGCGTGAGCAGCGCATAGTTTTCCTTGATGCTGAGCTTCTTAGGCATGCTTACTGTATTGGTGGCGTTAGTCATGTTCGTGCTCCTCTTTCCTTCTCTCAGTTATTCCACGCGAGGATGAATTCGTCGTCGGTTTCGTCGATGTTGCCGGAGAGCGAGATCAGGTTCAGCTGCAGCTCGCGCAGGTCGAACGCGCGGCCGATGCGCGCCTCGATGGACTCGCGCCGGATCACGAGCCGTCCTTGCGCATCGATCTTCACCATGGCGGGCATGGCGTTCACGACGGCATGCGGGTTGTCTTCGGCGATGGCCTCGATGATCGGGCGCGAATCGTCGTTGGTCTGGAAGGCGATAAAGACGGTATCAGACATGGCTGGCCTCCTTGGCAAGGGCTTCGGTGCGGGCCGTGTCGGCCTGAGCCGCGGTGTCGATGCCGAGCTTCGTCATGCGCGCCGCGAAAGCGGCATCGACTTCGGCGAGAGCCGCATCGCCTTGTGTAGCCCCCAGTGTTTCGCGCGCAATCGGCCGCAACGCTTCGAGCGTGCGCTCGCGCCAGCGCACGACCCATTGCGCGAGTCGCTGGGCGTTGTCGGGCGACTCCGCGGCGGCGGTCTTGAGCGTGGCGTCCACCCAGCGGAGCGTTTCGTCGAACCAGCCGATGGCGAACTCGTTGAGCATGCCGAGGCCGGCGCCGCATTGCGCCGAGAGATGCGCGTCGGCGTGACGGTAGACGAGCGGATAGAGCAAGCCGTCAAGCACGGCGTTTTGTGCAACGAAGGTCTCGAACCAGTCCCGCACGACCATGAGGTCCTCCACGAGCCGGCGCAGCGGCTGCCACACCGGATCGTTTAGCCAGCTTGCCTTGCCTTGCTCCAGCGAGGTGCCCTGGTTGCCGTCGAGCAGCAGGCCCACGCGCGAGAGGTATTGCGCGAGGCCGAGACGGTCCATGCTGTGATACATGGTGGCCTGGGTGATGGCCGTGCCCCAGCCGTAGGCCGTGACATAGCAGTTGTTCGTGTTCGCAGCCCACTCGACATGGCGCAGCGGCACCATCAGCGCGGCAATCGCCTGTTTCTGTTCGTCGGGCAATCCGCTCAGCAACGCGCGGCGCGTGACGAACTCGATGTTCTTCTCCATCATCTCCTGCTGGCGCGAGCGCGCGATCGTGTAGGCGCCATAGTAGTACTGGCGCGGGTCCTTGAACGCGTACCAGTCGCTCATGCGGATTGCCGTGCGGCGCGTGTCGTAGAGCTCGTACTCGGGCTGCCAGAGCGGACGATAGTGGAAGTTCGCCTCGGGCTGCAGATCCAGCGTGGCCTCCTGATAGCGCGACGCGGGCTTGTCGGCGCCCAGGCGGCGCGCGACGTGCGAGAACGTCTGGCGTATCGGCTGCACCGCCGTGGTCTTGATATCGATTTGCATCGTGTGCTCCTCCGTGTAGTTGGGTATCGGGCTCAGCGTCTGACCGGTGCGCTCATTGCGCTCACTGTGAAATGCCAGGCAGTCCGTAGCGCCACTTGAGTTCTTCCGCATCGAGCGCGACGCCGTCTTCTCCGCTCAGATGTTCCACTTCGTGTGTGTGGCAGAAAGCGCGATAGTCGGCTTCGCGCATGACGAGCTCCACGCAGATGCGCGGGTCGCCGATCGAAAAGTCGAACGCCACGAAGCCATCCGCACGGTGCTCCCGCAAGCGCACGTAGCGCTGCGAGACGTCGAACGGCCGCCCCAGTGGTGTTTGCGTTTCGCTCACGGCTTGTCTCCTTGAGTGGGTGTGTGGCTGCGCTGCATCTTTTCGTCTGGCGGGCCGCGTGTGGCTCTCTATACGCAATGTGCGGGCCAGCGCGCTGCGCGAGTGCCGCGCGGAGTCGCGCGATCTCTGAAAAACGCTTTTGCTTCAAGGCTCTGGCGCGAGCAGGCGCGCGAACGCCAATGCGACGCGTGAGCGAGCCGCGATTCGCGATTCGATCAAGTGATCAAAACCGGCGGAAGCAGGGAGCAATTCTGTCGATCAAACGAGCATCGGGAATAACCCGGACGCTCGAGCACGACGCAGCGCGCGCGGATGCCGCTGCACGTGACGAATTGATCCATTCGCGGCGCATCGCCGAGGCAGGGTGTTGCTCATTTGAGCCATTGCGTCAGCGACGTGACGCCGGCGGGATTTCGTCTGACTTGAGCGCAAGCTTGCGCAGCGCCTTGCCGGGCGGGCGTCTGGCGCGGATCGCACGGCGCTGTCCGGCCGTTGCCGCTAGCGGGCCGCAATTGGCACGGTGATTGCGTCATGGGGTGTGCCGGCGAGGTTCAGTGCAAATCATCAAGCACTGTGGCAGGCGCGAAGGAGACGAAGATGGACGGGACAAGGCAGTCGCTGCGGGCCATAGCCGACAAATGGCTCGCCCTGCGGCCGGACACGCTGGTCGAGGTGACGCGCTACGCGCATGGGCGCCAAGGTGAACACGCGAATGGGCGCGGAAACAAGCGGCGCTGCGTCTATATTCGCGCCCTTGGCATGGCGAGCGAGGTGGGGCTCTTCTTCTTTCGCCATGACGACGGCGCGTGGTACATCTTCCCGCCGAGCGACGTGAGCCCTGTAGTGCGGATTTTTGGCGAGGCGGCCTGATCCCGGCGCCGCCGGGTTTCGCCCCGCACCCATGTGCATCGCCGCATTCAAACCCGCAATCCGCGGCTCTTCAACCGGTACACGAGCTGGGCGCGCGTGATCCCCAGCGTGCGAGCCGCCGCGGAGAGATTGCCGTCGGCCTGACGCACGGCGCTCTTGAGCAGCGCGGACTCGATGTCGTCGAGCGAAGTCGGCTCCACGTCGCCGCCGAGCCCCATGAGCAGGCTGTTGACCTTGCGGCTCACGCGGTCCACCTCGGTGCCGGCCTGGCTTTCCATCTGCGCGAGCAGCGAGCCGGAAGGCGAGAGCGCACCGCTCGTATCGAGGCCGAACAGCGAGGACTCGAGGGTCTCCCCGCTAATGAACAGATGCCCGACGTCGATCGCGCCGCCTTCGGGCGCGAGGATCACGCCCCGCTCGACGATGTTCTCCATCTCGCGAATATTGCCCGGCCAGCCGTAGCTCAGCAGCGCATCGATCGCGCGGCTCGTGAAGCCCGTGACGGGCCGTCCGTGCAATTCGCGGTACTTGTGCAGCATGTGATTGAGCAGGACGGGCAGATCCTCGCGCCGCTCGCGCAGCGAAGGCACGCGAATCGGGAACACATTGAGGCGGAAATAGAGGTCTTCGCGAAAGCGCCCGGCGCGTATTTCGTCCTTGAGATCGAGATTGGTCGCGGCCACCACGCGCACGTCGACACGGCGCGTTTGCGTGTCGCCCACGCGCTCGATCTCGCCTTCCTGTAGCGCGCGCAGCAGCTTGCCCTGGGCGGTCGGGCTCAGGATGCCGATCTCGTCGAGAAAGAGCGTGCCGCCATGCGCCCGCTCGAAGCGGCCCGGGCGGCTCTGCGTGGCGTCCGTGAAGCCGCCTTTCTCCACGCCGAACAGCTCCGACTCGACCAACGCCTCGGGTATCGCCGCACAGTTCACGGCCACGAAAGGCCCATCGTTGCGGCGGCTGATCCGGTGCAGTGTGCGTGCGCACACTTCCTTGCCCACGCCGCTCTCGCCGAGAAAGAGCACCGTGGCCTTGGTGTCGGCCACGCGGCGGATCATGTGGCAGACCGCGTTGAAGCCGGGCGACGCGCCCACCATGTTGCTGTCGCCGAACGCCGTGGGCGTCGGGCGCTGGCCGAGATCGGCCACGCCGCCGCGCCGCGCGCTGCCGGCGGAAAGCCCCTGGGTGAACGACTGTGCCTGCAGGAAGCGCAGGTCGTTGGCAGCTTCGTCGCCCCATTCCTCGATCGGCTTGCCGATGATGCGGCAGTGCGGCTGCCCGAGGCCCCGGCACTCGACCTCGCGGTAGAGAATCGGCCGCCCCATGAAGACGCTCGTGTAGCCGCACGCGTAGCCGATCTGCGTCCAGCAGACCGGCTCCACGCCGATGCCGTAAATGCGCACGTGCTCTTCGTCCTCGGAGCAGTTCTTCCAGATGAACTCGCCGTGATAGAGGCCTTTTTCCACGTCGATTTCGACATGCACGGGCTCGACCGCCGTGAGTCCCTCGAGCATGTGCAGCTGCGGGCCCACCGAGAACATGTCCATGATGCTGTTGTCGGGGCGCACGCGTCGCGCGAGCTCCGCGTCGCGCGCGCCGGAGTTGTAGCCCATGCGCGTGAGCAGGCCCCGCGCGGTGTCGATGCCGAGGCTTTCAATCAGCTCACGCCGCAGCGTGCCGATCGACTCCGTGTGCAGCAGCACCATGCGCTGGTCGTCGAGCCAGATGCGTCCGTCACCGGGCGAAAAACGCAGCCGCGACATCAGGTCCGCGATATCGGGGTAACGCACGCTATCCACGCGCGCGCCCTTGGGCGTGACCAGCTTCATCGGATCGCCCTGCGCGTGTGCTCTTTTCTCTGTATCCACCATTCCGTTTCGCTCTCCCGTGCCATGCCGAATGCGCGCATTCCCTTTGCATAGTGCACTGCCTCAGTGGCGCCTTGTCTTTACGGATATTCCCCGATGCTGTTTTGAGCGACTGGAAATCGCGAAAATCGCGTGAAATTCGCTCATTTCGACACATTCGGGGCTCGCATGCCGGTTTGCCACGCCGGGGAATATCGATGTGTCAAACGCTCGTTTTGCCTGCGTGGCGTTCGTTGTTAGATTGCAGGCTGAGTCGCGCTCATGCGAGCTCCGGATAGCCGAGCGCGCGGGCCTCGTCGGCGCATAGCTGGATGGCGGCGTAATCGGCGCTCGCAAGGCGCACGAAGCCGCGCAGGCGCAGCGCCTTCGCGCGCGCCGCATCGGCGGCGCAGGCAAGGTCGAGCGCGTCGCGCAGGCGTGTTGCGTCCCCGGCGGGCAGCGCACGCGAAGCGACGAAGGGCAGGCCGGGCGCGAGCGCCGTTGCGCCGATCATGCGCACGTCGCGCAGCAGCTCGGGCAGGGCGTCGCGCACGTAGGCGAGCGTCACGCAGTCGATCGCGGCCACGTCGGCCTCGCCCGCGCCGAGCGCGCGCAAGGCGTTCAGATGCGAGCCCACCCACGCGACCGAGGAGAAGAAGCGGCCCTCGCGCGCATACGGCGCCACGGCGTGGCGCAGCGCATTCATGCCGCTGTGCGAATCGCGGCCGTTACAGGCGGCGCGCAAGCCGCGGCAGTCGGCGAGCGTGACGGCGCCCTGCGATGCGGCGTGCGCCGAGACCACGAGCGTGCTGCGGTAATGCGCGCCTTCGCAGCCTTCGGCGTCGAAGGCCGGCGTCGCGAGCAGTTGCACGGCGTCCGCGAGGCCGAGCACGCGATACGGGAAGCCGCAAGTCTGCGAGAGCAGCAGATCGGGGCGGCGCCAAAGCGCGAGCAGGTCGTCGCCGGGCGCATCGAGCACGGCCACGTCGCGCGGGCCGCCGGCCTGCGCAAAGATTTCGAGGGCGTCCTGCAGCAGGGCGCGCCAGAGCGCGCCGTGGTGCGGCGTCACGTTGTACATCGGCAGGGCGGCGATCCAGTGGCTCATCGTGCAAGTGTAGGCAATTGCGGGCCACTGTGCCGGCTAATGAATTGAATCAGGCAAACCATGGCTGAATATTTCGACGCGGAGCATGCGCGGGAGGTCGCCGCGCTCGAGGCGAGCCTGACCGCTCGCACCGAATGGCCGACCTGGCTGCTGATCGCCGCCGTCTATGGCGGCTGGGCCGCCACCGTGCTGCTCGTGCGCGCCCATACGCTCTCGCTGGGTGCCGCCACGCCGCTCCTCGTCGTGCTGTGCACCTTGCACATGTCGATGCAGCACGAGCTGCTGCATGGCCATCCCACGCGCTTCGCAGCCCTGAATAAATTGCTGGGCTACCCGCCGCTGGCCATCTGGTTCCCCTACACGCTCTATCGCGACACCCATCTCGAACATCATCGCGACGAGGCGCTCACGCTGCCCGGGCTCGATCCGGAGAGCAACTACGTGCCCGCCGCGCGCTGGCGCCGCTGGCCCGCATGGCGCCGCGCCTTGTGGCACGCGCGCAAGCGCTTCGTCGGCAGGATGGTGGTGGGGCCGCCCATGAGCGCCGCCGCCGTGCTCGCGGCGGCGTGGCGCGCGCTGCGCGAGCGCGACCGCCGCTACGCGCCGATGTGGCTGGCGCATCTGCTGTGCGTTGCCGCATTGCTCGCGGCGCTCGACCGGTGGGCCGGCGTGCCGTGGTGGTACTACCTGCTCGCCGTGAGCTGGCCCGCGCTGTCGCTCGCGACCATCCGCTCGCTCTACGAGCATCGCGCGGCGCCCGATCCGAAGGCGCGCATCGTCATCAACGAGGCGGGCTTCGTCATGCGGCTCCTGTTCCTCAACAACAACTATCACCTCGTGCACCACGACTTGCCCTCGCTCGCCTGGTATTGCCTGCCCGGCGCGTACCGGCTGCGCCGCGACGCCTATGCGGTCAAAAGTGGACATTTCGTGATTCGTGGCGGCTACCGCGAGCTGTTGCGCCTCTACGCGTGGCGCGCCACGGACGCGCCGGTTCATCCGTACTGGCCGCGCGCGAGCGCGAGTGCGGCGGCGGCCCAGCGGGCCGCCGCGCAACGGCCCGCGGCCGGCTGAGCGAAAGCGTGGCGCGAGTCGTCGGCCGATCGCGAAATGCAGCGCATAATGGCACAGGGCTTTGCTCACCGAAGCGCTGGCGGCCACCGCTTTCTTTTCAGTCCGCTTGCGCGAGGCGAGGGAGCGCCTCGACGCGGGGTAGTGCGCCGATCCGCACGGGCCGAGGAGAGGGCATATGGCGACGAAGCAAACAAGAAGCCACGAGCAGGCGGCGCCCAAGCCGATCGCGCTGGCTTTGCAGGGCGGCGGGATGCACGGCGCGTTCACGTGGGGCGTGCTCGACCGGCTGCTCGAAGACGGCAGGCTCTCGATCCAGGGCGTCAGTGCGACCAGCGCCGGGGCCATGAACGGCGCCGTGCTCGCGTACGGGCTGCTCAAGGGCGGCGAGGAGGGCGCGCGGCAGGCGCTGCACGACTTCTGGCACGCGATCTCGCAGTCGGCCGAGCGCTATAACCCGCTGCGCTGGGTGCCCTGGCTCAAGGGCACGCACAGCTTCGGGCTCGACCATTCGCCGCTCTATGCGTTCGCGGACATGATGCTGCGCGTGTTCTCGCCGTACCAGTTCAATCCGCACAACCTCAATCCCTTGCGCGAAGTGCTCGAAAGCCAGGTCGACTTTGCCGCGCTGCGCAAGGCGTGCCCGATCCCGCTCTACGTGTGCGCGACCAACGTGGAGACCGGCAAGATCCGGCTGTTCACGGGCGAGGATGTCTGCGCCGACGCCGTGCTTGCGTCCGCATGCGTGCCGACGCTGTTCCAGGCGGTCATGATCGACGGCGAGCACTACTGGGACGGCGGCTACATGGGCAATCCCGCTATCTATCCGCTGATTTACCATGGCACGACGCGCGATGTGATCATCGTCCATATCAACCCGCTCGTGCGCCGCGGCGTGCCGGTCACGGCCGCCGAGATTCTCAACCGCATCAGCGAGATCAGTTTCAATTCCTCGCTGATGCGCGAAATGCGCGCGATCGCGTTCGTCACCGAGTTGATCCAGCAAGGCAAGGTCGACCGCGACGAGATGAAGGAGATGCTGATTCACTCGATCCGCTCGGACGCCGCGATGTGCGCGCTCAGCGTGTCGAGCAAGTACAACGCCGACTGGAGCTTCCTTTGCGAACTGCGTGACAACGGGCGGCGCGAAGCCGATGCGTGGCTGATGCAGCACTACGCGAATATCGGCCAGCGTTCGAGCATCGACATCCGCAGGGAGTTTCTCTGAGCATCGCGGCGGTGGCGGCCCTCGTGGCCGGCCCGCGCGGAAAGGAGCAGGGATGAACGGGACGCAGGCACGTTTCGTCTCGCTGTGGTCGCGCAACGGCGGCACGCGCGCCGAGGCGGTCTATGCGGATCTTGCGCAATGCTATGGCGAGCCGGTACGCCACTATCACACGTTGCGTCACGTACGCCGCTGCCTGCGCGATTTCGATCTGGCGCGCGACGCGATTCCCCATCCCGATGTCGTGGAGCTTGCGCTGTGGTGCCACGATGTCATTTACGTGCCGGGCGCGCGGGACAACGAGCAACGCAGCGCGGACTGGTTCCGGCACTGGGCCGGCGACGGGATCGCGGCGCGCGAGCGCATTGGCGCGATCATCCTCACGACCCGCCATACCGGCGTGCCGGACGAGCTAGACGAGCGCTACGCGTGCGACATCGACCTTGCGACGCTGGGGGCGCCGCGCAGCCGGTTCCGCGAGAACGGCGCGCGCTTGCGTGCCGAGCGCCCGGATCTCGACGATCTCGCGTACGACCAGCAGGAACGGCGGATTCTGGGCGGCTGGCTTGCGCGGCCGCGCATCTATCAGACCGATTATTTTTATGCGCGCTGCGAAGCGCGCGCGAGAGAGAACCTCGCGTGGCGGGTCGGCTTGCAGGCGCCGCCGTTGTGGCACGGCTAGATGCCCGCCACGGCTCCCGCCAGTCCCGCGATGCTCACGACGGCCACGCAGGCGCACACGAGCCACAGATAGGCGTTGCTCGGCCGATGCGCATCAGGCAGCGCCACGAACGAGAGCGCGACCAGCAGGCCGGCCACGAGCGGCAGCATCACCGCGTTGACGACCTGCACCCCGACGTTCAGCGAAACGAGGTTCGGTGCCAGCCAGACGATGAAAGCGCTGCTTGCCACCGCGGCTGCGTAGATGCCGTAGAACCACGGTGCGCTGGCCGGGCGCTGCTCGAGCGAGCGCTTGTAGCCCGCGACCTCGCCGAGTCCCCACGCGAGCGCCAGCGAGCAGACGATGGCGGCGACCAGCGACGCGCCCAGCACGCCGGCGCCAAACAGCAGCCGTCCGAGTCGCGAGCCGAACGCGGCGGACAGCGCCGTGCTGATGTCGCCCACGCTTTGCACGCCTTGCGTACCGGCCTGATGCCCAAGCGTGGCGGCCGCCGCCACGAGGATGGCGGCGGTCAGCAATTGCGTTAGCACCGCGCCCACGGCCGTTTCGAGCCTGGCAGCCGGATAGTCGCGCGCGCTCAGCTTTCGGTCCGCCACGGCGGCCTGCTGATAGAACACCATCCAGGGGTTGAAGGTCGCGCCAATCAGCGCTGCCGCGAGCCAGAGAAACTCCGGGTGCGTGAGCGGCAAGTCGCGTAACTGCTGTGTGAGCGTGCTGGCATCGGGGTGAGCATGCCAGGCCACCGCGAAAAACGAGAGCTCGAGTGCGCCGATCAGCATCGCGATGCGGTCGACGCGCTTGTGCGACCCCGTGAGCACGACGCCGAGCAGAACGCACACGGCGAGGGGCAGCGTGAGATTGCGCGAGACCCCATACATCTCGCCGACACCGGCGACGCCGGTGAACTCGGTGACGAGCGAGCCGAGCACGGCCACCAGCAGCCCGAACGCGGCGAGCCATGCCCACACGGGCCCAAGGCGCTTGCGGATCAGTTCGCCGTGTCCCTCGCCGGTAAAGATCCCCAGCCGCACGCTGAGGTCCTGAATCATGTAGAGCAGCGGAATTAGCGCGAGCAGCAGCGGCATGAGGCGCACGCCCCAGCGCGCACCGCTTTGCGCCGCCGTGACGACGTTGCCCGCATCGCAGTCGGCGAGCATCACGAGGATGCCGGGTCCCCACAACGCGGTCGATCGTGCCGCGCGGACCAAAGCGCGCCACAGCGATGGCGATACGCACAGGCGTGCGCGCAAGCGGTGGAGCAGGGAAGGGGCGATAGATTGCATCGTGACGAAACAGGTTCGATGAGCAGACACCAAGGCGCGATGCCGCGCCGGAAATGCGCGGCATCGCTGCGGCTTCGCAGGAGAATCAGTGGCCTGCGCTACCGCCGACGTCTTCCAGTTGCCGCATGACGGCATCGAGGTTGAACGACGCCGCCTTGTGGCGAGGCGGGAAGTGCTTGAACTCGTCGATTTCGCTCGCCACAACGGCCTGCATGGCGTAGATCAGATAGGCGTGGGAAATCATCCAGTCATAGTACGTGTTGGAGTTTTCATCCGCACGCTCGAACGGGTCCCGGCGCAGATTGAACATCTTGGGTATGCGCAGCGGGATGAACGGCTCCGACCAGCACTGAAGCCGTGTTGCGCGCTGCTCTCGCAGGACCATCTTCCAGTCCTTCATGCGGATGCCAAGTATGTCGCCGTCGTCGCTGATGTAGAAGAAGCTCTCGCGCGGACTCTTGTCGGTCTGCCCGCTCAGATAAGGCGCGAGGTTGTGGCCGTCAATATGCACCTTGAACGTCTTCTCGCCGGCCTGATAGCCCTGGACCAGCTTCTCCTTGATGTCGGGCACCCCGGCCACGGCCAGTATCGTGGGCAGCCAGTCCTGGTGCGCAACGATGCCGTTGAACACCGAGCCCGCCTTGATCTTGCCGGGCCAGCGCACGAAGGCGGGCACGCGCCAGCCGCCTTCCCAGTTGGTG
Source organism: Paraburkholderia pallida (assembly GCF_004524855.1). Taxonomy (NCBI): domain Bacteria; kingdom Pseudomonadati; phylum Pseudomonadota; class Betaproteobacteria; order Burkholderiales; family Burkholderiaceae; genus Paraburkholderia; species Paraburkholderia pallida. The sequence continues at coordinate 563,895 of NZ_CP038150.1, read as the reverse complement.
TTCTTCTCGGAACGGAACGGCGTGATGCCCGCGTCGGGCCAGCTGTTGTAGTGCGGACCATTGTCGGTCGAGTACATGACGAAGGTGTTGTCGGCAATGCCCAGCTCGTCGAGTTTCGCCAGCATTTTGCCGATGTTCTCGTCGTGCGCGACCATCACGTCGTTATAGTCGCCCTGGCCGCTCTTGCCCTTGTGCTTCTCGGCGCAGTGCGTCCGGAAGTGCATGGCCGTGGTGTTGTACCACATGAAGAACGGCTTGTCCTCGCTGTGCGCCTTGTCGATGAACGTGAGCGCGTGAGCGGTGGTCTCCTCGTCGATCGTCTCCATGCGTTTTTTCGTGAGCGGACCGGTGTCCGTGACCTTCTGCCCGCCCTTGCCGTCGGCCCAGCAGTGCAGCACGCCCCGCGGCCCGAAGCGCTTCTTGAACTCGGGGTTCTTCGGGTAGTCCGGATCTTCTGGTTCCTCCTCGGCGTTCAGGTGATAAAGATTGCCGAAGAACTCGTCGAAGCCGTGCATCGTCGGCAGGAACTCGTCCTTGTCTCCGAGGTGGTTCTTGCCGAACTGCCCGGTGGCGTAACCGAGCGGTTTGAGCAACTCCGCGATGGTGGGATCTTCGGCCATCAGGCCAATGTCGGCGCCCGGCATGCCGACCTTCGTGAGACCCGTGCGGATCGGATTCTGGCCGGTGATGAAGGCTGCGCGGCCCGCCGTGCAGCTCTGTTGCGCGTAGTAGTCGGTGAACGCCGCGCCTTCGTTAGCAATGCGATCGATATTGGGTGTGCGGTAGCCCATCTGTCCACGGCTGTTGTAACTGATGTTCCACCACCCGATATCGTCACCCCACAGGATCAGGATATTCGGCAACTTGCTGGCCATGCTATTTCTCCTTCGCTCGGTACTGTTTCATTGATCGGGAGGATTCCCGACAAACTGGCCGATACGTACAGACGACTTCCAAAGCGGCCCCGCTGCTACTCAAATGCGTTTTGGCGTAACGCCCGTGGCTCGAAGCGCTGCATCAGGACTTGCGCCATCGCTTTCAGCCGATTTCAACCGGCCACGGCGGCCGCCCCGCGAACCGTGCTGCCATGGCAGAAGCGGAACTTGCGGCCGCTGCCGCACGAACAGGGGCTGTACGGGTCGCGGCGCTTGTCGTCGGCTTTCATCAGCGGCATGACGTCGGCAGGCGGCCGGCCCGCACTGAATAGCCGGGCCATCTTCTGCATGGCGGGGCGCGTGTGGGTGAAGAACAGTTCGAGCCCGGCGCAAAGATAGTTTTGCCCGGGTTCGCCCTCGCGCGAGAGCGCAAAGCGGTCCTTGGGGCAGCCACCATTGCATAGCGGCCTGACCTCGCAGCGCTGGCACTGCTGCGTGAGCGAATCGCGCTTGGCTTCGCCGAACTCACGCTGTGCGGGCAAGGCCATCAGGGTGCTCATGTGCGTTTCATGAATGTTGCCGAGCTTGTAGCCGGGCTCGACAAAGTGATCGCATGAATAGAGGTCGCCGTTGTATTCGAGCGCCGGGCCCTGGCCGCAGACAGGCGCGTGAATGCACAGCAGATGACGGCCGAACATGGCTTCCAGCGTCACGTCGAATAGCTGCACATAAACGCTGCCGACGTCGTGGCGCACCCATTCCTCGAAGATATCGACGAGGAACTGGCCGTACTGGCGCGGCCCGACCGAGCGTTGCGTCACGATATTGCCGGACTGCGTGTAGAGCACGCGCTGGTGCCCGGGACGTTCCCGCCAGCCGAGGTTGGCGAGTTGTATCGTCTGCTCCGTGGCCCGCTCGATGATGGGAATGAACTGGATCCAGCGCGCGCCCAGCTCGTCGCGGAAGAATTGATAGACGGCGCGGCCGTGGGCCTGGTTCGCCGCGTTGACGGTGCACAGAATATTGAATTCGACGCCGTGCTCGCGCAATAGCCGCCAGCCTCGCATCACGAGATCGAACGTGCCGTTGCCCTGCCGGTCGACGCGATAGGTGTCGTGCAGCTCGCGGGGCCCGTCGACGCTCAGTCCGACGAGAAAATCGTGCTCCTTGAAAAAGGCGCACCATTCGTCGTCGAGCAGCAGCCCATTGGTCTGAAACGTGTGCTTCACAATCTGGCCGGGTTTGCGGTACTTTTCCACGAGCGCGACGGCCTGGCGAAAGAAGTCCACCCGCATCAGCGTCGGCTCGCCGCCTTGCCACGCGACCGTGACCTGCGGGGTGCGATGGGATTCGAGGAGCTGGCGGATATAGGCGTCGAGCGTCGCCTCGGACATCCGGTGACGGTCGTTCGGATAGAGCGCTTCCTTGGAGAGGAAGAAGCAATACTGGCAATCGATATTGCAGGTCGAGCCACTCGGCTTGGCCAGCAGATGAAATCCCGGAGGTGCGTTATCGGCTGGGACAGCAGCGGGCATGAAACCGGCGCTGTTTTGCTCTGCGATACCGTGCAATGCTTTGGAATCCTTCAAGACACTCTCCCCACGCCTGTACGACTGGTGAATTCGCTGCCCCTGCACCGTGTGCGATGCAAGGCTATCACGATGCGGGTATTCGCAACACTCAATACGTTCCTGATTCGACATTCATTTCAATTGGAAAGGTTGCTGTCATTTTTTAATGCAATAACGATATCTTTCGTCGAAAAATTTTTGTGAATCGGATATTGAATTTTTCACCAACACCGGTATCTTTCCCGGGGTGCACATGAACAGATCTGCATGCACATTGAATCGCGATTCAAATGCGGGACGACACATGAGGAGCATGACGTGACGGAAAATGGCACACCGCGCTCGACGAATGAACTGGCAGTCGACCGCACCGACCTTGCGGCCAAACGGACCTTGATGGCCGCTGACCGGACACTCATGGCATGGGTGCGCACTGCGCTTTCCATGATCAGTTTCGGCTTCACGATTTACAAGGTATTGCAGAGCTTCGAAGCGGCTGGCGGGCAGCTTTCTCACCCGCATAGCGCCCGCACCGTGGGTCTTTTTCTCATTGGCATGGGCACCGGCTCGCTCGTGCTGGGTGCGATCGAATATTGGCGTACCCTTGCGGATCTGCGCGATTACCGGGCCGGGAGCGTCTGGCGTCCGACGTTTGTCATTGCGTTGATTCTTGCGGTTTCGGGAGCCTTTCTCTTTGTCAGCGTCGTTGAACGGATCATGTAGCCGCGCGATATCCGTACTCGGTTGGGTGCCGCCTTGCATATCCGTGGAAAGGAGAAGGGAGTGAGCGAATTTTTGATGCGGGTCGTTTCCAACATGCAGGATCGCGTCACCGGACCGCTTCATCTGAGAGTCATCTTTCAGCCCGCGATGGCAACTTTTTTCGCCATTCGTTCGGGCCTTCGCGATGCAAAACTTCACAGGACACCCTATTTCGAGGCGATTGTCACGGGCGCGCGCAGTGAGGCCGAACTGATTCGCAGCGGCTGGCGAAATGTGGGCAAGATCTTCATTCTCGCGATGGTGCTCGATCTTGTATTTCAGATCTTTGCATTTCACAGGATTTACCCAGGTGGAGTCGTGCTGGTTGCGCTAATTCTTGCTCTTGTTCCCTATGTAATCGTCCGCGGGCTAGTTACCAGAATTGCAAGGAAACGCTGAATGTCACAGTTTGTTGATTGAAAGCTTTGGGTCGAGGTGGGGCTCGTCCGGTGGCGGCGAGCAGATGCAATGCTCGATCGGACCCGTTGCCACGTTGCACCTCTTAAAGCTTTGCCTGGTTCCAGCGCGAACGCCATTAGGGAATGAGGCAACGATATTGCCCGAAGGGGCAATGCGATCGCTCGCTCATGTCGAACGAATCCCGGTCTTTGCCCGGATTCGGGTCGGTGGGAGGGGCTGCTGAGGGGGAAGTCGACGTTGCAGGTGCCGTCCGGCGCCGTGGCAAGGCCGGCATACACGGGGCAAATCGCCGTCGTGGGATCAGGAAAGGCGCTCGCACGGGTTAGCCACGGGGCGCGCGCGAATTGCCGCGACCCGCCCGGACCTTACCGGCTTCGAGGCTTGCGCCTGTGAATCCGCCGCGCAGCGGTCCGGTGTCGGCGTTCGGGAGTCCGGCGGCCTTGAACGTGCCGCGCGTGTTCGGCAGCGCATCATTCGCGTTGACGTTCACGCCGCCGGGCGAGACGCTCTCGCCCTGGATGGTGCGGCCCGGCGGCGGGTTGAAGGACGATGCCGGACTCCTTTTCGCTTACCGGCCAAATATCTCCATGGCTCCCGCGTTGAAGCCGTTGACGAAGTCATGCTCGCCCGGACCCGGATTCGCGCGGAACGCCTTCGCTGCTTCGACCAGCACCTCGTCCGTATCCGTGCCGAGCACCGCCATCGTTTCTTCGATGAACGCGTCGAGCGGCATGGCCTGCTCGGCCTCGCGGCTGTTCATGAGGTCCGTGCGGACCCAGGGCGGCGCGATCTCCAGCACGCGCACGCCCGTGTCGCGCAGCATGAAGCGCTGCGAGAGCACGTACGAATGCACGGCCGCCTTGGTCGACGAATACACCGCCGTCAGGGCCAGCGGGACGAAGGCCAGCACCGAGCTCGTATAGGCCACGACGGCGTCGTTGCGCGTCTTGAGATGGTCGATCAGCGCCGACGTCATGCGGATCGGCCCAAGCAGATTGGTGTCGATGGTGGAGACCAGCAGCGCGTCGTCGATGTGGCCGGCCGCGTCGTCGGGCTGCATCACGCCCGCGTTGTTGATCAGCACGTTCAGATCGGGGTGGGCCGCGATCAGTTGCGCCGCGACGCGCTCGATGCTGGCCGGATCGGTGATGTCGAGCTCGACGGCGGCCATGCCGGGATTGGCGGCCACCACCTCGTCGAGATGGCTGCGCCGGCGTCCGCCGATGATGACCTTGTTGCCGCGCTGGTGGAGCGCTTCGGCGAGTGCGCGGCCGATGCCCGAGGTGCCGCCCGTGATGAAGATCGTGTTGCCGCTGAGTTTCATGATCGTACTCCTGAATAAATGGTAGGGATGCGGGTGGTTCAATCAAGCGGAGATCAAGCGGGGAAGCTTTCGCCGAACATCGGCAAGCCGCTCGCCGATTCGGCCTGCGTCGCCTCGTCCTGGAGCACGTCCCAATGCTCGGCGAGCTTGCCGTTTTCGAAGCGCACGACGTCGGCGGCGATCCACGCGGCGGGCCGGCCGTGCCCCGAGAAGCGGCCATGCGCGATCACGTAATCGCCCTCGGCCAGGATCAACTGGTTCTCGTAGCGCAAGCTGGCGGGCAGCGTGCGGACCAGATCGAACAGGCCGTCGCGTCCCGGTGCGATATGCGCGCTGTGCTGAATGTAGCGATCGGACCAGAAGCGCTGCGCGGCGGCGTAGTCGCGCTTGTTGAACAACGTATCGAAGGCCTCCAGCACGAGTGCCTTGTTTTGTTCCGCCGTGGTTTTCGTCATCTTCAATCTCTCTTGAAAGGTTTTCGCAAGGGCGCGCACGCGCGTCCGATGGTGACCGAACCGGCTTTTGCCTGACCACAGGGGCAAAAGCCGGCTATACTCAAGACAATGGTGGTTGACATCGTCATTGCAGGGCATTGTGGTCGTCTGCTTTGGCGATGTCAATGGTGATCAACATTGTATTTTTCGATGACATAGATTGGGCCGGGGCAGGCCGAAAAGAGGGCGATATGGGTGTTTCGAGGGAACAGGCGGCAGAGAACCGGCGCGCGATCGTGGCGGCCGCGGAAAAGCTGTTTCGCGAGCGCGGCGTGGATGCGGTCGGGCTCGCCGAACTGATGAAGGCGGCGGGCTTTACGCAGGGCGGTTTCTACAACCACTTCAAATCGAAGGACGCGCTGGTGGCCGCTGTGATGGACAAGGCGCTGGAAGAGGGCCGCGAAACGATTGCCGGCGTCATCGATCACGCGAGGCAGGCCGGCGCCGACGCGATCGAGCAGCACATACGCACGTATCTGTCCCCCGAGCATCGCGCCGATATCGAGGCGGGTTGCCCTTTGTCCGGTTTCGCGGGCGACGCGCGCCGGCTCGACGACGAGGCGCGCGCCGCCTACGCCCAGGGTCTCGCGATCTATCTCGAGCGGCTCGCCGCGGTGATCGAAGAGCGCGAAGGTAGCCAGTCGGGGACTCAGGCAGCGACCCATGCGGCAGCGCGAGGCGAAGGCAACCGCGGGGAAGCGATCGCGCTGCTCAGCCAGTTGGTGGGCACGCTGGTGCTGTCACGCGCCGTGGTGGACGTGGCCCCGGCGCTGGCCGACGAAATACTCGATGAGGGCCGGCGCCATTTGCTCGACGCGACCGGCGCGCAGCATGGACAAGACGGCGGACAAGACGGCGCACGCCACGGTCAGCAAGCCCGTTCCCGCGCGCGGCGAAGCTGATCGCGCTGTGCTTGCGCAGGCACGCAAGCCGACTCGAAACAGGTTTTACAGACGATTACATCTCTGACGCATCCGGGCGATAACGGCGCTCATACAATCCAGCCATCGAACAGGTTCTCGTGGAGAAGACGATGGCAAAAATACGATCGATCGTTGCGGTGTCCGCGTTTCTGGTGGCTTGCGCCAGTGCGCCGGCATTCGCGCACGGCGGCGGTGGAGGTAATGGCGGCGCGGGTGGTGGCATGGGCGGCGGCAATGGCGGCGTGGGCGGCGGCATGGGTAACGGCCACGCGGGCGGCATGTCGGGCGGCCATATGAGCAGCATGGGCATGACCAACACGAATGGCCACCACGCGGCGGACCGCGACAAGGGCCATGAGCGCGCCAGCGATCGTGCGAGCATGCACGCGGTATCGCATCCCAACAAGCACGCCGGGCATGAGCACGCCAGGCACGGTGAGCACGGCGAACACCTGGCCCTCGGCCACGAGGTCTGATCACGATGCACGGCCGAAGCCGCACGCCAATGAAGGCGCGCGGCTTCGCCCACCTTGGCCGTGTCTGGCCCGTTGTTCAAGGCAGGAGCGTGGCCCCAGCCTGGTTCATTGCAGAGAGACGCTGAAGCCGGTGCCCCGGGCACGACAGGCGATCGTGCGATCCATCCCGATCAATCTGCAATCCTGATGAAATGCGCAATGACGGCATCCTCCGGGAACACCCGGAAACACGCGCGCGCCTCAACGCGCATGCAGCGCGCCACGCCCCTTCACTGCACGACCCGCACCTCGTGGACCTTGACCTTGGGCATGCCGAAGAATTCCTTGTCGTATTTGCCCGTTAGCTCGACCGTCGTCGTCTCGCTCACCGGTTGTCCCGCCGGCCAGCGCCTGGAGTCGATCTTGACCGCGATCTCGCCGGTGCCGTCGCTGAACGTGTATTTTTCGTCGCCCATCGCCTTCAACACGTGCCCGCGCAGCACGACGCGCTGATCGTCTTTGCCCGCACTGGTCAACTGCTGGACCGTCGTGGCCGCGGGTTGCGCGCCCGGGCCCGTGTAGTCGGCATGCGCAGCGGCGGCGAAGGTGGCGATCAGGCCGGCGATAATGAGCTTTTTCATCGATTTTCCTTGTGCAATCGTGCGGCCCGGTGGCCGCGACAGGAAGCAGTTTATGGAGACGAGGCTGAAGCCTGCGTGAAGCCGGGGCGGGAACGCGGGCCGTCGCGTTAATGCTGCGTTAACCTGCGCGAAGGTAAGCTCGTGGCGCCTTGTCGGGGGAACCGGCCAGAACAGGAGATGACAACGGGATGCGAATACTGCTGGTTGAGGACGATCCACTAATCGGCAATGGGCTGCGGCTCGGGCTGCGCCGGGAAGGCTTTGCCGTGGACTGGGTGCAGGACGGCAACGCCGGCGCGCTGGCGCTGCGCACCACGGCCTACGGGCTCGTGCTGCTCGATCTGGGCTTGCCGAACCAGGACGGCATGACGCTGCTCGCCGCATTGCGCCGGCGCGACGATGCCACGCCTGTGATCGTCATCACCGCGCGCGACAGTGTGCCGGACCGGGTCGCCGGTCTCGACGGCGGCGCCGACGACTATCTCGTCAAGCCGTTCGCACTCGAAGAACTGCTCGCGCGTATTCGCGTCGTGAACCGCCGCCAGGCGGGGCGTGTCCAGGCGATGCTGACGGCAGGTGCGTTGCGGCTGGACCCGGCCCGGCATCGCTGCTGGGTGCACGACACCGAGATCCCCATCACGGCGCGCGAATTCGCGCTGCTCGAGGAACTGATGCGCGACCCGGGCGCCATCGTGACGCGCGAGCAGCTCGAAGAGCGCCTCTATGGCTGGAACGAGGAAATCGAGAGCAACGCCATCCAGGTGCACGTCTACAACCTGCGCCGCAAGCTCGGCGCCGAGGCCATCCGCAACGTGCGCGGCGTGGGCTACGGGATCGGAACCATCGAATGAGTACGCTGCGCTCGCGGTCCGCGCGCTGGTTCATGTCGTCGCTGCGCCGACGCCTGCTGCTGTGGCTGCTGCCGGCCACGCTGCTCGCCGGCGTGCTGGCGAGCGCGGCAACCTGGTGGGGCACGCTCGCTGAGATCGACGAGATCCTCAACGACCAGATGAAGACAATTGCGCGCCATGTCGTGGTGGACGCCGACGGCCGGCTCTCGCTCACGGGCACGGACGCCAGGGGCCGGCTCTCCGGCCGGAAATCGCACGGCGTGCTGCTGCAGGTGTGGGAGAACCGCAAGCTCGTGTTCAGCAGCGACCCGGACGCGGCATTGCCGCCGCCGCAGGGTCCGGGCTACGCCGATGTCAACGTCGACGGCCAGGTCTGGCACACCTACGCGAACACGAGCGGCGCCACGCTGGTGCGCGTCGCCCAGGCGCGCTACGCGCGCTGGGAGGCGCTGGCCGAGGTCTCGATGCACCTGTTCTGGCCGGTGCTCTCGCTCGTGCCGGTGGTCGCGCTCCTGCTGTGGTTCGGGATCGGCTACGGCTTGAGGCCGCTACGCCAGGTCGCCTCGGGGCTCAAGCGCCGCGACGCGAACAACATGCAGACGATCGAGACGTCCCAACTGCCCAACGAAGTCAAGCCGCTCGTCGATGCCCTCAACGACCTGCTGGTGCGCCTCGATCACGCCTTTACGCTGCAGAAGCATTTCATCGCGGACGCCGCGCATGAACTGCGCACGCCGATCATGGGGCTTGGTTTGCAGGCCGAACTATTGCCGAAGGCGGAGAGCGCGCAGGAGCACGACGAGATCGTCATGCAGATCCGCTCGGGCACGCAGCGGCTCGCGCATCTCGCCGCCCAGTTGCTCACGCTGGCCCGGCTCGATCCCGATACCGGCCGCGAAGCGAGGCAGGAGGTGGACCTGAGCGCGCTCGCGCGCTCCGTGGTTGCCGACCGTGTGCGGCTTGCCGAGGCGAGCCAGATCGACCTCGGGCTGGCGGGCAAGCCTGCGGTCAGCGTTGGCGGTTACGGGGAGAATCTGCGCGTTCTGCTCAACAACCTCGTCGACAACGCGATCCGCTATGCCGGCGCGCACGCGCGCGTCGACGTCGTCGTGCGGCAAGAAGGGGCGTGCGCGGTGCTCGAAGTCAGCGACACGGGCCCGGGGATTCCCGAGGCCGATCGCGTGCGCGTGTGGGAGCGCTTCTATCGCGGCAGCGGCCACGCCGCTTCAGGCAGTGGGCTGGGGCTGTCGATCGTGCGGCGCATTGCCGAGCAGCATCAGGCGAGCGTCACGCTCGACACCGGGCCCGACGGCCGCGGCTTGACGGTCCGCGTGCGCTTTCCGGCACGAGAGCCGCTCGCGCGCCCAGGCGTAGGGCCGGGCGGCGGTACTTCAACCTGACTTATCCGACTTTGCAATGGAAACACTCGAAGCATTGAACCGTTCGCTCTTTCTCTCGATCAACGCCACGCCGGCCACGCCGCCCTGGCTCATCGATACGGCGCTCTTCATCGCGAACTACCTGATCTTGCTGGTGCCGCTCACGCTGGTGCTGATGTGGCTTTCCGGCGATGCCCGGCAGCGCGCCACCGCCATTCGGGTGTGCGCGGTCACGCTGCTGACGCTGGGCGTCAATCAGGCGATCGGCTACGTCTATCCGCATCCACGCCCATTCGTGATCGGGCTCGGGCACACGTTCCTCGAGCATGCGCCCGACCCGTCGTTTCCGAGCGATCACGGGACCGTGTTCTCGACGTTCGTGCTGACGCTGCTGCTGGGCGGGATGCTGCGGACCGGCTTGCTTGCGCTCGCCGTGGGCGTCGCGGTCGCGTGGGCCCGAATCTTCCTGGGCGTGCACTATCCGCTCGACATGATCGGCGCAGTGGGGGTGTCTTGCCTCGTCTACGCCGTGGCCGCGCCGGTCTGGAAGGCGTGCGGCTCGGCGCTTACGCGGTTCGCCGTCACACTGTACCGCGCGCTGCTCGCGGCCCCCATCCGACTCGGCTGGCTGCGGCCCTGAGTACGGCGCGGGGCACGGTTCCGGGCGGGTGCCGAAACGGCGTGCGCGCCGGGCTCCGCGCGCGCAGCGGTCATCGCACGCGGGCGCGCGCGCCGGCTGCACGTCAACTCAGGTCAATGCAGCTCAGTCGCCGATCAGAAACTTGCTGCGGTCCGGCTCGTCCTTGATCCAGTTCGGCGGCTTGCCCCGCCCCGACCATTCGCTGCCCGTCGCCGGGTCGCGATACTTGGGCGGCACCTTGCTGGCCTTAACCGCCGGCGCGGGGCCGCGGATTTCATCGAGCGTGATCCGGTGCAGCTTCATTTTCCGGGCGATCTCGTCGAGCACGGTCATGCGTTCTTCCTTGAACGCTTCCTGAAGCTGCGCTTCGAGCTGTTCGCGCTGGGCGATCAATTCTTTGTAGCTGGACATCGTGATGGGCGGTTGACGGTAACGCCGACATTTTAACGCGTGCGGGCGCGCGTTCGTGCAGTGCCGGCATGCGGGAATGCGCGGATGATCGAGCGGGCCAGGGCCGCTCGTGTTCGATGCATGAAATCGAAGTGGCGCGCCGGCGAGGAGACAACGCGGCGTTAGAGGCCGCCTGGGTCGCACTTCGCGTTACGGTGGCACAGCATGACGGCTCGACGCATTGCACGGGAGCCGGGGAAGTTGGGACGCTTCAGCCGCGATTCGTTTTCAATGGCGCGTGGCCGCGCTCGTAGTCGTGTACCAGTGAGGCTGTCCGCGTTCGATGAGGCTGCGGGGCTGCTGCTCTTTTATGGTCGATCCAGCGGGCAGGGCGGCGTTGGCGTCAAGGCAATAGGCAGCGTCAATCATGTATTGGCGGTCTTCATCTTCATCGCGCATACAAAGAAAAGCTTCAACCATCGATTCGTTCATTTGCCAATTTCTCCTTTGCCAATCAGGCAACGATGCTTCACTTTCTGAGGTAATCGAATCAATCGTATTGCACAAATGCAATGGCAGAAAGTGGCCGATAGTCGCTATGACCCTAACATGGCTCGCAGCATCGCCGTGCCATATCACCTTTCATGATGTTAGCAATCCTGTTTATCATGAGCCAATACCGCCGGGCTTGCTGGCCATAGAGCGCCGAGTGGAGAGTCGTTGAATGGTGCACGAATAACGCACGGAATCAGTGAATTTGATATTTTCAGATGGTATGAACGACGGCGACGCGGCCCGCCTGGCCACAACCAGGCGCACGCAAGCAGGTGAACTGAATCAGGCTGGTAAAAAGGGACTACTGGCATGGACATGCTCAAGACGTTGCTTGAAACCCAGCCGTTGCTCACGCTCTTTGTCACGGTGGCGCTGGGCTATGTGGTTGGCGAAATCAATATCAAGGGCGTGTCGCTCGGGTCGGGCGCGGTGTTGTTCGTCGGCCTCGCGATAGGCGGGTGGGCGCCCAAGTCCGCGCCGCCCGCATTGCTCGGCACGCTCGGCTTGCTGCTGTTTCTCTATGGAATCGGCATTCAGTATGGCGAGCAGTTCTTCAAGGGCTTGAGCAGTGCCGAAGGACTGAAGGCGAATATCGCGGCGGCATTGGGGGTGATCGGTGCGGGCTTCGTTTCGGTCGCGCTCGTTCATCTGTTCGGCGTGGGGCTCGATCAAGCGCTGGGCATGTTCGCCGGCTCCGGCACCAGCACCGCGAGCCTGCAAGCGGCGATGGCCATGTTGAAAGGCGATGGGGCGACGGTCGGCTATAGCGTCTCCTATCCATTCGGAGTGGCCGGGCCCATTCTCTTTCTGTATGCGCTCAGCGCGCTGATCAAGCCGAAGATCGAGCGGCCGCCGCAAAAGGTGATGGAAACCGCGGAGATCGCGCTGCGCAACCCGGCGCTGATCGGCCTGAAGCTGTCCGATCTCATCAAGCGTCTGCCCGATGAGGTCGCTATCGCCGCCGTGCGCCGCGCCCACCACAACCAGCAGCCCGCTCACGATCTCGTGCTGGAGCCGGACGACGTGCTGCTCGCGACCGCGACCGATCCGGCCTTGCTGCGCGAAACGACGTCGATGTTCGGCGAGTTGCAGCCGGGGCGTATGACAAGCCATCGAGAGGACCTCGACTATCTGCGCGTCTTCGCGTCGAGCAAGCTCGTGGTCGGGCACGCGCTGCGCGACCTGCGTTTTCCCGACGGGGTCGACTGCTCGATCGCGCATGTGCGCCGCGGCGATGCCGACATGATGCCCAGCCAGGATCTGATCCTGGAATTCGGCGACCGGGTCGGGCTTCTGGTCAACGGTGCCCACCACAAGACGATGCGTGCGTTCTTCGGCGACTCGATCAAGGGTACCGCTGAGCTGAGCTTCATTTCGATAGGCGTGGGCGCGGCGCTGGGGTTACTCGTCGGTGCGATTCCGATCGCGATTCCCGGTGTCGGCAAAATGACGTTCGGGCTGGCCGCGCTACTGCTGGTCGCGCTTTGCCTCGGCCGGGTGCGCCGCTTCGGGCCGTTCGTCTGGACCATGCCGCTCACCGCGAATCTGGTGTTGCGCAATTTCGGCCTGACGATTTTTCTCGCGCAGGTGGGCATTGCCTCCGGGCCGAAATTCTTCGCGACGGTGGGCGTGACGGGTGCATCCTTTTTGCTCTATGGGGTGGTGATCGCCCTCGCGTTGCTGATCATCACGGCAGCGTTCTGCCTGTGGATTTTCCGCATGCCGTTCGACCTGGCAGTGGGCGTGATCAGCGGAGCGACCGGCAACCCGGCGATACTCGCGTTTGCCAATCGCCTCGCACCGACGGATCGTCCGGACGTCGGTTATGCGATGATCTTCCCCTCAATGACCATTGTGAAAATTCTGTTCGTGCAGATCGCCGTCGTATTGATCGGCGGATAAGCGGCAACGGGCCCAGCGCGGTCCCACTGCCGCCGCTGTGCGAACCTACGTCCCGGAGAGTCTTGATGGACATCGTCGTATTCAGCGCAAAGCCCTACGATCGTCAGTTTCTCGACGCGGCGAACGCGGATCATGGCCATCGGATCCGGTATCTGGATGACCCGCTCAACACGGATACCGCGGGGCTCGCCGCGGGGCATCGCGGCGTGTGCATCTTCGTCAACGACGAGGCCAACGAGGCGGTGCTCGACGTGCTGGCGCGCGGCGGCACGCAATTGATTGCGTTGCGCTGCACGGGCTACAACAACGTCGATCTGAAGGCCGCCGCGGCGCGCGGCATCAAGGTCGTGCGCGTGGTCGACTACTCGCCCAATTCCGTCGCCGAGCATGCGGTCGCCTTGCTGATGGCCATCAATCGCAAGGTGCACCGGGCCTATAACCGCACGCGCGATTTCAATTTCGCGCTCGACGGCTTGATGGGTTTCGATCTGTGCGGCAAGACCGTTGCCGTGATCGGCACGGGCAAGATCGGCCGGGTGTTCGCGCGCATCATGGCGGGCTTCGGCTGCAATGTGATCGGCTACGACGCGTACCCGTCAGCGGAGTTCGAGGCGCTGGGAGGCCGCTACGCGCCGGTGGAGGAAGTCGGTGCGAACGCGGACATCGTCTCGCTGCATTGCCCCTTGACGCCGCAAACCTACCACATCATCGGCACCGACATGCTGGCACGCGCGAAGCGCGGCGCGCTGTTGATCAACACGAGCCGCGGCGGACTGGTGGATACGGAAGCGGCGATCGAGGCGCTCAAGAGCGGCCAACTGGGCGGGCTGGCAATCGACGTCTACGAACAGGAGGCGGACGTTTTTTTCCGCGATTTATCCGGCACGATCGTCAACGACGATGTGTTGCAGCGACTGATGACTTTTCCGAACGTGATCGTGACCGGGCATCAGGCGTTTTTGACGCGTGAGGCCGTGTCGACGATTTGTGAAACGACTTTGCGAAGCATCACGGAGTTCGAGACGGGGCAAGCGCTGACGAATGAAATCAGCGCCGGCTGAACGTGACGCGCGTAACGATGGTTTGCAAACTTTTTACCCAATAACCCGATCATAAGGTCGGGTGCGGACTGGCTGAATGATCGGCCCGTCCGCCTTGACATCCATGCCGGACGCCAGCCGGCAGTTTTGTCCGATTATCCGCCAATAATCCGGTCAAAATTTCCTTTAAATTCCCCAATCGCATTGTCAGAAACATCGCCTTTAATTCGTCGACTCATATCGACAATATCATTTAACTCCGTCTTGCGATAATTGAAGAGCCGGTGCTATAAACCGGATCACGCCCAGATTGCCGCCGTAACGTTCAATTACGTGGATGAGAACAATGAAAATAAATGCGTGGAATTTGAGTCTTGGAGGTGTGGTCATACTCGCCGGCGCCGTGCCATCGGGCGTGTATGCCGCCTGTTCGGCCACCGCGCCCGCGAGCAATACCACGGTCACCTGCAGCGGCACCGGCGTTCCATCGGTCGTGGCGGTGGCGGGCAGCAGCAACGTCACGATCAATCTCGACAGCACCGCAACGGGCAGCTATGCACTTGCGAGCACACCTACGCCGTTTTCCGTCGATACCTCGAGCGCGATCACCAATAACGGCAGCCTCGCCTTGTCGGGCAACGGCACGGGCGTCGCGAATCGCGGCGCGATGCTGCTCGGCGTGAACAACGGCAGCACGATCACCAACGGCACGACCGGCATTATTTCGACCACGGGCGCGTACAACGACGGCCTCGCCGCGAATGGCAACAACAATACGCTCGTCAATAACGGCAAGATCACGACGACGGGTGCGAATTCTTATGGCATGACCGCGGCGTGGGGGCAAAGCAATCTTGGCGCGTCGGGCAACCTGCTCGTCAACACGGGCACGGTATCGACATCGGGCAGCAATGCGCGCGCGGCCTCGATTCTGGGCGGCAACGGCACGGTCGAAAACAGCGGCACGCTGACGGCGGGAGGCCGCGACAGTCCGGCCGTCTAAATGCAGGGCAACAACGATACGCTCATCAATAGCGGCACGATTCAGACCACCGGCACGGCCTCGAGCAGCGGCAGCGTGGACGCGGTCGTATCGAACACGCTCGGCAGCTCGTTCACGGCGACGATCACGAACGCGGCCGGGGGCAAGATCATCAGCAACAACGGCATAGGCGTGCGCTCGATCAACGGCAACACGACGATCACGAACGCGGGCCTGATCCAGGGCGGCGGCGGTACGGCCATCAAGAACGGCAACGGCAATGCCACGCTGATCCTGCAAACGGGATCGCAGATTGTGGGCACGGCGGTTGGCGGCGGCGGCACCAATATCGTGCGGCTGCAGGGCAGCGGCACGGCGTCGAACGCGTTCGTGAACTACCAGAGCCTGACGATGGAAGGGGACGACTGGACATGGGCCGGCACCGGCACGTTCTCGACCGCGCTCGTCAAGACCGGCAGGCAGCCGGGTCCCGCGCTGTGCGACGAGGAATATGAGGCGAGGGTGAGCGCGCGCGAGACGGAGAAGGTTGGCAAAAACCTTCAGCACAGCGAGGTTCACGGTGTCTCGCGTGCGTCACTCAACACTCGTTAGCTCAGACTTTATTTATTCAGAACGCGTTCGGCCACCCAGCAAAATTTGCTCAATATCCTTCGTGCTTAAACTCGAATAGTCTTTACTAACCTTGTCGACCACGGTTTTTTTGGTCTGTTCATTTAGATAGTCAAGCAGCATGCCAAGAAATTTTGGTTCTGCAATGAGCCGGATCTGCTCAAACCGTCCATGCAATCTGGCATCTTCAATATAACTTGCAATTTGGGACGCAAATTTGTCTCTCTCTTTCTCTTTGCGTTCACTCTCGGAATACGAAGCCGCCTGCTTTTCCGTGAGCATTGTCGCAGCGTGATGCGCGTTGGAGACGTCTTCGACTTGCTGCAATGCGAACGAACCCTCTTCTGATGCGAAGATACGTGCGCGACCTTCCCCAGCTACCACAATCCATGTTGCGTTGCTCATTTTCGCTCCTGAAGGCGTTGTGCCGAACGCTATCCTCGATCAATGCCAATGCTGCGTTTGCAGACTGGCACATTACACAGGATACATCTTTCGATCTCTGCGTATGCGTCATGGCGACCAATTTATTCCGATTTTTCATATCGGGGCATCGACGCCAAAGAAAGCAGTATGCAGTCAATTAAACGATACTAAGTATCGGTCATTTTGATAATCAACTCGACATATCGAATGCTATCTGTGGAGATTCGCTTCGCTATAATTAACTGAACCACTATCCGCGTTCGGCGCCGTCTTTCTAACTCGCTGTCGTCACTGAGGTATGGACCATGAACGAGCCTGCCGTTGACATTTCTCTCCCGGGTTACCGTTGCGGCCTGATTGCTATCGTCGGCCGTCCGAACGTCGGCAAGTCGACGCTGATGAACGCGCTGGTTGGCCAGAAAATCAGCATCACTTCAAGCAAAGCGCAGACCACTCGTCACCGCATCACCGGCATCAATACGACGAAAGACGCGCAGTTCATCTTCGTCGACACGCCTGGCTTTCAGACCCGCCACGACGCCGCGCTGAACCGGTCACTGAATCGGGCGGTCACGTCGACGCTCACTTCCGTCGATGTGATCCTGTTCGTGATCGAGGCTGGACGGTTCGGTCCGGATGACCAGAAGGTGCTGGACTTGATTCCGCGTGGCATGCCCACGCTGCTTATCGCGAACAAACTCGACCGCGTAAAGGACAAGGAGACACTGTTCCCGTTCATGCAGCAGATGAGCCAGCTGCGAGAATTTGTCGAGTTGGTGCCGCTTTCCGCTACACATCCGAAAGACGTCGAACGTCTGCTGGAGACGATCAAGCCGTATCTGCCGGAAGGCAAACCCATCTATGACGAAGACGACCTGACCGACCGGAGTTCGCGGTTCCTTGCCGCAGAGATTCTGCGTGAGAAGGTGTTCCGCTGGACCGGGGACGAACTGCCGTACACGAGCACGGTGCTCATCGACAAGTTCGAGGAAGAGGGGCGCCTCAAGCGCATCTTCGCGACGATCCTTGTCGAGCGCGATTCGCAAAAGGGCATGGTGATCGGCAAGGATGGATCGAAACTCAAACAGATCAATACCGACGCGCGGATCGACATGGAAAAACTGTTTGACGGTCCCGTGTATCTGGAGACATTCGTCAAGGTGAAAAGTGGCTGGGCAGACAATGAAGCAGCCCTTCGCGCCTATGGATACGAATGACGCCAGTGTGCGCTTCGCATATTCCAGGGGGGGTTAAAAAAGTTACTAAATTATTCCATTTGGAGCGATAGCTCCAGTGTCCGTTGCAGAACGCGGCGCGATGAATCATTGAATAAAAGTGATTCTTGTTGAAAAACAACGACCTGTCGCGCTCGCGTTTCATGGAAATCCCGCATATTTCGCCGCCCGGCGTGAAAGCATCGAGAAGGGTTCCACTAGCTAGAATGCCGCCATTCATCGAGGCAAGCGGTATCGTGCCGCCGGCCGAAAATAATGGAGACAGTCGATGCAACCCACTTCTCGCGCATTGCGCCGTCGTGTGCCCGCCGTGGCGATCGCTTGCGGCCTGCTGTTCGGCGCGTCGCTTCAAAGCGCGCACGCCGCCGACGAGCCCGGCAAGATCACCATCATGGTGGGCGGGATCACGAAGCTCATCTATCTGCCCGCGAAGCTCACGGAGCAGCTCGGCTACTTCAAGGACGAAGGCCTCGACGTGGAGCTGCTCTCGCAGCCCGCTGGCGTAGATGCCGAAAACGAGCTGCTGGCCGGCGCCGTGCAGGGCGTGGTGGGCTTCTACGACCACACCATCGACCTGCAGACGAAGGGCAAGGACGTCAAGGCGATCGCCGTGTTCGGCCAGGTGCCGGGTGAAGTGGAGATGGTGTCCTCGAAGTCCGCCGAGACGCTCAAGTCCATGGGCGACGTCAAGGGCAAGACGCTCGGCGTGACGGGCCTCGGCTCTTCCACGAGCTTTCTCACGCAATATCTCGCGGGCCAGCACGGCATTGCATCGACCGAGTACACGATGCTGCCGGTCGGCGCCGACGCGAGCTTCATCGCAGCGGTCAAGCAGAACCGCATCGACGCGGGCATGACCACCGAGCCTACTGTTTCGCGCCTGCTGCAGACCGGCGACGCCAAGGTGCTGGTGGATATGCGCACCGTGGACGGCACGCGCGCCGCGCTCGGCGGCACCTATCCCGCGGCGAGCCTCTACGTGCAGGACGCCTGGGCGGCCTCGCACAAGGCCGAGGCGGCCAAGCTCGCGCATGCGTTCGCGCGCACGATGCAGTTCATCCACACGCATAGCGCCGAGGAAATCGCCGCGAAGATGCCGGACGACTATCAGAAGGACAAGGCGCTCTACGTGACGGCGCTCAAGGCGTCGCTGCCCATGTACACGGCGGACGGCAAGATGCCGGCCGATGGCCCCGCCACCGTGCTGAAGGTGCTCTCGGCGTTCAATCCGTCGGTCAAGGGCAAGCACGTCGATCTGGCGCGGACCTATACGAACGACTTCGTTACCGCGAAATGACGCCGTAGCGGCAGGGCGGCCCTCGCGGGCCCGCCGCCGCTTCCTTGTGTTTTGAGGCTTCGGCGCCGGCTTTTCTTTGGCGGCGCCGGAACAATCGTGAGATGTCCTTGATGAAGCAAGCTCCAGTTCAAGCAACTGCGCGAACCCCTGCGCAAGCCGCTACACCGGCCATCGAGTTTCGTTCTGTCTCGTGCCGCTTTATCGCGCCGGACGGCAAGGCGACCGTGGCGCTGCGCGATTTCAGCATGGCCGTCGCGCAGGGCGAATTCGTCGCCATCGTCGGCCCCACCGGCTGCGGCAAGTCCACTACGCTCAGCATGATCACGGGCCTGCTCAAGCCCACCACCGGCGAGGTGCGCGTGATGGGTGCGCCCGTGAACGGCATCGACCCGCGCATCGGCTTCGTGTTTCAGGCCGATGCGGTGTTTCCATGGCGCTCGGTGCTCGACAACGTGGCGGCCGGCCCGCTGTTTCGCGGCCGCTCGAAAGACGTGGCCTACGCCGAGGCGAATGAATGGCTGCGCCGTGTCGGCCTCGACAAGTTCGGCAAGCATTATCCGCATCAGCTCTCCGGGGGCATGCGCAAGCGCGTCGCGCTTGCGCAGACCTTTATCAACAAGCCCGAGATCCTGCTGATGGACGAGCCGTTCTCGGCGCTCGACATGCAGACGCGCACGCTGATGCAGGACGAGCTGCTGCAGTTGTGGGGCGGCACGGGCTCGGTCGTGTTCGTCACGCACGACCTCGAGGAAGCCATCGCGCTCGCCGACCGCGTGTTCGTGCTCACGGCCCGGCCCGCGACGCTCAAGAAGGTCTACGAGATCGATCTGCCGCGCCCGCGCATCACCTCGGAAATCCGCTACGAACCGCGCTTTATCGAAATCTCCCGCGACATCTGGCATGACCTGCGCGAGGAGGTGCAAATTGCCTGACACGCTCGAACTCCGGAAACCGCCCATGACTGCTCCCGCATCTGCCACTGCTTCGAACGCGGCCGCTCTCGACCGCGACGCGCTCGCCCAGGTCGAGCGCATGGCGCAGCGCCGCATCCGGCAGCGCCACGCCCTCGTGATCGGCCTGCGCGTGCTCGTGCTCGTCGTCGTGCTGGGCGGCTGGGAACTCGCGGGACGCAACAAGTGGATCGACCCGTTCTTCTTCTCGATGCCCTCGCTGATCTTTCAGCAGATCGTCGACTGGTTCGTGAACGGCACGTCTCAGGGGCCGCTGCTGCTGCAGGTATGGGTCACGCTCGAGGAGACGGTGCTGGGCTTCCTGATCGGCGCCGTGGGCGGCGTGGTGTGCGGCGTGCTGCTCGGCCGCAACAAGCTGCTCTCCGACGTGTTCAGCCTCTACATCAAGATTGCCAACTCGATCCCGCGCGTGGTGCTGGGCTCGGTGTTCGTGATCGCGCTGGGGCTCGGCATGGCCTCGAAGGTCGCGCTCGCCGTGGTGATGGTGTTCTTCGTGGTGTTCGGCAATGCCTTCCAGGGCGTGCGCGAAGCCGACCGCTACATGATCGCCAATGCGCAGATTCTCGGTGCGTCGCGCCGCCAGGTGACGACCTCGGTGGTGATTCCCTCTGCGCTCTCGTGGATTCTCGCGAGCCTGCACGTGAGCTTTGGCTTTGCGCTGGTGGGTGCCGTGGTGGGTGAATTCCTCGGCTCGAAGCAGGGCATCGGTCTGTTGATCTCGACGGCGCAGGGCGCGTTCAACGCGAGCGGCGTGTTCGCGGCGATGATCGTGCTGGCGGTGGTTGCGCTCTCAACCGACTACCTGCTGAGCGCGCTGGAAAAGCGCCTGCTCAAATGGCGGCCCGCCGCGTTCTGAGCGTTGAAGTCGCATGCCGGTGACCTTTCCTGTGGGAAAGGTCCGAAGCGTTCGAACGCCGTCCCGCCTCGCGGGACGGCTTTGTACTGGAGTGCTTGAAATGGTACATAGCCTGCGTGCGCGCCTGCTGTTGTGGCTGTTGCTGCCGCTGGCGGCGTTCGTGGTCGTCTCGGGCGGCATGTCTTACGACGCCGCGCGGCAGACGGCCGATCTGTTGCAGGACAACGCGCTGCTGGCTTCGGCGCGCACGATCATCGAAGACGTCGACTGGGACAACGGCGCGCTCACGGCGAACATTCCACCGGCCGCGCTGGAGATCTTCGAGTCGCCGTACCAGGATCAGGTGTTCTACAAGGTGCTCGTCGGCGACGGCCGGCTGCTGGGCGGCGCACCGGATCTCGCGCCGCCGCCCGCCGGCGCGCCCTTGCCGGCGTTCTACGACACCACCTACGATGGCGCGCCCATTCGTGCCGTGGCCTACGAGCGCATGCTCTACGACTCGGGCCATGCCGAGCGCGTCACCGTGATCGTCGGCAAGACCGTGGCTTCGCGTCAGGCGATGATCGACGGGCTCTGGCGGCCGCAACTGATCCGCCAGTGGCTGATGCTCGCGCTCGCCGTGCTGCTCGTGCCGCTCGGGCTCACGCTGGAGCTGCGCCCGCTCATGAAGCTCAAGGACGACGTGGCGGACCGCGAGCCGACGCAGCTCGAACCGATCCGTCCGGATCATTTGCCATCCGAACTAAGACCGATCGTCGATGCGATCAATCAGTGCATCGCGCGCCTCAAGGTGCATGCGTCGACGCAGCGCCAGTTCATCGCCGACGCGGCCCATCAATTGCGCACGCCGCTCACGCTGCTGGCCACGCAGATCCAGTTCGCGAGCCAGTGCGAGGCGCACGACCCGGCGCTGTTCGACGCGCTGCGCGGGGTGCGCCGCACCAGCCACAAGATGGCGGAGCTCACCAACCAGCTCTTGCTGCTGGCGCAAGCCGAATCGATGGCGCCCGCGCGCAAGGGCACGCGTGTGGATCTCGCGGCGGTCGTGTCTTCGGTGCTCGAAGAGCTGATCCAGGCGGCGCAGCAACGCGAGATCGATCTGGGCGCCGATCTGGCCGATGGCGTGGAAGCAGCGGGCAACGCCGGCCTGCTGGCTTCGCTCGCCTCCAACCTGGTCGACAACGCGATCCGCTACACGCAGCCGGGCGGCAACGTGACGGCCCTCTGCCGCCGCGTGGGCGACGAGGTCGTGCTGCAGGTGGTAGACAACGGCCCAGGCATTCCCGCCGAGGCGCGCAAGCACGTGTTCGAGCGCTTCTACCGCATTGCAACGGACACCGAAGGAACGGGCCTCGGGCTTGCCATCGTGCATCAGGTGGCGCGCTCGCATGGCGGCTCTGTGAGCATGGCGCCCGGTGATGGGCGTGTCGGGCTCGTCGTGACCGTGCGCTTGCCGGTCTGGCGCGAGGTGGCGATGGCACGAAGCGGTGGCTTGAAGGAGCTGCATGAATCGATGGCTTGAATAAGGAAAGACAATGAAGCTGATGCTCGTGGAAGACAACGCCGAGCTGGCGCACTGGATCGTCAACCTGTTGCGCGCCGAGAATTTCACGGTGGATTGCGTGAGCGACGGCGAGGCCGCGGATTCGGTGCTGATGACGCAGAGCTACGACGTCGTGCTGCTCGACATGCGCCTGCCGCGCATGAGCGGCAAGGATGTGCTGAACCGCCTGAGACGGCGGCGCGACAACGTGCCGGTGCTCATGCTCACGGCGCACGGCTCGATCGAGGACAAGGTGGCCTGCTTCAGCGCGGGCGCCGACGACTACGTGGTGAAGCCCTTCGACAGCCGCGAGCTGGTCGCGCGTATCAAGGCGCTGATACGCCGGCAGGTGGGCGACAAGTCGGGCTGGCTGACTTGCGGCGATCTGCATTACCTCTCCGACACGCGCGAGTTCCGCCACAACGAAGATCCGCTCGCGCTGCGCCGGCGCGAGCATGCGATTCTCGAGGCGCTGATGCTGCAGCAGGGCAAGACCGTCTCGAAGCACACGCTCATGGAGCGCGTCTACAGCCTCGACGACGAGCCGAGCGCGGACGCCATCGACATCTATATCCACCGGTTGCGCAAGCATCTTGCGGACTCTAGCGCGCAGATCATGACGCTGCGTGGGCTCGGCTACATCCTGCGTGCGAAGGACGCGGCGCGGTGCCAGCAAAGCGCCGTTTAAACATTGGTGATTCCACTTAGTGATACGAACCATTCGCGAAAGGAGCGCGAAGGATTGAGGCCACTACGATTCGTCTCATCCGTTGATTGTCATGCAGGCCGGGAGTCGTTGGAGCAAACCCGGAAAGGCGTTGGCAACGGACCAATCAGAACTTCAATGCAGTTATCTGAGGAGACAATCTTGAAGAAAAGGCATCTCGCATTCACCGTGGCGGCCGGCACACTGGCAGCGAGTGGCGCGCATGCGCAGTCGAGCGTCCAGCTCTACGGGCTCATCGACCTGAGCGTTCCCACGTATCAATCGCATGCGGACGCCAAAGGCGACCACGTGATCGGGATGGGCATTGGCGGCGAGCCGTGGTTCAGCGGCAGCCGCTGGGGCTTGAAGGGCGCGGAAGACATCGGCGGCGGCACCAAGGTGATCTTCCGCCTCGAAAGCGAATACCGCGTGAGCGACGGCCAGATGGAAGACCCGGGCCAGATCTTCGACCGCGACGCATGGGTAGGGGTGGAAGACGACCGCTTCGGCAAGCTCACGGCCGGCTTCCAGAACACCATCGCGCGCGATGCGTCGGCGATCTACGGCGACCCCTATGGCAACGCGAAGCTGACGACCGAAGAGGGCGGCTGGACCAACGCCAACAACTTCAAGCAGATGATCTTCTACGCCGCGAGCGCGACGGGCACCCGTTATGACAACGGTCTCGCGTGGAAGAAGGTGTTCGACAACGGCATCTTCGCGGCTGCGGGCTATGCCTTCGGCAACTCCACGAGCTTCGGCAACAACGCGAACTACCAGTTCGCGCTCGGGTACAACGCGCCAACCTGGACGGCCTCGACGTTCTATAACCACGTGAACCGCGAGGGCAACACGAACCAGGCGTTCTCGGTGGGCGGCAATTATACGATCGGTATCGTGCGCGCCAATGCGGGCTATTTCCGCTACTGGGGCAACCAGGGGGCGCTGGGCCAGCGTCAGGACAACGCGTGGACGGTGTCGCTCAAGCTCGCGCCGAAGGGCGCGCTCGACTACGAAATCGGCTATCAGCAGATGCGCACGCATAATGCCGCGTACAACGCCGATGGCGACATTCCGAACGCCAACATCGGCGATTACGATCCGACCAGCGGCCTGCACAACGGCTTCAAGGAAACGCTCTACGGCTCGATCTTCTATCACCTCTCGAAGCGCACCGAGGTGTATCTGGCCGGCGACTACATGAAGCTGCATGGCGGCTATACAGTCGGTACGACGTATGGCGCGACCAACCAGGTCGAAGTGACCACGGGCGTACGCACGCGCTTCTGAGTTGACGCGCTTTTTGTGCTGCAGGCTCCGGTCCCGCAGGCGTCATGGCGCAAACGCATGAACCATGCCGGGACCGGAGTGTTGGCCAGCTATCGGCCAGATGAACGGCGGTCGATAGTGTGATCGGTCTGGGGAAGAGGGATCCCTATTTCTTCACATCATTGGCGGCGCAAGCTTCAGCAGACTTCAGCCCGCACTCACGCACGCCACGGTCGGCGCCGTGTAATCCGACGGGTACGGCGAGGTCGGGCCGCTGACCAGGCGCAGGCGTTGCGTCGCCAATACGTCAGCCTGCACCTGCTCGCGTCGCGTCAGCACCGCTGTTGCGCCGGCGGGCGGCGCCTCATTCACGCCGCAAAGCAGGTTCTTCCCGCTCGATAGCTGGACCGGTGTCTGGTAGGCCGAACCCGGTTCGGCCGCAATGCTGCAAGTACTCCATAACGCAGCGGCAACGCCGATTGCGTATCCGAATTGCACGAATCTCATGGCACGCTCCTGAATGGCGATGGCCTATCTTCGGCCAACGCAAGCCCGTGCACCAGCGCGAATTCGGAAAATCACTCTTGCGGGCAGCTCAAGGATCGAGGTTCGTCAGCCCGCAGCGTGGCGCGACGAAATTCGGGTTCATGCAACCGGTGCCGGACGCTTTGCGCTATTGCGTCAACACGACCGAGGTATATCCGGTTCCGCTCCCGCCGGTGGGCGTGCACTGCAAGGCCAGGATCATGTTCCCGTATTTGCAGTCCTCACCGTAGCCGGGAAGCGCCGGGTTGCCCGCCATCGGCGCGCAATGCGTTTTCGTGCCGTAGTTCTGTTCGTTCGGCCCGACGCCGCCTCCGTCGTCCCACCAGAACACGGCAGCCGGCTGCACGGCGCTCGTGCCCGATCCGCTCGCGAGCGCCGAGAGTTGTGCGCAACTCGGCGCCGAGTACTGTGCGCCGCCGGAAGTCGCATTGAAGCAGTTGTAATTGGTAGGTGGTGTCGAGCCGGGCACGAGGCCTTTCACGTACGCGGAGGTCACGGCCGATCCGGTCTGCACATAGAGCAGGCAATTGCCTTGTCCCTGCTGGCTCGTGCGGTACTGGGTCTTGCAGCTGTACTGTGTGACGGTCGTGGTGGGTGTCGTTACCGTCGTGGTCTGCGTGGTTGTCCTGGTCGAGCCGTTCTTCTGCGTGACGGGATTGCCGTTCGACGTGACCGGACTACCACTCGTCGTCTGCGTATTGAGTGTCGTACACGCCGAATTCGCCGTCCCCGGCGCGTTGACGCCGAATAGCTCCGCAAGCTGGTTGGAGCCCGACGGGCCCGTGCCCGTCAAGGTCTGGTTGTTCGGATTCTGCGCATTGGGCGGCAATGAAATCGTCCAGTTGCTGACGCCGTTGCTCGTGGTGCTGTTGCTCGTGCTTTGGGTGGTGTTCGACGTGGCGTTGGTTCCCGAGCCGGTGGTGACCGTGGTGGTGGTGGTCGAAGCGACCGAACTGCCGGTGGTGGTGACGCTCGCCGTATACGTGTAGTTCGAGAGCTCGCTCGGCGACTGCCCGTTCATGATCAGCGACGAATAGAACGACTGCGATGCGCCGTTTGGCGCACCGTACGAGTTCGCACCCGTTATCGTCCCGGGGCAGTTCGAATTGCCGACGTTGCCGTTCGTGTCGTTGCGCAGCATGATGCCGATCGGCTGATTCGCCGAGAAGGTCGGCACCGTCTGCGCAGGCGCCTTGCCGTATGCGGAGGTGGACGGATAGGTCGAAAAGATCCAGAAGTAATTCTGGGTGTTGAAGGCGGGCACGCTCGAATAGTCGTAGCCGGTATTGCTCGCGTTCTTCGGCACCTTGTAGTAGTAGAGCGTATTGCCGTCGCAGGCGGTCCAGACTTGCTTCGTAAATTGGGGTGTCGCCGAGACAACCGGATCGGCCGCCGTGGCCGTCGCACTGATGGTCGCCATCGAGGGCGCGACGATTGCCATCAAGGTCGTCGGCACCGTGGCGGTGGCGCTCACCGTGATGGTATACGCGAGCGCGCTGCCGAGCGCCGGATTGATCGTGCCGTTCGCATTGGGCGTGACCGTTGGCGCGGAAACGGAAAGGTTGACGGGCAGGATGGCGCGGTTGAAGTAGTTCGTCGCGGCGGTGACGGCCTGCGCCGATTGCGTGGGATCGACGAACACGGCGGCGCCCGCGAGCGCCGCCTCGTCTACGGCGTTTTGCAGATCGGAGCGGAACTGCACCATGCGCGCGAGATCGACCGCCACGCCCACGGCGAGCAGCAGCGGAATCAGCAGCACCAGCAGCATGAGGCTCGACACGCCGCGCTGACGCTTACGCGAGGCAGGCTTGCGCCAACCCGAACGCGATGTGAAGCGAGCGCCTGGGCGCGGCAACGGAGTTTTCACGGGTTCGTTCCTCACTTGCAGGGCGATCCGCAAGCCACCACGTTGTTGCTGCGCGGCCGCGCGAACGCCGTATGTGTGAGGCTCAGCAGACCCGGTAAGAAGTATTGAAGCGGCGAATTGTAGGCGTACGTCACTGTCGCCACGATCACGCTGTCGCCGGGCGTGCCGGCCGTCGGGACCAGGTTGGTGGGCGAGGTCGCGAGCGTCTTTGCCGTCGCGCCGAGCGCCGTTGCGGTCGTGCTGCACGAGGCGTCGCTTTCCCAGTCGAGCGTGACGCCGCCCGAGCTGTAGTTCGTCACGCTCGCAATCGACACAGCGAACGTGCTGCTGCCGGTGCCCGCCGCGAAGGGCGTCATCATCAGCTTGGCCGCGGCGCAGAAGTTGCCGAGCGAGCCCGAGGTCCCGCTCGTGACGCCGGCAGCCTGCTGCGCGACCATGTCGGCGATCGACTGCGTCGCGGTGTCCACCTTGAGTTGAGCGCGCACGAGCTGGGAGAGCTCGTAGGTCGCGAACAGCAGCGAGAGCATGATGGGCAAGACGATCGCGAATTCGAGCGATGCAAGGCCGCGATCGTTCACGAGCAGGGAACGCAGCGCGCGCATCAGTAGGGCTCCGTCTGGAAGGCGATCGTCGATGTCAGCAAGGTCGTGCCGGTGAGTAGCGAAAGTCCCGGCACCTGCCACGGATACGGGTAGGCTATCTGCATCAGGACGTCGTAGTTTGCCGAGACTGCCGCCTTGGTTTGCACCATGCTCGTACCCGTTACCGCCGCGGTCTTGAGCGAAAGGAAGCCGGTGCCGGCGGGCGAGCCCGATGGCGCCGCCGCTACGTAAATCTGGATCGTCGTCGTGCACGAGGGGAGCAACGAGAAAGTCGTGAATGTCAGGTCGTTGCAGACCGCTGTGGTCAGTGCCGTCGAATAGCTGCTGCCCGAGAGCGTGCCGATGCGCAATTGGCGCGCGCCGTCGCGTGCGGCGTTGTCGAGCAGCTCCTGGGCGACGAACACGAGACCGAACTCGATGATCATGAACACGACGAACAGAAAGAACGGCAGGATCAGCACGAATTCGAGCGTCGTCGCACCGCGTTCGCGCGGCAGAAGCTTCGTTGCACGTGGCCGCACGCTTTTCGTCTGGTTTTGTTCTGGCATCTTCACGTCGATCTGTTGCGTGACGGCTTACTTGTCCGACGCCTCGATGAGGCGCGACTGGCTGGCGAAGTTGCTGCCCAATGCCTCTACCGGCGGGGTTTTGGGTGCGGGCGCGGCCGGCACGACCGCGACGACGCGAGCCTGCTCCGGCGGTATAGTGGATATGGTTGTGCTAGCAACCGGTTCGGCGGACTGCGTGGATCGCGCTATCGCGGCCTTGCTGTTCATGGCGGCACGCACGCTCGCGTAGTAGCGCAGATTGTCCTGCACGGAGTTCTTCGGCAGGTCGGCGAGCAGGATTTTCTCCGCCGCCGCGTCGTTGCCGAGCAGGCCATAGGCGAGTGCGAGATCCTGGCGCGCTTGCGGCGGCGCATCGCCAATGCTCGCCACGTCCAGCAGCACGTTCACGCCTTCACGCGGCCTGCCGGCGAGCGTGAGCGAGAGCCCGAGGTCGATGCGCAATGCCTGGCTCTCCGGATGATGCGCGAGGGCGCTGCGATAGATGGCCTGCGCCTCGTCGTGATGGCCGGTGAGGTCCAGAGTGGTGCCGAGGCCCGCGGAGGCGGCGGGATCGTCGGGCGTGCGCGCGAGCAACTCGCGATAGAGCTGCGAGGCTTGCTCGAAGCGCCGCTGCTTGAGCGCCACGCGCGCGAGCGCGAGCTTGGGGGCGAGCGCGTCGGGCGTGAGCGCCGCTGCGCGCTGGTACGCGAGACGCGCGCGCTCCATGTCGCCGGTCTGGAACAGGCAATCACCGAGACCGAGGTACGCCTCGACCGAATTGGGATCCGCCTTGAGCGCTTTTTCATAGAGCGAGCCCGCGAGCTGCACGTCGCCCGATTCGAGCGCCCCGGCGGCGATGCGCAAGTCGTCTGCACTCCCGAGCGTACGCGTGAGGGGTTTGGGCGCGGGCGTCGACGCATAGTGCGGCGCGCTCGAGCAGCCCGCGATCAGGCCGAGCGGGAGCAGCAGTGTCGCGAGCAGCGTGTGAGCGCGGTGCTTCATCGTAGGGATTTCGTTCATTTTCCGAATATCGTCATCAGGCGCAACACAGCGGGGCCGGCGGCGATGATCGCCACGGTCGGCAGAATGAAAAGCATCATGGGCAGCACCATCTTCGGGGCGAGCTTCGCCGCCTTTTCCTCGAGCTCGAGCATCGCCTGCGTGCGGCTGCTCTTCGAGAGGGTCTTGAGCGCTGTCGTGATTGGCGTACCGTATTGCTGCGACTGGATCAGCGTCGAGACGAGGCTGCGCACCGAAGGCAGATCCACGCGCTCGCCGAGGTTGCGCAGCGCGACCGAGGCGTCGCCGCTCAAATGGAGCTCGGATGCGGTCATCTCGAGCTCGACCGCGAGCGGCACCGAGATCATGCGGATTTCCCTCGACACGCGCTGGATGCCAACCGCGAGACTATGGCCCGCGTTCGTGCAGATCACGAGCAGGTCGAGCGCATCGGGCAGCACGGCCGCGATCTGGCGCTGCCGGCGGCGCGCCCGGAAAGCGAGCGCGTACTCCGGCAGGATCATGCCGACGATGAACGCCGCGAGCATGAGCACGGCGCGCAGCACCAGAAACTGGCCGAGCAGCGGCAGCTTCGAGCCGAACAGCACGGCGCAGACGCCCGCGCCGATGCCGCTCGTGAACTTCACGCCAACTAGCGCCGAAACGGCGCGCGGACCATAGAATCCGGCGCGCCGGCAGACGAGCGAGAGCTTGGCGCGTTGCTTCGCGTCGAAGAGCGGCAGATGCTCGCCGACGAGCGCGAGCACGCGGCTTGCACGGCCCATGTGTCCGCGCAGGCTTTTCGCCGTGACTTCGTCCGTGCCTGCGGCAGCGTTGGGCACCCACGCGGCGCGCTCGCGTGCGCGCTCGGCCACGCGGGCGCGCACACTGTTGCTCGCGCGCAGGTAGACATAGACGCCCACGAGCAGCAGCACGAGCAGCACGAGATTGCCGGATGCAACCGACATCGGGCTCATCGGCTGGTCTCCAGTCTCGCCATGCGGTTCACGATCGTGAGGCCGAACGTCAGCAGCACAGCGGCGACGGCGAGCATCTTGTGACCGAGCTCCGTCGTGAAAAGCGTCTCGATGTACGCCGGATTCAGCATGTAGAGCGAAGCCGCGATAAAGAACGGCACCGCTGCGATGAGCTGGCTGCTCATGCGGCCTTCGGCGGTGAGCGCCCGGGTCTTCATTTGCACGTCGCGGCGCGCGCGGATGATGATCGCGAGGTTCTCGAGCGTCTCGCCGAGCTGGCCACCGGTTTCGCGCTGCAGACGCAGGCACACGGAGAAGAAGGCGAAGTCGGGGATCTCGATGCGCGCGTTCGCGGCCTCCAGCACCTCCACGACGTCGATGCCCAGCTTGAGCGCGTCGCCCATGATGCGGAATTCGGCGCGCACCGGCTCGTCGGCCTGCTCGGCCGCATTCGCGATCGCATGCGTGACGGGCACGCCCGCGCGCACGGCGCGAAGGACCATGTCGAGTGTATCGGGGAAGGCCTTGAGAAAGCGCTGGCGAAAGCGCCGGTTCAGCGTGCGGTACGCCATCACGACGCCCAGCGCCGGCAACGCCACGAAGGCGCACGGCACGAGCGCGCCGTTGACCCACGGCAGCCGCGCGAGCACGAGGCTGAACACGAAGCCCCCGAGCGCCGCGAGCGCGAGCCACGTCGTCGCGTGCTTGCCGCCCACCGTGTTCAGACGTTGCCGGTAGCGCCGGTATTGCGTATCGAGCCGGCCCTCGGGCGAACCCAGGCGAAACAGCTCGGCGGCCGTGGTGTCATCCGGCCTTTGCGCCAGCTGGCGCGCCTGCCATTCGCGCAGGCGCGCGCGAATGCGCACCTCGGGCTGGGCGCGACGCGCGTCGCGCAGCGTCGACACGATCATGCCGACAATGAGGGCGCCGAGAAACGCGCCCGCCGTGACGATATCCGCGGGTGTCATTGGCGGATCGCTTCCATGAGGGCTTCCTCGAGCCCGTAGTAGGCCGCGCGGCCTGCGCAGACCGGGCGGATCGACAAACACTCGAACACGCCCTTGACCTCGTCGTTGTAGGTCGTCGTGTCGTAGCGGAACACGAACAGGTCCTGGGTGGTGATGACGTCGCCTTCCATGCCCGCGATCTCCGAGATGCGCGTCACGCGCCGCACGCCGTCGCGCATGCGCTCCACCTGCACGATCATGTGAACGGCGCTCGCGATCTGCCGGCGGATCGAGACGAGCGGCAGGTTGCCGTTGGCCATCATCACCATGCTTTCGAGGCGCGAGATCGCGTCGCGCGGGCTGTTCGCGTGGATCGTCGTCATCGAGCCGTCGTGGCCCGTGTTCATGGCCTGCAAGACGTCGAAGGCTTCGGCGCCCCGCGTTTCGCCGAGGATGATGCGATCCGGGCGCATCCGCAGCGCGTTGCGCACGAGCTCGCGTTGGGTGACCCCGCCCGTGCCCTCCGAGTTGTCGGGCCGCGTTTCGAGGCTCACGACATGCGGCTGCTGGAGCTGGAGTTCGGCCGCGTCTTCGATCGTGATGACCCGTTCGCGCTCGTCGATGAAGTGCGACATCGCGTTGAGCAGCGTTGTCTTGCCCGAGCCCGTGCCGCCGGAAATCAGGATGTTCAGCCGCGAAGTGGCCGCGATTTTCAGCACGCGCGCCATCTCGTTGGACATGTTGGCCTGCTGCGCCATGCGCGCGAGCGTGATGTTGCGCCTCGAAAATTTACGGATGGCGATACAGGCGCCATGCACGGCGAGCGGCGGCAAGACGACGTTGACGCGGCTGCCGTCGGCGAGACGCGCGTCGACCATGGGGCTGCTTTCGTCCACGCGGCGGCCGATCGCCGACGCGATGCGCTGCGCGATATTCACGACGTGCGCGTTGTCGCGAAACTTCACGGGCGTCAGCTCGAGCCGGCCATGCCGCTCGACATAGACGTGATCGGGGCCGTTCACGAGAATGTCGGTCACGGTATCGTCGGCGAGCAACGGCTCGATCGGGCCGACGCCGAACATGTCGTTGAGCAACTCGTCGACCATCAGCACCTGCTCGGCGAGCGTCAAGTTCATGCGCTCGCGCTCGACCAGGTCGGCAACGATCTGCGCGACGCCGTCGCGCACTTCGTCGCGCGTCTTGAGCACGGCGGCCGAGACGTTCATCGACGAAAAGACACTCGCGCGTATCACACGAAACGCCTCGGAGCGGATCATGTGCTCGGTGGATGGCAGCGCGGCAGCGGCTTCACGTGGCTTCGCCGCGGCGTCGCGCGCCGCTCCCTGCGCCGTGCCGGCATCGCTTTCGTCGGGGAGCCCCGGGTCTTGCGCGTCGAGTGCGCCGCTCGAGCGCTTGAGGCCAAAAGTCATCGCATGCTCCGCCGCAGCCAGGGCGCGTACCACGGCGCGGCCACGGCGGCCTGCGTGCCCGTCAAGTTGTCGGCGAGCAGGCTGATCGCCACGCCGAACTCGCTATCGGGCTTGAGGCGCTCGCCAAGATTTTCGGCCGTCGCGACCGCTTTGCCATCGAACGGAAATTCCTGGGTCACCGGAAAGCCGATCGCCTGCGCGAAGTCGCCCGAGCTGACACGGCCCGTCACAGGCTGGCCCGGATTGTTCAGTAGCACGAATAGTGCAGGCTCGTTGCCGCACGCCTGCGCGTGACGGATGAGGCGCGTCGCTTCGCGCGCCGAATGGACCGACCGGTCGGCGACCAGATAGATGTTCTGGGCGGCTTCGAACGCTTGCTCGGCCACGCTGCTCGCCGGGCCCGGCACGTCGAGCAGCACGTAGTGGAAGTGATGCTTGAGCATCGCCACGAGCTCGCCGAGCGCGCCCCGGCTCAGCTCGAACGTGCTGCTGTAGTCGAGCTCGGAGGACAGCACGAACAGACGCGGCCCTTGCGTGACGAAGGTCCGTTCCATGTACTGCACGTCGAGCCGGTGCACGTTTTCGAGCACGTCGGTGAGGCCGTTGTTGCTGGTGATGCCGAGCAGCGTGCACGCGGCGCCGCCGTTGAGGTTGAGGTCGACATAGGCGACGCGCCGCATCGTCACGTCGGCGAGATGGCGCGCGAGCGCCACGCCCACGGTCGTCGTGCCCACGCCGCCGCGCGTGCCGGCGAGCGCGAGCACCTTGCCCGTGCGGCGGTGCTGGAGCGGTTCCGCCTTGGCGGTGGTGTCGAACGTGCGCTGCAGCAGATCGGGCGTGAGCGGCTTGACGAGATAGTCCTGCACGCCGATCTTCAGCAGGTTGCGAAACAGGCCAACGTCGTTGCGATCGCCGATCGTCACGACCTGGACCGAGGGCTCGCAAACCTGCGCGAGCCGCTCGAGGTCGGAAAGCGGCATGACCGAACCCGATACGTCGACGAGCAGCTTCGAAGGCGAGCGGTCCATGCCCTGCAGCTGCGCGATGGCGTCGTCGACGGTGCCCGTCGCGACGAATGCGTGCGCGATCATGCGCTCGTGCACGAAGCGGCGCACCGAGTCCTCGGTCTGCGCGTCGTTCACGAACGCGACGAACTCCGCCGCCTGCGCCGCTGCTGCGCCGCCGCGAAAGCGGGACAGTGTTTCAGTCACACCCATGGAAAAGGCTCCCTTGGCGCATCTTATTGGCCGATGTTGCTCGTCGCGGGCGAGCCGTCCTGCGACTGGGCGCGCGGTGGCGGCGGATTGTCGTAGCGCTGCACGGAACGCGCGGCGGCGGTGCCGTCGGCACCGGCGTACGGGGTCGGCTGCGCGATGTCCTCCGGGCGCGCGAGCTGCGCAGCCAGGTTCGTGTAGTTCGCGCAGCCAAACGGAATGGCCGGATGCGCGAGCCGGTCGGGGTCGCCCAGATGCGAGGGGAGCGCGATCGAGGCGCAGTCGGGGCCGTGCGCCTGCACGCCGTCGAACGTGACGACGCGCGCGTCGGGCAAACCGGGCGGCGGACGCTCCGACATGCAAGCGCCGAGCGTCAGGCTCAGCAGCAGCCCGAGCGAAAAGCGCGTGATGCGCAGGCTCTGTGTGAACATGCAAACTCCTTCAGTAGACGAAGCCCGCCGCGCCGACGAGGCGCGGGGTATCGCCGGACAGCGGGTCGATCCCGAGCGTGCGCTGGAAGCCGTATTCGATGTCGCCGCTCGGCGCGATCAGCGTATCGAGCGGCGTGCGCAGGCGGTTGCCGGCCGTTGGATTGACGAGGTACGGCGTGACGATCACGACGAGCTCCGACTTCTTGTCCTGAAACGAACGCGAGGAAAACAGCTTGCCGAGCACGGGCAGCGTGCCGATGCCAGGCAGTGCAGACAAGGTGTCGCTCGAATCGCTCGTGAGCAGGCCGCCGATCGCGAAGCTCTGACCGCTGCCGAGCTCGACCGTGGTCGAAAGGCGGCGCACCGAGAGGCCCGGAATCGTCACGCCATTGGTGGTGACGCTCGCCGAGCTGTCGAGCTGGCTGACCTCGGGGTTGACCTTCAGGCTGATGCGATTGTCGGCGAGGACGGTGGGCGTGAAGTTCAGCGATACGCCGAACTGCTTGAACTGCACGCCGATCGCGCCGCCTGTGCTGCCGCTTTGCGGCACCGGAATCGGGAACTCGCCGCCCGCGAGAAAGCTCGCCGTTTCACCTGACATCGAGGTGAGATTCGGCTCGGCGAGCATCGTGACGAGGCCTTCCTGATCGAGCGCGTCGATCAGCGCCTGGATGTTCGTCTTGCCGGCCTTGAAGCCGATCAGGGTTGAAAACGCGTTGCTGGACGGCAGTTGATAGATGCCCGAGGAATCCTGGATCGCGCGGCCGGAGAGCATCCCGCCAATGAAGTTGCCCCACATGCCGCCCACGGCCGACCAGTTCACGCCGAACTGCTGCGTGACGCTGCGATCGACTTCGGCGATGCGCACATGCAGGTTCACCTGCAGCGATTGCGTGACCGAGAGGCGGTTGATCAGCGCCTCCTTGTCGTGCAGATACGGCGTGAGCGTCTGGACGACGGCATCGGCATCGGCGGCGCTCGGCACCTGGCCGGAGATGAGCAGCGAGCCGGGCGCGGCCTCGACGTGCAGCGTCAACGCGGGAAAGCGCGTGGCGAGCAGGTCGTGCAGATACGCGACGTCGGTGTTCACGACGACGGTGCGTTGCAGCAGGGTCTTGTTGTTCGCGCCGAGGGCGTAGAGCGTGGTGGTGCCCGCCTTTTTGCCGAGCACGAATACGGCTTGCGGATTCGGCACATGGACGTCGGCGATATCGGGATCGGCCACGAAGACCGCGGTTGCGGGCGCGCCGAGTTGCAGCAGGACGCCTTTGCCCGAGCCGACGGCGAGCGCCGCCCCGGGCGCGGACGTCGCGCTCGTTTGCACGACTACGCCGCTGGGCGCGCCGCCGGCGGTGGCGGCCGTTGCGGTCATCGCGAGCGGCAAGGCTGCGGCGACGAATGCCAGCGTCCCGAACGTCGAGAGGCGGTGGCCGAGGGCCTGGATGGGTTTCATAAGCAACGATCTACCGGGCATGCCCCGGACTCCAAATAGGTGCCGCGCAACGTGGCGCGCACACGCGCTCAATGCAGGTTCATCGACGGTGCGGGAATGCCGGCCGGAAGCGGGGGCAGCGATGGCGGATTGGCCGATGCGATCGCGCCGCCAGCAACCGTTGCGCCGTCGTCGCCCGATTGCGTCGACGTCGACGACCCGCGATAGATCACCACGGCTGCGGGCGCCGCGGCGCGCACCGGTGCGGCCATTGCCGCGGCTGCGGCGCTGTCGCGGCGCGCGTTGTTCGGCAGCGCGCGCAACGCGCGCGAGATGTCGCCCGCCCATACCGGCTTGGTGTCGGGCAGCGAGTCCGAGGTCGCGTCCGTGCCTGACGCGGCGTCGGCCGTGCGCTCGAGCGTGGCGAAGCTGCGCAGCGCGAGCGAGAGGCTGCCCAGACGCGCGGCCACGGCAACCGCTTGCGCGGTGTGCGGCGAGACCTCGAGCGTGACGGTGCGCGCGCGCGTGTTGGCGTCCGTGCTGTCTTTCGCGGGCTGCAGTTCGGAGCCGACCGCGAGCACGCGTGCGTGCTGCACGACGGTCTCGCTCGACACCGATTCGTCGGGCGCGTCGGTCTTGCCCTGCATGCTCTGCGTGAGAATGAGGTCGACGTAATCGCCGGGTTGGATCAAGCCAGCATTGCCTGAGACGTCGTCGATCGCGACAGAAACCGCGCGCATGTCGGGACGCAGCGTGGCCGAGAGAAAGCCGGGTGCGTTCGCGAGAATGACTTCGGAGGCGACGATCGGCGCGCCGGCCGTGACGGCCTGGCGCAGCACTGCGCCCTTGAGCTCGAGCGGATGGGGCGCGCCGTCGACAACCGCGCCTTCGGGCGTCTTCGCATGCGGCACGGTCTTCCACGCCAGGTCGTCCTCGCGCAGCAACAGGCCGCGCGGCAAGTCGGCGGCCGCGACGCGAATGCGGTCGACGGTCGGCTCTTTCGGTCCAGCGGGCTTCGATGCAGCGATGAAGAATCCTCGCACGATCATCGCGACGATAGCCGCCATGATGATTAGCAGCCCTATTTTAATGGTGTTTGACATGCTAGTCGCAACATCGAGCAAATTACAGGGTCATGCCGCCCGCCAGCGTACGCGCGACGACAATGGGCAACGCACCGATCGCAATGGCCACGCCGTAGGGCACGCCGCGTGACGCGGCCCACGGCGACGCGATGCCCGACAGCGCGCCAGCAGGCGCCCGGCGCACGAGCCATCCCGCGCCGAGCGCCACCAGCGCCACCATGAGCCCGGCGAGCGAGATCAGGATGAAGGCGGCCATCGCGAACTTCGCGCCGGCCCACAGGAACACCGCGGCGGCGAATTTCACGTCGCCGCCACCCAGCATGCCCGCTGCGAAGAGCGCGGTGCCGATCAAAAATGCGCTCAGCGCCACGCCGATATGTGTCGCGATCGAGAGCAGCGAGACCTTCGCGAACGCGGCCGCGATGAAATACATGAGCGCGACTGCGCCGACGAGCCTGCCTGGCAAGCGCCGCTGCGCGACGTCGAAGCATGCGAGGCTCGCGAGCAGCGCAATGGTGAGCACGCAGGCTGGCAATTGCATTGCGACGGACGAGAGTAAGCGAAGCGATG
The DNA here is from genome assembly GCF_004524855.1 of Paraburkholderia pallida. Taxonomy (NCBI): domain Bacteria; kingdom Pseudomonadati; phylum Pseudomonadota; class Betaproteobacteria; order Burkholderiales; family Burkholderiaceae; genus Paraburkholderia; species Paraburkholderia pallida. The sequence goes on along the minus strand of NZ_CP038150.1, from coordinate 527,110 downwards.
AAGCCAGAAGGACTGGCCGCCTTTGGCGAGCGGCCAGTTCGCGCGACGCCGAACGCCGGTACGTTCGTGCGCCGCCACAGCGCATTTACGTGTTGTTCACCACCGTCTGCATGATATTCGTGAATATCGTCTTCAGGCTGTAGGTGCCAGTTCCCGACAAGATGGCGCCAGCGGCGGCAACGGCCGTCACGACGCATCCAGCCAGAATCGCGTACTCGAGCGCGCTCACGCCGCGCTCGTCGCGCCACACCTTATTAATGAGTTTGATCATGTTGGTCTCCATGAAGGGATGCGCGCCGTCCCCCGTGACGGATTCGCGGCTCGCCATTCTATTGAAAGATTGAAAAAAAACAACCGAATTCCGTTCGGTAAACCGCTCTAGCGTCATATTTTTTTGCATCAGCGTCAAAATTAAAAGGTGAGCCGAACGCCATTTTCGTCCGATTGGCTATTTAAAATTCCATCCGCAAACGTTTGTCACTCGTTGGTTCGCGCAATCGTATGGCGAGGCACGATCTTGCGGTAGCCGCCAATATTTTTTCGCGCAGGGAGGCAAATTATGGAGGGACGACCTGTTGCGTCGAGGCCGAAACCCAGACTGCGGGACGGGCGGTGAGTGTTGTGGTTCGTTCGCGCGCATTTCAGCACCCGAGGTTATCGGCTTTGAATCGATTCGATTGAATCAACGGAAATGGAAGGAAAACGCAACGTAAAACGTTTGCTTGTCGAAATATGCGTTTTCGGATTTGATGTCGTTATGCGGACGCTAATGGCGTCTATAAAGTTGCGGGCTGGTGTCTCGTTAAAAGAAATACGGGTTTACTGGAAATTTAGCCCGGCATGGGTCAAACTCGGTCGTTTCATCACCACGCACTACATGAATTCCCTTTCCAGCCAGGGCGTCAGACGGGACACAAGCACGACGTGCTGTCAAATCACCCCTTTGGGTTGGGTCTGATTTGCGGTAGCCGCTGTTGTTGCGTTCGACCTCGCCGGTCCGCGATAGCTGCCTCACTCTCCCGAGTTAGCAGGTGGCGTTCGCATCACAGTGTGCCTTGGCTTCAGGCAGAGGACTGGCCCGCACAGGGGAATCATATGCGGGTCAGGGTGTTTGGGTTCAGGCTGGAACAAAAAAATGAAAACAACAGCATTCAAGTTTCGCACACGGGGAAATCAAGGCGCGGAGATACGGTACAGCGTCATCGTCATTCACAACATCAGTGTGACCTTCATTCGAACGGGATCGAAAAGGAAGCCATTTTGTTTGATGGTTCCGAGAGAACGAGACAACTGGCCGGCCCACGTCGATGCCGAAGGCCTGGCGAGAATTGCGCTTGCCCAATCTCTGCGCGATGGTTTAATCGACGCGCATCCCGAAGAGGCGATTGATCTGGATATCGGTGAATGCCCCTGGGATGGCGAATTGACCGCCGAGCAGTGACTTCAGCGGGCGTTATCCTTGCGGAATGCCGCGTTGCGCCGCTGAATCGTGAATAGCCGAGGACGCCGGCGAAGTGCACCGATGCTCGCTCATCGCGGCGCCTGCCGGGCCATCCAGTCGCTGAACAGCTTGACCTTCTGCTGCTGCGCCACGCATTCGGGGTACACGAAGTAATAGCGCGAGCCCGTTTCCACGGCCAGATCGAAAGGCATCACGAGCCGCTTCGCCGCAATATCTTCACTCGCGAGCGTCCGGTCGCCTATGGCGATCCCGTATCCCTGCAACGCGGCGCTCGTCGCGAGATCGAGCGACTGGAACGTGGGCCCGAGGTTCGCGTCGACCTGCGCCGCGCCGGCGTGGTTGAGCCACAGCCGCCAGTCGGCGTGGTCGGGCGTCGGGTGCAGCAAGGTTTGGCCTTCGAGGTCCTCGGGCTTGCCGCGCGGGCGCTGTTCGAGCAGCGCGGGCGCGCAGACGGGCGTCAGGTGCTCGTCGAAGAGCGCTATCGCGTGGACGTCGGTGCCGGCGGAAGAGCCGTAGATGATGGCCGCATCGAAGGGTTCGGCCTGGAAATCGACTTCGTGATGCCAGGTGGTTGTGATCTGCACTTGCAGTTCGGGATGCTCGGTCTGAAAGCGCATGATGCGCGGGAGCATCCAGCGCATGACGCAGGTCGGCACTTTCAGCGCGAGTTCTGTTCGCTGACGCGTGAGGCGCACCGACGCCTCCTCGATGCGGGCAAAGCCCTCGCGCACGGCGGGCAGCAGCTGCTCGCCTTCGGCCGTGAGCACGAGCCCCTTGGGCGAGCGCTTGAACAGGGGCAGGCGGTAGTAGTCCTCCAGTGCGAGGATCTGGCGGCTGACCGCGCCCTGCGTGAGGCACAGATGGTCGGCCGCGCGCGTGAAGCTGCTGTAGCGGGCGACCGTCTCGAAGATCTGCAGGGCGTTGAGCGGGGGAAGGCGTCTCATGGCGAGCGATGGACGATAGGCGATGCGGCGGGCAACGCGCTTAGTGAAGGATTTTCGCGAGGAAATCGCGCGCACGCTCGGAGCGCGGCGTGGCGAAGAAGGCGTCTTTCGAATCGTCCTCGACTATGACGCCTTTGTCCATGAAGATCACGCGGTGGGCCACCTTCTTCGCGAAGCCCATTTCGTGCGTCACGCACATCATTGTCATGCCGTCCTGGGCGAGCTCGACCATTACGTCGAGGACCTCGTTGATCATCTCGGGGTCGAGCGCCGAAGTGGGCTCGTCGAATAGCATTGCGATGGGGTCCATCGAGAGAGCGCGCGCGATCGCGACGCGTTGCTGCTGGCCGCCTGAGAGCTGGCCTGGGAACTTGTCTGCATGCGTGCGCAGGCCCACGCGGTCGAGCAGCTTCAAGCCTTTGTCGGCGGCCTCGTCTTTTGTGCGGCCTAGCACCTTGATTTGCGCGAGAGACAGGTTTTCGGCAATCGATAGGTGCGGGAACAGTTCGAAGTGCTGGAAGACCATGCCAACCTTGGCGCGAAGCTTTGAAAGGTTGGTTTTTTTGTCGCCGACGCTTAGACCGTTTACGTGGATATCGCCTTGCTGGAACGGTTCCAGACCGTTGACGGTCTTGATGAGCGTGGACTTGCCCGAGCCCGAAGGCCCGCAGACAACTACGACTTCGCCTTTTTGCACTTGAGTCGTGCAGCCGGTGAGTACCTGGAACGGGCCGTACCACTTCGAAACGTTGTCTATTGAGATCATGTTGGATCCTCTATATGAAACTTGTTTTCGCGGCGGGCCGCGGGCGTTGCCCCTGTGCGGGGCGGCACCTACTTTTCTTTGCCGCGGCAAAGAAAAGTAGGCAAAAGAAAGCCGCTCACACCGCCAGTGTGACGCAGTTCACCACTGCCCTGTATATCGGAGCGGCTCCGGAGCGTCTGTCACCACTCGTCGTTTATCGGAGTGACTAAGGGCTCATTCATCCGGCGGCGCTGCGCGCGCCGTGGGGCATAACAAAAACCATCGGGATATATGCGTATTCGTGGAACTCCAACGTATTCATATGGATTCACTCTTTCGTATCAGTAGGACTCCAGCATATTCTCCTGGAACCATTCGTGCGCAATCGCTAATGTGCCCGGCAGAACTTCGCACATTCGCCACGCCGCCCGCCCGGTTTCCCTTGCATACCCTTCCGCCCGCGCGTAGCGCGTGGCGGGAAGAATGAGCCCTTTGTCACTAACGCGGAGTGTGCGAGGCGACGGATGCCCCGGAGCCGCTCCGATAGGAATGGCAGTGGGGGAGTGCGTCACACTAGCGGTGTGAGCCGCTTTCTTTTGCCTACTTTTCTTTGCGGCTGCAAAGAAAAGTAGGTGCCGCCCCGCACAGGGGCAACGCCTGCGGCCCGCCGCGAATACAAGTTAAGGCCAATATAAGCAAACCTAAAACGCATCAGAGAACCGAAATCTCAACGCACTTTCGCGGCACGATAGCGACGTTCAAGCACACGCGCATACCACGTCAGCGGAAAGCACATAGCAAAATAGATCAACGCGACCATCGCATAGATAGGAAACGGTCGAAACACAGCATTGGTAATGATATTCCCGGTCTTGGTAAGCTCGGTAAGCCCGATGATGGAAGTGAGCGCGGTGCTCTTCACCACCTGCACGAGAAAGCCCACCGTGGGCGGCACGGCGATCTTCCAGGCCTGCGGCCATATCACATGCCGCAACTGTTGCGTCCACGTCATACCGAGGCTGGCGGCCGCGCCCCACTGTCCGCGCGGGATAGCTTCGACGCAGCCGCGCCAGATATCGACGAGATACGCGCTCGTATAGAGCGTCAACGTGACGATGGCAGCGGCCCACGGCGTGACGTCAATACCGAGCAGCGGCAGCCCGAAGAAGCCGAGGAACAACTGCATCAGCAACGGCGTGCCCTGGAAGACCTCGACATAGCCGTTGACGAACCGGTGCAGCGCGGGCCGCTGCGAGACCCGCATCGCGAGCAGCCCAAGCGCCGCGAGGCCGCCACCCACGAAAGCGGCCAGCGAAAGCAGGACGGTCCAGCGCGCAGCCAGCAGCAGGTTATACGCGATGTCCCAGGTGGTGAACTCGATCATTGCATGCCCTCCGTCTTGATCGCTGTCTTCATGGCCGCGCTGGCGCGCCAGGCGAACAGGCCACGCCTGCGGCGCCCCGCGCGGGTGGCAGCGGCACCGTGCGGCAGCCGGCCCGCGAAGAGGCGTGCGCCCAGGCGGTTGAGCAGCCAGCGCAGCGCCATGGAAAGCAGCAGGTAGATCGCCGTCGCCACGATATAGATCTCGAAGGCGCGGAAGTTGCGCGACTGGATGTAGTTCGCGGCATAGGTGAGGTCCTGCACCGAGATCTGCGAGACCACGGCCGAGCCGAGCATCACGATCAGCACCTGGCCCACGAGCGCCGGAAACACGTTCGCGAGCGCCTGCGGCAGCACCACGTGGCCGAATACCTGCCGCCCACGCAACCCCAGCGCCATGGCGGCCTGTAACTGCCCGCGCGGCACGGAGTCGATGCCCGCGCGCAGGATCTCGACGGCATAGGCGCCCAGGTTCACCGTCATCGCGAGCACGGCAGCCTGCACCTCGTCGATATGCAGGCCCAGGCTCGGCAAGCCGAAGAACACGAAGAACAGCTGCACGAGAAAGGGCGTGTTGCGGATCAGCTCGACATAGGTCGCGACCACCGCGCGGGCCCAGCGCGGGCCCGCCATGGCGATCGCCGCGCCCGCGGTGCCGACGAGGCCGCCGAGCAGCGTGGACACGGCGGTCAGGCCGAGCGTGACGCCGGTGCCGTGCACCAGCATGCCGGCGTACGTGCCGATGTCGCTGAAATCGAAGACATAGCTCATTGCGGTGCCTCGGAAACGGAAAGGGGCGGGCGAGCGCGGGGCATCAGAGATCGGCCGGCAGCGAAGCGCGCAGCCACTTTTGCGAGATGCCGTTGAGCGAGCCGTTTTTCTTCGCGCCGGCAATGGCTTCGTTCACCTTTTCCATCAGACGCGGCTCATTCTTGTTCATGCCGACATGATCGGGAGAGCTGAACAACGAGAACTTCTGCTCGGGATCGATCGACGGATGGCGCGCGATGATCGTCGCGCCCACGTCGTTGCCTACCACGAGCAGTTGCGCCTGCCCCGAGAGGAACGCCGCGATTGCGCCGTTCGGGTCGTCGAAGCGCTTGATCGTCGCGCTCGCCGGCGCCACCTTGCTCACGCTCAGGTCCTCGAGCGTGCCGCGCGCAACCGCAACGGTCTTGCCGGCGAGATCGGCAGCGCTCTTCACGGGCAGGTTCTTCGGCCCGAACACGGCCAGGTAGTACGGCGCATAGGCCTGTGAGAAGTCGATCACCTTCGCGCGCTCCGGCGTCTGGCCCACGGAAAGCAGCATGTCGGTCTTGTGGTCGGCCAGGTAGGCCATGCGGTTGTCGCCGGTGACCTGCACGAGCTCGACCTTGGCGTTGAGCGCCTTGCCGATCAGCGCGGCCATGTCGATGTCATAGCCTTGCGGTTTCATGTCCGGGCCGATCGAGCCGAACGGAGGATAGTCCTCGAACACGCCGATGCGCACGACGCCCGACTTCGCGATGGTGTCGAGCGCGTCGGCGTGGGCGGGCAGGGCGACGGCGGCGAGGCCGCCGAGGCACGCGAGCGTGGCGGCGGCGCGGGCCACGAGGTTGCGTGCGCGGCGGATGCGAAGGGTGGCGTGGGTCGATGCGTTCATTGTGGGCTCCTGCGATGAATCGGGTGTCGTGAGTCGGGTGGGGTGTAGCGGGGCGTTGGGCAAATCAATGCGGCGCGCGGGCGGCGATGAGCTTGCACGCGTGCGCCGGCAGTTCGGCGAACACGGGCATGCCCGTGTGCAGGCCCGGCGTTTCGCGCGGCGTGGTGGCGGCGGTCAGCGTGAAGCCTTCGCAGTCGATGGTGGCCTCGATCGAGACCCCCACGTCGCGCACGAAGGTCACGACGCCGCGCAGCGTGTTGGTGGCGGCGCCGCGCTCGCCCGTGCGTACGCACACATCCTCGGGGCGGATCAGGAGGCGCACGTCCTGGCCACTGGCCGGCGCGCGGCCAGCGGGGGACGCCGGCATCGCGAGGCGTTGCCCGCCGGGCAGCACGATCTGGTCGCCCGCGGCCGTGACGGGCAGGATGTTGCCGAGCCCGATGAAGTCGGCCACGAACTCGTTGACGGGGTCGCGATAGATGTCGAGCGGTTTGCCGATCTGCTGAATCCGGCCTTGCTCCATCACGACGATCTCGTCGGCGAGCGTCATCGCTTCGCGCTGGTCGTGCGTGACCATGATCGTGGTGATGCCGAGGCGCTGTTGCAGCAGGCGGATCTCCACCTGCATCGCTTCGCGCAGCTTCGCATCGAGCGCCGAAAGCGGTTCGTCGAGCAGCAGCAGGCGCGGCGACGCCGCGATCGCGCGCGCAATCGCCACGCGCTGGCGCTGGCCTCCGGAGAGCTGGGTGACGAGCCGGCCCGCCATGTGCGGAAGCTGGATCATTTCGAGCAGCTCGGCCACGCGGCGTGCCTGCGTCGCGCTGTCCGTCTTGCGCAGCCGCAGCGGATACGCAATGTTCTGCGCCACCGTCATGTGCGGAAAGAGCGCGAGCGACTGGAACACCATGCCGAAGTCGCGCCGGTTCGCGGGGACGCGCGTGAGGTCGACGCCCTCGAAGGTCAGCGAGCCGGAGCTGGGCGTCTCGAGCCCGGCGATGATGCGCATCAGCGTGGTCTTGCCGCAACCCGAGGGGCCGAGGAAGCATACGAGCTTGCCGTCGGGCACGGAGAGGTTCACGTGATCGACGGCATAGGCGTCGTTGAAGCGCTTCGTCACGTCGTGCAGTATCAGTTGGGTCATCGTGATTCCTTGGAGCGGGTAGCGTGCGGTGGGATGCGCTCAGAGTGCGACGCCGTTGTCGCCAACGAGCTTCTCGAGCATCCAGATCAGCGCGAAGTCGATCGCGACGGTGAACACCGCGAAGCAGAACACGGTGGGATCGAGTGACGAGACGGTCCGGCTATAGAGCCAGACGGGCAGCGTCATGGTGTCGATGCTGTAGAGGAAGAACGTCACCGTGAATTCGTTGAACGACACGATGAACGCGAACAGCATGCCCGCGAGAATGCCGGCGCGCATGAGCGGCAACACGACGTCGAGGAGCGCGCGGCGCGGGCTCGCGCCCATCAGGCAGGCCGCTTCCTCGAACTCGGGGCCGATCGATGCCACCGAGGCCGCGCAGTTCTTGACCGTGAACGGCAGCGTGAGGATCACGTGGGCCACGATCAGCCGCACCATGCCGAGCTCGAACGGCAGCGTGTTGAACACGAGCAGCAGCGCGAGGCCGAGCATCACGAGCGGATAGACGACGGGCAGCGCCACGAGCTGCTCGACCAGCACGCGGCCGCGAAAGCGGTAGCGCGAGAGTGCGTAGGCGGCGGGCACGGCGACGGCGGTCGAGATGATCATCGTCGCCACCGCCACGATCAGGCTCGTCGTGAGCGCGGTGCCCATCGAAAGCGTGTCGGTGGCGTCCGGAGAGACGAAGGTCTGCCATGCGGCGCGATACCAGTGCAGCCCGAAATGCTGCGGCGGAAATTCGAGCGTGTCCGTCGTGCCGAACGACATGGCGACCATCGTGAGGATCGGCAGCGCGGCGAGAAACAGCACGAGCGTCGCGGCGAGGCCGGTCGAGCGGCCGAGCCGGCCCGGCAGGGCGGCGCCGAACAGGATGCGGTTCATCAGCGGGACTCCTCGAAGCGGTGGAGGCGGCGCGCGAGGCGCTGCGAGAACGCCATCACGGCGAGCGTCGCGCCCATCAGCACGACACCGGAGGCCGAAGCGGCCGGCCAGTTCAGCAGCGGCGCGACCTGGTCGTGCACGAGCACCGAGAGCATCGGCACGCGGCGGCCGCCCAGCAGCAGCGGCACCGCGAACGCGCTCGCGTTGTAGGCGAACACGAGCAGCGCGCCGGACACGATGCCGGGCATCGCAAGCGGCAGCGTCACGTGCCAGAGCGTTTGCCAGCGCGAGGCGCCGAGCGTGGCCGCGGCCTCGTCGAAGGTGCGCGAGACCGCACGCAATGCGCTCGACATCGGCAGCACGGCGAGCGGGAACGCGGTCTGTATGAGGCCGAGCAGCACGCCTTGCTCGCGATAGAGCCAGATCACCGGATGCTGGGCGAGCCCGAGTGCCTTCAGCACATGGTTGAGCAAGCCCGCTGGCCCGAGGATCACGAGCCAGCCGTAGCCCTGCAGCAGCAGGTTCACCAGCAGCGGCAGCAGCACGCAGGCGAGCATCAGGCGGCGCGCGAAGCGGGACTCGGTGCGCGCCATCGCCAGCGCGACCGGAATCGCGAGCAGCATCGCGCAGACCATGCTCTGGAACGCGAGGCGCAGCGTGAGCCAGAGCGACTTGAGGAAATACGGATCGGCGAGATCGGCGTAGTTCTGCAGCGTGAAGGTACGCCACTCGTTGCCTGGCACACCGAAGCTCAGGCGCAGCACGGCCAGCGAGGCGGCGATCAGCACCGCCAGAAAGACGAGGATCGGCGCGAGCAGCAGCCAGGGCGGCACGCCCGGCAGCGCCGGCTGGTCGCCGCCGCGGGCCGCAGAGGCTGCCGCCGGCCGCGCGGCGGAGGAGGTGAGGGCGGACATGACGTTATGCGGCGAACAGGCCGGTGTAGCGCTTGATCCACGCGGCCTGCACGGCGGCAAGCGCCTTGTCGTCGTGCAGCACGGCTTTTTCGGCGATCTGCTTCGGCGAGGGCACGAACGCGCGGCTTTCGGCCGGAATCACGGCGCGGCCGTTGACAGGCCCGTTGAGCACGTCGGCCGCCATGCGGCCCTGCACGCCCGCGTCGAGCGAATGATTGATGAACGCGTGGATCAGATCGAGATCGCCCGGATGCGCCTTCGGGATCACGGTGAACATCAGCTGGGTCGCGAAGCCTTCCTTCATCCCGTACGTGATGCCCATGTTGTATTCGGGCTTGCGGATCTGCTCCGGGAAGAAGGCGGCGGAGTAAATGCCGCCGATATCGAGCGAGCCCGTGCGAAACAGGTCGGCCACCTGATTCGGATTTTCGCCGAGCGTCATCACGCGGTCCTTCAACTCCGCGAGCTTGCGAAAGCCCGGTTCGATATTCTGCTGCGAGCCGCCCGCGAGCTTGGCCGCGATGATAGTGAGGTCGACGGCTTCCGCCCATTCCGGAGGCGGCAGGAAGATCTTGCCGGAATACTTCGGATCCCAAAGCGCCTCGTAGCTGGCCGGCGGCGTCTTCACGGTCGAGGTGTTGTACACGAGGCCGTCCGACCAGAGCAGATAGCCCACGCCAAAGCCATTCGCGCCGCTGCGATAGGCCGCCGGAACATCCTTGAGATTCGGCAGCTTGCTGGTGTCGGGCTGCAGCAGGAGGCCGGCATCGGCGAGGCCGGAGGCGCCCACGCCTGCCAGCGTGATCACGTCGTAGGTGGGTCGATCGCCCGCGGCCTTGACCTTGGCGACCATGCCCGAGGTGCCGTCCGCGCGGTCTGCAATGACCTTCGCGCCGGTGGCCTTGCTGAAGGTCTGCGCGATGTTGCGCAACGCCGCCGTGCCCGTGTCGTCCGACCAGGTCAGCAGGCGCAGCGTCTTGCCCGCGAAACTGGAGGTCTGCGCCCTGGCCGTCTGAATGAACGGCATGGGCAGGGCCGATGCGGCGAGCGTCGCGCCAATGGCCTTCATCGCTTGTCTTCTACCGGGTTTGAAGTCTTGCATGATCGTCTCCTTGAACGACGCGGCCTCGATTGAGCCTGTTGCCGCTTTAACGCGGCTTTAGTGCTGTGCTAGTGCTGCGGGGTGTGAAGCCAATGTAGGCAGGCCAAATTTCCCAAACAATCGAATTCTCCTCATGGGCGCCATGAGAATCCCTCATGGCGCAAGCGGAGAGGCAGCGCTGGCGCGGGCGTGCGCCATTTCGCACCGAGTGTTCAGGTGGCACGCCGCGATTAATCGATTACCCTGGCGAACCAGTCCGCCTCGCGGATCTCGATGACCATCGGTACGCGAGAGGCTTGCGCATCTTCGAGCGCTTCGCGCAGCGCGGCGGGGTCGGCGGCCGTGCGCGCCGCGCAGCCGAAGCCGCGCGCGAGCGTGATGAAGTCCGGCGTGTACGGATCGACGCCTACGGGCGTGATATCGCGCGCGCTCATGTATTTGCGGATCTCACCATAGCCGTGGTTGTTCCAGACGATCACGACCACCGGCACGGCGGCCTCCACGGCGCTTGCGAGCTCGGGCATCGTGAACTGCAGCCCGCCGTCGCCGATCAGGCAAACGACCGGCCGTTGCGGTGCGGCGAGCTTCGCGCCAATCGCGGCGGGCAGGCCGTAGCCGAGCGTGCCGTAGCCCGTCGACGAGTTGAACCACGTACGCGGCGCCTGCGCATCGAAGGTGAAATTGCCGACGTAGACGGGGCTCGTCGAATCGCCCACCACGACCACGTCGGGCAGCGCGTCGGCAATCGTCTCGATGAGCAGGGCCTGGGCGCGCATCGGCGCGTCGTGGCTGGCCGCGATCGCGTCGCGCACGGCCGCGACGCGCGCGGCGCCCCATGTGTGGGACGGCGCGCTCAGCACGCTGGTCTCGAGCGCGGCGCCAAGGCCCGCGAGCGCCTCGCGCGCATCGCCGACGATGGCCACGTCGGGCCGGAAATTGCGCATCACCTGCGCGGCGTCGATATCGATGCGAATCAGCTGCCCGTCAATCGCGAAGCCGCCATTGAAGAGCGTGTCGTAGTCGGTCTCGCCCAGCTCGGTGCCGATGGCGAGCACGACGTCGGCGTCGCGCACGAGCGCGCGCGTCTCGGGCAGCGATTGCGTCGAGCCGAGCAGCAGCGGATGGCCGGGCGGCAGCAGGCCCTTCGCGTTGATGGTGAGCGCGACGGGCGCCTGCAGACGCTCGGCGAGCGCGCACAGCGCTTCGCCGGCGTGTGCCGCGCCGCCGCCCGCGAGAATCAGCGGACGCTTCGCCGTGGCGAGGCGCCTGGCCGCGGCCTTCAGCGCCGCCGCATCGGGCGCGGGCCGCGTAGCGAATACGACCGGTGTGCCCGCAAGGCTCGGGGCCGGCGCGACGATCACGTCGAGCGGGATCTCGATATGGACCGGGCGCGGCCGCTGGCTCGTGAACACGGCGAACGCGCGCGCGAGCACCTGGGGCAGCTCGGCCGCGTCGAGCAGCGTATGCGAGAACGCGGTGAGGCCCGCGAACACCTCGCGCTGCGAAGGGAGCTCGTGCAGACGGCCGTCGCCGCTGCCGAGCTCGCGCCGCGCATTGACGCTGGAGATCACGAGCATCGGCACCGAATCGGCATACGCCTGCGCCATGGCGGTGGCGATATTGGTCATGCCGGGCCCGGTGATGATGAAGCAGACGCCGGGCTTGCCGGTGACGCGCGCGTAGCCGTCCGCCATGAAGCCCGCGCCCTGTTCATGGCGCGGCGTGACGTGGCGGATCGACGAAGCAGCGAGGCCCCGATAGAGCTCGACGGTATGCACGCCGGGAATGCCGAACACGAACTCGACGCCGTAGCGTTCGAGCAGGGTGACGAGCGCTTCGCCACAGGTCGGTATGGATTGGCGCGGGGCCAGGCGTACAGGCGCTTCTTCGCAGCAGGGGGAAAGGGCTGTGGAATTCATCGATTGTCGCTTTGGTTCCGGTGGTGGGTCTCACGCGTGCCGCAAGGGCGCGATTCGTCGAGCCATTGTCGAGGCCGGAACGCTCGGGAAACAATCGATTAGTTCTCATGGCGCGCATGCGCTTTCGTCATGGCGCCGCGCTGGCGCCACGGTTGGGCCATGTTGGGACCAGGGTGGGGCAACGCTTGCGGGAGGCCGATGCATGACGGGCTTTTTCGTCAGCCGGATTCCGCTCATGACGATGCGGAGGTCGCATGATCTTGTGTCGCATGCGTGTCGATTAGCGCTGGGAAGCCTGAAAATTGACAGACGATGGCGCTTGTATAGCGACGCTTAACACTTTCTAACATTATGCTTTCAGATTAAATGTTAGACTTGTCCACGTATCTAAAAAAGGACAAGTCAATGCTGAAGAAGATTGCAGGAACGACAGCTGTTGCCGCTGCGATGGCAGTGGCGTCTCTGCCCGCCGCAGCGGGCGATATGAACAATGCTGTGGGCGGCGCGCTGGGCGGTGTAGCGGGTGCGGCGGTCGGCAACGCGATTGGCGGCAGCACGGGGGCCGTGATTGGCGGCGCAGTGGGCGGCGGCGCGGGCGGCGCCGTGACGTCGAGCAAGCAGGAGCGCACCGGCGCCGTGGTTGGCGGCGCACTGGGCGGCGGGGCCGGTGCAGCCGCAGGCAATGCGATGGGCGGCACGGCCGGCAGCCTCGTGGGCGCCGCGGTGGGCGGCGGCGCGGGTGCCGCGCTGGGCGGCAACGTCTCGCGCAACAATTCGCACTCCGACGATTACTACCACGGCGGAAAGCACAAGAAGAAGCACAAGAAGTACAACAAGCACTACGACTGAACCGTACCGGCCTCCCGGTATCGAGTCTCGACACGCAGCGTCTAGAACGCTGCCGTCATCTGGAAACCGACCGTCCATCGTGCGGTCGGGAATCCTTCGGGTTTGTAGATCGGCGTGCCCGCGAACAGGTCGTAAGACATGCTGACGTATTTCGCCGGCATGCCGCCACGAATGCCGATCACCGCGCCCGCTAGCTGGGTGCCCGCCAACAACGCCGTGTTCGGCCCGAACACGCGCCCGTAATCGATCCCCGCATAGAGCATCTGGCCCGTCTGAAATACCGGCCATTGCAGTTCGTTGCGCCAGTAGAAACCTTTCTCGCCGGCCAGCATCGTTTCGCCATCGAACCCGCGTACGGTGTAGCGGCTGCCGATGGTCAGGTCGTCGATATAGAACAGCGTGTCGTTCGTGAATTGCCCGTGTACGGTTGCCACGTAGCGGAAGTTTTGCGTCGCGATGGCGAATGGCACCGAGAGGTTAGCGTCGAGCACGGCCATATGATAGCGGTACGTAGGGCCATCGGGATACGGGTCCGCCGTTGCACCGAAGCCGCCGATGCCCTGGCGATACGCTAGCGTGCCGTCGAATTGCGACGCGCCGAAGTAATGGCGGTCCGTCATGCCCAATTCGAGGAGCGTGTTGTTGCGCGCCTGCGTGGGAATGGTCGTGTCGTCGATGAAGCTGTCACCAAAACGCTTCGATAGCTGCACATAGCCACCCAGCACATCGTTCTGGCTGCGCGAAAGCACGCGCGCGAGCCGCAGTGCGGCCGTTTGCGAATTGCCGCTCGAAACGAACGTCTGGTTCACGCCCGCGATGTCCTGGTAATACGTGTTCGTGTTGCCTGAAAGCGTGGCTGTCCAGTACCCGAAAGGAACAGAATACGAGCCATTGAAGCCGTGCGTGCCAAGCGACTTGTTTCCGAAAGACAAATCCTGATTCGCGCCAAGCGAGAGGATATCGTTCAGCCCCAGCGGGTTGTTGAGCCCCAGGCTGATATTGCCTTGCCATTTGCCCGTTGCATCCGTGCCGCTGTTATCGACCGATGCGACGAAGGTCCACGGCTTCGTGTGCTGGACCGTTAGCACTACGTCGCTTTCTCCCGGCACCTCGGTCGGCCGGATCTCCATCTTCACGTCCTGATTCGGGACGCGCTTCATCTGCTCGAGGCCCTGGTCCAGGTCGCGAACGTTCAGCAGATCGCCGCTGCGCGCTGGGAAGGCGGTCTTCCATGTTCCCCATAGCGACGGGTCGGCGAAGCCGATGTTGCGCACGATACCGGGCACGAGCGCGAACGCGAAGGTGCCGGTCGTCAGGTCTTGTGGCTGCAGTAGCACGCGCGTCGTGACATAGCCGCGGGCGAGAATGGCCTGCTGCAATCCTTTCGTGAGCACGTCGATGCCTTCCTTGCCGACGCATTGGCCCGTGTAGTGGTCGAGCCATTCGCGCGCGAAGGCGAACGGGTCTTGCGGCAGGGCGGACGCGCCACGGGTTTGCGTGGTGGCGGGCAGGGTTTCGGGAACGTTCAGCGCGAAATGCTCGATGCGAAAGCACGGCGATTCGTGGGGAAGGCCGGGGTAGGCTTCGATCTTCGGAAGATCGGAGCGCACGGCGGGTGCTGAGACTGCGGCCTCGCGCTGCTGCGCGTCGCGCCGTTGCTGCTGGTTCTGCTCGGTGTTTGCGCCGCCCAACGCTTCGTTGGGCGGGACGGGCGCGTGCTGCGCGTTCGATGCGAGCGTGACCAGGGCTGTGAGCGGCAAAGCCGCGAGCCTCTTGAGGGTTTTCATTGTGTGGTTTGAATCGGTTTTTCGTATTTGGACTACAGCCTGCGTAGTTGACTTTTACGGTCGATTCGACGCAGGACGTTGCCGTGTTCGTTGGTCTGGAACGAAGCCTGAGCGAGCTAAAAAAGCTGGCTTCGGGAGGGTCGAGCGCAACCGGTATCTCGTCAAGCGGCAAGGAAGGGATGCACGACAAGTGTCAAAGGCTTGCGTGGAGGCGTGGGGAATTAGCTACGCAGACTCGTCATACGCCGTCTAAGTGGCGTCCCCACGCAGTTAGCATCAAGGGTGCACAATGAAATAGGCGGCGCGCCGCCAGGTATGAACGGATTGGATAGTGAAATGACCGAACTGGACTATCAGGTGATGGAACTGGCGCATGGCAAGCCGGTGAAGATGTGGACGAACGGCGTTGCCGTCGAGGACGACGCGCGCACGCAGTTGCGCAACACCGCGCAGCTGCCATTCATTTTCCGGCACCTCGCGGTGATGCCGGACGTGCACATCGGCAAGGGCTCGACGATTGGCAGCGTGATTCCTACGAAGGGCGCGATCATCCCGGCTGCTGTGGGCGTCGATATCGGGTGCGGAATGATGGCGGTGCGTACAACGCTGGTGGCTTCGGACCTGCCGGACTCACTCGTGGGGCTGCGCAGCGCCATCGAACGCGCAGTGCCGCATGGCCGCTCGCCGGGACGGCGCGATCCGGGGGCTTGGGGCAAGCGTGCGCCGGCTGCCGTCGACGAGCTGTGGAAAGCGCTGCAACCGGGATTCCGGCGCATCGTCGACAAGTATCCGAAGCTCGAGAAGACGAACCACTATGCGCATCTCGGCACGCTCGGCACCGGTAATCACTTCATCGAAGTGTGTCTCGACGAAAGCGACAGCGTGTGGTTCATGCTGCACAGCGGCTCGCGCGGTGTTGGCAATGCGATTGGCAGCCTGTTTATCGAACTCGCGCAGCACGACATGCGTCAGCATATCGCGAACCTGCCGGATCGCAATCTCGCGTACTTCACCGAGGGCAGCCGGCACTTCGACGACTACGTCGAAGCCGTTGGCTGGGCGCAGGATTTCGCGCGGCGCAACCGGCAGGTGATGATGGACGCGGTGATCGGCGCGGCGCGCAATGTGATCGGCAAGCCGTTCGGCGTGGATGAACACGCGGTGAATTGCCACCACAACTACGTGCAGCGGGAGCGCCACTACGGCGAAGACGTGCTCGTGACGCGCAAGGGTGCCGTCTCCGCGCAGAAGGGGCAACTCGGCATCATTCCGGGTTCGATGGGCGCGAAGAGCTTCATCGTGCGTGGGCTCGGCAATCCGGAGAGCTTCTGCTCGTGCAGCCACGGTGCGGGGCGGACGATGAGCCGGACGGAGGCGAAGCGCCGCTTCACGGTCGCGGATCAGGTGAGGGCGACCGAAGGCGTGGAGTGCCGCAAGGATGCGGGCGTGGTCGACGAAATCCCGATGGCCTATAAGGATATCGATGCGGTGATGGCGGCACAGAGCAGTCTTGTTGAGGTGGTGCACACGCTGCGTCAGGTGGTGTGTGTGAAGGGATGACGCGGGGATGGCTGGCCGTGCTCGCGGGACATGATGAATGGGCGGCGCGACGCTTTTGGCGTCGCGCCGTCGTTTTATCGCAGTTGAAGCACACAGGCATAGGCGGGCAATCGAATGGAATCTATCGAACTGCTCCCCAATATCCATGAAATGGACGATCCGGTCCTACAAGCCTCCAGACATCGCCGGATTGCTTACAGTGGAACCATCGTTCCTCAAACAATTCTCCCGCATATGAGTCTTGGACTGCTACTTCCTCGACCAACCCATTCGCAACCTGCTCACCAATCCACGCGCAGAAACGGCGATACTCGACAAGTGAGGAGAAGGCGTCTATTGCTTCCCAATTACATGCGTTCATGGCTTCTTTATTCACGATGGATCAATCTTGATATTTTTTGGAAACAACACTTGACTACCGCCTCCAACGAGTCCGCCTTACGCGGCGGCAGCATCTTCATAGAATTTTGTTCCAGTGGGAATTTCGATCGAGACCACATTAATAGCCGTATTACCCCATTGTGGATTCAACGCACTGTCGATTATTGATTGGACAGGACCAGCAGGCGGCGTACGCGACCAGTACGCACCAAATTGCGCTCTTGCGCGCTCTCGTTCGGATTGTCCGTGAACAGATTCGTGAGCAAACTCGACGTGGCCGCACCCATCGCACCAGCCCCGCAACTCTGGCTCGATGCCGCCGCACCAGCACACGCCACGATCCCGTGCAGCGCTGCGTGAGTTGGACTACCTTCGGTGAGCGTTCCATCTGCCACAAGCTTGCCGAGATACTCCGCGCCTTGTTGCTGAACATAGTTGATCAGTCCGGCCTGCGCGAACTGTCCCGCTCCACCAGTCACATTCCCGCCGGCCGCAACGGTCAGTGCAGTAGCAACCTGCCGGTACGTACCGCCCGGACCCCATTCTGCGGTCAATTCATCGGCCTCCTGCTGCGCCGCGGCGCGCTGTTCCGCGCTCAGGTTCGGGTCGTTCGCGGCTTCCTTCGCCGCATCCGCTTCTGCGGCCCGGTTGGCAACAAACGTCCCCACCTGATTGACCAGCTGGCTCGTGATCTCAAAGCCCGCTTCAATCTTCTCCTTGTCGAAGATAGGGGAGAGGGCGCCGCCCGTGTCCGACGTGTCGCGGTTCAGGTTCGCGACGATATCCGCGGCGCTCTGGCCCGTCAGCGCCTGCTGCTTTGCATCGTCCGTGACCGTGACGGTTCCCGTACTGATACCGCTACGCGTGGTCGATGCTGCATCGCCCGATGCAGCAATCGCGACCGGCGGGGCGATGGAGAGCCCGCCGGACTCTGGCAGCGTCGTGCCGGGCACCGGGTTCACGTTGTCGGCGCGGCCTTTCTGGTCCTTGCCGATGCTGCTCTTGTCGCCGTTCGCCGACCCACCGCCAAAGCTGTACCCGCCACTCAACGCGACCTGCGATGCGTCGTAATTCGCGTGGTTCTCGATATAGCTGTACGTGAGCGTGCCGGTCGTCAATGCGTTGTTCGCCGCGTCCGCCGTGCTCGCAATCACGCCACCCTTGAGGTCCGTGTTGCCCTTCACGCGGACATCGAAGCCGACATCGCCCGCCTTGATGCCGGACTGTTCCGCTACGGACGCATAGTCGGAATTCATCTTCGTCTGGCCGATGCTGCCCGACACGCTCGAACTGCCCGCGCACAGCGGAGGCACGCATACGCTCACGCCCACACCCGCGCTCTGGCTCTTCGAGTCGTAGTGCGTGACGTCCTGCAGGCTCTCGATGTTCAGATTGCCGCCCACGTCCGCGATAACCTGTTTGCCCGGGGCCACTGCGCCCGCGATGTTCGTGTCGCCACCCGAGCTGATCGCGAGCTTGTCGCCGGCCGTGACATGGGTGTTCGTCCACGTCGATGAATCGCCGTCCTCGTGGCCGCGGCTGCCCGATGCGCTCGCCGTGAACGACAGGCCGCTCTGCGAGCCCATACTGAATGTCACGCCGACACCGGCGCTCGCGCCGCTGCTGGTCCCGTGCTGGCTGCTGGTGCTCTGCGCAGCACGCAGGTTCACGTCACCTTCGGCCGCGAGCAGCGCATTGCCACCCGCTGAAATCGTGCTGCCAGTGACATCGATATGACTGTTCGTGCCCGCGCCGGCTGCCGCAATCGTGACGTTGCGGCCTGCTTCAACGGTGCTGCCGACCGCAGTACTCGACTGCATCTGATGCTGGCTGTCGCTCTTGCTCGCACCCACTGAAACGTTGATGCCGACAGTCGAAGCAGCCTTCACAGGGTCGGTTCCGACCGCGTCATAGAGGTTCTTCGCGGCAAGGCCCGTGGTGACTGCCGCGAGTGCCGTCAGGCGCGCGTCGCCGCCGACATGCTGTGCGGCGCTCGCCATCTGCTTGCCGGTCTGCACGGCAGCGACTACCGGATTCGTGAGGCCGACTGTGACGCCGGCGGAGCGATACTGCTGTTGCTCGGACTGGCTTGCCGTGTCGTACGCAGAACTGATCGTGAAGGACTTGCCCGCCATGTTCACGTCGTTGCCCGCGTGCAGCGTGCTGCCCGTCACGTTCAGGGCGTTGCCCGTCGTGATGGCGAGGTTGCCGTCGAGCGAGCCGACGACGCTGCCGTTGTTCGTGACCGTCTGCCGGCGCCGTTCGACAGCGTGCCCGTGTTGACCGAAAGTCCGCCGGTGCCTGAATTCGCGACCGTGCCCCGGTCGTTCAGCAGTGCGCCAGCGTCAAGCGCGAGACCGTCGGCGTTGGACTGGATCGCACCGTCTGTGTTGTCGAGCGTGTCACTAACTTCGAGTGTCGTCGCGCCAGTTCCGGTCTGCGTGACGCTGCCGCCCCGATTGAGGAAGTTTGTAGCGTGCAGCGTGAACTGGCCGGCGCGGGTCGTTGCGCCGCTGTTGTCGAACGTCGCTGCCGAGAGCGTAAGCGCACGGCCCGCCGCGAACTGGCTTGCGTTCGTGAGCGTCGTGCCGGCCGTGAGGGTCATGTCCACGTTGGCCGCGAACGTGCCGCTGTTGAAGAGGGTCTGCACGGACTGCGCGATCAGGCTCTGAACCGCAGTGACGGAACCGGCATTGGCGATCTGCCCGGCTTGCAAGGCGACGCTGCCATTGCCGCCGATGCTGCCGCCCACGCCGTTGTTGAGCAGGCCGGCCGTCGTCATGTTGACGCCATCCGTGCCGAGCGATGCGATATGACCGCCCGTGTTGTCGAGGCTGCCGCTGCTGGCCGATAGCTGCTTCGCCGACTGCACGGTTCCGCCAACGTTCGACAGCGCACCCGAGACGTTCACACTCAGTGCGCCGTTGGTCACAATCGTGCCGCCGGTGTTCGACAGCGTGCCCGTATTGATCGCGAGCGTGCCCATGCCCGCATTCGTGATGACGCCGTGATCGTTCAGGAGTGCGGACGGGTCGAGCGCGAAATTGTCGGCGTTGGTCTGGATCGAGCCATACGTATTGTCGAGGGTGCCGCTCACATCGAGCGTCGTCGCGCCGTTGCCGCTTTGCGCGATCGTGCCGCCGCGATTGACGAGATTCACGGCGTGCAGTGCGAGCTGGTTCGCACTGGTCAGGCCCTGGCTGTTGTCGAAGGTCGCCGCCGAAAGGGCAAGCCCGCCATTGGCCGTGAGCTGGCTGGTGTTCGTGAGTGTTGACCCGGCCGCGAGAGTCATGTTCGCATTCGCCGCGAACGTGCCGCCGTTGAACAGGGTTTGCAGGGCCTGCGCGATCAGACTCTGAACCGCGGTGATGGACCCTGCATTGGTGATCTGGCCCGCCTGCACTACAACGTTGCCATTGCCGCCGATGCTGCCGCCTGCGCCATTGTTGAGCTGGCCGCCAATCGTTATGTCGACACCGTCCGCGTTTAGCGAGGCGATATGACCGGCCGTGTTGTCGAGCGAACCGGATGCCATCGAGAATCCAGCATTCGCCTGCAGGGTGCCGCCCTGGTTGCTCGTCGCGCCCGAGATGTTTCCGGTCAGCGTGCTCCCTGAAATCATCTGGCCGCCCCGGTTCGAGAGCGCGCCCGCCGTGATGTGCTGCGCGCCGCCCGATGACATCGCGCCGTAGTCGTTCGTGAGCGCGCCGCTCGCGCGCGCGTCGAGTGTGCTGCCCGCGGTCGTGGTGGCGCCCGACAGGTTCAGGTCGCCGCCGTTCGCCGCGAGCACGAGTGCGCCGTTCGCCGACGTGCCGCTGCCCGCGAGATTCACGGCCGCGCCGCCGATGACCGCATTGCCGCCTGCCGCATTGCGGCCGGTCGCCGTGAGGGCGCCGGCCGCGCTTACGCTCAGGTCTCCGGGCTGCACCAGTGCGCCGTCGCCGTTCACGCCCGCTGCGAGCGTGCCGGTCGAGCTCACCGAACCGGCGCTGATCGTCGTGTTCTGTTGCGCGCCAACCAGGCCGCTGTTCGTCAGCGCGCCGCCCGTGCCAAGGCTGACGTTCTGCTGCGCGTAGGTCATTCCGCTGTTGTCGATGCTGTCACGAGCCGTTGCGCTGAGGTTGCCGCTTGCACTCGCCTGGCTTGCGAGCACGAGCTTGCCCTGCGTGGTCAGCACGAGGTCGCCGGCATTCGCCGCCACGACGCCCTTGAGGGAAACCCCGACGCCGGCTTCCGTGCCCACAAGGAACACGCGGTTCGCGTACATGCCACCGAGATTGCTCACGTCGATGGAGACGCCCGGCGCGGGGCCGTCGCCCGCAATCGGCGTGGCCGCGAGCGTATCGTGTTGGATGCTGTTTGCGCCCGTGATGACGTTCAGGTTGTTCGCATAGATCGCGGCGTTGGCCTGCACGGCACGGGCCAGCAAGTCCACTTGGTCCACATTCGATGCGTTCAGGCCCGCGCCGTTGACGGTGATGTTGCCGCCCGTGACATTGAAGCCCGAGAGTGAGCCGTCCGGCGCATAGTTCGGCGTGCCGGTCGTGAGAATCGCGCGACTCGTATTGATGAATCCGCCGCCGTTCACGGCAATGCCGGACGGATTGGCGATAACCACTTCGGCCCGGCTTCCCGCGACTTCGAGATGGCCGTTCAGTTGCGATGCGGTCAGACTGTTGACCTGATTGACGATGATTCTGGCCGATTGACCCGGCCCAAAGTTCGGGTTGCCGTTGATCATGCCGGCCTGCTGCGTCTGCACGATGGTCGGCGAGTTGTTCAGGATCGCGCCGCGCGATTGAACGTCGAAGCGGTTGTAGGTGTTGACCGAAACGCCCGCGCCGGAGGGGCGGTTGATGTTCACCTGATCCAGACCGTTCTGGGTCTGGATCACATTGGGCGCGTGCGCGCCGCCGCCGGCGATCTGTGCACCGGACTGCGCAGGCAGGGCGCCGAGCAGTGCGAGTGCGGCAAAGGCGATTTGCCTCAGTGTGAACAGCGCGCGGCGCGGCGTAGCGGGGCGTGTGTCAGCGCGTGTTTGTCCTGCTGTTTTCCCCGTAGCCGCAGCGGTTTCCTCGACGGCAATGAGCATTCCCCGAGTTTTGCTGAACACGAGGCGGTGGCGATTCTTGTTCATTCACGGCCTTCGTTATGCTTATTTTTGAAGGCCTGTAAACTAGCGTTGCGTCACGCTTCCAGCGATGCGACAAGGTGGCGGAAACAACAGATTTGGGTAAATCGGACTTGTCTTATCGAGCGTGATTAAGAACTCCGGTAGCCTGCGTGAGCGAAAAAAATCACAAATATGACGAAAAGCCCTTCATCGAGTTTGTCAGTCAACTCTCCGTAGATTCGTACATAGAAAAAGAGATTGAATCCGTGGCGCCATCTTCATCTTGTTCCGCTGGCCTGTGCCGGGTGCAGTTGCCCTTCACGGATCGCCTGCTCAGCAGGGTGCGTACGATGGCGCGGAGTTAACGCCGATGCCGTGGCTGCGCCGTCCCGTTGTATTGTCCGCACCGCGTCGCAAGTGGGGGCCCGTGCTACGAGCGTTGGCGGTTGGCTTGGGTCCACTATTCATTCTGCTGGTCCTGGAACTGCTCACGCGGAATGTTTACGCCGCACCGGGCCGGTTCATGCGCGTCGTGCAGATCACTGGCGGCCTGGCAGGGGCAATCGCGGGCGTTCCGCTGCTGCGCAGTGTGCCATGGCACCGCGCGGACGGCCCTCTGACTCGCCTGCTGGGGAGCGTTGCGATTGGGGCGGTCTGGGGCTTTATCATTGCTTGCCTCGCGCTCGACTTGCTGGCGCGCGAAACCGCCACGCAGGTCCGCACCGTGCAGGTCCCGTACGCGGTGACTAGCGGCTGGAAAAACTGTGGATACGGTATCGCCTTCGACGACGAGGCACTGCGAGGCCGGATCACGGTGTGCGGCCCGCGCTGGCACCTGCCGAGGCAGCCGGACACTGGCATGCTGCACGTGACGGAAACCGTCGGGCCTTGGGGGGTGATTCTCAACCAGGTGAGCCTGGCGGTTCACCCGTGAATGTCGGCACCTGCCATAGGGTCCAGAGCACCGGCACCCACGATGCGCAGCGCCCCCAAAGTCGTCAACGCCCCCACAGTCGTCAACGCCCCTTCATCTGTTCCAGCAACCACTGCGCGAGCCGCTGCGCGCCGTCCGGCATTTCGGCATCGGCGCGCCAGCACAGGTAGTAGTGGCGCCCGTCGTCGAGCTCATGATCGAAGAGCTTGCGCAACGCGCCCGATGCGAGCTCGCGCGAGACGAGCGGCGCGCGCATCAGCGCCGCGCCGAGATCGGCGAGCGCGGCGCTCAGGGTGAGCTGGCCGTCTTCGAACAGCGGGCCTTCGGTGCGCGGGAGGTGGCGCACGCCCGCGCCCTGCAGCCAGTTCGCCCACGTGCTGCGATCCTCGTCGTGAACGAGCGGCACGCCCGCGAGGTCCGCTGGCTTGCGCAGCGGCCCGTAGCGCTGCAAAAAGCGCGGCGTGCACACCGGCACGACCGCGCCCGACATGAGCGGCGTGCTCGTATAGCCGACCCAGTCGCCGGTGCCGAAGCGGATCGATAAATCCGCGGCATCGCTGCGGTAATTGCGGTGATTCGCGTAGAGCACCGTCACGTCCACGTCTTCGTTGGCCGCCAGGAAGTCGTGCAGCCGCGGAATGAACCAGCCCATGCCAAAGAGCGGAATCAGACTGATCGTGATCTGGCGCCGCGCCGAGCGCTCGCGCACGAATCCCGTGGCGCTGCGCAGCACCGAGAACGCCGCGCTGATCGACCGGTAGTAGTCGCGGCCTTCGTCGGTGAGCACGAGCGAGCGGCCGCTGCGCACCGTCAACGGCGTCTGCACGAAGGTTTCGAGCAATTGCAACTGATGGCTCACGGCCGAGGCCGTGATCTCGAGCTCGCGCGCAGCCGCCGCAACCGAGCCGTGACGCGCGAACGCCTCGAACGCGCGGACCGCCCGCAGCGGCGGGTCATCGACGATATGCTGAATTTTATTCATGTGTCGAATTATATCGAAGCGTGCGTGATGTTCGGGTCGGAGGAATTGTCCATATAAAACAGCGGATTAAGCGCCATGATGGCGTGCCGGCATATCGATCGAACCAAACGTAATTTAGGCCGTTACACACAAAAGATTAATCTTTTTCAGTATTCGAGGCCGCGTGCCGCATGTCTTCCAGATGGACGGCGAGCCGCGCCCGCCCCACAGGCTCATCGGGATCGATCGACATGAAAAAGAAAACTCTGCTGTTGCCGGCCGCCACGCTTGCCGCGTCGCTTTTCGTGGGCGTCGCGCACGCTCAGGACGAACAGGTGGTTCTGATCGGGCTCGCCGCGCCGCTGACTGGTGCATCCGCGCGCATCGGCAAGGATCTGGAAAACGGCGCGCAACTCGCCATCGACGACGCCAATGCGAAGCATCCGGGCATCGCAGGCAAGCCCGTCGTCTACAAGCTCGTGAGCGTCGACGACCAGTCCGATCCGCGCACGGCCGTCACGGTCGCGCAGCAACTCGTCGATCGCCATGTGATTGGCGTGGTCGGACACTGGAACACCGGCTGCAGCGTGCCGGCCGCGCGCGTCTACCACGACGCGGGCATTGCGCAGATCGCGCCGGCCTCGACGGGGCATCAGTACACGCTGCAGGGCTTCGACACGGCGTTTCGCATCATGGGCCACGACGACGATGGCGGCGCCTACACGGGCGCTTACGCCGTGAAAACGCTGAAGGCGCAGCGCATTGCCGTGATCGACGATCAGACTGCATTCGGCGCGGGGCTCGCGAACCAGTTCATCAAGGGCGTGCAGGCCAGTGGCGGCAATGTGATCGATCACCAGTACGTGACCGACAAGACACTCGATTTCAGCGGCGTGCTCACGGCCATCAAGGCGAAGCGTCCCGACCTGATCTTCTTCGGTGGCCTCGACGTGGAGGCCGCGCCGCTCGTGCGCCGCATGCGTCAGCTGCATATTCAGGCGCCGCTGCTTGGCGCGGGCGGTTTCGTGAGCCAGACCTTCCTCAAGCTCTCCGGTCCCGCCGGTGACGGCGTCACGGCACTGGAGCCGGGCCGTCCGCTCGAGCGCATGCTGGGCGGCACGGCCTTCGATGCGCAATACCGCGCGCGCTGGCACGCGCCGATCGAATTGCACGCGCCGTTCGCCTACGACGCGGCCGCGACGCTGATCGCCGCCACGCAGCAGGCCAATTCGGTTGCACCGAAAAAGATCGTCGCGACGCTGCACGCGATGCATCGCGACGGCGTGACCGGCGCGATCGCCTTCGATGCGCAAGGCAATCTCGTGGATCCCGCTTACACGATCTATCAGGTGAAGGACGGCAAGTGGGCCGTGGTGGACGTGCTCGGCGGCGGCGCGCCTGCGAAGACGCTGACCAAGACCGCTGGCCGCTAAATGCATTGAGGAGACGAAGATGACACAGCAACATGGCTTAGAGGGCGACAGCGTCGCAGACCAGACCGGCGTGAACGGCGAGACGCTCGGCATTCTCGCGCGCCGGCGCATCGAAGCGGAAATCATCAAGCCGATCTACGAGATTCTCAAACGCGACTTCGGCACCGAGCGCGCCCAGGCCGTGATCGCCGAGGCCGTGCGCGGCGCGGCCGTCGATGCGGGTCGCCAGTTCGCGGCGCGCGAGCCGAACGGCACGAGCGTCGCGTCGTTCGTCGCGCTGCAGGTGCTCTGGGAAAAGGACGATGCGCTCGAAGTCGAGACGCTGCGTGCCGACGACGAAGCCTACGATTACAACGTGAAGCGCTGCGCCTACGCCGAGATGTACCACGCGATGGGCCTTGGCGAGATCGGCCATTTGCTGAGTTGCGCGCGCGACAGCGAGTTCATCGCGGGCTACGACCCGCGCGTCGAACTCACGCGCACGAGCACCATCATGCAAGGCGGCAAGCGTTGTGATTTCCGCTACCGCATGCGCGATGCGAAGCCGGCCGACCTGGGCGAGGAGCGTGCCGATGACTGAGCGCTTGCAACAGGCTGCGCCTCGCGCAACCGATGAAGCCGCGGATGCGGGCTACTCCGCGTTGCGCGTGAACGGCGCGCGGCTGTGGGACTCGCTCGAGCGCATGGCGCAGATCGGCAGGACTGCCAAAGGCGGCGTCTGCCGACTCGCACTCACCGAGCTCGACCGTGAAGGGCGCGACCTGTTCGTGCAATGGGCGCGCGAGGCGGGCTGCGCGATTCGTGTCGACCAGATGGGCAATATCTTCGCGCGCCGCGCGGGACGCAACCCGGAAGCCGCCCCGGTGCTGACCGGCTCGCACGCCGACACGCAGCCGACTGGCGGGCGCTACGACGGCATTTATGGCGTGCTGGGCGGGCTTGAAGTGATCCGCACGCTCAACGACGCGGGCGTGCAGACCGAGCACCCGTTCGAGGTGGTGATCTGGACCAACGAGGAAGGCTCGCGTTTTGCGCCCGCGATGATCGCGTCGGGTGTTTATGCGGGCGTGTATTCGCTCGAATATGGGCTTTCGCGTAGCGATGCGTCGGGCACGACGATCGGCGAGGCGCTTGCGCAGATCGGCTATGCGGGCGAGGAGCCGGTGGGCGGCACGCCCGTGCACGCCGCGTACGAGTTGCATATCGAGCAGGGTGCGATTCTCGAGCGCAGTGGGAAGACCATTGGTGTTGTGACGGCGGGTCAGGGGCAGCGCTGGTATGAGATCGAGCTCGAAGGCGTGGATGCGCATGCGGGGACTACGCCGATGGATCTGCGGCGCGATGCGCTGGCCGGCGCGGCGCGCATGATCATGTTTGTCGAGGCGTTGGGGCGTAGATATGCGCCGCATGGGCGGGCTACGGTTGGGATGGTCGAGGTGAAGCCGAACTCGCGGAATACCGTGCCGGGGCGCTGCTTTTTTACGGTGGAGTTTCGGCATCCGGATTCGGGTGTGTTGGCTGAGATGGATGCGCTGTTGCGCGCTGAGTTGGGGCGCGTGGCGGGAGAGGCACAGCTTGGTCATACGATCAGGCAGATCTTCGATTATGCGCCGGTGCCGTTTGCGGAGGCGTGTATTGACGCCGTGCGGCGGGCTGCGGAGAGGCTAGATTTGCCTCACGAGGATATTGTTTCGGGTGCGGGGCATGATGCGTGCTATCTCGCGCGTGTGGCGCCTACCGGTATGATTTTTGTGCCGTGTGTGGGTGGGCTCAGCCACAATGAGGCCGAGGCGATTACGCCTGAATGGGCCGAGGCCGGTGCTAACGTGCTGCTGCATGTCATGGTGGAGAGTGCCATGCTGGATCGCGTTCGATCGGAGTGTGGTTGATAGCTGGGTGCTGGGCGCTGCGCGCGTTGGCCTTAACTTGTATTCGCGGCGGGCCGCAGGCGTTGCCCCTGTGCGGGGCGGCACCTACTTTTCTTTGCCGCGGCAAAGAAAAGTAGGCAAAAGAAAGCCGCTCAAACCGCTAGTGTGACGCCGTCCCCCACTGCGCTGTATATCGGAGCGGCTCCGGGGCGTCTGTCACCACTTGATACACGCCGGAGTGACTAAGGGCTCATCCATCCGGCGGCGCTGCGCGCGCCGTGGGGTATAACCAAAACCATTGGGATATACGCGTATTCGTGGAACTCCACGTATTCAAATGGAAGAGCTATCGTGTATCAGTAGGACTCCAGCATATTCTCTCGGAACCATTCCTGCGCAATCGCCAATTTGCCGGGAAGAACTTCGCGCATTCGCCACGCAGCCCGCCCGGTTTTCCAAGCATACCCTTCCGCCCGCGCGTAGCGCGTGGCGGGAAGAATGAGCCCTTTGTCACTGACGCGGAGTGTGCGAGGAGACGGATGCCCCGGAACCGCTCCGATATACAGGGCAGTGGGGGACGGCGTCACACTGGCGGTTTAAGCCGCTTTCTTTTGCCTACTTTTCTTTGCGGCTGCAAAGAAAAGTAGGTGCCGCCCCGCACAGGGGCAACGCCTGCATGCCGAATGCAAAACAAGGAAACGCGAGGCCCCCGCGAGGCCCCCGCGAATCACCCGCGAATCACCCGCAAAGTATTGCAGTCATGCGCCAACATACTGGACGCCATCACGCTGCGGCCCATTATCGAACTCGCTGACTGCATCGACGCTGACAAGCGTGTCCACCGTCACGCGCCGATTGGAAACGAGCGTCCACGAGCGCCAATCCACGCCAGGCTGACCGTCCGACAGCAGCTCGGACAAGGCTCCAAGTAACCGCTCCCGCCCCACCGATACGATCAAAAATCCTTCATTAGAAACGGCGGCCTTATCGATGCCCAATCGCTCGCACAGCGCGCGCTTCTCCTCCAACTCGTCCTCATCAGCGCGCCTGCGCTGTTCAATCGCCGCGCGCGTGGCGGGATCGACCGGTATCCCATCGATCGCAAAAGGCGTGACACCCTGCCATGCTTCGGACGGGCAAAGCTTGTGCTCCGGCTTCAATGGAATAAACGGATTGACCTCCGCCGGATAAACACGGCAGACAAGGGGCCGCTCTTCATAAATGCCGCAACGCATGGCGTCGCCCAAATTCGGGCAGGCACCCGTGAACGATGCCGCCAGCGTTACCGCGACCCGGATCGGCAGGGTGCCGCTCGTCGCGGGAAAGGTCCGTTTGCGCTTGTATGCGGCGAAGGCATTCGATGCATCGGGCTCCACGGGCCACGGGATGGCCTCGCACAGAATGTCCACATCGCCGCCGCGTTCCAGCCACTTTCGGGCTTCGGCGATGCTCACGGGCAGGCGTAGATCATGGCAGCACTTGCCGCATCGCGTGCAATCGAATTGGGTACGGTCCAACAGATGTCCTTTGGTCGCGCCGTCCACCGATGCCGGTCAGCATGGCCGGATCGAGGGGCGCTTCAACCCTGCACGTTACAGCCGTCCGTGTCGATGCGATGCGCCGAACACGATCGGTTTGTCGGTCTTGTTCGGCGAAAGCGATGCAAGCAAATTGAAATGTTTTTGCGGTGTCAGGCCCTTGTTTAGCGCTAACAGGGGGCATTTTTCGGCAGGATTCCTGAAGATATCGGCTAACCGTGCTGTCGCTTGCGTCAAGGCGCGATTTCGGCCTTGACGCTGTCGACCACGGGGATGCCGTCATCGTCGATCAGCGAGAACAGCACCTCGGCGCTTTCGCCCGCCTGGGCATCGAGCGAGTCGAGTGCGAGCGTGGCAGTGGAGAGCGGCGCGACCATGTCCGGCGTGATCTGCTGCGAGTGGCCGCCGGCCTTCACGAGGACCGCGCTGAAGCTCGCGTAGTAGGGCGTCGGATTCCCGATCTTGAGGGTGAGTTTGCCCGCGGCCCGCGCAAGCGAGAAGGTGAGCCGTTTCGGCAGTTCGCGCGGCCCGTAGGGCAATCCGGCCGGGCGCACGAAGACCTTGAACTGCGTGCGCATCGTGACCGTGACGGTCTGCGCGTTGCTGGGCTGTTGCTGCTTGGGCAAGCCTGGGATCTCGTACAGGTTGAGCCAGAACAGCGATTCGCGATCGGACGGCAGCTTCGCGCCGGAGTGGATGATCCGCAGGCTGGTCTGGTCGCCCGCGGCCATGCGGAAGATCGGCGGCAGGACCACGAACGGGGCGCTCGATTGCTGGGGCACGGCGTCGATGCGGCCGTCGTCGATCCAGGCCTGCACCAGCACGGGATACGTGTTGGCGTTGAAGACCTGCAGCGACTGCTCGGTCGTGCCGGCGGGGAAAATCACGCGCGATGCTTCGGGCGTCACGCCCGCATGCGCGGGCAGGCTCCACGCGGCGGCTAGCAGTGTCGCCAGGGCGAGCGCGAGGCGGCCGAGGCGGGCGAATCGACCGAGCCGGGCGAAGCGAAGAGGCCACTCGCTATCCACTCTCGCATGAAGTCCGCGCGGCCCTGATGCGCGTGCGCGAACACGGCAAGGCGGAGCAGCACCCAAGTCGCGGTTGGCTTTACTGGACACGGACAATCACCTGGGCAGTGGCGTTGTAGCGGCCGGGCGTGATCGCTACCTTTCCCGGCGCGATGGCCTTGAAGGTCGCGTTGATCTGGCGCGTGTACGCAGTCAATCCCGTGCCCGGCGACCCGGTCGAGGTCGCGTCGTTCAGGACGGCATCCCAGCCGTCTTGCGTGCCGCCCAGCGTGACGTACTGGTTCGTGAGGAAGTTCAGCGCGCCGCCGCCCGGTCTCGTTAGCGCGACGCCGACGCCAGTCGCCACCGACGGATCCGTGCCGTAGCCGTCGGAAAGCAGGTAGGTCACGCCGCTGCCGCTGGTCGTGAGTCCCGCCGTGACCGCAGCCTGTGCGTTGGCCGGTTGCGCGAGGATGCCTAGCGCGGTCTGGTTGGCGGCGGTGCCGCTCGCGAAGGCGCGCATGCCCGATGGGGTCGTGGACTGGCACTGCATCTGGATCGTCACCGGCAACTGGCGGGTGAGGCCCTGATTCAGATCGTTCACGGTAATCAGCGGAAAGTTGACGACAGGCGTGGCATTGGTCACGGCGCAGGTTGCCGTGCGCCGGATGTAGACGGTGTTATAGGGGTTGATCGCCCCCGGCCAGCGGCTGTAAAACCCGTCGTAGGCAACGTTGTGGTCGGCGCCGATCACAACGTTGCCGCCGAAGTTGGGCGCGACGAACACCACGTAACCCACCGGCTGGTTGTACTTCCAGTAGCCCGCGTTGGTTGAGGTGTTCGAATAGTAGGCGGTGCACACACTGCACTGGAAGAATTCGAGCTTGTACTGGCTGAAGTTCTTGGCCTTCACGAGCAGCCAGCCCTGGCTGTCCTTGTCGAGGCCCGTCATTTGCCGCGCAGCCCAATAGCGCGAGGCGTACTGTCCCGTCGTGAGGTTGGTGATGCGCGATATGAGGCCCTTGTAATAGGTGTAGTAGGTGCCGGGAATGCCGGAGTCCCCGCTCGCGTCCCACTTGCCGGCATAGTCGTTGTCGCCGTTGGTCGAGTAGAACTCGAACAGGCCATTGGCCGTGGCAGGCTCGGGCGAGCAGCGCCACAGGACCTGCTCGGGGCTGTAGGTGCCCACGCCGTTCGATCCCATGTTGTAGACGGGCGAAATGGCGCTGCCCAGCAGCGTGCCGTCGGGCACGAAGGGCGGGGTATTGATCGTGACGGTCATCGGGTAGGCGCCTTGTCCCGCCGTATCGGTCGAGCCTACCCAGTTCGTCGTGATCGTGCCGGGATCGGTGTAGTACGCGCTGTTCGGGTCGGTGGTGAGCCCTGTGATCTTGTAGCATCCCGTTGACGTGGACACCGCCCACGACGACGCGGGCAGGCCGAGGCCGAGGGCGCAGGCGAGCAGCGTCAGCCAGGCGGTTCGATGCGCCCTGAGCGCGTGTGCAAGGAAATTCATGAATCTGCAGGACATGGTGGGTGCCTTCGATTGCGGATCTTGTCTGTCGATGATCGACCGGTGGTGGTGAGCGCCCGCCTGCGCGCCCGGCTTCGACACCGGTCCCGGTCCCGGTCCCGGCCCGTCAAACAGCGCGTCGTTCATTGCCTGGCCGACGCTTCGACGGGCGCGCAGCCGGCCGTCAGGTTCACGAGGGCGGCCTTGGGGTCCTGCCCGCTGACGTCATAAGGAATCGTGCACTGGTCTTCGTGCTGCCCGCCCCACTTCACGGTGACGACGCCACGCTCCGAAGGCACGCGCGCATAGACCTGGCCGCCCTGGCCGACCATGCCGATGGCGGCGCCGTCGCTGTTGAGGACGTCCGCGCCCAGCGGCAGGGGTTTGCCGTCCGGCAGCGTGGAGCGGATCAGCACGGCATGACCGGTCAGCGTCGAGAAGCGCAGCAGCACGGCCGAGCCCGGGTAGGGCGCGACGCGCAGCTGGTTGCCCGTGAGCTCCGCACCGGTGCCGATGCCCTTGCTGTCGAGCGCGACGTCGTTGTAGCGATAGGGCGTGAGCGATGGCACGATCGCATAGCCCCAGCGGTCCACCTGCGCGCCCTGGCCGTTGCGCACTGTCGCGCCTTCGGCGCCCTTGGCCTCGACCACGCCGAACGTGTCGGCGAGATACGGGCCGAGCGTGACGCCGCCGCTGTGCGCGACCGCCGAGCCGCGCGCCGTGGCGCCGCCTTGCCAGAAGCCGTTGCCCTGCGAGTAGCTCGCGCCCATCGTGATCATCGAGAGGTTCTTCTGGATGTTGCCGCTGATGCTGCGCTGGCCGTCACCGGCCTGCGCCGTGCCCGTGAGACCGTAGCTGACGGTCTGCGCCTCGTCGGCGATGCCCGAGACCGAGGTCTGGTACGTGCTGCTCGAATTCGAGGCGAGCGTGACGCCGCCGGACACCGACGCGGCGCGCGGCCCGGAGCCGAACGGAATCGTCACGGTAGCCATGAGCGTGTTCGAGGTTGGATACTGCATGCCCGTCTGGACGTTCGTCTGCCCGCCGCCCGTGTAGAAGTCCGGCCCGTTCGTCGAATAGAGCGGCCCCGTGTGCTGGCGCACGAACGTGAGGTTGTAGCTCAACGACTTGAAATGGTTGTTGTAGCTGATCTGGAACTGCGTATCGCGCGCCTTGGCTCCGTAGTAGTTGCTCACGCCGAGCGAGAACGACAGCGAGCCGTAGCTGTTGAAGTTCTGGTTCACGTTGACCGTGAACTGGTTGCGTTGCTGGTACGTGCTCGACGACCAGTTCCGGCCGCTCTCCCAGGCGGCTCGCGCGCCGAGCGCGTCGACGAAATCGCGGTAGCCGCTCGTCGAATAGCGGTAGCCGGCGAGCGCGAAGGTCGTCTGGGTGGCCGCGATCGTATGGCTGTAGGTGACGGAGCCGAGCCAGCCGTTGGTGTAATGACCGGTCACGTCGAGCGCGTTCGACCACGACGCGTTCAAGCCGAATGCGCCGACAGGGGTGGCGAACACCGCGCCCGCGAGCAGCGCCTGGTAGTCGCTGGCGAGGCGCGTGGCGCTGTTGAGCGTGACGTTGTTGGTCAGGCCGCGCTCGTAGGCGAGGTCGGCGAACGCGGCATTCACGCCCTCGATCTGGCGCACCTTGCCGACCGTCACGCTGTAGTGGGACGAGCCCGCGCGCCGCGAGCTCGGCACGGCCGAGAACGGCACGACGAACGAGGACACTTGCCCGTTCGCTTCGAACACCTGAACGGTCAGGTCGCCCTGGAAGCTGGTCGGGTTGAGGTCAGTAATCCTGAATGGTCCGGGCGCGACCGTGGTCTGATAGATCGTATTGCCGTTCTGACTGACGACCACGCGCGCATTGGTATTCGCGATGCCGGTCACGACGGGCGCATACCCCTGCATCGAATCGGGCAGGGAACGCTCGTCGGTTTCGAGATGAAAGCCGGTATAGGCGACCGAACTCAGCAGGCTGCCGCCGGTGAAGTTCTGTCCGACGACGAGATCGCTGCCGATTTGCGGCAGGGGCCGCTCGGCATAGGCGCGGATGTTGTTCCAGCGCGAGTAGTGGAAATTGCCGGCGTCCGAATAGCTGAAGGCGGACTGCTGATGCAGGCGCCAGAGGCCGATGTTCACGCCCGCGTTCAGGCCCGCGTAGAACGAGTTCGCGTGGTAGCCAAGTGACGAAGACGTGTAGTAGTTGGTGTCGTAATTGACGTAGGCCATGGTCTGGCCAGCGTCGAGGCTCTTGACGTCGATCGATCCGCGCGGCGTGCTTTTCATCAACGCCTGGGGGACGCTGATATCGAGGCGCAACCGCGACAGGTCGAATGCCGTGGACGCGCCATCGATGCGCCTCGCGAGCGGCAGGCATTCCCCGGGCGTGTCCGTGCCGCCGGCCTGATCCGCGCCGGCGGTCATGCCGCTGTGGCTGTCGGGCAGCGGCGCCTCGGCGGGCGCGGCATTGACCGGGGCGTCGCCGGACTTGATGCCGGAGACGAGCACGCCGCTGTCACGCAGGAAAGCATCGCTGAGGCACGGGTAGACCTCGCCGTCCTGGACCGCGCGAAACTCGACGGCCTTGCGCGAGATGAAATTGCTGTTCAGGTAGAGATCCACCTGATAGCGGCCTGGGTCGACGACGCTCGCCTTGTTGTAGCGCTCGATGTCGGCCACACCCAGCGCCGAGCCGAGCAGAAGCCGGTTGTCGAAGTTGTATTCGGGCGTGGACGCCGCGGCCATGCCGGAGTCACTGGCGTCGATATCGACAGGCGCGGCGAACACCGGCAGCGCCGGCACTGCGAAACCGAGCGCGACCACGCTCAGCGACAGCCTCGTGGCCGGATGCCGGTCTTTTGTCGGGACGTGTCTTGCTGCGCGGCGTGCAGGGCGCGCCGCGACGTGTAGCGAACGCTCCATCTCAGTTCTTGCCCGCCGTGACGGTGAGCGGATACTCGGCGTCACGGATTGCACCGTAGTCGTCGACGTATTTCACTTTCACGCGTAGCGGGGCGCTCTCATTGATGCGCGCGGATTCGACCTTCCAGCTTTGCGCGGCATGCGGCGCGACCATGGACGGAGTGAAGCTCGCGGCCTGCGAGCCGCTCACGATTCTGCCATCGGTGAGCGATATGTAGTAGCCCGAACCGTTGTTCGCGCTCACACGCCATGTGCCGGCTTCGCGCTCGAGCTGGAAGCTCAACTGCTCATGCGCTTTCTGCGCGCTGCCCACGATGCCTGCCGGGCGATAGAAAACCTTGAGCCGGTTGCGCAGCATCACCAGCATCTGGTTCTGGTCGGCGTAAGCACGGTTGATGGACGGGATCTCGAGGGTGTTCAGGTAGAACACCGATTCGCGATCCTGGGGCAGTGCCTTGCCGGTAAATACGAGGCGAACGGTTTGCCCGGCTTTCGGATTGATCCTGAAAACCGGCGGCGTGACGATGAAGGGAGCGTCGGCGGTCTGCGGCGTGGACTCGGGATCGCCGGAGTCGACCCAGATCTGCATGACGCTGGGCGAGTCATTCTGGCTCGTGAACTGCACGGTCTGCTCGCGCGCGTCGGCGGGGTAGATCACCCGGGTCGCGGGCATGACGACGCTGGCCGACGCGCTGCCGAGTTGCGCCGCCAGTGCCAGCGGCGCCATCACCTTGAATAGTTTCGCGTTGAACCATGTCATGCCGTATTACCTTCTTTGCGCAACGATTGAGACACTGGGCCCGGAAGTCTCCGGTCCCGACGCTGGACGCCGGGACCGGAGGGACAGGCGTTCAGTCTTACTGGTAGCTGACTGCGTACTGCACGCTGCCAAGCACCGAACCGGCGGTCGCAGTACCCACTGCGCTGTAGTAGCGAACAGCGTAGTTGTACGTCGCCGAGGTTGAGCCAGCAGCGAGGTTCAGACCGGTAGCGGCATAGCCCGTGGCACCGAGCAGGCTGAACGGCGTGGACGGCGCGGTGGGATCCAGCAGTTGCAGCGCCACGCCGCCCGCGGTACCCGTGTTGCCGAGGTTGCCGTTGCTGTCGACCTGGTTGCCGACGAACACCGTTTTGATCGGCGTCGCGCTCGACACCGACGTACAGCCGGTCACGCCGACCGTGAAGTTGGTCATGCCGGCGTTGCTGCCCGCCGTCGCGAGATCCGCGGTCGAGACGGTGGGCAGGAGCACCGTCGGATTCGCCGCGTTGCCGTTGACCGTGACCGCGCAGGTCTGGGTCGTCACTTCGCCCTGGAAGTTGATGGTGTTCGCGCTGCCTGCGAACGCCATGGCCGGAGCGATGGCAGCCGCAACCCATGCGATCGCGGCGATCTTTTTGTTAAGCGTCATTGACTATTCCTATTTTGGTGGTGGAATTGATGAGAATAGGCGTCGGTGTTCTCAAAATGGATAGGACTTTTCCTGGAATCACTGGCTGTGTAACCTAGAAAAATGAGATGTGAAGGCTGTTTTTTTGATATAAGGTCGCCGAATGTCGGTGCGTCTGTCAGAGCGGGGAAGTGTGTTCAACTTGTTCGGCCAGCGTATGGCCGTCGCACGGGTGGCGCGCAAGTGTTCTCGCCGCGACGATCAGCCCGTGCTGGTCCGAGATCGCCTGTCGCACGCAATGCGTAACGCGTGCTCGTGTCTTGAAACTGGACGGGAGGGGACCGGGAAACTCCGTGATCGATAATAAGGATGACGATGTAATTAGTGCCGACCCGATACCGGCGCGCTGCCAGTCTCGATCGACGATCGCCAGTGGCCATTTGCGGATCGATCGGGAATCCATGCGTGAAGGGCAGTCGGCAAGTATTCTGCAAGCGAATTGAAATATGCGTGTAGCGCCAGACCCTCGTTTATCCCTGGCAACCTTGCATAGCCGCTATGGCAGAATGATTCGCGCCTGTCCCGCCGGAGTGGAGGAGCCATGGCTGCGCACAACAAGGTTTGGCGCCTGCTTGTCGGTGCGCCGCTCGACCCGCTCGACCCCCGAACGCGCCACGCCATTGCCGTGACGCCCCTGCTCGCATGGGTGGGGCTCGGCGCGGACGGTCTCTCGTCATCGTGCTACGGCCCGGAGGAAGCGTTCCTCGCGCTCGGCCAGCACCACGCGCTCGCGCTCTTTCTCGCGCTCGCCACCGCGTTGACGGTCTTCATCATCGCGCTCGGCTACAACCAGGTCATCGAACTGTTCCCCACGGGCGGAGGAGGCTACCGCGTCGCGACCGCGCTGCTCGGGCCGCGTCCGGGCCTTGTCTCGGGCGCCGCGCTGCTCGTGGATTACGTGCTGACGGTGGCGACCTCGCTTGCGAGCGGCGTCGATGCATTCTTCAGCTTGTTGCCGGTTGGCGCGCAGTCGATCAAGCTCGTGACCGAGCTGATCCTCATCGTGCTCATGACGGGACTCAATTTCCGCGGCATGCGCGAGTCGATCCTGGTGCTGCTGCCGATCTTCATCGGCTTCGTCGTGCTGCATGCGGGGCTGATCGTCTATGGCGTGGTGGTGCATGGCAGCCATCTCGCGAGCATCGTGCCGGACGCCGTAGGCGAGGCGCATGGCATGGCGCACGCGCTCGGGCCGCTCGTGGTGGTTGCGCTCCTCATGCGCGCGTTCTCGCTCGGCGGCGGGACCTATACCGGTCTCGAAGCCGTCTCGAACAACGTGAACATGCTCGCCGAGCCGCGCGTGCCCAACGGCAAGCTTACGATGACCTACATGGCATCTTCGCTGGCGTTTACGGCGGGCGGCATCATCCTGCTCTATATGCTGTGGCACGCGAAGCCCGTCGAGGGCGAGACGCTCAACGCGGTGGTGTTCGGCAGCGTGATCGACCATCTGGGGCTTGGCTCGTCGTTCGCGCGTCATGCGCTGCTGGCGGCCGTGCTCGCGTTCGAAGCGGGGCTCTTGCTCGTGGGCGCGCAAACGGGCTTTCTCGACGGTCCCGCCGTGCTCTCTAACATGGCCGTCGACTCCTGGGTGCCGCGCCACTTCCGCGATCTCTCCACGCGCCTCGTGAGGCAGAACGGCATCATCGTGATGGGCGTGGCGAGTCTCGTGATCCTGCTGTGGACGCACGGCGATGTTTCCGTGCTGGTGGTGCTCTATAGCATCAACGTGTTCCTGACCTTCAGCCTCTCGCTGCTCGGCATGTGCACGTACTGGTGGCAGCATCGGCGCGACGGGCAGCACTGGCTCAAGCATTTCTTGCTATCGGCGCTGGGGCTTTCCGTGACCGCGACGGTGCTCGTGATCACGCTGGTCGAAAAATTCACCGAAGGCGGCTGGCTGACCGTACTCGTGACGAGCGCCGTCGTGGCGCTGTGCTTCTTCATCAAGCGCCACTACTCGGATACGCGCGCACAACTGGCGCGCGAAGATGCGCTGTTCGCCGGGCAGGCGCCTGAAGTGGATGCTCAGCAAGCGGCGCTCGCGCTCGATCCGGCGCAGCCGACGGCGATCCTGCTTGTGGGCAAGCATCGCGGTGCGAGCATGCATGCGCTGCTGTGGGTGAACCGGCTTTTTCCCGGCCACTTCAAGAACGTGATCTTTCTCGCAGTGGGCGAAGTGGATGCGCAAAGCTACGAGGGCGCCGAGCATCTCGAGCGCCTCAAGCACACCATGATCTCCTCGCTCGAGTACTACATGGCGCACTGCCGGCGGCATGGCATTGCCGCCGACTACCGCGTGGCCTTTGGGACGCATCCGGTGCTCGAGTTCATGAACCTCGCCGAGAAGACGATGGACGAGTATCCGAAT
Organism: Paraburkholderia pallida; assembly: GCF_004524855.1. Lineage (NCBI taxonomy): Bacteria > Pseudomonadati > Pseudomonadota > Betaproteobacteria > Burkholderiales > Burkholderiaceae > Paraburkholderia > Paraburkholderia pallida. The sequence goes on along the minus strand of NZ_CP038150.1, from coordinate 489,289 downwards.
AGCGTCTGCTTTGCGAGCAAGCTGATCTTCAGGCGCGTGAGCTTCCTGACCGCATGGCTGCATAATCAGACGCCTGTCGAAATACAGTCGCGGTTGCATCTGCAGGGCAAGCAGATGGTGCTTCTGCCGATGAATGTGGGGTGACTCGAGGCGCACGAGTCCAGGGGCGTAGTACCTATCGCGTAGGGGGTGCCAACTCGGTTGGCTGGAATTTGGCTGTTTTTTGGACAAAATTTGTATTCGCGGCGGGCCGCAGGCGTTGCCCCTGTGCGGGGCGGCACCTACTTTTCTTTGCCGCGGCAAAGAAAAGTAGGCAAAAGAAAGCCGCTCAAACCGCCAGTGTGACGCAGTGGACCACTGCCCTGTATATCGGAGCGGCTCCGGGGCGTCTGCCATCATGGGGCGTATAGCGGAGTGACTAAGGGCTCATCCGTCCGGCGGCGCTGCGCGCGCCGTGGGGCATACTCAGAACCATTGGGATAGACGCGTATTCGGGGAATTCCAACGTATTAATGCGGAAGCACTCTCGCGTATCAGTAGGACTCCAGCATATTCGCCCGGAACCATTCCTGCGCAATCGCCAATTTGCCGGGAAGAACTTCGCGCATTCGCCACGCAGCCCGCTCGGTTTTCCATGCATACCGTTCCGCCCGCGCGTAGCGCGAGGCGGGAAGAATGAGCCCTTTGTCACTAACGCGGAGTGTGCGAGGAGACGGATGCCCCGGAGCCGCTCCGAAGGACAGGGCAGTGGTGGACAGCGTCACACTGGCGGTTTGAGCCGCTTTCTTTTGCCTACTTTTCTTTGCGGCTGCAAAGAAAAGTAGGTGCCGCCCCGCACAGGGGCAACGCCTGCGGCCCGCCGCGAAAACAAGTTAAGGCCAACACCACAAAGAACCACACCTTCAAACGGCTCACGAAGAAAAAGCGACACAAGAGAATCGTGACCCCGATTCCCCAAATGTTTACACAATTTATGCACCATCGCGTGCAATCTTTGCGATGCTTTGCGGTGCAGAGCAGTATCGTACATGTAGACGCACAGGACACGCACCCGATGCCAGAGCGGGCATCAACCGCTCCAAAAACCTCCACGAGACTCCAGGTGTTGAAACTGCTCATTCCCATCATCGACCGCCACGGCGCACGAGAAGCGGCGCGCCACGGCGCTTTCCTTTTCGCGGAGCGCTGCGTATCGGAAGTAGAAATCGTCGAAGTGCTCGACGACCCCGCCTACGACCGCAGCGTGGCCTTCCACTCGATCGGCGCATTGCGGCGCCGCGAAAAGCAGGCGATGCAAGACGCGCTTTTGCAAACGCGCGCGATTCTCGATGATGCCGGCGTGCCCTACACCTGGACGCGCGTGTTCGGGCCACCCGAACGCGTGATCGCTTCATCAGTCGAGCGCGGCCGTGCCGACATCGTGGTGCTCGATGCAAGCGGCCTGGGCTTCTTGCGCAAATGGAGCGTGCTCGCGCGGTTGCGCCGCCTCATGCATACGCCCGTTACGCTGGTGCAGTAGCGCAGCACAAACGCCGCGCCGGGTCGCCTTGACCCAATCTGACCTTGCAGCTATTGTTGCCATCAATAATGCGCAACGGAGCTGCCCAATGGATCACTACACGTCAAAGAACTTCACGCTCACGGAGAGCGTGGGCTTCGCCCTTTCGAAGGCGCGTAATCTGATCGCCTCCGAGATGGACACAGCGCTCGAAGAGCTGGGCATCACGAGCCCGCAAATGGGGGTCTTGCTGTCGATCAGCGTGGGCGCCGCCAGCACGCCCTTCGAGCTTTCGAAGCTGCTCGGAATCGATACGGGCCTGATGACGCGCCTGCTCGACAAGCTCGAAACCAAGGGCCTGGTCGAGCGCTCGCGCAGCGTCGAGGACCGTCGCGTCGTGAACCTCGCATTGACGCAAGAGGGCGTGGCCGTCGCCGCGCAGATTCCGCAGATCGCACCCAAAGTGCTGAACGCGCGCTTGCGCAAATTCTCCAAGGCCGAGTTCAATGAACTCTGCCGGCTGTTGCGCAAATTCGCCGGCGACTGAGCCTGGCGGATAGACGCCACGACCCATCGAAATTGTTCATACCTCGCATGAAGGAATAGCGTTGGCTGCGGTTTTTTGAAGCCTCTACCGTTCTCCCACCGCGCATCGAATGCGCGACTGGCATGGGAGAGCGACAGATGAGCATTGAAGCGGCCGTTCTGGACGAGTGGTATCCGGTTGCGGTGATAGAAGATGTGAAGCCGGGCGTGGCGTATTCGACGCGCCTGCTCGGCGCGCCGCTCGAGTACCTGCTCGACGGCACAGGCGCCGTGCGGGCCACGCGCACGGATACGGGGAAACCCTGCCGCGTGCAGCAGCGGTTCCACACCGTGTGGATTTCGCTCGGCGATCCGCCCGCCGACATGTTCGCGCTGCCCGAATTCGACGAGCCCGACCGGCGCATTCTGGGTGCGGGCTCGTTTGCCGTACACGCGTCCGGGCTGCGCGTGATCGAGAATTTTCTCGACATGGCGCATTTCCCCTATGTGCACACCGGCTTGCTCGGCGAAGAGCCGCACACCGAGGTCGCGCCGTACCGCGTCGAGAACGAAGGCGGGGAGCTCTTCGCGCGCGACTGCCGCTTTTATCAGCCGATGAGCGCGGCCTCCGCGCAGACGGGCATCGACGCGCACTATGTGTACCGCGTCGCGCGTCCGTTCACGGCCATGCTCTACAAGACCAGCCCGCAGCAGAGCGCGCGGCGCGACGTCATTTGCCTGTTCGTGCAGCCCGTTGACGAGAGCCGTTGCATTGCGCATACGGTGCTGGTCTATCTCGACGACACCACCTCGGACAGCGGCCTGAGGCTTTTCCAGCAAACCATCTTCGGACAGGACCTCATGATCTTGTCCAATCACGTGCCGCGCACGCTGCCGCTCGATCCGGCGTTCGAAGTGCCCACGCGCGCCGACGCCATGTCGGTGGCCTACCGGCGCTGGCTGCGCGAGCGCAGCGTGGCCTACGGCACGTTCCGCACCCCTTCATCCGCTGCGCATTGAGTCTCGATCATGGATCAAACGACAACCTCGCTCCCGAGCGGCTGGCACATGGTGGGCCGCGCCACCGACGTGCCGTTGCGGCACGTCTTTCACACCCAGTTGCACGGCGTGGAGCTTGCGCTGTGGCGCGCCGACGACGGCGCCGTCAACGCATGGGAAAACCGCTGCCCCCATCGCAGCGTGCGCTTCACGCTGGGCACGAACACGGGCGCGACTTTGCGCTGCCAATACCACGGCTGGCAATACCGCGCCGGTGACGGGCGCTGCACGCGTATTCCGGCGTCCTTGCAGGGGCAGCCTCCGGCGAGCCTGTGCGCGCGAACGTTCCCGATCGCGGAGCAAGACGCTTGCCTGTGGGTCAATCTCGACGCGACAGCGAACGACGGCTTTGCCGATGCCCACGACGATCCCGCCGCGCCCGGCGTGCCGCTGCGCAGTCTGCCATTCGACGCGCCACTCGATGCCGTGGCCGATGCGCTCGCCTCGTATGCCCTTGCGGATGCCAAAGCGATGCCCGGGAGCGCTCGCGCGCTCCGGCGCGGCGATCGCTTCGACATCGCCTGGCAAAGCGCCGATGGCGCGCATTCGGTCCAGTTCTGGCTGCAACCGGCCACTGCTGTGCGAACGGTCGTGCACGGCAATGCCGCCTTGAATGGTGCAGCGAATATCAATCTGCCGCGCTTCCACAATCGTTTGCTGAGTGCGTTGCGCCGCACAGTAGAGCGCAACACGCAAACACCTGCATCGTTGCGTTCGCAACGTATTATTCCGATTTCGGTGCGCTCGAACACTGCGGATAACGCAAAGCGCTGGCTGCGCGCGACGGTTCTGCGGCGCGAGGTCACCGCGCAGGACATTGTCGCGTTCGAGTTGAGCGCGCCTGAAATCGCGTCGCTGCCGATGGAGCCCGGTGCGCACATCGACGTGCAGACGCCGGCCGGCTGCGTGCGTCAGTACTCGCTCGTCAACGCGCCGGGCGAGCGCGAGCGCTTCGTGATCGGCGTGAAACGCGAAAGCGCCTCGCGCGGTGGCTCGCGCTCGCTGCACGATGCGCTGGAGGTGGGGGCAACAATTCTCGTCTCGCCGCCCAAAGCCCATTTCCGCCTCGTGGAGGGCGCGCCCGCAGTGTTGATCGCCGGCGGCATCGGCATCACGCCGATTCTCGCGATGGCCAGCGCATTGCAGCATGCCGGCGTGCCGTACCGGCTGCACAATTTCGTCCGCAGCCGCGAGCACCTGGCGTTTGCGAGCCGCCTTGCCGGGCTCTCGCATGTGCAATTGCACACGGGGCTGGACACCGCCCGAACCGCCGAAGCCGCGCGTCACGCATTGCGCGACGCCATGGCCGGCGCGCATGTCTACGTATGCGGCCCGCGCCCGCTAATCGATCTGGCGCGCGAGAACGCACACGCGATGGGATTTCCCGATTCGCACGTTCACTTCGAACTGTTTGCCAACGAGGTCTCGCATGCCGGCGATCAGCCGTTTCGCGTGCGCCTGCAACGCAGCGGCGAGGAGTTCGTCGTGCCGGCCGGCGTGAGTCTCGCCGATGCCATCCAGGCGCGCGGCGTGGCCGTGCCCACGTCGTGCGAGCAGGGCGTGTGCGGCACGTGCCGCGTGGGTATCGCGCAGGGCGAGCCCGAGCACCGCGACGTCTACCTCTCCAGCGAAGAAAAAGAGCGCGGCCACTGCCTGCTCGCGTGCGTCTCGCGTAGCCGTTCCGACCTGCTGATCCTCGACCTTTAAGGAAGCGACCGTGATTACGCTCTACGACTACGAACTCTCGGGCAACTGCTACAAGCTGCGCTTGATGATGAGCCTCCTGCCATTGCCCTACGAACGCGTCGAGGTCGAATTCCATCCGGCCAGGGCGCACAAGCAGGAGGCCTTTCTCGCGCTCAATCCGCTGGGCCAGTTGCCCGTGCTCGACGACGACGGCTTCGTGCTGCGCGATGCCCAGGCCATCCTCGGCTATCTGGCCGCGCGCTACGACGCGAGCCGCTGCTGGTATCCGACCGACGACCCGCGCCGGCTCGCCGAGGTCAACATGTGGCTGGCGTTCGCCGACGGCATGACCGGCACCGCCTCGGCCGCGCGTCTGGCCGAGGTCTTCGGCTACGACATCGATGCCGATGCGGCCCGCAGCGGCGCGCACGCGCTCTTTCGCGTGCTCGACGAGCGGCTCTGGTTTGCCGAGCGGGAAGACGACGGCTGGCTTTGCGCCGGCGCGCGTCCGACGATCGCCGACATCGCCTGCTTTCCCTACGCGATGCTCGCGGAGGAGGGCGGCATCTCGCTCATCGACTACCCGGCGATTCGCCGCTGGACCGACCGGGTCAAGGCGCTGCCTGGCTTTGTCGTGATGGCCGGCATCTTTCCAGGCGCTGCCGCGATTCAATCTAATAAGCCATCCTGATCAATCGCAGTTGATGAACCGGCGCCCGGATGGCCGGGTTCATTCCATTCCAACGCACATACCGCATACCGCGGGGAGGATTACATGGCTCAATCGAAGCGCTATCTGCCCGCGGACTCGCGGGAACCCGTCGACGAAGTGCTGCCCGCGGGGCGGCTCGCGCTGCTCGGCATGCAGCACGTGATGGTGATGTACACGGGCGCGATCGCCGTGCCGCTCATTATCGGCATGGCGCTCAAGCTCCCCAAAGATCAGGTGACCTATCTCATCAGCGTCGACCTGTTCGTCTCCGGGCTCGTGACGCTCATTCAGTCGGTGGGTTTCAAGAATTTCGGCATCCGCCTGCCGATCATGATGGGCGTGACGTTCACGAGCGTCGGGCCGATGATCGCGATTGCCTCGAATCCCGCGCTCGGCCTGCCGGGCATCTTCGGCTCGATGATCTGCTCGGGCATCTTCGGTTTGCTGGCCGCGCCGCTGATGGCGAGACTCCTGCGCTTTTTCCCGCCCGTGGTGATCGGCACCGAGATCCTCGTGGTGGGCCTGTGCCTGATGGGCGTGAGCGCGAGCTGGGTCGCCGGCGGCATCGGCAACCCCGACTACGGCAGCCCGCATCTGATCGGCATGTCGTTCCTCGTGCTCGCGTTCATTCTCGTGGTCACGAAGTACTTCAACGGCTTCGTGCGCAATATCGCGGTCCTGCTCGGCATCGTCTTCGGCGTGGGACTCACGGCGCTCACCGGCACGATCGACTTCTCCGCCGTGCATCGGGCGGCGTGGTTCGGCATGGTGATGCCGTTTCATTTCGGCGCGCCGAAGTTCGATCTGTGGTCCAGCGTGGCGATGTCGATCGTGATGCTCGTGACGTTCATCGAGGCGACCGGCATGTTCGTCGCCGTGGGCGAGATGACCGGCAAGCCGGTGGGCGCCAGGGAGATGGCCAACGGCTTTCGGGCGGACGCCGCCGGCACGCTGCTCGGCGCGCTGTTCAACATCTTTCCCTATACCTCGTATGCGGAGAACATCGGGCTCGTGAGCATCACCGGCGTGCGCAGCCGCTGGGTCTGCGCGGTTGGCGCCGTGCTGCTCATGGTCATGGGGCTCGTGCCGAAGATGTCGGCGCTCGTGGCCTCGGTGCCCGCCTGCGTGCTCGGCGGCGGAGGCCTCATCATGTTCGGCATGATCGCGGCATGCGGCGTGCGCATTCTCGCCCAGGTCGACTTTACGCATAACCGCTTCAACGCCTATATCGTGGCGATCAGCGTGAGCGTGGGTCTGCTGCCGGTCGTCAACCCCGAGTTCTTCAACCGGTTTCCGCAACAGCTCGCGCCCTTGCTTCACAGCAGCATCCTGCTCGCGGCCGTGACGGCGGTCGTGCTGAACCTGTTCTTCAATTTACTGAAAGGCTCGAAAGCCGAGAAAGCCGCGTTCGCGCCGATCGAAACCGCGTAGACCCATCCCTGAGCGGGTTGTGCCGAATTGGCAAAGCCGCGCCGGCGTGCCATCCTCCCCGCGCGAGCCGCACGCTCGCGTGAACAGGACCCAGAAGGAGGAGGATTGCACAACGTCGACCTGAAATCGCTGCAGCTATTCGCAACGCTGCTCAGGGAGTGCAACGTCACGCGCACGGCGCGGCAGTTGAACATGACGCAATCGGCCGTGAGCCACACGCTCAACCGCTTGCGCGACCTGTTTCACGATCCGCTTTTCGTCACGGCCGGGCGCAGCATCGCGCCCACGCCGCGCGCCCTGGAACTGGCCGAGCCGCTGCAGCGCGCGCTGGCCGCCATGGGCGCGCTGATCGAGTCGGACGACGCCTTCGATCCCGCCGCGTTCGAAGGCACGTTCGAGGTCGCCACCACCGACTACATCGGCTTGCTGCTGCTGCCCGTGCTCATGGACCGCTTGAGCGTGGCCGCGCCCGGCATCGCGCTCAACGTCAAGCCGCTCGAACCCGAGAACGATCTGGCCGCGCTGCGCGAGGGCACGCTCGACCTCGTGCTCTGGAACGAGGACGCCGCGCCGTCGAACTACTACGTGCGCAAGCTCTTCACCGACCGGCTCAAGTCGATCGTGCGCGCCGGGCATCCGCAGATTCAAGGGAGCCTGTCCGTCGAGCAGTTCCGTGCCGGCCGGCACATCCGCGTGAGCGGCCATTACGGCGCCGTGAAGGAGGCCGTGGACGCGTTCTACGAGCATCTCGGCATTCGCGTGAGCACGGCCGTGACGGTCCCGCATTTCATGCTCGCGCATTTGCTGGTGTCGCAATCGGACATGATCGGCATGATCGGCGAGCTGACCGCGCGGCGCATCGTCGGCAATCTGCCGATTCAGGTGCTCGAGCCGCCCGTGCAAATGGCGCCGTTCACGGTATCGGCGGTCTGGCACGCGCGCCGGCATACGTCGGGCGCGCACCGATGGTTGCGCGGGGAAATCGCGGCCGCGGCCGGGCAACTGACCGGGCAGTTGGCGGCAGCCGCGTAAGCCTCATTCAAACCTGGCGGGCCTGCCGCTCACCACAGCGCCATGCGTTGCAGGGTGCGATCGCGGAAGACGAAGCGATGCAGCAGGGCCGCGGCGACATGCAGGCAGATCAGCGCGAACAATGCCCACGCGAGGATGCCGTGGATGTCGCCCATGGCATGCCCGAAAGGCGAGCCGGCGGGCGAGAGCGCGGGGAGCGGCACGACACCGAGCAGCGTGAGCGGCCAGGCCCGCGACGAAGCGTTGATCCAGCCGAGCACCGGAACCGTGACGAGCAGCACGTAAAGCGCGCCATGGGTGAGCGAGGAGAGGGCGCGCAATGGCCCCGAGAGCTCGCCGGCGGGCGGGCGATGCGTGGCGCGCCAAAGAATCCGTAGCGCCATGGCGGCAAGCAGCGCGGTGCCGACAATCAGGTGGGCGGCAATCAGGCCGACGGGCTGCGTATCGCGGTGGACGTCGGGCATGGTCCAGCCGAGCACGAACTGCGCGCCGACGAGGGCCACGACGAGCCAGTGAAGAAGACGGGCGACTGCATCGTATCGTAACGGGGTTTGCATGGTGACCTCGATTCAGGGGAGCTGATTCGAGGCCGGATTGTAGGGAGGCAACGGTTAACGGAGTATTAAGGGGGCAGGCCGGCGTGTGAAGCGCTCGCGCTCGCGCCGCGGAGCCATGTACAAATTGGGGGCGCTTCGGTATAAGTCCCGAGGGCCAATTAATCTTTTCGTCAGAAAACGCTGGTACTCTCGTCAAGCGCGGTCCTGTGCGGCACCCGGGCCTTCTGGCCGGTGGCGCACAGGACCGGCAAATTGGCATTCGTAGGGGAGGCATCGTGTTTTGGCAGCCCCGCGTCCCCGCAAAACGCACCGGAGTGTGCCTGGCAATGATTTCAGCAACGATCGATTTGCGACGAGCCGTCTTTCCGACCCCCGAACGCCGGTGCGAGCGGGCGGCCGCATGGTAGCGCCCACGGCTACGATCGATATCGCGTCGGTTGCACTCGTGCCAGGCCATTTGACGCTAGTGACGGTTGCACATCTATTCGCCCAATTCATTGCGGGCCTCTGCGGCCTGGGCGCTATCTTCGGCATTGTCTATACGGTGACGGCCTGCCGGCTGATCGGCCGCTTCTTCGCGCGCGGCGTGGCGGTGCCGGCGCGCTTTCCCGCCGTCACGATCGTCAAGCCGCTGCACGGCGACGAATGGCGGCTCGAAGCCCATCTCGCCAGTTTCTTCGACCAGGATTATCCGGGGCCAGTGCAGTATCTGTTCGGCGTGCATGATTCGTGCGACCCCGCGCTCGCCGCCGTCGAAAGGCTGCGCGAGCGCTATCCCGACGCGCATGTCACCGTGGTGGCCGACGCGCGCCTGTACGGGCCCAACCGCAAGATCGCGAATCTCGTGAACATGCTGGAGAAGGCCGAGCATGAGGTGCTCTGCTTCGCCGACAGCGACGTTTATGTCGAGCGCAACTATCTTCGCCAGATCGTCGGGACCCTGCAGCAACCGGGCGTGGGCCTCGTGACGACGGTCTACCGCGGCCTCTGCGCGCCCGGGTTCTGGCCCCGCCTGGCTGCGGCGCTGACCAACTACCATTTCCTGCCGGGCGTGGTCACGGGGCTCGCGCTCGGGCGCGCGCGGCCGTGTTTCGGCCAGTCCATCGCGATGACGCGGGATATGCTCGCGCGCATCGGCGGTCTCGCCCAGTTCGCTCACCACCTGGCCGAAGACCACGCGGTAGGCGAAGCCGTGCGGCGCGCGGGCGCCACCGTCGCCATTCCGCCCATTGTGGTGCAGCACGCTTGCGTGGAGAATACGTTCTCCAAGCTCTTCGCGCACGAGTTGCGCTGGAGCCGCACCATTCGCGCGGCGGACCGCTCCGGGCATCTCGGCGCGGTGTTCATGCATCCGCTGGCGCTCGCCTTGCTCGCGGTGGCCTTCTCGGGCGGCGCGCCGGCCGCGTGGGCGCTGGCCGGCGTCGCGCTGTTCGCCCGCGCGCTGCTGGTCTGGAGGACCGACCGCGCAACCGGGCAAAAGGGCAGCGGGCTGCTGTGCCTGCCGATCTGGGATGCGGTTCAGTTCGCGATCTATCTCGCGAGTTTCTGCTCGTCGGGCGTGGTATGGCGCGGGACGCGTTTTCGCGTCGACGCAAACGGGATGCTGTCGCCCGTTCACGAAAAATGAAAAAGCATCGAGCTTCGTAGTAGATGAATAGAAACATCAAGACGCAGGCGCATTGGAAGAAGAGCACACGCAGATGAAACACCTGGGACGTATCGCTGCGTTGTGCGGCCTGGCGGTCGCTGTGTGGCTCGTATGGCGCGATCATCCCGCAGCCGTGCTGCAACTCCTGCAAGCCGCGGGCATGGGCCTCGTGCTGGCTGCCTTGCTGCATATCCTGCCGATGTGCGCGAACGCCTGGGACTGGCGCACCTTGATCCGCCCGGCACAGCGTCCCTCGTTCCCGGCCATGCTCAAGCTCGTGTGGATACGCGAGTCCATCAACGGCCTGTTGCCGGTCGCGCGCATCGGCGGGGAAATCGTCTCGTTCCGGCTGCTCGGGCGTGCCGGCGTGCGTCCGGCGACGGCGGCGGCGAGCCTCGTCGCCGACATGCAGCTCACGCTGATCAGCCAGCTCATCTTCGGGCTCATTGCGGCGGGCTATGTGCTCGAGCATTCGAGCTCCGATGCCGCGCGCCTCGCCGGCCGGCTCGCCTGGGGCATTGCGGGGATCGCGCCGGTGCTGGTGCTGTTCGCGCTGGTTCAGCATGCACGGCCGTTCGAGCGCGCGGCGCACGTCATCAACCGGATCACGAGCGGCAAGGTGGTCGATCTGGTGGGCAAGTCCGCGCGCGTCGATCAATCGGTCAAGCTGATCTGGCGGCAGACCGGCGTGGTCGTGCGCTATCTGCTGATCTGGCAGACACTGCAATGCCTGGGCTACGCGCTGGAGATCTGGTGCGCGCTGCACGTGCTCGGCGTGCAGGCGACCTTCGCGCAGGCCTTCGTGATCGAAGCGCTCATACAGCTCGTCAGCAGTGCGGCCTTTCTGATTCCGGGCGGCCTTGGCGTGCAGGAGGGCGGCTTCGTGCTGATCGGCGGGCTGCTCGGCTTCGACGCGCCGACCTGTCTCGCGCTCGCCGGCGCGCGGCGCGTGCGCGACCTGCTGTTCTACGTGCCCGGCTTGTTTGCATGGCAGGCGGCCGAGTATGCGCTGCCGTCACCGCGTGAGGCAGAGAGCGTGCAGTGAGCTTCGCCTCAACAAAACGCGACGGCCCATGATCAAACTGGAAGACCTGGTCATTTTCCTTCGCGCCGCGGACAGCGGGAGCCTTTCAGCTGCCGCCCGGCAGCTGGATCTGACGCCCGCAGTGGCCAGCGTCGGCCTCAAGCGGCTCGAAGAGGAACTCGGGACGCGGCTGCTCGCGCGATCGACACGCAGCCTGCGGCTGACGCCGGACGGCGAGCGCTATCTTCCGTACGCGCGCAGCGTGATCGAGCAGGTCGAGGCCGGCGGAAATGCGCTCGCGCATGGGCGCAAGATGATCGGCGGAACCGTGTCGCTCTCGATGCCCTCGGACCTCGGCAGGAGTGTGCTGGTGGGCTGGCTCGATGCGTTTCAGGAGCAGTACCCGGCGGTTTCGTTGCAGGTGCACATAGGCGATCATGTGACCGATATGTTTCGGGCGCCCATCGCGGTGGCGATCCGCTACGGCGTGCCCGAAGATTCTTCACTCGTGGCGCTGCCGCTGGCGCCGGAAAACCGGCGCGTCCTTTGCGCGTCGCCCGAATATTTCGCACGTCATGGGCGGCCCGGGTCGCCATCCGAGCTCTCGCAGCATAACTGCCTGCGTTTCGCGTTGAGCGATGCGCTTCACGACCGCTGGACTTTCTACAAGGACGGCGATGCGATGGTCGTGAACGTGCGCGGCGACCGCAGCAGCGACGACGGCGAGCTGGTCCGGCGCTGGGCCCTGGGCGGCCACGGCATCGCGTACAAATCGCGTGTCGACGTATTGGCCGACCTCAAGACGGGCAGGCTGGAGGCGGCGCTGACCGACTTCGAGGGCGAGAGCGCGCCGCTACATCTCGTTTGCGCCCACCGCACCATGCTGTCGCCGACCGTCAACGCGTTGCGCGACCTGCTGCGCGAGCGTTTCTCCGCCTGGCTGGCCTGATCCCGCGCGGGTCGCGGGGCCCGCCTTCAATAAATTTTTGAAGCTGACTTCTCCGTTTGCCGCTTTTTGGCAGGTGCGCGTTCGCCGATCATGCACCCGTGACAAACACATCAGGCCTGTGCCGCTTCGCACCGATGGCGCGCCGATTGGCTCGGCGTTCGCCGGCATAAAGCGGGTGCGGGCCTTGCACGCTCAAAACGGAATCTGGAGGTATCAAGGATGAAAGCCATTGGTTATTACCGCAATCTCCCCATCGACGATCCGGAATCGCTGATCGATCTCGAACTGCCTGAGCCGCAGCCCGGCCCCCACGACCTGCTCGTCGAAGTGCATGCGGTGTCGGTCAACCCCGTCGACGTGAAGGTGCGCGCGGCCAAGGCGCCTGAAGCCGGGCAGCCGAAGGTGATCGGCTGGGACGCGAGCGGCGTCGTGCGCGCGGTGGGCAAGGACGTGACGCTGTTCAGGCCGGGCGAGCGCGTCTGGTACGCGGGATCGCTGGTGCGGCCCGGCACGAATAGCGAACTGCACGCCGTGGACGAGCGCATCGTGGGGCACATGCCGAAGACGCTGAGCTTTGCCGAAGCGGCCGCGTTGCCGCTCACGACCATTACCGCTTGGGAGCTGCTGTTCGATCGCCTCGCGGTGCCGCAGAGCACGGCACGCTCGGACGAGACGCTGCTCGTGATCGGCGCGGCCGGCGGCGTGGGTTCGATCCTCGTGCAACTCGCGCGCAAGCTGACCGGCCTGACCGTGATCGGCACGGCGTCGCGGCCCGAAACCGCGCAGTGGGTGACGGACCTGGGCGCACATCACGTGATCGACCATTCGAAGCCGCTTTCGCAGGAATTGAAGCGTATTGGCTTCGAAGGCGTGGACTACATTGCGAGCCTGAACCAGACGCATCGCCACTTCGACGAGATTGTCGCGTCGTTCAATCCGCAGGGGCACCTGGCGCTGATCGACGACCCGGAGATCTTCGATTTCCGCAAGCTCAAGATGAAGAGCATCGCGCTGCACTGGGAGTTCATGTTTACGCGTTCGATGTTCTCGACGAAGGACCAGATTCGCCAGCACGAGTTGCTCGATCGCGTGGCCGGGCTGATCGATCAGGGCGTGCTGCGCACGACGCTCAATGAGAGCTTTGGCACCATCAATGCAGCCAATCTGCGCCGCGCTCACGAGTGGCTGGAAACGAACCGGGCACGCGGCAAGCTGGTGCTCGAAGGTTTCTGAGCAGAGGCATTGCGGTTCATGGCGCATGACGTTGCCCCACACCGTCTTGCCGCTTTGGCGTACCCTCTTGGTTCGATTGAAGAGAGGACTCGCAATGGACCGCATGACCGCCATGGAAACCTTCGTTGCCGTCGTGGAGGCCGGGTCGTTTTCCGCCGCCGCGCGGCGCCTGAACGTGGGGCAGCCCGCTGTTTCCAAGTCGGTCGCGCAACTGGAGGAGCGGCTCGGCACGCGCTTGCTGCTGCGCTCGACGCGCGGCCTCAATACGACCGATGCCGGCCAGCGCTTCTACGAGCACGCGAAAGTCGCCATCGAGGAGGCGGACGAGGCCGAGCACGCCGCCAGGCAGTCTTCGGAGAGCGTGTCCGGGCGCCTGCGCGTTTCGGCGGCCCCGACGTTCGCGCGCCTGCACGTCATGCCGGTGCTCAAGCGCTTTCTCGACCAGCATCCGCAGCTCGAGATCGACATCGTGCTGGACGATCGCAACATCGATTTGCTGGAAGAAGGCATGGACGTCTCGCTGCGCATGGGCAGCCTCGACGACTCCGCCATGACCGCGCGGCGCATCAGCCGCAGTCCGCGGCTCGTCGTGGGGACGCCCGCGTATTTCGAGGAGGCCGGCGTGCCCGCCACGCCAGCCGACCTGAGCCGCCATCAGGCCATCGTGTATTCGCAGCGCGGCGGGGGCGAGTCCTGGTCGTTCAGCCGCAACGGCAAGGAAACGGCCGTGGTGGTGTCGGGACGCGTGCGGGTGAGCGCCGCCGAGGGCATTCGCACGGCCGTGCTTGGCCATATGGGAATCGCCGTCGCGTCGCAATGGATGTTCGCGCCCGAACTCGCCGATGGCAGCGTGCGCGCCGTGCTCACCGACTGGCAATTGCCGCCGGTGGACCTGTGGGCCGTGTTCCCGGCGGGCCGGCTCGTGACTTCGAGGGCACGGGCGTTTGCGGCTTTTGTCGAAAGCGTGCTGGCCGAAAACAGCTACTAAGGAATGCTTGAAATGAGTGCGAATGGCGCTTATGCCGCGAGCTTCAGTTCAGGCGAGGCAGGCTGCTCGATCGCCCGGAACAACGCGGCGCGAAATGCCATCGGTTCGGAGATCGCCGGGATGGGCGCCGAGGGCAGGCCGGCACCCGCAACGACGAGCGAGCCATAGTGCAGCATGCGCCCGAGAATGCCTTGCTCGACCTGGACGCTTTCCACGCGGGAGAGCTGGAGCTCGACAGTGCTGCGGCGGATCACACCGAACTTGGCGACGACGCGCTTGTTCGTGATAGTCAGCTCCGTGGTCCGGTACGCGATCGCGACCATTCCGAACGTTATCGCCCCGACCACGAACGTGGCCACACCGGCGCCGGGCGACTCGCCGAAAGAGAGCACGACGCCGAGCAGCATCAATACGGCGCCGATCACGAGGCGCGGGGCCATTGCGATGAGGCTCGGAAACGCCTCGAAGACGATCCGCTCACCCGGGGTGAGCGTTGATTGAACGTAAGTCATATTGGATTCCTTGCAATACATTTGACGTGAAACAAGGTGGGGCACGCGCCCCGAACCTTCATAATGTCAAATGTTGATATGAATCAATAGTGACCGCTTGACGCCCGTGACGCCTTGCCGCAATCGCCCCGGGGCGAGCGTTTCAGGCCGGCAGTGTGAGCCTCTGCAATACCGGAATCATTTCCGAAGGATCGGGACGTTGTGTGTAGTCCGGATTAACTTCGGAGTACACAACGATGCCATCCCTGCCGATGACATATCGCGCCGGCATCGGCAGCGTCCAGCTCGGGTCGCCGTTGAACGCAGGCAGATCGTTCTTGCGCGCCTTATACACATCGATCAGATAGTCCGGCAACACGAACCGCAGCCCGAACGCGGCGGCGGTGTCATTGTGCGGGTCGTGGAGCACCGGGAAATTCAACCCATTCACGCGTTCCGACTTGCGGCTATTGACGGCCGACTGCGGCGAAATCGCCACCAGGCGGGCGCCATACCGCTGAAGATCGGGCAGCGCTTCGTTGAGCGCCTGCAATTCCAGATTGCAATAGGGACACCAGACACCCCGATAGAACGTCACGACAAGCGGACCCTTCTCGAGCAGTTCCGACGAGGAGACTTCATTGCCATGCTGGTCTTTCAATCGGAAAGTTGGGGCACGCTCGCCCGCCTTCACAGCGCGGCCCGCCTGACCGCTCGCGATCAGCTCGGCCGTTGCGCGCTCCATGATCGGATGAATTTCCGGCGATGCGAACCAGGGCCCCTTGCCGGCCTTGAAGTCCGCCTTGAATGCGTCGAGCTTGTCCTGAAGCGACATGATGGCCTCCGATAAAAGTGAAGGTGTGACGATCGGTGCGATTCGTCATGGCTTCATGATCGGCGCCCGGCACAACCGCCAGTAGACGGCCCGCATGCATAAGTGCCATTCCAGCGCGGCATGCCTCGCGCGGATTCCCGCCCGGCATAGCAGATATTGCCTCGCGGCGGCTTCTGCGCGCGGGCGTCGCCTGCGATCCTCAGCGCACCCATCAACCGTTGAGGAGAGACTCATGGGCAAGCTGGATCGAAAAACGGCGGTCGTCACGGGCGGCGCGAGCGGCATCGGCCTTGCAACGGCAAAGCGCTTTGCTGAGGAAGGCGCGCAGGTGTACATCGTCGGCCGGCGCGAGGCCGAGCTCGAGCGCGCCGCAGCGGAAATCGGCCACGACGTGGTCCCGGTTCGCGGCGACGTGACGAATCTCGAAGACCTCGATCGTCTGTTTGCGCGCGTGCGCGCCGAGTGCACGCAACTCGACGTGCTGTTCGCCAACGCCGGCTTCATCGAGCATCGCACGATCGACGAGATGTCGCCGGAGCACTACGACGCGACGTTCAATGTGAACATGCGCGGGCTGATTTTCACCGTGCAAAAGGCGCTGCCGTTGATGCGCGAGGGCGCGAGCATCGTCCTCACCAGCTCGGTTGCCGGTGTGAAGGGGCTGCACGCGCATGGCGCCTATAGCGCGGCGAAGGCGGGCGTGCGCTCGCTCGCGCGCACATGGACGACGGAGCTCAAGGGGCGCGGGATTCGCGTGAACGTCGTGAGCCCGGGCGCGATCGACACGCCCATCATCGAGAGCCAGGTCTCGACGCCCGCGCAAGCCGATGCGCTGCGCGCGAAGTTCGCCGAAGCCACGCCGCTCGGGCGCATCGGCCGGCCCGAGGAAGTGGCCTCCGCCGTGCTCTTTCTCGCGAGCGACGAGAGCAGCTATGTGGCCGGCGTCGATCTTTTCGTCGATGGCGGTCTGGCGCAGGTTTGAGCAATATTGGAGACGTGTATGCCCGGCCGCGATGAAGCGCGGCCGGGCATACACAATTAGTGAGGATGACTTCGTGAACGAACCGGCCCCGCGCGCTACCCTGCGCGCGGGGCCGGTTTTGAAGGCGTCAGCGGATCAAATCGACGCCTTGCCAATGGACGCGCCGCCGTCGACAAAGAGCGTTTGCCCGGTGATGAATCCGGCGTCTTCGGAAAGCAGGAAAGCGATGGCGGCGGCGATCTCGTCCGGCGTGCCGAAGCGTTGCATCGGCACGCCCGAGAGATAACGCTTTTCGCCTGCGCTGCCCGGCGGGTTGTTGGCGCGAAAGAGCTCGGTCTCCGTTGGCCCCGGCGCGACGGCATTCACCGTGATCCCGGTTGGCGCGAGCTCGAGCGCCCAAGAGCGCGCAAAACTCACGAGCGCGGCCTTTGCGGCGGCGTAGGCGGTGCGTTCGATCGCGCCGAGCACGGTGAGGCTCGAAATGTTCACGACCCGCCCCCAGCCGCGCGAGCGCATGCCCGGCAGGATGGCCTGCATGGCCTGAAGCGCGGGATGGAGATTGACGGCAAGTACGCTGTCGAGATCGTCGAGTTGCACTTCGCCGATCGCCTGCGGACGCACGAGGCCAACGTTGTTGACGACGCCGTCGAAAGCGTAGCGGCTGGACAGATCATGGAGCGCCTGCTCCGTGGCCGCGCGGTCGGCCAGATCGACACTCACGAGGTCGCCGGGAAAGTCCTCGCGATGGCGGGCGAGGCCCACGACGCGATGTCCCGCCTTCGTTAGCCGATGCGAAAGCGCAAGCCCGATGCCCTTGGTCGCGCCCGTCACGAGAAAGGTTCGCGTGTTCATGCCAGCGCTCCCGATGCACGCTCGGCGGCCCGGCGCGCTGCGGCCGAGGGCGAAGCCGTGCTCGAAGCGAACGGATAGTCGATATACCCGCGCGCGTCGCCGCCATAAAACGTCGTCCGGTCGTAACGATTGAGCGGCTTGCCCGTGCGCAGGCGCTCTGGCAGGTCGGGATTGGCGATGAACATCCGGCCGAACGCGACGAGGTCGGCGTGGCCGTCGACCACGATCTGCTCGGCGCTCTCGCGCGTGAAGCCGCCGGCCGCGACGAGCGTGCCCTTGAAGAAGCGGCGGATGTCTTTCGACGAGACGTCCGACTCGGCGGCCTCGCGCTCTTCGATCCCGCGGATGCGCGGCTCGATCACGTGCACATAGGCCAGCGCGTAACGGTTCAGGCGCGTGGCGACGTAGCCGAAGGTCGCGTGCGGATCGCTGTCCGACATGGTGCCGTAGGTGCCGCTCGGCGAAAGGCGCACGGCGACATGGCCCGGCCCCCAGACGCCGACGACCGCGTCGAGCGTGTCGAACAGGAACCGCGCGCGGTTTTCGAGCGAGCCGCCATAGGCATCCGTGCGATGGTTCGTGCCATCGAGCAGGAATTGCTCGAACAGATAGCCGTTGGCGGCATGCAGCTCGATGCCGTCGAAGCCGGCTTCCTTCGCGAGCATCGCGCTGTGGCGGAACTGCTCGACGATGGCCGGGATTTCATCCGTTGCCAGCTCGCGCGGCACGGGCAGTTCGGCTTCGGCGATCTGGCCTTGCGCGTCGCGAATCGCGGCGT
Source organism: Paraburkholderia pallida (assembly GCF_004524855.1). Classification (NCBI taxonomy): domain Bacteria; kingdom Pseudomonadati; phylum Pseudomonadota; class Betaproteobacteria; order Burkholderiales; family Burkholderiaceae; genus Paraburkholderia; species Paraburkholderia pallida. The sequence goes on along the minus strand of NZ_CP038150.1, from coordinate 471,009 downwards.
GCTCGAGCGAGCGCAGCGCGGAGGGGGCGACCGGCGTGAGGCCGCCCGTGTTGGCCGAGTGCGCCTGCCGGCCTGCGTGCCAGAGCTGGACGAAGATCGAGCTGCCTTTTGCGTGAACGGCGTCCACCACGCGCTTCCAGCCGGCAACCTGCTCGTGCGTCCACATGCCCGGCGCATCCACATAGGCGATGCCGAGCGGCGTCACGGCCGTGGCGTCCGTAATCAGCAGACCGCCTTCGGACGCCCGCTGGGCGTAGTACTCGACCATCAGGTCGCCGGGCACATTGCCGGGCTCGGTTCTCATGCGCGTGAGCGGGGCGAGTACGACGCGGTGCTTGAGGGCAAGCGATCCGACTTGCGTTTGGCTGAACAGCTTCATTGGGTGCTCCTTGCTGCGGGGTTTGCGGTGAGGCCATGTTCGCGGCAAACGCGTGGCGCAAGAAGACAGGTGGCGGCGATAGCAGTCATTCCTGCGCGGCATGGCGCGGCTGGCCGCGCAGCCATGCCCGCGAGGAATCGGTGATATGCGTAGCGCCGGCCTACCGCAGCGGCGGCGCTTGCGCGAAATTTCGTCCACACCGCAGCGTCGCTGATCGAATGCAAGGCGATGCCGCAGCGGTCAACCTCGCATCGTCGCATCGTCGTAACGTCGACCAGACACCCCCATCACCCGGAGAAACAGCATGAGCACGTTCAACGTCCCCACCCGTGAAGCCGTCTCGCCCGCCAACCAGGCCATCTTCGACAAGCTCAAGGCCGGCCTGGGCGTCGTGCCGAACCTGTATGCCACGTTGGCGTATTCCGAGCATGCGCTCGGCAACTATCTGGCCTTCCAGAACGCGAAGAGCAGCATCACGGGCAAGGCGCGCGAGGTCGTCAATCTGGTGGTGAGCGAGGTGAACGATTGCGAGTATTGCCTCGCCGCGCATACGATGATCGGCAAGAAGACCGGCTTCTCCGACGAGCAAATCCTTGAAATCCGCAGCGGCCGCGCGCGCTTCGACCCGAAGCTGGACGCGCTCGCGAGCCTCGTGAAGGACATCGCCGTGCGCCGGGGTCACGCCGATCAGGCGCGCGTCGACGCGTTCCTGGCAGCGGGGTGGACGAATGAAAACCTTGTGGACGTGATCGTCGCGATCGGCGACAAAGTCGTGACCAACTATCTCCATGGCGTGACCCGCGTGCCGGTCGATTTCCCCGCCGCGCCGAAGCTGGTGGAGTAAAGCAACTGGCACACACGGCGCGCCACGCGTATGTGGCGCCTGCTGAAGTGCTGTTTGCCGTGCGGCGCGATACGTCTGCCGCACGGCATGCGCTTTGGCGTTTCTCATGCTGTACGCCAGCCCGTACTGCCCACCAGGCGCGGCTCCAGGCGATTGTTCGCATTTCGCGAATGGCGCATTCGGCCCCTAACCCATACCCGTCGCGCTGCGCTTGCCTCTATCTTTCCCCCACCGGTGGCCGATGGAGCCGTCTGGAGGAGACAAAGATGAAAACGCAGGATTGGGATGTGGCCTACGAATGGAAGGCCGTTGTGCTACTGGCCCTGGGTTTCGGGCTGGTCGGACTCGACCGGTGGCTGATTGCGCCGCTGTTTCCGTCCATCATGAAAGACCTGAATCTGAGCGCCCAGGACGTGGGCAACTGCATCGGCATCCTCGGTCTTTCGTGGGGGATCTTCGCGGCACTCATGGGTGGCATTTCCGATAAAGTGGGACGCCGCAAGGTGCTGATTCCGGCCATCATCGTGTTTTCGCTGCTGTCCGGCTTTTCCGGGCTCGCGGGCGGCTTCATGAGCCTGCTGGCCGTGCGCGCGCTGATGGGCGTGGCCGAAGGCTCGTTCTGCCCGACGAGCTTCGCCGCCACCGCCGACGCCTCGCATCCCAAGCGCCGCGGCTTCAATCTCGGGCTTCAGCAAAGCGGCTTTGCGCTCTTCGGTCTCGCGCTTGCGCCAATCATCGCCACGCAGTTGCTCAGCTTCGTGTCGTGGCGCTGGGTCTTCGCGCTCGTGTCGATTCCGGGCCTGATCCTGGGCCTCCTGATGTTCCGCGTGATTCGCGAGCCGAGCCCGCAGCAAGCGCCGCAAGCCGAAGCCGTGACGGCCCACGCCGGCGCCCACGCGCCGGGCGAGCGCGGCAACTGGCGCGCCGTGTTCAAGAGCCGCAACATTCCCGTTGCCATGGTGGCGCTCTTCTGCGCCATGACCGGCGTGTTCGTGCTCGGCGCCATGCTGCCGCTGTATCTCACCAACTACCTCTCGCTCGATACGCAGCATATGGGCGTGGTGGTCTCCGCCATCGGCTTCGGCGGCTTCGTCGGGCAGTTCGGGCTGCCGGGCCTCTCCGATCTGGTGGGCCGGCGCGTGGCGAGCGTCGTCGGCTTCGCGGGCACCGCGGTGATGCTGTACCTCTTCCGCGGGATCGGCGCGCAGCCGCTCGAATTGTTCGTAGTGCTGTTCGTTGCCTCGTTCTTCACGCTAGGCCTCGTTTCCCTGCTTTCGGGACCGGTGGCGACCGAAGCCGCACCGCTGGGCATGGTGTCCACGGCGATCGGCATCGTGGTGGGCGCGGGCGAGATCTTCGGCGGCGGCGTGGCGCCCGCGCTCGCCGGTTTCGTCGCCACGCGCTTCGGCATTCAGAACATCCTTTGGCTGCCGATCTGCGCGGTCGTGCTCGGCATCGGCGTGAGCCTGCTGCTCACGGAGACCGCGCCCGCGAAGCTGCGCCGCCGGGCCGGCGAGGCGGCCGGTTTTGCCTCGGCCGAGCAGCCGGAGTAAGCCGCCAGAGCGCGTCCCGCGCGCCACCGTGCACGCCCGTCAGCGTATAAACTGACGGGCGACACCGGTGGAACAGGGAGCAGCATGGACCGTTTTTTGAGTATCGAGGCCTTTGTACGCGTGGCCGAAACGAGCAGCTTCGCCGAGGCCGCGCGGCAATTGGGCGTCACGAGCTCGGTCATCACGAACCGTATCCAGCAGCTCGAGAAGTTCGTCAACGCGCCGCTCTTTCACCGCAGCACCCGGCATGTGCGGCTCTCCGAAGTCGGCGAGACCTTTTATCGCGAGTGCGCCGAAGTCGTGGGGCGCGTGAACGAGCTGACCGACCAGATGCGCGAGCTGCGCGCGACGCCCACGGGCCGCCTGCGCATCCAGATCCTGCCCGGCTACGCGCTGAGCCACTTTGCGACGCCGCTGGCCGAATTCAACAAGCGCTACCCTGGCATCCAGCTCGATGTGATCGTCAACGACCGCGTGGTCGATCCGATCGAAGAGGGCTTCGACGTCGCCTTCCAGATTTTCCCCCCCATCTCCGATTCGCTGATCGAGCGGCGCCTGTTCACCGTGCGGCGCCTGTTTTGCGCGTCGCCGGCCTATTTGCGCGAGCATGGCACACCGCAGCATCCGCGTGATTTGCTGCAGCACACCACGGCGCTCTATTCGGGTTATCCCTCACGCAATCGCTGGACCATGACGTGCAGCGAGGAGGTCGTGGAGATGGAGCTGCCCGGCATGATCCGCTCCAATTCGGTCCATTTGCTGCGCGACTATGCGCTCACGGGCGGCGGCGTCGTGTGTCTGCCGACGCTCGTCGCGAGCGCCGCGCTGCTCGACGGCTCGCTCGTGCCGATCCTGACCAACTATGTTCTTTCGCCGCTCAGCTTCGCGGCCGTTTATCCCGCAACGCAGCGACAGGCGCTGAAGGTGAAAGCGCTCGTCGAATTCCTCGCCGACTGGCTGGGCCCCGAGCCCGCATGGGACTTGCCGCTGATCGAACGCGGCTGGGTGAGCTGAAGCCAGGCCTTGGCTCCGGGCGTTCGCGCCCGCTCTTTCAGGCCGCGCTTGCGGCCCGCGCTTTCAATTCGCGCTTTTGCTCCGATTGTTCGCGAAGCGCGAATGCCGTAATCGCCACGGCGCCGGTTGTTGCCGCCCCAGTACGCTCCTAAAGTTGAATCCAACGACAAGATGTTCCAACGAACGGATTCCACTCAAGGAGACAGCAATGACCGAGACGTCATTCCAAACAGTCTTTGGCTCGCTCGACGGCTACCGCAAGGGCGAGATCGAAATCACCAGCGGCAGCGCCAGCCACTACGTCTTTTCCAACGTCTTCGAAGTCGCTTCGAAGTCGGCGCCGTATGAAAAGGTCGTGGCCGGCAAGAACCTCGAATACGTGATCGAGGTGCTGCGTACTGAAGGGCAATCGGCATGGTTCGCCTGCGCCCACGACGAGTTCGTCATCCTGATGGACGGCGAAGTCCGCATCGACTTCATCAAGCTCGACAATCCCCCGAAAGACAGCAAGGGCAGCGTGCTGGCCGGCGAGCAACCGCATGGCCGTCCGATGGGCCATGTCGTGCTGCGCCAGGGCCATCAGGCGCTGCTGCCCGCGGGCTGCGCCTATCGCTTCAGCGCGCCGAAGGCCGGCGTGGCGCTCGTGCAGACGATGATCGGCGAGCTCTCCGTGCAGAAGTGGGCCGATATCTGCCTGCACTGACCCAGCGCGGCAACGATCAACCGAAGAGATCTGGAGACAAGACATCATGGCATCCCTCGAAGACAACCTCCCCACGACCGGCTTTGCCGCCGACGCCGTCAAGGCCAGCGAACCCGATGCGGTGACCGGCTATCGCCGCTTCACGCTGGGCTCGTTCGAATTCCTGCGCGACGAGTACTTCGTCAAGATCAACTGGCCCGCGAAAGGCCAGTCGCGCACCCACGCGATTCCCGCCGACGCTTTCCTGCGCGCCATGATGCGCGACGTCGCGTGGGGTTTCTTCTACGGCTGGGTCAACTTCGACCACGTGTTCGGCACGCGCAATCACTACGGCAAGGTCGACATGTACGCGGGATCGTTCAACGGCATCATGAAGGAAGCCGGCGTGGACTACATGGAGACCTTCGAAACGCCCACGATCATGGCGACCTTCAAGGCCATCCTGCATGACTGGACCAACGAAGGCTTCGACCCGTTCGCGGCGCCCGCCGAGACGGGCAGCGCCTACGGCCGCAAGCATGGCGAGAACGGCGCCGCGATCGAGCGCACGCGCATTGCCACGCGCCGCATGCCGGGCCTCGAAGGCGACTCGCCGCTGCGCAACGACTTGCCCGTGAACCGTGCGTTCATGGACGTAGAGCAGGACGAGCCCGAAGTCCACTGCGAACCCGGCTTCGAGGGCGAGCTGCACGCCTTCAATCTCTTCAAGTATCTGTCGCGCTCGGACGTCACGTGGAATCCGTCCGTGACTTCGGTCTGCGGCCAGAGCCTGTTCTGCCCGACCACCGAGGAATTCATCTTGCCGGTGTTTCACGGCAACGACCGCGTCGAATGGTTCCTGCAGCTCTCCGACGAAATCGTCTGGGACATCGGCGACAAGAACACCGGCGCGCCGCGTGCCCGCATCACGATGCGAGCGGGCGACATCTGCGCGATGCCGGCCGACATCCGCCATCAAGGCTATTCGACCAAGCGCTCGATGCTGCTGGTGTGGGAGAACGCCACGCCGAATCTGCCCAAGCGCTACGAGAGCGGCGAGCTCAAGCCCTATCCGGTCGAATTTTGAGCGCCCGCATCACGACGAAGCTCATCCGCATTCATTAAGGACTGCTCATGCAAACCCAACTCTTCATCGACGGCCGTTTCACTGATGCCGTAGAAGGCGGCACGATCGACGTGCTCAATCCGCACGACGGCTCGCTGATCACGAAGATCGCCGCCGCCACGGCCGCCGATGTCGACCGCGCCGTGGACGCCGCCACCCGTGCCTTTCCGAAGTGGGCGGCCATGCCCGCCGCCGAGCGCGGCCGCTTGCTGCTGCGTCTGGCCGACGCCATCGAGGCGAATGCGGAAGAACTCGCGCAGCTCGAATCGCTCGACACGGGCCATCCGATCCGCGATTCGCGCGCCCTCGACGTGCCGCGCACGGCAGGATGCTTCCGCTACTTCGGCGGCATGGCCGACAAGCTGCAGGGCTCGGTGATTCCCGTCGAGACCGGCTTTCTGAACTACGTGCAGCGCGCGCCCATCGGCGTGGTCGGGCAGATCGTGCCGTGGAATTTTCCGCTCATGTTCACGAGCTGGAAGATGGGCCCGGCGCTCGCCGCTGGCAACACGGTCGTGCTCAAGCCTTCCGAGATCACGCCGCTTTCCACGCTGCGCATCGTCGAATTGATGGCCGAAGTGGGCTTTCCTGAAGGTGTCGTCAACATCGTGACGGGCTATGGGCACACCGCGGGGCAGCGGCTCGCAGAGCACCCGGGCGTGGGCAAGATTGCGTTCACCGGCTCGACGGCAACGGGGCGGCGCATCGTCGAGGCTTCGCAGGGCAATCTCAAGCGCGTGCAGCTCGAGCTGGGCGGCAAGGGCGCGAACATCGTGTTCGAAGATGCCGATCTCGACGCGGCCATCAACGGCGCGGCCTGGGCGATCTTCCACAACCAGGGGCAGGCGTGCATTGCGGGCTCGCGCCTGATCCTGCACGAGCGCATCGCCGATGCGTTCCTCGAGCGCTTCGTCTCGCTTGCGTCTTCGATTCGCGTGGGTAATCCGCTCGATCCCGACACCGAGATGGGGCCGCTCACGTCGAAGCAGCACCAGGAGCGCGTGCTGGCCTTCGTCGACGTGGCGCGCGGCGAGGGCGGCCGCGTGTTGACGGGCGGCAGCGCTCCGCAGGACGCCGCGCTCGCGAACGGTTATTACGTGCGTCCCACGATCGTTGAAGCGGCGACGCCCAACGACCGTGTCGCACAGGAGGAAGTGTTCGGCCCGTTCGTGACGGTGATGCGCTTCCGCAACGACAAAGAGGCGCTCGCCATCGCCAACGGCACGGCCTATGGCCTCGGCAGCGGGTTGTGGACGCGCGACCTCTCGCGCGCGCACCGGATGGCCGGGCAGATCCACGCCGGTATGTGCTGGATCAACTGCTACAAGCGCGTGAACCCGGGCAGCCCGTTCGGTGGCGTGGGGCAGTCGGGCTATGGCCGTGAGATGGGCTTCGAGGCGATGCACGATTACACCGAAGCGCGCTCGGTCTGGGTCAACGTGGACGGCAACGTGCCGCCGCACTTCAAGCGCTGAGGCCGGCATGAAACCGTTCGTCTATCAGGGAACCCCTTCTCGCGTGGTGTTCGCGTCGGGTGCGCTCGCCACACTGCCCGCGGAAGTCGAGCGGCTCGGGGCGCGGCGCGCACTGATCCTCTCGACGCCCGAGCAGCGCGCGCTGGCCGAACAGGTCGCGCAGGTGCTCGGCGAGCGCGCGGCGGGCGTGCACGCGCAGGCCGTGATGCACGTGCCCGTGGAAGTGGCGCGCGCCGCACGCGACGCGGCGGCGGCGCTCGACGCGGACTGCTGCGTGGCCGTGGGCGGCGGCTCGACGATCGGGCTCGGCAAGGCCATCGCGCTCGAGTCGACGCTGCCCATCGTGGCCGTGCCCACGACCTATGCGGGCTCTGAGATGACGCCGATCTACGGGCTCACCGAAGGACGTTTGAAGCGCACGGGGCGCGACATGCGCGTGCTGCCGCGCACGGTGATCTACGACCCGGCGCTCACGCTCTCGCTGCCGGTAGCGATCTCGGCGGCATCGGGCGTCAACGCCATGGCGCATGCGGTGGAAGCGCTCTACGCCGAAGACGCGAATCCGGTCATCAGCCTGATGGCCGAGGAGTCGATCCGCGCGCTAGGCGAGGCGCTGCCGGCCATCGTGCGCGCGCCCGACGACGCGGCGATGCGCGGCCGCGCGCTGTATGGCGCGTGGCTCGCAGGGACGTGTCTGGGCGCGGTCGGCATGGCGCTGCATCACAAGCTGTGTCACACGCTCGGCGGCACGTTCAACCTGCCGCACGCGCAGACCCACGCGGCCATGCTTCCGCACACGGCGCACTACAACCACACGGCGGCGCCCGAGGCACTCGCGCGCGTGGCGCGCGCGCTAGGCGGCAAGGACGCGTCCGAAGCCGGTGCGTTGCTGTTCGCGTTGAACCAGTCACTCGGCATTCCGGTGGCGCTCGCCGAAATCGGCATGCCGGAGCAGGGGCTCGACGAGGCCGCCGATCTCGCGTGCAAGAACCCGTACGCCAATCCGCGCCCGATCGAGCGCGAGGCCATTCGCGCGTTGCTGCAGCGGGCGTGGCAGGGCGTGGCGCCGGCCTGACCGGCGCCGCCCGTTCATGAAGAAAAGATTCGGAGACTCACCATGGCGCGCTATTTCGCGATCTTCGCCACCGACAAACCCGGCATGCGCACGGAACGCGAGCGCATGCGTCCCGTGCATCGGAACTGGCTGCGCAACGCCGCGCAGCACGGCGTGTTCGTCCGCCTCGGTGGATCGACGCTCGCGCCGCAATGCGATGCGATGAACGGCACGCTGCTCGTGATCGAAGCCGAAGGCATCGACGACGTGATGTCGTTCATGACGCACGATCCGTATATGCAGGCGGGACTGTTCGAGCGTGTCGAAGTCCGTCCATGGGACTGGAGCCTCGGCAATCCCGAGCGGAGGATCTGAGCGATGGATGCGTCGCGCCTCGATCAACACTCAGGCCACCGCTTGTGTCGCGTGAGCGAAGTGCCGGACGGCGGCGCACGCGTTGTCGACGAAGGACCTGCGGGCAAGCCCGTCATCGTCGTGCGGCGCGGCGAACGCGTGTGGGCCTACGCCAACCGCTGTCCGCATTTTTCCGTGCCGCTCGACTTCGAGCCCGGGTTGATCTCCTGCTACCGCTCACAGGTGTTGATGTGCGCGCACCACAGCGCGCTGTTTCGCTTCGAGGACGGCCATTGCATCGAAGGCCCGTGTGCGGGCGCGGCGCTCGACGGGGTCACCGTCGAGATCGATGCCGCCGGCTGGGTGCTTGCGTGATGAGCGCAAGCGACCCGCTGCTTATTCGCTCTTCGACGGACGCCCCGTCTTGACCGCTTCGAGCGCGGCAATGGCGGCTGCGAGACGCTTGGCCGAAGCCGCCTCGAGCAATTGCAGGCCCGCGCGCAGCAGTTCGCTCTTCTTGACCGCGACGCCCGCTTCGAGGCACTTGCGCTTGAGGACCGAGATCCGCTCGTAGTCCGCCTTCGGCATGGTGAAGCTGTCACGCACGACCTTGTCTTTCTTGGCGCGCTTGGTCTTTTCCTTTCCTGCGGCTTTCGGTGCCGCGGCTTCCGCTACCTCGGTTGCGGGTTCTGCGGCCTTGGCGCGGGTCTTGGCACCAGGCTTGGCGGCGGCCTTCGTGCTGGCCTTGGTCGTGGCCTTGGTGGTCGCCTTTTTCCCGGCCTTGGCCTTTGCCTGGGTCTTGCTGCTGGGCTTCGTGCTGGACTTGGCACCGGCCTTTGCGCGCGGAGCTTTATCGGTTTCGGCACTGACGGCGGGCGTTGCCGCTTCGGCCTGCACCGGCTCCTGCTGCGGCTGCTGCTCGTGCTCTTGCGCTTGCTCCGGCGCCGCGTCCGGCGACTTCGGGAAATGAAAGGCCTTCTTGGTAGGTTTGCGTACGTTTGCTGCGGTCATGTGGGCTTCTCCAACTGGAAACAATATAAACAGTATATACGGTTTATATTGCGCCGAAGCTGACTGACGCTGCAGATGTGCAAACCGCGCCGCGCGCTTACTGCTCCAGCGCCGCCTGAGGCGTATTGCGGAAGCTGATTGCCATGCGGTTATACGTGTTCATCAAGCCGATGGCGATGGTGAGATCGACGAGTTCACGCTCGTCGAATACCGCGCGCGCTTCCTCATACGCCGCGTCAGGCACACCGGTCTGCGCAACGAGCGTGACCGATTCGGCCCACGCAAGCGCGGCACGCTCGCGCGGATCGAACAGATTGCCGGCTTCACGCCATGCCTGGACCAGCGCCAGCTTTTCCACTTTCACGCCTTTTTTCAGCAGGTCGCGTGTGTGCATGTCGAGGCAATAGGCGCAGTTGTTGATCTGCGAGACGCGCAAGTAGACCAGATCGACGAGCACTGGCGCAAGCCCGCTTTGCATGACATAGCCGTAGACACCGCCGAGGGCTTTGACGCCAGCGGGCGCGATCTGGTTGTAATCGAGACGTTGGCTCATGGGTTCTCTCCTGTTTGACTTGAATGGCTTACTTGACCGGCGTGGTCAGCGTCTTGTCGTCGGTATCGACGACGAATACCGCGAGTAGCTTCGCCGGCTGGGTCTTGCTTGCGTTTCGGCTCACGCGATGAATGGCGCCGGGCTCTTCGAAGAAGCTTTCGCCGGCGTGATAGACGCGCTTTGGCCCGTCGTTCACTTGCGATTCGATGGCGCCCGAAACGACATAAGCGTAGATGAACGCGGATTTCGCATGCTCGTGCGCGGGCGACGCGCCGCCGGGCGCGTAGTCGACCACCACGGCCGTCAACGACTTGCCGGGGATGTTGGGGATGGCATGCGTGAAGTTGGGCGTGACGGTTGCTCCATCGGCATGCGCGATGGCCGGCATGGCGACGGTGAGCGCAAACGCTGCGCAGGCGGTGCCGAGGGCGGTTCGAATGTTCATGACAGGGTTTCTCCTTGCGACCGGGGTTATTGTGGCCGCACGCTGGGCCACAAGAAAGCACCAGAAATGAACATTCTTTATGTACCATGAGCGGATGTCCCAGCCGCTGAAAATCGAACTCGACCGCTCCGCGAAGACGCCTCTCGCCGAGCAGATCCGCTCGGCAATCAGTGCCGCCATCGAGGGCGGCGTGCTTGCGCCCGGCGCCCGTCTGCCTTCGTGGCTCGACCTTGCCGCGCAACTGGGCGTCGCGCGCGGCACGGTGCGCCTCGCCTACGACCGCCTCTCCGACGCGCAGTTGATCGTCGCTTCCCGGGCCGCCGGAACGCGTGTGGCGGACCGGCCTCGCGCGCGGCCCGAAGCGGAGGAGAGCCGCGATCCGGGCTCGTTCATGGAGATGTACCGGGAGCTCACCGCCGGCCCGGCTATCTTCCAGATGGGCGTGCCCGCCCAGGAAACGCTGCCCGCGAGGCTCTTCACCAAGGTGCGCTCGTTCGCGCTGCGCGCGGAGTCGAGCGCCTCGGTTGGCTATCCCGATCCCCGTGGCGAGCCGGAATTGCGGCGCGAAATCGCTGCGTATCTGGCCATTGCGCGCGGCATGACCTGCTCGCCCGCGCAGATCATCGTCACGAGCGGGTTCAGCGGCGGCCTCGGACTCGCGCTGCGCGTGCTGGGCCTCGATGGACACAAGGCCTGGTTCGAAGACCCGGGCTTTCCGTTCACCCGCCATGGCCTCGAACTCGCAAGGCTCGAGCTTGCGCCGGTTCCCGTGGACGCGGACGGCATCGACGTCGATTACGGCCTGCGGCATGCGCCGGACGCGGCGCTGGCCGTCGTCACGCCCGGCCAGCAGGCGCCGCTCGGCCCCACGCTCTCGCTGGCAAGACGCTTGCAGCTGCTCGACTGGGCTGCGCAGCGTGGCGCCTGGATCATTGAGGATGACTATCTAAGCGAGCTACAACTGAGCGCGCGTGCCGCGCCCGCGCTCGGATCGCTCGACCGCGGCCAGCGCGTCATTCATATCGGCTCGTTCAGCAAGACGATCAGCCCGGCACTGCGGCTGGGGTTCGTCGTCGCGCCCGCCACGCTGGCGTCGCGGTTCGCGGAAGTCGCGGCGTGCCTTGCGCCGGCGCCGTGGCCGTCCGTGCAGCTCGCGACGGCGCAGTTCATGCGCGAGGGCCACTATCTGCGCCATCTGCGGCGCTTGAAGCGTCTTTATTCCGCGCAGCGCGACGCCTTGCTCGAATGCCTGGGCGCACTCGACTTCGAGACGAAGAGCGCCGGTCTGGCCGTGCTCGTGCGGCTGCCCGACGGCGCGCCCGACGTCTCGATCTTCAGGGAGGCGCTGGCGTTCGGATTGGGCCCGGCGCCGTTGTCGCCCTGGTATATGTCGCCGGCATCCGCGCGTTCGGGGCTGCTGCTGGGCATCGCGACTTCGCCGGAGAGAAACCTCGTTCGAAGCTGCGAGCGGCTGAGGGAGGTGATACGGCGTCACGCGTGATCGTTGGGCACGCAGCGACCCCCGATTGACCTGCCGTGCTAGGCTGCGCGCTTGTTGCGTACGCGTGCCCGCGGGGCCGCCTATTCACCGGAAGGAGTTGCTGGAGCCTATGTCGAAGAACCCCTTCGAATCGATCGATGACAACTCGCCGCGAGCGCAGCGCCATTCGCGTACACGGCGGGAGGGGATCGCAGCGTGGCCCGTCGCGGCCGTTGCGGCCACGCTCGTCTGGCTCGCCATGCCAACGCAGGCGCACGCGCAGGAATTCTCGCTGTTTGGCGGCGGCTCGCGTGCGAGCGACGTCAACACCTATACGTGGGCCTTCAACTATCAGGAAGGGCTCGGCAAGTACTTCGCGGCGAGCTTCACCTGGCTCAACGAAGGGCACATTCCGGATCATCACCGCGATGGCCAGCTCGTCCAGCTCTGGGCGCGCGTGCCCGTGGGCAGTCCGCAGTTCGTCCTGCAGGCCGGGATTGGGCCGTATCGCTACTTCGATACGACCACCGCGGACCAGGGCGGCAGCTACTCCGACGTGCATGGCTGGGGTGTCGTGTACAGCGTGCGCGCGTCCTGGTATGCCGCCAACCGGTGGGTCACGCAGTTGCAGTTGAACCGCGTACACGTGCAGCGCGGCCCGGATTCCACCGGCGTGATGCTCGGCGTGGGTTATCAGCTCGACGCGCCCGATACGCCGGGGCCGCGCGACTGGGCGGCGGGCTCGGCGAAGAAGACGACCAATAACGAAGTGGCCCTGTACCTCGGCAAGACCATCGTCAACTCCACCAGCTCGCCGGGTGCATTCGGCGGGGCGATCGAATACCGCCGCGGCCTCGCGAAGTATCTCGACTGGACGGTCGGCTATATGCACGAAGGCAGCAGCAAGGTCGCGCGCCGTGACGGCATTACCAGCCAGCTTTGGCTCACGCGCGCGTTCCTCAACGACTCCGTGACGCTTGGCGTGGGCGCCGGCGCGTACTACGCGATCAACGAGAACGAGGACAGCGCCTCGCCGGGGCCGGGCGCCGGCAAATTCTCGGGGCTCGTTACCATCGCCGGCTCGTACCGCTTCAGCCAGAACTGGGATGCGCGGCTCGAATGGAATCGTGTCGTGACGAACTATAACCGCGACACCGACGTTATCCTGGCCGGTATTGGTTACCGGTGGTGACGCCGTCCGCCGCTGCTTGCTGCGGGCGACCTGTCAAGTGGCGCTGCGCTCAGGCAATCGGGCTTTGCATTATGCAGGCACGGTAAAGATTACATGGCCGGCAGCGCGATGGACCGGCTCGATGACGGCCCTAATTTTGACAGCCGCTCCAGGCGCATCGTTGGCAGGAAATATGCGTCTTTTATACAACACGTTCGTTAGTGCACGTATGGTTTTCGTTCGACTCTGATAGCCTTTTTCCAGCGACAGTTTGGGCTGTTCAGCGCCCAGACGTGCGCGATCGTCGAATCGAAGACTGGAGGGCCTATCCATGTTGCGCTGGCTTTCAAACTTGATTGCTCATAACGCCCCGACGCCGGAAAAGCAGGCCGAACGCGGGCTAGGCGAATTGCGCATGGCGCTGTTTCAGGCCGAGCAGAGGGTCCTGGACGCGCAATTGCAGGCTGAGTATTACCGCATGCGCATTGCGTTCTGCGAAGAGGTCTTGAAAGCGGGCATCGAGCAGGTATCGGATCAGCGCAAGGGGCAACGTGAATCGGTCACGCACGAGTTGCGCCCGAACTTGAAGCTGACGGCCGCGCAGTAGGCGGTGACCGAAGGCTGTGCGAATGCCAGGGCCGCCGTGGTTGGCGGGCGGCTTCGGCATTTCGTTCTCGAGGCGAGGCCTCGATTCGCGCGGGCATCGCGGGTTCGCCGTGACGCCTTGCGCGGCCTGCTGCGCCCATTCCGCATATTTGACCATAGTTGACCATCGTCCCGACTCGCACTTGATACCATCTCGAATCGGCGAGGCCCGTTATTGACGACTTCGATGCGAAAGGGATGGAACGATGAAGCGGATCACGATAACCATTCTGCTAATGATTGCCGCTGTACTGCTTGTGACGCTCATGGTCGTGCTGAAGACCGCTCCTCCACGCACCGTCGAGACGGACGGGAGCGTGGCGGTGCCGAACGGCAGCCACGTGGTGCAAGTCCTGTCGCGTATCCCGGCAATGAACGCCTGATTTGTTCGCGATCCTTATTGCCGGATTTCGAAACTATCGAGCGCGCAATACTCGCATCACCCTTTCCGTTCAAGGCGCAGATGGCGCGTATTGCGTTCGATCGAGATCAGGACCAGCAGCAGGGTGAGGAATCCCGCCACGGCGAGCAGTGTCCCGAGGGACGTCCTGAATTGCCCGATCCGGTTGTCCACCGCTTCGATGGCGCTTTCGGCAGAGCCGATCCGTTCTATCTTGATCCGGGCGTATTGATTCATCGCCGCCGCGATATACCGTTCGCGATCGTCCCATTCCCATGCCGCTGCATGCTGGCCGGCACGCGTCACGACCCCGGAAAGCTCATTCACGAATGACTGCCGGTCGGAGCGCGGCACGCTGCCCAGCCACGCATCGAGCAGCGCCTGACTCGCGTTATCTCCGATCAGGACCTGACGCAGGGGGGCGGGGATCACAAGGCCTTGTGCGGCCTGGATGTTCAATTCCGCGGTGCTGTCGCCGGCGTTGCTATTTGCGAGGGCGTCGTTTGCCGTTTCCGAACCCGGGATGGCTTCGAGTACGTCGGCCGCGGCCACGGGCGGATCCGTGACCGCGACCGCTTTTCCGGGTGCTGCGAGCGCGAACATGAGTGCGCTCATCGCCATCATGGCGGCCACAAGGGCAAGCAGGCACAACACGCGTGCCATGCCGAGCAGGTGGCGTTCGAGTCCGTCCGCAATCTTCATTTCAACCCCGTCGATTTCCGTACTGGTTTGCCGTTGCGTGTCCGCTTACGGTTCGCGCAGATAGCGCTCCGATAGCGCCTCATACAGCGGGGGTGCAAAAATACGCGAGACGCGGCTCGCGATGAGCGCGGTAGCCATCAGCGAGATGACGAGCGCATGCCCGTTGATCATCTCGATGACGATCACGAACGCGGTAATCGGGCTCTGCGTGACCGCGGCGAGATAGCCGACCATGCCGAGCGCGATCAGCATCGGCAGCTGCATATCCGGGAACACCATGTGCAGGGTATTGCCGATGCCCGCACCGATTGCCAGCGATGGAGCAAAGAGGCCGCCCGGTGCCCCCGGCAGGTACGATCCCACCATCGAGACGAGCTTGAAGACTGGATATGCCGCGCTGACATGTGATGTGCCTTCGAGCATGCCGCGCGCCTCGGCATATCCGCTGCCGAAGGTGTGGCCGTGCGCGAGCACGCCGACGACCGCGATGATCAGTCCGCAGAGCGCGCCGAACAGGACCGGCCGCTGCGCGCGCAAGTCGAGCAACGGCTTGGGCATCCAGCGCCGGGTATTGAGCAGCAGCCAGCAGAAGGCGCCGCCCAGCACGCCGGCGATGACGCCGATCAGCACGACGGCCAGGCCGAGCCACCTGGGTAGCCCGGAACCGATATCGATCGTGCCGAAATAAACATAGTTACCCTGAAGACCCAGCGAGACGACACCGGCGAAGATGATGGCCGTGATCAGGACGCCGCTCGTACGCTGCTCGAAGCTGCGCATGAGTTCTTCGATGGCGAACACCACGCCCGCAAGCGGCGCATTGAATGCCGCGGACAAGCCTGCGGCTGCGCCCGCGAGCGCAAGTCTGCGCTCCAGCACGCCGGGCCGGATCGTGAGGAAACGCCGCGGGTAGAAGCGTCTCAGGCTGAACATGAGGGCCGCGCCGACGTGGATCGTCGGTCCCTCGCGGCCTATCGTGAAGCCGCCGAGAATGGCCAGAAACGAAATGAAAATCTTCCCGACGAGAATGCGCAGCGTGAGCAGCCGCGGCCCGAGTTCATTGGGCCCGTGGAGCATGGCGATGACCTGCGGGATCCCGCTGCCTTCCGCGCCATCGAAAAAGCGCCGCGTGAGCCAGACCGTCACCGCGCCTGTGGCGGGCGCAACGAGAAGCGGCAGCCAGAACCGCTCAGCCGCGTAATGCAGGAACAGCCCGTAGCCGAAATCGATCAGCTTCGCGTACAGCACGGCGACGAGACCGACTGCGATCGCACCCAGCCAGAACACACCGTAGTGGAGCCATAAGCGGTTGGCGCGCTGCAACGCTCGTCTGTCTATTAGCCGGAAAATGCGCACGATCTGTGTCCCCTCTCTGTCGATTCTCGTGGTGCGCGAGGCGCAGTCGTTTCCCGCAGTCCATGCCGGATCACGGAAAGGTCAAGCATTGCGCCGCGCACGTGCCTTCATATTGAGCGCGATCCGGAGCCGGCACAAGACGAGACCCGGGCATGCAGAGGCAAGAGCAGGGAGTCGACTTCGTTGAAACGGCATGCATGCGGGTCAACCGAAAAAAAACCCAGCGCTCAGGCTGGGTCAGGGAAGTTGCCGCCGGTGCGGCCGGTGGCAACCGGACGTTTTCAGTCCGGCAAGCTGAGGATACAACGATGTCATGCGCTCCCATCGCAGGCTGAAAGCGTGTTGCAATAAATGGTCACGACATGACATTTGTGGGAATTTATGCCGGTTTACTTAAGTGAAACTTAAATTTGCCGATCCTGGCATGCGATGGCGCCCAAGTGCATTCGCGCTACGCGCTGTCCTCCCTGAAGGCCCAGCCGAAGGACTGGACTTCCGACTTGTGTGCGGCGGCGAGCCTCATCAGGCAGCGCTCTCCCTCGGGCGTCAAATGGACCTGAACCTGCCGCTTGTCGTCGATGCTCTGTATCCGTTCAACGAGGCCGGCCGCCTCGCAGCGCGTGATCAGTGCGACGGTTCCATGCGACGAAGCCTGCAGGCGCTCGGCGATCTCGCCCACGGTTGCCCAGTCACGGTCAGCAAACGCGCGGGTGTGCAGCATCAGCATGTACTGCAGGGGCGTCACGCCCTCTGCGCGCGCGATCTCCTCCGAAATACGCAGAAACCGGCGCAGCCTATAGCGGAATTCCGAGAGTTCCTCGAGGTCGGCACGCGTCACTGTCTGCGCTACCTTGCGAGGTTTCGCTGGCATAGGCCGCTCCATGTTTTAGGGGGCTGAACCGGAAACAGGTCACTATGTGACATAAAGTACAGGCGCCATTGCGCAGTCGTGCAAAAACTGCATTGTAAGCGGGCGGCGGCGACCGTCCGTCCAGATCTGGCGTCGCAAAGGGGGGAGCATTCGCCGTGATCGGCGCGAGCGGCAAAGAGGCGTCAGCCGCCGGACAGACGCACGATCAGACCGAAAATCTCGAGTCCGATTACCAGCGCGATGATCAGTACGGGAAGCGCAAGAATGAGCACCCATGGGAGCCGGCGTGACCTGGCACGCGCGTCTTGCGCGGGTGGCCGATCGCGATCTGCCGGTTCCGTGAGGCCCGATTGCGACATTGACGTGCGTTTCATTTCGCCCTCCGGGAGCGCCGCCACGCTCGCCCTGTTTCACTGCACGGCTCCGACCTCGGAGCCCTCGTGCGTAAGCCACCGATAAGCAGCGCTTGCGCGGCGCCAGGCTCCAGATGACAGCGATTGCAATATAGGCGCGTATCGTTAAATGCAACTTAAAGGATACGCTCGCTGAAGCACGCACTGTGCTGGAGCGTCTCTATGGAGAGACCATGGAGATCGTGCGCGGCTGTCGCGACTTTGCGGACCGTATCATCGCGCGGCTCATGGAGCAGCAGGAAATCACGCGCGATGAGATTGCCGCATGCCAGTAGCCTCGGAGCGGCAAAGCGAGAACGCCGTCCGTCAATCGGCAAGGTTGCTGAGGAACTTGCGTGCAGGCGCGAAGAACGTGACGCCGGTCAGCGCTCTCGAAAAGTCCAGTATCCGGTCGTGCAATGGCGGCGGGTCGCCAATGAACATCCGCTCCAGCATCTTCTGGATCACCCAGAGGCGGCGTGAGTAGCCGATGAAGTAGGTGCCATACTCGCCGCGCCCGGGAACGGCGAATGGCATGTTGTCGCGCAGGATGTCGTGCTCGCCTTCGGCGTCCTCGATCGTGCAGAGTGTCTTGTGTGACTTCTGCCCCTGCGTAGCGTCCGGCAACTCGACGTTGTCGAACTTGGTCCGGCCAATGATCGCCTCCTGGGTCTCCACGCTCTGCGCACGCCAGGCCGCGAGATCGAGCAGGTATTCCTGGACCACGACGTAGCTGCCGCCGGCGTAGTCGGGGTCCTCGTCGCCGACGATCGTTGCGTTGGGCAGGTCGAGGCCGTCGGGATTCGCGGTGCCATCGACGAACTCGAGCAGGTCGCGCCCGCCGAAGTAGCGAAATCCGGCCACATCGTCGACGACCGTGACGGCGTTGCCGAAGGCCTCCAGCAGAATCTTCTCGAACTCGACGATCAAGTCAGTCGAGGCGGCGCGAATGTGGTACAGCAGGTCGCCCGCTGTGGCCACCGCGACATGCGCGGCGCCTCGCACTTCTTGAAACGGTGCAAGCTCGCGCGGCGCGGGTTTTCCGGTCAGTGGCTGCCAGGCGCGATGCCCGATGCCGACATTGCAGGTGAAGGCGGTGCCGTTGGCACGGATCCGGACGTCCTTGATGAGGTCGTCGGTGCTGGCCAGCGCGGAGCGGGCAGTGCCGATCGACGCGTCGTCGTCCTTGACGACCAGGACCAGGAACGCAGCGACCTGTGACAACGGCGCGTCGATCGATTGGGGTTCGGTGTCGAGCGCGCGCTGGCAGCCGGACGTTGGCGAAGCGGTCGGACTCAAGGATGCCTCCTGTCATGGGTCGGGTGGGCACGCCATGACGGCGGGCCGACTCATTGCAAGATAGACAATCGCAAGGCACATGCCAGCACGAATCGCCCGATATTGATTATCGGCTCACATCCGGTTCACGTCCGGTGCCTCGGCCACGCCAGAGATCGCCCGGACCCGCCGTGATGCCGCGCGCATTCGCCGGCACTTCTGTTCTTCCAGCCATTGCAGCGATTCCTGCACGACCTCGGGCGGAACCTCGTTGAACGACGCGCTGCGAATCAGCGTTGCGCTTGCGGCGATGTCGTTGAACTGTCCCAACTTGTTCTGCACGGACGTCAACTCCTCGATCGTGCGCTCGTGCCCGCTTTTGATGACGGGTTGAAAAAACTCGAGCAGGTATCGCAGCTTTTTGCCCGCTTTTCGCACGTCGTGGAGGTCTTCCTCCTGGGTCGTCTCGCTAAGCGCGGCGCGTCTGCTTCGCTTTTGAAGTGCGCGCTGCGCCAGACGGATGCGCTTTTCGGCGAACGCCCGAATGGGCAGGTCGTCGCAACGCGACTGCAGTGTGGTTTGGGCCTGAAGCAGGGCATCGTTCAGGAATGCCTCGACATCGTCGCCTTTGATCATCGACTGGCTATGCAGCACCGCCTGGGCGCGCTTCTCGCACGCCGCGGCTACGAGCAGTTCGATCGATGCGCCGGCCGCCTGGGCGGCTCTCAGGAGATCGCCTGCGATGTCCCAGTCGCGCGTTCCGCCTGCCACTGCCGCAAGACGCTTGAATTCTTCGGTGGCTTGCGCGGTCGCTTCCTCGCCGAGGTAGGGGGAGTACGCCCAGTACAACGCGCGAAGCTTTCGGAAAGCGACGCGAAGCTGATGAAATCCCTCGACATCGCTCTGTGTGGAGAGACCTCTCGCCCTTTGCACGGCTTCGGCCACCACCGGCTTCGCCAGGGACGAGAAGGTGCTGGCGATCGAGCTCGTTTTGGAAAGCGACGATTCAGCCGGCCGCCGGTTGACTTTGAAGAGCGTGTTTGGCTGTGGCAAAGGCCAGTCACCATCCATATTCATAGCAGCCTCGAGTCGGACGAAAATAGATTTCGCCCAGACCTTACCATAGCCAATTTCGAATACCGTCATTGTGACGTCTTGATGAAATCCCTTATGGTGTCGCGAGAATACCGCCCTCGCATTACCATATCGCGGTTTCTGCGGTTCTGTATTAGGATACTGACCCAGGTCCAGCACCGCCTGATAAGCTGGCGCATCGAGCGCGCCTCGAAGATGTCCGGGGCAAAAGTGGGAGTTCGGTTTGAAGAAACGCGCCACCGTGATCTGCCGCAGGGGCAAGAGAATCCTTCTGGTCGCACGCAGTCAATCGAAGTGGGCTTTGCCAGGTGGGATTCTCAAGCGTGGGGAACATCGCGCGGACGCCGCGCTTCGGGAACTGAAAGAAGAAACACAATTATCCGGGAAGGCCGCCAAGCACCTCTTCGACTTCCGTGGCAAGCAGAAGCACCATCACGTGTTCACCTGCGAAATTCCGAATCGCGCAAAAGCTCGGCCGAGCAACGAAATAGCCCGCTGTCGCTGGGTCCACCTGGACGATATCCCTGACCTCCTGACCAGCCGGCCCACGACGGATATCGTGAAGCTCATGAGTCAGCGGCGCAGGAAGTAGCCCGGTTCGCCGGCATCAGAGCAAAACTTCCGGCGCGGCCCGCGCGCCGAGATTTCGTCTCGCGAAGGACTTCGCACCCGATGTGGCATGCCGGGTGCCAGCGCGCTGATCGCTTTCACAAACGCTACGTGCCATCGCGCGCGAAAATAGATACGACGCCCTCGCGGATGCACGTCTACGCGCAGGCAGTCCTGCCACGTACTTCGTCAGTCGATCAAGGCGGCGCCGGCTCAGGTCAGGCTGTGACGCAGTTGCTCGGACGTCGCGCCGCGTGCGGCGTCAGTCCGTGCACCAGGGAGTATCGACGACGCACGGGTGCCCTGATGCGCTGCCGAGACGGGATCGAGAATGCTCGAGGCCTGATACAGACAAACCCAATCCGCGTACTCCGGCTGCAGCGGATCGAGTTCGAGTAGCCAGTTCGTGTTGCATAGCCTGCAGCAGTAACGTTGCAGGAGCACGGGGCGGCGGCCGAGTGGGCGCAGCCGATGCGGGTGGCCAGTCATCCGCAGCCCGCCGTGGGGTTGGGCCGTGTCGCCCAGTTGCATTCTTTCGCAGGCTTCGCAGGACATGGGGTGTCTCAGTGGCGCTGGAAGAGTGACCAACTATAGCACCGCGTTCGCCGTCGGGTAGCAAATCAATCGTCGAAGAAATAGCCCGCAGGATGGGGCGTTTATTGGCAAGGCGCTCGAAACGCTGTGTAGCGTTTGATTAACGCGGAAGCTATCAGCACACTCAGAAAGCATGCGGTCGCGCATCCATACTCCGGCTTCAGGAAGAAGCGAGCCATGGCTACCGTTCGAATTCATTCCAGGTTCAGCCTTGTCCTGTCCATCGGGATGGTCGCGTTGGCCTATTTCGCGGGAGCACGGCTCGGTCTCGCCTATGCGGTAGTGGGCGGCGCAATCTCTCTGGTGTGGCCTTCCAGCGGCATCGCGCTTGTCGCGGTGCTCACGCTGGGTCCCGCAGTGGCTCCGGGTATTGCCATTGGCTCGTTCCTCGCCAACGTGTCGGGGGGCGTGCCCGTACCCGTGGCCGCGGTGATTGGCACGGGCTCCATGGTTGCCCCCTTGACCGCAGCAATCGTGCTGGAGCACGCGACCCGATTCCAGATCGCCCTCGAGCGCATCGGTGACGTGCTGGCGTTTATCGGCATCGCTGCGGTGCTGAGCACGGCGATCAGTGCAGTGGTTGGCACGACCGCGCTGCTGGGCGGCGGCCTGGTGGCGGGCGCGGAGTACGTCGCGGCGTTTCTGAAGTGGTGGCTCGGCGACATGATGGGTGTGCTGGTCGTGGCGCCGCCGCTCTTGAGCCTGCTCTCGTATTCGAATCCCGTGCGCTCCGCGGCGCAGATCGTGGAAGCCTGTGGACTGACCATCGCGACCGTCTGGGTCGGCTACCTTATTTTCGGCGCGACACAACTTGCCGGGCACGGCTACTATCCCGCCGCGCTCGCGATTTTCCCGTTCATCATCTGGGCGGCTCTGCGCTTCGGTCATCTGGGCACCAGCATCGGAACCCTGGTGGTTTCGGTACTGGCCATCTGGGGGACGACCCATGGCACCGGCCCCTTCGCTGCCGAGTCTCCAGTGGATAGCCTCGTGAGGTGGTGCACCTTCGCGAACGTCGTCTCGGTAACCGGACTGCTGCTGGTGGCGGCGCGCGCGCAGGAGCGGCGCGCCTATCGTCTTTTGCAGGCGGCCCACATCGAACTGGAACAGCGCGTTCAGGCGCGCACCACCGATCTGGAGACGGCCAATAACGAGCTCAAGGAGGAAATGGCGCGGCGCCGTCTGCTGGAAGGCGAACTGGTCCAGATCGGCGATCAGCACCAGAGGCTCATCGGCCGCGAACTGCATGACGGACTCGGGCAACACCTGACCAGCCTGGGGCTGTACTGCTCCGCCTTGAACCAGAAACTGCAGACGCAAGGTCACCCAGCCGCCGAAGACGCCGCGACCGTCGTTCGGTTGGTGAAGCAGGCGTCCTCGATGACCCGCAGGATTGCCCACGGCCTGGATCCGGTCGCGATGGAGTACGGCGGTCTTGCCGCCGCGTTGAATGGGCTGGCGGAAACGGCGCGCACGCTCAATGGCGTGGATTGCATGCTGAGGATCGCGCCCGACGTGGACGCACTGGACTCGCTGATGCAGATTAACCTCTACCGCGCGGCCCAGGAAGCGGTCAGCAACGCGCTGAAATATTGCCAGGGCCACAGGATCTGGATCGACCTGGCGCGAGCGGGCGGCGTGCTGACGCTGTCGATCAGCGACGACGGGGTAGGGATCGGCCAGGAGGAAATGGAGCGTGCCTCGGGGCTGGGGCTGCACAACCTGCGTCACCGCGCGAGTCTGCTTGGCGGCTCCTGCAGCGTGACGCGCAACGATCTGGGCGGCACCACGGTCGCCATCAGCTATCCGCTACCGGAGGGCCCCGGCCATGCACGGGAAGTCCAATAGCTCAGGCCGTGCGACGCAAATCCTGATCGTGGATGACCACCCCATCATCCGCGAGGGGATGACGCTCTTGCTGAATCTGCAGGAAGATCTGCACGTTTGCGGTGCAGCCGGTAGCGCCGAAGAAGCCCTGGTGGCGATGGAGCGCCATCCCGACATGGCCATCGTGGACATCAGCCTGCAATCGGACTCCGGCCTCGAGCTGGTCAGGACCCTGCGTCACCGCTACCCGGATTTGGCGATCCTCGTCCTGAGCATGCACGACGAAAGCCTGTTTGCCGAACGCGCGCTGCGCTCCGGGGCAAACGGCTATCTGATGAAACTCGAGGCCACCGAGCACGTATTGAGCGCGATCCGGGAAATTCTGGCGGGCAATATCTACCTGAGCGCCACCATGCACGAGAAGCTGGCGCGTGCGCTCCTGACGGTGCCCCGTAAAAAGCCCGAGGGCCGAATCGCGGGCCTTTCGGAACGGGAATTCGAGGTCCTGCACCTGATCGGACTCGGCTTCAGCACCCGCGAAATTGCAGAGAAGCTGAACCGGAGCGTGAAGACCATCGAGGCGCACCAGGCCAATATCAAGGAAAAGCTCAATATCCGCAGCGGCAAGGAGCTGATGCGCTTCGCCATCCAGTGGATGGAGAGCCAATAAGGCGCCGCCCGCCTGTCGAATAGGGCATTCCCCGAGGCGCTTTTAGGATGGCGGCCTTATTCATGGGTTTTCGGTCAGCGAATACAGTCGTGACAGCCGGCGTGCCGCGGCGCCGGCTGCGCGTGGCAAGTCCCGCGACGTGATCCAACCGGAGACGGTCATGAGAACAGGGTGCACGTTGTTGGCAAGTCTGATTTGCGCGCTATTTGCGGCCGCCGCTTACCCCGGCGACATTACCGGGGCCGGCAGCACGTTCGCCGCGCCGCTCTACAGCAAGTGGGCAACCGATTATCAACGGTCGGGCGGAAGCAAGGTGATCTATCGCAGCACGGGCTCCTCCGATGGACTCAATGAGGTCGTCGCCCGCAAGGTCGACTTTGCCGGATCGGACGCGCCGCTCAGCGACGATCAACTGGCCAAAAACGGCTTGCGGCAATTCCCTACGGTGATCGGTGGCGTCGTGCCGGTCGTGGACCTGCCCGGCATCAAGGCGGGTCAGCTCGTGCTGAACGGGCAAGTGCTCGCGCAAATCTTCCTCGGCAAGATCATCTACTGGGACGACCCCGCGATCGCGCGACTCAACCCGAAGCTCAAGATGCCCAACACGCCGATCGCCGTCGTGCGTCGCCAGGACGGTTCGGGCACGACGCTCATCTGGACGCACTATCTCGCGCAAGTCAGCCCGGAATGGAAGCGCAAGGTTGGGGAGGGGACCAGCGTGCACTGGCCGCTCGGCATTGGCGGCAATGGCAACGAGGGCGTGGCCACCTACGTCGGGTATCTGCCTGGCGCCATCGGCTATGTCGCATGGGACTTCACGAAACAGAATCACCTGACCTATACGGCCATGATCAACGCCGCCGGCGACGTCGTGCAGCCCGGCGTGGCCACTTTCAAGGCAGCGGCGGCCAGCGCCGACTGGTCCGGCTCGCTCGACCAGTTGCTGACCAATCAGCCCGGCAAGGATGCGTGGCCGGTGATGGGGGCCACCTACGTGTTGCTTCACCAGGCGCCGGACAAGGCCGGCCGTGAAGAAGCCGCGATGCAGTTCTTCAACTGGGCGTTCGATCACGATGGGGAAACGGTCAATGCGCTCGACTACATCCCGCTACCGGAGCTGGTCCTGACGAAAATCCGCGCGCAATGGCCCGCCAATGTGAGCGACAGCATGGCCGGCAAGGGGCTCGCGCGCCAATGATCCGCTAGCGGAGGCGATTGGCGCGACAGCGCATCGCTTACTTCGCCTGGCCGAACGCCGGCTCCGAGAACCGCTCGATCCAGACGGCCAGACGGTCGGCCGCAAAACTGGCAGCGCGCGTGCCGGCGCGGCAGACGATGGTGTCGCCTTCACGCGCGAACTGCAGCGCGCCGCCGGCTTCCTCGAGCCACAGCAGGCAGGCCAGCCAGGCAGCGTGCTCCGCCGAGACGGCCTGACCCACCGGCCGGGTGAGGAACTCGCTCAGCAGTGTCGGCGAAGTCCAGATCAGCGCGTCGCCCCCGCCGCGCACCGTGCCGCCGAGGACATCCGTGAAGATCTGCACCGCATCGGCAGCGCTGCGCCCCGCATGCTGCGCGCGCAGGTCCGCGAGGCGCGTGCCGACCGCGTGGCCGAAGCTGCCGCTGCACTCGCTCTCGGCGCGAACCAGGTCGGCGTAGTCCATCCGCTGCCAGTCCGGCTCCACATTGCGGGTGCCGGCCAGTTCGGTGCCGGCCAGGTAGGTTTCCACCGGCTGGAAGCGGCCCGGGCCGATCAGGCTCGCGCACAGCGTATGCACCATGCCGATGCGGGTGGCCACGGTCTGTGTCTGCAGCACGCCCAGCTTTTCGCGCAGGAGCTGGTCGCGTTCCTTGCGCAGTCCCGACAGCTCGAGCGCCTGCTTCATCTCCATGCGCAGCGCAGTGATGTCCCACGGCTTCTTGATGTAGCGATGGATCTGGCCTTGATTGACGGCCTCGACGGTCTGGTCCAGCTCCGAATAGGCCGTCGTCAGGATCCGCACGATGTGGGGATAGCGCTCGCGCGCATAGCGCAGCAGTTCGTTGCCGTAGTCGCCCGGCATGCGCTGGTCGGACACCAGCACGGCCAGGCTGCCGGCGTGGGCATCCAGCAATGCCTTGCCGTCCTCCACGGAGGCGCCCGTCACCACCGGTGCGATCGCGCCGATGGCACGCTCGAAGTATTTGACCGCGGTGGCTTCGTCATCGACGAACAGAATCGCCGGGGGCGGTGTCTGATTGGCAACCGTATTGCTCATTGGTAACTCCTGTGCATTCGATGCTTCAAATTTTGGAATTCCAGCGTCACGGTCGTGCCGGCGCGGGGCGCGGATGCGGTCCTGATCCTTCCGTCCAGGGACTGCATGACGCGATTGCAGAATTCATGCCGACGCCGCTAACGGCGGCGTTCGTGGTCATTGGGGCAGCCTGCAGGCGCAGCATCACTTCTCGCGCGGTATCGACGCCGTTGTCGCCGATGCCAGCACCGCGCGGACCGTGCCGACGCTGAGCGGCTTCTCCAGGATGCGGAACGCGTCGCCGGAATTGACCGCATCGCGCAGCGCGTCCTTGTCCGCGTAGGCGGTCACCAGGATCCGCACGATATGCGGATACTCCTGCGCCACCTGCCGCAGCAGCTCGCCGCCGTGGCGGCCCGGCATGCGGAAGTCGGTCACGAGGATCGTCACCCGTGCCCCTTCGCTGCGCAGGATCGACAGGGCCTCGTCCGCGTCGCAGGCGAGCAGCACCTCATAGTCGCTGCCGGCCGAGCGCGCAAAGTACTTGCGGGCCAATTCCTCGTCGTCGACATAGACGACGGTGCGCCGCGCTTGCTGGGTCTCGCTCATTTCAATATCACTCGGCGCGCGGCAGGTCGAAGTTGAACGCGGTCCA
The DNA here is from genome assembly GCF_004524855.1 of Paraburkholderia pallida. NCBI lineage: Bacteria > Pseudomonadati > Pseudomonadota > Betaproteobacteria > Burkholderiales > Burkholderiaceae > Paraburkholderia > Paraburkholderia pallida. The sequence continues at coordinate 444,540 of NZ_CP038150.1, read as the reverse complement.
CTCGCCCAACTGGCTTTCGGCAAACAGGGTGCCGCCGTGCCGCTCCACCACCGCATAGCTGATGGACAGGCCAAGGCCGAGGCCCTGGCCGACTTCGCGGGTGGTGAAGAAGGGTTCGAACACCCGCGCGAGATTCTCCTCGGCGATCCCCGGGCCGTTGTCGCGTACGTTCACATGCAGCCGGCCATCGTGCCATTGCGCCGTGACATGGATCTGCGGCGACGCGGTGGCCGCCTTCTGCATGGCCAGTGCGGCATTCGAGAACAGGTTGATGAGCACGCCGATGATGGCGGCTTCGTCGCCCAGCACCAGGGTGTCGCCGGCCAGATCGCGCGTGACGCTCACACCGCGCAGTTCATGTGCGCTCAGCCGGATCGACGAGTCGAGCGCCTTCTCGAACAGGAACGGCACGTCGTCCACCACGGCATCGGGCTTGCGGTAGGCAAAGGTCTTCAGATCCGAGACGATGTGCTGGATCCGCTGCATGCCCTGCTTGGCATCCGTGAGGCACTCCTGCAGGGTCGGGCTGTCCTTGGTCTGCGGTTCCTCCATGGCGATCTCGATCGCCATCAGGCAGAAGTTCACCGGGTTGTTGACCTCGTGGAGCAGCCCCGCGGACAACGTACCGATGGCCGCCATCTTCTCCTGCTGCAGCAGCTGGCCCTTGATTTGCGCCAGGTTTTCATTGGTGCGGGCGAGTTGGTCGTTTTTGTGCGCCACTTCATCCTTGAGCCGGAACAGCTGGAAACGGCCCTTCTCGTTGAAGTAGGTGTAAATGGAGCTGGCCAGCGCGCAGAAGAAGATCAGGATGAGCTGGAACTGAAACTTGCTGGGGTTCTGGATGCCGCCCGGATGGGCCGCGCAGGCGATGTAGTAGAGCGAGACCGTGGCCAGGCCGAAGGTCAGCGTCTGCAGGTAGCCGGAGGGGAACAGGATCCCCACCGCAAAGATCGTCAGCATCAGCCCGGCATAGAACAGCGACTCTTCCGCCTGGGTGGCATAGATCATCCACGAGATCATGGCCTGCGGCAGCAGCAGCCAGAAGAAGGTGATGACCTGAACGTGGCGCTTGCCGATTTCCGTGTAAAGCGAGAGCAATGCCAGGCCGATGGCCGCGCTGGTCAGCCCCCGAATGATGGCAAAGTACTTCTGCTCAGCCGGATACACGACATAGTCCATCGCCATGCCCATCAGCACCAGCACGATCACGGTCAGGCCGCCAGCCTTGCTGCACAGCAACCGGTAGTCGCGCAGCTCTTCACGATAGTTCGTTTGCAGCCCAACGAGGGATGTCGTCATCTCAGGCTACTTGTTGCGGGCCGATCACCACCTCGGCAAACACGTTCACGCCGGTCACGTCCGTGTACAGGCGCGGCTCGCCGCAGTTCTCCGGCATGATTTCGGCCATCTGCGCTTCATTGCGATAGATCAGGTACCACTCCAGCACGTGCTCCATGCTGAAGCGCTCCGGGTTGTCGGCGTGGACATTGGTGACCAGCAGGCGGCCGCCACGCCGGGTGCGGCTGGCGAAATGCTGGTTCAGCCGGGCACAGACCTTGTCGGACAGATAGTCGAACAGGCCGGCGCAATAGACCGCGTCGAACTCGCGCACACCCGGTGCGTCCGGATCCAGCCGGCGCTTGAGCAGGTGGTGCACCGAATCGTGCGTGTAGCTGATGGTCATGCGCTTGGCCGTTTCCTGTGCGATCGACCCGAGGCGCTCGCGCGTCCAGTCCAGCGTCTCCTGGCTGAAGTCGAGCAGCTCGAACGACAGCCACTGCGGCTCGTCGTATTCATGCATGAAGCGCTGGATCTCCTGAGCGGGGCCGCAGCCCACGTTCAGGACCCGGAACGGCCGCTGCGCGGCGCGCGCTTCATTGGCGAGGCGCGTGAGGTAGTCCACCAGCAGATCGATGCGGTTGCGGTGCGCGCGCGCCACGGCCGTCTGCAGGAAAGCCGCGTTGACGATCTGGAAATACGTGCTCGGGCCCTGGCGGGGATCGTCGAGCATCTGGTTGACCATCTGGTAGTCGCCGGCGTAGCCCAGCGGCTTCGTGAAGGTGCGGAACACGAAGGGCGAGCGCAGCAGCAGCGGATGCAGCGCGGCCTGGGCGAAGGCACGGTGCGCGGGCGCCAGTTCTTCGTCGACGAGGCGCGCTTCGCCTTCGAATTCGTCGAAGTAGACCTTGGTCCTTTCCATCAGCGGCGATGCCAGCTCGAGGAAGAAGTCCTCGCGCAGGCTTTTGCCATCCTTGGGCAGGGTGTCGGCGAGATCCGCCTGCTCGACCCAGCGCGACATGTCGGTCAGAAACGCCCGGAGCTGGTTGACCGCGATCTGGTAGTCGCGGCGGATCTGGAAACGCTCGGTCCAGTCCTGCGCGAACCGGCGGGCCTCTTCGCCCACCGTACGCGCTTCCAGCGCGTCGCCGCTCAGTTCGCGCCACTCGTCGATCAGCGTGACCGAGACAATGGCGGTCAGGCCGGTATTGACCATGCTGATGACGACGGCCTTGCCGGAATAGGCGTGCTCCACGCCCATTTTGACCGACAGGTCGTTCAGCACCTCGCTGACCTGGACAATCGAATACGGGTTATAGACCTCCATCACCAGCGACTTGCGCTGGAGATTGATGATGGTGCCCCGCACCTGCTCGCCCTGCGAGTTGCGAAAGCTCACAACCGGATCGATTTGCGTTTTGGAATACACGGTATTGCGGCCAGGTAAGTACTCACGCGAAGGTTTGAAATCTGGTCAGCGCGTATGCCAATGGCATCACGGTCTGACGAGGCTCGCTAGCCTGGTGGGCCCGATGGCCGGTTTCGGAACAAAACGGACCTCTTCGATGGGAGCATTCTACTGATAAAAAAAGGCCGCTGTCGCGCGGGGGATTTCATCAGCGAAACTGCCTGAAGGTGCTCGATGAAAAGGCGCCGAAATACTACAAGGGCTTCCCCGTCGAGCGCAAGCTCAATCGGGTTCCGGGACGGTGCGCTGTGCAGCGCTGCTCATAGGCGTGCGGGAAGGCGCAGACGGTTAGCGTGGCGAGTCGTCTAAGGGAAGCGCGCCGGGCATCCGGCTGTCGTCACGCTCCCGCGACTCCCAGGGTATATGCGGATCATCGCGACAATTGACAGCCCTCTCAATTAAGCTACACTGCCATCAAATTTGAGAGTCAATCAAATTTTTTGGGAGGCAATCTGGAATGGAGGGGAGCGGGATTCTTCATATCGCTGCCTTATTCAATTCGGAGTCCATATCAATTGGCGGAACAAACATGTCTCGCCGATTCAGCAGCGCCTCGCAATCAAGTCGAAACGAAATCGAAACGGGTCAGGTCATGGAGATCAGGATGAGCAGTCGTGCACAACGAAAGATGCGTCTGGCGCTATCTGCCGCTGCGTTGGCAGCGGGGGCGTCGAATGCGTTCGCAACAGACGGCGCGTATTTCACCGGAAATGGCGCCTATTCGTCGGGTATGGGCGGCGCGGCGATTGCTTTTCCGCAGGATGTGGCCTCGGCTGTGGACAATCCGGCCGGGTTGGCGGAATTGGGTTCGCGAGTCGATCTCTATGGCATCGCCTTGCCGGTTTCGTCCAATGCCACCTTCGGCTCGCCGGACAACCATCTGTTTTCCCGCAAGATCGTTGTTTCGCCGGGATTCGGCATCAACTATCAGATCGCGCCGCAGTGGACCTTCGGCGTGGCGATGACCGGTGCGGGAGCGGCATCGAATTACGGGCGCCCCGTGCTGCCGGTGCCCGGTGCCGGCGACGCCAAAGCCAGCCTCATCGTCGTCAATACGAATCCGACGGTCACCTATAAACCGCTGCCCAACCTGTCCATCGGTGCATCGCTGGTGATTGGCGTCGAGCAATTGCGCCTGAATGGGGTGCTCGCCCCCGGAGCGGATGGCGCGCTGGAGCCCGTGCCCAGTCACGGCAACTCGGACGCCGTGGGGATCGGCGCCGGGATGGGCGTACTCTGGACGCCGATTCCGATGGTGTCGCTCGGGGCCTCCTGGTTCAGCAAGACGTGGTTCTCATCGCTCTCGGGCTACAAGGACGACGTGCTTGCGCCGAGCGATGGCCATATCGACAGCCCGTCCCGGTACGGCGCGGGCGTTGCCATTCGTCCGCTGCCGGGCTTGACGGTGGCGCTCGACTACCTCCGTATCGAATGGGCCAGTGCCGCGGGCTACAACACGGCCAGTACATGGGGCTATCGCAACCAGAACGTCGGTCGTGTCGGCGTCTCATACGATATCAACCCGAAGTGGACCGTGCGCGCCGGCTACAGCTTTGCCAATAACAACGTCGATTCCAACCACACCCTGGCGAACATGTATGGCCCGGGCATCAGTTCCCGCGCGATAACGGTCGGCGCAACCTATGCCATCGACAAAAACAATCTCGTGACCGCGGCCTTCGAGTACGACATTCCGACGACGATCATCGGAACGGGACCGAGTACCGGCGTGAACATTCACGCCAGCTACCAGGGCTACTCGATCGGCTATACGCACAAGTTCTAGTTTGTCATGAGCGACGCGTTTTGCGGCGGGCGGGCGTGTCGGCCGGAGGGTTCGCCAGCCACGTCTCGAAGCCGTCCAGCATCAGCTTCAGGCCGGCGTCGAGTCGCTTTTCGCTGTCGATCTTCGTGAACGGCTCCGCCAGGAACGTGGCACCGGGTATGTCCTCGCGATCGAACTGGGACACGTAGCCGACGATGAAGTCCTTGTGCTCGCCGGGCGCCTGCCGGTTCGCAATTTCGACACTGATGCTCGTCACGAACATCATGGTCAGGTCGTACGCGAGTGCCGCTTGCGCGGGGTTAAAGCCGGCGTGCTCGAGAATCCGGCCCAGATGGTCGAAGTAGGCGAGCCCGTAGTCGGTCTCTCCCGGCTGGACACGCTGGAACAGCCGGAACCGGTTTTGCGTCGCGATATAGTTTGCGACGCCAGGCCAGCGCGCGAGTGTTTTCAGTACCGAGCGGCAAACGCCTTCCAGGTCGACACGCCAGTCGCCGGTCACGGGCGGCAGTGCGTTCACGCGCTCCTTGAACGCGGCGTTCAGAACCGCACTAAGCAGGTCGTCCTTGCTGCCGACGTAGTAGTGAACCAGCCCTGGCGCCACACCCATTTCCCGGGCGACGCGGACCATGGACACTTCGGAGATCGACTCCTTTTGCGCGAGCTCGATCGCACGGCGGATGACGGCGTCGCGCGACAGGTCGGCGCCTGGGGCATCGCTCTTCGGCCGCCTGCCGGCGCGACGGGGTGTTGGCGTGGTCGTTTCTTCCGGTGCGATTTTGACTGGCTTCATGGAGCAGGGTAAACGATAGCGCTGATGCCGCGCGTTTTAATTTGACATGGTCTCAACTCTAGCACTATTCTTCCGTCATGGAAATTTGAGACGGTCTCAACTTCTCGATAATTGAGACTGTATCAAATTGTGGTGAGTTGGCCGACAACGTTACAGGAGCACGGAGCCGCCATGAAACAACAGGGATCGAACGGAAAAGTCGCGGTAACGGCCGGGTTGCGGGGCGCGTCGTGGACGCCCGCCCGCATGCAGGCGCCTTATACGACGACGCCGTTCCCTTTGACCACGCAGGATGGTCAGGCGACGCTTGGGGTGCTCTTTGCCAGGGCGCCCGTGCGCAAAGTCGTCTTTGTCATGCATCCGCGCGAATTCGTGATGACGCACTACCTGGTGCCCGAAGTGCTGGATGCGGGGTGGGCGTGCTGGGTTCAGGCGCCGCGCTCGATCGGCAGCGATCTGCGGCTCGAACACGAGATAGCGCTTCACGATGTGGCGGCCGGCATGCGGCAGCTTCGCGAGCTCGGGTTCGAGACGATCGTGCTGCTCGGGAACTCGGGCGGGGCAGGGTTGTTTGCGTTCTACAACCAGCAGTCGCTGCTGCCTGCGGACCAGCGCATTCGCCGCACGCCGGGCGGGCGTCCCACCGGGCTCGACACCGCGATCATGCCGACGGCGGACGGCATCGCGTTTGTCTCTCCGCATCCAGGGCAAGGCGTGCTGCTGATGAATGCGCTGGATCCATCCGTGACCGACGAGCAGGACCCGCTCTCGTGCGATGTCGAACTCGATCCATTTAGTGCTGCGAACGGCTTTCGTCGGCCGCCAGAATCGTCGAGCTACGCGCCTGCGTTCATCGAGCGCTACCGGCTCGCGCAACGCGAGCGCGTCGCGCGACTCGACCAGCGTGCACGCGAATTGATCGATCGAAGGCAGTCGGCGCGCGCCCGGCTGAAGGAGGCGCCTACGCGCACCGACAAGCAATTCGCGAGTCACGGTGCAATCTTGACGGTATGGCGCACCGATGCCGATCTGCGCTGCTGGGACACCTCGCTCGACCCGTCCGATCGTCTCGTCGGCTCGCTGTGGGGCGCGGACCCGTCGGTTTCGAACCTCGGCAGCGTCGGCTTCGGCCGGATCGTGACGCCGGAGTCGTGGCTTTCGACCTGGTCCGGACTGTCGTCGAACGCGTCGCTGGACAAGTGCGCGAAGTCGATCGTGCAACCGACGCTGCTGATCGAATACACGGGCGACAACTGCGTGTTCCCCGGCGACGTCGACGCCATGTTCGCGTCGTTCGCAACGGCCGACAAGGAGCGCCATCGCGTTCGGGGCAACCATCACGGATTGCCGGTCGACGATGGCGATGTGCCCGGTCAAGTGCTCGCGGGTCAGCATCTGCGGTCCTGGCTGCACGCAATATTTCGCTAAGTCATCAAAGAATACATTGGAGACGGTAAGGATGAACTCGGTAGGGAATCTTCAGGGTAAGGGCGGCGCCGACGCGCTCGCATCGTTCGACAAGGCGGTTGCTGCGTCGAAATCGGCCGCTCGTCCGGCACACGTGCTCGATCCGATTGCGGGTGTCGTTTATCCGGCGCAGGCGGATCTGGACCGCTACGTCGCCGAGGGTGCGCTCGGATTCGAAACGCTGGCGGATGGCTTTCGCAAGATGGCCGCGCTCTATCCCGAGAATGTCGCGTTGCTCGGTCCGGGGCTGCGCATGACCTATGCCGAACTCGATTCGAAATCGACACGGCTCGGCGCCGCACTGCTGGCGCAAGGGCTCGAGCCGCTCGACCGGGTCGTGTTTCAACTGGGCAACAGTGCCCAGCTCGTCATCATGTTTCTCGCCTGCGTGAAGGCCGGGTTGATTCCGATCTGCACGCTGGCCGCGCACCGCGAGCACGAGATCGGCTACCTGGCGAATCTGGCCGACGCGAAGCTTCACTTCGTTCAGGGCGACGATCCGAAGTTCGATGACATTGCGTTCGCGCGCGAGATGCAGCAGCGCGCGCCGAGCCTGAAGCTGATCTTGCAGGCGCGCGGCGAGCCGCGTGATGGCGTGCTTCATCTCGACCAGATGATCGAATCGATCAGCGAGGAAGCGGCTGCGGCCCGGCTGGCGGAGCTCACGCTGGATCCGTTCCAGGTGGCCGTGTTCCAGCTCTCCGGCGGCACGACGGGCGTGCCCAAGATCATCCCGCGATTCAACAACGAGTATCTATACAACATGCGAGCTTGTGCGCAATGGCTCGATTATCGACCCAGTGATGTCTTGTTCATGCCACAGCCGATGGTGCACAACCTGAACATGGGCTGTTGCTTCGGCCCGTTCCTGATGACGGGCGGAACGGTCACGGTGGCGCCGGATCTTGCGCCCGAGACGCTAATTTCGCTGATCGAGACGACGCGCCCGACGTGGCTGATGCTCGGCGGTCCGATCATCGCGCGTATCGAGACGGCGATCCAGTCGGGGCGTCTCGACTTTTCGAAGGCGCGAGGCGTCATCGCGGCGAACAGTGCGCCGAAGCTGCGCGCATTGGTGGGCGTGCCGGCTTACCACATCTTCGGCATCACGGAGGGCGTGATCATGTTCACGCATCCGGACGATCCCCAGGAAGCGCTCGATACGACCAACGGCCGGCCAGTGAGTCCGTGGGACAGCATCCGACTCCTCGGCCCAGGCACGGAACAGCCGGTCAAGTTCGGCGAAATCGGCGAACCGGCGTTCAAGGGGCCGTACACGATCCACGGCTATTTCCGCGCCGAGGACCGCAACAAGGAAACCTTCACGAGCGACGGCTATTACCGGTCGGGCGATCTGATGGAGGAGCGCCTGATCGATGGCAAGCGCTATTTCGTCTTCCGCGGCCGCTTCAAGGACCTCGTCAGCCGCGGCGGCGAAAAGATCAACTGCGAAGAGGTCGAAATGGCGGTCGCCGGACATCCATCGGTCGCGCAGGTGGTCGCCGTGCCGTATCCCGATCCGGTGTTCGATGAACGTCTGTGCGCCGTGCTGATCCTGCGCGAAGGGCACGCCGAGCCGTCCCTCGCCGAGCTGGGCACGTACCTGAAGGACTACGGTCTCGCGAAATTCAAGTGGCCCGAGCGCATCGAGGTGGTCGACACGTTCCCGTTGACCGCATCGGGAAAGCTCAGCAGACAGTCGCTGCGTGACATGGTTGCGCAGCACGTCCTCGGCGCTCAAAGCGCATCGTGAACCCGATTGATCCAATACTGGAGAACACTGTGACATCGACTCAACCGGTTCTGAAGGGCGTGCACCATACGGCCCGACCCACCTGGAAACTGCGGGAAACCGTCGAGTTCTATCGCGACAAGCTCGGCCTGCCGCTCGTCCATGCGATTTCGGCGCGAGGCTGGGGGCCGTCGAACCATCCCGACTTCCTGCACTTCTTCTTCGAAAGCGGCAAGGGCAGCACCATCGCATTCTTTTACTACATCGACACGGAGCAGCCCGATTACACGCGCCCCGTTGCCGACTATCGCTTCGAAGCGACGCATACTGCGTGGGCCGTCGACACCTATGACGAACTCATTGAATGGCGCGACCGGCTCGAGGCCCAGGGCATTGCGCTGATCTATCAAATCCGTCACGAACTGATCGAGTCGATCTATTTCAGTGATCCTAACGGTTACTACCTCGAGATCACGCTTCAGCAACGTCCGATGAATCTCCTCGACGCGGATGACGCGACGCGAACCCTCGACGCCGCCATGAAGGCCGAAGACGCCATGCTCGCGGGTACGACCGAGTTCAAGTCGATCGACCAGGTGTGGCGCGGCAAAGCCAACGGCATCGGGGCATCGATTGGCGAAAACGACGGCTCAGAAGCCGTGCTGTACGTGCTCGATGTGCCCGAATTCGAACCGCTCGTCGCGTCGGGTAAGGGCAATCCGCGCTACCACGTCGATGGCCCGACCAACGGGTACTGGAAGATCTGCTCGCCGGAAGCCATCGTCTTCGAGCGTAAGGCGCTCGGCTTCGTGCCAGCACTCTGGAACGCGTCGCTCACCGGCGGATTCGATGGCAACGTCAGGACATTCGATCGCTACACGCTGGAAATCACGCCTCGGGGGCAGCAATGAAGGTCGCAATCGTGGGCGGTGGACCGTCCGGGCTGTATCTCGGGCTCCTGCTCAAGCGCAGGCAGCCTGACTGGCAGGTTGACGTGATCGAGCAGAACCCGGCCGATGCGACGTTCGGATTCGGTGTCGTGCTGGCCGATACCGGCATGCTGCAACTGCGCGATGCGGATGAGCATTCGTATAACGCGCTTTGCGACGCGATGCACTATAACGACCGCCAGATCATCGTCCAGCGGGAAAAGCCCATCGAGGTGAAGCTGAACGTGAAGGGCGGCGCGATTCCGCGTCTCGCATTGCTGAAGGTCCTGCAGGGCGAAGCGGAAGCGGTGGGCGTGCGGATTCATTTCGGCCGCCGCATCGACACGACGCTGGATCTCGCTACGTTCGGTCTCGACGATGCCGACGTCGTGGTCGGCGCCGACGGCATCAATTCCGTGGTGCGCCGCCAGTATCCGGACGCCTTCGGCACGACGCACCGGTCGCTGAGCAATCACTTTGCCTGGTACGGCACGAAGCGGGTCTTCGACGCGCCGGCGCTCGTCTTCAGGAAATTCAACGGCGGCCATTTCGTGGCGCACTACTACGCATACAGCGACGAGATGAGCACGTTCGTCGCGGAATGCGACGACGCAACGTGGGAACGGCTCGATCTGGGCTCGATGACCGATGACGACCGTCAGCAGCTATTCGAGCAGATCTTCGAGCCCGAGCTGGGCGGCCTGCCGCTCATCTCGAACAAGTCGAACTGGCGGCAGTTTCCGGTCATTCGCAATGCGCGCTGGACGTCCGGCCGCCATGTGCTGATTGGCGATGCGCTGGCCAGCGCGCATTTCTCGATTGGCTCGGGAACCCGGATCGCGATGGCCGATGCGATTGCGCTCGCCCGTGCGCTGCTGGCGTGCGACGGCGATGCAGCGGCGGGCCTCGCGGCATTCGAGGAAGACCACAAGCCGCAGAAGAACAAATTGATCGACGCCTCTGAAAAATCGTACATGTGGTACGAGGACATCGCGCAGTGGATGGACAACTCTACGCCTGAAGAATTCGTCTATCAGTTCATGACGCGCACGGGCCGTATCGACGATGCGCGCCTGCGCAGCGAGTTTCCAGAATTGGTGCAGCAGTTGGCCGGCAACGTGGGGGCGCTATGAACGAAAGCTCGGAGATCGTCGTGTCCGACCTGCCGTTCACGGTGCGACGCACCGCACGCTGGGCGGATTGCGATCCGGCCGGTGTCGTGTTTGCCGGCCGTTACACCGACTACCTGCTCGGGGCCGTCATGCACTTCATGCGGCGGATCGGCTATGGGACCAACGGCCAGGCCGGGCGCGAGAGCGGAGTCGGGCTGCCGTGCAAGCACATGAGGCTGACGTTCCACGCTTCGCTATACCCCGAGGACGTTGTCGATATCCGCATCGAAGTGGGCGAGATTCGTACGCATACGTTCGACCTGATTGCGCGTGCGTGCCTGCTGGACGGCCGGCTTGCGTTCGAAGGGCAATTCACGCCGATCGCCATTCGCGGCGACGTGCGGGAGAGCACCAGCATTCCGGCCGCGCTGTGCGAAGCGCTCCAACCTTATCGGCTTGCCAAGGAAGCAGCATGACTGCAAAGACCTACAGAATCGGCCAGATCGTCCCAAGCTCGAACACGACGATGGAGACCGAAATTCCCGCGATGCTGCGCGCCCGGGAAAGCATTCGCCCTGAACGCTTCACGTTTCATAGCAGCCGGATGCGCATGCACAAGGTGACGCGCGCGGAACTCGAGGCGATGAACCGGGAAGGATTGCGATGCGCGGCCGAACTGGCGGATGCGCGCGTCGATGTCATGAGCACTGCCTGCCTCGTTGCGATCATGGCGATGGGCAAAGGCTATCACCGCGATGTCGAGCGCGACCTGACCGCCGTTGCCCGCGAGAATCATTGCAGCGCGCCGGTCATGACGTCCGCCGGCGCACTGGTGGAAGGGTTGAAGATCATGGGCGCGAAAAAGGTGTCGCTGCTCGCCCCGTATATGCGTTCGCTTTGCGATCTCGTCGTGGAATACATCGAAAACGAAGGCATCGAGGTGATCGACTCAATCGCCTTTGAAATTCCGGACAACCTCGAAGTCGGTCAGCGCGATCCGGCCCGGCTGGTCGAAGACGTGAAAAAACTGAACACGGCGAATGCCGACGTCGTCGTCCTGTCGGCTTGCGTCCAGATGCAGTCCTTGCCGTCCATCCAGATCGTCGAGAATCGACTGGGGATTCCGGTGACGTCCACGGGCGTCTGCACTACGCGACGCATGCTCGATCATCTCGGTCTGGAGCCGATCGTACCGAACGCCGGCGCGCTGCTTGGCGGCACGTATCGGTAGGCGGTCGAGCGCGATCTGAAGAGCGGATGACGTTCAGATGAATAGCAATCCTGATCATAAAGAGGTCGAGAAATGAGAGAGGCAGTCATTGTATCGACGGCCAGAACCCCGATCGGCAAGGCCTATCGCGGCGCTTTCAATCACACGAAATCGCCGGGCCTGATGGGACACGCGATTCGGCATGCCGTGACGCGCTCCGGCATTGAGCCTGACCGGGTCGATGACGTCATCGTCGGGACCGTGCTAGCGGCGGGCACGGCGGGCTCCAACATCGCGCGCAACGCCGTTTTCGCATCCGGTCTGCCGCACACGGTCGCGGCGCAATCTATCGATCGCCAATGCGCGTCCGGCCTCATGGCGATTGCGACGGCAGCCAAGCAGGTGGTCGTCGACGGGATGGACGTCGTCGTGGCCGGGGGGCAGGAAAACATCTCGGCGGTGCAGACGCGCTACTACGACTGGGTCTATGCGGAAAAGGATGTGCAGGTCCTGCGCTTCGCACCGCACGCCTATATGCCGATGCTCGAGACGGCCGAGTTCGTTTCGAAGAAGTACGGCGTGACGCGCGAGCAGCAGGACGCCTACGCCCTGGCGTCGCAGCAGCGGACAGCGCGCGCGCAGCGCGATGGCCTGTTCGACGCGGAGATCGTGCCGGTCACGGTCACGACCCTGCTGACGGACAAGCTGACCGGCGCCAGCGAGGAGCGGGAGGTGACGCTGTCGCGTGACGAAGGCAACCGCCCGGAGACGACGCTGGAAAGCCTTTCGACACTACGTGCCGTACTCGCGGAGGGCACCGTCACCGCCGGCAACGCGAGCCAGCTCTCCGATGGCGCGAGCGCATGCGTGCTCATGGAAGCGCGCTCGGCTGAGCGTGCAGGACTTGCGCCGCTGGGCGTTTATCGCGGGATGGCGGTGGCGGGCGTGGCGCCCGAGGAAATGGGCATCGGACCGGTCTACGCAATTCCGAAATTGCTCAAGCAGCATGGGCTGAGCGTCGATGACATCGGGCTCTGGGAACTGAACGAGGCGTTCGCGTGCCAGGTGCTCTATTGCCGCGACAAGCTCGGTATCGATCCAGACCGCTACAACGTCAACGGTGGCGCGATTTCGATCGGCCATCCGTACGGCATGACCGGATCGCGTCTCGCCGGACATGCACTGCTTGAAGGACGCCGGCGCGGCGTGAAGCATGTCGTGGTCGCGATGTGTGTCGGCGGCGGAATGGGTGCCGCGGCGCTGTTCGACGTGTGCTGATTCGTGGTTATCCAGGTGGAATAGCCAATAACGACGCAACATTTGAAGGAGACAGGAAATGGGATTCGTAGTGGGAGTGGATGTAGGCGGAACCTTCACGGACGGCGTGGCGGTTGACGATCTGGGCAACATCGTGTCGGCGAAAACGCCTTCCACGCCGCCCGACTATTCGGCTGGCGTGTTCAATGTCCTCGGCCTGCTTGCCGAGCAGTTCCAGATGTCGCGTGCGCAGTTCCTGCAACGCACGGACCACATCGCGCACGGCACGACTTCGTCGCTGAACGCGCTCGTGATGGGCAAGGTGCCGCCTGTTGGGTTCATTACCACGCGTGGGCACGGAGATTCCATTGCGATCATGAATGTCGAAGGCCGATATCTCGGCCGCTCGTCGATGGAATTGCAGAATGTGCTGGGCCATGCGAAGCCGGCGCCGCTCGTTGCGAAGCGCCTGATCAAGGAGGTCACGCAACGCATGGACCGCGACGGCACGGTGCTCGTCGAACTGAACGAAGCCGAAGTGCGCGATGGGGTGCGCGACTGTGTTGCGCAAGGCGTGAACGCGATCGCCGTGTCGCTGCTCTGGTCGTTCCGCAATCCGGCGCACGAGCAGCGCGTGCGCGAGATCATCAAGGAAGAGGCACCAGAGATCTATGTCGCACTGTCGTCCGACGTGAGCCCGCGCATCCGTGAATATGCGCGTCACGCCACGACGATCATGAGCACGCAGATCGGCCCCGGCCTGCGCGACTATCTGAAGACTCTCGAATCGGGGTTGCGCGAAGAAGGGCTCGTCGGCCCGCTGCTCGTGATGCAAAGCTCGGGCGGTGCGATCACGGCGGCCGAAGCCCCGGCCACGGCGATCACGACGGTTGGCTCGGTCCTCACGGGCGGTGTCGTCGGCGCGATGCAACTGGCAGGTCAGCTCGGCCATCGCAACGTGATGGCAACGGACGTTGGCGGCACGACGTTCCTGGCGGGTCTCATCGTCGATGGCGAGCCGGTGCGTGCGGCGCAGACGATCATCAATCAGTCGCCCGTCAATGTGCCCACGCTGCGCGTCGAGGCGATTGGCTCGGGCGGCGGGGCGATCGCGTGGATCGACGCGGGCGGCAACCTGCGGGTCGGCCCATTGAGCGCCCAGGCCGCGCCGGGGCCCGCATGTTATGGCGCCGGCGGCATGGAGCCGACCATCACGGACGCGAATCTCGTGCTCGGCATCCTGCCTTCGCGCGGCCTGCTCGGCGGCAAGCGCCCGCTCTCGATGGAGCTCGCGCGCGACGCGATCCGGCGCCGGATCGCGGAGCCGCTCGGCTTGAGCGTAGAAGAAGCCGCCGCGGCGATCTACGCGGTGCAGAACGCGCAGACGGGCGACCTGCTGCGCAAGATCGCAGTGGAAGCCGGACACGATCCGCGCGACTTCGTCGTGTACGCGTTCGGTGGCGCAGGCCCCGCACACTGTGCGGCCTATACGTTCGCCGTGGGCGCGAGCGAAGTGCTGGTGCCGCTCGGGCCGGTGGCCTCCGCGTTCTCGGCATTCGGTCTCGCGGCGTCGAAGGTCAACGTGATTCGCGAGCTGTCGGACCCGGGTGTCGCGCCGCTCGATCCGGTGCGCGTCGCCGAAAACTTCGCACGCCTCGAGGAAGAAGTCAGCACCGTGCTCGCGCGCCAGGGCATCAAGTTCGTCGAAACGCAGCTTTATCGGGAAATCGACATGCGCTACGGGATGCAGATGGGGGAGGTCGCGACGCCGCTCGCTGCTGGCCCGGTCACGGTCGAGTCGTTGCAGGGCGCGGTCGACAAGTTCGAGCAGCTCTATGCCCAGCTGTTTGGTGCGGGCTCGGGCTTCCGTGACGCAGGCATCCAGGCGCTGACCTACCGCGTTCGCGGCGAAGGCGTGCTGCCGATCTCGCCCGAGCTGCCGGAAATCGAAGCCGCGAACGGCACGCCGGTCGAGCATGCGCTGATCGAACGCCGTCCGATCTGTCTCGATGCGCACGACGGCTATGTCGATACCCCCGCCTACGACTACACGCGCCTGCGCGCCGGCCACGTAGTGGAAGGCCCGGCCGTGATCCAGGTGCCGACGACGACGGTCGTGGTCCCGAACGGGATGCGCGGCGTCATCGACCACCTGGGCAATCTGTCGATCAAGATGAACGCGGCCTGACCCGCGAAAAGGAGACACGTCATGCAATCCACCATTCCGGGTTCGGAAATTTTTGTTAGCCGGCCGGTTGCGCCCGAGGTGCTGCTGCGCTCGCTGCCGCCATCGCTCAAGGCACACACGGTTTCGGACGAGGTCGTCGACGCGCTGCATCCGCTGACCTACGAGGTGATTCGTCACCGCCTCTGGTCGATCACCGACGAGATGGGCGAGACGCTCAAACGCATGTCGGGCAGTCCGGTCGTGTCCGAAGCGAACGACTACGACTTCACGATCAACGACGAGGCCGGCCAGGAAGTGCAGATCGGCCTCTACAACACGATGCTCGCCGGCGCGATCGATCTGGCGATCTACTGGACGCTGCAGAACCGCGCGGACAATCCGGGCATCCAGGACGGCGACATGTTCCTGTGCAACGACCCGTGGATTGGCGGCGGCTTGCACCAGAGCGATGTGCTCGTGTTCTCGCCGATCTTCCACGACGGCAAGCTGTTCGGCTGGACCAGCGCGATTTGCCATGAGCCGGATCTCGGCGGCGTGGCCCCGGGCTCGATGCCGATCGTAGCTCCAGACGTCTTTTCCGAATCGCTGCCGACGCCGCCGATCAAGATCGTGCGCAATTTCGAGCTGCAGCGCGACGTGGCCGACATGTGGGTGCGCCGCTCGCGCGTGCCGCAACTGATCGGCCTCGATCTGCGCGCGAAGATCGGTGCGAATCTCGTTGGCCGCAAGCGCATTCTCGCGCTGATCGAGCAGTACGGCCCCGATACGGTCAAGGCGGTGATGAAGCGCATGATGAACGACGCGGAGCGGCGCCTGCGCGACAAGCTGCGCGATGCGCCCGACGGCACGTGGCAGGCATCGAGCTACATGGATCAGGCCGAGGCGGGCGACCGCCGTCCGCACAAGCTGATGCTCTCGATGACGAAGCGCGACGATCATCTGACGTTCGACTTCACGGGCACGGCACCGCAGGCCGGCGTCATCAACTGCACGTATGCGGGTTCGCGCGGTGGCGTGATGCTCGCGCTGCTGCCGACGCTCGCCGGCAATATCCCGTGGGCGGCCGGCGGCCTGATGCGCTGCTTCGACATCGTCACGCCCGAGGGCACGTTGAACAACGCGACGTTCCCTTCGGCGATCAACAAGGCGCCGATCGCGACCGCATGGGCGATCGGCAACCTGGCCGCGCAATGTCTCTCGCAGATGCTCGACTGCACCGTCGACATGAAGGCGAACGTCCAGGCGACTTGCTGCGGCACCTGGAATACCGCCGTGCTTGCCGGCGTCGATCAGCGCGGCAAGCATCACGCGCCGTTCGTCGACGTCGTGATGGAGTCGATGGCGGGCGGCTACGGTGCGCGTCCGGCTGCGGACGGCATCGATACAGGCGGTCTCTTCTGCATTCCGATGGGCAAGCTGCCGGACGTCGAGATGACCGAACTGCTGTATCCGCTGGTTGTGCTCTGGCGCCGCGAGGAACCGGATTCCGGCGGGCCGGGGCGGCATCGCGGCGGGCTCAGCGCATCGGTTGCGATCACGCCGTACGGCTCGTCGCTGCCGATGGCGATGGTGCTTTCGAGCTCGGGGATGGCAACCGCGCAGAACCAGGGGCTCGCGGGCGGTCATCCGGGTAACACGGGGCACAACGTGGTGGTGCGCGACGTGCCGCTCGACTCGATGTTCTCTCAGGGCAATGTGCCGACCGATCTGTTCTCGCTCGGCGGCGAACTGACCACGGCTCAGTGCATGACGGCGGGCGAGCTCAAGCAGGGCGACGTGCTCTATCTGCATTGTCAGGGCGGTGGCGGCTACGGCGATCCGGTGCGCCGCGATGCGCGCGCGGTCGCGGCCGATCTGCGCAACGGGAAGGTGAGCCAGGGCGCGGCCGAGCTTGTCTATGGCGTGATCGTCGACGCCGCGGGCGAGGTTGACATTGGCCGAACCGAACACCGACGCGCGGCGGTCCTCGGGGAGCGCCAGAAATATGCTGCGCCGGCCCCGAAGCAACTGACTGGCAAGTTCGATCCGGAGAAGGCGCGCGCAATCGACGACAACCTCGGGCTCGCGGCGGTGGCGGGTGGAGCGGTGGTCGTTTGCAGGCACTGTGGCCATCAACTGAGCGATCACGACAAACGGCTGTCGCTGGCGTGCCGGGACTCCGATCCGGTGTCCGGCAGCTCGAACGTCCGCGTCGATCCTTCGTATTACGTTGATACGGAGGTCGTGTTCCGCGAGCATTTCTGTCCTGGCTGCTGGACGACGGTGCACTCCGGACTCGTGCCGAAGGATCACGTCGATGTAATCAGCGGGATGCAGAAGTTGGACGCTTCGGACGCCGTTTCGGCGTAACTGAAGCGGGGCGCCGCGCGCCTGGGCGGATTGCGGGGATCGGTCGAGCAGATTGCCGGATCGCCACGACTGTGCGGTGCCATTTTTTCTTGAGACCGAAAGCAATGAAACTGAAAGACAAGGTTGCGATTATTACCGGCGCCGCTGCGGGCATTGGGCTGGCGACGGCAAGGAAATTCGCGAGCGAAGGCGCGATTGTCGTGCTGTGTGATCGTTTTGCGGAAGGTGTGGAGCGGGAGGCGCTCAGCCTGAGCGCGAGTGGGTATTCGGCTGTTGCACGTGCGGTCGACGTGACTGATCGCGCTGGTATCGATGCAGTGGTTGCGGACTTGAAGCGCCAGTTCGGCCGAATCGATATTCTCGTGAACAACGCGGGTATTACGCAGGATGCGCGGCTGCAGAGCATGAGCGAAGAGCAGTTCGATAAGGTTATCGATGTCAATCTGAAGGGCGTTTTTAATTGCACGCAGGCCGTTGTCGATACGATGATCGGGCAGCAGCGTGGCGTGGTGCTCAATGCGTCGAGTGTCGTGGGCATTTATGGGAACTTCGGACAGACGAATTATGCGGCTAGCAAGTTTGGCGTGATTGGATTCACGAAGACGTGGGCCAGGGAGCTTGGGCCCAAGGGCATTCGGGTCAATGCGGTGTGTCCGGGATTTATCGCGACCGATATTCTCAGCACCATGCCCGACAAAGTGCTTGAAGGGTTTCGCAGTGCCTGCTGGCAGCGGCGGCTTGGAGCGCCTGGCGAAATTGCGAATGTCTATGCGTTTCTTGCGTCGGATGACGCTAGTTTTGTGAATGGCACTGCTATTGAGGTGTCTGGAGGGTTGTCAGTCTAGTGGCAAAATTCGCATTGCCGGAAGCCGGGTTCGAGTTGGCCTTAACTTGTATTCGCGGCGGGCCGCAGGCGTTGCCCCTGTGCGGGGCGGCACCTACTTTTCTTTGCCGCGGCAAAGAAAAGTAGGCAAAAGAAAGCCGCCCAAACCGCCAGTGTGACGCAGTTCACCACTGCCCTGTATATCGGAGCGGCTCCGGGGCGTCTGTCACCACGCGACGTCACCCGGAGTGACTAAGGGCTCATCCATCCGGCGGCGCTGCGCGCGCCGTGGGGCATAACAAAAACCATTGGGATATACACGTATTCGCAGAATTCCACGTGTTCAAATGGAAGCACTCTCGCGTATCAGTAGGACTCCAGCATATTTGCTCGCAACCATTCTTGCACATTCGCCAATTTGCCCGGCAGAACTTCGCGCATTCGCCACGCAGCCCGCCCGGTTTTCCATGCATACCCTTCCGCCCGCGCGTAGCGCGTGGCGGGAAGCATGAGCCCCTTGTCACTGAGGCGGAATGTGCGAGATGACGGATGCCCCGGAGCCACTTCGATTGACAGGGCAGTGGGGGACCGCGTCACACTAGCGGTGTGAGCCGCTTTCTTTTGCCTACTTTTCTTTGCGGCTGCAAAGAAAAGTAGGTGCCGCCCCGCACAGGGGCAACGCCCGCGGCCCGCCGCGAAAACAAGTTAAGGCCAATTCACCAAAAATCATCGACCTCAGGCGGTAAATCAGCGACCGCCATCCGCTCGACCTGCCAAACCAAACAACTCAGCGAG
This sequence comes from Paraburkholderia pallida, assembly GCF_004524855.1. Taxonomy (NCBI): domain Bacteria; kingdom Pseudomonadati; phylum Pseudomonadota; class Betaproteobacteria; order Burkholderiales; family Burkholderiaceae; genus Paraburkholderia; species Paraburkholderia pallida. The sequence continues at coordinate 425,356 of NZ_CP038150.1, read as the reverse complement.
TACATCGTTAACAAACAGGTTATCAGGATCGACCCCGACTTCCCTCCTGATTTCGAGAAATTCGGTCAACTGAGAACCGAACGCCTCACGAATGGCGGCCACATTGTCAGGAACGTACTGAAACGCTTTGGCCCAATGGAGGCGCGCGCGCGGCAACTCCTTCATCCAGGCGTGCACCAGCTCTCCCGCGAAGATCGCCCACTCGTCGGTCTTGTGATAGCTGAAGATTTCAGCCATACAGGTATACGTATTTCCCCTGCATGACGAAAGCGTCGCGTCGCTGTTCTTGATGAAGCGGAAGCCGAGCGTCGAGTTCAATGGGTACTTGCCATTCTTCTGCCATTCCTCGACTTTTTCCGCTGCGATGGCAAATGCGCGGCGCACCGTGTCGAACGACTTGTCGATTTCAAAAACGACCTCGATGTCCAGCAGACGATAGCGGTCGAGCAGGAACCCGTAGTCCGCGCAGTGCAGATAGTGGGTGATTTTGGAAACGTAGTTTCCGGGATCGAGCATCTGGAAACTGGTCCTCAGAATGTCAGGCGTCATCTCGGGCGTGGTTTCCAGCGCATCCAGGGCCAGCGCGCTTCCGGCTGCATAAAGCTTGTCGCGAAACGGATTGGCCGGCGGTGTGAAGCCGTCGCGCGTGATCGGCAGATCGGTCACATTGGCCTTTTGCACCCAGATCTGATCGTTGAACGGCATCCAGGAGACCTCGGCGTACGCGTTGCCCATCACCAGCTCTTTCAATCCCGCCAGAGTCGATGCCACGGATTCCTTGGACTCGACTACGTGCACGTTGAACATGGGTTGAACGCGGATCTGAAATGCGGTGATCACGCCGCACATGCCTAGCGAAAGCCTCAGCATGTTCATGACGCGCACGCCGTCCTTGTCCTGTGAATAGGTCCTGACCTCGCCGTTCGCGTCGATGAGCTCGACGCCGACGATCCAGTCGGATACCGAAGGCATTTCGATTCCGGAGCCATGACATCCGGTCGAAAAAACCCCGCCCATCGTGGCTTCGCCAAGACCGATGCCGACGCTAGATGGCACGCAAACGTCATGGTCGAGGAAGAATTGCGCCAGTTGATCGACTGTGACAGCAGGCCCGAGCGTCACTATCGTCTTCCCGGCATTGATGGAAACATCGGCAAAATGCTGCAGGCGAATCAGATAGCCGTCGGTCGGAACCAGCGGGCCCCAGCTGTGGCCGCTCCCGGCCACACGCACCTTCTTGTTCTCCCGACGCGCCTGCTGGATGATTTCCTTGATGTCATCTTGGGTACGGGGAGTAGAAATCGCCGCCGGCGTACCGGTCACATTGCCGGCCCAGTTTTGCCAAATCTGCGCAGTCATACGGTTCATGCTGTGGTCCCTGAAATGGAGAGGCGAAATGGTGACCGGGGCCGACGATCGATCGCCCCGGGGGCACGTATGGCTATTGAGCTTGCCGGGCCGCCTAATTGAGCTCGCTGCCTTTTTTAAGCGACTCGATCATCCAGGTTCCGACCCGCAGCGCGTTGGCCATGGCGGTTGCCATCGGATTGACCCCAAGTGCGCTTGGAAAGCAACTGGTATCGACCACGAATACGTTTGGCACCTCATGCATGCGGCAATTGCGATCCAGCACAGAGGTGCGGGGATCGTCGCCCATGCGACATGTTCCCAACTGGTGGTCGCCAAACAGCGTAAGCAACTGCGGATCGGAGTTGGTCACCTGAATGCCGATCTTCTTGTAGTGTTCAAAGATCTTCTGGAAGCGGCTTTGCATCAGGCGGAAGATCAGTTGCTCATGTTCGCCAAAGCTGCGCGTGATTCGCGCCACTGGAAAGCCGTATTCGTCGACGTATTCAGGATCCAGCGTGACCCGGTTATTCGGCATCGGATGATCGTCGCCGGTGGTGCGCAAATCCAGTTGCCGTGTATAGGCGTCCATCTGCCGGAGCATATCCATCCCGATCGCCCCGCTATTGAGGGTATTCACAGCGCCGTGCAGCGGATTTTTTTTCTCCGCGGCCGTTAGAATGCCCATCTTCCACCACTGCCCGGACTTGTCCCCGGGAATGAAGTAGTCGTCGTAGCAGGTCGTGGAGCCGATGTTGCCGAGTTCCGGATGCAGCAGGCCCTGATACTGCTCCGGCAAGGTCACGCTGGCGCTCAGATTGAACAAATGGAACATGACGTTGCGGCCGACGTTGCCGAAACGGTTCCCCAGGCCTTCCGGCGGCCCCGACATCAGCAACAATCGCGCGGACTGCACCGCGCCGCATGACAAGACCACGTATTTCGAGCGGACTTCGACCTTCTTCGGGTTGTCGGGATCGGAGATGTCCAGGTAGCGCACGCCGCTGGCGCGCCGCAGCCGCGAATCGTAGAGCACCTCATAGACCTTGGCATTGGTCCGTATGTCCGCATGCTCGGGGAGGTCGCGCATTTCCACCAGCGTGGTGGAGAACACGCCGCTCTTGGGAGCATTACTGCCCCAGCAGATGAAGTCCTCGCAGAAGCCGCACATGTTGCATGCGTCGCGGATACGGTCGGACCAAAGCTTCTCCGCAGGTTGTGCCCAGAACGTGCCATGTCTGCCGTTCATCGTTTCGAGCGCTTTGGCCAGCTCTTCGCGGGTCCGATAACCATTCAGCGCCGGATTGACCAGCGCGGTAGGAATGGGAAGCGGATGCATGCCGTTCGCCTTTGCGCCTTCGCTGAAGAATTGTCCGACCGGCTTTTGCGGATAGGGAGGCGATGGATAGGGAAATGCGGAAGTCCAGTGGCCGTACGACTCGAGTTCCGGATTCGTCTGGCTGAGCGACTTGTACCAGGCGCTGCCGGTCAACGCCTCGTTCATCAGGCCTCGATCGCCGTTTACCGCGAGCATCGCTTCGGTGACATTGAAGAACGGCTCCATCTCGTTGTACGACACCGGCCAGTCGGCAACTGAATATCCCCATGCCTCGAACTGCTTGAGCTGGCCGGTTTTGCTGTAGTGGTCACGCAAGCGGAAATCGACCGGCAATGCGCGTACCGCCCATCCGCCCCACAGATTGGAGCCGCCGCCCAAGGTCGTGCCGGTCCAGCCGCCGATCATGTTGGAACTCATCGGCTTCGCTTGCATGCCATCGACCGGACGAAAGGTGTTGTAGTCGCCACGCGGCTGCCGTTTGCCGTCCGGTTTTTGCTGCTGGAAGCGATATTCGTCCTGCATGGCCAGGTCGAAGTCATTGCCGGACTCCTCCTTGGGCAGCGACCAATCGGCGCCTTGCTCCAGCACCACCACCTTGTAGCCCGCCCTGGCCAGCATCCAGCTCAACGTGCCGCCGCCGCCGCCGGTGCCCACTACGATAAAGTCAACGTCAGCGGTGCTCATTGTGCATCTCCCGTGTGCATGTCTCTGTCAATCTGTGCGAGGAAGCGCCTGACTGCCTCCGCCGCTTGAGCAGGCGTGTTTTTGTTGCCGCGTCGACGCGGCTGACCCAGCTCGGTCAACAAGGCGGTGGCGTATTCAGGATGCTCCGGAACTGCGGAGAAGTTGCGCATGCCGAGCATCGCGTACAGCAGATCGGCTGCAAACTGGTTCAGGAATACGCTGGCGGAGTAAGCCGTGCCTGGCCACGCGCTCACCTGGTCGGTGAACAATTGCTGCGCGAACGTGACCCACGCTGCGGGGGTGTCGGGTCTGGAAAGCGACAGGCAATACGCAAGGTCTGGCAGCGTCTCCTGGTAGAAAGTGAGGCGTGCGATCTGACGATTTTGAATATCCAGCAGCACGTTTTGTGATTTGACGATTCCGAAACTGGCGGATTCATCGAGGCCTCGCTCGGCACGCCAGGTATGGACATCATCGATGGGAAAACGAGCTAGGGGATCGGCAGCGATCTTCTCCCACGTGTTCTTGCTCTGCACGTCATCCGACGTTTCACGCAGCAATCCTTCGAAGAAGTCGATCAGACCGGTCCTGGCCGGCGTCAGGCTGGCGCCGGGTGCCCGCCATGGCATCGCTTTGCCACTGAACGTCGGATCCTTCTCGGGGTTGTATTTCTTTTGCTCGATCCATTGCTGAAGAGGCGCGATACCATTCGCAAGTTCGGCGAGATCGTCACGCATCTCACGGGTGAGTAGAGCGTCTACGGCAGATGAGGACAATTTAATTCTCCCAAAGGGCGTACAGACAAGTAGACCGTGAGCGGCTGGGGCTGGCTAAATCGAGGGAGCGCGTGTCGGCAGTGCCCACTTGCTGGCGGCGCTTATAGTCAAGATCGACGCGAATACCTCATCGCCGACTAGCGGCTCATCAAGGCTTGGAGGATGATTTGCGGCATGCCGATACATTGGGGGCTCCTTCTTTCTAGAGCTAATTCACGCGATAGCCGATGCGTCTCGCAAGCTGGCTCACGGCGTTCGTCGCAGGGCGTCACAAGGGTTGCGAACCTGCGGGGGCGCTCAGGGAGGGGCCGTTCGCGCGCAGATGCTTTGAAAAGCCGATTGATGCGGCTTCGCGCCGTGGGTTGGCGCAAGCGACCAGGTGGCTCTGGTCGGCATAACGTTTGGCAATTGATCCATTAGCCCCCCGTTGTAGCGAAAGTGCGGATAGCAGGCGGTGCATCGTGTGCTGCCGCTATCTGTCGATTCGGTTCAATTGCACAAACCTTCGCGGTCGGATGCCGCCGCGAGTCCGCGCTTAGTGTTCTTTTCGTTTTGCTATGGAAACCAGAATTGAAGGCGCGACTGGCCGTGCGGGCGAGCTCCCGAATGGGCTATCAGTTTCTACACGCGACTGTGGCCAAGGCCGGCGACTTTCATCTGCCGATCGCTTCATCTCATCCGCCGCCCTTTCGCGGACCTTGTGCACTCAGCGAGCAATGCCTCATTTGTAATCTGCTTTAGACATGGACCTTATGCATGCTGCGGCAGAATACACCTGCCTGCAGCCGAGCCACTTCCTGTCGATATTGGGGGGTAGTTGGTGGGGGAAATTTGTGTTAGCAAGCCGGGCGGTGTCAGATGGGGTGGATGAGCGGGAGAAGAAGCAGAAAAGGCAATCAGTGAGTACGCCAGGTCACTGACGTTATGCAACGGAGGTGCTAGATTGTCGACTGACTCTTCGCCCGGAACTAACGGCTCTGCGCCGCTCGCGGACTGAATTCGTGGCTACGCGGGCCACCGAGTAATGGCGATAAGAAGATCCTCTCGAAAGGAGCTGCTATGTGCCGTCGATACATTGCTGCCGCCGCCTTCCTTATCCCCACGTTGTCGCAAGCATTCCAGCCTATACCTGTTCCTGAATGCCGGGCGGCGGGTCCCGATGCGTCCGCCCAGGCAACAATAGACGCTGCAAAATGCCGTGCTCAGTGGCTCATCGCCGGCGCATATAACCGGACAGAAGGTGACGCGATGAACGCGGTTTCGGAGTGTGCCGGTACATTCGACGAGGTTCTAAACCATCGTATGACTGAAGGCGTATCGCATGATCGGTTGGTTGTAATGTGCGCCAGCACTGCAATGCAAATGGGGATCATGAAACTTGACTAGTCGCGCGGCTCTTATGCATTCCGCATCGCGCGGGCGGCACCACCGTGGCTGGGTAAACGTACAGTATCGCAACCCGTGAAAGGAAGGCTAGACTGAGCGTTCCGATATCAACGCGGAGCGAATCATGGTCACCAAGACTGTCCGCCGTGCATTTTCCGGCCTGACTTCCGCGTTCACCCCGGTGCCCAAATCCAGCCAACGGGCAGCGCACACCTTGAAATCGGCCCAGCGGCATGCCGACGAAGCCTGGAGGCGCACGATGCACGGAGGGCATATCGTCCTGCACCGCAAAGATCCGAAGCCCTGATGTGCGAAGTCGGTTGACGAATCCAGCCATCCCAACCCCTGGCAATGCAGTCGGAGGCCAAATATGACCGCGCCACGAAAGGTGTATGGAATATTCCTGAAGCCGCGTGTCAGGATTGCGCCGCGGAAGAAAGTTGACTTGGCCACCCCGGAAGGGAAGCAGGAGGCGCGCGACATCCTGCGGCAAGTCATTGAGGAGCATAGAGAAGTGATCGAGCGTTTGGCCGATCGTTAGCGCCACGCTCGAGAAAGCACGTGATCGCTTTCGATTGGAGACGCTTGCGCAGGCGATCAATATCCGCCTTTGTCGTCACGATCTTGCCAGGCAGTTCGTCCTCGCCAAGCGCATAGGTGACCGTGACCTCGTGCACATCGAGTCCTGCGTACGGTGTGCTATCGGTCTCCATTGCTGGCTTCCGTGCGGGAAATCGCCAGGTGTGGCGCCGTCCACACCGTGCGACTCCGGCAGTCATGCTAACCCGCGCTTGTCCTCTCGGCAGGACCGTCTCTGCCGCCAATCGAGCGTGCCGAAAGCGGATTCGCTTTCGGCACGGCATGCATGCCGTGCAGCACAAAGTTGTCGCACGGATCTACGGTTTTGGTCCTTCCGTAAAAATCCGTGCCGTGATGGGGATGGCGCAATCCGGCGTGTCACTCGCGATCAGGCCTTTCGCTCCAGCAGATCTGTTGCGAAAGACTTCGCATGCGCAATGGCCTCTTGAGCGTCGAGGAATACACCGAGTTGCTCCCAGTGCTCTTCGACCGCGTACGTTCCTCTCACACCGAGTGCCCTCTGAACGCGCAATTGCGCTGCGTATCTACCATCATCCAATGGTCGAGCAGTCGCTATTACTTTGTGAGGAAGGACGGATTTTTCTGGCTGAGCCAATTCGACAGGACTACCAGGTGCACTGATATCTTTCAACTCGTTTCTGACTTTGCAGTCTGGGCAGTAGAAGCACCACCCGTCGTCTTCGTAACTGGATCTGACCTGCCCGCGAGCCAGCACGGCACGACATTCAACGTTTTCGCAGATGAACGGCATAGCATTCTCCGGAGTTGTTTGAAGGAAATCCTAGCATGTCCGCCGACGGCCAACCATCGGCATTGTTGCCGCCCCTGAGCGCGTTACGACTAGCCACGACGAGGGCTGAGGCCGGCCAATGCCGATTCTCCATACCCGCCTTTGAATCGGAAATCAGAGGAAAAACGGGGGGGCTATCCAATTTGCACGACGGATGGCTATGGCGCAGCACGCAGACAAGATTGAGGCTGCGGTGCACGGCAATGAATTTCCGCAGACTCGCTCTGCGGTTTCTTTCCGTCTGCGGAAAGAGAAAGCCCCGGCGGCCAAGCGCTGGGGCTTAGTGTTCACAGTGCTTCCGCGTTGGTGCGGAGATTTGCAGCGAGCGGCGGATAGGCCTTGATAGGCCAGTTCAGCGAGGCGTCACGCGGCTGCTCTAAAAGAAAAAGCCCGCTTGTTTTCGCTGAGCGGGCTCGATATTGGTTGCGGGGGTAGGATTTGAACCTACGACCTTCGGGTTATGAGCCCGACGAGCTGCCAGACTGCTCCACCCCGCGGCGCGAATTGTACCCGCACCGAGGCGGCGCGTCAAACGAAGCCGTCGGGCGATAACGCCCGACGCCGGGTGGCTTGTTGAACACGTCAACGGGAGCCGTGTCGTCGGTGTTTCTGCCGCAAACAAAAGGGCTCGGACCTATCGGCGATGGCGAGCGGCGCTTCGATGAGGCTGCGGCGCAGCAGGTCGGATGATGTCGGGCTGCAATGTGCGCTGAGCCGCGGGGGGCTGTGCTGCTGTAGTCGCTGGTCAGTCAGGGGAGGGCGTCGTTGATCGCGCCCTCTACAACAGCGCGCATTTCCTGCGGGGTTTTCAGCCGGGCGAGTTGCGGCGCCGGACTGGGAGGGATTGAAAGGGGGCGGGCGCGCACCTTCGCGTATTCCGCACCGACGGCTCTCGCAAAGTCCTCGACTCGCTCCGCGAGCCACGCTTTTCTGC